>NZ_BBWQ01000009.1 GCF_001463885.1 Aureimonas altamirensis | reverse complement strand
CCGTCAACCGCCTCAGTCAAGCCCGAAAGCCAAACCGCGAAAGCCACTCAACGCAACTCTCTTAAAGCCAAAACCAACGGCCAGAGCGCAAAAACCCAGCCGGATCAACTAGGCTTAACCAAGCCAATCCAGCCATGCTTCCAAACCAATCAACCCAGTTCCCTGAACCAACCAGTCCGGCCCGGCGCCGCCGCCGTCTCGATGGCCGGCTTATAGGACTAACCTACCAAAACCGTCAACCAGGAAAATCGCCGAGGTCGAACCTTTTTTGTAAGGCACTGATATTGCAGAGGCATGACACCAGGGCCGCAACTGTCGGTGGCACATATGACTGCGGACAGCCCCTTTCAACAGCACGGTTAACCATAGGGTGGAGAACGCATTGCGGCCCGGCATCGGAACCTTAGGGTTACTGAAGGCTTAATGGCTGTGACGAAACGGGGGCATTATCATGGCGATCCAGCACACGATCTTCCTGAGTATGGCACTTGGGCTCGGAATGGCCTTTGTCGGGCTGATCTAGCCTCTTTCAGATGAAGCGTGCCGGAACCCGATGATTCCGGCACAGCTTCTGGTAAGAACTACCCTTCCCGTACGCCGATAGTCAGCGATGCGTTATGGCTGAAAGGCCCCCTCCCCACTTAATCAACCGCGTGCGAACGCCAGCAGATCCGCGTTGATGATCTGGGGATGGGTGGCGAACATGCCGTGCGACAGGCCCGGATAGGTCTTCAGCGTGCCGTTGGTCAGCAGCTCGATTGCCTTGTGCGCGGAATCGGCGATCGGCACCACCTGATCATCTTCGCCGTGCATCACCAGCACGGGCACCGTGATCGCGCGGAGATCTTCGGTAAAATCCGTTTCGGAGAAAGCCTTGATGCAATCATAATGCGCCTTGGCCCCGCCCATCATGCCCTGGCGCCACCAATTGTCGATCAGCCCCTGACTGACCTCCGCACCGGGACGGTTGAAGCCATAGAACGGCCCCGATGGCACCTCGATGAAGAATTGTGCCCGGTTGGCGACAAGCGCATCGCGAAACCCGTCGAACACTTCGATGGGCAATCCTTCCGGGTTGGCGGCGGATTTGACCATGATCGGCGGCACGGCGCCCATCAGCACCGCCTTTGCAACACGGCCGTTCTCGGCCCGGGCGACATAGCGCGCCACTTCGCCGCCGCCGGTCGAATGGCCGATATGAATGGCGTTCTTCAAGTCCAGCGCGCCAACCAACTCCGCGACGTCGGCGGCGTAGGTGTCCATTTCATTGCCGGTGTCGGTCTGGTCGGAGCGGCCATGGCCGCGCCTGTCATGGGCGATCACGCGATAGCCCTGCGACAGGAAAAACAGCATCTGGTTATCCCAGTCGTCCGACGACAGCGGCCAGCCATGATGGAAGACGACCGGCTGGGCGTCCTTCGGACCCCAGTCCTTGTAGAAGATTTTCGTTCCGTCGCTGGTGGTGATCTTTGCCATGTTGAATTCTCCTTTGTTGAGATCGCTTCGATGCAGACAAGATAGGACCGGCGGGATCGGTGGACGCTTGGCGGAAATGACATTATTAAAGGCAAAACTGACAAACGAGATATGTGGCCATGGTGGAGGCAACTCGCTCGAGAACAGAGACTGTGGCCGAAATCGGTCTTCTGATCTATCCCGATTGCCAGCTTGCCGCTGTGTATGGGCTGACCGATCTGTTCCGCATCGCCAATGAATGGGTGGCGCGCTCTGAATCTGAAGCGCAAAAGCGTCGCCCGGCGCCTTTCGTCCGCATCTCGCACTGGCGGGCGGATGAGGCAGGCGGTGGCATCGACTGCGTATACGACAGCCTTGCCGGAACACCGCACCAGTTGACCCATGTGATTGCGCCGCCGAGCATCGTCATGCCGGAAAAGATGCGATCCATGCCGGTGGCTGCCAGCTGGATGAATGCGCGCCATGCGGAGGGCAGCACGCTCTGCTCGGTCTGCGCCGGAGCTTTCGTGCTGGCGGAAACCGGGCTGATCGACGGCCGCCGGGTGACGACGCACTGGGCCTTTGCCCGGCAGTTGGCAGAACGTTTTCCGGGTGTCGAACTTGCCGAGGAACAGATGGTCATCGACGACGGCGACATCATGACGGCGGGTGGTATCCTCGCATGGACAGATCTGGGGCTGACACTGGTGGAACGGCTGATGGGGCCCAGCATCATGCTGGCCACGGCGCGTTTTCTGCTGGTAGACCCGCCGCGCCGATCGCAGCGGCCATTCAGCCAGTTCGTGCCGCGCTTCGACCATGGCGACACAGCGATCCTGCGGGTACAGCAGCATGTCCACGCCCATGCGGACGAGCCGTCGGCCGTGGCCGAACTGGCGGCCCTGGCCGGCCTGACCGAGCGCACCTTCCTGCGCCGCTTTGCAAAGGCCACCGGGTTGCGCCCGGTCGAGTATCTGCAGCAGATGCGCATTGCCAAGGCGCGTGAGCTTCTGGAACTGACCGGCAATACGGTGGATCAGATCGGCTTTTCTGTCGGTTACGGCGACCCGGCGGCGTTCCGTAAGCTGTTTCAGCGCTTTACCGGGCTGACGCCCAACCTTTACCGCCAGCGGTATGGCCTGGTCGCAAGGCGATCGTGACGTGCCGCCGTGCTAATGCCCGGCTCCGCGGCGGGCGGCCTCCATCGCATCCGCGATGATCGTGCGGACGACTCGCTCCATAGCGTCCGTGTCGTCGAAGACGGCCGTCAGCAGCGTCGCACCCTCAAGCCGAATAAGAGCGTCAGCCGCCACTACAGCCGCGGTTCCAGGCGACATCGCCTTTTCCAGAATTTCGCTCAGGCGATCTCTGAGCGATTGGAAGAAATGTCGGACGGCTTCCTTGGCGACGGGCGTCGCGTCGCCCACCCCGTATGCGAGATGCAAACCGACGCAGCGTTTCCGATCCAGGAGATTGTCGGCGATCACCCTGATCATAGCTTCATAGGCGACGTTCCACTCTTCGGCGTCGACGCCCTGCCCGTTCACGGTTTCGCGGAACGTGAGATCGAGAACCTCCGGAACCAGAGCCTCCTTGTTGGGGAAGCGCATGTAGAGTGACGCCTTCTTCAGGCCGACGCGCGTGGCCAGATCCTGCATAGAGGCGCCGACATACCCCTTCTCGCGGAACAGTTCCCGCGCCGCAGCGACGATATCTTCTTTGGCCACCTTCATATGTGCACCCAACCGTAGACAGCCCGAACTCCACTGCGGAGCTATCACACAAGACGCCTATTTACAAACGACCGGTCGGTAGTATTTTGTCAGGCTTGAAACGGCGTGGACGTCGCTTGAGCGCGATGCACGCGTATGATCCGATTGGAGAAGCACCATGACAGTCAGCTACAAGACCCAACGCGTGGCCGATGTGGACGTATTTTACCGCGAAGCAGGGGCAAAGGACGCCCCGGTTCTGTTGCTTCTTCACGGCTTTCCGACATCCAGCCACATGTTCCGGGACCTCATACCGCAGCTTGCGGACCGCTACCGGGTGATTGCTCCGGACCTTCCTGGCTTCGGCTACACGAAGGCGCCCCCACGGGAGAGCTTCCGATACACGTTCGACAACCTAGCAAGGGTCATCGATGAGTTTACAGAAGCTCTCGGTCTCCATCGCTACGCTCTCTACATCTTCGATTACGGGGCACCGGTCGGGCTGAGGCTGGCGACGGCGCATCCTGAACGCGTCACGGCTCTCATCAGCCAGAACGGCAACGCCTATATGGAAGGCTTCAGCGACGAATGGGGTGCGTGGCAGGCATACTGGCGTGACCCCAGCCCGGAAAACCGTGAAGCCTGCCGGCAGTCCTTATCGGCGGACGTCATCGAAAACTGGCAGTACCGGACGGGTGCGGATCCATCACGGCTGAGCCCTGACGGCTACATGCTCGACATCGCCCTGATGTCACGGCCTGGCGCGGAAGAGATCCAGTTGGACCTCATTCGAGACTACCGCACGAACCCGGAGCGCTATCCGGAGTTTCAAGCTTACTTCCGCAAGCATCAGCCCCCATTTCTGGCGGTTTGGGGCCGACACGACCCGGCATTTCTGCCGGCGGGAGCCGAGGCGTACAAGCGTGACCTGCCCCATGGGCATGTCCACCTGCTGGATGCGGGACATTTCGCGCTCGAAACCCACGCCGACGAAATAGCGCAGATCATCCGCAGCTTTCTCGGCCAACATCTCTGAATGCTGACCGCGTTGTGCGGCCGACGTGTTCCTGTTCGGCAAAGTGCGAGCCTTCCATCGTCCCCCTCCCTTACCTGATGGGGACAGCCCACCTCATTTCGTCAACACTCGGCGCTTAAACTGCGCAGCCAAAGAAGCCGCGAGTGACGTTATAATGCCCTATATCCTTCATCGAATTGCCTTGGCAGCGTTTCTGTGTGCCGCTGTTGCGCCAACCTCTTCACGTGGCGCAGAGACACCGGACGCCGATCAATTCGGCGAAGCGATCTTTGGATTCGGCGGTGTCCTGACCGACGAGAATATGGGCCGCAGTGCCAATCCATTCGGTGTTTCCTACGAAAACCGGATCACCGCCGGAGTTGGCTATCAACGCTACTTCTACAGGCCTCATGATGTTCAGGTCGGTATGGAGGTCGGCGTCGCAGCAAGGGCGATTGGCGGGGTGACGGGAGAGGTTTGGGGTGGCCCAGTCATTCGTTATGACGGGTTCTCGATCGCCAACACGATCAACATATCTCCGTCCTTCACGGCCGGTCTGAGTGCAGTATCCGGTACGCACCGCGGCCGTGAACAGCGCCTGGAAGAGCGCTACGAAGGAAACGCCGCGCTTCTATTCTATCTCGGGCCTGAATTGAACGTCTCCTTCGCTGACACCCCGGAGGTGGAAGCCTTCTGGCGTCTGCATCATCGTTCCGGTGCCAACGGAACGCTCGGCAATATGCGTGGCGCAATGAATGCCAATGTGCTGGGACTGCGGCTTAGATACTAAGCCGCCCTGTCCTGCGCCAGCGTGCCGCAGTCTCTGCTTAGTCGACGCAGCTTCGGAATCGGCGATGTGGCAAAAAAGTAAGGATACGTCTGACGAGAGCTGGAGCGAAGGCGCATCGACGTTCGCGAGGCGATCGCAGTCACGGTCTGTAATGGCGGGGATGTTCGGGTGGCGTTTCGTCGCTTCGCGTCGAAGCGTATTGCGAAATGGCTGCGAGGCTAAGCGGGAAGCGTTCGTTCAAGGCTTTCGTGGCGGAGAGGATGGGATTCGAACCCACGATACCGTCTCCGGTATACTCCCTTAGCAGGGGCTTACAGGCGTTCAATTTGCAGCACTATTTATCGAGCCTTTTCAACCTGTTGGGATCAACGGTGCGCTGCCTTCAAATAGCTGTTTGCGAAAATATTGCGAAGAAGGAACCCGCAACACCTCGTCTGCGATCGGAACGCCATGATGGCAACTCGCGTTGGCTGGTCATCGATAGGAGGTTGCCAATGACCAGCCCGCCCCGCTTAGCTCCCGACCATCCCGACTATGTGCGGGAATGTGAAAAGGCCATGGATTTCACCTTTTACGAGGTCGGCTATCACGCTGAAGCCGCCGGCTGGACGCCGGAAGCGGTAGATGCCGCAATGGTCAACCTGGCAGAGAACAGGTCGAAGGCGCGCAAGGCGCACGAGATGGATGATGCGGCGATAAAATTGTTCAGTCGAGGCCCCTAGCGAATCTCTCCAGCCCGGCGATATCCATCATAAGAACAGATGGAGAACACGGCGATGATAAGACGATACAGGGCACGGGAACTTCACCAGTGGGAGCTGCCTGGATTGGTGAAGGATATTCAGGATATGCACCGGACGCTATGCCATCACATGCATGGGTTGGACCCAAGCTGCGCGCACTATAAGGCAATCCAGGCACTGAATTTCCAGCTTGGTGACGCACTGAGGGTTATCGATCCGACAGCGCCGTTTGGGATTGAACCTCACTCCGCTGTTTGTCATCCAGAGCGGCCGCCGCGGGCATAACGGTAACGCAGAAAAAGCCCCGCTCGGCCGAAGCCGGCAGGGGAGATATTGCAGTTGCAGCGGCTTGTCGTTAATTCGACCTATATCGTTGATTGTTGGGGATGGCGATGGCAACTGTTCCACTGACCACGGCTGCGGCGACGGCTCTTAGGAAGCTTCGTCAAGCAGGAAACGTAGGCTGCGGCCTTAACGATTTTGACGCTGACGAATTCCAAGCGCTTAAACAGCTTCGCGCCGCTGGTTTCGTTGAGGCCTATCCCCCTGCTGCCCCCAACCGTCTCTTCATCACCGTTGGCGGCCTTGAAGCAGTGGGTGATACTCGTGCCTAAACGACTTGTCGATCTTGCACCGGACGCTCGGTCACTTCTACTGATACTGGCCGATGGCGGAGTTCCAGTTGCTCAACTAGCCCCATCCATGTCTGCGTTCATGCAGATACTAGAAGTTCGCGGATTGGTTGAAACCTACCGAGCAGCAGGCGGAGAACCGTGCGTTCGGCTGACTTACGACGGTAGCAACCTGCATAAGCTGGGGTTACTGTAAGGCTGGTCGCAGGACTGAACTGGTTCTAATCCGGCAGCCGCGTCCGCGATGATGCCCGTCTGTTTAACTGCGTCCTATTTGGTTTTGGGATTATGCCTAATTGCCGCTCGTATTGCCTCAACCGCATGTGAAAAGTTCGCAGGCTGATGAGGTTGCAGTTATGCCGTCAGAGTAAATTCCCTGCCTTGCACCTTGCAACATATTGGATCGAGCGATGACAGATGCGCAGCAACTCGATTTAACTGAGTTGGATAGGTCCCATGGGTATCTGGTCGTCAAGCACGGCGCTAGCGTCAATGGCGCCTACGGCAATGATTTGCTGCGTCAGGCTAATGAGTACGTCGAGCGCGGGGCACTGACCTTCGTTGGGAAATGCAGACATCGAGACGACAGTTCTTGGGTGAGCCTTTTTCAACGGATTGATCTCAAACCTTCCTCACGTGCCGATGGATTGATCGAGCCCGCCGATAGACGGGCATTGCTGTAGAGCCGGCGACGACGCTACCAACCCAGTGACATCTGCTTAAACGTATCAGACCAACTCAGCTGAGGCGGGACGTCGCAGAGTTTGATTGTGACAGCTCCCACCACTTAATGTCGCGATGCGACTACGCTTCCCCCTCCATGGACGGAGTCGTTGCGGGCCTGGCTGGCGGCTGGCCTGTCAGCCAGGCCCAAACCCACCACCGCTGCCGAGTGAACATGAAACGAACGTACCGACCGTCGAGCAGCCGATTTGCCCTCAGCGCCGGCTACATGCCGTGGAGGGCAATCAAAATAAGCCGCAAAGCGTTTCACCGAGTTGCGAAGATCCGTCGGAAGCAGGTGGTGTCCACGGTCGAGGCAGGCCCGCCCAGCCGAAGCCGAGCGGGGCCTTGTAAACGTTCCGTTAGTGCGGCAGGTGTCTGTTCGCTTTCAAGCTAACTTTAGACATAAACCATGCTGCCTCATCGCGAGATCCGTTACTTGCGGCAAGCTCCGCCTCAATGCGCTTAGCCCTGCTTTCGAGCAGATTGGACTTGTATTCGATAGCTTCCAGCAGAGAGTCCTTGGCGTTCAGAAGTTGTTCTTTCGCATCCAAGAGTTCCGCTTGCTTCTCGATGTAGTCGAGCATCCGGCGATGAAGCTTTCGATGGCGACGCGCGGCTGAGCCTGGGCTGGGAACAATCTGTCCCGTTTCCTGTGCCTCTTCGATCCACTCGGCAATTGCAGCATACACGTTAATGCAAGCCTCTTCAGCCGTCTCCCCGTCGGACATGCACCCCGGCAGATCAGGAACGTATGCTACAAATCCATCTCCATCTTCCTGATCCAAAGGAAGAACGACGACTGCATACATTTTAGGATCCATCTACGGCCTCCTGTTCCATAACTGCTTCTCGATGCCTCTCCGCCAACTCTACCAGCTGCCTAATATAGGGGGCCTTAATCGGCTTGGCAGCCGGGATAGTAAGGATTGTTCCCGGCACAAGTTCCGAGCGAACCCGATAATGAGAACCGCGCTTTGGCGCCTTGCAGACGATGCCTATCTCTCCGCAAGCACGCTCTACGTCCTTCATTCTCCAATCAGATTTTGGGCTATCTCGCATTGCGCAAAGCGTCTTTAAACCAGCTAAAACATCCGGCGGCGCCGGGTGCATCGTTTCTGGTTCAAGGCGCTCCATCAGCAATACCCGCTCATACATTGGCGCAGACAATTGGCATACGTCGGAAAAATCGGCAAGCGACTCCCTAGAAACAATCAAATTCATGATGACGACATAGTCAACACTCGGGTTAGCCTATCGCCTTGCCTGCATTGCCTGCCTTAGCTCCTTCACCTGTTCAGTCAGGTCGTCGACTGCATGCCGATGGCGGTCGAGCGCCAGAATGCCTTTCTCCATCAGCTCGTTCTGCTCGCCCAAGGCACCGGTCATTCCGGAAATCTCGACGGCCGCCTGCTTAATGGACGAGCTGTCGACTAGGGCACCAGCGATCTCGACAGAGCTCGATGCCTGAGCCGGCGGCGGGTTCTTCTTACCGCGTGTGAAGCCGAGGCCGGACAGAATGCCGACCACCAGTAGGACGATCGCGTTGGCGACCTTTTCAAGATCTAAGCCTGCAAGCCATTCCATCACTCACGTCCTGCTGCGTTCTTTCCGACGTCCGACCACGATCGGTAGCTGTTGACGAGCTCGAGCAAGACCATGGTCGACCAGGCCACCACGCCGCTGGGAGCGCCGCCGGCATTCACAAAAGCCATGAAGAACCCAAGGGAAATCTGTGACCACATCAGGACGCCGATTATGGATGCCCCTGCCCGGATGTGGGGCGAGAAGGCGAACCCTTTGAACGTCCCGTTGATCGTCAGCGCGGTCAGCCGTGCGATGCCACATAAGCCGATGACGGCTGACCATGTCCCTTCATCCGCCCAGTCCGCCAGATAGGCGAAGCTTGGCGAGGTCTGGAACATGTCAGGCGAACTTTGCAGCGCCACCCAAAGGCCGAACGCGGGCCACAGCATCAGCCACTCCGACACGCGGATTGGGAAATGGTCAGCGACCCCGCGATAGACCCTGAGAATGATCATCTCACGTTCCCATCGGCTTGCGCGCCGCCCATCGGCCGTAGAGCGTAAAGATGCCGCCCACGAGCGAGCCAGCGGCCATGATGACAACGACCGCGGTATCCGGGTCCACCCAGTCCGTGGCCACGCCCAGCGCCGACAGAAGGCCGGTGCCCATGGACACGATCGCGCCGACGGTGACACGCGAGCGGTACCAGGGCTCAGTGTTCGTGGCGTGTTCGATTAGCGGCTTGACCCGGGTTGTGATGATGTCAGCCACCGGCCCGACTGCGGAGTCGGCGATGGCGATGTTCTCGTTGTTCGCGGCCGCCACGGCCCCTTGGACGACAACGTTGCGGATTGCTGCCTTCAGATCGGCCATGGATCATGCTCCTTTGGATGCGGCCGCGCGCGTGGCGGGGCCGACAATGCCATCGGCGACGAGGCCGAGGCGGGTTTGAAGGGTGCGAGTTGCTGTGGCCGTCTTGGCGCCGAAGTCGCCGTCAACCGTGACCGGGAGCCCGTTGGCGCGGAGGATGGCTTGCCAGTCGCGGACGGGCTGGCCGGTCGAGCCTTGGCGGAGGATGGGCAGATCAGGCGTGACCGCCGGCGCCTGAGCACCAGATACCTTGAAGCGGAAGCTGTCTGCCCAAATGCCTTTTGCCCGCCGCAGGTAGGTCTGACGATCAGGGAAGCCGGTCAGCCCACCATTGACCGCACGGGTCAGGCCCTCAGCATCGTCGATATCGGCGAACCGAGAAAGGCGGTTCTTCTGCCAGTAGATGCAGGCCGACAGCAGCGCTTCGGGAAAGCGCCGGAGCATATCCGGGTTGGAGACTACAGGCAGGCCGGTCTCTGCCTCTACCTGGCGGTAGTTGCTCCTGCCTGTCGTCATCTTCATGCCCGACCCGCGAAACCGCCATCCGTCGCCAGTTGCCGGCGGGCCGTTGCCCATTCGGCTTGAGTAGACGTTGTTCGCCAGCTTCTCTGGGTTGCCGGCGTACTCTCGCGCCACATCGATCGACTTGAACCTAGATGGCCAGACCTCGCGCAAGCGCCCGGCCGAGTAGTTCAGGTTTTCCTCGAGCTGTCGGAGCCCGGATGTCTCCTGAGCGCACTGCGCCATGAAGTGCTGCAGCCGACGGCCTGTATCGATCCCGTACTGCGGCAAGAGATGCTGATGCTCGATGATGCCATTGACGATCATGGCAGACGCCTGCGGCGCCAGCCGACGCAGGTCGGCAGCGGTGATTTTCATTAGGGTGCTCCAAAGAAAAAGCCGCCCCATTGCTGAGGCGGCGCGGTTTGCACACATTCTGTTGATAGGTCGCGGCGGCGTGAGCTCGGGAGGCTCCGCATGGGAGGACTGGGGTTAGCTACGGCGCCCCGGTTCTCTCCGTCTCAGGCTGTAAAGCGGTCTATGTCTGATAGACCGAGATCGCAGCCAGCTCGGCAGCGGTGAACAGGTCCGATGTGAACGCGATGATGTCGTATCCAGCAGCACCCGAAGACTGCGCCTGGTAGGAGCCGGTATCTCGGCCGAACACCAGCTGAGCATGATCGCCAAGGCCTGAGCCGTAGCGAGCTTCATGGCTAGCAGCTGCGGATCCATTCACCGACATGCGGCAGATGCCCGGTCGATCAGCGGGGTAGTTGCCGGCAACGTCGCGCTCTCGGAACGTCACGGCGACCCTGAACGGATCGGCAGCGGTGTTGCCCGTTGGGATCGACAGGTTGCCGCCGCCGGCGGTGCAGAAAATCGTCCCGTTCGCCTGCATCTCCAGACGGCCGTCATACTCCCAGCCCATGAGGTAGCGGCTGCCCGATCCGCCAGTGTCGGTATATGGCGGGGCAAACAGCTGGCCCTGCAGCAGAATGGTGCCGTTCAGAGCGATCTCGGGCGTGATCAGGCTGCCTGGGTTGATGGTTTCCGCCGCCTGATCGACCCGCGCCGTAGTGGTGCGGATCGGTATGGTCGGATAGTCCGGCTCCTTGAAGGTTGTCCCGCGAGCATCGAGGTTGACGTCCCGAACGTCGCCGCTGGGCGTAACCGTGATAGCGCCGCCGCCTGTCGGCTGGAAACGCGTCCACACGCTGACATTCGTGCCCGCCCCGGCAAGCGTCAGCGTCCCGCCAGGGATCGGACTACCGGTCAGCGTCAGGCTGCCGGAGCCACGGAAGCGCAGGTTGTGCCGGAAGTTCTCGATCGTGACTGACTGCGCCGCACTGAAGATGCCCGACGGGAACAGGATGTTGGCTCGTGGGTACGGATCGAACACCACCTGAGGCCGACCGCGGTCGTTCGACACCCGGACTGTGTTCGCTGCGGTGTCGTAGGCATACGGGCCGTTCGGTGCGGCCATGTATCCCCGCCCTGCCGACGCGACGATCGCAAGCACTTCCTCACGCGTGGCGACCCTCTTGGGCCACTTCCCGCCCACCTTCGGCCCCGTCCAGATGGCAGCGTCATTCCCGCGGGCAATTGCCTGGAAGCGATCCCACTGGGGATCATCGAACCAGTTGCCAGCCGGGACTTCGGCGACGACGGTTGGGTTGAACATGACAGCCGTGGACGCGATTGCTGGGGGCGCGATGGTGCGAACGCCACGGCCAACGACAGGAGCGCGAACCAGGGATGATGCGGCGATCGCCGATGGTGCGACCGCCACTGCACCACGGTCGATGGTCGAGGCGTAGAAGGTGTTGGTAGAAGCAACGGATGCCGGCTCGATGCCGACCACACCAGCTGAGACGCCGGCGACCAGCACGGTGGCGGCAGACGGGATATCTACCGGCTGGATGATTACTTCCCCCGTGGCGATCGCAGGCTCGCTGATGACGGATATCGTCTGTATCGCCTCAGGGAGGATCGCCAGCGCGTCACGAAGAACCGAAGGTTCGGAGATCGTGGACGTGGAAGAGATTGCTCCCGGTGAGAGACCGACTCCACCGCGAAGCACGGTATGACCGAAGACTTCCGCAGTCGTCGCGATGGCATCCGGAACGATGTTCAGTCCGTCCACGGCGGCTACAGCGGGCGCCGGGACCGAGGAGGATGCCGATATTGAGGCTGGCGTTAGACTGACAGGGCCCGCGCCTACGACTGGGCTGGAAACAGCAGAGGCGGAGACTATCAAAGCGGGGGCGATAGAGAGCGCACCGCGCGCTACCGATGGATCGTGAAACACCGAGACGTTGAGAATGGGATCAGGCACCACGCCTGCTACATCGCCGGACACGGTGGGGGATGGAACGTCGCCCAAGCTTGCGATTTGTGCCGGCGCGATCGTGACAACGCCGGGCGTAACTCCCGAAGCCGGCACCACCGAGATGCTGGCCACAACAGGCGGAGCTATGATCCGATCACCCTGCCCCACCGACGGTCCGTGGACGACGGATGATGACGGGATGGTCGGGACTGTGATCACCTGTCCCGGTATCGCATCCTGCATAGGCGGCAGGTGCGCGGTCAGCCCGGCGAGGTTCAATGCTACTACCGACACCGCCACCACGAGGGGCGCGCGGGATCCGATGGGCGCATTGGGGTGCTGAACCGGAATGACGCCCCCGAACGGGCGGGCGACCTTGACCCGGTTCATTCGGGCTTCGTCACGGTCTGAGACACAGGGATCTTCAGCAGAAAATACAGGTACTGCTCATCCGGCTGATCCGTCCTGACGAGATCCAACATGAGGAAGTTCGATGCCTGCGATGTTGCAGATGCCGGAATGCGGACCTCGACGGTTTGCGGGTTGATCACGACCAGTCCACCATTCTCGGTCGTCAGTTCGGTGATCAGGTCGGCCGTAAACCGCTCGCGCACCTGAGCCCGCAAACCGATCCCAGCGGGAAACACGACATCGCTACCGGCTGCCTCGAACTGCACAGCGTACGGATACCCTTGAGCGATCGGCGGCGCGAAGATCATGTCGGCCATGGAGATGCCCCTGATTAGAGCGTGAAGATGCCGGAGGCGTTCCAGGTAATGGTGATGTTGCCGCCGTTCGGCGTGACCGGGAGGCCGGTGGCCGTGTCGATGTAAGCGACGAGAGCCGACGTGCTTTCGGTGCCAGTGTCGACGTAGATCAGGATGGCCTCGGCTGCGTCACCGAGCGGCACGCTGGGAAACGTGACGTCGGCAGCGTCGAACGTGCCGTTCAGCACTGTCTTCGTACCCAGAGTCTGAGGCGTACCAATGCGCGATCCTGCCGGCACCGACGACAGGTACTGGTGAGACGCCGCATAGGTGTAGGTGCCGGTGTCGATCAGCACCGCGCGAACGGTGCCCGACACAAGGTTCAAGGCGCCGAGCAGGCCTTCCTTACCCTTCGGGTAGATTGCGTTTGCCATGAGGGCTCCATGAAAAAAGCCGCCTCGAAGGGCGGCTTGTTGAATTGGACGGTCTACGCCAGGCAGACCGTGTGTATTTCAGAGTTAAGGCAGCTTGGCCTTTATCTTACGAAGGAGTGGCGTGAAGCGGTTGAAGCCGCCAGGGGCCTCCTTGCTAATAAGGAAGTAGACACTGCCTCGATCCTCCGGACGATCATTGCCCTCCAAATGATTGAAGTGCGCGTCGACGATGTTCCAGCCTTTGCGCGAGATCATTCGAGTGAAGGACGCCGCGGAATATCGACTGCCCCAATCCCATCCAGGAGCTGGCGTTTCGAAGTAGTCTTTGTCGTTCGTTGCCAGTGACACGACCGTCTGGACGATGAGGAACCGCCTAGCCATTGCGTACGAGAGATCGAGTATCTTTTCCGGATTGGGGACATGGTAGAGCCCGCCGACATTCGCGACTATGTCGAACTGACCGTGAATGCCGATGTCGTTCACGTCCGCTTTTCTGAACTCGCACCCCGTTAAGCCCAGCCTCTCGGCAATTGCTCGGCCGTTCTCGAAATGCCCATCGCGATCATTGTCGATCCCAACACTGTTGGCTGCGCCAAAATGCTGCGCAAGCATTACGTAGTAGCCATCAGCGCAGAAGAGTTCACAGAAGCTGCTTGAACTCCCGCCCCTGCCACATTTGGCTAATGCATGAAGAATGTAGCTGCCGATGATCGCTTCTTTTGCGAGTTGGTTCTTCTCGTACATGCCGGGTATCTGCTCGTTGTCCACTCCAAACCAACGATAAGAGTGATACAGAGGACCCAAGTCAGAAAGAACGTTCTCGCGAGCCATAACCAATCCCGATCCGACGACGATTTCCGTCGCTAGCATGTCGGAGGGTCGGGGCAAAGAGCGTTACGGTCGTTCCGGCCAGCCCGAATTCAGATCCACCGAATCCAGACCTGGCGCATCCGCCGCGTTGCCGACGTCATGCTTCAGCTGGAGGCGGCGCTTTTCGATCGCCGCTCCGACCGTTGCCCATGCAGCGTCCATTTCAAGGATGGTGTCCGCCACTTCCTTGATCGTCTTGCCGTCAAGGCCGATCGAAGCGGCGAGCATTGGGTAGTCTGCCGCCTTCGGCGACGTCGCGGACTGCACTGCCTTGGCCTCTTCCACCTTCCTGGCATAGGTCATCGCCTGCCCTGCCCCAGGCGTGATCCAACGGAGACGCTCGGCTTCGGCTCGATCGTCGATTGCCTGCGAGAGAGCAGCCTTCCGACGATCCATGCCAACGGCGAGGCCATAGGTTGCCAAGACCTCCTGAAGGGCCGCGTCCGTCTGGTTGCCTTCTTCGTCGCGCGGCCAAGCCGTGGCCCGGTTGCTCTCGGACCACTCTGTGTAGGCGGCATCGTCTGCGGCAACCTCGGCTTGCACGGCCGAGCTGAAGAGACGGCCGTCGTCGGCGAGCCAGTACCAATCGAACGGGTTGAATGTCGGCATCTCAAGCATACTGACCCCCAGTTTGAATGACGCCGGCGACGGTGCCAGGAAAGTAGTTCTGTCCTTGCCCGGACGTGTTGATGACGCCGTTGAGCGCAACGAAGTATCGAACCGCGACTGGGTTGGAGCTGCCAGTGAAGGTGCACGCCGACCAATCAGACACGCCACCCAACGAACATCCGCAGAAATAGCTGTTGTACGTCTGGCCCGCGTCCAAATTGATGACGGCCGGCGCTGCACTGACGCCGCCGAGGAAGACGCCCCCACCCAGCACACGAGCGAAATACCCGCACATGAACGCGCCCTGAATCTGGGTCTGCCCGCGAACGGAGATGATGCACTTACTGTCAACGTCGTTCATCACCAGGCGGCTGCGGTTGGAAGTCATCCGGAACCGGCAACCGTTCGTTGTTATCTGACTGCCGCCCCGTGCGCCAAGGATCCATTCCGAGGATGGGGCGCCCGTGTACGTGAACGAGAGCACGCAGTTATTGATCTCAAGCGAGGAAATCGCAGAGGTGATGACCTCAGCTGTTGCGGCATCACGACAACGGATGATGTAGTTATTGGACGGGATTGTGTCGCCTTGGATGGTGACATTTCCCGCAAAAGAGTTCGCCCGGAAACCGTCATACGTTCCGGGATTGCCGAGGGCGATGGTGATCGCTTGCCCACCGGAATCAAACCGGCTGGCAATGTAATTCCATGCAGCCTGAATTGTCGCGAATGCCCGGGCCGCAGCGTTGGCGCCGCCGTCGTTGTTGTCGTTACCGTCGGTACGAACCCAAACCGTCAAACTCTCACGAAGCACGCGGCGAATGACGAGCGATTGCCAGATCGTCCCGTTGAACCAGAGCATCGAAAAATCGTTGCCGTCCATGTAGTTCACGAGCAACCCGGGAACCGCATCCAGGAAGGTCCATGCCCCGATCCAAACAGCAATTCTTTGCGCTTGTCCGACCCATGCCCCTGTCGGATTGACCCCGACCACGTACCGATCACCGATCGAGGGAGAGGCGGGTGGGCTGGATCGCCAACCCATCACCGGAATGTCCGCGTTCCCGTTTCGCAGATGAAATGCGTTGATGGCCTGCTGGATGTCCTGGAACAGACCATTGAACAGCTCACGGTCCGCCTCTCCGCACGGAAACCCGAGGTTCTGTTCGCTGGCTGTGGGATCGCGCGACGGTCCGTCGACGGCCCATACCGGGTCGAAGGGCAAAGGCATGTTCACCTCTTATGATTTAATTGCAGGCGTACGGGTCGACGGGATCCGGACAATGCCAGACTGCATCTTCGCAAAAGCCAGCCCATCCAGTTCCAAAACCGAACAGCCTTCCAACTGAACGGTTGACGTAGATCGCAATGCCGGGAGCGACTGGCAGGACCCGAAGGGCAAGCGGTAGCTCTTGCTCCTCTCGTGCGGTCAACGCACGACCGGGCGACAGGCTGATGCGGGCATTGCCCATGCTTACAGCTGCGGCGGTCTCGCCCCAGATGTGCTGCATGGCGTTTTGAAGGTCCTCGAGCGAGTAGCGCTGCAGAGCCTGATAACGTCGAGCGAGGAGAAACCCGCGGTAAACTTCGTCATCGTCGAGGCAGAGATCGCCAGATCCGAACGACTGGCAGGATGCCCACGTGCTGTTTTCACAGAAGCCTACCACAGGCCTATTCGGGTTAGTCTCCCCGCAGGAGAAGCCAAAGACTGGACCGGTTTCGCAAACGCAATGACACCGTGGCCAACCCAAACGCTTCCCGAGAATTGTCAGTTGGTCGCCGACGGCAGTCCTGATGTCGAAGTAGGTCGGAATATCGCAAATTCGAAGCGATGCTTCAGCGACCTGCGATAGCCCTTCCCGTATCACCGTGATGAGGTTCGGACTTTCTCGATACTGAGTGAGGAGCCGATCAAGGCCGCTCTCAACCAAGTCTTCCTTCTGCGGACAATCGCTCATGTCGCGCTCACGATGATGTTCGCCAACGGAACGGCAGCAATCTCATCGAAGGCGATGGGAAACGGTGCGGATGATGCCGGGTGCCCGATCCTTCCACCCGCGACCGACAGAACCTCGACGCTTGGGAAGACACACGAGATTGCAGTCGAGATCAGATGGACCGTGATGTCTTCGCCGTTTGCAGGTCTGGTGGCGCCGGACAGTGCCATAGCCAAGGTCTCAGCGATCGCACTGTTCGGCGGCGGTGGGCAGCCATTCCGATCGTGCCGTTTGACGATCGAGACATTCAGGTAAAGCGGCACCACCACAGGGCGCATTATGAAGATGCTGCGGCAGAAACCGTCGATCTCCGTCTCGACGCGCGTATTCCCGAAGGAGGATATGCCAGGCACGATATAGCGACGCGCAACGGTAGCGATCTCGTCGTCGCTTCCGCCGAGGGCAATGACGCTGACACTGTGCGGCGTCACACCGTTCTCGTCCATCACACCGTCGTCGTTGGCGTAAATGCGGGCGTACGTCACCCCATCGACGTTGGTGATCGCGCGGTAGAAGTCAGCATCGCGAATGTTTGCGCGGCCAGCATTGGTAATGGCGCTCCGCAATGTGACGTCGGTCTCACCGATAACTCGCTCTATGAGACGAAGCCGGGCGAGGTTTTCGAGCGTCACACCTTCGGCCTGATCCGGATCGCTGGCTTGGTAGACTGCCTCGCCTAACTCCCACAGCTTGGCTTCGATCTCTGACAGGATGCCATTGATCTGCCCCATCGGGGACTGAGGCGTTTGGATCAAGCCAGGCCCGAAAGTGCCTACCATCGCCTGCTCTCGTTCGTCGAGAATGACGGCGATCGGCTTGATGACGAAGCCGGTCGGTGTGACGCCGTAAGTCGTCATATCGTGGTTTCCTCATCATACACTGTGGAGACTAAGGCGCTGGGCACATCAACACGCCGGCTGCTCGGGAACCGGCGGATTGAGAATTCGGAGATCGTTGTGACACCGTCGGTGTCGAGGATTTCCGCTTTGATGACCGCCTCGGCGAGCGGGAGATTTTCAGCGGCGCCGAGTATCTGCGGGATCCAGGCAACGCCAGCGGTCGTGTCCAGGAACCATTCACCCTCATGCGCCATAAGACGCTGACGAGCGTGCTGGCCGATTGCCTCTGCATCCTGGACAAGCGCAAGGTTGCCGACGGCATCGAGATACAGGTCGGCCGGGTCGCCGGATATGGCGAGACCAATTCGATTCACCATGCGGAAAGCCTCAGATGGTCATTTCGTCGAAGGCGTCGGCAATCGCCAGGATCTCCGCTCTGTTGGCCAGCGCATGGCCAGTGCCGGCGGATGAGCCGTACATGATCTGCAGTTCATCGGATCCGATAAGACGCAGGGCCTGAGCAAGCAGCTGGAACCAGTTCCCCGCAGCGCCGCGCATCCTGAACTTTCCGTCCTCGCTCATCTCGATCGCAAACTGACCGTCAGCCGAACGGATTTCCATGTTCTGCGCATTGAAGTTCGGGATGGGCGCGGAAAGGCTCTCGCCGCCCTCAAGGTGAGCCTCATAATCCGACAGGTTGAACGAACGGGAGTCCGATGCGGCATAGCCGTCACCGTCGGTTTCGTACCCCTCGCTTGATCGCATCTGCGGGCGAAGCGTCACGCGATCTCCGACCTTGATCGGCGAGGTGATGACAAATCCGCCGGCACGCGGGAAGCGAACCGGGACTTCTTCAAGAATAGGAAGATCGGTCGGCACGCCATTCAGGCGCTTCTTGTAGAGGGGCTGGACCGAGATGGTCTGGTTCGCGGCATCAAAGCCGACCACCCTACCCGGCATTTCGCCCCACATGTCATCGCGTTCGGCCTGGATCATCGCACCGATGACCGTCTCGGCTCGATTTGTCTTCTTTCCGAGGTAGCCGGTCATGACCTCTTGCCTTCGTCTACCTTGCCACCTTCGATGCGTTCACCGGTTATGATGACCCGGAAGTCGCCATCACGATTGTCGCCGGTGTAGATGACCTCCGACACGCGGTAGGCGCCGCCCTCTGCGTTCATGGACAGCGTTTGGCTTTCAATGACGACCTTGCGGTTCGGCCGGATTTCCGGATTGAGCAGTGCTTCTGCCCTCACGCCATTGTCTGTGATGGTCGGTGTGCCCACGAGGCCCGTAGATGGGCTGAGGAATGCCTCAGCTTCGATGTACCCGTCGCCTGGGACGATCTCCGTCGCCTCGTTCTGCATCGACCAGTACAGGCCATGCGATCGGCCTATACGGTCCATCTCCCTGCTGCATATCCCGCACATAGAGTATGGGCGGTTGTACGGCGGAAGATCGTCGAGGCCCTTCCACTCTCCACGATCAATGCCTTCCTTCTCGAATTCCTTCTGAAGCTCTTCGATCACATCCTTGACCGGCGTTCCGGCGCGGAACGTTCGGGAGATCACCGCCTTGCGAAGCGCGGCATCGCCGTCACCGCATGCTATTCGCGTGATAATATCGGGCCCGTCCCGCCGATGCTCAACGTCGCGCATGGCACCCTTGAAGATGATGCCAACATTAGAGCTCGAGGCTGAGGCTTCGAACTGGGCGCCCCCGCTAATGAAGGGCAGCGTTCCGCTTGCGCTAATGCCGGCTGGCGGGATGTATCCAGCTTCGAGCGTGACCTTGTCCAACTCCTTGCCGACGGCATTGCGATGCCCCTCAGCCAGGTTCCATATCTCGATCTCAGCTTCATTCGCTGAGCCGGAGAGATCCTTACTGACAGTGAAGGCAATGCGCAGCTGTGCGTCCGTCTCGTTGCCCGGGTTGATCGTGATGCCACCGCCCGAGCCCTGGAAGGTGAGCCTGACCTTGCGGAGATACTGAAGCATTCAAACCCTCAGCCGGTGACAGCTTCAACTTCGGCAGCTGTTGCGTGATACATCCGGACCAATCCGCCGGGCAGCTCGTCTCCGCCGGGGTTCACCGTTCCCGTCTCGGGAAGCACAAAGATCGAACCCAACCCATAATCGTAGGCCGCAAGAAGGTCGGTGCCGAGGACAAGCCGGCGTCCTGTCAGCACAGGTCTATCGTCAATGGAAAGGTCCATCATCCAACGGTCGATGCTGACGTTGTACCGGATGCGGATCGTGCAGCGCCGGCCATTGAGGATCACCGTAAATTGCTGGTCGGCGTCGTCGGTGATGACGAACTCGCGCATGGTCACTCTCCGAACATCTGAAAGAGCAACGACTGCCCGCGGCTTGCTTCGACAGGTTTCGTGGCGCTATCGCCCCGCTGTACGGTCGAAGACGCGCGATCGGCTGCTGGCCGGTCTGGCGATCGTTCCGGTGTCGGCGCCGCCGTTCTACGACTATCTTTGCCACCTGGCTCCGCCTTCCCGCCACGCTCACTCTTGCGTTGCCCGCTGGCATCGGACGCTGCGGCTTGGGCAGTATCGACGAGTATGACTTCCTGCAGTTCAACAGTCGCCCGCAGAACTTGGCTGAACACCGCATCCCGCTCGGCGTTGATGCGCCGTATGAGCAGGTTGCGATAGATATCCAGACCGGACACGACAACGAACGGGATACGGCTTTCCTGGAGGCGGCGAAGCGCCTGGAAGGTTGCAGCCGCGGCCCCGTCCGCAATCTCCATAATCAACCGTCGAGGCTGCATGTAGGCATGATCGGTGATGTCCGCTGAAGCCTCCACCGGGTTCTGCGTAATCTCCAACTCAGCCTCATGCTGTTCGCGAACGATGACGTCCAGCGCCACCGGACCGATCAACCGGTTGAAAGCAATCGCTGTCATGGCTGGGCGGCTCCAGTGGCAATACGGGCCGGCGGAACGGACAGGCCGCGCGGGGATGCTCCGAGCGATGCAGCCGCTGTCCGCAAACCTTCTATCGCCGCCTTTGCCGCGGCAATCTTGGTCGTCAGCGGGGTGATGTCCGCGTCAATCTTCGCCATCACACCGCGTTCCAGGTCATCCATGGCACGCCGGGCCTGAGTTGCCGGCTCCATGAAATTGCGAAGAGCGTCGATGGCGCCGTTGATAGAGGCGGCCGTGTTCATCTTGCTGAGGAACCCGGCGACACCCTGAGCCGCACCGATCATTCGATCCTCGCCAACTCCGTATTCAGCTCGCATGCCTTCGGCCTGAACCATTCCATCGCGGACGAGCCCCGCGTCCGGCTCGAAATTTGCCACTGGAGCGCGAGACCGTGAGGCCCCGCCACCGACCCGGACGCCGGGGTTCGGCGCTTCCTGGGCCACTGGCTCGGCACCGAACATGGCCCGGAACTTGGTGATCAGGCCGCCTGTCGCTTCGTCGATGGCTGCCACGATGCGATCGATCTGCGCAATGGCGGCGTCCGCGAAGCGCGTGAACACAGCCTCCGGGTTCGTCATCAACTCGAACCAGGTCCGCATGACCGCAATGATCATGCGCCAGCCATCGGCGATGTTGTTCAGAAGCCGAACTGCGCCGGAAGAGACCAACCCCTTGAACGCCTCTATCAACGCGCCGAGCTGGCCTTGACCCGGCACAGCAACCACGCCGAAGACTTCGTTGATGGCGGTGGCAAGCTCGTCCGCAGCCGAGGTGATTTCGGTGAAAGCCTCGCGAATGTTCTGCAGCGCCTCTTCGCCGCCTTCCAGGCTGCCGATGACACTGCGATCACCAGCAAGGCCAGACATGAGGTCGTCGAGGACAAACAGGGCAGCGATCATGGGCACGCGCTTGGCGAGTGCGATCAGAGCGCCACGGCCGAGCGCAGACGAGGCGATCAGGCCAATGCCAAGGCCGGCGGCAGCCATCGAACGGGACAGCCCCGTCACCTTGCTAGTCAGGTCGACGATGCCCCGGGCAGCGTAGAAGAAGCCGGCGCCGATGCGATAGGCCTGCGTGGCGAGGTGAGCCGCCGTGTTCATGCTTCCAACGAGGAAACCAGAAATACCTTGAGCGACGCGGGTAATTGCGCCCGAGCGCTCCCACCCCTGCCAGACGTCCAAAACAGTCTCAAGGCGCCGCTTGATGCTGTCGTAGTAACCGCTGTCGTTCACATCCTGAAGGAATGACTGCCAGTTGTCGGACATGCGGGCCGTGAGGCCTTCCCACGTCTTGCCCTGAGCTTCCATCGCACCGTCGAAGCGGCCGAAAATCTCCATCAAAGCGGCAGTGATCTCGGTCGAGTTCTTTCGAACCGTCTTCGACATCTCTTGGCCGTTCTGCGTCCACCGGTAGGTGATCTGCTCACCCTCAACCGACGCCCTGACGCCAAACGACTTCAGTCGCTCATTTTCTCCAGTGACCGCATCCGCAATCGCCTCGACACCGTCCATTAGGGATTTCCCCATGGCGGACGCGGCGTCACCGATGTTTTTGAAGCTGCCATCCATCGGATCGAGGCCGTATGCCCGCATCCGAACGAACGCTTCGCTGACTTCAGCGAGTTCGTATGGGGTCTCGACAGCGAACTCGCGGATCCAAGCCATGGCCTGAGCCGCGCGTTCCGAAGATCCCTCAATGACGGTTAGGGTAGCCTCCAGTTTCTCGAACTGAGCTCCCGTCTGGACGAGGCTTGCAAGAAAGTCTCCGCCCATCCGTCCAAGAGCGTTAGCTCCACCGATTGCAGCAAAAGCTCCAGCTACAACCAAACCTACCTTGGCGAGAGAACCGGCGAAGGCTCGCGCACCATGCTCGGCCTTGTCGAGCCCATCGTTGAAACGCTTGAGATCGCCCTCGCCCTTCAGGTCAAATCCCAGGACTGCAATTAGCTCGTCAACGATCATGTGCATTTCTCGCGAAGCGTTACACGTTGAAGAACCCGCAGAGGCTGGTATGTCTTCGGCGAACTACAGGGATGGAGGAACTGGCATGCGACGGATTGGAATCGCCGGGCTGATCGCTCTTGCAGGCATCACGTCGGCTGTCGCTCAGGATGATCCGAGGGACCGTGCCTTGGCGGCAGTCAACGAAGAACAAAGCGTCGTAGAGGCGCTATGGAGCACCTATCGAACCATGTGGGTTTCGATGCGAGACGATGGGTCGAACCGCCGAGGGTTCGCCGAATATCTCTGCCTGGTGCTGAACGACTATGATCTCGGCGAAGGCAGCATCCGAGTTCGGATATTTGACGCTGGAGCGATGGCGCGCGGTGAACAGCGGGAGATCGGAGAAGCTACCTGCTAGTCCTTTTCCCTTGCCCTCTCCTGCATCACTGCCTTCAGGTCCAAGACCTCATGCGCGTCCAAGGCGTCGGACAGCGTGACCCATTCTTTCAGATCGCGCTGGGTGTAGACAGGCGGCTCAGCCAGGATTGGACGCCAGAGGAATAGGTTGAGGTTGGGCGCAATACGCTCAACCTCCTGCTGGGTCAGGCCGCGCCCCGAACTGCCGCCCTCCCACTCGCCGCGGCGCCGGAGAAAAAATCGCCGAACACCTCGCGCACGACGAAGGCGACGACCGGCATCAGATCCCCAAGACGGCCGGAGAAGTCTCCGTCGAAGTCCACCGGTTCGAAGTGGCCCGATGCGCGCTTGACGCGAGCCATCTCGGTGAGGTCTCGCATCAACCCGGCAATCTCTTCCGGCTTGAGGCCGGCAAGAACGTCGGACAGAGCCTGGATGGCCACGGACTCGGCGCGGTTCTTCTCCGGGCTCCCATCGGCAGCGCGTGCGCCGGCGAAGAAGTCTGGAAGACGATCGAGCGCGGGCCCGACCGCTTTCATAAGCCGGGCCTGCATGATGATCGCCTGTGTGGCGAGGGGTGCTTCGACCTGAAACGTCCGGTCGCCAATTCTCTTTTCAGCCATGTTCGCCTCAGACGTTCGGGATCATCTCGTTCCAGTCGCCACAGACGAGCACCCAGACCCGTACCGCGGCATTCCGGCCCTTGGAGTTGTCCGGGCCAGTCTTGATGAAAGCCGACGCCGTCGAGCCACCCTCGCCGCTGGACTTGTCCTTCATGTCGAACGGGAAGCCTCGCCCGCCGGCCAAGGCGCGCTGCCGCTTCTCTTTCTGAAGCAGCAGACGGTGCGTCGGGCTGGTGTGCATCAGCCGGAGCGTGATGGTGGCGGCGCGGCTCATGTTCTGGCTGAACAAAAACGAAGCGTCAGCACCGACGACTTCCGTTCCGATATCGTCGCGCCGGGTGACAACGAGAGCATCGTCGCCTTCCCAGAACCCGGAGACGGGCTGCCCGTCGAGCGTTGCGGCAACGGCCTCGAAGCCGTAGCTGGATACCTGCGGCATCAGGGCCTCCTTAGAAGTTCATGGTGTAGTTGATGGTCGAGTAGTGAACGGCACCGCGATAGCGGAACGTCACCGGGATGTTCGGCGCAACGCGGGCAACACGCTGGCTTGCCGGCACGTCGAAGGCGCTCGGCACCTCGACGGTATAGTTCGGCGCATACTCGCTGGTCTCCGGATCGAGATCGATCGCCACCAGGCCGGCGCGATCGGCAAGCCCCATCACGATGCGTGCCGAGCTGGCAAGCAGCTCCATGCCGCCGTCGTCGAACGGGATGGCCTGGTTGTTGAGGTAGACGCCGAGGGCTTCTTCTTCGGTGCGCGCGATGATCCAGTCCGTGGCGTGGATCTCGTCGATGAAGACGTTCGGCGTTAGGGTCGAGCCCTCCACGACGAAATCGCGATCACCGATGTCGATCTGCGTATTGGCCATGTGGCCGGCAGTCTCGGACTGGCCGAGCGAGGGCACGAAGCCGGTGATGGCCTGGACGGCCGACGACGCCAGATCGACGGGCGGGACATTGCGCAGACGCTTGAACTTCGCGGTGTAGTTCGACCGGCTATTGTCGAAGTTGAAGGTGCCAAGAAGGGCAGCCAGAGCGAAGGCACCGTAGACGTCGGCGTCCGTGTGATAGAAGACGACCGTGCGCTCCACGGTGCCCTTATGACGCGCTGCGACGTTGGTCGTGTTCGTGGGATTGCGCAGAAGCGCATCGTTGCTGTCGATGATCGCCAGCTTCCGGCGGCTTTCGGCCCACGAGATGACGCCGTCGACGGCCGCGACATCTCGCAAGCCTTTGTCAATCGTCAGCCAGTACCAGCCATTGTCGGCATCCTCGATGATGTCGAGCTGCGCGGCGATCCCTGCGGCTGTCAGCGTTGCAGGGTCGTAGTAACCGACCTTGATCTGCAGCGGACGCGGGTTCTGGGCGAAGGCATAGGTCGCAGCGATGTAGAACTCGTCAGTCGTCTCCCAGTCGGCCGCGACTTCCTCGATCGAGCCGTACACCTTCGTGCGATGCGTGGCGTCGACTTGGCCGGTCTTTGCAACCCGGGTCAGAAACAAGGGAATGCCGAAACCGCGCCGGCTGGGGAAGGCGTCGGTCCGCGTGAGGGTCACGTTGACGACGCGCGAGTACGGGATCTTCGCCATGAGCGAACAGTCCTCTCACGTTGTGCCCTCGTCGGGCGTTCTGGATGGTGGAGATCAGACGCTTTGGGCGCTGAAGCTGTATTCTTCGATGGTGTCGATCGGCAGGGCGTCTCGCAGGATGCCGCGAACCTCAAGGTCCATCTGGGCCCGCGTCTGCCATTCCTCATTCAGGATCTCGGTGGCATCGCGGATCTGGCTGGTGTCGTGGACGATAAGCGGCCGCAGCACAGTCTTGGCCGTCTCCACTTTCTCCGCGGTCTTTACTCGACGAAGGATGGTAGCCGCCTCGGCACCGTACACATTGACAGAGAAGCGCCAGTACCAGTCGCGCACCGGCGCCTGGAGCGCTTGGCCTTCAAACTCAGTGAATTCATCGACTATCGGATGCGGGTGGAGCGCATCGCTCATTGTCAGGTTCAGAACGGCGTAGGGCTCTGCCGGCTCGTCTCCGCCCTGGTAGGTGTGGATCACCGTCACACCCATGACAGTCGAGAGCCAACGCCTGATGGCGTCTCGAACTTCCTTCTCGGTCATGGCGTTCTCCTCAGCTCTCCGAGGATCGCCTTGCTGTAGCCGCCAAGCGCCTGCCAGTCGTCGACGGACAGCACCTTGTATCGGTGGGAGCCGTCAACGATCTCATCGTCAGATTGAAGAACCGCAGCGGTGAAAAGCTTCGCCTTCGCCTCGTTGCGGATACCCTCCGGCAGATTACGAAACTCGGTGCCGGACAATGGCTGCAAGGAGCCAACAATGACCTCGGTGACGGTGGCGCCATCCTGCCAGTAGCCATCGACGTAGGCACCGCCGACATGGCGAACGTGAGCCAGTTGCGTCCCTGTGCGGAGGTTTATGGAGCGGCGGACATTAAGCATTGTCGACCTTCCACGTCACCCGCTGGCGCATTTCGCCGCTGTCGATCAGAGGATTGCTCGACCCCTTCAGCTTGATCGTGACGGGGCTGTTGGGCGGGCTCGAGAGGGAGGTGATCTCTGATTGTATGTCGCCTTGGGCCAGTGCACCGAGACGAGCGAGAATTGTCGGGATGCTGGTTCCCTGACGAAGGATCTCAAGCGCGCCGTGACGCAAGCCTTCTCGGTACTTATTCTGGTTGGAGCGCATGGCATTGCGTAGAAACGGCCGCTCAGGAATTGGCCCACCCCAGCCACCGCCGGAAGCACCGCCGCGCGTGCCGAATTCGTTCCATATCGCTTTCTGGATCGTATCTGCGCCTGCCTGCCCGGCGGGGAAGCCTACCTTAACATGCGTGCCGCGAAACGAATGGGCGAAGACACGTCGCCAGATGTTGTGGTGCTCCCGCCGAACCACCTTGACGTCGAACATTTCACGCCACCATCGGGCCACTGAAGTTTGCCCGCATCATGAGCAGGAAGCGGCGGCCATAGAACGTGAGAGAATATCCCCAGGGGTCTGATAGGTCGGTGCCGCCACCAGACGCACCGGAGCCACCATAGGTGGTCTCGACCTCGCCGACCTTCTCCCGGGTTATCGGTCCCGCATATTCACCGCCGATAGCACCAAGCGAACCGGGAAGAGCCCCCTCAAGGGTCAGCATGTGAGCCGTCAGAAGCATGATTGCGGGCTGATAGTCCTTCTCAACCCAACGCGTCGTTTCAGGCTGCCCAACCGCCCCGACCGCCTCTTCCATAACCGCTGACAGCCGGTCGCCTTCTACGGCTTCGAACTGCGGATAGCGCGTCAGGAACTCATCAACGGTCGGGACGATGTACGGCATGGCTTACGATCCCCGGCTGGGCTTGTCGGCTTTCGCTTCCGGCGCCGGCTTTTCCTTCTGCACCTCGACTGCCTTGGCTGCGATCCAGCCTTTGACGATCGGGTGAGACTGCAGGCCGTCCCAGTTGTCGATACGAAGGGTCCTGCCGGCGGGGATGATCCCGCCGGTGGGGAGGGCCAGGGGCCGATCGGTGACGTTCTTGACGTTCGCCATGGGATCAGGCCTCCGCCTTGTTCGCCTGGACGAAGGCCGCCTTCTGCTCGTCATTCATCTTGGCGAAGCCGTCGACCGCATCCTTGCGAAGGCCCTTGGTGACCTCCTTGCCGTCCTGGGTGATGGCAAACCACCCCGAGCCCTTCTCGGTGACGGCGTATCCGCCTGCGGGCGGGCTGGACGAAGCCTTGGCGCCGCCCTTTACCGACAAGACGCCGGCTTCGACGGCCGACTTGAACACCTTCGTCTCGACGACATCGATGTCCTTCGTCTGGCCCGGGGCGATCGACACCTGAACGACGCGATCGCCATTCTTGGCATTGATGACCCGCACTGCCTGGGAGTTGTTAGTGACCTGGGCCATGGTTCAGATCCCGTCCATGTAGCGCATGGCGCCCGGCAGCGAGACGTCGACGCCACCGAGGCGGAAGGCGCCGGGAACCTCGAAGCGGAACGGACCAGTCTGCCAGACCGGGAAGAAGCGGAAAGGCATGGGCATGTTCAGCCGCAGCACTTCCTCATCGTTCCGGTAGGCGACTGCCCGGGCCGATCCACCCTGCCCGACGGTCTCCAGGCCACGAATGGCTCGGATCGTCAGCGGCTGGTCGGTCTCCATGGTGTAGACGTTGTTCGTCCGCAGCCATTCGAGGATCGTCGTCTCGGAGTTGTCGTTCAACGTCCGCGTGCCCAAGGCATGCATCTGCGTGTACGGCAGCAGGAGCACACCAGCGAGCTCGACCGTGTTGGAGTCGACGAACACGCCGGTCAGGAGCGCGTTCACGTCGCCCATGATCTGGCCGGGTGTCTTGTCGGCCCACTCAGTCGAGGACCCCGTACCCGTCGCCGCAGCATCGACAGCCGTCACGCCCGGCTGGTTGGTGATGCCGAAGAAGCCCTTCGTCGTGTCGCCGAAGAAGGCAACGCGATCGATGAACTCTTCGGACGCACGCCGTGCGGCCTGGCCCTTGCGGTCGGACAGGTTGATGCCGAGCATCTGAGCCTGTGCCAGTTCCTCGAGGTTCCAGCCGTAGCCGATCGCCGCCATCGAGACGGTCGCTTCGGTTTTGGCGCGGATCAGCTCGGCGCGGGGCACGTCGTCAGCGCCGGCATGCTGCCATTCGGCCTGGCCAACCCCATCGAGCGAGAAGTAGGTGATGGACTTCACCCATTCCGGACCAGTGGTATCGACCGGCACGAGGCCACGATAGCGGATGGACGGATACCGCATCTGGTAGACCGTCGTGTTGATGCGGGATGCCTGCGACACGGCAAAGGCCATGCCCACCTGAGCATCCATCTGGAGGTTCTGCATGTTTCTGGCTCCCTTCAGGATCAGCTCAGGGTGAGGACGGCGAGCTGATTGGCACCGGTGGTCGTGGTCTCCCACTTGCCGATCAGCGTGTTGTCCGTCGCAACGTTGGTCAGCGCGCCCGTGGCGGGCACGTAGTAGGCCAAGGCGCCGGCGGCGACGGCAACGGCAGCCGTGACAACGACCGGGCCCTTTGTGCGAACGCGGGCCGTGGCATACTGCGGGTACGAGTCCTGCAGCTGTGTCGTGTCGAGGACAGTGATGCCGCGGAAGGCACGACTGGCAGCGGACACGCGGATCTGGTTGTCCTGTGCGCCCTGCACAGCCACCTTGCCGAAGCCGATGCCGGCGGCGGTCTCCACGTTCATGGAGATGTCCTGGCCCGGCGTACGCATGTCGGGGATCATGCCCTCGATCCAGCGCGCCTGACGGTCAGCGTAAGTCGTCTGCAACGGGTCCATTATGCGGCCTCCGGCTTGCGGTTGAGGTCGGCGAGCGAGGCGGCGTAAGCATTGGCCTCGTCGGCGGTGAGGTTCGGCGCCGGCTTGGCGTCACGGACGGCATTGCGCAGTCCGTCGATGTTCTTGACGCCGTCCTCGGCCAGGATGTCGAAGCGGGCGTCGATATAGGCCTCGGCCTTGTCCTTCACGGCAGCATCGCCGAGCTTGGCGACGACGACGGCGCGGCGGATTTCTGCATCGGACTTGCCAGCGTGTTCGAAGTTGTCTCCGACGATCGTCTTGGCCGTGGTGATGAGGTCAGCACGCTGCTGAACGCGCTTGTCGAGGTCGGCATCGGACAGGATCTTGGCCTTCAGGCTGTCGATCTCCGCATCCTTCTTGGCAAGATCGGTATCCTTCGTCGCGATCGCCTTATCGTTGGAGACCTGAGCGTCGGACAGCTTTGCCTCGATGGCCTGCTTGTCCTTCTGAAGCTTGTCGATGGCAGCTGCGCCCGCGTCGGTCGTCTCGACCTGGAGCCCGTCGACCATCACCTTACGAAGATCGGCCATCAGGCCCTCCTTTGGTGCATTGTCAGTGATCGGGGCAATGCCCCAGGGACCGCCGGCGTCATCGCCGATACGGCATTCCGTGCCCGCCCGTCCGCGTTGGACGATGGCGAGGTGGTTGGCGCGGATATTCCGCTGGATCGCGTCGTAGGCCTCGCCGTCGGGCGTGGTGCCGCTTTCGAACGCGAGATCGCAGGTGTAGCCGGCAGACAGTTCGCGCTTGCCAGCCTGCACCTTGCTGACCGCCGCGGCGTCCTTGACGATCAGCGGGATGCGGAGGCGATGACCGTCCCGCAGAACCTCGCCGCTGGTCTCGCCGACGGCCAGGTCTTTCCAATTGGCTGCCGACACGGCGACCGATGGATGATCGTCCGTCACCGGGATATGGGAGAACGAAGCAAGGCTGTCGGAGGAGAAAACCTCGGCCCCAGGACGGTAGACCCGCACCATTGCGAGCTCGGGCTTTCCGACTTCGGCGCCGGTGTAGATCTGGATGCCGGTTCGCACGACACGGGCATCGGCCACGAGATAGCCGTCGCTCGTCACGCGCGGGTGTTCAACCGCGGCGGCGTCGATGAAGTTCATGGTGACTTTCCTGTGAGGAAGGCGGCAGCGATCTAGGCGGCTTGCGCGATGCGTGTGAGGCTCGCGAAGCCAACCGGAGGATTCGCCATGGCTTGCTTTATCGTCGCGTACGACCTGAACCAGACTGGCCAAAATTACACTTGCGTCACCGGCAAAATACGAGCTTTGCCGCACTGCCACGCACAGGGATCAGTTTGGTTTGTCGAGTGGTCAGGGACGGCAGGCACACTTCGTGACCACCTCAAATCTTGCCTAGACACGAACGACAAGATTTTCGTCGACCAAGTTAGCCAGACTTGGGCAGGGTATAACATGTCCGTTTGCGGAAAATGGCTGAATGATCGCGGCTGTTAAGCCGTGATGTGCTTTACCGCCCACATCACGGCTTCCTCGACCTTGGTCTTGGCGAGGGAGAGCTCCCGGCTTCCGCCCAGGGCGGCGATCCGATCATGGAACGCGAGGCCCATGTCCTTTATCTCCTGCATCGCGGCCTTCTCCTCATCTGAGAGAACGCGGTAGGCATGACGCATCGTGTTGTTGACGGTACGCGCATCGCCGGTGCTGTCGACTTGAGGCATTGGAGAGTGCTCCATGAATGGCTTGGCATTCATCGCTACAGTTCTGTCGAGCGGGGTCGTCGCCGCGCTCACATCGTTCTTGATGGCGGCCCGTAGGGACCTGCACCTTTCTCGGCAGCAAAAGGCAGAACAACTTTATATCGCCGCTGATACATTTTACCGTGACCTCGGTGGGCACCTCATAGGCCTGTTGCCGATCATTAAAGACAGGGGCTCAATTTATAGCGGATCGGACATTGCACCCGACCCAGCAAAGTCGCGAGCGAATGTTGAGATGCTAATATCATTTTATTTCCCGAACATCCGGCCAGCGTGGGATCAACTAGACAGAGCACGAGCTGCCGCCGTTCACGCGATGATCGAGTATGACAAGGGACGCGCAGGTGTTAGAGAATACGATGCCGCGCTCTCACTTTGGGAGCCCGCAGGCAAAGGTTTACTTGAAGCAATCGCTCAAGAAGGGCGGCGATACTCTACCTTCGACCCGCTTACTGATCTGAAAACGTGGATGGTACGCATCGTTCGCAGACACTAGCTCGTCATCCTCCACTCCAAGTAAGGCAGCGTCGACAAATTTCATGGCCGAGGCCTTCGCTTGTCTGTATTGTCCCCGTCGATGTCCAACGACCAACTAGACCGGATCGAGAAGTTGCTCCGCGAGGTGAACCAGCGTGTGCTGGATCTCACCCTTCGCGTGATGGAGGTCGAGATGCGGCAGAAGCGAGAAGCCGAACTCGCGACCACCCGCCATACCGCCGTATTCGAATGGGTTGCCCCGGATAGCTGGAAGCAATCTATCGATGCCTTGGACTACACCGAGATCGAGACGCCCCGGGACATCCACGCCATCCTTGCCCAGGCTAAACGCGCACGCCGTTGAACCGGACGATTGCCTTACCCACGCACCGACAGTTGATGGGCTGCCCCGGCGGGAGCCCCTGCTCTGCCCCGGTTGGCTGCCCGTAGGCGTATTCCTTGCCCTCAAGCGAGCGATGCAGCGCGCGAACGCGCTCGTCCTGACTGGTCATCCAGACGTATTCCGTAATGCCCGCCTGCTGGTGTCGGATGCGGTTCAGGTCCGACGTCGTCTTCGCGATCTGGTCACGGGCGATGGTCTTCGCTCGCCGATCCGCTATCCCGAAGCGTGCGGTCAGATCCTTACGCAACTGTGCGGCCGTGCGGCCCTGCAGGATGGCATTCGTCACGGCGGCGCGAACCCCGGACACCGTGTCATCCGCCAGCGATTGGATCAGGCCGACGTTCCGCGTGACGGCCGTTTCGAGATAGCCGTCCAAGTCCTCGTCACGAACCACTGCCGCCATGTCTATGCCGAGCGCGGACCGAACTGTCCCCAACCACCGCCTGGTGTGCCGACGGCGCTCGGTCTGAAGGATCCGCTCCACCAGCCTTTCGGCAACCTCGACCAATGCACGTGTCACAGAGGACAGCAGGTCAAAGGCCCGACTGTTCATGTCCCGCTGCAAGCGGTCCCGTGCCGTTGCCAGTTCGGCCTCGGCAGCCGGAATTATATTCTGCCTGACCTCTGCCGATATGCCCCGCAGCATGGCTCGCAAGGCCCGCAGGTAGTCCGTCTGGGTGCCCTGGCTGTCGAAGATGGGCGGCAGGACGATAGACGAGCGCCGGCGGTCCGAAGCGAGGTCAGCAAGGGCGAAGGTTTGCATCCTACCCACTTATCGAATCGAACAATCGGTGCTGTTGTGCAAGCTCAACCCGGAGAGAAAAGCCATGGCATTCGCAAGGTTCAAAAGCATTCCCGAAGGGAACTACGTCAACATCAACCCAAAGCATGTTGCTGCGGTCTACGACGATGAGGACGGCAACATCGTCATCCACACAACAGCTGTGGCTAGAGGCGGCGAAGGCTGCTTCTTTCGTGTTGAGGGCAGCGTTGGCGACGTTATCCAAGCGTTGGATGCACAGGATCGCTAACTAACCTTCGCCTTCCAATCCTCGTCCAGCTCCTCGAACACCTCCGGACCCAGCACGATCTCACCCTGATAGGGCGTGATTGCTGAGAGGTCCGCAGGTGCGCCGCCGTAGCTGATGGTGATGTGAGGCTGGTACTCGGGGTGATCCCACGAGGCTCCGGCCTCCTTGATCTCCTCATGCCGCCAAGTCAGGTAGCGCGAGGAGATCAGCAAGACGGTCGCCTCGCCGAACTGCTCCATCAACCGTGGCCCACCGGCGCCGATCTTCATCTCGTCTTCCCATGACGGGTCGATCTTCATCCAATCCAGCGGCTGCCGGCTGAACGCGATCGTTACATGCAGGTCGTCGGCGTCGAGCGTGGTGGCAAAGCCCTGCTCCTTCGCCCAGGCGAGGATGTCAGCGCCGTTCTTCACCTTACGATGCACGTACAGCGTCCGGGGTTCTGCATCGTTCGCAGCAACCTGTATCCGGGTCACATTGGCTTCTCGCCGCTCGTCGATCTCGTCGAAGTCGACCGGGCCCGCCTCTTCCTGTGCAGCTTCCAGTCCCGGATAGGTGCCAGCCTCGACACACTGGTTGAAGCGTGCCTTGGCCAGGACCTCAGTCGAGAACATGCCAGACCGGCTGTCGATGTCGAATGCCTGGGCGTTCTTCAGGTTGATGTCGGCCCGATCCTTCTCACTGTGCTGCCAGAGCGGCGCCCAACGGTAGTGGATTTCCGGCGGGCGGCTGCCCAGTGCCGAGCGGATCAGGCATTCATCCAGGATGGACATGGCAGGGCGAAGCTCGAGCTCCTGCCCTGACGATATGCGGTCGTAGTAGTTGACCAAGTCGCTTTCACCGGTCGAGTTCATGCCGGCTGGCGACTGGCCAAGGAAGCGTGTGGCCGGGATATCAGCCGCGCCCGATGCGATCTGCAGAAAGCGATCCAGCACATCCGGCAGAGTTTGGAAGCTCAGCGACTTTGAAGACCATTCCTCCTCGGCATCCAGGATCAGCGTGTTGTGCAGGCTCTTCGCCATGCTGGCGAGCGTCATCCGCTTCAGGAAGCGCTGCTCGTACCCAGCATCAGCTGCGAACTGCATCAGGTTCGGCACCCTCACGACATCGATCTTGGACTCGTGCGTCATGTCCGAGATGTTTGTCGCCGCGCTCTCGGCATCCTTCAGCGCGCGCTGCACGGATTCCAGAATGCTGTCGCCCCACCCATCATTTGCTTGGCCGACCAAGCCTTCCGGCCGGGGCGAACCGATGTGGCGGACGATCCGAGACGGATGGATATCGACCTGACCGTTCCCCGACTGAAGACGGTAGAACCGCGGCTGCCCATAATACGGCGATGCCGGGTCGTTCTCGATATCGGCCGTGGTCAGGTTCTGTCCCGCAACGACGGTCAGGAACTTGATACCGCCCTTTCCAATCCGCTCAGGAACGAGCTCTTTGGTCAGGTTCTCCGTTCCGTCGCTGATCAGGATGCCTGCGCCACCATATAGACGGGCCATGGTCTTGGCCCGCATGGTGATGAGCTGCAGGTTCAGCCGACGCTCTTCCGCTTCGATGGCCTCGATCTGCGCCTTGTCAGCCTGCCATAGGCGCCAGGCACGGCACATATCCATCGCTGGCACGTCGACGACCTTGCGAGCCATCCACGACCCACGATAGGCCATTTCAAGCTCTACCGCAGTCATGGGCGCGAAGCTGTAGACCGTCGCCGATCCCTTGGCCTTCACAGTGCCCATGCCTGTCAGCATGTTCGTCAGGCTATCGAACATCGCGCGAACTGGGTTCACATTCATGCGTCGATCCAGCCTTCAGAGGTTTGCAAGCGTGTACTGTGACCCATTGAGCATGAGGTCGGTGAGTGCCCACACCGCCGCGTCCACCCGATCCGGCGAGCCGTCGCCGAGGTAGCCGTCGCCGGTCATGGCGCACATCTGATCTTCGAGGTTTTCAAGCCCAGCGACGTGCTTGACACGTTCCTGTTCATACAAGGCGGCGATTGGCTCGGCCCGGACGACCTTGCCGCGGCTTGCCACGACCTCCGCATACGGCACTTGGCGATCCACCGTCCTGATGACGTGCTCCACCATGGCGCCGCCATAGTTGCGCTCCGCGACGATGCGGTCCGCCTTGAACTCATGGAAAGCGGCAACTGCTCGGCGCCCCCAACCATCCGGCGAGAGTTTGCACGTGCGATCTGCGAGAATGTACCCGTTGCCGTCGATACCACGCCCGGCCACCACTATTCCGATGCTGTCGCCTTCGTCCGATGACCCGGCGGTACCCGAAGGATCGATCGCGACAACCACACGCTGCATGTCAGGCAACACCAAGCCGCCCTTTGCAGCATCGATCATGTCGCGGGTCCACAAGGCGCCGGGCACATCATCCAGGATTTCCGCTGCCAGTTCCTGCCGGCCTAGCCGAGTCCCTTCGTACTTGCTGATGATCTGGTCGATGAATGACCGGGCAAGGTTCGCCTTGTTGTCGTACGTCGAGCCCCGCGTGATGGCGGTACCGTCGTCCCGTATGATCTCCCGCAAAAGCGGCAGGGGCTTCGGCGTCGTCGTGATGCAGGTCCGGGTGTCGTCGCCAAGACGCAAGCCGAACATTGCCATGTCCCAAGTGTCCCGAAGGTACTTCCAAGCGGCAAGCTCGTCGCACCACAGGATCTCATGCTGCGGACCACGCAGACGCTCCGGCTCCTCGGCTGAGTAACAGGTCGCTATCGCCCCGTTCGGCCACGTCAGCCTACGCTTGGATGGCTCGTACGATGGGCGGCCCAGGCTATCGCCCGCATTGTCCCTATCGCCTGGCCAGCAGACAGCAAGGAGGCCGCTTTCGCCTTCCACCATAATGTCACGAGCATCCGAGGCAGTGGGAGCAATCAGGCCTATACGCTTGCGACCGGCTTTGACCTGCTCCCTAACCCACTCGGCACCAGTCCGCGTCTTTCCGAACCCGCGACCCGCAAGCACCAGCCAAGTGCGCCAGGCCCCACTCGGAGCGAGTTGGTTCGGCCGAGCAAGAAAGCGCCAGTCGTGCAGCAGCTCGCGGCATTGTTCATCGGTCAGCGTCCTCAGCGCCGCCGCTCGTATCGCCGGAGGCAAGGTGGCGAGTGAGGAGAGATTCAAGCTGGCTGCGGGCATCCGTCACCGTTACATCTGCGGTTACGCTGGCCTCGATCTTCTCGGTGAACAGACCGTGGTATTTTCCGAGCAGCCCCCACGCGCTCACACGAGCCCCGTGAGACGATCCTTCGCCGGTACGGGTTGCCTCCTCAAGAAGGCCGCGAAGCACTCTCCCTGCCGACAGGTCGAGCTCTGAGGCATGTTTTTTGGTCCGCTCGGCCACCGCAGCAGCGACCATGACATTTGATAACAGCCGAGAGCTTTGCTCCTGCGCCGTCTTGGCGCTGTACCCTGCCCTGATTGCCGCCTGGGTCGCGTTGAGATCGATCAGATACTCATCAACGAACCGCTGTTGGCGGGCGGTCAGTGCCATTGCTCTCTCGCTTCAGTTTTGGCGGGTTGGTCAGCATATGCCGACCGACTGCCGGCAGCACCTTCACCACACCTTTGATGCCGTCCTTAGCCTTGGCTGTGGCTAACATCTCGCGGCGGGCTTGGCAGCGGCAGCAGGGCATCGATACCCCTTCTACTTTTAAGCAGAGGCTGTTACGCCAGAACTACTGGTGCATTCCAAATTTTCTGGGAGGTGGGGTGCGTGTACAAATACGTAGTCAGTTTAGGCGGCGCGTGCATGGTGGGGTATCAAATCCACCAGAACTTCGATCAGCCAATATCATTCCCGTTTGACTGGCTCATTACCCCATTCAGCGCACTTACTCCGCTCCTCAAAGCCAACTTCCAGAACTTTGCGGCACTCGACGACCTGTCACCGTCGCCTGACTGCAAGACAGTCATCAATCAGCGATGGGGCATTCAGCACGTCCACGACGTGGAGAAAGTTGATGGCGCTCTCCCCAAGAACTGGCGAGAAGTTGCGGAAAGTGGCTTGGTCAGCAAGTTCTCGTATCTCGTCAACCGCTGGCATTCCATCGTGGCCGAGGGTGGTCCGATCCTGTTCGTCCGCCATCGCGGCCATGTGGACATCTTCAACGGTGGGGCCCGCTACATCACCATACAGGAAGCGAATAGTCTGGCCCTCGCAATCACGAGGAGATACCCGCAGCTTAAGTTTCGACTAGCGCTGGTGAACTGCCTGGACCCTTCAAGTATAAGCGCCGACCTAAACGGAACACAGAGACGCAGGGGCCCTTTCGCGTCCAGGCGTCAAGAGATTGCCCTCAAGCTTCCGTTCGCCAACGATAGGTTTGCGAACTGGATACATCCGGAGCTGCATCCCAGCATCGATCTGCATGATGTTGAGTATCACGATGAGATCGAGTGGCCAGACCCCGATGATCGTTGGCGGGGATCTTCTCGCGATTGGAAGATGGTGTTTGATCAGTACAAGGTAGCCTAATAACTCCGATCGACATACGAAAATCATGCGGCAGCCAGATAACGAAACTCCCTATGGTCGATAACCGCTACACCATGCGCAAGGAAGAGGACGGCACCTGGTCCGTCGTAGACATCTTCGCCAACATCCCTGTCACCCTAAAGGGGATACCGATGGTCAGGCTACATATGCAGGAGGCCGACGATCTCGTTGACCTCTTCAATGCGATGGATCGGAAGCGGCGATCCGAAATGTGATTGGCTTGAGAGCTGGACCGCTAGCTTCCCACCCCGGCTTGCTCAAACGGTGGGGTATCTAATCCCACCTCGCTCATGGGCCTTAGCCTCGTCCGTCCGCTCTCAACTGATTGCAGAGGCCCGACTCGAACGGGCGACCTCGTGGTTATGAGCCACGCGAGCTACCGACTGCTCTACTTTGCTGAACTGTTTGCCGGTCTTTCCCGACTGCCATGCGCTAGCGACCCGTGCCGTCACCTTCGGGCCCCGGAGGCACCCTGTCCCAGATTCGAACTGGGGGTTCACCTGTTCTCCGCAACCGAGCCGGAATTGAACCGGCCTGCTCCGTTGGCGACCTAAGCCGCCCTGTCCTTCTCCATCCGGCGCCGTCGCTCGTTGCGCTTGTCGGCGTACGAAAAGTCTCGAAGATCGGGTCTATCCGCCGGTCTCGCGTTTTCCTTGATCCAGGCATATTGCCTGTCGGCCACACGATCTGCGACGTTATCAAAGTCTGTACCGGATTTCGGGAGCATTGGCACCACCCGAGACCAGTCCGGCGAGTGCAACAATTTCGCACTTTTAAGCAAGCCTATCGCGATGCGCTGGAACGCAACGTATAGATGCCTTTCTGCCGTGCTTCGCGATCGGCCGCTTTTCTCGCAGAAGCCACGGAAAGAGCCCGACCATTTGGGGGTTGCAAGCGATCCAGCCCATCGAGTGATCAGGACACGATGCTCCTCTTCCGGCACATAGTCGAGGAGCCATTGATGCATGACCTCTTCGGAACGGGAGATTGCCGCAGAAGACGGCCGGTATCGGACCTGGCTACCATTGGTCCCGTATCCAACATGATGACCACCGATCGTTTCGCCCGGGAACGCCGGCCACAGACTGCGGACGGCCGACGGCTTCAAGCCCTTAACATCGACTTGGGCAAGGGTATCCATCGCTTCGACAAACCGCGCCCTGACGATTAGCATGACATCGGCGACCAATGCTGCGTCCTGGCTCAACTCATTCATGCGGCTTCTCCAAACAGGTCTTTGTCAACGCGGCTGTCCAGCCGTGCTTCAAGGGAGGAATACAGGTACGCTCTAAGCGTCTGGCGGACCGGCCAGGGTCGACGCAGAACAGCACGCCGACGAAGATCGTTCAGGTCGATGCTATCGAGGGCTTCGAACACATCGGTTGCGCGCGTCATCCAGTCTGGGCGTTGCTCCATGACATCGGACATTGCACCAATAGTTTCCGACCACAGGGCGGTCTTGTTCCGATCTCCCTCTCCGCTATCCCGGATGAAGCGGATGACCAGTGCGAGATGGTCTTCCCCATGCTCCCGCATGACCTCGTACATCGTGGCTCTGGCGTGGCTCTGCGCTCCCTTGCGGCGCTTCCATACCGGAAGAAGCCGAACTCCAAGGCCATCAAGGAGTGTATCCAGTCGGGCCTTGGGTGCAGTCATGCCGCCACATCTCCGCGGACTTCAGCCTCGCGCTCACGGATCATGCGAACGATCAGGCCGGCAAAGCCTTCAGGCTCTCCCATCTCCGTCATGGTGAGGGATCGCTGAAGGATGCTCGGGGTCGCACCGTACTGGAGGTTTATGGATAGAAGGACAGACGCATCCCTGACCATGGTGTCCATTTGCGTCCCGACCTTCCGGGTGGAAGCAAAAACCTCGGTAATTCGTCCATCGTCGGTCCAGCCGAAGGAGACCTGAACCTCCATGCCTTGGAAGATGACGTCGCAGCTCTCAGACGGCCGACGGTTGGGAAGATGCTGCCGGCTCATGCTCCGCGCCTCCGGGTCTCGACGACGACTGACTTTTTGCCCAGGCCTTGGAAGACACTCCGACGCTCGACAGCGCGCTTTATCTGACGTTCATCGTCCCATGCTTTGGTATCGAGGAATGCCGGGACGGGCTCTGGTTCAGCGGTGACCGCTCGGATGTCGGGCTCGCAGACTTTTCTCACCTGTGCCTGTGCGGCCGCGATTGCCTCGAAACAGGTCGCGAACAGTACGACCTTCCCGTCCTTGCAGAGAAGGCGCGTCCTGCGGTTACCTGGGTAGGCGAACTGCGCTGCGTACCCATGTCGGTACTGAACGAACCAGCTGTAGCTCTTGCCGATCTCGTAGTTCATGTGCGGTTCTCCGCGTGAGCGAAATCACCGTGCAGAATTTTCGCGGCTCCCTTGTAGGCAGCATGAGCCTCTTCGGGCGTCGCAAATACGCCGATATGAATCATTCGATGGTTCTTCTGAATCTGTGCGGAGTATCCGGACGAGGCCGTGTTCTTCGCTACCCCTCGCGGCAGCCCGGACGTCTTCGAGTAAGCGCCGCTGTTGCACATGTTGTCGTAATGCGAAGCCTCGCGGAGATTGGCCCACATGTTGTTGCTTCGGTCGCCGTCACGATGATCGATCTCAGCGACAGGATCGGAACCAGTCATCATTTTCCAAATGACGCGATGTGCGGAATAGGTGCGCCCTTTGATGCCTATGCGGACGTAGCCATCGGGCGACGCTTTGGCGACAAGACTGCCCGCCTTCTTTGGACCGACGGCGCGGCGCCAATAGAGCGCCCCGGTTTCCGGATCGTAACGCAGCATGTCATGGAGAGTGGAGACCGCTGGCAGCGGGATGGAGAGAATTGGCATCAGAACAACTCCCTCTCGTTCTGCCGCAGGGAGACATACCGGGTTAGCCGCCCTTCCCATCCAACGACTTCTCGAAGATCTGACCGGCCGTAGCGAACCTTAAGCGCTCCGAGCTCCGCCTTGTCCTCAGGGCTCTTTCCGCCAATCAGAAACCGGGCCCTGATCTTGTCTTCCTCACTGGCCGAGGAGGCCACCTTCAGTTTTTCATTCTGCCAATGCTCGGCGCGGTAGATGTACAGGATCGCATCGAAATCCTCGCGAGATTGCTCACCACCAAAAAGGTCGGCTGCGATGGGCCGGGGAACATCTCTGCGCAAACCTCCTCCGTTTCTCTGGCATATAAACAGCACTGCCGCGCCGATCTCCTCGGCAAGCGCCTTCCCTGCCCCGTTGATGCTTCCGGCTATGCGACCTTCATGGTCGTTCGGCCGGTCAGGGCTCACCTTGCGGTTGTGGTCGAGAATGATCAGGGGTGCCTTGTAGGGCTGTCCGTTCGGCTGCGTCCGTCTCGACCACGCCTTTGCGAAGCCCTGCGCTATGCCGCAAATGCGACCGATCTTTTCGGTCTTCAGCCGTTTAATTTCGATGGGGAGCTTGTGGAGTGCCCTCCGCTCCTCGTCGAGAAGGGATGCCTCGTGATCGTTTATGCAGCCTCGGCGGCGGATCGCGGAATAGGTAACACCGGTGCGCTGAGAGACCATCTGCATAGCCGCTTGCTCGCCATTCTGGTCGAATGACAAGAGCAGTACCGGATGAGATGCTTCTGCCGCAGCTCGGACTATCTGCAGCATTAGAGAAGTCTTGCCCTCTCCCGATGCACCAACCAGCCCGTACAGATTACCCGGGCTCCATCCATCCTCTTGCAGGATGCTGCCTATCTCGGGCAGCGGAAATGGAATGCTCGCGGCAGCATGCCGATCAGGGTCTGACAGCTTCGCTAAGGCGCCATCAATGTAGGCGCCAATGAATGATCTGCTGTCTTGGCGAGGCGCAAGCGTCCGCAACTCGGCTGCCAAGTCGTCGAGAAGGGCAACTCGCTCGCTGAAGAGCTCCCCGTTATCTGGATGTAGGAACGCGTCAGCGCATTCATGCAACCCCATCGCGGCCTTACGGCGACCGAACATTTCCAAGATCACTACGCCGTGGTCGCGAACGTTTCCAGGGTTACCCTCTGCGACCAGCCGAGCAATATACTCGCAGGCTGTCATGTCGCCTATGTCGTTGTGGCTTCGGTACTCCGGCATCAGTGTCACCGGATCCGCTCGCTTCCCTCGGTCGACCAGTGCCAAGATGTGTGAGAACAGCTTCTGGTGGAACTGCTCAGAGAAGTGTTCCGGTTCCAGAAATGGGATGCGGCTTCCGATCAACGCGTTGTCCATCATCACCGCACCAAGAACTGATTGCTCAGCGTCCAAGTTCGTCGCGTCCATCAGTTCCGGTCGGTTCTCACGATCGGCAGGTGCGAAGTCGCGGAAGCTCAGGTCGTGCGCGTTCATTCTGCGGCCTCCGCCATGGTCTTGTAGGTTACGAAGGTGAAGACGCGATCGTCGGGGCTGTATGTCTTCGTGACCGTTAGGATGCCCTCGTTCTCGATGGCGGTGAGGATACGGCGCAGCTTCGTCGAGCAGCCGGCGATCGTCAGCAGCTTCTCCTTCTCGGCATTGGCAACTGAACCGGTGAGATTGCGCTCGAACTCGGCAAGGATCTGACGGGCTACGGACGCTGCGGCCGGAGTGATCGAGGCGAAATCATATTCTGGTGCGGGAGTGAGCTTGGTTAGCTTCGTCACCGTCCGCACAGGCTTTACCGGCGGTGCGTCACGCAGTTCGTCGACAAGCTCGTTGTCAACCGCGCTCAGCCACTGGATGAATTTCTGATGCCGCTGGCGCCGGCGGCGCTTGTCTTGCAATGCAGCTTCGTCGGCGTCGATCTCGCGGTCCATCTCTTCGAGCTTGGTCGTGGCGCGCTGCTTCATATCGTCGAGGTTCATGCGGCCCTCCGGCTGAGCTCGTAGGCGATCTGTTTGAATTCTGGGGTGTTCTTGGCGGCAATCGCGATCCCCACCGCGTCGGCCATGTCGTCATTGGTCACGACGATCTTCTCGCGAGCGCATTGCTCGCGCACGGCTCGCTTCCAGTCCTTGCGCTCCCATCCAGGATGCCGGGCGAAGCCGAGGAACGCCTTACGCCAGGTTGCGGACGGGATGCAGACGCGACGAAGACCCTTCCATCCGCACAAGGCAGCGATTGCGCCGACCAACTGATTGGAGGAAATCATGGCGTTCACGCCGCCACCGCTGGTGACGATGATCTCGTCTTCGCCCATCATCTTGGTGGTCCGCTTGCCCTGCGGAAGCGTGCGAAGCGGTGTTTCGATCGCGATGAGGTCGGGTCGGCCGACTTGCTTCAGGAGCAATCCGAACTGTCGACCGAGGGTGGCGGATCGGTCCTCGAACTCGTCACCCTCAGCCTTCAGGACACCGGCCTGAATGGCGGAGATGCTGCGTTCGGTATTGTAGACCGCCCACCCTGTCTTTTGCGCTACGTCGAGCCCGATGATGATCATGATGCCCTACTCTCGACAAAAGCCGGGCTGCGCGGCTTGATCTCATCTTCTCGGGAGTGGGGGCACGGATGCGATTCGATTGGTCGAGCTGCGCAGTTGGCATCATAGCTGGGGCAGGTGCTATTCTGTGCGTTACTTTCGCGGCTCAGCTCGACGTGTTCGCAAACACTGCAATATGCGCGGGCGATGAAAGCGGGCTGACCTGCGCCAGAAGTTGGACAGAAGCGATTGCAATACTCGCTGCCGGAGCCACAATTTTCTTGCTCATTAGGGAGCAGTCTGAAGCGCGCAGGATTCGTGCTGAAGATGAAAAACGCTGGTTGGAGTCTCAAACCCTCCAGTCTCTTAATCCGCGCGCAATCGCGCGAAGGGCTGTCAGGCAGACGACATATATGTCCTTTACTCTTGATTGGTTTCATGAGGATGTCGAAAGACTGCGCCAAATGCGACAATCGGCACCAGCTAACAACCCGCTGTCGCTCATCAAGAAACTGATCCACATTTACGAGATTCTGGAAAGCGACGTATGGAAGAGCGTCATGAATCTCGATGGGGACCTCTACATTGACGCGATCCAAGCGAAGGGGTTTATTCGGGAACTTCTCTTGGCCCTGTATGGCCGAGAACGCGATTTTGACGAGATCATTCAAAGGAAAGGCGATCGCGTTTTTTTCCCGGACCAAGATTTCGGTGAGGATTGGGCGGATGAACTTGGAAAGGATCGTCTCGATAAGCTCGACGAGCTTATACGTAAGATATTGACCAGGATGACAGCATTCTCTGACGCCTTCGAGAAAGGTCGCTTGACCGAATACTTCAGAGGCATGGCTGGTTAGCATCTGATTTTGGCGCTTGCTCATGCCGCCTCGTCTTCATCATCGAGGTCGCCACCATCATCGTGAGCCGGCCCCTCTATCAGTTCGGCATCCTGCTGCGCCTTCATCGCCAGGATCTCGTCCATGACCTCTTTCCCGCGATGCCAGCCGCGAGCGTAGTCTTCGTGGTCTGCCGTCCCGGCGCCGTACGGATTGCGCAGCGGCTCGTCGTCCATGCCGGCGATCTTGCCGTCGTGGTATGCGCGCGTTTCGTCTGCCTTCGGCTGGCCGCTGAACATGTCGAGTTGGCCATCTTCGCCGGCGGCCCATGCTTTTGCTTCGGCAGTGGCGCGAAGCTCCTGCTCAAGCGCCTCACGGCCTTCTTCGGTCTCTGCCCGGATCATGGTCTTGATCTGAAGCATGCCGGTATCGCCGAGGTCGGCTTTGACCAGACGGCCGAGATTGCGGAGGTCCGCGGCGATCTTCCTCTTCTGCTCGTCGAGGCCGCGATAGCGACGACGGTGCATCAGAGCCAGTGCATGCCGCTGATCCGGCGACAGGCCAGAGTTATGCCCGATGCCGGGGCTGCTATTTGATGTTTGTGCTTTCTGGGCGCGCGCCATTCTAGGCTCCCTTGGCGTGGTTGATGCGGGTGGTTCTGTTGCGGCCGGGCGAGAGCGTCACCGCTCCGCGTTCAGCGAGGCCGTGAACAAGGCGATGGACGCCGGACTTGGATTTGATGTCGAGCGCTTCACCGATCTGCGCGAAGCTGGGCGAAGAACCCCTGCGCATCTGGTGATCGTGGATGAACTGCAGGACCTCGGCCTGGCGAGGCGTTAGGCCGGTGTGGGCGTCTTCCATCTGAAGACGGAAAGCTGCTTCCCGCAGCTCGGCCGGGTGGCGCTTCATCTCGTGGACGAGGTCCATATCCAGATCGGATACGACGCGGTTTGCGACTGCACCGAGACGCTGAAACGGGGCGACGGAGTCTGTGTCGTTGGCGGCGCCGTTCATCGCGCTGCCCCCGTCATGCGGGTGACGGCGCCCTGCCCGGCCTCATACTTAGCCCGGACTGCTTCCAGCATCCGAGTGACATTCGCCACAACGGTCTTGCCTTCGGCCTCGATAAGGTTGAGGTCGCGGATGCAGATTTCGCCGTCGGCCTTTGCCTGGATGACAACGCGGACGATCCGGCCGCTGTCTTCCGAGAAGACGCCAAGCGCCTCCATCACCGAGATCGCGTCGGCAGAGACATCGTCGCGACGGATGCTGTAGCCACTCAGGCCGGCAGCCGTCTCAAGCATGCACGGATACCCGGCGATCTGATCGATCTTCGAATGGAGGCTGGCCGGCACATGCTCGTTGTGGTGCAGGTGCTTCCACCGGGAGACCAGGCTCTCGCTGACGCCCAGCAAATCCGCCATCCGGCGGTTGCTGCCTGCGAGCGCGATCGCCCGGCCAAAGGCGTTCTTGAAGGCTTCCTGTTCGAGTGTCGGCTTCCACCTGTCGGGAGTGTCGGACATGAAAGGCTCCGAAAACTGTGAGCTTCGAATTTCGCTGACAGCCACAAGTTGCTGCGGCATTCAGTCAGGCATGGATGACGAGAGCCCCACCGACGAAACGATGACCATCAGCGAAGCCGTGGACCGTGTTCTGGCAAGACTGAAAGACTTCCCGGTTTGCTGCATGCACGTGCCGGGAGGTGGCCATGGCGATCAGACCGCCAGTGCCGTGAGCGAGACGCGGCGGGCGCGGGACTCTTCGATCAGCGCGTCCGGCGAATACCGATCAGCAGGATGAGGAATGTTCGCGATCACATGGCCGGTGCGGCGCTCGCAGATGACGAAGGGCGCCTCGCCTTGCTGACGGCGGATCTCTGCCAGTGCGCGTGCACCGGAGAAGTCTTCGCTGACGGTGGTGATGGCGGAGGTCATGCTGCCACCTCCGAAGGCAAAAAATCTTCCGCCGTCAGGACGACTCCCGCATTCTTTGCTGCCGACAAAAGCGCCGGCACATGCCGGAACGGGATTAGGCCGTCGGTCCCACCAACATCCTTCGATCGCATCCAGTTAGAGACGCGCGTCCGATGAACGCCAGTTATTCGCGATACTGCGGAGGGGCCGCCGAGGCTACGAATTATCGTGGTTGCAGGTTCCATGAACTGAAATGTAGCGATAATCGCTACGAACTACAAGCCAGATCGTCGCGAATATCGCTTCAGACGACCGTTTCTTTTTTCGCTACACCTCTGCGTATGATGAAGATGCACGAGTGGGTGAAGGAAGCGCGCGAAAAATCCGGCATGAGCGGTCGGAAGCTTTCGCACGCTTTGATTGAAAGGCTTGGCAAGGAATCGCAGGACCAAAGCCTGATCAGCAAAATGAGCAAGGCGCCAACCGGGACGGGAAAACCTCGTCGCGTCACCTTGGAAGAAATTATCGCAATCTCCGACCTAACCGGCCATCCTATTCCTGACGAAATTAGAGCGGCAGCAGGCGTCGGCATGCCCGAGCACGTCCCAGTCGTCACTGATGTCCCATTGATAGCTTGGGTCAGCGCGGGCAACTTGGAAAGCCCCGAGAGCCAGGTGGAGTTAGAGGACGCTCCTAAGATCTCTGCTATCGACCTGCCAGACGGGGACTACATCGCGTTGCGTGTCCAGGGCGCGTCGATGAACAAGATCAGTCCGCCAGAGTCCGTCATCTTCGTCAATCGCAATGATACGCGGCTAGTGGCAAACGCCTGTTACGTCGTAGCCGACGAGACAGGCAAAGCGACATACAAGCGGTATAGGCCCAAGCAGTCACCTCAGTTCCAGCCGGTGTCGTTCGACAAGATAGCGGCACCGGAGCTTAAGGGCGAGGTGCGCGTGATCGGCCGGGTTAGGCGAACGGTGTTGGATCTGTAGCACGCATTGTGGGTGTGGTGGCCAAGAGGTGGAGGACGGCGTTTGAGCGTGAGTGACCACGAGTTCGGCGGGCAGCATACGGACATCAAGCTAGCTATCGTAGAGCAGTACCTTCAGCGATACTCCGCTGCGCTTCACACATGGTGCGATAAGGTCTGGTACATCGACGCTTTCGCTGGCACTGGCAATCGAACGGAACGCGTAGCCGCTCAGGCCGGCGACCTTGTCAGTGAGCCGGTTCCCGAACAGGTTGTTCAGAGGCGGGGCTCAGCGAAGATTGCCCTAGACATCGAGCCGGCATTTGATCGTCTGGTCTTCATGGACGTGAAGCCACGGCATGTTGCGGCTCTCATGGAATTGCGGGAGCAATATCCTGGTCGAGAAATCGATATCCTTCAGGGGAACGCGAACGAACTCATTCAAAAGGACATTCGCTGGCATGGGTGGAGGTCTACTCGTGCGGTGATGTTTCTTGACCCCTACGGGATGGAGGTTGAGTGGGAGACCCTACAGATGATCGCTGGAACTAAGGCAATCGACGTTTGGTATCTGTTCCCACTCGCGGGCCTCTACCGTCAGGCGGCACGAAACTTTAGCAAGATCGATGAGTCCAAGGAGCGCGCGATCACACGAATGCTCGGCACTGAAGAATGGAAGGAAAAGCTGTACGCAGAGGTTCAGCCAGCATCAGACCTTCTCGGACTACTCGACATACCAGCAGTTCGTCAGCGAGCTGCAAACGTCGCAGCTTTAGAGCGGTATGTCGCCGAACGCCTCCGCACCATCTTTCCGGAGGTCTTGGAACCCTACCCTTTGCCGCCGGTCGAACGGCCCCAACGCTATTCGCTATTCTGCGCGATATCGAACCCGTCACCGAAAGCCACGTCGCTAGCTCGATCATTCGGCAATTCAATCACAAAGTCGCTGACGGCATCTCATCGTATGTCCGGCCGTTGAGCGTCCTACCAGTCGCCTTCTTATTTCTCCCGCCCCACTGTTTGAAGAAGAAGGCGGTCCCAGAACGACGGCACATGCGCTCGATCTCGTCGACCCACTCGGGATCCATATCGCGAGCCTTGGGCCCGGACTCGCCGCCTACTATCGCCCAATGAATATCTCTAAGGTCAGCACCGTCAACGCTACCGATCAGAGGCTCGAAGGAGATGAATCGGATAGCCGCCGGCACCTGGCGCAGCTCGTCGACGCGATGAAGAACTCGGCCATCTTCGACGCTGGTCCCGAGCCAGACGTTCGGCAACTTTGGCAGCTTCGGCACGATCTCGAGCATGCGGTCCGGACGCTTCGTGAGAATTTGGTAGGTGTGACGGCGGGTGTCCGCCATGACCTTCCAGACGTCGGCGATAAAATCGGCCGGGACGTCACTGTGGAATAGATCGGACATCGAATTGACGAAGACACGCCGCGGCTTCGCCCAGGTGGATGGCACTGCCAGAGACTTGCGGTCGAGAGTGATCTTGCCCGTCCACTTCGCGCGACCGCCGCTCTTGCGCGTAAGGCCTTCATATTTCTCGACGCCCATTGCCTCAAGACGCGCTGCCATGCGCATCGCGTAGCAGTTCGTGCATCCAGCAGTCAGGATAGTGCACCCGGCGACTGGATTCCAGGTCGCGTCCGTCCACTCGATCGAGGTCTCAGCCACGGTAATCTCCACGAGAACGAATGATGAACAACATATTCGCTTCCATCATTTATGTCTCGTCTAACGTTTCCGAACCTTGAAGCTTTTTTGAGGTTTTGAAGGATGGTGAGGGAGGGTTCCAAGCCAAAGACCCCCCTACCCCCATGAGCATCAGCCCATGAAGGGAGGGAGGTCGTTTGGCATGTCCTGAAGGCCGGAGCCGGGATGGGACACAACACCAGGGCGCCTCTCGGCAACCCGTCCTCTGTTTCTGGCAGCACCGTAGGACTTACGACCCCCGCGCTTGCGGCTTAACCAGCCGAGGAACTGCCCCTCGGTCTCCGCGTCATTCTCGGCGTCACTGGCAACGTTGCCAGTGAGCAATATCCGTAGAGCAATCCGACATAGCGTCGCTCACCCCGCCCTTATCGACCCAGCAAAATCGCACGTCAACAAAATTGTAGCGAAAAAAGCTACGTCCGCTCTTGCAGACTGTAGCGATTATCGCTACGTTTGGGTCATCGAACACCGGCGATGGAGCCGCAAGTGACCCAGCATCAGCATCTCGTAGCCGAACTGGCCGACATCCGGGCCGACCTCGACGAAGCGCGCCGTGACAACCTCACCATGCAAGGCATGTTCTGGGTAGTGGCACTTGTGTCGGGACTGGCCGGCGCGGCGGTGACGATCTCGGCGATGCACATCGGAGGTGTCATCTGATGGCCTCTCCGTCCGATCACGGCCGCGGTGCCGATCAAACCGTTGTCCGCTTCCCCGATGGTTTGCGAGACCTGATCAAGGCCGCTGCGGCTGAAAACGGCAGATCAATGAATGCCGAAATCATGAGCCGTCTGGAAGCATCGTTTGCTTCGGTGAATTCGCTACACCGAGAGATTGCAGTGATGATGAACCGTCGGCTGCAGGAGGAGGTTAACTCGCGCCTCTCGCAGATCGCTTCTGCAATTGGGAGGGATGCATAATGGGTGTCTCCCCGCAATTCATCGACTTCCTGAATCCGCAGGCAGCCCCGGACCATCTGGACGCGCTGCGTGCCCAAGTTCCGGTCACGGCCCCGTACGTCATCGACGGGCACTGGGTGATGGATATCGAAGGCTTGGCGACGGTCTATCGCGACGGCGACCGGATCGAGCTCGACGACCTCGCAGTGGTCACCCGGAAAGACGGCAAGGACGATGTCCTGCCAGTGTGGGTTCGTCGTCCCAACGAGAGCGAGAACGCCAAAACCGTCATCGCCTCGATGCTCTACGACCAGTGCCAGACCAAAGCATTCGAACGGGACGCCGACGAGGCGCTGGCGAAGCTCGAAATGGAAGAGGCCTACGAATGAGCTTCCTCCTATCCACCCTCGCCGCTTGGCTGGTCCTCACGCTCTCAGCCTACGCCTTCCTTGCATTCGGGAGGCCTGTCCAGTGGTAGCCGGTCAGCCCCGAATTCTCGACGCCCAGCGTCGTTTGACGACATCGTTTGATCCGGATGGCGGCAAGCCGAAGTCTGGATGGCAATCCAAGATCGACGACTGCGCCTTCGCCATCTTCGTCACGGACGCCCGCTGGCCGGGCCAGAAATTCGACCACGACAAGAAGCGCATGGAGACCGTCCAGGAGGCATTCACCCGCCGCTGGAACTCGATGCCCGAACTGAACCGCCAGCGCTACCGGGACAAGGCCGAGGCCTGCCTGCGCGCCGCTCACTGACCAACACACCGAAAGGAACGACCATGCGCACCACCGTCGTGCAGCCCCGCGACTTCCTGCATGCCAAGAAGATCAGGCTGGATCACAACCACAAGTTTCAGCGCCGCAAGGACGGCGCCGAGTACGCATTCTTGTTCGAGCAGGATCACCTCTACAGCGGCAACATTCGCCCGCTGCGTGAGGCCGGTCGGACGCAGGGATGTGCACGATGACGGTCGTCGGCTCTCCTGAGATGGGCAAGAACGCCCCGAAAGCCATGTGGCTGCTCCTTCTCGTGACGTGGACCATCTGGTTTATCGTCTGGGCACTGCCGGAGGCTCTCTATGGTTGAGACCTCCAACGTCTTGAACCGCCTTACGGCTACGGCAGCTTGTGCCGCGGCTGTTTGGTTCGCCTGGAACTTTCCCGACACGGTGCTGTGGAAGCTCGCTGTCAGCGTGACGGAGGCTGCGATCAATGGCTAATCCAATCAACGACGGCGGGCCGGCATTCCCGGTTATTCCTCCGCAGGACGAGCATGGAATTGGGAGCGCGCCCGGATACCCGTTCCCCGATACGGGCATGTCCCTTCGCGACTGGCTCGCCGGAAAGGCTCTAACGGGGACGATCTCGAACGTGGACGCCATGAACAAGATTTTCGCCGGATTAGATGACGGCGAGGATCTGACGATGGCCGTCGCGAAAAGCTCTTACGAGTTTGCCGACGCCATGCTGAAGGCCCGCGAGGTCAAGCCATGAAGACGGTCAAGGAAACCGTTTGGAACGGCCAGCAGATCGTCGAACCGGGTATCTACGCCGGCGTGCCGATTGAGACTTATCACCACGACGTAGACCTACTCGACAGCTTTGGCATTTCGTCGTCTGGCATCCGCCAGGTCGATGACCGCCCGTCTGCCTACTGGGTCCACAGCCCGTACAACCCGGAGCGAATCGAACGTGACGCAACCGAAGCGCTGAACTTCGGCAAGGCCGCCCATCACCTACTGTTGGGTGAATCCGGCTTTGCGCAGCACTTCGCGGTTCGCCCCGCTTCGATCGCAGGCAAACCGTGGCAAGGCAACCGGACCGAATGCAAGGATTGGATGGCCGATCAGGCAAAGGCCGGACGCACTGTCATCCTGCCGTCCCAGATCGACGACATTCGCCGGATGCGGGACAGCCTCGCAGCTCACCCCATCGTGCAGGCCGGTGCGCTGAACGGCCGTATCGAGCGGTCCATGTTCGCCAAGTTCGACGACATCTGGATGAAGGCGCGGCCGGACGTCATCCCGAACGACGGAGGCGACTTCGTCGATCTCAAGACGGCGGCGTCCGTCGACGACGACAGCCTGTCGAAGACCATCTTCAGTTCCGGCTACCACGTTCAGGGCGCCGTTGTCCGCATGGTCTGGCGAGAACTGGGTCTGCCGTTCGGCTCGTTCGTGCTCGCCTTCCTGGAGAAGTCAGCGCCGTACGAAGTCCGGTTCTTCGAAGTCCGGGCCCAGGATCTGGACCTCGGAGAAAGGCAGGCGCGCGCCGCACTGCAAACCGTCAAGGAATGCCGGAAGCAAGGTGTATGGCCCGGCTACGACGGCTTCCACCCCTCAGTTCTCAACATCGACATCCCGCAATGGGCCCGGACGCGCACGGAAACGACGCTCGCGGCCAAGGAGGCAGCATGAGCAACCTTGCACTTCGAGACCCGTCCGAGGTCCGCACGCCCATCAACGACGTCCGCTTCGCTTCGGATGGCGGGGGATCACATCTAACACCGCAGAGCCTCGGTGACATCGTTCGCTTTGCTGAGGTTATGTCTCGGGCCGACATTGCCATTCCGAAGCACCTTCGCGGAAACGCCGGAGCGTGCCTTGCCGTCACCATGCAGGCGATGAAGTGGGAAATGGATCCCTTCTCGGTCGCGCAGAAGTCCTACAAGGTCGGCGATCAGATGGCTTACGAGGCGCAGCTGATCGCGGCCGTCATCAACACTCGCGCCGGTCTCAAGCGGCGCCCCCAGATCGAGTACGAGGGCCAGGACGGTGATCGGCGCTGTCGAGTGACGTTCGAGGCACTGGACGGTTCTGTCCACGTCTACGAGAGCCCGCGGTTCAGCGCGATCACGACGAAGAACTCTCCGCTGTGGAAGTCGGACCCGGATCAGCAGCTCGGCTACTACTCCATCCGCGCCGGCGCCCGCCGCCACTTTCCCGAAGTCATTCTCGGCGTCTACGACCGTGATGAACTCGAAGGTGTCCGCGACGTCACGCCGGCTCAGCCGGAGCGCTCGAGCTTTGCCACACGTATCGCCAAGCCTCAGGAGAGCGTTGGCCCTCGCGAAGGATTTGACCACGGGTTCATCGATGGTGAGCTTGGTGCGGATACGATGGATACGTCGCAGGTTCCGGAAGGCGACGACAGCAGATCTGCTGATCCTGCTGAGGAAGAAACCGGCCCTGCCTTCGACGACGACACAAAGGCGCGGTTGGCAGATTACGCCCGCGGCATGCTCGCGATTGTCATCCAGGAGGCTGATGCGGGCCTTATCAAGGATCGTCTCCTCAAGTCGCACACCCGCTGGAAGGGCGACCTTGCTCAGCTGTCTCCCGAAGCGGTCGCTGTAGCCCAACAGGTATTCAAGACAGCCCAGGCGATCAGCAAAGGCGAAACTGACGTCGCCTCGGCCGTCACCCACTTCGCTTACGAGATCGGTGTTGAGGAAGGCCTCATCCAGCCGGAGGTTGCCGGCTGATGGTTCGGGCGCACAACTTCAGCACCAAGCAGCGTAAGGCGATAGCCAAGCGCGCCGATGGCATCTGCGAGAAGTGCCACGCCGTGTTGAAGATCGGCGAAGGCGAAGCCGATCACATCATTCCCGTGGAACTCGGCGGCGAGAGTGAGATCGAGAACGGACAGTGGCTTTGCCGGGTCTGCCACCGAGGGAAGACAACACTCGACGTCAAGATGATCCGGAAGGCGCAAAGGCTCGAAGCCAGTCGTCTCGGGGTCAAGAAGCGCTCAACCATTCGCAAGGCGCCACCAGGCACCCGTTACGAACAGGGGCCCTATGGCCTGCGTGCCGTCAGGGAGAATGCCTGATGCAAGCCCTAACCCAACCCCATCGATGCCGCAGAGAAGGAGGTGGGGGATGATTGACCAGCCCATGTCGTTGGAAGACGCAGCTTCCATTCTGGGCATTACCAGCTCAGAGTCCCAAAATCCAAAGCGCTATGTTCGCGAGCTACTTCGCCGGCATGGTGTCCCTTATGTTCGTGTCGGCCGATCGGTGAAGCTCAGGCCTGACCAGGTCCGCCTACTCGGCGAAAGGATGGTAGAGTGCCCCTCCAGTGCACCCCAAACCCTAAAACCGGAATCTTCTACGTCCACGGCTCAGTCATCGTCTGGCGCGGTGGTAAGCCTCACAACATTGAAATACGCCGGTCTACTCGCACGAGGGATGCCAAGCAGGCAGAAAGCATCAAGCGGCAAATCGAGAACGAAGTCGCCGAGCAAAACCACACCGGACGAGAACCGTCGATCCCGTTCGAAATAGCAGCGCACCTATATGCACAGGGGGGTGGAGAGGCTCGCTTTCTTGCGAAGCCAATCGCGCACCTCGAGGGTCTGCCAATTGATAAAATCGGCCAGCGGGAAATAGACGAAGCTGCCTTGAAGGCATACCCATCTGCCCAACCAGCCACCATTCGTCGGCAGTTCTTCACTCCGGTTCTTTCCGTGCTTGCATCCCAAGGCGTCAAGCCTGTCGTCTCAAGGCCGGCAGGTGGCGGGCGTCGAACGTTCTTCTTCCGGCCAGAGCAGGCTGACAACCTGATAGCGTCCGTTCTCGCCGGACGATACCGATCCCTATGGGGCGCCTGCCTTGTAACCTTCCTATTCGGACAGGGTGTTCGGATATCTGAGGCCATGGCCCTGGACGCGTATCAGGATGTTTCCCTGGAGGGACGGTACGCAGTTATCCGAGACCCGAAGAACGATGATCAGCGGACGGTGACCCTTATTCCCCGCGTCGTAGCTTCTCTTTCGCAGCTTCCGAATATCGGTGAGCGCGGCCCCCTGTTTCGCCGATATGACGGCAAGCCGTACATCGATAGGACCGGAGAGAACCGAGGGAACCCTCTTTCATTCTGGGCCCACCACGTTGCAAAGATCGGCCTCGATGCGAACCATTATACACCGCACACAGCGCGGCATTCATGGGCGACGTGGTTCTACGCCCAAACCAAAGACGTGATGCGCTTGAAGGATGAAGGTGGATGGAACTCGGAAGAGTGGCAGCGTTACGTGAAGCTGGCGCAACCTGGTCTCGGCGATGCAGCCCGCAAACGTGGATGGCGTTTTGACGGAAGCGAGAACAAAGGCAGATCAAAGCTTGCGAGAATATTGCGGTGATGGTCGGAAATCGCAAGGATGTTCGCGTAATGTCTCGTCACTTCGCGTCAATCGACCCGAGCGGTAATCAGTAATCGAATCGATGGAAAGCCTTCATTTCCGGGCTTTCGTGGCGGAGAGGATGGGATTCGAACCCACGATACCGTCTCCGGTATACTCCCTTAGCAGGGGAGCGCCTTCGACCACTCGGCCACCTCTCCACGAGCGTGGCAGTAGCCGAGGAATCGGCGTTTAGCAAGGGTACCGCGCCAAATTTCTCCTCTGCATTATCATGCAGAGGATCGCGTTTTAGGGCAGCACGACAACCGGGCTTTGCGTGACCCATCAGCCGATTTACCGTGCTGTCCCGTTCATTCTCTGTACCGTGTCTTGACCACTCCCGCTCTGCAGCGTCCCCACGGTTGCGACGCACCGCTGTGGCCAAAGCGATGGCGGGCGAGGATGCAAGCACGCACCCTCTCCGCCCCCGTTATCCACAACCTCCCTGCGGAAAAACCCGGGATTACCGCCTCCACTGACATTTGCGACGTCAAGCGGATTGAAGGTGCGCGCTCACAGCGTTAGCGTCCAGTTCGAACGCCGCCGAATCCAGGTAGAAATGGTCTGCTTCTACCTTGTGGAAATCGTCACTGACGGCTCCTAATATCGGTCGGGAAACACTATATATGGCGTCGGCCCTCGTGATTGGGCACAAGGTTTAGTTAATCAAAGCGGTGCAACATGATCGCGGCGTATGCGCGGCGAACCTGCCGTGCCAGCGTTTTCACCGTTTCTGGAAAGGGTCGAAGTCATGGGCATGAAGGTTGAGCGCCGCTATACGAAAGCGGGTGAAAGCCCCTACGCTTCCGTTGAATTCCGCAAGGCGACGAGCGAGATTCGCAACCCGGACGGATCGATCGTCTTCCGGCTAGAGGGAATCGATGTTCCGGCCCAGTTCAGCCAGGTCGCGAGCGACATCCTGGCGCAGAAGTATTTTCGCAAGGCCGGTGTCCCGAAGCACCTGAAGGAGGTTGAGGAGAACGACGTTCCGTCGTGGCTCTGGCGCAGTACGGCCGACGAGACGGCTCTGGCCGCCCTGCCCGAATCGGAGCGTACGGGCTCGGAGCTGGACGCCCGCCAGGTCTTCGACCGCCTTGCCGGCACCTGGACCTACTGGGGCTGGAAGGGCGGCTACTTCGCCTCCGAAGACGACGCGCTCGCCTTCCGGGACGAGCTTGCCTACATGCTGGCGACCCAGAAGGTGGCGCCGAACTCCCCGCAATGGTTCAACACCGGCCTTCACTGGGCGTACGGCATCGACGGACCGGGACAGGGCCATTTCTACGTCGATTATCGCACGGGTGAGCTGACCCGTTCCGCCTCGTCCTACGAGCATCCGCAGCCGCATGCCTGTTTCATCCAGTCCGTTGGCGATGACCTCGTCAATGAAGGCGGCATCATGGATCTGTGGGTGCGCGAGGCGCGCCTGTTCAAATACGGCTCCGGCACCGGCTCCAACTTCTCGGCGCTGCGCGGCGAAGGCGAGAAGCTGTCCGGCGGCGGCAAATCGTCCGGCCTGATGAGCTTCCTGAAGATCGGCGATCGCGCCGCCGGCGCCATCAAGTCTGGCGGCACCACACGCCGGGCCGCGAAGATGGTCGTCGTCGATATCGACCATCCCGATATCGAGGCTTACATCCAGTGGAAGGTCCGCGAGGAAGAGAAGGTCGCCGCGCTGGTAACCGGATCGCGGATCGTGTCGCGCCATCTCAAGGCGATCCTGTCGGCCTGCGTGAACTGCGAAGGCCCGGAAGGCGATTGTTTCGAGCCGATGAAGAACCCGGCGCTCAAGCGCGCGGTGCGCGACGCCAAGAAGGCCCAGGTGCCTGAAAACTACGTCAAGCGCGTCATCCAGTTTGCCCGCCAAGGCTATACCGACATCGAATTTCCCGTCTACGACACGGATTGGGATTCCGAAGCGTACCTGACGGTCTCGGGCCAGAACTCCAACAATTCGGTGCGCGTCACCGACGCCTTCTTGGAGGCCGTCGAGACGGATGGCACCTGGGATCTGCGCGGCCGCACGTCGGGCAAGGTGACCAAGAGCCTCAAGGCCCGTGAGCTGTGGGACCAGATCGGCTATGCCGCATGGGCTTCGGCCGATCCGGGCATCCAGTACCATACGACGATCAACGACTGGCATACCTGCGCCGCAGCCGGCGAGATCCGCGCATCCAACCCCTGCTCGGAGTACATGTTCCTCGACGATACGGCCTGCAACCTGGCGTCGTTGAACCTGATCCAGTTCCGCAAGCCGAACGGCGACTTCGATATCGTCAATTTCGAGCATGCGACGCGTCTGTGGACCATCGTCCTCGAAATCTCGGTGCTGATGGCGCAGTTCCCGTCGCGGGAGATCGCGCAGCGCAGCTACGACTATCGTACGCTGGGTCTCGGCTTTGCTAATATCGGCGGCCTCCTGATGACGGCCGGTATTCCCTATTCGTCGGCCGAGGGCCGCGCGATCTGCGCCGCCATCACCGCGATCATGACCGGCCAGTCCTACAAGACCTCGGCCGAGATGGCGGGGGTTCTGGGCGCCTTCCCGGATTATGAGCGCAACGCCGACGGCATGCTGCGCGTCATCCGCAACCACACCCGTGCCGCGCAGGGCATTGCCAACGGCTATGAAGGGCTGTCGACCGACCCTGTGCCGCTGGACCATGCGTCGCTGAAGGATCGCAAGCTTTCGTCGCGCGCCAAGGCCGTCTGGAACGAGGCGTTGGAGCTTGGCCAAAAGAATGGCTTCCGCAACGCACAGGTTTCCGTGATTGCACCCACGGGCACGATCGGCCTGGTCATGGATTGCGATACCACCGGTATCGAGCCGGATTTCGCGCTGGTGAAGTTCAAGAAGCTGGCCGGCGGCGGCTACTTCAAGATCATCAACCGCGCCGTGCCCGACGCCCTGCGGACGCTTGGCTACAAGGAAAGCCAGATTGCCGAGATCGAGGCCTATGCCGTCGGCCATGGCAATCTCGATCAGGCGCCGGCGATCAACCCCGGATCGCTCCGCGCAAAGGGGTTCGGCGATGCGCAGATCGAGGCTCTGAACATCGGCCTCAAGAGCGCGTTCGACATCAAGTTCGCCTTCAACAAGTGGACGTTGGGCGAGGATTTCTGCCGCGATACGCTCGGCATCAGCGACGAGCAGCTGAACGATTTCAGCTTCGAGCTGCTGCCGTTCCTGGGCTATTCACGGAAGGATATCGAGGCTGCAAACATCCACGTTTGCGGCGCGATGACGCTGGAAGGCGCTCCTTTCATCAAGGATGAGCATCTGCCCGTCTTCGACTGCGCCAACCCCTGCGGCCGCATCGGCAAGCGCGCTTTGTCTGTGGAAAGCCATATCCGCATGATGGCGGCGGCGCAGCCCTTCATTTCGGGCGCCATCTCCAAGACGATCAACATGCCGAACGACGCCACGGTGGAAGATTGCGCCGCGGCCTACATGCTGTCGTGGAAGCTGGCGCTCAAGGCCAACGCGCTGTACCGCGATGGCTCCAAGCTGTCGCAGCCGCTGAACTCGTCGCTGATCGCCGATGAGGACGAAGAGGAAGACGTGATCGCCGAGGCGACGGAGGCTCTCCTGGCCGCACCTGCCCCGGCGCGCGCGGCAGAAGTGGCGGAACGGATCGTCGAGCGGATCGTGGAGCGCGTCGTGCGCGAGCGCGAGAAGCTGCCGAACCGGCGCAAGGGCTATACCCAGAAGGCCATCGTCGGCGGACACAAGGTGTACCTGCGCACTGGCGAGTTCGACGATGGGCGGATCGGTGAAATCTTCATCGACATGCACAAGGAGGGCGCTGCCTTCCGGGCGATGATGAACAATTTTGCCATCGCCATCTCCCTTGGCCTGCAGTTCGGTGTGCCGCTGGAAGAGTATGTCGACGCCTTTACCTTCACGCGCTTCGAGCCGGCGGGCATGGTGCAGGGCAACGAGTTGATCAAGAACGCGACGTCCATCCTGGACTATGTGTTCCGCGAACTGGCCGTTTCCTATCTGGGTCGCCACGACCTTGCGCATGTCCAGCCGGACGACGCGGCATCGTCCACGGTTGGCCGTGGTGTCGAAGGTGATCGCCCGGCGAACCTGCCGGTGTCGCACGGCATGGTCCGTGGCAACACGGGCAAGTTCCGGGTCGTCTCGTCCGGCGAGCCGGCTGGCTCGGCGACGGCTTCCCCGCGGCCTGCGAATGTCCAGCCGACGGCAGCCCGGACCATCCAGCCGACGGCCGGCACGCGGCCTGTCGTGTTGGGTGGCGGTTCGGCGGCGGCAACGGCGTTCAAGCGCGATTTCGAAGCCGCGCCTCTGGACCTGCCTGCCCCAGTTGCCGATACGTCGCCGGCACAGGGTCTGTTCGATCAGCCGGTCGAAGGGCGCGCTACGGCGCGTGACGTGGCCAACGTGACCGGCAGCAAGATGGCCGAGCGCCGGGCAGAGGCTTTGATGAAGGGCTATACCGGCGAAAGCTGCTCCGAGTGCAACAACTTCACCATGGTTCGCAACGGAACCTGCCTGAAGTGCGATACCTGCGGCTCGACGAGCGGCTGCTCCTGATACCGGCCCCGCTGATCTACGTTTGGCGCGCCACTAGGCTCGACATTCGCCAATGACGTATTAAGCGTGGCTTGCCCGCGCACTCCAGGCGTTAGCAGCGCCTGGAGCTTTGGCACAGGGAATCTAATAGCGGGACGAAGTTCTGAGGCGGAATCTCGGAATTAGGTTGCTTTAAGCGCTGCCGAAGCGGTCAAGTCGTCAACCACGCGCGCCGGGCAATTTGATTTTGAACTGGCGGACCTGGGTTCGCCGGCAGACGGGCCACCATTGCGTTGGAGAATGCAGCGGTTCCAAAAGCTTGACCTGGTTCTCGAAAACGCACCTATCTCAGTCAGTGAACGCATCATCTAGAAGCGCCGGTGGGCATCTACACCGCAACCTTTGCTTAAGCTGAAATGCAGAGCGCAAGCCAAATCACTTGGAAGAGGAGCACTGACGTCCGACGTCGTTAGCTCATAAGACGGCTAGAGCTAGTGGATTGGAACCATAACATGATCGTAAATTCGGCCTTTGCTCAACCTATGAGGATGTTCCACGACGTTGAGAATTGACCTCTGGCCCGAACTATTGCCGCGGAAGCGGAACTGAAGCGGGAACCGAAATTAGGAATACAACAACGATGGCCAACGCGATGACCGAGCCACCGCCAAGAATGCAGGCGATCTTGAAAGCAAGCTCTGAACGCTCCGTCGGGTCCGTCACCAACTCCTTGTAGTCATCACCAGGAATGAATCTATACAATCTCTCCTTCCATTTTGCGCGTGCCTCGCGCTGAAGCGAGACGAATACCCACCCTGTTACGATCACCATGAGAACGTACACGACGGCAACGGCCATCAAACCGGCAGTTAGGATACTGCTGACCGCAGTGGTTACCTTCGCAGCCAGAAGGCCCAGTCCGACTGCAAGCGCGCTTGCCACCGCTGCCGAGGTCTGGCGTGTTGCCTCCGTGACCTTCCCAGTCTCTTCTGTTACAGCCTTGCGAAGTTCCGCTAGCGACTTGATGGTTTCAGCACCCATTGACGAGAGATGCATCTCGTAGGCTATCCGTGCTCCCTCGACAGCCGTCTTCAATTCATCAAGCAAGAAAGCAGTGGCTGATCTCGTAGCAGTTGCCGATCTCGCGATTTCCGAGGCGAGCAAAAGGTGCCTCGTTTCGGTTTCCCGTTCACTCTCGAACACCCAGTTCGCTGCCTTTTGAAGCTCATCAAACCCCTGCCCTGCGGCGAATACGGACAAATCTTCGGTCGAAGGCTTCTCAAGAATTAACCTAGGCGGCCCTCGAAACCTCAATGCTCCGGACTCTGCATCGATCTCATTTGGAAGAGATGACGCGAGGGCCATGGTTGCTGCTTCCGCCCATGCGTTTCGGTAGCGATCGGATACGCCAAGGTCCATGTCGGGATTGCGCAGAATCCACCTACCTACGTTTGACGGAACAATCCTGTCTTCAGTGTACTCGCGAACTAGGTATCGTGGGTTCTTAGTTTCAATCTCATCGAAAGGTTGCGCGATCCTTCCCCATGGAAGATATACTCGTTCGAAGGTCCTTATAGGTGCCCCGAGCCCCGCTATCCACCAAACTCGTTTCGTAACAGCGGAATCGATAAGTAGATCGCGGAAGCCTTGTTCGGTCAGCACCTGCAGAATGAGACTATCAGTGGACGATTTTGTAATAATGATCCTGAACGGCTCAAGCGCTTCTTCAAGATCGTCAACTCCCCATCGGGTTCCAGCCTCATCTGAAATCGAACAACTCATGTCATCCGATCGGCACAGATTAGCAAGCTCACGCGCATCAGACGCAGCGAGATTCGAAATATTGACCGAGTGCTCACCTTCGCGGATAAAGGCCCCGCGGAAAGCAAGTTCGTCAATGCGTTGTCCTAGATCCCTCGCGGACAACATCTTCCTCCGTTGGTCTCGCTGTTCTAATCGTAATAACCTCGCCGCCGCCGGTCAGACGCTGGCGTTCGATCACACTCCGGTCGACGTCGTCGGGATAAAGTACGGTGACACCCTCCGTGGTTTTAAGACGCCGAAGAGTTGGTTTCTGCAGAATTGATCTATCAGGCGGGAACTCTAGACCATCCAATTTAGCTGACTTAAGCTTTCTGCTTACTCGAGTGAATACGTCTGTCGTAAGCGCCTCATTTCCGATGCCATCTGCTGCTGCCACGATGGCTTCCGAGATCGCTGCGCTAGTTATAAGGCTGCGATCGCGAAGGATCGCTTGAGCACGTCGAAATGCCTGCGCAACCCCACCATCAGGAAGATATTTTCGGACCTCTGTAAGTGTATCTCTTAGAATCCCGCGGACGGTTTGTGTCAGTTCCTCGTCGGAACGGTTTCGCTTTACGTGCAGGAATGAAGCAAAGTAGTCGGCTATGTCCAAACCTGGCATAATTCGGTCGGTAGCCGAGATAAGCGGAATGGCAGTCCCATCAGTTACACGAATGATTGCCGACTTTTGAACGGCTTTCTTCTGGGCAACGAATTCCTGAAGGATTAGCCTCAGCAGATCCCCGCCTTCTCCGGATGATTGCTCAATAACCTGTTGGTAATCGTATTTTATGAGACTGAACAGACGGTCATTCGTTGCTGCAGATCGAAGCGCAAAAACGAAAAATGCGCCCGACTTGCTCGATTTTCCGTGAAAGCGTGCAAATTCCCTGGACAGTTTTTGTGCTCCCAACTCAAAGCTAACGTCGCCGGATGCGATCCTCTCGAGCGTGTATTTAGTTGCTGACGTGGGATCAAATTCAAAGACCGGCGACATGTCGGTATCCTTTATCCGGTCAAGAAAGAAATCAGCATGTTCCACTATGCGGGAGCGCTGCGGCTCGAAGGTGCCGTCGCTAACAACGTGCAGTATCATATTTTCAATACGCAGAGAGCCAAGTTCCGCGTCAGTGAAGAAACCCATGGATGCTTCCACCAATGTGTTGAACTGAGTTTGTAAGCATCGATATACGTACGAATGGATTCGCACAACGTAAGTGGTGGTTGCAAGGATCGCGGCGATCCGCTGCGTCGGGAGCATCGTCTGCAAACATCCTGCGCGCCAAAAGGCGCGCAGGAAATGGCGCGGCAGCGCAAAGGCGCCGGAACAATTTGTGTGCTGCAGCGTAACCCTCACGTAAGAGTTTACGTGACGAGGTTTGCTATCATGAAAATCGGTGAATTCCGCGAGCCGGTGACAGTTCTGGTTGGTATCGGCGTACCGGTAGAGGTCTCCGATGTGCGGCACGCTTTGGAACTGATGATCGACTGGCCGCATCGAACCCGCCGGACCGGCCATTTTGCCTGCATAGATACTTGCCGGCAGGCCCTCAACGGCCGCTGCGATACCGAGACGGCCCGCGAAGCCTTCATCTCCTTCGCTGAAGGCGCAGGCATTCTCATGCCGACGCTGAACGATACGATCCTGGCTGCAAAATCCGCGCCTGCGGCCGTCGAGCCGTTCCGGGCCTGACCCCTCAACACGCGCATTAAACGTTCGGGGCCTCGGTCGTTGTATGTCTCCCGGGCCCCGTTCTGTATACGTAGCCCTGCATCGGTCAGGCCTAGTCGGCCTGTATCTCGTTTAAGATGTTTCGCATCGGCTGTGCGATCGCCTGCTCCGTCAGTGCCTGCGCCGTGCGATACTCTCTCACGATAGCTTCACCCAGCTTCGACAGGCGTGCGCCGCCGCCCTGATGGCCGCCATGCTGCTTCTCGACCGTCGGCTTGCCGAACAGCTCGTCCGCTTCGGCAACCAGCATCCAGGCCCGCTTGTAGGACATGCCCATGGAGCGCCCGGCCGCGGCGATAGAGCCGTATTCCGCGATGCGCTCCAGCAACTCCACCTTGCCGGGTCCGAGAGACCTTCCGTTAAAATAGATGCGGAGACTGAACCTCTCCATGCGACGGCTCCACGATGGTCGTTACCTGCCCGACACCAAGGGCTGCGCCGGGCCCTCAGGCTTTAGCACGCGGTCAGCGTGAAGCGACAATCGACACGCTCTTCACCTGGGCGAACACCGCGTCGCCGACAGTCAGGTTCAACATCCTGGCAGAGTGCGCAGTGACGCGCGACCGGATAAAGGCGCCACCGGGCCGCAGCTGCAACCGGATGCTGCGCTCGAAGTCGCCGATCGGGTCGATCCCGACGATGGTGGCCGGAAGCGCGTTGAGGATGCTTGTTTCTTCCGCCGGCTTCCTGACGATGGACACGTCACCGGCCGCGATGCGCACGCGCACTGCCATGCCCACGGCGACCGCCTTGCCGATTGTCCGGACCCGGGCACCGCCGACATCGACGACCGCGATTCCATCGGCTTCGAGAGCGTGCACCCGCCCGACCAGGACCGACGCAAAATCCGCTCTGGCCGCCAGCGGCGATGCCGGATCGGACAAGGCAGCCTCCAGCGGCCCGGCAGAGACGACCCGGCCATCCTGCAAAAGCACGAGGTGGTCTGCCAAGCGCTCGACTTCCGAGATATCGTGGGTGACCAGGATGATCGGAATTTTGAGGTTGGCGTGCAGCGCCTCGAAGTACGGAAGGATGTCTTCCTTGGCCATCCTGTCCAGCGCCGCCAGAGGCTCGTCCATCAGCAGCAGCCGGGGCTGACGCAGCAAGGCGCGCCCAAGCGACACACGCTGCCTTTCGCCGCCCGACAAATGCGTCGTCGCACGGTCCATCAGCGTCGGCAGGCCAAGAAGTTCGATCACCTCGTCGAACGCGATCGCCTGCCAGCTGCCTTGCGAGCGCCGTGCGCCGTAAGCGAGGTTCTGCCGCACGCTGAGGTGCTGAAACAGGCTGGCTTCCTGGAAGACATAGCCGATCGGCCGCCTGTGCGTCGGAACGAAGGATCGCTCGTCCTGCCAGATATCGGGTCCGATTCGCACCGTGCCTGCAAGCCGACTGAGCCCCGAAATGCACCGCAGGATCGTCGTCTTGCCGCAGCCGGAGGGGCCGAAAAGCGCGGAGATCCCCTGCATGGGCACGGCAAAATCGGCATTCAGCGCGAAGCTGCCAAGCCGCCCGGCCAGCCTTACGCTTATCCTTTCCTCCATCAATAGGCCCGCCGCCCGGTGCGTCGGGCAATGAGGGATACGGACAGGATTACCAGGAAGGAGAAGGCGAGCATTCCTGCGGACAGGATATGGGCTTCACGCCAACGCAGCGTCTCGACGAAGTCGTAGATCGCGACCGAAAGAACCTTCGTCTCGCCCGGAATATTGCCGCCGATCATCAGGATGACGCCGAACTCTCCGACCGTGTGGGCGAAGCCCAGCACCGCCGCCGTCAGGAAGCCGGGGGCGGCCAGGGGTACCGCAATGGTGAAGAACCGGTCCCATGGCGAGGCACCCAGCGTTGCCGCCACCTCCAGCGGACGCGGCCCGACCGCCTCGAAAGAGTTGCGAATGGGTTGGACCACGAAGGGCATGGAATAGATGACCGAGCCGAATACCAGGCCCTCGAAGGTGAAGGCAAAGGTGCGCAGCCCGACGAGACCGCCAAACCACCCGCCCAGCCCGGCCGGTCCCAGGGCGACGAGCAGGTAGAATCCGAGCACGGTCGGCGGCAGAACCAGCGGCAGGGCGACGATCGTGGCCACGACCTCGCGCCACCGCGAGCGGGTCCATGCGAGCCACCATGCGATCGGCGTCCCGACGATCAGCAGAATGAGCGTCGAGATGGCGGCAAGTTCGAGGGTGAGCCTGATCGGCGACCACAATTCGCTGGACAGTGCTTTCCCCTTTCATTTGACGCCGGCATACCATGCGGAGCGTGCCCGCAGTCGAAGTACCGGCTCACCGGGCAATGGCGTAGCCGAATTTGCGGATGATCGCGCCAGCTTCCTCGCCCTTCAGGAAGTCGAGAAAGGCCAATGCGGCGGGATTATCCTCGCCCGTCTTCAGAAGGACGGCGTCCTGCCTGATCGGTCGGTAGAGATCCTGCGGAACCACCCAGCGCGAGCCGGCATCCGTCTGCGATACCTGGCCAAGCGCTACGAAACCGACTTCCGCGTTGCCGGTTTCCACGAACTGATAGGCCTGGCCGATGCTTTGCCCCTGAACGATCTTCGACGTCAGGCTGTCGTAAACCTCCAACGCCTTCATCGTCTCGACCGCAGCGGCCCCATAGGGCGCGGTCTCGGGATTGGCGATTGCGATCTGCTGGAAATTGCCGGCTCTCAGCGTTTCCGGTCCCGTGACCTTCCCCGCTTCGGCCGAATAAAGCACCAACTGGCCGATGGCATAGGTGAAGACCGTGCCATCGACACCGTAGCCCTCCCGTACCGCCAGCGCCGTACGCTCGTCATCTGCGGCCAGAAACACCTGGAATGGCGCACCCTGCGTGATCTGCGCGTAGAACTGGCCGGTCGCGCCGAAGGACAGCACCGCATCGTGCTCTGTCGCATCGGCAAAGGCAGCGGCGATTTCGTTTGCCGCATCCGTGAAGTTTGCCGCAACCGCGACATTCACCGTTTTGGCCTGTGCCGTAACCGTTAGCGTGGCCACGACGTGAACTGCGATCAACACACGATGCATAAGGCCCCTACCCGATATATCCGAACGGAAATATTGCCTATTGCTATCGAGGGTGCAAGCCGCGATGGCGCATGACGGTTCATGCAATGGTCTGGCTGGTCAGGCGTCTTCCTGCCCGGCGCGGGGCAGTTTGCGACCGCCGATCCAGACGCCGCGAAGGTTCAACGCCGTATCCATCCAGACCATGTCGGCACGCAGACCTTCGGTCAGCGCGCCCCGCTCGCCCTGCAGCCCAAGGAAGGTCGCGGGATAGAGCGAGGCCATGCGCAGCGCCTCTTCCAGCGGCACGCCGATCGTGCCGACAAGATATTGCACGGCGCCGATCATTGTCAGGTCGGACCCGGCCAACGTGCCGTCATCCAGCGTCAGGCGTCCGTTGCTGCGCCGGACCGTGCGCCCGTTCAGCTCGAAAACACCTTCATCCACCCCGACGGTCGGCATCGCATCGGTAATCGCCATCATCGTGCCCTGGCCCCGCTTGGCGCGCAGCGCAACGTCGATGGCGGCCGGATGCACATGATAGCCATCCGCGATGATGCCGCACCAGATATCGTCCGTCTGGAGCGCAGCACCGACCAGCCCGGGGCTGCGATGGCCAAGCTGGCTCATGGCGTTGAAGAGATGTGTGACACCCCGCGCGCCGGCATCGAAGGCCCGTTTGGCATCCTCGAAGGTGGCGTCCGAATGGCCGATCGAGACGGTGATTCCGTTCGCGGCCAGCACGCTGATCTGTTGCGGCGTCACGCTTTCGGTGGCGACCGTCAGGATCATCGGCCGAACCGTCGTTGCCACGAATCTTGCCAGATCGTCGTCCGACATGGTCCGGATCAACGCCGGGTCGTGCGCGCCCTTGCGGGCCGTGGACAGGAATGGCCCCTCGACATGGATGCCGATGCAGCCGGCAACGCCCTCGGCCATCGCGGCGCCAACCGCCTCGATGGCTGCAAAAGTGGTCTCGGGCCGGTCGGTGATCACGGTGGGCATCAACGCGGTGGAGCCGAAGCGTGCATGTGCCTCGCAGATGGCGCGTATACCGGCCACGGTCGGCTGGTCGTTCAAAAGGACGCCGCCACCGCCATTCACCTGCACGTCGATAAAGCCGGGCGCCAGCAGGCCGCCGGGCAGGTCCACCAGCTCAACGCCGCCCGGCACATCCGTCTGCGGCAGGATCTTCCATACCCGGCCTTCATCGACCAGAAGCGCATGGCCGGAGCGACGAACCTGCCCGTCGAAGATGTCTGCGCCCCGGTAAGCGGTGATCGCCATCAGATCGTCTCCGTAACCTTCTTCAAACCGCGCGGCACATCGGGGTTGAACCCCCGCGCACGGGACAGCGCCTCGGCAAAGCCATAGAACGAAAGCAGCATCACCAGCGGCTCCAGCAGCGGGTGCCCGGCCGGCGCCGTGGGCAGGCGGCGCCCTGGCGCGCCCTCGCCCGCCACGAACAGCATTGCCCCCTTTTGCTGCAACTGGTTTGCCGTATCCACAAGGCTGGCATGCGCCGCGTCGCGCGGGACATAGGCGAAGACGGGAAAGCCGCCTTCCACCAGCGAAACCGGACCGTGCAGCAACTCGGCGCCCGAATAGGCCTCGGCATGCACAATGCACGTCTCTTTGAACTTAAGTGCGGTTTCCGCCGCCACCGCAAATCCAGGGCCGCGCCCAAGCGTATACAGCGAGCCTGCATCCCGGACTGCGTCAACCGCCTCGTCCCAGCGGCATTCCAGTGCGGCGTCGAGATCGTCCGGCAGGCGCCGGAGGCCCTGCCGAAGCGCATCGTCGCCCTGCCACTCCGCCAGGATGCAAAGCGCCGCAGCCACGGAGGCGATGAAGCTCTTGGTGGCCGCCACGCTTTTCTCCGGGCCGGCCTGCAGCGCCACGCTGGCCGATGCCGTATCGGCCAGCGGCGAGCCTTCGGCGTTGACGAGCGCTATCGTTTCGCCGCCGCCGGCGCGCGCGGCTTTCGCCAAGGCAACGATATCCGGGCTGCGCCCCGACTGCGAAACCGCGATGGCGGCGCAGCCCTGCAGCTTCAGCGCCGCGCCGTATACGGAAACCACGGATGGCCCCAGCGAGGCCACGGGAACGCCGGCCACGATCTCGGTTGCATATTTGAAGTAGGTTGCGGCGTGGTCGGACGATCCCCGTGCGATCGTGGCGACGACGGGCGGGCTCAAGAGTCGCAGGCGGTTGCCGGCAGCGCGCATCGCTTCGCCAGAGAGGTCCAGCAGACGACGCACCGCCTCGGGCGCCTCGTCGATTTCCCGCCGCATCAGGGACGGTTCGCTCATCGCTCAGCCTTTTCCGGATAGTGCCATTTCGGCGACGAAGTCATAGGCATCCCCCCTGTAGTGCGAGCGGGTCAGCTCCACCGGCTGGCCCGAAGCGTCGAAGGACACACGGAGAATGGAAAGCGCGGCCGCGCCTTCGGGCAGGCCCAGCAGACGCGCATCCTCGGCCCCAAGATTTTCGGCGCCCAGCCTTTGAAGCGCCCGCACGGGGCGATGTCCGGCAACCGCCATGGCATCGTACAGCGAGGCCGCGACAAGATCGGGATCGGGCAGGATCGCCGCTGGAACGCAGGCGCGCTCCACCGCCATCGGCTGTCCGTCGGCACGCCGAAGCCGATGGAACCGGCTAACGGGCTCTCCCGGCGACAAGGCCAGTTGCAGCGCCTCTTCCGGCGTCACACGGCCGATCGTGCGGGTGAGCCAGTCGGACGTCGCCACGCGTCCGCGTGTGCGCATGTCCTCGGTGAAGGATGTAAGATGCGACAGGCCCTGTTGCAGCTTGCGGCGCGAAGGGTCGGCGATGAAGGTGCCGGAGCCGTGCCTTTGCTCGACCACGCCTTCCGAAGCCAGCCCTTCCAGCGCCTTGCGCACGGTGACGCGCGACACGCCCGCCTCCTGCGCCAGTTCCCGCTCCGATGGAAGCGCCTGGCCGATGCGCAACGCGCCCTGTTCCACCGCCTCACGGATGGCCGTGCCGAGCCGCAGATACAAGGGGCCGCCGCCCGTGGCCAACCGCCCGATGCGGAACGGCGCGCTCATGCGCCCACCCCAGCCGGAAGCAGCGTTGCCGCAAGATCGAGCGCGCCGTCCATGGCATCGCCCTCTGGCGAAACGATGCGTTGCTGAATGTTGGCTGCAAACAGCGGCTGATAGCGGGCCGCGAGCCCGCCCAGAAGCGCGATTTCCGGAGCGCCGAGTTGCAGCAACCGCCGCAGCATGGGCTCTACCAAGGCAACGCCCTGCCCGACGACCCGCAAGGCGATGGCGTCGCCGGCGTCGAACCGCTCCCACACCAGCGGCGCGAAGCGACCGAAGTCACGCGGCAGCGCGGCGCCGGCAAACTCGGCAAGCGCGCTTGGGTCGCGGTCGAACTCGGCCAGGATGTCGCGGCACAAAGCGGTTTCCTCGACCACGCCGTCGAGCGCCAGCAGCGCGAAAGACAGCGCGGAACGGCCAAGGTCGGCACCGCTGCCCTGGTCGGAAACGGCAATGCCCCAGCCGCCCAGCAGCGTGAACGCCGGTCCGCGCCGTATGACATAAGCCGATCCGGTTCCCAGGATGGCGATGGCGCCGTCCCGGCCGCCATGGGCGCCCCGGCATGCAACGACGGCATCCGTTTCCAGTGCGTAGGCCGCAAACGGCATGGGCCGCGCGGCAAGCTCGGCGGCGAATGACGATACGTTGGCTCCGGCAAGTCCGAGGCCCGCATGGCTGCGCGCAAGGTGATCGGCGGAAAGACCGCCGGCCTGAAGCGCGGCCGTGGAAACGGCAATGATGTTGGCAAGGGCGGCGTCGACACCGGCAAAGATATTGGCGGTGCCGCCGGATGCCTCACCAATCGCGGTGCCGTCGGCATAGCGTGCGCGAACGCGGCATTTGGTGCCTCCGCCGTCTACGCCGAGAAGGATTGCGCCCTGCACCGATGACATCTCCTGACACTCAACCCGACAATACCAAAATAAGCCGGATGGGCAAGATGAACCCGAAATTAAGAATATCCGCCTGAAATTATCACTGCATATCAATGATTTATGGTCGCCGCGCAAAGCTTCGTATGACAAAATCTTAACGAGCCATCTGGACGAATGGCATTAAGTTGGTAACACTACTGATTGTGATGGTGCGCTCCAGGGCGGAGGAGGCTGGCATGACGGACGAGTTGCGGGCAACCGAAGCGCTGCATCCTGCATCCCGCGGGCTCGACACGCGGTCGGACTTGGAAACCCTCGGCCTTCTTCTCGACGGGCAAAGGCACGCGCTTGCCGCCGTCGAAAGCGCGATCCCGGCACTGACTGCGGCGGCCGAGCTGGCGCTGGAGCGGCTGTCGCGTGGCGGGCGGCTCGTCTATCTTGCGGCGGGAAGCCCCGCCTTGATCGCCCTTGGCGACGCGCTCGAGATTCCCCAGACCTATGGCGAGCCTGCATCGTCCTTCATCACCATACTGGCCGGCGGCGCCGAGATCGTAACGAAATTCGGCGGCGGCGCCGAAGATGACCGAGCGCAGGCCGACAAGGACGTTCTGTCTGCGGCCATCGGCGCGGACGACTGCGTCGTCGCCATTTCGGCCAGCGGCTCCACACCCTATGTCCAGCAGGGCCTGGAAGCCTGCGCCGCGCGCGGCGCGGCAACCATTGCCATCGCCAACAATCGCAACGCCCCTATCCTGCAGATGGCCGAAGTTGCCGTGCTCCTGGATACCGGTCCGGAGCTTGTGGCAGGCTCCACGCGCATGGGCGCCGGCACGGCACAGAAGGCGGCGCTGAACATGCTGTCCACCATGATCGCGATCCGGCGCGGCCATGTGCATGACGGCCATATGGTGGGCGTGCGCGCCGACAACGACAAGCTACGCGCACGGGCCGTCCGGATGGTCTGCGACATCACCGGGGCATCGCCGCAGCAGGCAGCGGACGCGCTGCGGCAGACCGATGGCGACGTCAAGCCTGCCACATTGCTGGCCGCCGGCGCACCTGACATCGCAGCCGCCGGGCAGCGGCTTGCCGCAGCCGACGGCAGCCTGCGGCGCGCGCTGGCCGGCCTGCAAGACTGACGCATGAACGATCGTGAACCGGCGTCGACGCCGCATGGAAAGGGAATAAGCGAATGAGCAGACCTGTCCTGAAAGCTTCCATCAGCCTTGCCGCCCTTGGCCTTGCCGGCCCTGCGCTGGCGCAGACGACGCTGACCATCGAGAGTTGGCGCAACGACGACCTGCCCGTCTGGCAGGAAAAGATCATCCCCGCCTTCGAGGCGAAGCACCCCGATATCAAGCTGGTCTTCTCTCCGTCCGCGCCGACGGAGTATAATTCGGCCCTGGCCGCCAAGCTGGATGCGGGGTCTGCCGGCGACATCGTCGCCTGCCGTCCCTTCGATGGCTCGCTCCAGCTCTTCCAGAACGGCAAGCTGGGCGACCTGACCGACCTTCCGGGCATGGAGAATTTCAGTGCCATCGCCAAGACGGCATGGTCGACGGATGATGGGTCGAAGACGTTCTGCGTGCCGATGGCCTCGGTGCTGCATGGCTTCATGTACAATATGGATGCGTTCGAGCAGCTCGGCCTCGAAGTGCCCACCACCGAAGCCGAATTCTTCGCCGTCCTCGACAAGATCAAGGAGGACGGCACCTTCGTACCGCTTGCCATCGGCACCAAGGACCAGTGGGAAGCGGCCACGATGGGTTACCAGAACATCGGGCCGACCTACTGGAAGGGCGAGGACGGCCGCAAGAAGCTCATCGACGGCGAAGAGAAGCTGACCGACGAGCCATGGGTAAAGCCGTTCGAGGTGCTGGCCCGCTGGGCCGACTACATGGGCGACGGCTATCAGGCGCAAACCTATCCGGACAGCCAGAACCTGTTCACCCTCGGACGGGCGGCCATCTACCCCACCGGCTCCTGGGAAATCTCGGTCTTCGAGCCGCAGGTCGATTTCAAGATGGGCGCCTTCAAGCCGCCCGTCGTCAATGCCGGGGACACCTGCTACGTGTCCGACCACCCCGATATCGGCATGGGCGTCAACGCCGCAAGCCCGAACCAGGAAGCGGCAAAGACCTTCCTGGAGTGGGTGGCGACATCCGAATTCGCCGAGATCTATGCCAACGCCGCTCCGGGCTTCTTCCCGCTTATCGATGCGGATGTGACCATCGAGGATCCGCTGGCGCAGAGCTTCGTTGCGTGGCGCGGCGAATGCCAGCCGACGATCCGCTCCACCTACCAGATCCTGTCGCGCGGCACGCCGAACCTGGAAAACGAGACATGGGCGCAATCGGCCAATGTCATGAACCGGACGGTAACACCGACTGACGCGGCGACCACGCTCCAGACGGGGCTGGATAGCTGGTACAAGCCGGGCGCCGCGCCGGCTGCGCCTTCCGGACAGTAACGCGCACCTGAAGCGGACCCGCTGGACATGACCGAGACGATCAGGCCAAGACGGCGCTGGCATATCGCCGTCTTCCTTGCACCGGCACTGCTGGTCTACACGACCATCATGATCGTGCCGCTGATCCAGACCCTATGGCTGGCGCTGGAGCGGACGACGCCCGAAGGCACCAGCTTCGTCGGGCTGGCGAACTTTCAGGTCCTCTTCGGCGATCCGCGCTGGTCGGCCAGCTTCTGGAACGCGCTCGGCAACAACGTGTATTTCTTCCTGATGCACATGCTGATCCAGAACCCGGTGGGCATAGCGCTTGCCGCGCTGATGTCGGTGCCGCGCCTGCGCGGTGTGGCCCTCTACCGGACAGCCATCTTCCTGCCGACGATCCTGTCCTTCGTGATCGTCGGGTTCATCTGGAAGCTGATCCTTTCGCCGCTGTGGGGCATCGCGCCCGACCTGTTGAACGCGGTCGGGCTGCGGTTCCTGTTCGCCCCCTATCTCGGGCAGGAAGCCTATGCGCTGACGGCCGTTTCATTGGTGTCCGTCTGGCAGAATATCGGCATTCCGATGATGCTGATCTATGCAGCGCTGCTGACCATCCCCAACGAGATCATCGAAGCCGCCGAATGCGACGGCGTCACCGGCCTTTCGCAGTTTTTCAGGATCAAGCTGCCGCTGATCCTGCCGGCGATCGGCCTTGTCTCGATCCTGACTTTCGTCGGCAATTTCAATGCCTTCGACCTGATTTATTCCATGCAGGGTGCGCTGGGCGGACCGGACGGGTCTACCGATATTCTCGGCACGCTGCTTTACCGCACCTTCTTCGGCTTCCAGCTTCAGCAGGGGGATCGAAACATGGGCGCGGCCATCGCCACCGCCATGTTCCTCATCATCCTTGCCGGCGTGTCGCTGTACCTGTTCGTCATTCAGCGGCGGATGCGCCGCTACCAGCTCTAGGAGGCGTCGATGCCAAAGTCTCCCCGAGCTTTCCGCATGGGCTTCGTGCATCTTGCCCTGATGCTCTACACGCTTATTGCCATCGCCCCCGTGGCGATCGTGGTGATGAACTCGTTCAAGACCCGGCGGGGCATCTTCAACGAGCCGCTTATGCCGCCGTCGCTGGAGACGGCAAGCCTGGCCGGCTACCGCATGGTCGCCTCGCAGGGCAATTTCCTTTTGTATTTCCAGAACAGCATGATCGTGACGGTGACGTCGCTGTTTCTGGTGCTGCTGTTCGGCGCCATGGCAGCCTTTGCGCTGTCGGAATATCGCTTCCGGTTCAACAGCCTTCTCGGGCTTTTCCTGGCGCTCGGCATCATGATCCCGATCCGCCTTGGCACGGTCGCGATTTTGCAGATGATGGTTGCGACAGGTCTGGTCAACACGCTGGCGGCGCTGATCCTGGTCTACACGGCGCAGGGGCTTCCCCTCGCCATCTTCATCCTGTCCGAGTTCATGCGCACGGTCTCCGACGACCTCAAGAACGCCGGTCGTGTCGATGGGCTGTCCGAGTATCGCGTCTTCTTCACGCTTGTCCTCCCGATCATCCGCCCAGCCATGGCAACGGTTGCGGTTTTCACCATGATCCCGATCTGGAACGATCTGTGGTTTCCGCTCATCCTGGCGCCGGGCGAATCCACCAAGACGGTCACGCTGGGGGCGCAGCTCTTCCTTGGCCAGTACGTCACCAACTGGGAAGCGGTGCTGGCCGCGCTGTCGCTGGCCATCCTGCCGGTGCTCGTCCTCTACCTCATCTTCTCGCGCCAGTTGATCCGCGGCATCACCGCCGGCGCTGTGAAATAATGGAAAGGAATGCAGGGGCTATGAGCCGACCGCTTCGTGTCTTCGTCGCCGGCCTCGGCCAGATGGGCCGCTCTCACGCGCTGGCCTACCACCGCGATCCGGGCTTCGAGATCGTCGGCCTGTACAACCGCTCCGATATTGAGTTGCCGCCGGAGCTGGCAGCCTATCCAAGGCTGGAAAATTTCGAGGCTGGCCTGGCGACGGCGCCCGATGTCGTCTCCATCAACACCTATACCGATAGCCACGCCGACCTGGCCATCGCGGCGATGGAGAACGGCGCGCATGTCTTCGTGGAAAAGCCCCTGGCCGCGACCGTGGAGGATGCGCGGCGGGTGGTGGACGTGGCGCGCCGGACAGGCCGCAAGCTCGTCGTCGGCTATATCCTGCGGCATCATCCGTCGTGGCAGCTTTTTATCGAAAAGGCACGCGAACTCGGGCCGCCTTACGTATTCCGCCTCAACCTGAACCAGCAATCCTGCGGCGCGGCGTGGGACATCCACAAGCGGCTGATGCAGACGACCTCGCCGCTGGTGGATTGCGGCGTGCATTATGTGGATGTGATGTGCCAGATCACCGACGCGCCCCCGGTCGAGGTGCGGGGCATGGGCGCGCGCCTTTCCAACGAGATCGCCAGCGGCCAGGTCAATTACGGGCATCTTCAGGTTCTGTTCGCCGACGGCTCGGTTGGCTGGTACGAGGCCGGCTGGGGCCCGATGATGTCGGAAACGGCGTTTTTCGTAAAAGACGTGATGAGCCCCGGCGGCTCCGCGTCGATCGTACTGGGCGAAGGCGCATCCTCGTCCGATATCGATACCCATACGAAGACGGCGAAGATCCGCGTGCACCGCGCCGCCCTTGGTGCGGATGGCGGTTTCGCCGGCGCCGACGAATGGCATTCCACGGCCGACGAGCCCGACCATCAGGCGCTGTGCGAGCGTGAGCAGGCATTCCTGTTGCAGGCCATACGAGAGGATATCGACCTGTTCCGCCACAATGAAGATGCGGTCCGCTCGCTGGAGATCGTCCTGGGCGCGGATATGAGCATGCGGGAAGGCCGCATCGTAAAGCTATGACCTGCCCCGGCACGCGCACGGAGACCGCCTTGTGACGACATCGCTCGAGTTGAAAGCCATCGCCAAATCCTTCGGCGCGACGGATGTCCTGAAGGGCATAGATTTGAAGGTCGAGGAAGGCGAGTTCGTGGTCTTTGTCGGCCCTTCCGGATGCGGCAAATCCACGCTTCTGCGCATCATCGCCGGGCTGGAGACGCAGACCAGCGGGCATGTGGAGATTGCGGGCCGTGTGATGGATGGCGTCGAGCCGGCCAAGCGCGGCATCGCCATGGTGTTCCAGTCCTATGCGCTGTATCCGCATCTGACGGTGTCCGGCAACATGGACCTTGCCCTCAAGCAGGAGGGGGTGGACAAGGCCGAGCGCGCGCGGCGCGTTGCCGATGCGGCGGCGATGCTGGAGCTGACGCCCCTTCTTACGCGTCGTCCCGCCGAATTGTCGGGCGGGCAGCGGCAACGCGTCGCCATCGGCCGCGCTATCGTACGCGACCCGACCCTATTCCTCTTCGACGAGCCCTTGTCCAATCTGGACGCTGCCCTGCGCGTGAATACGCGCCTGGAAATCGCCCGGCTGCATAAGGCCCTCGGGGCTACCATGGTGTACGTCACGCATGACCAGGTGGAGGCGATGACGCTTGCCGACAAGATCGTCGTTCTCAATGCCGGCCGGGTGGAACAGATCGGCCGTCCGATAGACCTCTATAACAGGCCGGACACGCTGTTCGTCGCGGGGTTCATCGGCTCACCCCGCATGAACTTCCTGGGTGGACAGCATGCCGAAGCCCTGGGCGCGGCGCGCATCGGCGTGCGGCCCGAGCATCTGGAGGTCGTTGCCGAAGGTGGCCAATGGCGCGGCACGATCCGCCACGCGGAGCATCTGGGTTCCGATACCTATCTCTACGTCGCCATATCCGACACGGAGGAACTGACGGTGCGGCTGCCCGAGGAAAGTCCGCTTGAGGCGGGACAATCCATCGGCCTGCAGCCAAGGCCGGGGCGTGTCCACCGCTTCGACGCGGATGGAAAGACCCTGAGGGGCGATCAGTCCGCGCCGCCCTTGTAACCGGCGCGAGCCGCCACGATGGCCCCATGATTGTGGTCCGCCCAGGCCACCAGCGATCGCATCGGCACAAGAAAGGACCTGCCCAGCGGGGTCAGGTCGTAATCCACGCGCGGCGGAATTTCTGCATAGACGGTCCGCTTGACCAGCCCATCCTGCTCCAGACGCTTCAACGTCTTGGACAGCATCTGCCGCGAGATGTCATCGACGCTGCGGGTCAGCTCACCGAACCGCCGCGTCCCGCCATCGAGAGCGTCGATGACAAGCAGGCTCCATTGGTCTCCGATCCGGTCCAGCACGTCGCGGATCGGACAGGGTTGCTCGAACTTCGTTTCGCTTAACAGCATGAATGGCTCCTTTTGTCAGGGCCGGTCAGCGCGGCGTGACTACTTGCAGGCATGGGCACGGCGTCCTACCCTTTGGTCTGCAATACAGACCAAGTCCAGAAATCATACCAAGGAGATTACCAGATGGCAAAAGTGGCGCTTATCGGTGCGTCCGGAAATGCCGGCTCCCGCATCCTGAAAGAGCTGTCGGACCGTGGGCACCAGGTTACGGCCATTGCGCGCAACCCGGACAAGATCGCAGACCTGCCGCAGGTTACCGCCGTCAAGGGCGATGTCTTCGACAAGGACGGGCTTGCGGCGCTGCTTGCAGGCCATGACGCAGTCATCAGCTCGGTGCACTTTACCGCCAGCGACGCGCAAACGCTGATCGACGCCGTGCGTCAGTCCGGCGTGCGCCGCTATCTGATCGTGGGTGGCGCCGGCAGCCTGGAGGTGGCCCCGGGCCAGCGCCTCATCGACCTGCCGGACTTCCCGGAAGCGTACAAGGCCGAGGCCAGCAAAGGCGCCGAGTTCCTCGACCTTCTGCGCAAGGAAGGCGACCTCGAATGGACGTTCCTTTCGCCATCCGCGGAGTTCGTGCCCGGAGAAAGAACGGGCACGTTCCGCCTCGGCAAGGATACGCTTTTGTCGAATGAAGCCGGATCACGCATCTCGTTCGAGGATTTCGCCATTGCGCTGGTGGACGAGCTGAAAAGGCCGCAGCACATCCGCGCCCGCTTCACCGTCGGCTACTGACCGGAATGGCGGAGGCGGCCATAGCAAGGGCCGCCCCGCCGAGGGCCGGGCCGCTTCCCGCCTGGTCGTAGACCATGCCGAACAGCGGCGCGCCCGCCGTCTGGCCAAGCGCCACCACAAGAAACGGATAGCCGAGCCCAAGTGCCGGCTGGTCGCTGAGGATCGCGATGCCCCACAAGAGCAAAGCGCCGGTGGACACGATATAGGCAAGGCCGAACAGTGCCATCGCCGCAAAGGCGAAGGCCGGTCGCTCGCCGGCAAAGGCAATCAGGCCGATTGCCAACGCCAGCGCACCGACGCTGACCCGGTGGACGGGGCCGATACCGAAGCGATCCGTCAGAATGCCCGTCGCCACGGCTCCGGTGCCGGCCACGCCCAACACGATCCATGCAAGCGCGATGCCCCTGTCGTCGAACGCATATTCGTCCCGCAGGATGGTTGCCCCGAAGGTCCAGACGGCGGTCGAGCCTGCGCCCATCAGGAAGGCGGCGATGGTCAGCGCGGCAATTCCCTTCCGCTTCAGAAGCGCCAGAGGCGCTTGCCTTGCGGCTTCCAGGCCCCTGCCCGCCGGAATGGCAAACCATAGCCATGCGGTGATCGCCAACCCTGCGAAGGCGAAGGCGGCGTACATCTGACGCCAGCCGATGGCGAGCGACAGGACGGCAATCCCGGAAAGGACGATCCCCGCCGCCGTACCGGTATTGATCGCCCCATTGGCTCTGGCCTGCGCTTCGGGGGCAAAGGCACGTGCCACCGCGGCAGCCAGCGGCGGCGACGTCAGCCCGGTGCTCAATCCGGCAAGGGCCATGGCAAGGCCCATGGCTATGGGCGACGAAGCCATGGCAGCAAGAACCAGACCGCATGTCGCCACCCCGCCGGCCAACACCGCGTTGGTACGCTCCGCGTAACGGGCGCCATGGGTGGCCGTGAAGACAATGCCGACGCAGTACGCCGCAAAGGAACCGCCACTGATCCAGCCGGCAGCGGTTGCGCTGAGGTTCAGCTCCGCGCCGATGCCGGGCAGAAGCAGGCCGAAGGCAAAGCGCGCAAGCCCGTAGGTCAGCGCGGTCAGGCAGAAGCCGGCAGCGACAAGGTTGAGGTTCCTAGACAATTCCGCGTTCCCGCGCGTGCTGCAGCAACACGTCGGCAGCGTTCTTTGCCTCCTTTAAGCAGCCGACGCCGACGACGGCGGCGGTGGCGGTTGCACCCTCGAAGAGCATCCATATCTGGCGCGACAGCCCGGCGTCCGGCCGACCGAGCGCGCTGGCAACAAGCCGTGCCACCTCGGCTTCGAACTCCGCCTTTTGCCTTGCCACAAGCTGGGCGATCTCGGCATTGGCCTGCGCGTATTCGGCGCGGGCGCGCAACAGCATGCAGCCCCGGGCCCCATGCTCGTCGACCCATTTTTCAAGCGTATCGAACAGGGCCGCCACGGGGTTTGCCGCGGCATGCACGCCGGCCAGCCGCGCCATGAAGGCTTTGTGCCGATGGTCGAGAACGGCAAGCACCAGCCCATCGCGCGAGCCGAAATGCTTGTAGAGGGTGCGTGTGGACGCACCGGACGGCGCAAGCAACGCATAGACGCCCGTTGCCCCGAAGCCGTTTTTGTCGAAGACGCCCTCAGCGCCGCGAATGATCTCTTCATCCTTGCTCATCGACGCGCATGTAAAGCGATCGTTTTACAGGTCAAGCAGGCCTGGCAAGGCGTCGGGCTTCGGATCAGCTTTTGGACAGGGTAGCCTGCACGATGCCGCCATCGGACTTGAACCGCGAGCCGACGGGCTGCCCGGCCTCGATGAAGCGCACATCCTGGATGGCGCCCGCGCTTTGCAAGGCTGCAACGATATGGTCTCGCTCGGGATCGGAATGGCGGTCCACCCTGTGCGAGATCTGGAACGTCATGGATTGCAGGCCGAAGCCCAGATCCTGCGTGCCGGCCCCCACCCAGACTTGCGCCCGATCGGCTGAAATTTTGGTCCGGCGGCTCCAGAAGGCGGCCGCCACGGCATCGAATTGCGGCTCGGCTTCCGCCGCCCAGAACCGGACATGGTGGCGCTTGCGCGGGCTGTCGCCGACATCTTCCTGAAAGCCGATATCCTGACGGCGTCCGAACAGGAACAGCGGGCTGAAAGGTGCGGTCGGATAAGGTCTGTCGGTGACGAAACAGACGATCATCCGCCAGCTCGTGCGCAAGGTCAGCGGATCGGCCTGCGCCCAGCCGGCCTTTTCGAAACCCGACTTCAGATCGGCGAGCGATCCGGCCAGCACGATGTTGACGGGGTCTGCGGGGATACCGTCTCCCGCCCGGGTCACGCGCGGTATGCGGTTGCCGCGCGTCACCGTCACGGCAACCCGCAGCACCAGCGGCAGGATCACATAGGCAGCGACGAAATAGGTGCCGAGAAGCGCGACGAACCAGGGAAGCCGCCTGTCCACCCGGTCGAAGATCTGCACCACGACCAGCCAGATGGTGAGTGCCGCGATGGCGGCCAGGACAAGTCGCTGCAGCCAGCGGACAAAGAAGCTCATGGTGTGGCGGCATCCGGCGATGGGCGGCCCCGTCCACCACGCGGCGGACGGGGCCCATGGCCGACGATGCGTCAGGCGACGCGCGTGCGCAACTCTCCGATGCCGTCGACATGACCCAGCATCTCGTCGCCGCGCTGGACGGCGCCGACCCCGGCAGGCGTTCCAGCGAAGATCAGGTCGCCGGGCTGCAGCTCGAACAGGCCGGAAAGATAGGAGATCATCTCCGGCACTTTCCAGATCATCTGGTTGAGATCTCCGCTCTGGCGCGTCTCGCCATTGACCTTCAGCCAGATCGCACCGGAGGTGATATCGCCCGCCTCACCGGCCGGCACCAGCGGGGTGCAGGGCGCCGATGCCTCGAATGCCTTGCCCGTTTCCCAGGGGCGGCCCATTTTCTTGGCCTCGCCCTGCAGGTCGCGCCGGGTCATGTCCAGGCCGACGGCATAGCCGAAGACATGCGACATGGCGGCGTCCAGCGGGATGTCCTTGCCGCCCTTGTGCAGGGCGACGACAAGCTCGATCTCGTGGTGCACGTCGTTCGTGGACGACGGGTACGGAAAATCCTGCCCCGACAGAACCAGCGTGTCGGGGTTCTTCTGGAAGAAGAAGGGCGGCTCGCGGTTCGGGTCGTGCCCCATCTCGATCGCATGGTCGGCGAAGTTGCGTCCCACGCAGTAGATGCGATGCACCGGGAACAGCTTGTCCGTGCCGGACACCGGAAGCGTCGGTATGGGAAGAGGCGTGAAGACGTAGGCGTCGGAAGCGGTATGCACGTTCATGATCTTGCTCCAGCGTAATACTCGATCCTGGACTCGAAATGTTCGACGATTGCTGACAGCAGCATGGCCGCGGCAAACAAAATGATGGTCAGCGCCCAGAAACTGGCCATCTCGAAATTGCGGGAGAAGCTTTCGAACAATTCGCCGTATCCGATAATGGAAACGAGAATCTGTCCGATGACCACCCCTTTGACCCCACGGATGAGGCCAATTCGTATGCCTGCCAAAATCTCCGGCAGGGCCGACAGAAGCACGATCTTCCGGAACAATGTCCACGGACTGGCTCCGTAGCTTCGCCCCATCTCGAACAACGAGCGGGGAACCTGCATGACCCCGGCGCGGGCATCCAGCACGATGATCCACACCGCGAACAGGAAGACGGTGACGATGACCGTCGTTTCGCCGAGGCCGAACAGGATCATCAGCACCGGCACCAGCGCCGACAACGGTGCCGAGACGAACATGTTGACCCACAGGGCCATCAGCCTGTCGACCGATCTGAACAGCCCCATCAGGATACCGAGGGGCACGCCGACGCCGATGGCGAAGGCCATGCCGATGACGAAGCTGCGCACGGTGATGATGGACGCATTCTGCCAGGACTGGCTCTGCACCAGCCGAAGGCCGGCCTGCAGGATGTCGCTCATGGGCGGAATGAGGAAGATGAGGTCCATGCGGCCGACGATCTCCCACAGGAGAGCCCAGACGATCAGGGACGCCATCATCGGGATGCGGATACCGAATAGCGTCATGGCCCCTACTCCGCGTAATGCCGAAGGCCGTGCCAGATCTCTTCCACCGTATCGAGATAGCCGGGGTCGCGGCGGATCTCGTCCGGGGTGGTGGACCGGTCGATCTTCGGGTCGATAATGCGCGAGACGCGGCCGGGGCGCGGCGACAGAAGCACGATCCGGTCCGAGACGTAGACCGCTTCCTCGATGGAGTGCGTCACGAACAGGAAAGTCTTGTTTTCCAGCGCCACCAGCCGCAACAGGTCTTCCTGGAACTTGCGGCGGTTCTGCTCGTCCACTGCCGAAAAGGGCTCGTCCAGCAGCAGCACGTCGGCGTTGACGGCAAAGGCGCGGGCGATGCCGACGCGCTGTTTCATGCCGCCCGACAGCTCGTGCGGATATTTCTCCTCGAACCCGCTCAGCCCCACCTCGTCGATGTAGCGCTGCGCCACGCGGCGGCGCTCGGCCTGGCCGACGCCCCGCAATTCCAGCCCGAAGGCGACGTTGCGCATGACCGTGGCCCAGGGCATCAACGCGAAATCCTGGAATACGAAAGCCCGCTCGGGCCCCGGCCCGGTTACGACACGCCCGTTGACGCGCACCTGCCCCGCCGTCGCCGGGACCAGCCCGGCGATGATCTTCAAAAGGGTCGTCTTGCCGCAGCCGGACGGCCCCAGAAGCGTCGTCAGCTTGCCCCGCTCGAAGCCGAGGTCCACATTGCGCAGCGCCTCGACGTCGCCATAGGTCTTGCAGATTCCGGTGACCTCGACGACGGCGTCGCCGACGCCCGTATCCAACGCATGGGCGCTTTCGGCCCGTACCGTGTTTGACATCTCAGGCACTCCGTCTTTCTGGCCGCAGATAGCGCGTCTCGATGCGCTGCAGGGCGACGAGGGTGAGCATCGACAGGACGATGATGGAGGCGACGGCGGCATACATATGCGCGTAATCCGCCACCGAGCGATGATAGGTTATGAGATCGCCTATCCCCGTGGGGGTGATCAGCAGCTCTGCCAGCATGACGCCGATGTAGCCGGCGGCGACGCCCAGGCGAAGCCCTGCGAAGATGACGGGCGATGCGTCGGGGATGATGATCTTGAACACGCGCTGCATGCGCGTGCCCTGGAAGGAGCGGCACATGGCCACCAGCGAAGGATTGACGTGCCGCACCGCCTTGTAGGAGTTGAGCGCGATGACCGGCAGCGCCAGCATTATGACGGCCAGCGTCTTGGCCGTCAGGCCGATGCCGTAGACGAAGGTGACGAGCGGCACCAGCGCCGCCATGGGCGCAGCCTGCAACACGATGAACACCGGCGCGAAGAACCATTCCGCCTTGGGCGACAGGCCCATCAGGACGCCCAGCCCAACCCCCAGCGTGGCCGAAATGGCGACGCCCAGCACAAGCGGTTGAAGCGTGATGAAGAAGGCGTAGATGAGGCTGCCGTCGAACAGCATCTGAAGGAACGCGGCGAACGTGTCGGTGAAGGTCGGAAACGCGAAGCTGATCGGCACGAGACCGGCGATCTGCCACGCGGTGCACAGAACGGCCAGGGAGGCCACCGACCAGAGCGCCGGCACCCGATCGAACACTCGGCCCATCCCGCGCAGCAGGTCGTCGAGGGCGCGATGCACGCCCCCGGCTTCTCCCGTCTTGGTATAGGAGGTCATCGCATCCCCCTCACGACGAGCCGAGCTTGGCGATGGCGGCGTTGAGGGCATCGAGATCCCAGAAATCCTCGACCTTCAATTCGGACGGCTCGCCGGTCAGCGCGCCCGAAACTGTATAGAACTCGAAGTCGCCGCGTGCCGCGGCCTCGCCGCCGCCGTTGACCGGCAATCCGGCTTCCGCCGCCCCGGCGAAATAGGGCTCGATCTCGGCAATGGTTTCGGCGCTCGCATCGGGCAGCAGATTGTATTTTTCCCGAAGCTTCACCATGACGGCCGGGTTTTCGGCCACTTCGCGCCAGGTGGTCAGGATCGCCTCCACCAGCTTGGCGACGTCCTCTTCGTTTTCGCGCAGATAGTCCGTATTGGCGAACAGCGCCTCGTCCGTTGCCGGAGCGGTATCGAGCGGCAGGAAGATGAAACGGTCCGGCGCCTCACGCTCGAGGATGCGGCGGCCGGATGAATCGACGATGGTCGCCTTGACGTTGCCCTGCAGCAGCGCCCCGGTGCGCACTTCCGCGCCGGGAATGTAGGACACGCGGGAGTAGCTGATGCCGTTCTGCTGGGCCGCCAGTTGCATCAGCGCTTCCGTACCGGACCCGCGCGAGTGGACCGCCACTTCCTGCCCGTCGAGATCCTTCCACTCCTTGTAGGTGCTTCCGTCCACGACGGGATACATCTGCAAGGTCGATAGCTGCATGAAGATGCGGATGGGCGCGCGCACTTTCTGGATCAGGGCATAGGGCCCGCCGACACCGATATCGGCCTGCCCGCTCACCACCGCCTGCGCGGCGATGTCCTCTGACTTCAGATAGGTGACGTCGATTTCCACCCCGGCTTCCCGTGCCCGCTCGATGGCGGCCATCAGATGCAAGGTCTCGACCGTCGCGATATCGCCGAACGCGATCCGCATCGGGTCGGCCATCGCCGGCGCCGGGACGACGCTGGCAGATGCGAGAATTGTCGCGGCCAGAGCGAGCCGCCTGAGCGCCCGCAACTTTATTCCTGACATGATTTCCTCCCTGGACATTCGATGCGCTCTTGTCGGCGCATTCATGAACCAATGGCTGTATTGTTACGGATTTGGTTAAGCGCCTGTCAACTCCAAAGCCGTTGACGTTGGATTTCCCGTGTCGTAGAGAGTGAACCAATATCCAATTGGTACAAGCAATGTACGCTTCGCTCGATTCATCTGCAGACAACGCCGCCCTCGCCCGCATGCGGGAATATCTGCTGCACGCCGAGCTTGAGGATGGCGGTCGCCTCCCTCCCGAGCGGGACCTTGCCCTGTCGCTTGGCCTGTCCCGCGGAGCGCTGCGCAAGGCGCTGGCCGATCTGGAGGCCGAGGGTGTACTGTGGCGGCATGTCGGCAAGGGCACCTTCACCGGCGCACGGCCCATCGACGGCGCGGCCGATGTCGCCGCCATGGCCAGCCGCACCAACCCCATCGAGATCATGGGCGCGCGCCTGTCCATCGAGCCGGAGATCGCACGGGTGGCCGCGCTGAACGCGACGCCGGCCTCATTGGCGCGCATGCGCCAATGCACCGAACGCATGCTGACCGCGCCGGACTGGCGGCAGTATGAAAGCTGGGACAACCAGTTTCACCGCACCGTCGCCGAGGCCACCCAGAACACGCTGCTGGTCGGGCTTCTGGACACGTTGAACGCGGTGCGGCGCCAGGTGAACTGGGGCCGGTTGCGCGCCAACCCGAAGAAGCCGCCCAGCGACCACCATAGCTTTGCCGAGCACGAGGCCATCATGGCCGCCATCCATGATCGGGATACGCAGGGTGCGTGCATTGCGATGCGGGTGCATTTGCAAAGCGTCGAACGCAATCTGAAAAACGCGTGACGCGCTGCCCGGTCTGCTTTGCCCGCGCCGTCGCGCCGACGCGGCGTCATCTGGTGGACCCGTCGGCAGGCGTGTTGCGGTTTCCGCTGGCATGCCTTTCGTGCGGCCTCCTGATGCATCGGCGCGACGCCGCGCGGCTGCGCAACGCCCTTTCGACCGCCTTTGGCGGCCCGGTTTTCGCACCGCCGGCAGAGCTGGGGTTCGATATGTTCACGCTGCGCATAGCGGCAACGCGGTTTGCGCTGCTGGCGCTGCCCTCCGGCCGCCGCCAGAAGCGCGCTTTGTCCGTGCCCCACTCGCCGCTTATGGCGCGGGCGCGACTGACCCCAATGGATACCGCTCCGCGCAGCGCCGTTTCGTTGGGCATCATGTGCCGGGCCGACAGGCTGGAGGCCTGCGTGGAGAAGGCACGGCGCCATCTGGATTGGGCGTCCGAGGCAATCGTCCTGTGCGACGGCGCCGCGCGCAGCGAGTTGCGTGAAGGCCGTCTGCGGATCGCCTATCGGCCGATGGACGGCGATTTCGCGGGTCAGCGCAATGCCCTGCAGGACCTTTGCGAAAGCGCATGGATGCTGCAACTGGACGATGACGAGACCGTATCGCAGGAAACGGCATCGGCCTTGCCCGCCCTTGCCCGGGCCGCCGAAGCGGCGGGCGTCGTGTCCATCGGGCTTGCCCGACGCAACATGGTGGACGGCGTCCTGTCCGATCTCTTCCCCGATACGCAATACCGCCTGAACCGAAGGGACGTGCGCTATCGCGGACAGGTCCACGAGCGTCCCGACCGCCCATGGCAACGCAGCACGATCGCGCTTCATGGCGCAATCGAGCATACGTTGGACAGCGAGCGCGTGGCGCGCCGCTCCCGGATCTACGAGCAGCTTTCGCCCGGAAAGGGCCGCCTTTCGGAGGCCCGCGAGCTTCTGACGCCCTATCGCCCCTGATGGCGCGCGATGGCGGCGCGGTAAAGATCCAGCGTCTCCTGCGCCAGCGACTGCCGGGTGAAACGCCCCGCCGCCTTCAAGGCTCTCTCCCGGTGATGCTTGCGCAAATCGGCCGAGGCGACCAGCGGACGCAGGGCGTCGGTGATGGCATCCACCGACGTTTCGTCCGCCAGCACACCGCCATCGGCCACGAAATCGCGTGCGCTGGAATCCGTCGCACTGGCCAGGATGACCCGTCCGAAGGCCATAGCCTCCTGGTAGACAAGGCCAAAGCTTTCATAGCGCGAGGGTGCGGCAACGATGTGCGCGCTCGCATATTCGCGCATCAGGCGCTCTTGCGGCTGGCGCCCCAGTGCTTCTGTCCGGGCGCGGGCCGCCGGCGAAAGCCCGCCTGGCAGATCGGCTTCGGATACCCCGAGAAGCCGAAGCGAAAATTCAGCGCCGGAGCCGGTCTCCGCCTCTTCGGCCAGCCGCTCCACCGCGGCCAGCAATTCCGCAAAGCCTTTGCGTTCTTCTGCGCGGCCGACGAACAGAATGCGTGCGGGGCCACCGGTATCGAACGGCGCGTCCGCCGCCACCGCCAGAAACTCCGGCGGCAGGGAAAGGCCGATCACCGCATGCGGCACGCCGCTGCCGATGCCGTAATGGCTTTCCATGCCGCGCGCGTGCACGGCCGAATTGGAGATGAGCCCGCTGGAGCGGGCGATCTGCCGATGCTCCAGCCGGTCAGCCGCAAGATTGTCGAGCCTTTCGCGCAGGCTCTGCGCCTCGGTTCTGGAATAGGCAGCCGGAGTCGATATGCGCGACACCAGCGGCGCATCGCTGGGACGGCCCAGGAGAGCGGCCGGCGCATACCAGTTCGTCGCCTCCACGATGTCGAAAGGCCGTTCGCCGTGCAGCGCCCTCACCGCGCGCCGGAAGGCGACGGGCGCCGCGAGATGGCCGATACCGCCCCACAGGCGCAGCCGCGCCAGCGGAGCCCCCTTGTCCATAGCGGCACCGATTACGCGCACACCGCGCTCCTGCTGCACGCCGACCCGGTCCAGCGTCACGACGGTCATATCGCAGCCGGCTGCCGCAAGGCTTTCGGCAATTTCCCGCGCGGCGGTAGAAAGGCCACTTGGCGATGGCGGGTAATCCCAGGCAAGAAGGCAGCACCGCATCAGCCCTGCCTTCCATCCAGAAGCGAGCGGTACAGCGCGATATAGTCGGCGGCCATGCGCTCGGACGTGAAGCGCGCGTCAAAGCGCTGCCGTACGATGCCTCGGTCGAGCTCGTCCAGGCGCTTTATGGCAGAGACCGCCCCGGCCTCGTCATCGACGACGAAGCCCGAAACGCCGTTTTCAACGATCTCGGATACGGAGCCCTTGTCCCAGGCGATCACCGGCGTTCCGCAGGCCATGCTTTCGATCATCACCAGGCCGAAGGGCTCCGGCCAGTCGACCGGAAACAGAAGCGCGGCGGCACCCTGCAGGAGCTGCTGCTTGCCGGCATCGTCGAGGGGGCCCTCATACACCGCATCGGGCCCCAGCAACGGGGCAACCTCGCGCTCGAAATACTGGGGATTGCCGACATCCACCGTACCCGCCAGCCGGATCTTCCAGCCTGCGGCACGCGCCACCCGGATGGCCCTGTCCGGACGCTTCTGGTCGGTCATCCGGCCGATGAAGGCAAGGTAACCGCCCTCCCCAGGCCCCGCCGCATAGCGGTCCCGTGCGAGCCCATGATGAACCACACGGGTTCGGTTGGCTGGCGGCAGCATGGCGTTCTGCGCCGCAGAGATGGCTGCGACCGGGAGATCGGGAAAGGATGCGAAGAACAATTCGCGGTCGAGTTCGTCGACGCGCCAGTGAATCGTTGTCACCGAGTGCCGACGCCGATTGCCTAATAGTGCGGCATGGAAAAATTCGCCATGGCAATGGATGATGTCAAAATTATCCAGTTGCAACCTCAGTTCTTCCATACGAACTGCTTCCAGAACGGACGGAATCGACGGGGGTACGGAACCATATTTATTTTCCAGGCTAAGCAAACTCGGCAGCTTACCGACCTGCGGCACCGGCGCCGCACTATCCGAAGGCGCAAACAGCGTTACTTCAACTCCTGCTTGTTTGAGAGAAACGCATAGGTCACCGATCACGCGTTCGGTTCCGCCATGATCGCGGGGCGGAACCGGAAAGATTCCGGGCGCGACCTGGGCAACACGAAGTGGCGATGAGGTGTGGTGCGTGCTTGCCATGCGCTTTCCTTGTTTGCCGAGGGAGCGGGTATGTTCATCTTGCACGTCGCACTTCAAGGGTGCCTCAAGGGACACGGAGTCGAATACGGGCTGACAGCCGATACCGGCGGGCATATCCGCTACCTCCTCGAGCTGGTCGAGGCTGCTGCCGAGGGGCATCCCGGCCATCGGCACGTTATCGCAACGCGCCGGTTTTCCGGCATCGGGCCGGAATACGAAATCGCCGACGAGGTGTGCGGGCCCGGCGTCCGTATCCTGCGCCTTCCGACGCGAAACCCCGGCTACGTCACCAAAGAGGAGATGCACGAAGAGGTCGACAGCTTCGCAGATGGCCTCGTCGCGTGGATCGAGGCCAATGGGCGGCCCGATATCATCCATGCGCACTATGCCGATGCCGGGCGCGTGGCCTCCATCGTCCGGAAGCGGCTGGGCATTCCATTCGTCTTTACCGCGCACTCCCTTGGCCGGGTAAAACAGGCTGCCTTCGAGACGATCGACGGTGGGCTGCCCGGCATGGCCGAGCGGATCGAGGCAGAAGAAACCGCCTTGTGCGATGCCTCTCTCATGATCGCCTCCTCACGCGACGAAGCCGAGGTGCAATATGCGATGTACCGTGGATACGAGCCCGGCCGTATCCGCATCCTGCCGCCGGGCAGCGACCTTGCCGCATTCCGGGATGCCGTCCCGACACCCGCCGTCGAAACGGAAATGGCCCGCTTCCTGAGCGATCCGTCGAAGCCATGCCTGCTTGCCATCGCCCGCCCTGTCCGGCGCAAGAATCTGACGACACTGGTCGAGGCCTTCGGGCGCAGCGCGGAGCTGCGCGCGCGCGCAAACCTTGTCATCGTGGCCGGCACCCGTACGGATCTTGCGCATTGCGATGCCGAGACCTCCGGCGTCCTCGCCGAAATCCTGCATCTGGTGGACACCTACGATCTCTACGGGCAGGCCGCCTATCCGAAGCATCATGCCCCGCAGGACATACCGTCCTATTACGCCTATGCCGCCAGCCGGCGCGGCATCTTCGTCAACCCGGCGCTGAACGAGCCGTTCGGCTTGACGTTGCTGGAGGCGTCCGCCGCCGGACTGCCCATCATCGCGACAGACAGCGGCGGGCCGAACGACATCGTGGAGACCTGCGGCAACGGCATGCTAGTCGATCCGCGCGATGCGGACGGCATCGCCCGTGCCGCGCTGACGATGCTGTCGGATAATACGCGCTGGGACCGCTACGCCCGTGGCGGCGCGTCGGCCGCCGACGCGTATGACTGGAAACGGCATGTCACGCGATATGACGGGCTGCTTCGATCCATCCTGCACCCGGCCGGGCCGCATCCCCGCCCGACCAGCCTTCTGGTGTCCGATATCGACAACACGCTGGTCGGCTGCGGTGATGGCCTTCTGGCGTTTCGGGACTGGCAGTGCCGGCAGCCGGGCCTGGCCTTCGGCGTGGCCACCGGCCGCTCCTTTCACAGTGCGATGGCGATCATCGAGCAGGAGAACGCACCCCGCCCGCAGGTGATGATCACCTCGGTCGGCTCCGAGATCTATCACCTTGCCTCCGACGGCATCAGCTACATGGCGGACACGGCATGGCGGCGAAAGGTTCGGCGTGGCTGGCGGCGCGAGGCAGTGATCCGCGCCATCGAGGGAATAGAGGGCCTGACACCGCAGGCGCCGCTGGAACAACGCCCCTTCAAGCTGTCCTACTTTTCGGACGGGCGGCCGGACACGGCGGCTACGGTGCGGCGACGGCTGGAGGCGGCCGGCATCGCTGCTTCCGTCGTGCACAGCCATGGACGCTATCTCGACGTGCTGCCGCACGGCGTCTCGAAGGGCTCCGCCGTCGAGTTCGTCCGTAACAACTACCGGCTTCCGGTCAACTCGGTCTATGTCGCCGGCGACAGCGGCAACGACATCGATATGCTGGGCATCATGCCGCAGTCGATCATCGTCGCCAATTACTCCGACGACCTTGCCGGCCTGCCGGCGCTTGCCCATGCCTATGTGGCACAGGGCACGCATGCGCGCGGCATTATCGAGGGCGTTGCGCATTTCCGATCCAATGGGAGGGTCGGATGGAAGCCAGCGTCCTGACGCTCGTCCGCGGCCGGCATGCCAGCCTGGGCAATCTGCTGCAAGGCATCGCCGCGCAGAGTGTGCGCCCGAAAGAGCTTATCATCGCGTATATGCAGCCCGAGCCCTTTGCAGGCCTGCCAGACCCCGGCTGTCCTGTGCGAAACCTAGTCGTACCGGGTGAACCGATGCCATTGGCGCTGGCGCGCAATGCGGCCGCGAAGGCTGCGCAAAGCGAGCTGCTGATTTTCCTGGACGTGGATTGTATCGCCTCTCCCGGCCTCGTTGCCTCTTATCTGGCCGCGGCAGAGCAGAACGCCGAGGGCGTTTTCCTGGGCGAGGTCCTGTATCTTCCGCAGGGCGCCGTGGATGGTGGGATCGATTATGCAAAGCTGGACCTCTTCGGCCGCCGCCATCCCGCAAAGCCTGCAATGCCGGACAAGGGCGTGCGGCGCGAGCCAGACCATGGCGAATTGTGGGGCCTGTCCTTTGCCATAAGACGCGCCTCCTGGGACCGGATCGGCGGCATGGACGAAAGCTTCGTCGGTTATGGCGGCGAGGAAACGGACTTTGCCCTGCGGCTTGCCCAGGCGGGCATACCGCTGTTCTGGACGGCCGACGCGCGGGCGTATCACCAGCACCATGCGGTGCATATTCCGCCGCTGCAGCAGTTCGATCATATCCTGCGCAACGCCGAGTTGTTCCACACCCGGCATGGGCGCTGGTGCATGGATTACTGGCTCGGGCAGTTCCGTGATGCCGGCTACATAGACTGGCGCCCGGATGACGGTCTCATCGACATCAGGCGTCGCCCCACCCCTTCGGAAATCGACGCCGCGCGCCAGCCCGGCAGCGTCCTGTACTCTTGATCGCATCGGAGACCGTCATGAAGCGGCCCATATCATTCTTCGTCCACCATCAGGGACGTGGCCACGCCAGCCGCACGATGGCGCTGGTAGAGCGGATGGCGCTGGACCGTCCGGTGTCGGTGCTGACGGCCGGTCCGCATCTGTTCGATGGTTTTTCGCGCGACATCGAGATTGTTCCCCTGCCCAACATGATCGGCGCAGCGGTGCCGACGCCGCGCCTTTTCGCGGAGGCGACCCCCAGCGTCATGCACTGCGTGCCGTTGGGCCTGTCCGAGATGCGGCGGACGATGCGCATCATCCTCGATCATCTCGATGCCCGCGAGGTCGGCTTGTTCGTCGTGGACGTATCGGCCGAGATCGCGCTTCTGTCCCGCATCGCCAGCGTCCCTTGCGTGCAGATCCGCATGCATGGCAACCGCGCGGACGTTGCGCATATGGGGTCTTACGAGGCCTCGGTCGGCATGCTCGCGCCCTTCGACGAACGGCTGGAGCAGGACGATTACCCGGCAGCCCTGCGCGCGCGCACCTGCTACACTGGCGGCCTGTGCACGACCAAGGCCGAAATACCCCAGCGCGCCGATGCCCGCAGGCGGCTGGGGCTGGACCCGGACCGCGAGATCATACTGGCGCTGACGGGCGGTGGCGGCGCCGGCACGCCCTATGCCGCGCTGACGGTCGGCGCGCGCGCCGCGCCGGATGCCCTGTGGATCGCGGTCGGACCGACGCTGGAAGAAGGCCACGAAACCGATTTCGCCAACCTTCTCAAGCTGGGCTGGGTGGACAACGTGCCGGATTATCTGGCAGCCGCCGACATCGTCATCGCTTCGGCCGGAGACAATACGATCCACGAAGTGGCCCGCGCATCGGGTAAGCTGATCGTCATGCCGGAATGGCGCTACTTCTCGGAGCAGCATCGCAAGGCCGACGCGCTCGTCGCCATCGGGGCTGCCGTCACCGCGCCGCAATGGCCGGGGGATTTCCCTGCCTGGCTGGACCTCCTCGACGCGGCACGTCGTCTGGATGGGTCCATCCTCGCTTCGCTCCACGAGCCCGACGCCGCGGCGCGGGGTGCGCGCTGGCTGGAAACGCTGACGGATTCCCTCTGGGAGGCTGCGCCGCAGCAGGTGCCTGCCGCCACGCCGACGCCCTTGCCGGTGCGCGTGGCATGAAGCCGGGAACCGCCCAGAAAAGAGCGGCGACAACCACGCTCGCAGACACCGCGCGGGCCTTGTCCGCACAGCTCGCAGCCGATCCCGACACGGCCACCCGAAGCCTTGTCGCCATACTGGCGAAACATGGGCTTCTGGCCGCCGGGATCGTGCCGACAGGCTCCGGCGAAGGCGGCTTTGCCTTCCATATGCCCTGGCAGGGACTGGCGGATACTCTCGAATGCATCGGCGCCGTGGACCTCAGCCTTGCCCGGTTGCTGGAAGGCCATGTCAACGTCCTGCAGCTTGTGCACCTGTATGGCTCGGCCGCCCAGCAGGAGCGCGTCGCCGACCTTGCTTTGTCCGGCGAGCTTCTCGGCATCTGGGGTGCCGACGACACTCCGCCGGTGACGCTGGTCTGCGAGGGAGCCGTCTGGCGCATGAGCGGCGCCAAGCGCTACGCATCCGGCGTCGGCGTCGTGCATTCCGCGCTTATCCCGGTGTTCACCGGTCCGGCGCCTCTTTTGCCCCTTGTCGAGGTGCGCACACCCGACCGCATGGACCTGTCCGGATGGAACCATGGGGGCATGGAGCGTTCGCTGTCGGGGCGCTATTCCTTCGAGGGCGTCAGTCTTTCCGGGGCCGAACTGGTGGGCAATCCGGGCGATTACCGGCGCGAGCCGCATTTCGTGGGCGGTATCTGGCGGTGTGCCGCAGCCCAGCTTGGCGCGGTCACGGCCATCGTCGCCATCATGCGTTCCACGCTGGAAGAGCGTGGGCACGATGCCCACCCTTTGCAAAAGCAGCGGCTGGGCCGGGCGGCCATGCAGGCGCGCACCGCGCGACTATGGGTGCATGACGCGGCCGCGCGGGTGGAAGCCGCCGCATCGTCCCGCAATGGCGATGCGATCAAAGAGGCGACGGCCCTTGCCGCCTATGCGCGGCTGGTGACGGAGGAATCCGCGCTGGCCGTCATCGAGCTGGCGCAAAGGGCGATCGGACTGTCGGGCTTCCACCGAACGCATCCCCTGTCCATCCGGGCAGCGGACCTTGCCGTTTATCTGCGGCAAGCCAACCCCGACGCCATCCTGCTGGAACATGCGGTCACCGTCAGCGAAAGCATCGGCGCGTGAGTGGGCCATACGGCGCATGGTCGGATCGGTTCGAGACAGCGCCGGTGTCCGATGTCGGCGTACTTGTGGGCGATGGCGCATTGATGGTGATCGCCCCGCATCCGGACGACGAGACCATCGCCTGCTCGGCGCTACTGCTGGATGCTGCCCGGCGCAGACGACCCCTCATCATCGTCGCTCTGACGGATGGCGACGGCTCACATCCCGGGTCGGTGGCGGTGCCGCCCCGCAGGCTGGCGGAAATTCGCGCCGGCGAGCAGCTCGCCGCCGTGGAGGCGCTGGGCTGCGGGCACGCGGAGTGGGTGCGCCTTGGCCTGCCCGATGGCGCCAGCCGCTGGGACGCCGGGCGCGCCGCCGCCGTAGACCCGCTTGTCGAGCGATGCCGGCAACTCGGCGTCACGGCGATTGCCGCGCCGCATCCGGACGACCCGCACCCGGACCATCACGCGGCGGCAGACCTGGCGCTCGATCTGCAGGCGCGGCTGCCGCAGCTTCGTATCCTGTTCTACGAGGTATGGACCTGCCGGCTGGCGCCCGATGCGCCGTTTCGCCAGGACGACCTGACGCCCTTCCGTGTGACAACCGACCGGGAAGCCAAGCGGCAGGCCCTCGCCTTTCATGCCAGCCAGCTTGGGCATGTCGTTCCGGACGACCCGGCAGGCTTCACCTTGCCGGACTGGTTCCTGACGCTTCACGACAGCGATTTCGAACGCCTGTCATGGTTGCATATGCCGGGCGAGGCGCCCGGCGCCGCCCATTTCGACGCCATCTACAGCGCAAGCCCAGATCCATGGGACGTTCGCACCTCACCCTATGAGCGCGGCAAGCGGGACGCCGCACGCGCGCTTTTGGGCGACGCGCGTTTCGACCATGCGCTGGAGGCGGGGTGCGGAGAGGGCTGCCTTGCCCGAGACCTGTTGGCGCACGGACAAGCCAGGCGCGCCACCGGCATCGACCAGGCAGCCGACATCATCGAACGCGCGCAACAATCGGCCCCGCAGGGGCTTCGCCTCGTGCAGGGGCGGCTGCCCGACGACCTGCCGGAGGGGCCCTACGATCTCGTGATCTTCTCGGAACTGCTCTATTATCTGCCGGAAAAGGAGCTGGAGCGCCTGGCCGGGCTGACACGCATGCAGATGGTACCCGGTGCGGCCATGCTGATCGTGTCGTATCTTGGCGATACCGAAACGCCGCTCGATGCCCCCGCCGGCGCGGATTTCTTCATCGCGCTGTTCGGACCGGAGCTCCAACCCGTTGCGCGCCACGGCGCAGAGCGGTTTCGGATCGATCTCCTGCGATGGCGTCCCTGATCTTCAAGAGGTCCGGCAGGTGATGGGCCAGATCGGAAAGCCGCAGAACGCGCCGCGCCAATATGGGGCTTGCATCCTCGGCCATGTGAAAGGCGCGCCTTTCACCCTTCTCTGCCAGTTCGTCGAGCTCTTTGCCCTGGATGTCGATGCCGGCCAGCACCGAGCGGCGTGAAGCAACGTCCGGCGCGGCCAGAAAATCGCGCAGAGCGCACATGCGCAGCAGCAGCGTCTCCGGCGCTTCCAGCAATTCGTCGACGATCGGGTCCGCTTCGGTCCGGTTGCGCTGCAATTCGTCGGCAAGGCCGCCACGCGCCCGGCCATCCAGCCGGGGTGACGTCGCGACGCGCGCGGTATCCACATAGAGAACGCGGAGCCCGAGGCCCAAAACCATGCGCCGCAGGGCACGATCCTCGCCGGACGGCGGAGTGGGCAATCCGCCGACCGCGCGATAGGCGTTACCGGTAATGGCGAAATTGGCCCCGCCGATATTGCCATGGTGCGGCCAGGAATTGTCGCGGTCGGGACACAGCATTTCCGCGATTTCGCGCGAGACGGCCCTGAACTCCCGCAGCAGATACTCGCCGGCAGGGTCGGCTTGCGGCAGCAGTGCGGCTTCCTCGGCTATGAAGTCTATGGTGCCGCAGACGAGATCGCCGCCACGCGCAAATGCTGCCCTGTAGGCGCCTGCCAGCCCGTTGGCCGCAAGAGTGTCGCCGTCCGTGGACAGAAGCAGGGCATCGGGGCTCAACGCTGTCGCGATATCCATCGCAAGCCGGCGCGCACGCGGAGCGCTTCCCTGGCCCACATGCCATTCGCATTGCAGAAGCAGCCAGGGCCGCGTCCAGCCCTGCATAACATCCAGCGCGGTGCGCGCCGTCGCGTCGCGGCACCCATTGGCCAGGACAATGACACCGTCGCCTTCGTCCAGCGCCTCATTTAGCGCCTGAAGAGAACGGCCGATCAGACGTTCCTCGTTGCAGGCGGGCACGCAGGCGCACAGCGCCACCTGCCCTGACCAGGCCCCATCGACGGCTATTTCGCCATCGACCGGAAACGCCGCCGCCACAGTTTCGATGATCCGCTGCACTTGCTTGTCCATGCAGCTTCAATTCATCCGGCAGCACCGCGTTCCGCCGGACCCGGCCGGAAGGGATGCTGCGGCAAGCATATTCAGGCAGGCATCATCACCGTCAGCGCGATCGCCAGAAACGACAGGCATCCTGCCGTCAGCGTCGTCACATAAAACACAAGCTTCTTCTGGCTCATATCCATATCGATCAAACCCTTCGGCAGTCTCCGATGTCCATCCACGCCGCCTGCCGTCACGCCGCAACGGCCATATAGGCGCCGACAGGCAGGCTCTTGGATTGGACATTATGTCCAACCCCCGGTTGGCCTCACCGCATCGGGCTTGCGTATGTTACTTTATAACATTACTAAGTTCGAAATCACGTCATTCCATGCTGAGGGACCGTCCATGCAACGCCTACCTGTCTCCGTCCTTTCGGGCTTTCTGGGAGCCGGCAAGACCACGCTTCTCAACCACGTCCTGGCCAATCGGGACGGCATGCGGGTTGCCGTCATCGTCAACGACATGAGCGAGGTGAACATCGACGCCAGCCTTGTGCGCGACGGCGGGGCCAACCTGTCGCGGACCGACGAGAAGCTGGTGGAGATGACCAATGGCTGCATCTGCTGCACGCTGCGCGACGACCTTCTGGCCGAAGTGCGCGACCTGGCCCGCCAGGGTCGGTTCGATTATCTGCTGATCGAGTCCACCGGCATTGCCGAGCCGCTGCCCGTTGCCGCCACCTTCGAGTTTCGGGACGAGGCGGGAGACAGCCTGTCCGATGTCGCGCGGCTGGATACGATGGTAACGGTGGTGGATGCAGCCAACCTTCTGGCCGACTACGCCTCTTCCGATTTCATCCGTGAGCGCGGCGAATCCCTTGGCGAAGACGACGAAAGGCGGCTTGTGGATCTGCTGGTCGAGCAGATCGAGTTCGCCGACGTCGTCGTCCTGAACAAGGTGTCGATGGCCAGCGCCGAGCAGCTCGACGCGGCGCGCAAGATCGTCCGCGCCCTGAATGTCGACGCGCAGATCGTCGAGACCGATTTCGGCGAGGTCCACCCGAAGGCCATTCTGGGCACCGGCCTCTTCGACTTCGAGAAGGCGCACGAGCATCCCTTGTGGTTCCGCGAGCTGAACGGCTTCGGAGACCATGTGCCCGAAACCGAGGAATACGGCATCCGATCGTTCGTCTATCGGGCCCGCCGCCCTTTCGAGCCCGCGCGCTTCCAAGCCTTCGTCGATCGCTCATGGCCGGGCGTCGTGCGGGCAAAGGGCTTTTTCTGGCTGGCGACGCGCCCGGACTTCGTCGGAGAGATCAGCCAGGCTGGCGGTCTTGTACGCACGGGCAAGCGGGGGTTGTGGTGGGCAGCGGTGCCGAAGCAGCACTGGCCGGATCACCCCGAATGGAAGGCCATGATGGGCGGCCTCATCGACCCCGAATGGGGTGACCGGCGGCAGGAAATCGTCTTCATCGGCACCGATCCGATGGATGAGGCGGCCCTTCGGGCCGAGCTGGATGCCTGCCTGGTGGCGTCCGAGAGTTTCTCGCCGGAAAGCTGGAGCCGCCTGCCCGATCCGCTTCCTGCCTGGCCACGGGCCGCGTGACGCCATGGCGATGCCACGCGCATAGCCTGACGCTTCGGAATATGGTCAACCTGCCAGGGTGAACTGGCAGGAAAGGGCTTACGATGGCCGACAGCGCAGGCATGCAGGATACGCCGATACACAAACGTGGAGCCGGGGTGGGCTTCGTCTACGAGACGTTGCGTAACGAGATCGTGGAACTGAAGCTCAAGCCCGGCAGCGCCATGGACGAAGTGCAGCTCTCCGCGCGCTTTGCCATGTCGCGTACACCCATCCGCGAAGCGATGGTGCGCCTGCTCAGCGAGGGTCTGCTTGTCACCCTGCCCAACCGCGCCACCATCGTTGCGCAGATCGACTTTCTGAACCTGCCGCATTTCTTCGATGCGCTCACCCTGATGTATCGCGTGACGACGCGCCTTGCCGCCGCCAATCACGACGCGGACGCCATGAAGGCCATAGAGGCACGCCAGGCCGATTTCGTCGCGGCGGTCGCACGGCGAGATGCGCTAGCGATGATCGCCACCAACCGCGACTTCCACCTGGAGATCGCACGGGCCGGCGGCAACGCCTATTACACCGACATGTTCACGCGCCTGCTGGATGAAGGCCGCCGCATCCTGCGGCTGTACTACTCCAGTTTCAACGACATGCTGCCGCGCGATTACGTGGACGAGCACGAAGGGCTGATCGCCGCGATCGGCCGGCGCGCGGTGGACGAGGCCGACGGCCTTGCCGCCGCCCACGCCAGGCAGATCATCGGCCATATCCAGACGGCAGTCAGCGCGGATGCGCGAGTCAACGCGGAAATCCTTCTCTAGCTCCAGTTTCTTGTCGACAAAGAAAATACAACGCCTATTATGGTGTCGGATCTAGCCGATGGAGAGTGCCGTGGACAATTCCGTATTCGAAGGTTGCATGCCGGCCCTGATGACGCCCTGCAAGGCCGACAGGACACCGGATTTCGACGCACTCGTGCGCAAGGGCCGCGAGCTGGTGTCGAAGGGCATGTCGTCGGTCGTCTATTGCGGTTCGATGGGAGATTGGCCGCTTCTGACGGACGCGCAGCGCATGGAGGGCGTCGAGCGCCTTGCCGATGCCGGCATTTCGGTGGTTGCCGGAACGGGCGCCGTCAACACGGCCATCGCAGCGGCGCATGCCGCCCATGCCCAGAAGGCAGGCGCCAAGGGGCTGATGGTCATTCCGCGTGTCCTGTCGCGCGGGCCCTCGCCCGCGGCGCAGAAAGCGCATTTCAAGGCGATTTTGTCGGCCGCTCCGGACCTGCCGGCGGTGATCTACAACAGCCCCTATTACGGCTTTGCCACGAAGGCGGACCTGTTCTTCGCCTTGCGGGCCGAGCACCCCAACCTTGTCGGCTTCAAGGAGTTCGGGGGCACCGACTCCCTCACCTATGCCGCCGAGCACATCACCAGCCAGGACGATGCGGTGACGCTGATGGTCGGCGTGGATACCGCCGTCTGCCATGGTTTCATCAATTGCGGGGCAAAGGGCGCGATCACCGGGATCGGCAATGTGCTACCGGCGGAAGTGCTTCATCTGTGCGGCCTGTCGGCTGCGGCCGCCAAGGGCGATCCGGAGGCCCGCCGCCGCGCGCTGGAGCTGGAAAGCGCGCTCCATGTCCTGTCGACCTTCGACGAAGGGCCGGACCTGGTTCTGTTCTATAAATATCTGATGGTTTTGACCGGTAACCCGGAATACGAGCTGCACTTCAACGAGAGCGACAGCCTGTCGGCAAGCCAGCGCGGCTATGCGAAGGCGCAGCTTGAGATGTTCCAGACCTGGTACTCCGTCTGGAACGGCAATCTCGGCACCGAGTATCGCCACGCTGCATGATCTTGAAAGGCATGCGGGCCGCCCGATGGGCGGCCCGCATTCTTATTAGTTGAAGCGGTACGAAAGCTTCGCCGTGATCGTGTGGAAGTCGAAATCGTCCGAACCGGTGAAGTCGGTGAAACCGCCAACGCCGCCGCCGAACGGGCCGGCTACGAAACGCGTGAAGGAATCGTCATCGCCGAGGTTGGTGTAGAGGTACTCGACACCGATCGAGATGTTCTCGGCAACCAGGAAGTCCAGGCCGCCGCCGACGGTGTAGCCCCAGCGATCATTGCTGTCGGAGAAAGCCGCTGCCGTGGCGAAAGGCGCCGAATTGGCAGAGAACTTGTAGCTCACGTCACCGTAAGCGACACCGCCCGTGGCGTAGGCCAGGGTGGTCGGGGTGACGAGGTAACCGGCGCGCAGGCGGCCCGTTGCGAAATAGTCGAGGTCACGCTCGGCGGTGTAGAATGCCGGGGTGCTCGAGAAGGCGCTCTGGCGCTGGCCGAGATCCGAAGCGTTGATGTCCAGAACGGCACCGACGACCCAGTTGTCGATCTGGTAGTCGTAGCCGACGTGACCGCCGCCGACGAAGCCGGATTCGAAGCTGGACTCATAGTTGCTGCCGAAGGCGCTGCCCGGGAACGCGCCGGGGAAGCTGGGCACGATGCTGAAATTGTCGGGGTTCGACGGGTTGAAGCCACCGCCTGCCTGGACGCCCAGGTAGAAGCCGGTCCACGACGGAACGGCAAGTGCGACGACCGGGGTCACCATCGGCTCTTCATAGATGACATCCGCGGCCGAAGCCGGAATTGCCGTGCCGGCCAGAAGGCCGAGGACCAGATACTTCTTCATACATCCCTCCATGGGTGAATCGAACGCAAATCACGCGCTAATCGTGATTGCGAAATTTTCCGGACACGCTTCAAACGAAAAATACTTCGAGGGCGGGGATTTTCGATCAACAATTGTTGTTGCGCGAATTGTCGCACCTCTATTGCCAATGGCAACGCGTGACCCAAGGGCAGAGGAATGACGCAAGGTTTACTTAAGCCACAGAATACACGTCGATAGCAAGACCTCTGCCGCCCGCACGATATCGTCCGGCTCGACATGCTCGGATTCATTGTGGCTGACGCCGTCCCGGCAGGGGCTGAACAACATGGCGGACGGCGCAACGCCGGCGATGAACGTGGCATCGTGAAACGCTCCCGACAGGATGCGCCGGTGCGATGCGCCGGCCAGACGGGCCCCCTCTTCGACCAGATCGACCATGTCTTCGGGAAAGGCCACCGGGGCCATCTCCATCATGGGATCGACCGTGACCGTACATCCATGGTCGCGTGCTGCATCCTCCAGTACAGCGCGCAGCCTTGCCTCGTGCGCAGACAAGCCCCGCACGGTCGGGTGCCGAAGGTCCACCGAAAAGCGCACCTCTGCCGGCACAGCGTTGATGGATCCCGGCGAAGCCGCGATGCGCCCGACCGTCAACCGGACGTCTTCATCTCCCGGCATGATCGAGGCGAAAAGCTCGGCAAGCGCCAGGGAGGCCGCAGCCATCGGGTCGCGCCGAAAGGCGAGCGGGGTGGTGCCGGCATGGGCCGCCGCACCCCTGTAGGTCACGTCGTACCAACGCGTGCCCTGAATGCCGGTGACGGCGCCAATGGCGATCCCTTCCTGCTCCAGTACCGGGCCCTGCTCTATGTGCAGCTCCAGATAGGCGGCGATCGGGTGGCCGGGTTGCTCCACGGCTACGCCGGGCAAGGCGGCCAGCGTGTCACGCAAGCCCACCTCCAGTGTCGTGCCGGCGGCATCCTGTGCCTGCAGCCATTCCGGACGCAGGCCACCCTCTGCGAAGGCACGCGAGCCGAGCGCACCCGGCTGGAAGCGGCTGCCTTCTTCGTTTGTCCAGGACACCAGCTCCACCGGACGCGTCGTCGAGACGCCGGCATCGTCCAGCGCTTCCAGCACCTCGAAGGCCGCCAGAACGCCGAGCGCCCCATCGAAGCGCCCGCCCGTCGGCTGGCTGTCCAGATGGCTGCCGATCAACAGCGGCGGCAGGTTCGCATCGGTACCGGCGCGCCGCGCGAAGAGGTTGCATGCCGTATCCTGACGCAGGGCGAAGCCGCGTGCCGCGGCAAGCTCTGCCAGCAGGGCGCGGGCCTGCCTGTCTTCCGGCGACAGCGCTTGTCGGTTGACGCCGCCCTTCGGCGTCGCGCCGATGGCGGCGAAGGCGTCCAGACGCGCCAGGAGGCGCGCGGCATCGATTTTCGGCGTCACCGGACGGATGCCGCAAAGGCACGGACGCGTTCGGCATCCACGGCATTCCACCAAACGCCGTCATGCTTGAGCGAGCTTGCGACGATCACCCCGTCGCTGACGGCCAGAATGTCGTTGACGTTGTCCCGCGTCACGCCACTGCCGACGAGTGTCGGAAGCCCCCCCGCCTCCCGGATCATCCTTATATAGGCAGGGTCGGCCGCATGGCCCGTGCGCTGACCGGTGGCGATCACCACATCGGCGTCGAAGAAGACGAGATCGCGCACCAGTTCCTCCACCGGGCGGTCGGCGACGATGGCGTGGGCTCCATGCTTGACATGCGCATCGGCAAAGATGCTGACGCCATTGGCGCGAAGCAGCGCGCGGTACCGCATGGCGCGGGCGGCCTCGCCCTCCATGAAACCTTCGTTCGCCACATAGGCATTGGCCCACTGGTTGACCCGGACGAAGGAGGCCTGCGAGGCGGTGGCGATGGCCAGCGCCGGGATGGCGGCATTGGCCAGAACGTTGATGCCCATGGGGCGCTGCAACTCGCGCCGGATCCTGTCCGACACGACTGCCATGACGGCGCTTGTCTCCGGGCCGATATCGTCGGGCTTGGCGAAGGGCACATCGCCATGATTTTCCACGATCACGCCGTGGCAGCCATTGTCCAGATAGGCTCTGGCGTCGGCCAGGCCGCGCTCGTAAAGGGCCTCTACCCCGCTGCCGTCGTAGCGCGGGCTACCCGGAATGGGCATAAGGTGGACGACACCGATCAGGGGTTTGTCGACGCCGAAGATGCGGCGCAGCGTCGTGGTATCGCCGCGTCCGACGGGAGAGCCGTTGGATGCCATGTCTAGTCCTTCCGCAGCATGATCGCCTGCATTTCGTCCCGGGTGGGACACGAATCGAAAGTGCCGGGCCGCGTCACCGCCAGCGCAGCGGCACCGGCCGCCCGTTCGACGGCCTCCGGCAATGCCATGCCGGCATGCCATAGCGCTACGACGACGCCACAGAAAACGTCTCCGGCACCGCTTGTGTCCACGGCCTTGACCGGCTTTGCCGGCCGCCAGAACCGCGCACCGCCGCAAAGCCCGGTGGCGCCCTCGGCCCCCAGCGTCACGACGACATCCCGGGCTCCGAGGGCATGGAGCCTGTCGATGGCGGCGTCGATATCGCCGTTTCCCGACAGGCTCTCGGCCTCGCCCCGATTGACGACCAGAAGATCGCAGCTCGGAAACGCGGACCCATCCAGCGGGCTGGCGTTGACGGCCAGCCGGATGCCGGCATTGTGCGCCAAAGCGGCCAAGGCCTGTGTGACCGCATTATTCAGATTGCCTTGCAGCAACATGGCATCGCCCGGTGACAAAGCCTTCGCCACCGCCGCTACCGTTTCGTCGCCGATGGCGCGGGCACACGCAACGCAGCTTGCGACGATGTTTTCCGCCGAGTCGGCCACCAGAACAACCGACATGTCGGTTACGGCCCTGACCCTTGCGATGTCGATGACGGGCAGTCCGGCAGCCGCCACACGATCGAGCAGCCCGGCGCCCTCGCCATCCTGCCCGACGGCGCTGAAAAACCGGACGGCAGCGCCGGCGCGGCTGGCGGCCAGCGCCTGGTTTGCACCCTTGCCACCCGGCCCGCGCAGGCTGTCGGCAGCGTTCACCGTTTCGCCCGGCCCGGGCAACGCGGTAACGCGCATCGCGATATCCACGCAGATATTGCCGATGACATGCAGCGTCATGGGCGGTCCGCGAAGACCGCGCGCGGATTGCCCACGAGCATCCGGTCGATGGCGGCGTCCTCCATGCCAAGGCGGCGCAGGCGCGGCACGAAGTTGCGCAGCACATGCCCATAGCCGAAGCCGCCATAGCGCGTGAGCATCATTTTCAGGAAGACGTCCTGCGACAGAAGGATACGGTCCGCGAAGCCGCGCTCCACCAGAGCCGCGATGGCGCGGGCGTTTTCCTCGTCGCTGGGGGATTGGGCATCCTGGTCGGCATAATAATAGTCCATGCCGATCATGTCGTATTCCAGAAATGCACCACGCCGGGCAAGGCTTTCCTGGTAGGCCGGGTCGGAGTGGCTTGGGTTCATGTGGCACAGAACCGTGTGGCTCAGGTCCGCGCCTTCCTCTTCCACAACGTCCAGCACGCTATGCGCCAGCCGCTCCCAGCCAGGCAGATGGATGGACAGCGGCACGCCGGTCCGGGCCGAGGCGCGCGCCGAGCCGCGCAGCGATTTCATTTCGGCTGGAGTAAAGTCTTTCGAGACGCCGACCTCGCCGATGATGCCGGCCATGATGTCGGGCTTCTCCGCCGCACCGCCGACATCGGCAACGATGAAATCGGCCACCGCATCCACATCCATGCCGGACAGCCAGTCCGGATGGGTATGCTCCAGATAGAAACCGGTGCCCATCACGATCTTCAGCCCGCTCATCCGGGCGATGCGGGCCAGTTTCGCAGGGTCGCGCCCAATGCCGAAATTGGTGCACTCGACGACGGTGTGCCCGCCCAGCGCGCGGAAGCGATCGAGTTCGGCGAGCGCAAGGTCGGAATCGAGCAGCGATACATTGTCGAGGTTGGCATAGGGGTTCATCCGCAACTCGCCGATGATCTCCATGCGCACCGGACCTTGCGAAACCTCTTCGTTGCCTGGGCCGCAGGGGCAGCGCCAGGTGGCGCTGCCGTCCAGCACGATATGCTCGTGCATCAGGGTCACGCCCATCTCGTCCACCGGCACGGGCCCGGTTACCGTCATGACGTGTCCGGAGCGTACCCCGATGCCCGCAGACGCGCCCGGCGAATGCGCGCCGGGGGACTGGAAATCGAGAGCCATGGCCTCAGCGCCTCCGTGCCGTGCCCCGGAAGAGGCGGAAGTTGAGCCATATGGCGATCAGGATGATGCAACCGGTGATGATCGGCGTCAGGAAGGGCGACATATGCGACAGGATCAGCCCGTTGGCGATGACGGCAACCGTCAGCGCGCCGAGCAGCGTGCCCGTCATCGAGCCCCGGCCGCCGAAGAGGCTGGTGCCGCCCAACACCACGGCGGCGATGACCTCCAGCTCGAAGCCCTGCCCGGCGTTGGACGAGCCGGAACCGAGGCGCCCCGCCAGCACGATGCCGGCCAGGGCTGCGGCTGCGGACGACAGCATGTAGACGCCCAGCACGATCCGGCGGGTATCGACGCCGGCGCGCCGCACCGCCTCGGCATTGGCGCCGATGCCGGTGACATAGCGGCCGAAGCGCGTCGAGTTGAACACGATGAAGGCCACAATCAGAACCGCAAGTGCGATCCAGGCGGGAATAGGCACTCCGGCCAGCCAGCCGCGCCCGAGCACGACGAAGGGGCTGTCCGGCGCGATGGGGATGGAATAACCGCCCGTTATCAGCAACGCCACGCCCCGGATCACCGAAAGGCCCGCCAGCGTGACGATGAAGGCGGGTATGCCTTCATAGGCGATGAAGAACCCCTGGATAGCCCCGATCAGGCAGCCCAGCGCCAGCATGGCCACGATAACGGCCGGCCACGGCACGCCCATCTGCAGCAGCGCCGCCGACAGGGCCGAGACGAGCGCCAGCACGGAACCGACCGAGAGGTCGATCCCGCCGGTCGTGATGACCAGGGTCATGCTTGCGGCAACGATCAGCAGCGGCGCCGACTGGCGAATGACGTTGAGAAGGTTCGGCGTCGACAGGAAAGCGTTGGTGGACAGCGCGAACATGAGGCAGACCGCGATGAAGAAGACCGCGATGGACGCAACCCCGCCATTGGCGATGAAGCGGTCGGCCAGCGTTTCCTTGCGGAACCGCTCGGAGGCCGCGGCCTGCGGCTGATGAACCTTGCTCATGGCCGGGGCTCCTCGATGTGGCGGCGTGCCGACCGTGCATCGAACTTGCGTCCGACGATCAGGTTGACGACCTCTTCGACATTGGTGTCCTCGACCCGCCTTTCGGCAATGGCCCGCCCCTCGTACATCACCTGGATCCGGTCGCAGACCAGGAACAGGTCCTGCAGGCGATGGGTGATCAGGATCACGCTGACGCCCCGCGCCGAAACGGTGCGGATCAGCTCCAGCACGGCTTCCACCTCGGCCACCGCCAGCGCGGCGGTCGGCTCGTCCATAATGAGCACCTTGGGGTCGAAGGACGCCGCCCTGCCGATGGCGATGGACTGGCGCTGGCCACCCGACAGGTTCTCGACCTTCAAACGCGTGTCGGCGATGACGATGCCCAGCCGGTCCAGCATGGCCCGCGCCTCGTCATGCATGCGCGCCTTGTCCAGAAATGGCAGGCCCGCCACGCGGCGGCGCGGCTCCCGCCCCAGAAAAATGTTGCCGGCAACGTCCACCGTGTCGCACAAGGACAGGTCCTGATAGACCATTTCGACATGCGCGGCGCGTGCGTCGGCCGGAGAGGCGAAGCTGACCGCCTGCCCGTCGATCTCGATCGTGCCGCTATCGGGCACCACCGCGCCCGACAGCACCTTGGACAGGGTGGACTTGCCGGCGCCGTTATCGCCGACAAGGCCCAGGACCTCGCCCGGCGCAAGGCGCAACGAAACGTCTTCGAGCGTCTGGATGGGGCCGTAGCGCTTGCTGATGCCGCGCATATGGACCCGGTCTCCCGCAGGGGCGGATGGCATGGGCAATTTCCGTTCGGGGCCCGGCCATCAACGGCCGGGCGGACAAGAAAATACCGGGCGCCGCAGCGCCCGGTCGGGTTCGATCACTGGAACATCGAGCGGAACTGGTCGACGTTCTCCTTGGTGACGATCGTCACCGGCACGTTGATGATCGGCTCTACCGTGCCGCCGCCCTTCAACGTTACGAGGGCTTCCACGGCGGCCTTGCCTTCGCCGGCCGGGTCCTGCTGGACAACGGCCGTGACCCAGCCCTCGTCGATGCCCTTGACCGCCTGTGCGGTGAGGTCCCAGCCGAACACCTTGACGTCCGATTGGCGGCCCTGGCTTTCCACCGCCGAGACGGCACCGATCAGCGCCGGCTCTCCCGTCGCGTAGATGGCCGTCATGGTGGGGTTGGCGGTCAACAGGTTTTCGGCGGCGCCCAGCGCCACATCCTGCACGTTCTGCCCATCCACCGTCTCGGTGAAGGTGACCGCATCGCCGGATGCCGCAGCCGCTTCCTTGAAGCCGTCGAGACGCTGGTTCTGGATGAACGAGTTCAGCGCACCGACGACACCCACCGTCGCCTCGCCGCCCATGTCCGACTTGACGTAATCGGCAAAGAACTTGCCGATATCGGCTCCGGCGGCGGCATTGTCGACGCCGACGAACGAGACGTTGTCGCCGTCCGGTATCTGTGCGTCGATGGCGATTACCGGAATGCCGGCCTCCTTGGCTTCGGTGATGGCAGGCTTGACGCCATTGACGTCGATGGCAACCAGGATGATGCCGTCCACCTTCTGCGTGATGTAATTTTCGATGGCGGTATTCTGCGCGGCCGGCACGTTGTTGGCGTCGAAGATCACCAGCTCCACGCCTGCGGCCGCGGCGGCTTCCTTGGCCCCGTCATTGATCTGGTTGAAGAAGAGAGCCTGCTGGTTGATCGTCACCAGGGCATAGGTGTCCGCATGTGCGGCGGCCGCGGTCAGCACCGACAGGGCAGCCACGGTCTGTGAAAGTCTACGGATCAGGCGCATGTCTGAAGTCTCCTTTGAGCGTTCACGGCCGGCTGTCCGGCGTCGGAGCTCGTGGAGATTTCAAGAGACTTGAATTTATGTCAAGGGATTTGCACGCACTGCGTGCATGTTTCGATCTTGCACCGCAATTGTGCATTCAAAAGGTGGGTGGCGTATTCACCCAGAAGATGGCGGCCGGTTCCGCACCCAGATTGCGGTAGTGGTGCGGGCGCTCCGACTGAAAGGCGAAGCTGTCTCCGGCCGCCAGCCGAAACGCCAGATCGTCGACCATCAGCTCCACCTCGCCGGTGATGACGTAGCCGACTTCCTCTCCCGAATGGCTGATCGGCCCGGCACTTTCGCCGAATGGCGCGAGATGGTGGATGTTGCATTGCAGGAGATGGCCGGGCGCATAGGGAATGATCCGCTCCAGCGCGATCCCGCGCCCCTGCCGCAGCGGGTCCAGCGCGATCAGCGGCCGCGCTCCGGCGCGATAGACGATGCCCTCTTCGCCGTCGGCTTCCTCGAACATGCGGCCGATATTGGTGCCCAGCACCTCGACCAGGCGATGCAGCATCGGAAGCGAAGGAGAGGCCTTGCCGTTCTCGACCTTGGACAGAAGGCTTTCCGAGCATTGGGCCTCCGCCGCCACCGCCTTCAGCGTCATGCCGCGCATCTGCCTGGTATGGCGCAACCGGGTGCCGAGACGTCCGGCGGCCCCCTCGCTTTTCAGGTCGATCGAACTGCGCGCCATGCCGGACACTCCCAAACCAAGTGGCGGCAGAATGCCGCTAACTTGAACTTCATTCAAGTAACTGGAACAGACTTGCGTGAAATTGCGGCAGCGCGTCACAATTAACCGCTTTACTAAAGCGATTTACAAACACAACCTTGCGTTTATGAGCGATATCGGACGCAAGAAACGAGTGACGCTGGGTGAGGTAGCCAAGGCCGCCGCGCTGTCGCCGGCTGCCGTGTCGCGATACCTGTCCGGGCAGTTGACGCTGCCTGAAACGACCAGCCGGCGCATCCAGAAGGCCATCCGGGAGCTGGGTTACCGCCCGAACCATCATGCGCGCAGCCTGAGCCTGGGGCGTTCCGACGCGATCGGGCTGGTCGTGCCGGATATCAACAATCCGTTCTTCTCCAATCTGGCGGCGGCGGTAGAGCGCGCGGCCCAGGCGCGCGGCATGCTGATGATGCTGTGCGCCACGTCCAACAGCCTGGAACGGGAGCTGGAATATCTGCACCTTCTGGGCGCGGGCGTGGTCGACGCGCTGGTCTTCGCCACCAACCACGGAGACCCGGACGGCCAGTTGGCCGGCATGCTGAACGGCGACTCGCGCGTCGTGCTGCTGGACGAGGACGTGCCCGGCACGGACCTGTTCAAGGTCTTCTCGGACAACCGGCAGGGCGGCCTTCTGGCCGGGCTTCATTTGATAGAGCACGGACACCGCCGCATCGCCTATATCGGCGGCCCGTGCGACCTGATGAGCGCGCGCGAACGCGCCGAGGGCCTTCACGACGCCGTACGCGAGGCGGGTGGCGATGCCGCCATCGTTTCGGAATTGTTCGGCAGCTACACCATCGCCCATGGCGAAGCGGCCATGGAAGAGATCCTGGATACGATGCCGGGCGTCACCGCCGTCTTCAGCGCCAGCGACGAGATCCTGATCGGGATGCTTCACGTGCTGCGTCGCCGCGACATGGTCGTCGGGCGCGACATCTCCATCGTCACCTTCGACGATGCCGGGCAATTGGAAATCCTGGCCGTTCCGGTAACGGCCATCCGCCAACCCCTGAAGGCCATGGGCGAACGCGCCCTCGACATGGCCATGGACTCCCTTGCCGGAACGCGCAGTCCAACCGTGGCGCGCCTGCCGGTGGAACTGATCCGTCGCCACTCCGTGGCCCACCTCGCCTGAATTGAAAGAAAGAAGGAAATACGATGTCCGTCAAAAAGAAGGTACTCCTGGTCGGCGAAAGCTGGGTCAGCTCGGCCACCCACTACAAGGGCTTCGACCAGTTCGGCTCCGTCACCTTCCATCTCGGCGCCGAGCCGCTGGTGAAGGCGCTGAAGGACAGCCCCTTCGAGCTGACCTACATGCCGGCGCATGAAGCGGTGGAGGCATTCCCCTTCGAACGTGCGGGACTGGACGCCTACGACGCGATCATCCTGTCCGACATCGGCGCCAATTCCCTGCTGCTGCCCCCGGCCGTATGGCTGCACAGCAAGACGGTGCCGAACCGGCTGAAGCTGCTGCGCGAGTGGACGGCGGATGGCGGCGGCCTGTTCATGATCGGCGGGTATTTCTCGTTCCAGGGCATCGACGGCAAGGCCCGCTGGCGGCGCACGCCGGTGGAAGAGGCCCTGCCCGTCACCTGCCTTCCCTATGACGATCGGGTCGAGATTCCGGAAGGGACCGCGCCCGTCTTCGTCGCCGACCACCCCGCGTTGGCCGGCCTGCCGAAGGATGGCTGGCCGCTGCTGCTGGGCGTCAACGAGGTGGAGGTGAAGCCGGGCGCGGACCTTCTGCTGCGTCTGCCCGACGACCAGGGCGGCCACCCGCTGCTGGTGACGGGCACCTATCAGAAGGGCCGCACCGCCGCCTGGACGTCCGACATCGGGCCGCACTGGCTTTCGCCGGCCTTCTGCGAATGGGACGGCTACGGGCGGTTGTGGAGCAACATCCTGTCCTGGCTGACCGAAGCGCGCTGACCGGGAGGCGACGATGACCGACAGCCCCCTCATCGAGGCAAAGTCCATTTCCAAGCGTTTCGGCGCGCTCGCCGCCCTGACCGATGTGGACCTTGCAATTCGCAGCGGCGAGGTGCTGGCGCTTCTGGGCGACAACGGCGCCGGCAAATCCACCTTCATCAAGGTCCTGTCCGGCGCGCACCCGCAAAGCGACGGCGAACTCTTGATGGATGGCAAGCCGGTGTCGCTGTCCTCTCCGCAGGATGCGGCAGACCTCGGCATCGCCACCATCTTCCAGGAACTGGCGCTGTCGGAAAACCTGTCCATCGCCGAAAACGTCTTCCTGGGGCGGGAGCTGACCCACCGCTTTCTCGGCGTGCCGCTGTTGCGGCGCGCCGCCATGAAGCGCCGCGTCAAGGAACTGCTCGAAGAGCTGGACGCCCACATTTCCGATCCGGAAGCGCCGGTCGGCGCATTGTCCGGCGGCCAGCGACAGGCGGTCGCCATCTGCCGGGCCCTGAACCTCAATGCGCGGCTGGTCATCATGGACGAGCCGACAGCCGCCCTCGCCGTGGCCGAGACGCGCAAGGTGCTGCAACTGACGCGGCGGCTTGCCGACAGCGGCCGCGCCGTCGTGCTGATCAGCCACAACATGCACGACGTCTTCGAGGTCGCGGACCGCATCGTGGTTTTCCGGCGCGGCCGCAAGATCACCGAAAAACGCAAGGCCGACACCAATCCAGAGGAGATCGTCTCCTTCATCACGGGCGCGCATCCCGACGTGCGTGCGCTCGAGATGCGGCACTAGAAACCCGCACGTCCGACGAAAGGCCAATCGCATGATCCAGAGATCGCATTTCGCCCTGGCCCTCGCGGCCCTCATGTCATCCGCCGTCACGATCGCGGCTGCGCAGGAGAAGCCCAAGGTGGCCTTCGTACCGCAGATCGTCGGCATTCCGTATTTCGACGCCATGCAGGAAGGCGGCAACAAGGCCGCCGAAACGCTGGGTGTCGACTTCATCTACCAGGGCCCGGTCGATACCAACCCGGTGGACCAGCTCCAGATCGTCCAGAACCTCATCAACCAGGGCGTCGGGGCCATTTCGGTCAGCGTGCTGGACGCTTCCAGCCTGACGCCGGTGGTGGAAGCCGCCAAGGCCAAGGACATCAAGCTCTTCACCGCCGACAGCGACGCGCCGCAATCCGGCCGCGCGCTCTATGTGGCGCAGGCGACAGACCAGGGGCTCGGCTACGCCATCGTCGACCAGATGGTGGAGCGGGCCGGCGAAGACGCCAAGATCGCCATCGTTTCGGGCGAGGCGACCGCATCCAACCTCAACGCCTGGATCGGCTTCATGCAGGAGCGGGTGAAGGAAAAGTACCCGAACGTAACGCTGATGGAGCCGCAATATGCCGGCGGCAGCGCCGAGCGCGCGGCGCAGATCGCCACCGACCTGATGACCGCCAACCCGGATTTGAAGGGCATCATCGGCGTCGCGTCCACCACCTGCCCCGGCGTTGCGCAGGCCATCGAAACGGCGGGACGCTCGGAAGACGTCGTCGGCACCGGCTATTGCAGCCCCAATACGGCACGCAGCTATCTGAAAAGCGGCGCGCTCGACTACACCGTGCTGTGGGACCCGGCCGAACTCGGCTATCTGACGGTCTGGGCAGGCAAGCAGTTGATCGACGGCACGGAGATCCCGGCCACCGTGACCCCGGAGGGCATGAGCCACGCCGTGACCTACGATGCCGCCACCGGCATATTGCTGCTCGGCGATCCGGCGATCTTCACCGCCGAAAACGTCGATGACTTCAACTTCTGATATGGGGCGGCTGTTCGGCACCCGCGAAGCGATCCTGGGGGCGGCCATTCTGGCCGCCTGCCTGTTGTTCGCCTTTCTGTCGCCCACCTTCGCCACCCCGGCCAACATAACCACGATCCTGCGCAACTCGACCGAACTGTTCCTTGTCGGGCTCGGCATGACGCTTCTTCTTGGCGTCGGGGCCATCGACGTTTCGGTCGGCGTGGCCATGGGGCTGGCGGCGATCCTGGCAGGCAAAATGCTGGAGGCCGGCGCGCCCTGGTATCTGGTGGCTCTGGCCGGGCCCCTGGCCGGCGCGGCGCTCGGCCTTCTCGCCTCGCTCGTCGTCGTTGTCGGGCGTGTGCCGGCCATCGTCGGCACACTCGGCCTGTACGGTATCTACCGCGCGGCGATCTTTCTTGCGCTCGGCGGAAGCTGGCTGTCCGGCCTGCCGACCGGCCTGACCGATGTTCTGGCGGCCCGCCCATTCGGCATTCCGGTTGCGCTGCCGCTGATCGCCCTCGCCTATCTCGCCGTCTTCGTCGCCGTTCGCAAGACGCCCTTCGGCCCGCATCTGCTGGCCATCGGCCAATCCGAACCCAAGGCGCGGCTGGCCGGCGTTCCGGTGCGCCGCACCGCCTGCATCGCATTCCTTGTCAGCGGGCTTCTCTGCGGCCTCGCCGCCATCTTCTATATCGCCACCTACCGCAACGTCGCCATGACCATCGGCGGCACGCTGGCGTTGGAGGCCATCGCCGCGGTGGTGCTGGGCGGAACCAGCATTCTCGGCGGGCGCATCAGCCTGATGGGTACTGCGCTGGGCGTACTTCTGCTGCGCATCCTGCAAAATGGCCTGCTGCTGATCGGCGTGCCGTCGCTGTGGCAGCCGGTTGTGACGGGCGCGCTGATCCTGCTGGTTCTGGGCGGTGAAGTCGCCTCGGGGCGCCTGGCCCTGCCCCGCACAACAAAGACTGTGGAGGCCGTGCGATGATCCGCTCCAGGGACTTTACCCTCTATCTCCTGGCCGGTCTCTGGCTTGCGGCGATCGCCATTCTGGCGGTGATGCAGCCCGGCGCGCTGGCCCTTTCCACGGTGACCACCGTTCTGCAATTCTCCACCATCCTGGCGCTGGTCGCGCTTGGACAGGCCATGGTGATCCTGTGCGGCGGCGCCGGCATCGACCTGTCGGTCGGCGGCACCATGTCGCTGACGGCCATCCTGTCCATGATGGCGGTGGACGCCGGCATGCCGGGCTGGCTGCTCGTACCCGCCTGCGTGGCGATGGGCGGCGTCCTTGGCCTTGCCAACGGGCTGATCGTCACGCGCCTCGGCATCCTGCCGCTGATCGGGACGCTCGGCACTTTCTACATCTATTCCGGCACGGCGCTGGCCATCACCAGCGGCGCCAATATCGGCAACGTGCCCGCCGGCCTCACGGTCTGGGGGCGCGGTATCCTCGGCGGGCTGCCGCTGCCCTTCCTGACGCTCGCCTTGCCGCTGTTCCTGATTGCCGGCGCAATCCTGCGCTTCACCAGTTGGGGACGCTGGATCTATGCCGCCGGCTTCAACGAGCGTTCCGCCCGGCTTGTCGGCATTCCGGTGGATCGCCTGCGGCTTGCCGCCTATGTCGCCAGCGGCGCCCTGGCGGGCACCGCGGCGCTCGTCAGCCTTGCCTGGCTGGGCAGCGCCCGCCCCAATATCGGGCAGAACCTGGAACTCACCTCGCTGACCGCCGCCATGCTGGGCGGCATCGCCATCTTCGGCGGACGGGGCGGCGTCATCGGCGTGCTTGCGGCCGTGCTGCTGCTCGTCACGGTGCAGACCGGGCTTCTGCTCATCAACGTCAACAGCATCTGGCAACTCGGCATCGTCGGTGCGCTGCTTGTGGCCGTGCTTCTTGTCGACACGCTTGCCATCGTTCGGAGAACATCATGACCCTATCACCGGAAACCATCGCCGAGGCCGTGGAGGCACGCGCCGACCGCATCGTGGACACGCTGTCGCGCCTCGTCGAATTTCCATCCATCGTGATGAACGACCCGACAAAGGCCGGCCCGGGCGAGCGCGATTGCCAGATCTACCTGCAGAAGCGGCTGGAATCGCTGGGCTTCACCACCGACCTCTGGGAGCCGGACGGGCCCGGCCTTCTGGCGAAGTACGAAGGGCGACCCGGCGCCAACAAGGGCCGCACCTTCGAGGGGCGGCCCAATCTGGGCGGAACGCTGAAGGGCAGCGGCAACGGCCGCTCCATCATGCTGACGGGCCATATCGATGTCGTGCCGCCCGGCCCTGCAACGCATTGGCGAAGCGACCCGTTCGTGCCCGTGGTGGAAGACGGGTTCGTGCGCGGGCGCGGCACGGTGGACATGAAGGGCGGCGTCGCCTGCATGCTGATGGCAGTGGAAATCCTGAAGGAAATCGGCGCCGAGCTGAAGGGCGATGTCGTCTTTACGACGGTCGTCGACGAAGAGATCGGCGGCATGGGCTCGCTCGCCATGGTCGACCGGGGGTTTTCGGCCGATGCCGGCATCATGACCGAGCCGACCGCCAACCGCATCGCGCCTTTGTGCCACGGCATCCTCTGGGGCCGCATCGTGATCGACGGCATCGGCGGCCATGCCGAGCTGACACCGAATGCGTGGTATGCTGGTGGCCCGGTGGACGCCGTGCAATTGACCCGGCAGATGCTGGACGGGCTGGATATCCTGAACCGGCGCTGGATGCACGATCCGCGCAAGAACCACCCGCTGATGGCGATGCCCAACCAGATCATCATCACCCAGCTCAATGTCGGCGAGCATCCATCCTCGATGGCGGGACGCGGCGAGATCGTGATCGACGTCCAATATCTGCCTCATGAAAAGGACGAGTTCGGCCTCGGCGGCCATGTCAAGCGCGAGATCGAGGCGCATGTGGCGGCGGTGTGCCTGGCAGACCCCTATCTGAAAGAGCATCCGGCGCGGGTGGAATGGATACTCGACGCCGACTGTGCCGAGGTTCCGGCGGACCACCCGTTCGTCGAGAGCTTCCAGGGCGCCGTGGCTGCGGCCAAGCTGGACCCCGCCTTGTCCGGCTTCGGCGCGCACAGCGATATCGGGCTGCCGACCGGCCTTGGCAACACGCCGACGGTCAATTTCGGGCCGGGAGATCCGGCCCAGAGCCATCAGCCCAACGAACGGGTCTCGATCGAGGATCTGGTGGCCTGCACGAAGGCCATCGCGCTTACCGTCTACGACTGGACCAACCGGGAGCGGTCCGCCGCCTGAGGCGGCGGCGCCATGCGGGGCTTGCGGTCCGCAAGTCCCCCGGAGACATCGCCCACGGTACGCCCGACGATGCGCATATGGATGCCCATCGCCTCGGCTGCGGCACCGCCATCGCCTGCCAGTATGGCCGCAACCACGCGGCCATGCTCTTCCTGGGAGCGGTCTATACGCCGGTCGGCGTCGAACTGAAGCCGCCGGAACGGCGCCACCCGCCGGCGCACGCTGCGCGCGGTTTCTTCCAGAAAGCCATTGTGGCTGCCGCCATAGATGGCGTCGTGGAAACGGTCGTTGTGGGAGCGGTAGCGCTCCACCTCCCCCGCCGCCACCAGCGCCTCGCCGGACGCGTGGAGCGCCTCGAGCCGGCATCGTTCGTCGTCGGTCATGGCCCTGGCGCACAAACGGGCGGCAAGGGTTTCAAGCTCCGCCATCACCAGAAAGATGTTCTGGAACTCGGCTTCCGTCAGCGTCGTCACCACCGCGCCCCGATGCGGCCGCGACAAGGCAAGGCCGATGGATTCCAACTGGCGGATCGCCTCGCGGACCGGCGTACGCGATACGCCGAACTCGCCCGCCAGCCCGGCCTCGTCCAGAGGCTCTCCCGGCAGCAGGATGCCATGCACGATCCGGTCGGCGATGGCCTCGCGGATCATGTCGGCCTGCGTACGGCGTGCCATGGTCTTGTCTGTCTGCGTCATGATGCCGTGTCACGCTGCCGGGGCGCGGCCGGCGATATAATTGCGCCAACCACCATAATGCGTGATCTCTTGCGCGTTGGCGAGCGCGGCCGGTTCGCAGATGAAGCCGGTGACCATCGAGCCGTCGTCCAGCTCCACCTTGCCGACCCCAAGCGGCTGCGGAATGCCCGCAACGAACCGTCCGAAGCCGCCGGCCGGCATGGTCCACACCTCCACCTCAAGCCCCGGGCCGGCAAAGCCGCTATCCCGCACAAGGCCGGGTTTGGGCGGCACCGTGCCGGACAGGGCATGGAGCCGGTAATGCGGCGCGGTGCGTGCCGTGCGCAGCAACCGTGCGCCCTGCGCCGCAAGCTCGCCGTTCAACGGCATGCCCGTCAGGTGCGCGCCGACGACGGCGATCTCCAGCCAGCCGCTATGCGATAACGCGGCAGGCGCGATCCGTGCGATCAGGCTGCGGTCCAGCCCCGCGCCGCAGGCGGCTGCCTCGTGCAGGCGGGTGGCAAAGGCGGCCAGCGCGTCGTCGCTGTCGGCCGGGCCCACCAGTTGGACACCGAAAGGCAGCCCGCTTTCGGTGAAGCCGGCAGGCACGGCGATCGCCGCCGCGCCGAAGAAATTGGCAAAATTGGTAAACCGGCCGAAGCGCGCATTCAGCGCCAGCGGATCGGCAAGCATCGCCGCCACCGTCTGGATGTCGGGCGAAGTCGGCAGCAACAAAGCGTCGAAATCGGCCATCGCCTCTTCCGCCTGTCGGCGGTAGGCGGCAAGGGCATAGACACCCTCGAAGGCGTCCACGGCGCTCATGCCGCGCGCGCCCTCCATGATGGCGCGCACCGTCGGCTCCACGCTGTCCGGCTGCGCATCGATGAATGGTTTGATAGCGGCAAGCCGTTCGGCCACCCACGGCCCCTCGTACAGCAGGGCCGCCGCCTTGCGGAAGGGTGTGTAGTCGATGGGTACGATCTCCGCCCCCAGACCGCGTGCCCGTTCCACTGCCGCACCAAACAGCGCCGCATAGGCATCGTTGCCGAAGAACTCCAGCTCTTCCGCCTCCGGCACGCCAAGGCGCAGCCGCGTCGGCAGCGGGGTGCTGCCGAAGCGGCGTGAGAACGCGTCGGCGGCATCGAAGCCTTCCATCACCCGGCGCGCCGCGATGCCGTCGGCAACCGTTGCGGCAAACACGGTGACGACGTCGATGGAGCGGCAGGCGGGGACGACGCCCGTGGTGGACACCCGGCCGGTCGAAGGCTTGATCCCGACGATATTGTTGAAGGCGGCGGGCACGCGCCCGGAGCCTGCGGTATCGGTGCCGAGCGCCAGCGCCGCAATGCCGGAGGCAACCGCCACGGCCGAGCCGGAGGACGAGCCGCCCGAGACATAATCGGCATCGAACACGCAACGCGGCGCGCCATAGGGCGAACGCGTGCCGTTCAACCCCGTGGCGAACTGGTCGAGGTTCGTCTTGCCGACGATGATCGCCCCGGCCTGCCGCAGCCGTGCCACCACATGGGCATCCGTATCCGGCGTATAGGCAAAGTCGGGGCATGCGGCCGTCGTCGGAAAGCCGGCAACGTCGATATTGTCCTTGATGGCAACCGGCACGCCCCAAAGCGGCAGGCTGCCGGGAGCGGGAGACCGCGCCTCCAGCGCCCTTGCCTGCAGCGTCAATTGCTGCCGGCTGGCCGGGGCGATGAATGCTGCCGGATCGCCCGCCGCGATGCGCCGGGACACGGCATCGACCATCGCATCCAGCGTCAGTCCCGCCGCGTAGGCGTCGGCCAGCGAAGCAAGGTCGATGATCTTCGGAAGATCGGTCATTATCGGTATGTCCTCAAGCCTGTTCGTCTTCATCCAGAATTTCCACCGGCGCCGCCCAGTGGATCAGCACCAGGCAGCCCTCGTCGGACCAGACCCGGTGGATGCTGCCGGGGCGGTTGACGACGAAATCGCCGGCGACATAGTGCCCGGCATCGTCGCTTTGTGCCCCGTCCAGCACCAGAATGGTTTCCAGTCCGGCGTGCCGGTGGCGGGGCACGGACGCCCCGGCCGTGTATCGCAACAGGGCGACGCCGGGCCCTCCGTCCACCGAGCGGGCAATATGGTGGATGTCCACTCCGGGGCGGAACGGCTCGAAGGCCACGGCATCCGGCGCAAGGGCCAGAAGCCCCTGCAGGCGTTCGGGGGTCATGTCGTCAATCCTTCCGCAATGGCGTCCACGGTAGCCGTCCAGCCGACGATGCCCCCTTGCGCCCGCACCATGTCCAGTGTCGCCTCCTTGAAGTGCGCAAAGTAGCTTTCCGTCGCGTCCTCGGCGAGCAGACAGTCGTAGCCACGGTCGTTGGCCTCGCGCATGGTCGTCTGCACGCAGACCTCGGTCGTCACCCCGGCCAGCACCAGCGCGGTGACGCCGAAGCCTTCAAGAACCTCGGACAGGTCCGTCGCATGGAAGGCGCCCTTGCCCGGCTTGTCGATCACCGTTTCGCCGGGCAGCGGGAACAGTTCGGGCACGATCTCCGCGCCCGGCGCGCCGGCAACAAGAATCCTGCCCATGGGCCCGATATCGCCGATACGCCGTCCCTCCGGCCCGCGCCGCCACTTGGCCGGCGGGCAGTCCGAGAGATCCGGGCGATGACATTCGCGCGTGTGGACGATGGGTGCGCCACGCGCACGAAACAGCTCTATCAGCCTGCGCGTTGCCGGCACGATGGCCCGCAGCCGCGAAACGTCGTTGCCGAGGCTCTCGCCAAATCCGCCGGGCTCCAGAAAATCGCGCTGCATATCGATGACGATGAGCGCCACGCGCCCGTCCTCGTAGCGGAATGGCGATGGGCTTGCCGCGATCGTGCCCATCACCGATGCCCCGCCATGTGCCTGCCGATCTCCATCGGATCGGCCTTGCGGCCGCCTTCCGTCTCGAAGACGATCCTGCCCTCGTGCATCACGAGGATACGGTCGGACAGGGCGATCACCTCATCCAGATCCTCGCTGACCAGCAACACCGCCGTTCCCTTGTTGCGCGCCTTCAAAAGCGCCGCGCGGATATCGGCCACCGCGCCGAAATCCAGCCCGAAGCACGGATTGGCGACCACCAGCAATTCGGCATCGCCGTCCAGTTCGCGAGCCAGTACGGTACGCTGCACGTTGCCGCCCGACAGGGTGGCGATGGGCGCGTCCGGAGACTGGGTCTTGATGGAATAGGCGGCAATCTGCGCCTCGGCGTACCGGCGCATGCCGCGCCTGTCGACAAGGATACGGGCCCGCCCATCCGCATGCCGGTCGAAGCTGCGCAAGGCGAGATTTTCCATCACGCTCATCCGGCCGACGCAGGCATTGCGCAGCGGCTCTTCGGGCAGGACGCGCACGCCCATCGCCTGCGCCTGCGCGCGGCGAGCCTGGTATGGCGCACCGCCGACATGGATGGCGCCGGAGGCCGGCATAGTCTGGCCGGACAGCGTCTCCACCAGCACCGCCTGACCGTTGCCGGATATGCCGGCGATGCCGACGATTTCACCGGCCCGTACCTCCAGCCTGTCGATATCGATGCCGCCGCGTTGCGGCCCGGCCTTGACGCGGCTGAGATCGAGGACGGCGCGTGCCTTGGCAGAGGCAGGCTCGGGCCGGGGCGCGGCCGCAAGATCGCGCTTGCCGATCATCATCTCTGCCATATCCGCCACCGACAAGGCATCGACGCGGCCATGCCCGGCCAGCCGGCCCCGGCGCAGCACCGTCACCTCGTCGCAGAAGCCCGTGACCTCCGGAAACTTGTGGCTGATCAGAAGAACGCCCAACCCCTCTTCGGTGGCGCGGCGACGCAGAAACCCCAAAACGTCGCTTGCCTCGCCCGGCGTCAGCACGGATGTCGGCTCGTCGAGCACCAGGACCCGGGAGCCGAGATACAATTCCTTCAGGATTTCGGTCTTCTGCCGTTCACCCGCCGACAGGCGATGCACGGGCACGTCCATCGGCACTTTCAGCGGCATGTCGGCCATGAAGGCGGCCAGCTTTGCCCGCTCCTTGCGCCAATCCACAATGGCGGGCACATCCGGGCCGGCCATCACCAGATTCTCCAGAACGGTCATGGCCGGCACCAGGGTAAAATGCTGGTACACCATGCCGATGCCGAGGCGGCGCGCATCGCGCGGGCTGGCCACCTCGACCTCGCGGTCGTCCATCAGGACGCTGCCCTCGTCGGCGCGATAATAGCCGAGAACGCATTTGACGAGGGTGGATTTGCCGGCGCCGTTCTCGCCCAGAAGGGCGTGGAACGTGCCGCGCCGCAGGCGCAGCGATACGCTATCCAGCGCCGTGAAGGCGCCGAAGCGCTTGGTCAGCCCCACCACCTCGAGCAGCGTCGTCAACGCAGGGCCTCCAGCAGCGCGTCGCTGTGGGCCACGGCGCCGAAGACACCGCCTTGCATGGTCACCATGCGGATGGCCGCGTCGTGGTTGCTTCTGTCGGTGGCGCCGCAGCAATCTTCCAGGATCACACATTCGTAGCCGCGGTCGTTTGCTTCGCGCATGGTCGTATGCACGCAGACATCGGTGGTGATGCCCGTCAGCACGATGTTGCGGATGCCGCGCTGGTTCAGGATCAGCTCCAGATCCGTGGCGCAGAAGGAGCCCTTGCCCGGCTTGTCGATGACGACTTCGCCCGGCAAGGGCGCAAGCTCGGGGATGATTTCCCATCCCGGCTCGCCGCGCACCAGGATGCGCCCGCAGGGCCCCGGGTCGCCGATACCGGCGCCGATATTGCGCGAGCGCCAACGCTTGTTGGCCGGCAGGTCGGCAAGGTCCGGCCGGTGCCCCTCGCGCGTGTGGATGATGTGGTAGCCGCCTGCCCGCATGGCCGCCATGACCCGTGCGATGGGCTCGATGGGCGCGCGCGTCAGCGACAGGTCGTAGCCCATGGCATCGACATATCCGCCCTTGCCGCAAAAATCGGTCTGCATGTCGATGACGATCAGCGCCGTATTATCCGGGCGCAGGCTTGCGTCGTAGGGCCAGGCATAGGGCTGCGAGGCGATGGTGCCCGCGGTGGTGCTCGATGTCGTGTCCATTGCGGTAGCCTCCTTATTCCGCCGCTTCGCGGGCCGGGCCGCCATAGCGGCGCGTCGGCGCGGCAAAGCCGAAGCCGGTTCCGTCCGTCACCTTCACGTCGTCTTCCCACGGCAGGCGATAGGTGCCCGCGGCAAGGTCGTGCATGTATGTGTAGGGGCAATCGCCGGCACCGCCGGCCACGGCGACATAGCCGCGATGGCCGAGCTGGTAGATGTTGTTTTCCACGCCCCAGTTGCGCCTTGCCTCGCGCACGAGGTCGGGCCGCACCTCGGCCGTGATGATCTCGTCCACCCGGCCGGTCGTGCCATGGGCGATGACCGTGCCGTCGAAATTGACGATCATGCCCTCGCCCATGGAATCGAAGCTTCCGTCCGATCCGCACATGCAGACATTGGCGGTGACCATGAGATTGCAGAAAGCGTTGGCTTGGTTGGTGAACCGCCAGCTCTCCCGGATCGGCGCGGTGTAACCGGCCGTCCGCAGCATGATCTCGGCCCCCTTGTAGGCGCATTCGCGCGCCATTTCCGGAAACATGCCGTCATGACAGATGATGAGAGCCAGCTTGGCGCCCCGGGGCCCGTCGATGACGGGAATGCCGAGGTTTCCGGGCTCCCAAGGCTCCACCGGCACCCATGGGTGGAGCTTGCGGTAATTCAGCCGGATTTCGCCGGTGTCGTCGATGACAAGCCCGGTATTGTAGGGCATGCCGCCGGGGTTCAGCTCCATGATGGAGAAGCAGCCCCAGATGGAGTTGTCGCGGCAGGCCTGCCGGAAGGCGGCAACCTCCGGCCCGTCGATACGGCACATGATGTCCGGGTTGGTGTCCATCGAAAGCCCGTGCAACGCGTATTCGGGAAACACGACAAGATCCATCGTGCCGAGGTTGCGCCGGGCCTTTGCCACCATGTCGACGATGCGCTGCGTCTGCGCGGCCAGATCGTCCTTCGTCACCACGGTCGGCAATTGCAGTTGCACGCAGCCGATGACGACGCCGTTTTCCGATTTGTTGAGTCCTCCAAGGCCGTTCATGCCTGGTCTCCCTATCTGGTGATCGAAAGTTCGCGCGGGGCGCCGTCGAGGGCGCGGTCCGGCGAGGAAGTGAAGATGAGAATGGCGAGGGTGAGCACGTAAGGCGCCGCATAGAACAGGTAGTAGCCCTGCGTGACGCCGATGGACTGAAGCGCCGGGCCCAGCGCCCCGGCGCCGCCGAAGATCAGCGCTGCGCCGAGGCACGCCACGGGCCGCCACCTGGCGAAGATAACCAGCGCAACGGCGATCAGCCCCTGGCCGGATGAGATGCCCTCGTTCCAGCTTCCGGGGTAGTAGAGCGACAGATAGGCGCCGGCGACGCCGGCCATGAAGCCGCCGAAGGCCGTTGCCCCGATGCGCACCGGCAGGATCGGATAGCCCATCGCCCGGGCGGCGTCGCTGCTGTCGCCCACCATGCGCAGCACCAGACCCAGCCGCGTGCGGCGAAAGACGAAGGCAATCACGAAGGCCAGCGCGATACCGATCAGGAACAGCGGGTTCACCTGCAGCGCCGCGCGCAGTTGCGGGCTGCCGGCCCAGAAGCCGAGGTCGATGGATGGCAGCATGGGCGCCGCCGGCTGGATCAGCGGCTTGCCGAGGAAGAACGCCAGCCCGGTGCCGAAAAGCATCAGCGCAATGCCCACGGCAATGTCGTTGACCCGCGGCAGCGAGCATAGAGCGCCGTGAAGCAGGCCGAACAGCGTTCCGGCAAGCCCGGCCGCCAGCACTCCTGTCCAGGGCGAACCCGTCAGGAGCGAGCCGCCGTAGCCGGCCATGGCCCCGAAGACGAGTGTGCCTTCCAGGCCGAGATTGATGCGGCCGCTTTTCTCGGTCACGCATTCGCCGAGACTGACGAACAGGAATGGGGTGGAAACGCGGATTGCGCCGCCAAGAACCGCAATCAGCACACCCCACAGGCCGAGATCGCCGCTCATCGTCCGGCCTCCGTGGATGCGGCCCGGCGGGGTACCAGCCGGCCGGACAGGGTTTCGGAGGCCAGCATGGCGATGAACAGGATGCCCTGAAGCACCAGCATGGTCGCGTCGGGAAGCTGCATTCGGCGTTGAACCAGCCCACCGGCCGCGTCGATACCGCCGATCAGGATGGCCATCGGAATGATGGCAAGCGGGTTCTGTCGGGCCAGAAAGGCGACGAGGATGCCGGTATAGCCATAGCCGGCAATCAGCGCCGCATTGGCATTTCCGTGGATGGCAGCAACGTCGATCATGCCGGCGATGCCGGCCGCTGCCCCGCCCGCCATGCAGAACAGCACGATAAGCCGTCCGACGGGCAGGCCCTGTACGGCAGCGGCGCGCGGATTGCCGCCGGCGATGCGCGCCGCAAAACCGAAGCTCGTGCGCCCGATGACGAATGCCGAAACAAGGCAGGCCAGCGTTCCGACGACGAAGCCCCAATGCACGTCCAGTCCCGGCATCGCGCCGATGCGGAACTCGGCAGGCAAAGGCAGGGTCGACGGCTTGTTGAGGCTGGCGGGGTCGCGCAGCGGCCCTTCCACCATGTGGTTGAACAGCGCGATGGCGATATAGGCAAAGAGCAGGCTGGCGATCGTTTCATTCACGCCACGCCGCACGCGCAACAGGCCGACGCAGCCGATCCACAGGCCACCGGCCAGCGCTCCGGCCGTGGCCATCAGGGCAATCGCCGGCAAGGCCGGCATTCCGGAAAGGGCCGCCCCGGTGACGGCGGCGGCAAGGCCGCCCAGCACGAAGGCGCCCTCGCCGCCGATGACGATCAAGCCGAGCTGGGCCGGTAAGGCCACGCACAGGGCCGTCAGCAGCAGCGGCGCAGCACGTTGCAGCGTATTGGACACGGAAAACTGCGTGCCGAAACCGCCACGCCAGACCAGTTGGTAGAACTCGATCGGCGATTTGCCGAAGGCCAGCAGGAACAGGCCGAACAGAAGCAGCCCGGCCAGGAGTGCCAGCAGAGGCAGCAACACCGCCTCCACCCGTGCGGCCTGCCGCTCCGGCAAGGCAAAGCCGCGCCTTGCGGCCGTCGCGCTCTGCATGATGCTCGTCATCGCCGTGCCCCTGCCGTCAGGAGGTCGAGCCGACGACGCCTTCGACCAGATAGTCCATGCTTTCCAGCTCGATCGCCGTTTCCGGATAGTCAGTGCCTGCCGCGACGATCTCGTTGCCGCGATTGTCCTTCAGCGGACCCTTGATGATGGCGTAGCCGCCCTTCATCATCTCGTCGCGCACGGCGTCGGCCTGACGCCGCGCCGCATCGCCCACCATTGCGCCGTAGGGGCTGGATTTGACGAAGCCTTCGGCAAGGCCGCCCCGTACGAAGTTGGGCAGCGGCTCTCCGGCCATGGCCTTCTCGACGAAGGATCGGTAGACATTCGCCCAGTTCCACTCCGCGCCGGTCAGATAATGCTCCGGCGCCAGCGCCGCCTGGCTGGTGTGGTAGCCGCAGACGAAGACGCCGCGCGCGGCGGCGGCCTGCGTCAGCACCTTCGGCCCATCGACATGGCAGGTGATAACGTCCACGCCCTGGTCGGCCAGCGCGTTGACGGCCTCTGCCTCCTTCACCGGCATCGACCAGTCACCGGTAAAGATCACCTGGGTCTGAATGGAGGGGTCGACGCTGCGCGCACCAAGGGTAAACGAGTTGATGTTCAGCAGCACCTGCGGAATGGGCTTTGCGGCGATGAAGCCGAGCTTCTTCGATTTGGTCTGGTGCCCGGCAACGATGCCGGACAGATACTGCGCCATGCCGATATAGCCGAAATACGAGCCGGCGTTCGTGGGGTCGCTCTCGCTCCACAATCCACCGCAATGGCGGAACTGGACATCGGGGTTGGCCTCGGCCGCCTGCAGCACGAAGGGCTTGTAGTAACCGAAGGATGTCGGAAACAGGAGCTGCGCGCCGTCCAGCTCGATCATCGACTGCATCGACCGCACGACGGCGTCGCTTTCCGGTACGTTCTCTTCTTCCAGCACCGTTACGCCGGCAATGTCCTTCACCGCTGCGGCGCCCTCGGCATGCGCCTGGTTGTATCCGAAGTCGTCGCGCGGCCCGACATAGAGAAAGCCGACCGTCATGTCGGCGGCAAAGGCGGGCGCGATCCGGCCAAGCGCCGGCATCAGCGCCATCGAGCCGGCAGCGGTCAGAAGGCGGCGGCGATTGAGGATGAAGGATGACATGGGGCTCTCCGGCGGGTTTCGATCTCTCGCCCAGGATTGCATGCAATGCGCGTGCCAAAACCGCTCACTGTCGCTATAACAATGACTTAGGAACATCCATGTCCGTTGATCGGATTGCATAATGCCTATTTTATAGGCGGAATGTCGATAAATGTGCTGCCGCGCGCGGATAATTCGCGCGGCTTAGCAACAGCGATTGACTCGCGGAACCTGCGGCGCCTAAACGCCAACCTCAAGAGATCGTGAGCAAATGGTGTCATCTGCTCACGATAAACGGAGGTTTGTTTTACATGACGGTCAGCAAGGATGCCGAAGGGGCGGTCGCAGGCGATCGCCGTCCGGCTGCACGGGGAAAGGCGCCATCCGGCGCAACCAAGGTTCGATACTTCGTATTGTTCATGTGTTTCGTCGGCCTGACGATCAACTATCTGGACCGCGCCAATATGAGCGTCGCCTTGCCGTTCATCGACGACGAGCTCGGCCTTAACCTGACGAACACGGAAAAGGGGCTGATCCTCGGCGCGTTCTTCTGGGCCTATGACGGGATGATGCTGCTGGCCGGCTGGCTGACGGACAAGCTGGGTGCACGCAAGAGCTTTTCGCTGGCCGCCGTCTGGTGGTCGGTGTTCACCGCGCTCACGCCGCTGGCCAACAGCTTCTGGAGCTTTTTCGCGGTACGCTTCATGCTGGGCGCAGGCGAAGCCCCTGCCTACCCGTCATCCACCAAGGCGGCATCGCGCTGGTTTCCCACCAGCGAGCGCGCCTTCGCCACGGCCGTCATCGATTCCGGCTCGCGCGTCGGCACGGTGCTGGCCCTGCCCATCGTAACCGCCATCATGGCTTTCGCCACATGGCATTACTCCTTCATCATTCTGGGCGCGGTCGGCATTATCTGGGCCCTGGTCTGGTACGTGACCTACCGCGATCCGGAGGAGCAGCCCCGCGCCAACGCGCTGGAGCTCCAATACATCGCCGACAATGGCGGGCGCTCGGAAAAGAACGATGACGCAGCGGCGCTTGCCGTGCGTTGGGGCGATCTGTTCCGCTACCGGACCGTCTGGGGCATGATGATCGGCTTCTTCTGCCTGAACTTCGTGATCTACTTCTTCCTGACCTGGTTTCCCAGCTACCTGAGGACGGCGCGTGGGCTGAACCTCGCAGAACTCGGCCTGTACGGCATGTTGCCGGGCCTTGCCGCCGTCGTCACCGCATGGGGCGCCGGCCTTCTGGCCGACAGGGCGATCCGCAACGGCGCCGATGTGACGCTGGTGCGCAAGACGGTCATGGTGGGCGGCATGCTGGGCGGCGCCGCTATCCTGCCTGCGGCGCTGGTGGAGTCGCTCGCCGCGGCACTGTTCTTTCTGGCGGTATCCTACAGCAGCCTCGCCATCGCAGCCACCGGCATCTGGTCCTTGCCGGCGGACATCGCGCCCAGTTCCAGGCATGTCGCCTCCATCGGCGGCATCCAGAACTTCGCCTCCAACATTGCGGGCATCATCAGCCCGTTCCTGTTCGGGTGGCTGCTCGACATGTTCGGCGGCAGCTACACGCCGTCCTTCCTGATGGCGGCGGTCATGGCCCTTGTCGGCGCGTTTTCCTACGCCTTCGTCGTCGGGCGTGCGGAGCCCCTGCCCGCTCTGGCCCCGCGCCATTGACCCGGTTGGCGTCCGGCCCGTCGGGCCGGACGCGGCATCCCGATCAGGACTTGCGCAGAACGTCCTGCCACTCCGGATGGCGGGCGATCTGCGCCTTCGCAAAGGGGCATAGCGGCAGGATGGTAATTCCCTCGCGGCGTGCGTCCTCTACTGCGCGTTGCACCAGCCGCTGCCCCACATGACGGCCACGAAGGGCATCGGGAACGCCCGTATGGTCGATGATGATCATCGTTTCGCCTGCGCGGCTGTAGGTCATTTCCGCCTCGACGCCATCGACGACAAGGACGTACCGCCCCTTGGAGGGCCCATCCTGCCGTTCGATCTGCCCGGCCTCAGCCCTATCCTCGCTCATGGTGTCTCCTTCGCTTTGCCTAAATTCGGGTGCTGACCGCCAAGATATGAAGCCGCCCCGGCCCCGGAAAGAGCCGCGATCCGCTACGCAGCGTCCCATGGCGGGGAACGGCCTGCTTGTGCCGGACCGTCCCACCTTCCGCTGACCGCAATCGACCGGCAGTCGCTACCGGGTCAGCAGCGACTGGAAATCCGCATCCAGCTTGCCGAGGGCGGCGTCTATATGGGCCCTCTGCTCGGCAGCCCAGCTTTCCTGCCCATCCAGCCGTGCCGTCGCTTCGTCCAGCATGCGCTTCATCTCTTCCGGCTGCGGACCTCCGGACGTCGCACGGCCCCGTACGATGGCGACGGGGTCCAGCGCGGCGCGGAACTCGGCCTCGCTCAACGGGAGTTCCTGCGCAAAATCGGTATCCTTGACCGTTTCCGCGTAGATTTTCCTTGCCTTCTCATAGGGAAAGTCGAGGGGCCCGATGCCCTCGGCCCTGGCATAGGTGACGATCTCGGACGCGACATGGTGGCCTTCGCGGAACGGCAGTCCGTGATCGCGCATCAGTATATCGGCGATTTCCTGCGAGGCGGTCCAGTCGGCGTTGAGCTCTTCCAGCGCGCGCTCCGGGCTGATCACCAGCGCCTTCAACACCTTGTCGAGATCGGCAAGCGTCTTTACGCCGGCATCGACCATCTCCGAATTGGCCTCGACATCCTTGGGGTCGGGCATGCCGGGGGTGATGTTGTGAGCCTGGATCATCGGTCCGATGGCCAGCGTAATGGCCGTCGATGCCTGGCTGCGGGTGTTGTTGAGCAGGCCGGGATTGCGCTTCTGCGGCATCGCCGATGAAACGTAGGTGTTGCCGCCACCTTCCTGCAGCAAAATCCATGGCCGTGTCTGCGCATACTGGGTCATGACATCTTCGACGAAATTGCCGCTGTGCAGGGCAATCGCGGTCACGATGGAGCCGATCTCCACCGGCTGATCCATGGATGCGATCTGCGAAGCGTCGTAGGCATTGTCCACCACGCCGGCAAAGCCGAGATAATCCGCCATCCGCTGCCGGTTCAGCGGCCAGCCCGTGCCGTTCAGTACCGTCGTGCCCATGGCAGAGCGGTCCACCCGCGCATAGGCCTCCCGGATGCGGTCCGCATCGCGTGCGAAGCCGGCGGCGTGGCCCAGAAGGTAATGGCCATAGCTGTTGGGCTGTGCCGCGACACCATTGGTGTAGTTGGGAACGATCGTGTCGGCATGCGTGGCCGCAAGATCGACCAGCGTGCGGGAGGTGACATTGAGTTGCGTGGCAAGGTCCAGCAGCCTGTCGCGCAGGATGGCCGCCCGGTAGGTTGCGTGCATGTCCTGGCTGGAACGGCCGGCATGCAGCAGCGTCACCTCTACCCCGCCCTCCTCTATAAGCAGCGGCTCGAAGGTAATGACGGTGGCAGGGCGCTTTGCCCCCGGCTCGTTACCGGCCTTGATGACGCTGTCGATCGCCTTTGCGATCCCAGGCGTCTTCTCCTTGTCGAGCAGGCCTTCCTGGGTGTTGATGACGGCGGTCGCCTTGTTGATCTGTCCCAGCCAGAAAAACTCGTCGCGCACGCCATCCTGTGCCGATGCGGGGCCGCACAGTATCGCGGCAAGGCCTGTGACGCAGCCAAGCGCATACAGTGGCCGCAGGCCCCGATCCCAAACTTCGACCATGACTTCCTCCCATGATGCCGCGTTTCAGGCGGCCTTGAACCTGTCCAGCGCCGTCAGGGTGACGGTTACCGGGTCGGCTTCCTCGCGCCGGTAGATCTCCTGGCGCAGAAACGACAGCTCCGAATCGTAGGCCCCCTCGTCGACCTCGACCCACCAGCATTTCGGGCGGCCGTCGCTGCCATCGGACCAGCGATAGCCGCGACGCTTCAAGACATCCTTCAGGTCGAAGGGAGTATGCTCGGCATAGATGCGCCGGCGGGTGCGGCCGCTGGAGTCCAGAAGATGGGCGAAGGCGCTGCGCCCATCCGCCCCGGCAGGGCGCGCCAGCACTTCCAGAAGCGCGTGGCAATCATCCACCGCGCGATGGCCATCGTGGAACAGGCCGCATTGCGACAGAAGATAGGACAGCTTGCTGCCCTCGAAACCGAGGTCGCGCCAGGGGATCTCGGCATGCGAGCAGGCCCATGCCTTGACTTCGAAGCAGGCGGACAACCCCTCGCAGAAACGCCGGTCGAAGGCGGCATTATGGGCGATCACAAGGTCCGCCGTGTCGGTCAGCCGCTCCAGGGCGGCAAGGTCGATCTGCTGCCCCGCCACCATGGCATCGGTGATACCCGTCAGTTGCGTGATCTCGGGCGGAATCGGCACGGAGGGCTGCTGCAGGCCGCCGAACACGCCGACGACGTCGCCGATCGTGCCATGGTCATCATAGGTGAAGGCAACGGCCCCCACCTCGATCACTTCGTCTATGCCATGGCGAAGGCCGGTCGTTTCGGTGTCGATCAGCAGGGCGACATGAGGAAACGAGCTATCTTCGCGCGCCACCACAGGGCGCGGCATGAGCTTGCGCAGAATGCGGAACCGGCCCGTCGCCTCCAGCCGGCGCGCCATGCGCTCCTCTTCGTCGAAGCTGAACAGATCGAGTTGGTCCATGCGAAATTCCTGCGTGCGTCAAACATCAACTACCCGCAAGGATGGGCTGCGTCAAAAGCTGAGCTTCACGCCGGCGACGGCCAGACGCCCCATGCCGCCATAGCCGTAGACATCCTCGTAGCGCTCGTCGAACAGGTTTTCGACCCGGGCGAAGGCTTCCGCGTGGTCGTTGAAGCGATACGATCCGGCCAGGTTCACCAGCGTATAGGAGTCGAGCTCGACGCGTGACTGGTTGTAGAAGGCATCGAAGGCGATATCCTGCTGTCCGCCGGTATAGACGATGCCGAGGTTGAGCGCCGCCGCACCGTCCAGGAAACTGTAGCCTATGTCGAGGCTGGCGACGTTTTCCGGCCGGCGCGCCAGGGTGATGCCGTCCGCATCTTCCCCATCGAGGAAGGTGTAGGCCGCGCGCACGGTCAGCCCATCCATAAGGTAAGCCGTCGCCCCCAGCTCGATGCCATGGATGCTGGAAGTGCCGTCCAAATTGATGGACGTGGTGCCCGCACCCTGGATCAGGTCGGTGATGCGCTGGTCGAAATAGGTCGCTTCCACCGACAGCGCATCGCGCACGATCCACTGGTCCACGCCGATGTCCCAGCCCTTTGCCCTTTCCGGTTTCAGGCCGGGGTTGCCGCGATAGGTGCCGTCATAGCCGAACAGTTCGAACAAGGACGGGTTCTTGATACCGGTGCCGTACGAGCCGCGCAGTTTGGTGCCGGTCCGCGACAAATCGTAGGCCGCGGTGCCGCGCCATGTGGTTGCGTCGGCGAAACGATCGTTCATATCGTGGCGGACCGCCCCGGTTAGGAAGAGCGCGTCCGCGATACCGAGTTGATACTGGCCCACCAGACCGGTCTGGCCGGTCGAGCGGTCGAAGCTGGAGTAGGCACCGTCCACATCGGCGGATTCTTCCTCGTGTTCGGCAAGGACGGTGAACGTATGGTCCAGCCGCGCAGCCTCCTGCGTGATAAAGACGTTGGACTGATAATCCACCTTGGTCCGGTCGCCGACATACGCGTCGGTGCGCACGCCATTGGTAAGATAGCGCAGCGTCGAATGGCTGCGGCTGATGCCGGCCACATGCTGCCAGCGCCCATCCAGCGTATCCAGCCGCGCCTGCACACGTCCGTACATCTGCCGGCCGCGTGTCGCGGCGTCCGCGTCGGCCGGCAGGCCGTCGGCAAATCCATCCGCGTCGGCCCGATAGTCCGTCACACGGCCAACCATGTCGAACCGCAGATCCTCGGTGGCATCGAAGCCGAACTTGGCGAAGCCCGTGACGTTGTCGTAGCCGTCGCGCTCGGGGTTGCCGCGCCATTGCGACGCGCTCGATTCGCCATCCGTGCGGTAGCCGCCCAGGCTGCCGAAGAAGTCGGCGTTGCCCGCAGCGCCGCCGATGGAAACGAGCCCACTGGCGGTGCCCAGGCTTCCGCCTTCCATCCGGGCCGAGGCGGACGTCTTGCCTTCGCCCTTGCGGGTGACGATGTTGATGACGCCGCCGATGGCGTCCGACCCAAAAAGCGCACTCTGCGGACCGCGCAGCACCTCGATCCGCTCCACATCGTCGGCAAGCAGGTTGGCGAAATCGTACTCGCCGCCACTGGCGGGGTCGTTCACCTCGATGCCGTCGATGAGCACCAGCGTCTGGTTGCCCTCGGCCCCGCGCAGGCGAACCTGCGTCAGGCCGCCCGCGCCGCCCGTGCGGCTCAGCCCCACCCCCGGAACCGTGCGCAACGCATCGGCCACGAAGCGCACCTGCCGCCGCTCCAGTTCGGCCCTGTCGATGACGGTGACGGCGCTGCCGACGGCGCGCGCCGGCGTCGACGTGCGGTTGGCCGTGACGATGACGGGGTCCAGTGCGATTGCCGCCGGCAGCATGGTGGACTGCGCCCTGGCGGCGGACGAAATGGCGAGAAGGGCCGAGCCTGTCAGGCAGGCGGCAAGGCGGATGGACAAGGCAACCTCGTTACGATCGTTTTCCGGTTGCATCGAACGAGGTCCAACCCTGTCGAGGCACCCCGCCCGACATGTTCGCGTGCAACCACGGCTGACGGCAGGTCTCCTGGCTCGCGGGTCTTTCCGCCGTGCCGCCTTCCCGGGGCGCGTGGCCCCAGTGGCATGATGGCAAGGCAGTCTCCGCCTACAGTTGCGGGGGCAGCCGCAGCATGGCCGGATGGCGCACTGCGTTCCCTTTGAAGCCCCTTGCGGGGCACCGTCGCGTGGGACAATAGAGACGGCACGCCAGCCCCACAAGCATCCACAGGGCAAGGGTGGACCGACTTTCCGGTTGTGCTGCAGCAACGCAACTGTAACAAGGAGGTTAGGGGCCGGTCCGGTCAGCGCGGAGTGCAAGGATGGCGCAACATTTTCGGCAAGACCGTCCGACGGGGCGTGGCGGACCGAGAATCCTGATCTACAGCCACGACACGTTCGGCCTCGGCCATCTTCGGCGCTGCCGCGCCATCGCCAACCGGCTGGCCGGGTCGATGGACGACGCCTCGATCGTCATCATTTCCGGCTCTCCCATCATCGGCCGCTTCGACTTCGAAGACGGCGTCGACTACGTACGCGTGCCGGGCGTGGTGAAGCTGCCGAATGGCGGGTACACAACCTCCAATCTGCGCCTGTCGCTGGACGAGACCGTGCAGATCCGCCGCTCCGTCATCATGGCGACGGCGCGCAGCCTGAACCCCGACCTCATCATCGTCGACAAGGAGCCCGCCGGCTTCCGCGACGAGTTGCTGCCGACGCTGGAACACCTGAAGGCGACGGGCGCGCGCATCGTGCTGGGCCTGCGCGACGTTCTGGACGATGCCGCGGTGATCGTGCCCGAATGGGAGCGCAAGGGCGCCACCGAGGCGCTGTCTGCCTTCTACGACAACGTCTGGGTCTACGGCCTTCCCGAAATCCACGAGCCGCTGGCTCCCTTCGCGCTGCCCGAGCGGCTGCAGAACGAGATCATCTATACCGGCTATCTCCGGCGCGACCTGCCCCAGGTTTCCGCGACGGCGGCCTACCCATCCATCATGCGCAAACCCTATGTGCTCGTTACGACGGGCGGTGGTGGCGACGGCGAAGGGCTGATCGACTGGACCCTTTCGGCCTACGAGGCCGACCGGTCCCTGCCCCTCGGCGCTTTGATCGTGTTCGGCCCCTTCGTGCCGCCCGAGCAGCGCGCCGCCTTCATGGAGCGTGTGGCCCGCCTGCCCGACGTGGAGGCGATCACCTTCGATTCCCGGATCGAGCATTTGATCGCCAACTCCGAAGGCGTCATCGCCATGGGTGGCTACAACACCTTCTGCGAGATCCTGTCCTTCGACAAACGATCCGTCATCGTGCCGCGCCGCACGCCGCGCATGGAACAGACCATCCGCGCCGAGCGCGCCGCCGAACTGGGACTCATCTCGTGCCTGGACGGTGCCGGGCTGGAAGACGGCGCCCACCGCAACCCGCATCTGATGGCAGAAGCCATCCGCGCCCTACCCGGACGCCCGAAACCTTCGGAAAAGACCCTGCCAAGGCTGCTTGATGGACTCGATACGATCGACGCAACGGTGCGAGGCTGGTTCTCCAGCCCCTCTGAAGAAACGGCCCGAACCGCAAGTCGGTAGGATCGCCGTGGTCCTGAAGGGCTATCCACGGCTTTCGGAAACCTTCATCGCGCAGGAAATACTGGGGCTTGAGCGCCTGGGCTTTCGCCTGGACATCTGGTCGCTGCGCCGCCCGACGGACCGCGCGCGCCATCCGATGCACGAGCAGATCGTGGCGCCTGTCGCCTACCTGCCCGAGTATCTGAAAGACGATCCGCTGCGCGTCTTGCGCGGCGTGCTGGCTTTGCCACGCCAGAAGGGCTTTGGCGGCTTTGTCCGCACGGCGCTTGCCGACCTTCGCCGAGACCCGAGCCCCAACCGGATGCGGCGCATAGGACAGGCAGCGGTTCTGGCACGGGAACTGGCGCCGGAGATCACGCTGATCTACGCGCATTTCCTGCATACGCCCGCTTCCGTCGCCCGCTACGCGGCGCAGCTTCGCCGACTGCCCTTCAGCTTTTCCGCGCATGCCAAGGATATCTGGACGACGCCGGACTGGGAAAAGCGCGAAAAGATCGCCGACAGCATCTGGGGCACCACCTGCACGCGGCAGGGCCACGACGAGCTGGTGCGCCTGTCACCGGACGGCGACAAGGGCCGCGTGCGCCTTGTCTATCACGGGCTGGATCTTGGTCGCTTTCCGGCGCCGCCCGTGCGCGAAGGCGGCGGCAACGGACAAGGCGCTCCGGTCAAACTGGTCAGCATCGGGCGTCTGGTGGCCAAGAAGGGCTATGACGATCTGTTGCAGGCTCTTGCCTTGCTGCCCGCCGGGCTGAACTGGCACCTGACGCAGATCGGTGGCGGAGAGCTGGCAAAGCCGCTTGCCGAAACGGCACAGCGGCTGGGCCTTGCCAGCCGGATCGACTGGTTGGGCGCGCGCCCTCAAGGACAGGTCATCGAGGCGCTGCGCGCGGCCGACCTGTTCGTGCTGGCATGCCGCGAAGGCGATGGCGGAGACCGCGACGGCCTGCCCAACGTCTTGATGGAGGCGGCCACGCAGGGCCTGCCCATCCTGTCGACAGACTTTGCCGGCGTGCCCGAATTCGTGACCGATGGTGTGGAGGGGCTGCTGGTGCCGCCACGCAACCCGGCGGCGCTGGCCAAGGGGCTGTCGCGGCTGATCGGGCAGCCTGCATTGCGTTTGCAATTGGGGGCGGCGGCCCTTGCCCGTGTGACGGGCGACTTTTCCGCCGATGCCGGCATCGGCAGGATCGCCGCGCATCTATCGCAAGGCGATGTCGATCAGCGGGCGGAAACGCGGGTCAGATAGGCTTCGGCCAGACGCGCATTCTCGCACTCGTCGGCGCGGTGGTGGCCAGCCACGCAGGAGGCCGTAACCTCGGCCCGCATCGGCTCGTTGGCCACCAGGCTGGCGACGCTTTCCGGAGGCGATTTCAGGAAGAGAAGGCACAGGACACCCGCGCCGATTGCCAGGCGGCAGCCTGTTTTCATTACCGTTGCAGAACCAGTCATCGTATCTTTTCGATCGCCAGATGTTGCTTGCGGCGGGCTATATGTCACCACTTTTTAACCATTGCAAGCCCCCCGGGCGGCGGAGCCTTTCCGGGCCTGAACCAGGCCCGGAAAGCGTTTTAGATCAAAGCTTTGCGCGTGCGGCCAATACGGCGTCGATATCCGAGGCGGCATGCCTTTCCCGCAATCCCGGCCCCTTTTCGCCGTCATTGCTGTTCACGATCCGGCCGCGCTGGACACCGGGCCGCGCCCCGATCTCATCCACCCAGCGGCGCAGATTTGTATAGGCGTCCACACCCAGGAAACGGCCGGCCTTGTAAGCCTCGTTGTTCATGAGTGCACCCAGCCACGGCCATGCCGCGATATCGGCAATAGTGTAGGATTCCCCTCCCAGATACTGCGCCTCGCCAAGCCGCCTGTCGGCGACATCCAGCAGCCGCTTGGTTTCCATGGCGTATCGGTTGATGGGGTATTCCTGGGGGAAAGGTGCATAGGCGTAGAAATGGCCGAAGCCCCCGCCGATGAACGGCGCCGAACCCTGCAGCCAGAACAGCCAGTTCAGCGCCTCGGTGCGCTCGGGGCCAAAGGCCGGCAGGAACTTGCCGAACTTGTCGGCAAGATGCAGCAGGATCGCCCCGGATTCGAAAACGCGAACCGGTGTTTCACCCATGTAGTCCACAAGCGCCGGGATTTTGGAGTTGGGATTTACCGCAACGAAGCCGCTGGAAAACTGGTCTCCCTTGCCGATATCGATCATCCAGGCGTCGTATTCGGCACCGCTTTCGCCGGCGGCCAGCAGCTCTTCCAGCATGATGCCAGCCTTCTGGCCGTTGGGCGTTGCAAGGGAGTAGAGCTGCAAGGCATGGCTGCCGCGCGGAAGCTCGGCCTCGTGGCGCGCGCCGGCGGTGGGGCGATTGATGGACGACCAGCGCCCCGCGTCCCCGGCGGGCGGGCTCCAGACCTCGGGCGGGATATATCCGGCGTTTTCGTCGCTCATTGCTTTATCGTCCTTCCGTTCGTCGGTCTTCAGGCCTTGACGACGCGGCTCATGTCCGCGCCGGCCTTTTCAAAGGCGTTCCGCGTATCGATGCCCAGCTTCATCACCGAGGCGATCCGCGCATAATCGATGCCGCCATGGTCTGTCGCCACAAGCACAGCGTCATAGGACGCGATGCCGTGATCGTTGAGCAACCTTGAGGCGCGCCCCGCAAGATGGGGATGCTCCCGCGTCTTCGGCAACACCGGGACATGCGGATCGTGATAATCGACACGCGCGCCGCGCTCTTCCAGAAGGTCGATCAGGCGCAGCGATGCGCTTTCGCGCGTATCCTCCACGTCGCGCTTGTAGGCGACCCCGAGCACCAGGATCGACGCGCCGTTGAGGCCGCGCCCGAAATGCCTGTCCAGCGCCTCGGCGGTGGCCCGCACCACATGGCGCGGCATATCGGTGTTGATCTCTCCGGCCAGTTCGATGAACCGGGTGGCGATCTCGTATTCCCGTGCCTTCCACGTCAGGTAGAAGGGGTCGATGGGGATGCAGTGCCCGCCGAGCCCGGGGCCGGGATAAAAGGGCATGAATCCGAAGGGCTTGGTCTTCGCGGCCTCGATCACTTCCCAGATGTCGATGCCCATTGCGCCGTAGACGAGCTTGAGCTCGTTCATCAGGGCGATATTGACCGAGCGGAAGATGTTCTCCGTCAGCTTGACCGCTTCCGCCACGCCCGGCGAGGAAACCGGCACCACCGACTGCATCGCCGCCCCGTACAGGGCGCTTGCCAGCCGCAGCGCCTCCGGCCCGTCGCCACCCACCACCTTCGGTATATCGCGCGTTCCGTAATCCCGGTTGCCGGGGTCTTCCCGCTCCGGCGAGAAGGCCAGGAAGAAGTCCTGCCCCGACAGCATGCCGCCCTTTTCGAGAATGGGCTTGACCAGCTCGAGCGTCGTTCCGGGCCATGTGGTGGATTCCAGCACGATCAACTGGCCCGGCCGCAGCGATTTCGTGATCTGGCGGACCGACTGTTCGACGAAAGACAGGTCCGGCTCGCGGTGGCGCGTCAGCGGGGTGGGCACGCAGATCAGGATCGCGTCCGCCTCGCCCGCTCTGGCAAAGTCTACCGTCGCTTCGAAGCGTCCCTCGCTCAACGCCTCGCCGAGCGCTTCGCCGGGAATATGCGTGAAGCCGCTTTCACCCCGGTTCAGAAGCGCGACACGGTCCGGGTTTATGTCGAAGCCGAGCACCGGAAAGCCCGCCCGGCACATGGCCAGCGCCAAGGGCAGTCCGACATAGCCGAGCCCGATGATGCCCACTGTCGCGCGGCGCGCTTTCAGAGCCTGCGCAAGCGCACCCGCACTATCCGTCATCGCCTGCTCCATAGGCCGTGCGCCGGGCGAAACCGCACGGCGGGGTGCCCGGCCAAAAGGGCCAGCAACCTGTCGACGAAGCGCCATGTCGCTCCGTCATGAATGAGATGATGGGTCAGAAGTCCCACCGGTTCGCCCGCTTCGGCCAGTGCCGCTACCTGCGAGGCAAGCGATGCCGGATCGCCCAGCCGCTTGCCCCCGAGCCAATCCACCGGGTCTATATGGGTATTGTGCACGCAAAGCCCGGCAAGCTGCGCCGACGCGCGAAGGCCGAATGTCGAAAGACCTTCGAAACCAATATCATGGAGCGCCGTGATAATGTTCTGGTCGATCCTGTTCCAGGGCGGAACCATGACCGGCAGGGCCTTGTCGCCGAAGGCGTCGCGGTGGTGGGCGAGCCCTTCCGAAAGCGGCGCCACGAATGTATCCGCCGGCGCATAACCCAGCTCCTGCCGCTTTGCGCCGGCCGGCGCATTATTGCGATGCTCCAGGCCATGCATCAGCACATCGACCCCGGCCTCGCCCCGCAAAAGCTGCGGCAAAGCCGGCTGGATCAGGAAGGGACTGACGGCCAGCGCCAGCGGCACATCGTGCCTTTGCCGCAGGGCCAGCAGGCGGCGGAGCTGCGGCGTATCGTCGGCCGCGTCATCGTCGCGCCACCAGACGTCCATGACGCCCCCTTGCGCATGGAGGGCATCGAGCCTGCCCGACAAAGCCGCAAAAGACGCCTCCGCCGCATCGCGCCCATGCACCGCCACCTCGGCGATCCGCACCGACTGCCGGGCGCCGTCCGGCGGCGCACCTGGCGCCCTGCGTGGCAGCTCCACAAGGCCTGTGCGCACGCAGGCCAGAAGGGCTTGGCCATTCAAGCCCGCAGCATCCAGCAGCATGGCGACGCCATCCGCGGCCAAGGCTTCGGCACGCAAACGTTGCTCCTGCTCGCCCCCGTCTTCGAATGGCACCAGAACGGCCGGCGTTCCGGCAGCGGCCAGATCGGCGGCCGTATTGTACCCGGCCTGACTGACGGACAGTCGGGCCGCAGCCAGCAGCGCCGGGAAATCCGGCCGCGCCCGCTCGACCCGCGCATTGGACGGTGCGCCGGCCACAAGACCCTGCATGTCGCCTTCGCTGACGCCGGCCCCGACAAGGATATGCCAGGCAAGGTCCGGCGCGGCGTGCGCCGCCTCGATGGCAGCACGGAACAGCGGCAACGCCGCCGCACTGCCGCCGCCCGAAACCAGTATTGCGCCGTCTTCACCGGTCGCAGCCGCCGCTTTGCGCGCTCTTGCGACGTATCCCGTATAGGAAAGGAAGGGCTCCAGCCGGTCACTGACCGGCCAGGAGCGGGACAAGGGTGTCCGTGCGGCATCGCCGTGCACCAGCACTCCATCGTAATGCTCTACGATGCAGGCTTCCGCGCGTTCCGCCTTTCGCGGCTTCGATGGAGGGTTCAGGATATCGCGGATCGAGGCCAGCAGCACGGGACGAGGCAGAGCACCGTCCACATAATCAAGCAAAGCCTGAAATTCTCGCCGCAACGCATTGCGGCCGAAAGGAAATGTCTCGGTTACGATGCAGTCCGGCTTGAAGTCGGCGGCGTATCGTACGAGGTGTCTGGCGCGGTCTTCCAGATAGGCCGGGGTAACGGGCTCGTCCTTATCATCGCGCAGGTTCACGAAGTCCGCGCCCAGGGCGTGGACTGCCGGCAATTGTGCGGTCCGCACGCCCTTTCCCGGCAGGTGGTGGGGGTGCGGCCGGCCGCCCGACACCAGCAGCACGTCATGCCCTGCATCGGCGAAGGCTTCGGCAAGGGCGGCCGCCCGCGCGAGATGTCCGACGCCGAGAAGGTGGGTAACGGCAATCAGGACACGCAAGACCGGCTCCCATGCCCCGCAAAGCGTTGCAGGCAATCCGACACCAGCGATGCGGCGGCCTGGATGTCGTGGCGACGGCGCGCCAACTGTGCCGCGCCGCGCCCAAGCGCGGCCAACCGCGCCGGGTGAGACAAAAGTTGACTAAGGGTTTGCGCATAGGCGGCCGTGTCGCCGGAAGTGACGAGATGGCCGCTCACGCCGTCGGCAACCACTTCCCCGACGCCGCCATACGCCATGGCAAGGCTGGGACAGCCGCTGGCGGCGGCCTCCAGATAGGCCATGCCGAAGGCTTCGTTGACGCCGGGCCAGACCATAAGGTCGCTCCGGCGGTACAGTGCGCCGAGCATGGCGGCGTCCCCCTGGCCCAGAAAAGCCACCCTGTCGCCGAATGGCCGGAACAGGTCCTCGACCTGCGCTCGCGCGGGCCCGTCACCGGCGATCTCAAGATGCCAGCCGTCCGGCACATGCCGCAGCGCTTCGGCCAGCAGGCCATAGGAGGCAAGCTTGTCGCCCGGCCGCATCATGGCTGCAGCGGCCAGCCGAACCGGTGTTGCGATGTGCCAGCCGGCCCTGCACGGCCATTGCGACGTCTCGATGAAGGGCGGGAGGGCAAGAATGTCCCGCGCGCCGACGGCCTCCAGCCCGGCGCGGTCTTGGCCGTTCAGCATCAGATGAAGATCGGCGGCACGGTTGGCCTCGTCCGCCAAGGCCGAGAAGCGCGCATATCGCCCACTGCCCCGCTTGCCGGCGCTGGAGCCTTCGGCAATCACGTAGGGAATGCCGAAATGGGCAGCGATGCGGGGGCCGATCAGGTCCGGCGCCTTGTAGTAATTGTGATAGGTGAACCAGACGGCAGGGGCCGGCCCGGCCACGAGGCGCTGCACCTCACGCTCGGCACCGGCCAAGATGTCGTCCTGCGCATCGGCCGCGCCGACACCGTCGCGGCTGCAAAAGCTGGTCGCCAGCACGGGCGATGCCCCGGCCAGCTCCAGCGCACGCAGCCACAGGCGCGCCATGGTCCGGTCGCCCGAGGGCACCGGATGGTCCGGATCCTTCATTGGTGCATGAAAGGCGACCGGACCGTTTCGAGACGCTGATAAACGCATGCTCGCACTTCGCACAAGAAACCACTACCTGTCGTACTTCTCCGCTGCTAGCGTTGGCAAGGCAGCTCGGCAGGTAACGAACCGTTCATGGCGCCATCCCTTTACAGCTACCTATGGAAGCACACGAAACGCCAGCAGCTCTGGATGCTGGTGATCGTCATCGTTTCGGTGGTGCCGCTTTATCTGTCGCTCAACCTGCCCAAGCTCATCATCAACGGCCCCATTCAGGGCTCGGGCTTCGAGAATGGCAGTACCGATACCTATTTCCGCTGGAGCCTGCCGGATTTCCTGCCCTCCTTCGGCGGGGCGGATGTCTACTCCGGCCTGGAGCTGGAGCGGCTGGAGGCGCTCTACATCCTGTCGGCGCTGTTCCTGGGCCTCGTCATCGTCAATGGCGCGTTCAAATACTATCTGAACATCTACAAGGGCCGGCTGGGCGAGCGGATGCTGCGTCGTCTGCGCTTCGAGATGGTGGACCGGGTGCTGCGCTTCCCCATGCGGCGGCTGCGGCGGGTACGCCCGGCCGAGATCGCCAGCATGGTCAAGGACGAGTTGGAGCCGATCGGCGGCTTCATCGGCGATGCCGTCATCCAGCCGATCTACCTGATGAGCCAGATCCTGACGGCGATGGTGTTCATCTTCGTCCAGAGCTTCACGCTAGGTCTCGTGGCGCTGGCCGTGATGGGCCTGCAGGTTGTGGTGATTCCACGCATGCGCCGCCGGCTGCTGATACTCGGCAGGCAACGCCAGCTTGCCGCACGGCGCCTTGCCGGCACCGTGGGCGAAATCGTGGAGGGCATGCCGGCCATCCGCACCAACGACGTGTCCAACTTCGTGCGGGCCCGCATCTCCGACGAATTGGGACACATCTTCCTGATCCGCTTCGATATCTACCAGTGGAAGTTTTTCGTCAAATTTCTCAATAACTTCCTGTCACAGGCCACCCCGTTCATCTTCTATCTGTTCGGCGGCTATTTCGCCATTACGGGGCAGATGGACATCGGTGCGCTGGTGGCCACCATTGCCGCCTACCGCGAGCTTCCCTCACCGCTGAAAGACCTGATCGACTGGGACCTGACGCGTCTGGACGTCAACGTCAAATACGAACAGGTGATGGACCAGTTCTATGTGGACGGGCTTTTGAACCCGCGCTCGCAGGCGCAGGTCGACGGAGAGGTACCGCACCTTACCGGCCCCCTGCGCCTTGAGGGCGTAACCATCCGCGACGAAACCGGCATCTCGCTGGCCACCGCCATCGACCTTGCCCTGCCGCTGACCCAGCAGGTCGCGGCAACCGGCCCTGTCGGCGACGGCGCGGAAAGCGTGGCCGAGGCCCTGGCGCTCCTGTCGCAGCCTTCGGAAGGCGCGGTCACCGATGGCGGACGGGCCCTGGCGGACCTGCCGGAGCGCATCACCGGACGGCGCATCGCCTTTGTCGACACCACGACCTACTTCCCGCAATCCAGCCTCAGGGCCGCCCTCTTCTACCCGCTGATGCACCGGCTGGAAGACAAGCTCCCACCGGCCGTCAGCCGACGAGAGCAGCTTGCGCGCGCCGAATCCATCGCATCGGGCAACAGTGTGGAGACGCCCGAAGGCGATTGGGTGGACCATACCGCCATCGGCGCCAGCCACGAGGAAAGGCTGGCCGCGATCAGGGAGGTTCTGGACATCACGCAGTTGACGCGCGACATCAAGCGCATCGGCCTCGGCTCGACCGTGCCGGACGCGCTTGTGTCCGCTGCGGAAGGGCCCATTCTGCGGGCCCGCGCCGATTTCAGCGCGCGGCTGCAGGAGCGTGGGCTTGCCAAGGCGGTCCAGCTTTTCACGCCGGATGCCTTTCTTTCCGATGCGACCATCATCGAAAACATCGTCTTCGGCGCGATGCGCGGCGAAGAATCCATGGCCGTCCAGCTTATCGCACTGTCCGAGGTGCGCGACATCATCCTGTCCACGGGTCTCGATGCCCCATTGGCCGAAATGGGGCGCAAGATGGCCGAGACGCTGGTGGAGGTGTTCGGTGGAATGGGCGAAGGCAACCCCTTGTTCCGGCGCATGTCCATCGGCTCTGCCGAAGAAATCGAGGCGCTCCGCGCCCTCCTTGCGCGCATCGAAGGGCGCCCCACCGGGGCGGCCGAGCTGGACGACCGGCGACAGCTCATCCGGCTGGCGCTCGGCTATGCCGAACCGCGCTACAGGCTGGGCCTTCTCGATGCCGGCTTGAAGCAGCGCATCATCGAGGCGCGCCGCGCGCTGCATGCGGGGGCGTCGGAAACGCTGCTGGCGGAGGTGGATCTTTACGAGCCGGGCGAGTTCAACCCGTCGGCCACGATCCGCGACAATATCGTGTTCGGCCGCGTCGGCGAGGTTACGTCCGCCACGAGCGACGCGCTGGATGAAATCCTGGTCGACGTCATCAATGGCAACGGCCTGTCGGACATCGTGCTGGAAGCGGCGCTGGATTTCGACATCGGGTCGGGCGCCAAGCGACTGACGGTCAGCCAGCAGCAGCGCCTGTCGCTGGCGCGCGCCATCCTGAAGGCGCCGGACTACCTTGTCGCCAACCGCTGCCTGTCTTCGCTGGACGGCAATCTGCAGCAGAAGATCGTTCAGGCCACCTTGGCGCGCGGCCGTGACGCCAAGCGGCCCTTCGGCGTATTCTGGGTGGTCGGCAACCTTGCCGTCACCAGCCAGTTCGAGCGGCTGATAAGCTTCAAGGGCGGACGCGTGGTGGAGGACAAGGCCCTTGCCGAGGATGCGGCATTGGGCCAATCTCCAGTAGAGGCCCTACGCGGAGAGCCGCGTCAAGCAAGGGGAGCCACCCCATGAGCCTGTTGACGGACGAAGTCGAAGTTCTTCGACGCAGCCCCATGTTTGCCGGCGTGGAAACGCCGCAGTTGAAGCTGCTTGCCTATACCGGCGAGATGGTCCGCTTCGACGCCGGGGAAGTCCTGTTTCGACAGGGAGACCCTGGCGACAGCGCCTATGTGATCCTGTCCGGAGAGGTTGTCGTGCTGGCAGAGTCGCCCATCGGCCCTATCCAGCTTGCCCGCCTTGGGCAGCATGAGATCGTCGGAGAAATCGGCATTCTGTGCGACGTCTCCCGCACCGCCACGGTGCAGGCGGCAACGTCGCTGCGCACCCTGCGCATCGCCAAGGACTGCCTTGCCGAGATGCTGGAAAGCTTCCCCGGCATGGCGCTTGCCATGCTGCGCGAGCTGGCGCAGCGCCTGTCCCGCACGTCCGCCGAGCTGGTGATGCTGCGCGGCGAAGGCGAGCGGCCGGACATGTAAAGCAGGTACCATGACATCCAGACAGCGGATCGGGGCCTTCGACGGATTGCGCCTCACCATATTCGGTGCGCGCGGAACGATCCCCTCCGCGCCTGACGACCCAAGCGAATTCGGCGCCCGTAGCTGCTGCGTGCTGGTGGAGGCCGACGGCCGGCCGCTTGTGTTCGATGCCGGTTCGGGCATCGTGGAATGCGGACGGGCCTTGGCGGCCGACGGCTGGAACGACGTGGACCTGTTCTTCGGCCACATGCATTACGACCACATCATCGGCCTGCCCTACTTCATGCCGATGTACGATCCGGCAGCCTCGGTCCGCATCCATGCAGGGCACATGTTGGATGGCGCCTCGTGCGAGGCGCTTGTACGCGACTTCATGCGCGCGCCCTTCCACCCCGTCGGCATCGAGGCGCTGAAAGCGCGGCTGAGCTTCATGACCTTCAAGCCGGGGGACAGGCTGCAACCGACGCCGCGCACCACGATCGCCACCTACAGGCTGACCCACCCCAACGGCGCCGTCGCCTATCGCATCGAGCATGGGGGGCGCTGCCTCGTCTATGCCACCGACCATGAACACACGCCCGGCACCGTCGACGAGGCGCTCACCGACTTCGTCCGGAATGCCGATCTTCTGGTCTACGACACGACGTATTCGGATGCCGAGATGGAGCGCTTTCGCGGCTACGGCCATTCCTCGCACGAGGAAGGGGTACGCCTTTGCAAGCGGGCCGGCGTTGGCCAGCTCGTGCTTTTCCATCACTCGTTCAAGCATTCAGACGCCGTCCTGCGCGAAACGGAAGCAGCCTGCCGCGCGGTCTTCCCCGGCACGACGGCGGCACGCATCGGGCAGGTGTTCGAACTTCCCGCCCGCACTGGCGCATCCGCATGAGCATCGACCGCAAAAGCCTGCACGAGCTGGGCGAATGGATGGTCGGCGAGATGCTGGCCGATGCGCCGCTGAAATCGGTGGTGCCCGAACTGGCACGCCGCCTGACGGCGCTGGGCGTACCGGTCGACCGCTGCCGGCTGACCTGGCCGACGCTTCACCCCCTGTTCGAAGCCGAGACATTGCTGTGGACGACCGAATTCGGCGTCACCAGCCAACGCTTCGACCGCGAGCGCGTGGACGATACGGCCTGGCAGCAGAGCACCGTCAAATGGATGCTGGAGAATGGCTCCAACCTTCTGCGCGCGCGGCTCGACGGACCGACCCCCAACCCGACATTTCCACTGTACGACGAGTTGCGCGCCGAGGCTTTCGTGGACTTCGTTGCCCTGCGGACGCAACTCTTCGCCGACGGCTCCATGCTGCGGCAGGGCAGTTCGGACCTCGATTTCGGGCTCTACGTCGCCTGGGCGACAAAGGATCCGGCCGGTTTTTCGGACGACGCCGCCGAGCTTCTGGAGCATATCCAGCGCTATGTCGCCATGGTGTGCAAGTCGCTGGCGCTGCCCCGTCTGATCTTCGGCGTCGCCAACACCTATCTCGGCCCCACCATCGCGCGCGAGGTGCTGGGCGGGCGCATAACCTTGGGTAGCGGCAGCCAGGTGCGAGCCCTGATCTGGTATTCGGACCTGCGCGATTCCACCGCGCTGGCTGAATCGATGGGCAGCGAGCCCTATCTGGCATTGCTGAACGACTACTTCGACAGCACGGGACGCGCCGTGGTGGAGGCCGGCGGGGAAATCCTCGCCTTTATCGGCGATGCCGTCATGGCGATCTTTCCGATTTCGGAAGCCGCCTTCAGCGAAAGCCAGGCATCGCTTCTGGGCATGCAGGCCGCGGACGCCGCCCTCGAGGTGGCAGAGCACGTCAATGCAAGGCGCATCACCAAGGGCCAGCCGCCCATCCACTTCGGCATCGCCATGTGTGTCGGCGAAGTCCGGCTCGGCAATATCGGCATTCGCCAACGCCTGTCCTTTTCGGTCATCGGCCCCAGCGCCAACGAGGTCGAGCGCATGGAAAAGATGACGAAGACCCTGCGCGTTCGCGTCTTGGCCACCGAAGAGATCGCCCAGGCCGCCCCGCAGCGATGGCAAGCCATGGGGCCTGTGCCGTTGCGCGGCTTCCGCGACTCCGTCCCGTTATTCGCGCTCGTGCCGGAGCGAACCACCACCGGTTGAGCTCTCTCGTCGCCGTTTCGGAAACGGACCGTAGCCCGCCGGCATCATACAACTGCAATTGACGCGACTTATGGTTTGCCTGCCTATGATCCGGCAGAAAGGTGGGCAGTCATGCGCATAGCTATGATCGGTTGTGGTTACGTCGGGCTCGTTTCCGGCGCATGCCTTGCGGATTTCGGACATGACGTGACCGCCGTCGACCGGGATTCCGCACGCATCCAGGCGCTGGAAGCCGGCATCATGCCGATCTTCGAGCCCGGGCTGGACCAGCTCGTGGCAACCAACGTTTCCGCCGGCCGCCTGCGATTCTCACAGGATATGCAAGCGTCGGTTGCAGACGCCGATGTCGTCTTCATTGCGGTCGGCACCCCTTCCAGGCGCGGCGACGGCCATGCTGACATCAGCTTCGTGGAAGCAGCGGTTGAAGGCATTGCCCGGCATCTCAAGCCGGGCGCGGTCGTGGCCACCAAGTCCACCGTGCCGGTGGGCACCGGAGACAGGATCGCCGTTCAACTGTCCCGTCTGGCGCCGGCACGCCCCGTTTCCGTTGTTTCCAACCCGGAGTTCCTGCGCCAGGGCGCGGCCATCGAGGATTTCTGCCGCCCGGACCGGATCGTCGTCGGCACCGAAGACGCGCACGGACGGGCGGTCTTGGAGGCCGTCTACGGCCCGCTGTCGATCAACCGGGCGCCGCTTCTGTTCACCGGCCGGCGCGATGCCGAGCTGGTGAAATATGCCGGCAACGCCTTTCTGGCGATGAAGATCGAGTTCATCAACGAAATGGCCGATCTGTGCGAGAGGATTGGTGCGGACGTGCAGGAGGTTGCGCGCGGCATCGGGCTGGACAACAGGATCGGCCCGAAGTTCCTGCATGCCGGCCCCGGCTATGGCGGCTCGTGCTTCCCCAAGGATACGCAGGCGCTTCTGGAAACGGCGCGCGCCCATGGCACGCCGCTGGCGCTCGTGGAGGCCACCGTTGCGGGCAATCTGGCGCGCAAGGAAGGGCTTGCCGCCCGCGTCGCCCATGCCTTCGGCGGCAGCGTGGAGGGCCTGCGCGTGGCGCTGCTGGGCCTGTCCTTCAAGCCGAATACCGACGACATGCGCGAAGCCCCGTCCATCCATCTTGCGCAGGCCCTGCAGGCCGCAGGGGCGGAGGTTACGGCAACCGACCCGCGCGCCATGGACAATGCGCGCGCCCTGTTGCCGGGCGTACGGCTGGTGGAGGATGCCTACGAGGCGGCAAAAGGCGCCGACGCGGTGGTTCTGGTGACAGAGTGGAACGCCTACCGCGCGCTTGATCTGGCAGCCCTGTCGACCCGCATGCGCGGCAATGTCTTCATCGACCTGCGCAACGTCTACAGCCATGCGGCGATGGCCGAGCACGGGCTGATCCACCATGGGGTGGGACGCGGCCCGGCGGCAAGCGCCCTGCCCCTGCAGCGTCAGGCGTAGCGGAAACCTTGCGCGCGATACCATTCGACGAATTTCGGGATGCCATCCGCAATCGGCGTTTGCGGTGCGTACCCGGTCAGGCTGCGGAGCAGCCGCGTATCGGCAAAAGTGGCATCGGAATCGCCCGCCGGCAGCGCACGATACAGCTTCTGCGCCGTCACGCCGGCCGCCTTCTCGATTTCTGCGACGAAGTCCATCAGCCCCACCGGCTGGCCTCCGCCCGCATTGACGACGCGATAGGGCGCGACAGCGCTCAGCGTATCGCCTTCGACGCGGCCCTCCGCACCGGGGACGGCGTCCATCAGGCGGGCCATCGCCTCTACGAGGTCGTCTATGTAGGTGAAGTCCCGCAGACTGCAGCCGTTATTGTTGATCTCCAGCGGCTCGCCGGACAGGATGCGCCGGGCGAAGATGTAATAGGCCATGTCGGGACGCCCCCACGGCCCGTAAACGGTGAAGAAGCGTACCGCCGTGGTGGGTATGGCATACAGATGGGCATAGGAATGCGCCATCAGCTCGCCCGCGCCCTTGCTGGCGGCATAGATGGTGAGCGGCTCGGCGGTCCGGACGCGCTCGTCGAAGGGCATGGTCGTGCTGGCGCCGTAGATGCTGCTGGTGGATGCGAGCACCAGATGCGCGGGCGTATGGGCGCGACAGGCTTCCAGCATGTTGAACGTGCCGACGATGTTGGCCCCCACATAGGCCTGCGGATGCGAGAGCGAGTGCCGCACCCCGGCCTGCGCCGCCAGATGGAAGACGATTTCGGGCTGCTCCATCTCGAAAAGCGAAACAAGCTCCGCCGCGTTCTCGACATCCAAGTCGACGAAGCGAAAGCCGTTGCGGCCTTCGATCTCGGCCAGCCGGGCGCGTTTCAGCGCGGGGTCGTAATAGGGCGACAGATTGTCGAGCCCCGTCACCGCGTGCCCCGCGTCCAGCAGCCGGCGGGCCAGATGGAACCCGATGAAACCGGCGCAACCGGTGATGAGAATACGCATGAACGGTCCCGCGCGGATGGTGGCGATGCTTCCCGATAGCGCGGCCACGAACAAAGGCATAGGGCGGCGCCGTCGCTTTCTGGTTTTGCGCCACGCCCCCACCGCCTGGAATGCGGCGGGCCGTATACAGGGCCGGACCGATTGTCCGCTGTCGCCCGAAGGGGTGGAACGCGCCCGGGCCTGGCAGGTGCCGGCAAGCTTTCGCCACGTCCCCTGTTTCAGCAGCCCATTGCGGCGCTGCCTAGACACGGCACGCGCGATGGGCCTGTCGCCCCTTGTCGACGACAGGCTGGTGGAGATGGACTGGGGAACGCTCGAAGGGGCAACGCTTGCCGCCATGCGCGCCGAAGGCGGCGCGGAGTTTGCCCGCCGCGAGGCCGCCGGCCTCGATTTCCGGCCACCGGGCGGCGAAACGCCGCGCGAAGCCGGCGCGCGCGCCTTGGCGGTCTTGTCCGAAGCAACCTCCGACGCCGTCATCGTGACGCACAAGGGCGTCATGCGCGCGCTGCTGGCCCTGGCGACGGGCTGGGACATGGTGGGCAAGCCGCCGATCCGCTTTCCGGCAGAGGGCCACGCGCTGATCCTGGAATGGCAGGAGGGCGTTCTGTACCTGCAACCAGACAGTGTGGATATGCGCAACTGAAGCGCGCTATGCTGGATCGCCGATCGTTTCCGCCAAGGGCCTATGGACGACCTTCTCAAGATTGAAGACCTGATCGTCGATTTTCATGCGCCATCCGGCCGGGTGCGCGCCGTGGGCGGCGTATCCTTCCGCGTGCCGCGGGGCGGCACGGTTGCGCTGGTGGGCGAATCGGGCTCCGGCAAATCGGTCACGGCGCACGCCATCATGGGCCTTCTACCGGGCGCGGCCCGCATGGAGGCCGGGCGCATCCTGTTCGATGACGGCCTGTCCAGGCCTCTCGACCTTGCCGCCATGCCGCCGCTGTCGAACAGTTTCACGGCGCTGCGCGGCGCGCGCATATCCATGATCTTCCAAGAGCCTTCGACCTCCTTCTCGGCCTTCCACACCATCGGCGCGCAGATCGTCGAAGCGCTGATGCTGCATGAGAAGGTCGATGCGGCACAGGCCCGCAAACGGGCGATCGACGCTCTGGCGGCCGTGGGCTTCCGGCAGCCGGAACGGCAGATCGACGCCTATCCCTTCGAACTGTCCGGCGGCCTGAACCAGCGCGCGATGATAGCGATGGCCACCATAACCCGCCCGGCCCTGTTGATTGCCGATGAGCCGACGACCGCCCTGGACGTGACGGTACAGGCCGAGATTTTGCGCCTGCTGCGCGATCTGCAGCGCGACCATGGCACGGCCATCCTGTTGATCGCGCACGATCTTGGCGTTGTCGCCAACCTCGCCGACGAGATGGTGGTGATGCACCATGGACGGGTGATGGAAAGCGGCATGGCCGACGAGCTTTTCGCCCAGCCGCGCCACCCTTACCTGAAGGCGCTGGTGGGCGCGGTACCGCGTATCGGCATGCCGCGCGACGAACGGCTGAAACCGCTGCGCGACATTCCGGTTTCGCTGCCGGCCACCGCCCGGCCGCCGGCCGCCGCCCAGGCGGTGCTGCTGCGGGCCGAAGGCCTGCAGAAGCGCTTTGCCGGGCGCAAGGCGGGACTGTGGCCCGGCAGCAAGAGCGAGCCCGCGCCGCTGGCGGTCAACGACGTATCCTTCGAAATCCGGCGCGGCGAGTGCCTCGGCCTTGTGGGAGAAAGCGGCAGCGGCAAGACCACCGTTACGCGCATCCTGGCGCGCAGCATCGAGGCGGATGCCGGAAGCATCCGCATGGCAGGCCCGGACGGTAACGACATCGATGTGCTGGCGCTTGAGGGAGAAGCCTTGCGCCAATGGCGACGGCGCATCCAGTTCGTGTTCCAGAACCCCTATTCGGCGCTCAATCCACGCATGACCGTCGGCTCCATCGTTGCCGAGCCGCTGAAGATCCACGGCATCGGCACGCCGGCCAGCCGACAGGACAAGGCGCTGGACCTGCTGCGGCTGGTGGGCCTGGACGAAAGCCACATGGCCCGATACCCGCACAGCTTTTCCGGCGGGCAGCGGCAGCGCATCGGCATCGCCCGCGCGCTGGCATTGGAGCCGGAATTGCTGGTGCTGGACGAGCCGGTCTCAGCACTGGACGTATCCGTGCAGGCGCAGATCCTGAACCTGTTGCGCGACCTGAAGGACAGGCTCGGCATCACCTGCCTGTTCATCTCGCACAATCTGGCGGTGGTGGACTATCTGGCCGACCGCATCGCCGTGATGTCGGGCGGGCGGCTGGTGGAAACGGCGCCGCGCGCCGCCCTCTTCGCCGATCCGCGCCACCCCTATACGCGGTCGCTGATCCGCGCCGTGCCGGAGCCGGACCCCAACAACCGGCTGGATCTGGATGCCATCGGCCTGACGCAATCGGGGCCGTCGCAATGGGGGCCTGATTTCCTGCCCGACGCTACGGGCGCAGAGCCGGGCATGGTGACGGTGGGCCCGGACCATGCCGTGCGCGCGCATCATGTACCGACGGATGCAGAGCTTGGCGGACGCAGCCCGGCCGAACACGAGGAGATCGCGCGCGCCATCGCCACCGATCCGAAGGGCGAGGCGACGGTGCATCTGGATTTCGAGAATGGCACGCTGGACGGCTGGAGCACGCGGCGCCTCGTCGGCCCATGGTCGGCCCGGGCAGACACGTCGCGCGCCCGCACCGGGCGCTTTTCGTGCCGCTTCGAGCTTCGGCCGCAGGATACCGTCAGCCAGGGCAACCGCGCCGAGTTGCGCGATTGGTGGAACGCGCCCCCCGGCGCCGAGTGCTGGTATGGCTTCTCCACATTCCTGCCGGTCGATTTCGCGCCGCCCCCGGACACCTCCATCGTGCTGGCGCAATGGCATGACCAGGCCCGGCTGGGCGAGCCATCCGGCAAGCCGCCCATAGCCCTGCGCTATCGGGGCGGTGTGCTGCGCTTTACCGGTGCCGCCGGCGCCATCGCATCGCCGACACCGGAGATCGTCCATCTGTTCGGGGAAACGGCGGCGACGGCCGGCACATGGATGGACTTTATCCTGCGCGTCCAATGGCCCAGCGGCGGCGACGGCGCCGTGGAATGCTTCGTGAACGGCGAAAGCCTGTTCCGGTTCAACGGGACGCTTGGCTACCGCAACCAGACCCTTGGCCCTTACTTCAAGCTCGGCCTGTATGCGAGCGGCCCCTTTACCGATCCGCTCATTGCCTGGCACGACAATTACAGCCGCGGCGGCACCTATGCCGCCGTGGACCCATCCATCCATCATACAGAACGGGAATCCGCCTGATGCGCCTTGCGGCCAACGACGCCGCTTTGGCGGCGGCGGGACCTTTCATAACCGTCGAGGCGGTACCTGTCCCGGAGGCGGCGGCATTCGGCATGCGCCTTGCCATCCTTGCAAAGGCAGCAAGGGAGCGCGGCTGCGAATGGCTGTTCCATACGCCGCCGCAGGAGACACCGTCCCCGGAGGCGCTGGACAGGGCCGCATTGGCGAGCCTGCATTACGACATCATCTTCGGGGCGCTGGCTACGGGGGCCCCGCCTGCCCTTTGGCGGCCGTCGCGCCTGGCCTTCGACGAGGCGGCGCGGCTGCCCCACGCGCTGCTCAACTGGTGGGTGGGCGAGACGGTGTTGGCCCGCACCGATACGATCTGCCGGCTTGCCGAGGCCGGCCATCTCGACGACGTTGACAAGGTCGCCACCCTGTTCGCGCTGTGGCTCCATGCGCGCACCGTCAAGCTGGCGCAACCCCTGAGCGAGCGGCCTGCCGAGCCGGAGCCGCTGAGCGCCATTGAACGCACCGCCATCCTGGCGCGTCTTCACCTGGACCCGGCAAGGCTTACCGTCGACTGGGGCGACAGCCGGTATTTTCTGCCCTATACGGGCCGGAATGCCGGCATCGAACGAGAGCAGACGCGCGGACTGTTCTTTGAGGCTGACGAGCTGGCGTGGCTCGGACGCCGGCTTGGGCCGGGGCGCGTGATCGCCGATATCGGGGCCAACACCGGCAACCACACGATCTTCTTTGCCGGGCCGATGCAGGCGGCCCGCGTCATTCCGTTCGAGCCCCTGCCCGAGGCAGCCGACATGCTGGCACGCGCGGTGGCGTGGAACCGGCTTGCCAATGTGGATCTTTCGATGCTGCATCATGGCGTCGGCGCACGGCCGGTCGTTATGCGTGCCGAAAAATCGGAGCGCGGCGGGCTTGGGGCAACCCGGCTGGTGGAGGATGTTGCCGGCGACATAAAGGTTCAACCACTCGATGCCCTCTTGACCGGGCCGGTGGACTTTCTGAAGATCGATGTCGAGGCGATGGAGATGGACGTCCTGTCCGGCGCAAGGGGCGTGATCGCACGCAACCGCCCCGCCATCTTCATCGAGGTGGCCGAGACCACGGCGGAGGCTTTCCGCCTCTGGCTCGGCGAAAACGATTACGGTGTCGAGCGCGTCTTTTCCGACAAGGGGCACACCAACCTTCTGGTATTGCCTCGTGCTGCCTGAGCGGAGATTGCATCGCATGCGGCTGCCCGCGATCCTCCTTTTTCTGGCCGCCATGGCCGCGCCGGCCCTGGCGCAGGATTGGCGTGAGCCGCCTGCCTTGGCCCAGCGGGTTGCGGATGGCAGCCTTCCGCCCGTCTCGGAGCGGATTCCCGTTGAGCCGCTGGTCTACGATCCGCGCGCCCATGGCGGCGAGATCGGCTCTTATGGCGGCACGCTGCGGCTGATCGAAGGCCAGGCCAAGGATACGCGGCGCATGGTCGTGTACGGCTACGCCCGCCTTGTCGGCTACACGCCCGAGGGCACCCTGGCACCGGACATCGCCAGGGCCGTGGAGGTGGAGGACGGTCGCATCTTCACCTTCCGCCTGCGGCCGGGGCACCGCTGGTCGGACGGCGCACCCTTCACCGCCGACGATTTCCGCTACTACTGGGAAGACATCGCCAACAATGTCGAACTTGCCCCCTATGGCCCGCCGCGCGAGCTGCTGGTAGACGGCAAGCCGCCGCGCGTCACCTTTCCCGATGCCGTGACCGTGCGCTACGAATGGGATGCGCCGAACCCCTATTTCCTGCCGGCGATCGCTGGCGCGCAACCGCTCTACATCTTCCGCCCGGCCCATTACCTGAAGCAGTTTCATGCCCGCTACGCAGAGCCGGAGCAGTTAGAACGCGCCGTAGCCGAAGCCGGCCAGCGCAACTGGGTCGCGCTGCATTTCAAGTTCGACCAGGCCTACAAGAACAGCAATCCCGACATGCCCTCGCTGGAGCCGTGGGTTCTGAGGACGTATCCGCCATCGGATCGGTTCATCTTCGCCCGCAATCCGTTTTTCCATCGCGTCGACCCGGACGGACATCAGCTTCCCTATATCGACGAGGTGGCGATGAGCATCGCCGCCCCGCGCCTGATCCCCGCCAAGACGGGCGCCGGCGAGGCGGACCTGCAGGCCAGCTATCTGGGGCTCGCCAATTTCGCCTTCCTGAACCGGGCCGAAAAGATCGAGGATTTCGAAGTGCGGCGCTGGCAAAGCGGACGCGGCTCGCGGCTGGTGCTGTTTCCCAACCTCAACGCGCAGGACGCGGTCTGGGCCGACCTCTTCCGGCAGGCGGATTTCCGCCGCGCCTTGTCGCTGTCCATCAACCGCGAAGACATCAACAAGGCCATCTATTACGGGCTGGGGCGGCCGGGCATCGATACGGTGGAGCCGCAATCGCCCCTTTACGACGCGCGCACGGCCAACCTTTATGCGGGCTACGACCCCGCCTATGCGCAAAGGCTTCTGGACGGGCTGGGCCTCGACAAGCGCGGACCCGGAGGGGTTCGCCTTCTGCCCGACGGGCGGCCGATGATCATCGTGGTCGAGACGGCCGGCGAGGATACCGAGCAGGTCGACGTGCTGGAGCTGGTGGCCGAAGATTTGGGCAAGATCGGCATCACGCTCATCACCCGCACCGGCGAGCGCGAAACCATGGAGCGCCGGATATCGGCAGGCCTGACGCTGATGTCGGTATGGACGGGCCTCGAGAATGCCCTGCCCATCGCGAAATCAGACCCGGCCGAGCTTGCACCCACCAACTCGCGCCAGCCGGAATGGCCCGCCTGGGGTGCCTGGTACGAAACCAAGGGCTCGTCGGGAGCGGAGCCCGACATGCCCGCCGCGCGGCAGCTTCTGGCGCTCAACGCCGAGTGGAGCGAAACGACTGACGAAGCCCGCAAGGCCGAGATCTGGCGCGAGATGCTGCGCATCAACGCCGACGAGGCGCTGCGGATCGGCATCGTTTCCAATATCGACCAGATCGTCGTCGTATCCGACCGGCTGAAGAACGTTCCGCAACGGGGTATCTACAACTGGAATCCCGGCGCCTTCTTCGGCATGTACCGGCCGGACAGCTTCTTCCTGACGCGGCCCGCGCAGGTGGCCGAAGGGCGGGGCTGAGCGCCGATGCTGTCATACATTGCGCGAAGGCTGGCAACGATGGCAGGCACGCTCCTGGCCATCAGCGTCATCGTGTTCGTCATCATCCAGTTGCCGCCGGGCGATTACCTCACCACCACCATCGCCGAAATGCAGGCATCGGGCGAAACGGTGGACCAGGACAGGATCGAGTTCCTGCGCCAGCAGTACGGCCTCGACAAGCCCATGCCGCTTCAATACCTGACCTGGGTGGGCGGGTTGCTGCATGGCGATCTCGGCTATTCCTTCGAATACGGCATGCCCGTCAGCGACGTCGTCGGTGACCGCCTCTTCCTGTCGCTGGTGCTGAACTTCGCCACCATCCTGTTCATCTATGCCGTGTCCTTTCCCATCGGCATCTATGTGGCCACCCGCCCATACGGCCTTGCCGACCATGGGCTCTCGTTTCTCGGCTATCTCGGCCTGGCAACACCGAACTTCCTGCTGGCGCTGATCCTGTTGTATCTGTCGAACCGATATTTCGGGCTGTCGATCGGCGGATTGACGGACCCGGAATATGTCGATGCGCCCTGGAGCACGGCCAAGGCGGGATCGCTGCTGGCGCATCTGGTGGTGCCGGTGGTCGTCATCGGCACGGCGGGCACTGCCGGAATGATCCGCCGCCTGCGCGCCAATCTGATGGACGAGCTGCACCGCCCTTATGTGGTCGCCGCGCGGGCACGCGGCGTGCCCGAGGGGCGGCTGCTGCGCCGCTATCCGCTGCGCGCCGTGCTGAACCCCTTCATCTCGGATATCGGCACGCTGCTGCCCCAGGTGGTCTCGGGTTCGGTCATCGTTTCGGCGGTGATGTCGTTGCCCACCACGGGGCCGATGCTTTTATCCGCTCTGCGAAGCCAGGACATGTATCTCGCAGGCTCCTTCCTGATGTTCCTGGCGCTTCTGACCGTCGTCGGCATGTTCCTGTCCGATATCCTGCTGGCCATGGTGGACCCGCGTGTCCGCCTGCAGGCGGAACGCAAGGCATGAGCGGGCGCCTGCCGCACTTCGTCTCCACCGAGCCGTTCGACCCTGGCCGCACACAGGCGCTGGGCACCATGCGGTCGGAGCGGTTCATGCGCGCGTCGCAGGGGCAGCTTGTCTGGTGGCGCTTCTGCCGCCACCGGCTGGCGCTGTTCTCGCTTGTCTTCCTGGGCTTCGCCTACGCGTCCATCCTGATTTCCGAGTTCCTGGCGCCCTATCCGCTGGCCGCACGCCATACCGATTTCATCTTCATGCCGCCGCAGCCGGTGCATCTTTTCCATGAGGGCAGTCTCATCGGCCCCTTCACCTACCGCATGGTGGGAACGCTGGACATGGAGACGCTCGAGCGCAGCTATGCCGAAGAGCGCACCACCCCGATGCCGCTCCGCTTTTTCTGCCGGGGCGAGCCCTATTCCTTCTGGGGCCTCGTCGAGGGCAACCTGCATCTCGTCTGCCCGCCGGACGGCGGCACGCTGTTCCTGATGGGCACCGACAGGCTGGGGCGGGACATGCTGTCGCGCGTTCTTTACGGCGCGCGCATATCGCTCACCATCGGCCTTGTCGGCGTTGCCCTGTCCTTCGTGCTCGGCCTGTTTTTCGGAGGCATGGCCGGGTATTTCGGCGGCAGGATAGACTATTGGGTCCAGCGGGTGACGGAGGTGCTCCGCTCCATTCCGGAGCTTCCGCTTTGGCTGGCCCTGTCGGCCGCGCTCCCGGTCACGTGGAGCCCGCTTCTTGTCTATTTCGGCATCACGCTCATTCTTGCCCTGCTGGATTGGCCATCGCTGGCGCGCGCCGTGCGCTCCAAGCTGCTATCCCTGCGCGAGGAAGATTTTACCGCCGCCGCCGTCACCATGGGAGCAAGGCCGGCGCGCATCATCGGGCGGCATCTCATACCCAATTTCATGAGCCATCTGATCGCCTCGGCATCCCTGTCCATTCCCACCATGATCCTCGCCGAGACGGCGCTCAGCTTCCTCGGCCTCGGATTGCGCCCGCCGATCACAAGCTGGGGTGTCCTGTTGACGGAAGCACAGAACATCGAGGCCGTGGCGCTGTATCCATGGCTACTGTTCCCGATGCTGCCGGTCATCGCGGTGGTGCTGGCCTTCTCGTTTCTCGGAGATGGCCTGCGCGACGCGCTGGACCCGCATGCCCAGGTGTAGACGATAGAACACCATGCCGCGTCAGGCCTCAAATACGATAAGCCATGCTTCGTAATTGCGCTGTGCCGGGTCTATCTACGGCGTCAAACGCAGCCATTCCGCATATCGAGGTTCGCCATGTCCACCATCGCCGCACCACGTTCCGGCGCCACGGCCCCATCCCCGGGTCTTCGGGGCGCTCGCCGCTCTTGCCATCGGCACGGTCGCACTGGCCCTGGCCTTCGGCCCCAGGCAGGGCGCACTGTTCCTGACGGGCGGCGCACTCGGAATGGCGCTCTATCACGCGGCCTTCGGCTTTACCTCGGCATGGCGGGTCTTCATCCTGGAAGGGCGCGGCCGGGGCCTGAGGGCCCAGATGGTGCTTCTGGCCGTCGCCGTGCTCCTGTTCTTTCCTGTCCTCGCCTCCGGCACGCTCTTCGGCGAAGAGGTGCGCGGTAACGTTTCGCCGCTGTCCACCTCGGTCATCGTCGGGGCTTTCATGTTCGGCATCGGCATGCAGATGGGCGGCGGCTGCGCGTCCGGCACGCTCTTCACCGCGGGTGGAGGCAATGCCCGGATGCTCGTGACGCTGCTGTTCTTCATCATCGGCTCGGTGCTGGCGACCATCAATTTCGACTGGTGGGTCGCGCTTCCGTCGTTCCAGCCGGTGACGCTGGTTTCGCTCGGGGCGCCTGTCGGGATCGCGGTTTCGCTGGCCCTTTTCGCCGCCATCGCCGCCCTGACGGTGGTGATCGAAAAGCGCCGCAACGGCGGCAAGCTTGAACAGGCGCCGCCCTCGCCGCGCCACGGCTTGCAGCGCTATCTGCGCGGGCCCTGGCCGCTGGTGTTCGGTGCGGTTGCGCTGGCCATCCTCAACTTCGTCACGCTGGCGCTGGCCGGGCGTCCCTGGGGCATCACGTCCGCCTTTGCGCTGTGGGGCGCTAAGGCAGCGCAACTCGTCGGCATCGACCCGACGGCATGGGCCTATTGGCAGATGCCGGGTAATGCCCGCGCCTTGTCGGAAAGCGTCTTTGCCGACATCACCTCGGTCATGAATTTCGGCATCATCGCCGGCGCCATGCTGGCTGCGGCGCTGGCAGGCCGCTTCGCGCCGTCGCTGCGCATTCCGCTGCGCTCGCTCGTGGCGGCGGTCATCGGCGGGCTGCTTCTGGGATACGGCGCGCGCATCGCCTATGGCTGCAATATCGGGGCCTACTTCTCGGGCATCGCGTCCGGCAGCCTGCATGGCTGGCTTTGGGCGGTCGCGGCATTCGCCGGTAACATCGTCGGCGTGAAGCTGCGCCCTTTCTTCTTTGCAGAACGGCGCGGCGCGGTCGCCGGCGGCGACGGCGCTTGAAGGTCAGAGCGCGTCGATTACTCGAACAGCTCAGCGTGGGTACCGGCGCGCACGAAGATCACGCTGTTGCCGTCCACCCGATACACCAGAAGGAAATCCCCGCCGATATGACATTCCCGGTGGTCCGCCCAGTCCCCCTTCAGGGCGTGGTCAAGCCATTCCTGGCCGAGCGGTTCGTCGTTCGCTATCAGAAGAAGCATGGCCTCCTTGATCTGGCGCATGTTGTAGCGGCCAGAACGGGTCAGCCGCTCCCAATCCTTTACGAAGCTTTTTGTATAGTCGGCCGATCTTGGCAGCGAAGCCCGCTTGCTACTTGCGGTTTTCTTCGTCGAGGCCATCAAACAATTCCTGACCGCTGCTGAAGCGTGCCTTACGGGCCTTCGCCAAAGCGCGCGATTCCGTGATTGCGGCGCGCGTTTCGGCGTTCGGTACCTTCAATTCGAAGGGCAAGGCCTTGTCCTTTGCGACGCGGGTCAACGTCATCCGCACGACATCGGACACGGTCAGCCCCATTTCGGCCAGCACGGCCGCTGCCTCGTCTTTCAAGCGCTCGTCGATGCGAGCGCGCACAAATGCACGAGAAGCCATGATCAGCCTCCTTTCCATGTGCTGAATGTAGCTCACATGAGGCACATTTCAACGGATCCGCCCTACTCGTCCCGTGGCATTACTGGGCCGAACGTCAGGAGAAGAGCGCGTCGGCCACCAGTTTCAGCGACACCAGAAACAGCGTGGCCTGCACGAACAGGTAGAAGCCGCGCTCCGGCAGCCGCCGCACCAGCCACCAACCGGCAACCGTGCCGAAAAGCGCGACCGGCAGCAGCATCGCCGCAAACTCCAGATTGCGCAGGGTGAACTGCCCAAGCGCCGTGTAAGGCACCAGCTTCATGGCGTTGACGGCCGCGAAGGTGATGGTCGTCGTGCCGGCGAAGACCGTCTTTTCCAGCCGCTGCGGCAGGACATAAACCTGGAAGGGCGGCGCGCCCGCATGGGAGACGAAGCTGGTGAAGCCGATGACCGCACCCCAGACGACGCCTCGCGGCACATCGGCCGGGCGCGGCGGCACCGTGCGTTTGCGCTTCAGGAACATGTCCACGCAGAAGACAAGGCCGATCAACCCGATCAGCAGCGTCACCATGCGCGCATCGGCGATGCTGGCGGTTGCCCATCCGACGCCGATGCCGAGCCCGGCCGCCGGGATCAGGATGGCCAGGTTGCGGCCGGAAAAGCGATGCCGGTACAGGTAGACGCCGACCATGTCGCTGGCCACATAGATCGGCGCCAGAAGGGCCGTTGCCTGCAAGGGCGGCATGGTCAGGGCCAGCACGGGCACACCCAGCATGCCGACCATCGACAGTCCGCCCTTGGACAGCCCGACAAGGAACGCCGCCAGCGTGGCCGCGATGATGAAGCCCATGTCGATCGTCTCGGGCACGTCGTCCTCGAATCGCGATTGCGCACTATTTTCGGTACTTCTATCGCAAAACCCGCATGGCGGGGTGCAAGAGGGCGCGCATGGCCGGGACATCCGCATTCACCGCCGTGGAATGGCGTATCCTCGCCGCGACGATCCTCGGCTCCAGCCTGACCTTCATCGATGGCACCGTCGTCAACGTCGCGCTGCCTGCCATCGGCGCCAGCCTCGACGCTGGCTTCAGCGCCCTGCAATGGGTGGTCAGCGGCTATCTTCTGACCCTGGCAAGCCTGATGCTGCCGGCCGGCACGCTGGGCGACCGGCTCGGCTATGCCCGCAGCTTCAGGCTCGGTCTCGTCCTGTTTTCCCTGGCATCCCTGCTCTGCGCCTTTGCATTCGCCGCCGGATGGCTGATTGCCGCGCGGCTGTTTCAGGGCATGGCCGCCGCGGTGCTGGTGCCGGCCAGCCTGGCGCTTCTGGCCCAGAATTTTCGTGGCGAAGCGCGGGGGCGCGCCATCGGCATCTGGGCGGCATCTAGCGCCATAACCACCGCCATCGCGCCCGTGCTCGGCGGGTTTCTCGTCGACGTGGCCGGCTGGCGGGTCGTCTTCCTGATAAATCTGCCGCTGGCGGCCGCTGCATGGGTGCTGGCCCGCCCGGCAAGCGGCAATGACGCAGCCAAGGATGCCGGCCCCGTCGATCTTGCCGGGGCGGCCCTTGCCACGGCAAGCCTGGGGCTGATGAGCCTCGGCCTGGTGCGGATGGGCGAAGGGGCACTGGCGCAAGGCGGCATGCTGCTGGCCCTGTCGATGCCGTTTCTTGCCGGTTTCGTCGCGTGGCAGTTTCGCTGCCCCAACCCGATGATGCCTCCGGACCTGTTCGCCAGCCGGGTGTTTTCCGGCGTCAATCTGCAAACCGTGCTTCTGTATGCGGCGTTTTCCGGCGGCTTGCTGATGGTGCCGCTGTCGCTGATCGAGGGGCATGGTTTCGACGCGCTGGAAGCCGGTGCGGCCCTGCTTCCCATATCGATCATCATGGGCTTGTTCTCCAGCATGTCGGGCCGCTACGCGGCGAAGGCCGGGCCCGCGCTTTCCCTGACGCTCGGACCGCTTCTGGCCGCTGCCGGCTTCACGCTTATCGGTGTCAGCGCGCCGCAGGCCGGCTACTGGCTCGGCTATCTGCCGGGTTTGATCGTCCTGGGCTGCGGCATGACGATGGCCGTGCCGCCATTGACGACGGCGGTGCTCGACGCCGTTCCGGACGGGCGCAGCGGCACCGCATCCAGCATCAACAATGTGGCGGCACGGACCGGGGGTCTTCTGGCCGTCGCCGCGCTGGGCTTCGCCTTTGGGGGCGCTGCCACCGACAGTCTTGGCGATGCCGGCATCGGCCGTGCCACGGCATCGGCCATGTTTGGCGCGGCCATCCTGTCGGCGTTGTCGGCCATCGCCGGCTACCTCGCCACGCGCGGCGGCGTCAGCCCAAAAGAACGCGTTTCCACACCCGTTCCGCCGCGGCGCTGAGAACGCCCTGCCGGAAAATGCAGATGTTGATGTCGATCTCCGGCAGGTCGCCCGCCATCCGCACGAGCCTGCGCTCCGCAAGGTCCGCGGCCACCAGTTGCAGCGGCAGCCACGCATAGCCGGCGCCGCCCACCGCCGCGCCACGCAGGGCGGCGGCCAGATGCGAGGTAAAGGCCGGGCTTTTTCCATCGGTCACGAAGACCGAAGGCACACAGGCGGCCGCGATACGGCCAAGCCCGGATTCGGTGCTGTAGGCGAGCTGGGCGATCTCACGCCCTTCCAGCTCCGGCGCGTGGACGGCCACCATCCTGTCCTTGCCGATGACGCGATGCTGGAGCCGGCCATCGAAGGGGTCGTCGACGGACGGGTGATGATGGCAGATCAGAAACTCGGCGGCCTGCCGCCGCATCATCTCGGCACATGTTGCCATGTTTGCCGCATTCAACTGGATAGGCCCCAGCTCGAACCCCTCGCCCATGCGCCGGATCCAATCGGGAAAGAACACGAAGGACAGCGTCTGCGTGGCGGCGAAAGGCACCGCCGACGTTGTTGGGCCGGCAGCCTCTCGCGCCCTGCGGGCAATATGGGCGATGCGACGTTGCAGGTCCGGCGCAAGCTCGGCAAAGGCCTCGCCGGCCGGTGTCAGCGACACGCCGTGCGGCAGACGCTGGAACAGCGATGCCCCCACAAACGCCTCCAGCGCGCGAATCCGCCGGCTGAAGGCGGGTTGGGTCACGTTGCGTCGGGCCGCCGCGCGCGAGAAGCCGCCCTCTTCCACCACCGCCATGAAGTCTTCGAGCCAGATGCCGTCCACGCCGCCCCCATGCTTGCCCATGCCGTAACGGCATGGGGACCGCCGATCATGGCATTGGATCGACGCGGGATCAAAGCCGTATCCATGCCGCAGGAAAAAGGAGCAGTTCGCCCATGCGTATCGTTGATATCCGGGAAAAGACGGTGTCCATCGCCTCTCCCATCGCCAACGCCTATATCGACTTCTCGAAAATGACCTGCTCGGTGGTGGCCGTCGTGACGGATGTCATGCGCGAGGGCAAGCCAGTGATCGGCTACGGCTTCAACTCCAATGGGCGCTACGGGCAAGGCGCGCTGATGCGCGAGCGTTTCATTCCGCGGCTACTGGAAGCCGACCCGAAGACCCTGGTGGACGCCGGCAACGACAATCTGGACCCTTTCGCCATCTGGCGCACGCTGATGCAGAACGAAAAGCCCGGCGGCCACGGCGAGCGGTCGGTTGCTGTCGGCACGATCGACATGGCGGTCTGGGATGCGGTCGCCAAGATCGCCGGTGTGCCGCTGTGGCGCCTTCTGGCCGACCGGTATCGCGGCGGTGTCGCCGACGAGAAGGTTTGGGTCTATGCGGCCGGTGGCTACTACTACCCGGGCAAGGACGACGAGAAGCTCAAGGATGAGATGAGATCCTATCTCGACCGGGGCTACGAGGTCGTCAAGATGAAGATCGGCGCCGTCCCCCTCGATGAGGATATCCGGCGCATCGAATCCGTCTTGTCGGTTGTCGGCAGCGGGGCCCGCCTGGCCGTCGACGCCAATGGCCGCTTCGACCTTCAGACGGCCATCGCCTACGCGGAGGCGCTCAGCCCATACGGCCTGTTCTGGTACGAGGAAGCGGGCGATCCCCTGGATTATGCGCTGCAGGCCGAACTTGCGAACCATTACACGGGGTCGATGGCAACGGGCGAGAACCTGTTTTCCCATCAGGATGCGCGCAATCTTCTGCGGCATGGCGGCATGCGGCCCGACCGGGATTTCCTGCAATTCGATTGCGCCCTGTCCTACGGCCTCGTCGAGTATCTGCGCACGCTGGATGTCATGGAAGAGCTCGGCTGGTCCAGCCGCCGCGTCGTGCCACATGGCGGGCACCAGATGTCGCTGAACATCGCCGCCGGCCTGCATCTCGGCGGCAATGAGTCCTATCCGGATGTGTTCCAGCCCTTCGGCGGCTTTGCCGACGGCATCGCCGTGGAAGGCGGCCTGGTTGGCCTTCCTCACATCCCCGGCGTAGGCTTCGAGGCGAAATCGGCGCTCTATCGCGTCATGCGGGAGGTTGCAGAGTAAGCCTGAAGAAATTTACGCAACGGGAGGAAAAATAATGAAAAAATACGTTTCCGCAATGGCTGCGCTTTTCAGCACGGTATCGGTTTGCGCCATGGCGCAATCCTATCCCGACAAGGCAATCACCATGATCGTGCCCTTCTCGGCGGGCGGGCCCACCGACACGGTCGCCCGGCTCACGGCCGAGGCGATGTCGCAGGAGCTAGGGCAGCAGGTGGTGGTGCAGAATGTCGGCGGTGCCGGCGGCACGCTGGGCGCCGGACAGGCGGCGCAGGCCGCACCGGATGGCTACACCATCCTCGTGCATCATATCGGCATGTCCACGGCGCCAACGCTGTATGCCAACCTTCCCTACGATGCCGTCGAAAGCTTCGAGCCGATCGGCCTCGTCACCAATGCGCCGATGACGATCATCGGGCGCAAGGACATGGCGGAAGGCTCGTTGCAGGAGCTTGTCGCGGCGATCAAGGCGGACCCGCAGGCCTACACGCTGGCCAATGCGGGCGTCGGGGCGGCGTCGCATCTGTGCAGCATGCTGTTCATGTCTGCCATCGATACGGAAATGACGACCGTGCCGTATCAGGGCAATGGGCCGATCATGACGGATCTCCTGGGCGGCCATATCGATCTGACCTGCGACCAGACCACCAACACGACGCAGCCGATCCTGGATGGGCAGGTAAAGGCCTATGCCGTCACGACGCCGGGCCGCGTCGGGCAGTTGCCCGACGTGCCGACGGCGACGGAAGCCGGCCTGGACGACTTCGTCATTACGGTCTGGCATGGCGTCTACGCCCCGAAGGGAATCGAGCCGCAGGTGCGCGACGCGCTGGTTGCGGCGTTGCAGAAGGGGCTGACGCACGAGAAACTGGTGCAGCGGTTCACCGATCTCGGCACCGCGCCCGTAACGCAGGCGGACGCGACGCCGCAGGCGCTGCAAACGCAACTGGCCTCGCAGATCGAGTTCTGGCGCCCCTTCATCGAGCGCGCCGGACTGGCCGGCGGACAATAGCCCATAGGACGGGGACCTTAAGATGAGCAGCAATGGAAACGCCTACCGGATCGCGGTCATAGCGGGCGACGGCATCGGCAAGGAAGTCATGCCGGAAGGCATCCGCGCGCTGGAGGCGGCCGCCAGGGCATTCGACCTCGACCTGCGCTTCGACGTGTTCGACTTCGCTTCGTATGATTACTACGAGAAGCACGGCACGATGCTGCCGGAAGACTGGAAGGCCCAGATCGGGTCGCACGATGCGATCTTCTTCGGCGCGGTGGGCTGGCCGGAGAAGATACCCGACCATGTGTCGCTTTGGGGCTCGCTGCTGCAGTTCCGCCGCGAGTTCGACCAGTATGTGAATTTGCGCCCGGTACGCCTGATGCCGGGCGTGCCCTGCCCGCTGGCCGGCCGCAAGCCCGGCGACATCGACTTCTATGTCGTGCGCGAGAACACCGAGGGCGAATATTCGTCCATCGGCGGCAAGATGTTCCCCGGCACCGAGCGCGAGGTTGTTCTCCAGGAAACGGTGATGACCCGCCACGGTGTGGACCGCATCCTGCGCTATGCCTTCGACCTGGCCCGGACACGGCCGGCAAAGCACCTGACCTCGGCCACCAAATCCAACGGCATTTCCATTTCCATGCCGTACTGGGACGAGCGCGTGGAAGAGATGGCGAAAGCCTACGAGGACGTGCGCTGGGACAAATATCACATCGATATCCTGACGGCGCACTTCGTGCTGAACCCGGACAGGTTCGACGTCGTCGTCGCCTCCAACCTCTTCGGCGATATCCTGTCCGATCTCGGCCCGGCCTGCACGGGCACCATCGGCATCGCCCCATCGGCCAACATCAACCCGGACGGCGATTTCCCGTCGCTGTTCGAGCCGGTACATGGATCGGCGCCGGACATTGCCGGAAAGGGCATAGCAAACCCGGTCGGCCAGATCTGGACCGCCGCGATGATGCTGGAGCATCTGGGAGAGGCCAGCGCCTCTAAGGCCATCGTGGAGGCGATCGAGCGCGTTCTGGCCAGCCCGTCCGGCCGCACGCGCGACCTAGGGGGCCAGGCCGATACGGTGGCCGCCGGCAAGGCTATCGCCGCCGAGATCGGCTGAGCGCCCGTCAGGGTCTCTGCTGGTGCAGCAGGGCACGTTCCAGGGGCACGGGCGCGATGGCGGTCGTACCCTCGAAGGGCGTGTTCAAGTCGAGGATCAGGTAGATCGTTCCGGCTATGCAGGCCGGACAGATGATCAGGAACAGCACCGATACGATATTGCGCGGCGCGAACAGCCCGAACGACATGAAGATCAGCGTCAGCCAGACGGCAACGACGACGATCATGACCGGGTTGACCGACGAGTAGCTCTCGATCCCGATCTTCCAGCGATCCTGCTGCACCTTGCGATACATGGCCACGGCCGCGCCGCGATCCTGCGCGGCGTCGGCGGTGTCGCCCGGCAGGTCGGAAATGGCCGTTCCGATGGCGGACAATGCCTGCTCGACATCGGTTTCCTCCGCGCCCGGCATCAGGCTGCGGCGCGCGGGCCACGCCTCGGCAAGCGACAGCACCGTAAAGTGCTGCAGGTCGGCGCGCACGGCGTCGGCCCCGGCGCCATAGTCGCGCAGGGCCCCGTCCAGATTGACGAGGTCGGTTGCGTATTGCTGTACGTCGCGCTCGGTCAGATTGTAGCTGGACATGACCGACGAGACGGTAAGCCCGAGGATCAGCGCGCTCATGGCCGACACCATGCCGATGCCGAGCTTCACCACGTCGCGGGTTTCAGCCGATATGTGGTGCGGCCGCAGCGACGGCCCCACCGCCATGGCTGACATGGCGCCGACGACGACGATCGTGAAAATCAGCAACGATGTCGAAAACGGCTCCACCGGCTTGCTCTCCCTGTACCACCTGGCTCAACCACAGGATCAACACGACAGGGAGCCGAACTCAAGCTTGTGTCGCCCATTCCAGCGCGGCCGAACGGCACGGATCTTTCAGGAGATCGGCAAGCTGATCGTCGAGATGCATGATGGACAGCGATACACCCGCCATATCCAGCGAGGTGTAATAGGGCCCGACCAGGCTCATCGCCACGCTCAGCCCCTTGGCCTTCAGACGCTCGCGCACACGGCGATAGACGATGTAGAGTTCCATCGTCGGCGTGCCGCCAAGAGAGTTCACCAGCACGGCCACGCGGTCGCCTTCGGTGGCAGGCATCTCGGACAGGATCCGGTCGAGCATCAGGTCTGCCGCGGCATCGGCCGTTGCCAAAGGCTGCCGCGCAATGCCGGGCTCGCCGTGGACGCCGACGCCGATCTCCATGTCCTCCGATCCGATGACGAAACTCGGGCGGCGTGTTTCCGGAAGCGAGCCGGGCTCCAGCGCGATACCCATCGTGTAGGTTCTGGCATTGGCGCGCCGGGCAATCGATTCGCAGGCATCCAGCGGCAGGCGCCTTTCAGCGGCCGCGCCAGCCACCTTGAAGACGAATACGTTGCCGGCCACGCCGCGCCGTGCCGCGCGCGACTCGGCCGGAGACGAGGCGACGTCGTCCGTCGTGACGATCGACCGGACGGTGATGCCCTCCGCCGCAGCAAGCTCTGCCGCCATGTCAAAGTTCATGACATCGCCTGAAAAATTGCCGTAGATGTACAGCACCCCCGCGCCCGCATCGACGGCGCGCGTCGCCGCCAGGATCGGGTCCGGTGGCGGCGCGGAAAAGACATTGCCGATAGCGGCGGCATCGGCCAGGCCGGGTCCGACATAACCCCAGAACCCCGGCTCGTGCCCCGACCCGCCCCCCACCACGATCCCGACCTTGCCGGGTTGCGGCAGGTCCGTGCGGGCAATGGCGCGCGGCGCACCGACGACGGGAGCGAAGATATCGCCATGTGCCGCCGCTGCCCCCGCCAGCATCTCATCGATGGCGTCATGCGGATCGTTCAGCAGTTTCTTGACCCGGGTGCGCGCTGCCAAAGGCGTCTGCGCCGGCGGCGCAGAGCGGCGCGGCGTATCGTGGAAGCCCTCTGCCGTCAGAATGCCACGCCCGGTCGAAGCGTCGGTAACCAGCACGCTGACGAAGCCGCCCCGCAAGGCGGCCAGTATGGCCGGGACCTTGTCGACACCGCCGGCAACGGCGATGCGCTGCGGAATCCGCCTGAGCGCATCGAGGTCCACCCCGACGGTGCGTCCGTCCAATGGCCCGGCCACGGCTTCACCGCGCGTCGAGATGAAGCGGCCGGCAATACTGCCGATGGCATCCTGATAGTGGAGATGCTGTGTCACGCCTTCGAAGAAGCCGCTCGTATGGATGGTGCTTTCCGGCCGCAAAGAAGAGATGCCCAGCACGATGCGGTTTGCCTCCGACAGAACGTCCATCTGCTCGGCCAGGACGGCTTCGCCCACCAGCATGTCGCGCACGGTGGCGCTGGATACGATGGCCGGCGCCGATAACGGAATGCAGCGTGCGCCGAGTGCCTCGGCAAGCCGGGAGGCGCAGGCCTCCGGCGTCCAGGGGATCTTGGCGGTCGTGCCGCCGGTGGCCTGCACCACCCTGATATCGGCCAGGCCGGGCGCCTGCATCGACTGCGCCAGGGCAAGCATCGTCCTGCCCCATGTGACGGCGATCGTATCGCCGGACCGCACATGGAACGACAAAGCCTGCGCTCCGGCAGCGCCGAGCCGCGCGATCAACGATCGCTCCCCGCCGTCCGTGGGGATGACGAGGCAGTCCTGCAGCCCGAAATGTTCCTTCAGGGCCTGGGCAAGGGACAATGCGCGGAACTTGACGGGCTCGATTTCGATGTTGACGAGGCCGCGTGTGCGTGCGTCGGCCAGATAGGCGTTCACGGATGCGCGCGATACGCCCATCGCCGAGGCGATATCGCCCTGGGTCATTCCCTCTTCGTAATACAACCAGGCCGCCCACAGCAGCGCATCGTCGCCGAAGCGCAGCGGCATCGCGCCCGGCTCTCCCTGCGCCTTTCCGGCAATACGCGTCATCGAGCGGCCTCGCCCTTGCGCTGCAGGATCAACGCCAGTCCGTCACGAAGCCCTTCGATGACGATGACGGCGGATGCGGCGCCGGGGTCCAGATGTCCGAGGCTGCGCTCGCCCAGGCGCGCGGCGCGGCCCTTGGAGGCAACCATGGCCCTTGTGGAATCGCGCCCCTCGATGGCCGCTTCCAGCGCGGCGTCGAGTGCGCGCAGCGGCAAAGCCCCTGCGGCCAGGGCGGATTCAACGGCGCGGGCCGCAGGCCCCCATGCGTCCATCATGGTCTTGTCGCCGGCGGCGGCCTTGCCGCGCTGGCGGATGCCATCCGCCATGGCCGGTACGAGATTGGCTATGTCGCTGTCCGACAGGCTTTCGGCGTCTTCAAACCCTTGCCCTGCCCGCAGCAGCGCGCTGGCATACAACGGCCCGGCCGTTGCCCCGACGGCGCTGAGAAAGGACCGCGCCGCAATCGGAAACAAGGCGCCGGCTGGCGTGCCGCCGGCCGCCGCATCGCGGGTGGCACGGACGATGGCGGCAAACCCCTCGGCCATGGACGTGCCATGGTCCGCATCGCCGATTGCGCCGTCCAGCTCTCCCAGCCAGCCGCGCGCTTCCGACAGCCGCGTGGAGACCACGCGGAAGATATCGACCAGATCTGCCGATTCTATCCTGCCCATGGCGCAGTTTCCGCCGGAAATCGGCCCATGCGCAAGCCGTCAGCCAAGCCGGCGGGCGATCGCGCCGCCAAATGTCGACAGGATCAGGCAGCAGGATGTGGCGCCGGCGTCCAGGACACCGCGAGACCGCTCTCCCAGCCGGCTGGCGCGGCCGATCTTGGCAACCAGATCCAGGGTGGAATCGCGCCCCGTCTCGGCTGCCGCGCTCATGGCATCCAGCGCCGGGGCAAATCCTTCGCCCTTGTGCGCGTCGAAAGCAGCGACGGCGGGCACGAGCGTATCCATCAACGTCTTGTCGCCCACCTCGGCGCCGCCCACCCCGCGCACCCCGTCCAGCCCGGCATGGAGCATGGCCGAAAATGTCTCGGCATCGATGGTGTCGCGGCCCTTCAGCACCGCTGCCATGTCTTCGAACATCAGGCCGTAGAGGGGCCCCATCGAGCCGCCGATCTCCGACATCAGGACATCCGAAAGCGTTGCCAGCGCCTCTTCCAGGCTGACCTCCTGGCCATGGATGCGCTCGGCCGCACGGCCAAACCCCTTGGCCATATTCACGCCGTGGTCTCCATCGCCGATCTTGCCGTCGATCTCGGACAGATAGGCCTTGTTGGCCACGATGACGGCCGCGATCTCTTCAACGATCACGCCGTGGCCGGCATTGTCGATAGCATCCATCATCCTGGTCCTTACAAAGCCGGAGAGGCAGTTTCCATGTCGAGAAGGCGCTTCAACTCATCGTCCAGCACCATCACCGTCAACGTCGCGCCCACCATCTCCAAAGAGGTGAAGTAGTTGCCGACAAAGGCCTTGTGGACGGACAGGCCCCGCCCGGAAAGCCCCTTCTCCACCCGGTCGTAGAGAACATAAAGCTCGTTTATGGGTGTGGCACCGAGGCCCGACACAAGCACGGCAACCTCGCCGCCTTCCGCTACCGCGTGCTCCGCCATGACGATGCCCAGCATTTCGTCGGCCACCTCGTCGGCGGTGCGAAGGGCTTCCACCTTGGTTCCGGGTTCCCCGTGGTGGCCGATGCCGACCTCCATCGTGCCGGGCTCGATGCTGAAATTGGGATGCCCAACCGCCGGCAGGGTGCACGGCCCAAGGCCAACGCCGACCGAGCGGCATGCGTCGACCGCCTTCTGGGCCGCTGCCTGCACCTCGGCCAGCGCCGCGCCCTCGGCCGCGCGCGCACCGCCGATCTTCCACATGAAGATCTCGCCCGCAACGCCGCGCCGCTTGTCACGCTCAGCCAGCGGTGCGGAAAGGACGTCGTCGTTGGCAACCACGGTCGCCACCTCGATACCGTCCTTGCCCACCATGCGCATCGCCATTTTGACGTTCATGTTGTCGCCGGCATAATTGCCGTACAGGACGGCAACCCCGGCGCCCCCATCCGCGGCCCGGATGGCGTCCGCAAAGCTTTTCGCCGTGGGCGAAGAAAAGAGCTCGCCCACCGCCACCGCATCGACGAGGTTGCGCCCGGTATAGCCGATGAAGGCCGGCTCGTGGCCCGAGCCACCGCCAGTGACGATACCGACCCGCCCCGGCTGTGCCGCGTCGACGGAAAGCACCACCCGCGGATTCTCCGGATGCAGACGCACCAGGTTCCGGTGCGCCTTGACGAAGCCGGCTACCGTTTCGTCGACGAGATCGTCCGGGTTGTTGATGAAACGCTGCATGGGCCTGACCTCTCCCTGCGCCGGCCCGACATGGCGGCGCCTCCCTCATCTATCGGCTCATAGAGGATTTGCACACGTCTGTCATTATTCAAAAACGATTGACATATGTCATCGACGGCTTAGTGTGGCGCTGCACGTCAGGGAGGCGCCTGCAGCAAGTCCGCTGCCGGTTCGACGGCAGGGAGGCTTACGCATGGGCGAGCAGTTCGACCGCCAGTTCACATTTCTGGTTGCGGTCAATGCGCTCATCGTCGTTGCGGCGCTTGCGCTCGTCGGCCCCTCCTACACAAGCCTTTTCAATTTCCAGTCGATGGGCGCGCAGGTGCCCGAGCTGGGGCTTCTGGCCCTCGGCGTGATGCTGGCGATGGTGTCCGGCAATGGCGGCATCGACCTGTCGGGGATCGCGCTGGCCAACCTTGCGGGCATCGTAGCGGCGCTGCTGGCGCCCTTCATTGCGCCGCCGGACGCGGCGCCCCTTGCCTACACCTGGGTTTTCTTCGGTCTTGCGCTGGCCACCGGCATTGCCGGCGGGATCGTCAACGGCCTGCTTGTCGGCTATGCCGGCCTGACGCCCATCATCGCCACTCTGGGCACGCAGCTTCTGTTCACCGGCATTGCCGTCGGGCTGACGGGCGGTTCGGCGCAGACGCTGGGCTTCATCCTTCCCATGGACGATTTCGGCAACATGCCGGTACTCGGCGTGCCGCTGCCATTCGCGCTGTTCATCGCCGTCGCCGCCCTGCTTGCCATCGCCTTGCGCTTCAGCGCCTTCGGCAAGCGGCTGTTCCTGATGGGCAGCAACCCGGTCGCGGCATTCTATGCGGGTATCCCGGTGCGGCGGATGCTGTTCGGCACCTATCTCCTGTCCAGCATTCTCGCGGGCGTGGCTGGGTTCGTGATTGCGGCCCGCACGTCCAGCGTCAAATGGGATTACGGCACGTCCTATGTGCTCATCGCCATCCTGATCGTGGTGATGGCGGGGGTGCGTCCATCGGGCGGATACGGCCGCGTGGTCTGCGTCGTGCTGTCGGCCATCGCCCTGCAGATGCTGTCCAGCCTTTTCAACTTCATGGGTATTTCAAACTTTTTCCGCGACTGCGCGTGGGGGCTGCTTCTGCTGCTGTTCCTGGCATCGGCGCGGATAGACCTGCGCCCCTTCATGCGCGTGCGGGCCTGAAACCGAGTTGCCCCGCGCGGACCCTCCCGCGCGAGTGCTGAGCGATCGAGGGATTGTGGAGGAAACGGGAATGCGAATCTTGACTGCCCTTCTGGGCACCGCCGCCCTGGGCTTGGCCATGGCTTCGCCACTTGCGGCGCAGGAAAAGACGGTCGTCACCGTGGTGAAGGTGACCGGCGAAAACTGGTTCACCCGCATGGAAGAAGGCGTGAAGGCCTACGGCGACGAGCATGAGGGCATCGCCACGCGCCAGGTTGGCCCCGCCAAGGCGGACGCGGCGCAGCAGGCCGCCATCATCCAGGATCTGATCGCGCAGGGAGTCGACGCCATTGCCGTGGTGCCGATGGACCCGTCCTCGCTGGAAGGCGTTCTGCGCCGCGCGACGCAGCGGGGCATCAAGGTGATCACGCACGAGGCCGACAATCTGCAGAACACGGAAGTGGACCTGGAGGCGTTCGACAACGCCGAGTTCGGCGCCCACTTCAACGAGCAGCTTGCCGAATGCATGGGCCACGAAGGCAAGTGGACGTCGTTCGTTGGCTCGCTGGGCAGCCTGACGCACGTGCAGTGGGCCGATGGCGGCGCCAAGAATGCCGAGAAGTACGACAAGATGGAACTCGTCTCGGCCAAGAACGAATCCTTCAACGACGCCAACCGCGCCTATGAGCTTGCCCGCGAGATCCTGCGCGCGCATCCCGACATCAAGGGCTTCCAGGGCGGTTCGGCCATCGACGTCATCGGCATCGGCCGCGCCGTCGAGGAAGCCGGCATCGCCGACAAGACGTGCGTCTACGGCCTGGGCCTGCCCAAGGATACCGGCCCCTATCTGGAAACCGGTGCGGTCGACGGCATCGCCTTCTGGGACCCCAAGGATGCCGGCTACGTGATGAACATCCTGGCCGCCAAGGTGCTGGCCGGCGAAGAGATCACCGATGGCATGGATCTCGGCGTTCCCGGCTACGACAAGGTCAGCGTCACGGACGGTCCGGGTGAAGGCGTGATCGTGCGTGGCCAGGCCTGGGTGGATGTCACCAAGGACAACTACAAAGACTATCCGTTCTGAGATCGACAGAACAGACGAAGCCGCGGGACGGGCTGTTGCCCGTCCCGCCCAGAGCGGATTACAGGAACACGGCAATGGCGCGCGACGGCAATTCCGCAGGCGAGACGAACGACGGCTCGGCGTTTCTGGAGGTCAGCAACCTCCACAAGCGTTACGGCGGCGTTCACGCGCTGCGCGGCGTCAGCTTTAGCATCGACCGTGGACAGACATACCATCTGCTGGGCGAAAATGGCTGCGGCAAGTCCACCCTCATCCGCATCCTGTCGGGCGCACAGTCCGCGACCGAGGGCAGCCTTGTCATCGACGGCGTCACACGCGATCGGTTGAACCCCATTGCCGCGCTGAAGGCCGGCATCGAGACGGTCTACCAGGACCTGTCCCTTCTGCCGAACCTGTCGGTTGAAGAAAATGTCGCGCTGAACCAGCAGCTCGTGGAAGGGGATGGGCGTCTTTTCCGGGGTGTTTCCGGCGCACGCTTGCGAGCGACGGCGCGCGCCGCGCTGGCCAAGGTGGACCTGCCCACCGACACCGCATTCCTGAAAAGCCGGATAGAAGAGCTGCCCATCGCCACACGCCAGCTCGTCGCCATTGCGCGGGCCATAGCCGGGCGCGCCGGTCTGGTGATCATGGACGAGCCGACCACCTCGCTGACGCGCCGGGAGGTTGAAAACCTGATCGCAGTGGTGCGTCGCCTGCATGCGGACGGTGTCTCGGTGCTGTTCGTCACCCACAAGCTGGACGAGTGCAAGGCCATCGGCGGCCAGGCCATCGTGATGCGCGACGGCGCGATCGTGCGCCAGTGCGACATCGCCGGCGTCTCCAAGCGCGAGCTGGCCGCCCTGATGACCGGCCGCGACATCGACGAAGGCCGCTACCGGACGCAACCCCGCATCGGCCAGCCGCTGCTGGAAACACGGGCGCTCGGAAAGAAGGCGGCTTTCGGCGAGGTCTCGCTGACTGTGGCCGAAGGGGAGATACTCGGCATCACCGGCCTGCTGGATTCGGGACGCAACGAGCTGGCCAGGGCCCTTGCCGGGGTTTCTCCCGCCGACAGCGGCGAGATCCGCATTGCCGGCAGCGCCGTCACGCTGGCGACGCCCTCGCAGGCCAACCGGGCGGGCATCGGCTATGTGCCCGAGGACCGGCTGACGGAGGGCCTCTTTCTTGAAAAGCCCATCGAGGACAACCTCGTCATGGCCGTTCTGCGCAGGCTGCGGGGCCGTCTCGGCCTGGTCGACAGGCGCAAGAGCGCCGAAGTCGCCAACGGGCTGATGCAGGACCTGAAAGTTGCCGCACCCAATATCCGGCGTCCTGTGCAGTCGCTTTCGGGCGGCAACCAGCAACGGATTTTGATCGGGCGCTGGCTGGCGATCCAGCCGCGACTGCTGATCCTCCACGGGCCGACTGTCGGGGTGGATGTCGGTTCCAAGGATACGATCTTCCGCATCATCCAATCCCTTGCCGACGGCGGCATGGCCGTCATCATCATCAGCGACGACCTTCCGGAACTGCTTCAGAACTGCGACCGGATCGCCGTCATGCAGAAGGGCCGTATCGTTTCCACCGACGCGGCGACCGACCTTGACGAGGCCGCCCTGTACGAACGGATGGGCGCTGCATTGCAGCTCGGCACGAACCGCAACAGGGCCTGACACGAATGACCACCGATACGATCGCCGCTGCCACGCCCAGCCTTCCGGGCCGCATCCTCGGCCTATTCCGCCGGCACCCCGAAGCCTTCGCTGCGCTTCTGATCGTCGTCATCTGCATTGCCGTCGGCACGATAAACCCGGCCTTCTGGCAGCTTGCCAATCTGTTCGACATATTGCGGGCATCCGTCGTGCGCGGGCTCTTTGCCCTCGGCGTCCTCATGGTGCTCGCGGCCGGTGGGCTGGACGTCTCCTTCTCGGCCATCGCGGCCTTTGTCATGTATGCGGTGACCAAGGCGGTCACGCTGTTTGCGCCGGATACCGGCATGGTCGTGATCTTCTGTATCGCGGCGCTGGGCGGCGCGCTTCTCGGCGCGGTCAACGGCGTTCTCGTCAACGCACTCAAGGCGCCATCGCTGATCGTCACCATCGGCACGCAATACGCCTATCGCGGCTTTCTGCTGACATTCATCGGCACCGCTTTGTTCATGAACATTCCGGCGGCGATGGACAGGTTCGGTCAGGCCAGCCTGATGACGCGCACGGCCGAAAACGGCTTCACCGTGCAATTGCCGGCCTTCGTGCTGGTGCTGGCGGCAGCCGCCCTCGCCACCTGGGCCATCCTGCGCTTCACCCTGATCGGGCGCGCCGTCTATGCCGTGGGCGGCAGGCCCGACATTGCGGAGCGGCTGGGCTACAAGGTGACGACCGTCCAGCTTTTCGTCTTCGCCTGGGCCGGAATGCTGGCCGGTATCGGCGGCATCATCCACGTGTCCAGCAACCGCCTGGCCAATCCGTTCGACCTTGCCGGCATCGAGCTCTCGGTCATCGCGGCGGTCATCCTCGGCGGCGCGCGGATAACCGGCGGCTCCGGCACCGTGCTCGGCACGCTGCTGGGCGTGGTTCTGATTACGCTGGTCAGCAACGTCCTGATCATGGTGGGCATTCCAAGCACCTGGCAGACGGCCATTCTGGGCCTGTTCATCGTATCGGCCGGCGTCTTCTTCGTGCTTCAGCGCCGCTAGACCTTAGCGCCTCATCCCGCAAGAGCGTGCGCCCGGCTTTAAGGCCGGGCCGGACGTCTAGACTTTCAGGTCGGATTCCCCGGTGTCGATATAGGGCGCCCAGAAGGCGATGCTTTCCGCTATGGCGGGGATCACGCGCCGGTCGTCCGGCTCGCGCTCCTTGAACGACAGTTCCAGGCAGATTTCGTTGTCGCTCGCGCCCCCTTCGCGCAGAGCCTCCAGCAGCGGCTCCGGCTTGATGCGCCCATTGGCATTATGCTCTGCCGTGAAGGGGCGATGGCCGCTCTTGTCCATCTTGGACTGCTTGATGTGGATGATGGGCGATACGGTCGGTACGGCGCGTGCCCAGGCATAGGGGTCGGTATCGTCCGTGTTCGGCGAGGTCACGTCGCCATGGTCGATATCGGCCATCATGAACATGGGAATGGCCATTCCAGCAGCCGACAGCCGGTTTTGCAGCGTCAGGCATTCGGCGATGGTGTGCCCGAACTCGCGGCCAACCGACATCGGCTCCCAGTAGACATAGTCCAGCCCCGCCGCCTTGGCGTGTTCGGCAACTTCGGCCCAGCAGTCGATGGCAATGGCCGTCAGCTCTTCCCGCCGCGCCGGATCGTCATAGTCGCGGAAGGTGAAGATGGCGAACTGGGTGCCAACCGAAACCCCGCCGAGATCGGCGGTG
>NZ_BBWQ01000008.1 GCF_001463885.1 Aureimonas altamirensis | reverse complement strand
CAACCGAAACCCCGCCGAGATCGGCGGTGATGTCGGCGAAGGTCTTGAACCAGTCCACATAATAGCGCCGTACGTCGCGGTCGGGATGGCCGAAATGGTTCAGCCGGCCATAGGGGCCGGTCATGCCGGATGTGACGCGCACGCCCGTCCGGTCCAGCGCGGCGGACATCGAGCGCGTCAGGCGGCGGATCACCGGCGCAGGCCAGGACGGGTTGATGAACTCGTGGGTCAGTTGCAGATCGCGGATGCGCAACTGCCGCGCCACGGTGTCGATCAAGTCGTCCACATCGGCGAAGCGGTTGACGAGCGGATTGGTGTTCAGGGAAAGCGTCAGGGCCATATCGGGATTATCCAGTGCTGCAAATACGCGTCAGGCTGCGATATCGGCCCGGTTGTCGAACCATTCGGCCAAGGCGCTTTTTTCCGCGGCGCTGAGGTGCAGACCGTGCTTGGTACGGCGCACCAGCACGTCATCGGCCGTCATCGCCCACTCATGCGCGATCAGGTAGCGCACCTCGGCCTCGTAGAGATCGCCGCCGAAGTGCCGGCCAAGCCCGCTCAGGTCGCCGGCATCGCCCACCAGGATGTGGGTCCGCGCGCCGTACAGCCGCGCATAATGGCGCATCAGGCGGCGTGGCATCCAGGGATAGGCCTCCCGCAGCCTTTCGGTAAAGGTGACGAAATCCGCGTTCGGGATTTCGCCGCCCGGCAGCGGCGCGCCGCTGGTCCACGAACCCGCCATGCCCGGGAAATAATTCTCGATCTTCTCCACCGCATGCTCGGCCAGCTTGCGGAAGGTGGTGATCTTGCCGCCAAAGACGTTCAGCAGCGGCACGCCATCGGTTTCGTCGAGGTCGAAGGTGTAGTCGCGCGTCACGGCCGAAGGGTTGCCCTTGCCGTCATCGAACAAAGGACGCACGCCGGAGAAGGCATGGAGGATGTCCTCGCGCCGCAACTGCTCCTTGAAGTAGCGGTTCACCACGTCCAGCAGGTAGCCGATCTCGCTTTCGTCGGCGGTCACGTCCTCGGGCCGGCCTTCATAGGGAATGTCGGTCGTGCCGATCAGCGCCTTGTCGCCCTCGTACGGGTTGATGAAGATGACGCGCTTGTCGTCGTTCTGCACCAGATAGGCCTGCGAGCCTTCCCAGAACTTCGGAACGATGATGTGGCTGCCCTTCACCAGGCGCACATTGCGTGGGCTGTTGCTGCCGGCGACCCGGCCCGCGATATCCTTCACCCATGGGCCGCCGGCATTCACCACGACCTTGGCCCTCAGCGTGCGCTTTTCGCCGGTTTCGCGGTTGGTCAGCTCGGCCGTCCAGGCGCCGTCGCTGCGCCGGACACTGGTGCAGGCGGTGCGCGTCAGAACCTCGGCGCCCTTTTCAGCCGCGCCGACGGCGTTCAGCACCACCAGCCGGGCATCGTCCACCCAGCAATCCGAATATTCGAAGCCGCGCGTGTAGCTATCCTTGATGGGCGCACCCTCCGGGTCGCGCCGCAGATCCAGCGAGCGTGTACCCGGCAGCTTCCGGCGTCCGCCGAGATGGTCGTAAAGGAACAGGCCCAGCCGCACCAGCCATGCCGGCCTGTCGTTGGGGCTGTGCGGCAGCACGAAGCGCATCGGCCAGATGATATGCGGCGCCGCGTTCAGCAGCACCTCGCGCTCGATCAACGCCTCGCGCACCAGCCGGAACTCGTAATATTCCAGGTAGCGCAGGCCGCCATGCACCAGCTTGCCGGACCGCGACGAGGTGCCCTGCGCCAGATCGTCCTTTTCGCACAGGACGACGGAAAGGCCCCGCCCCGCCGCATCCCGCGCGATGCCCGCGCCATTGATGCCGCCGCCGACGACCAGCAGATCGATCATTTGGGTATCGCTCATCATGCACTCCCTTCGGTCGCCTCGGCGGCGTCCATGGTCTGTTCCGTATGCTCGCGCGCGGGTTCGTCGGCGTCGGCCCTGCCGATGCCGGCCCCACGGTTGTCCGCCATCGTCTGCCACACCCCTTCCAGGGCGCGGCGCGCCTGCCCATAGGCGGCGAAATCGCGGTCGTAGATCGTCTTAAGGTCGGCGTCCGGGTGTTCGGCGGCGCCCAGAAGCGGCGTTACCCATTCTGCGATGCAGCTATCCATATCCGGGTAGGCGCCGATGGCGACGGCGGCCATCATGGCCGCACCGGCGGCCCCGGCCTCTTCACGGGCAGACACGCGGACAGGCGCGCCGATGGCTGCCGACAGCACCTGACGCAAGGCGCGCGAGCGCGCCGCACCACCCGTCAGCCGCAGCTCGGCCGGCATGTCGCCCATTGCGGCGTAGCAATCGCGCGTGGCCATGCCGAGCCCCTCGACGACCGCCCGGACAAGGTCGGCAAAGCGATGGGTTGCGGCGAGCCCGATGAAGCTGGCGCGCGCATTGGCGTCGATGAAGGGTCCGCGTTCACCGGTATCGGAAATATAGGGATGGTAGAGGATCGAGCCGGGGCGACTGCGATCCATCCAGCCATCGATCCGGCGGACGAGGTCCGCGTGCGCGATCGGCTGGCCGGCCTCTGCCAGAAGATCGCCGGCCACGCGCAGCAGCCAGTCGATGTTCAGCGTCGCAGCCATGTTGGTCTGCACCTGGGTGACCATTCCGGGCACCGGAAGCAGGATGACGTAGCCCGTCCCCTCGTCGTTCAGCACCACCTCGTCGGCCGCGACGGCGCGCATGTGCACGCCGGTGGACCCCACGGTGGAGCAGGCGGCATTGCGATGCCCGGTATGGACGCCCGCACCGAGCGCCGTCATCACCATGTCGACGAAGCCGAGAGAGACCGGCGTTCCGGCAAGAAGGCCGGTTACGTCGGCAGCGGCCTGCGTCAATTTGTGCGTCACCCGCGTGCCGTCGATGATGTCCGGCAGAAGACGACGCTGGCGCGTCAGCCCCAGCGCGTCGATGACGGCATCGTCATAGGCGCGGCGGCGAAAATCGCCAAAGGTGAAGCTGGCTTCCGACGGGTCGGTGGCACGCACGCCCGTCAGGTTGAGATACAGCCAATCCTTGCAATGAAGAGCAGTCTCAGCCTGCTGCAACAGCTCCGGCGCGGCGCTGGCCATATGCGCCATCTGCGCGCCCTGCTGGCAGGTATTGAGCCCGGTGCCGGTTGCCTCAAAGCGCGCCCGCTCGTGCGCGGCGTCGCGCAGCCGGCGCACGGTCGGCGCGGCCCGTGCATCCAGCCACAGCCAGGCATCGCCAACCGGGCGGTTTCCCGCGCCGACAAGCCATGTCCCGTCGCCCTGCCCGGTCACGGACAGGGCAGCGACGCGCGCGGCAAGGCCCGGCGTGCCGGCCACCAGCTCGCGCAGGGCCTCCACGCAATCGGCCCATGTCTGCTCCAGCGATTGGGTCGCGGCGCCATCCGGCCCATGCGAATAGCGGTTGAGAACCGAGGCAACCGCGAGCTGCCGCCCGGAAAGATCGAAGGCGACGGCCTTGATGACGGATGTGCCGGCATCGATGCCGATCACGACATCCTTGCCCGTCGACGGAGCTTGCATTGTCTTTCCTCCCACGCCCGGCCTCAGAACGAATCCGTCTCAAGCAGGGCCGATGCTGTCTTCTCGTCGGTGATCAGCCCGGCCAGAAGCCCGCTCTTCAACACCGAGCGTATGCCGCGAACCTTGCCCTCGCCGCCGGCCAGCGCCACGATCCGCCTGTCCTTGAGCAGCTCGATCCCGGGCGAAACGGTGCGGGCCGACAATGACGTCTCGATGGGCAGGCCATCCCTGTCGAAGAAGTGGCCCAACATCTCTCCGACGCCGCCGCCGGCCTGCACTTCTCGGATTTCCTCGATATCGATCATGCGCGAGGCGACAAGCTGGGCCTCCGGCTGCGCGATGCCGATGCCGACGAACATCAGGTCGGCGTTCAACGCCATCTGGAAAACGTCGTTGACGCCGCGCTGCGCCAGCAGCACATCGCGATCCGCAACCGAATTGGCAAAGAACGGAACCGGCAGCACATAGGCCGCCGCGCCGGTATTCTCGGCCAGGCGGTGCATCACGTCATGCGGGTTGGCCAGGAAGTTGCGGGTGAGCCCGCCGAGCAGCGACACGAAGCGCACCTGCCCGCCATCCACCTTCGGCATGGAAGAGATGGCGGCAGCCAGCGTGCGTCCGTGGCCCAGCCCGATCACGCCGCCACCCTGCATGGTTTCGATCTCGCGCCGCATGAAAGCGGCGCCGGCCATGCCCAGCGCGCGCAGCGGCAATCCGCTTTCGAAGAGATCGGGCACCACCTCGCAGCGCGTCAGGCCGAAACGCTCCGACAACCGGTCCTCCAGTTGGAGGCACTCGGTGACATCCCCCTCGATCACCACCTTGACCGCGCCGGTCTGACTGGCGCGCGCAACCAGACGATGCGCCTTGACGCTCGATACGCCCAGCCGCTCGGCAACTTCGGCCTGCGTCAGGCCGGCGCCGAAATGCAGCCATGCCGCGCGGATGGCGAGGCTGTCGTCTGCCAGGCGGCGCGATATGCGGGACATGACCCTCCACACCCTGATACAGGTGAAATTATTTTACGTTGGCGAAAGTTCTTTCACTTTCCTTCTCACAAGTCAATTCGGCCGGCAGGGCGCCAAATGCCGCACGAAACCATGCTGCACCGCGAGAAATGCGGGGATGCGTGGTTACGGCTATCGGTGAGGATTGACAGAGTGAAGTGGAATATAACATTATCGACCTGAAACTTAACACAGACATATCATGTCCGCGTTAAGACCATGCTTTGCAATGCGACGCCCCCGCCGGGAGGAACACGGCGGGAAATGCGTCATCGGGAGGAAGGCTCAATGTCAGGTTCAGCCGCTACGGCCGTGCTGCCGGTCGTCGCATCATCGCGATGCGGCGACCTGTTGGGCCATCGCAAGGCATTTCGATTCTTCCAGACACTTCAGCCGAACCGGAGGTTGATCCGCCCATGAGTACAGAGGCCGTCGCTGCGCGCCGCGCGCGCTTTCGCCCGAGCCAGATGGTTCTTGCCGCCGCGGCGGTGGCGCTCCTTGCGGCCATCGCGCTCGACACGACCTATGTCAGCGTCGAATCGGCCGCGGGTGCGCGTGCCCAGGGCTTCTCGCCCGAGACATATGGCACCGAGCAATTTCCGACCGTCCAGTCGGCCATCGAGGGTAAGGCGACCGATGCGCCGGCGCTTGCCGCCGCCATCGCCGCCAACAAGGATGAAGCCGTCGCGCAGCACGGTACGCCGTCGGGCATCGCGCCCGTCATGTCCGTCACTTTCACCGGTGTCGCCGGCGAGCCGCGCTCCGGCATCTACCCCGTTACGGTGGACGGCGCGCCCGACGATCTCGTCATCCGCGTGCAGACCGGGCCGGCCATCAACGGCACCGAATTGCGGGATGCGCCCGGCACCATCGAGTTCGGCCAGTTCACCAACCAGATCGAGTATCAGAACGCCGGCGCGGCGCTGAACGATGAGATGAAGAAGCAGGTACTGGCCGGCGTCGACACCGCCAACCTGAACGGCAAGACGATCACGGTCACCGGCGCCTTCCGCCTCATCAACCCCAAAAGCTGGCTCGTGACGCCGGTGCGGATGTCGGTCGAATGAGTGCGCCCCGGCAGGCCGGCGGCATCGGCGAGACGGTTCTTTCCGCGCGGAACGTCGCCAAATCATACGGCAACATCCACGCCTTGAAGGGGGTCAACTTCGACGTCCGGCGCGGCGAGGTGACAACCCTGTTCGGCGAAAACGGCGCCGGCAAGTCCACCCTCATGCGTATCCTGTCGGGCGTCACGCCGCCGACATCGGGCGAGGTGATCCTCGACGGACAGTCCGTCACCTTCGCCTCTTCGGTGGACGCACGCGATCGCGGCATTTCCATCATCCACCAGGAGCTCAGCCTGGCGCCCAATCTCAGCGTGCGCGACAACATCTTCATGGGGCGCGAGATCCGCGGACCGATGGGTGTCGACTTCGCCGAGGAAGAGCGGCAGGCCCGCGCCCTGATGGAGGAACTGGAAGAGGACATCGATCCCCTCACCCCCGTCGAGGAACTGCGGCTGGGCCAGCAGCAGATCGTAGAGATTGCCCGTGCGCTGTCCATCAACGCCCGCATCCTCATCATGGACGAACCCACTTCGGCGCTCAGCGCATCCGAGGTGGAGGTGCTGTTCAAGGTCATCCGCGACCTGAAGGCTCGCGGCGTCGCCATCGTCTATATCTCGCATCACCTGGAAGAGGCGCTGCAGATCACCGATCACGCCGTCGTCCTGCGCGACGGCAGCATGACGGCCAAGGCCGAACGCCGCGATATCGACCTGGAGTGGATCGTCCGCAATATGGTGGGCGAGAATTTCGACCTCGGCTCGCCGCCCTCGGGCTACGATTTCGGGCCGGTGGCCCTGTCGGTCCGCAATGTCAGCGTGACCGAATCCTCCAGCGGGGTCGATGTCGTCGACAGGCTCAGCCTCGACGTGCGCGCCGGCGAGATCGTCTGCATCTACGGCCTCATGGGCGCAGGCCGCACCGAGCTTCTCGAAGCCGTGGCCGGACGTGTCTCGCTGACCGGCGGACAGGTCGTGCTGGAGGGGCAGGACGTATCGCGCCTGTCCATCGCCGAGCGCATCCAGCGCGGGCTGGTGCTGATTCCCGAGGACCGGCAGCGCGACGGTCTGGTGCAGACCATGAGCGTCGGTGAAAACCTGTCGCTCGCCAGCATCAAGGCCTTCACGCGCGGGCTCTTTACCTCGGGCCGCAAGGAGCGGGACCTGGTGAAGGAATCCATCGGCCGCGTCCACATCAAGACGGGTGGCCCCGAGGCCCCCATCGGCTCGCTTTCGGGCGGCAACCAGCAGAAGGTCGTCATCGGCAAGATGCTGGCCACCGGGCCGCGCGTCGTCCTGCTGGACGAGCCGAGCCGAGGCATCGACATCGGCGCCAAGGCCGAAGTGTTCAAGCTTCTGGCAGGCCGCGCCACCGACGGCCTGGCCGTCGTGTATTCCACCTCCGAAGTCGGAGAGTGCCTTTCCATCGCCCATCGCATCATCGTCATGAGCCGGGGCCGCATCGCGGCCGAGTTCGGCTCCGACGTGAGCAAGGAACAGATCATGGCCGCGTCGGGCGAGGCCGTCGTCGCATGACCAGAGACAAGAGCGGAGCCGCGAACATGGCCGACATCACTTCACCCTCGAAGCAGGCTTCCCGGTCGGGCGGATTCGACCTGGCCCGGCTGCTGCTGGAAGGGCGCGCCTTCTTCGCGCTGATCGCGATCATCATCGTCTTTTCGGTGCTGTCGCCGGTCTATTTCACGGTCAACAATTTCCTCGTCATGTCGTCGCATGTGGCGATCTTCGGACTTCTGGCGATCGGCATGCTGCTGGTGATCCTGACAGGCGGCATCGACCTTTCGGTCGGCTCCACGCTGGGGCTCTCCGGCGTCGTCGCCGGCTTCCTGATGCAGGGCGTGACGATGGACGCCTTCGGCATCGTCGCCTATCCGCCGGTCTGGGCGGTGGTGGTGCTGACATTGGCGCTCGGGGCCTTCGTCGGCGCCATCAACGGCGTGCTCATCGCCTTCTTCAAGGTGCCGGCTTTCGTGGCGACGCTGGGCGTTCTTTATGTGGCGCGCGGCGTTGCGCTGCTGATGACCAACGGCCTCACCTACAACAACCTTGCCGGCCGGGCCGAGCTCGGCAACACCGGCTTCGACTGGTTGGGCTTCAACCGCCTGTTCAGCGTACCCATCGGCGTCATCATACTGGTGGTCGTGGCCGTCATCGCCAGCATCATGCTCAATCGCACGGCCTTCGGGCGGTGGATCTACTCCACCGGCGGCAATGCCCGCGCGGCCGAGCTTTCGGGCGTTCCGGTGCGCTTCACCACGCTGATGGTGTACATCCTGTCCGGCATGTGCGCGGCCATCGCCGGGCTGGTCCTGTCTTCGCAGCTGACGTCGGCCGGCCCCACCGCCGGCACCACCTACGAGCTGACGGCCATCGCCGCCGTCGTGGTGGGCGGCGCGGCGCTGACCGGCGGCCGGGGCACGATCCGCGGCACGCTGCTGGGCGCCTTCGTCATCGGCTTCCTGGGCGACGGCCTCGTCATCATCGGCGTCTCGTCCTACTGGCAGACGGTCTTCACCGGTGCGGTGATCGTGCTTGCCGTCCTTCTGAACAGCATCCAGTACGGCCGCCGGCCCAAGCGCACCGCAACGGCAGCCGAAACCCCTTCTCCGCAGCAGGGTTCCAAGGCCTGAGGGCCGGTCTACGGCGGAAGATCGCCGGGCAACCGGCTCCACTTGAGTGCAAAGCACGGGAGAAAAGTGAGCATGCGTAAGACAATCAAGGCCCTGCTGTTGGCAGGCATGGTATCCATCGCACCGTCCTTCGCCGCCACGGCGTCGGCCGAAGGCCTGGTGACGATCATCGTCAACGATCCGTCGAACCCGTACTGGTTCACCGAAGGCGAAGTCGCCTCCAAGACGGCCAAGGAACTGGGCTACGATGCCACCGTCGGGGCGCATCGCGGCGACACCAACACCGAAAGCAACCTGATCGACACCGCGATCACCAACCGGTCGGTCGCCATCATCCTCGACCCGGCCAATGCCGACGGTTCGGTGGGTGCGGTGCGCAAGGCCGTCAACGCCGGCATCCCGGTTTTCCTGGTCAATGCCGAGATCAACCAGGAAGGCCTCGCCAAGTCGCAGCTCGTGTCCAACAATGCGCAGGGCGCGGCGCTGGGCGCGCAGCAGTGGGTGGAGATCCTTGGCGACAAGGCCACCTATGTCGAGCTTCTCGGCGCTCCGTCCGATAACAATGCGGCGACCCGCTCCAACGGCTACACCACCGTTCTCAGCCAGTATCCCGACCTCGAGAAGGTGGGCCAGGAAGTTGCCAACTGGGACCGTACCCAGGGCTTCAACCGCATGCAGAGCCTGCTGCAGGCCAACCCCAACATCAACGGCGTGATCAGCGGCAACGACGAAATGGCGCTCGGCGCCATCGCCGCCCTCAAGCAGGCCGGCAAGCTCGGCGACGTCACGGTTGGCGGCTTCGACGGCTCGCCCGATGCGGTCGCCGCCATCAAGGCCGGCGAACTTGCCTACACGGTGCTGCAGCCGGTTGCCGTGTTTGCGGAAGAAGCCGTGCGCCAGGCCGACAACTTCATCAAGAACGGCGAAACCGGCGCCCCCGCCGAGAAGCAGCTTTTCGACTGCGTCCTGATCACCAAGGACAATGTCGACAAGTACACCTCGCCCTTCGTGCTTGAGCAGTAATGTCGAAGAAAGGGGCGGCCCGGCCGCCCCTTTCCATTTGAGGGGGAGACAGATGGCGGCAGGAAAGCCCGACGATAACGATCCGGCGGTGGCCGTCGCCGCCGACGATCTCCTCAGCGACTCGCGGCAGGCCCGTCAGCTTGCCCGCCGCCAGTCCATTGCCCAGACCGTCATGGCCGAGGGGTCCATGCGGATCGAAGATCTGACCGCGCGCTTCGGCGTCAGCCTCATGACGGCGCACCGCGATCTCGACGAGCTCGTCAGCCGTGGGCTGCTGCGCAAGGCGCGCGGCGTCGTTTCGGCCGCGCCGACCAGCCTGATCGAATCCAGCGACGTCTATCGCGCCAACCGGCAGGCCGCCGAAAAGGAGGCCATCGCCGAAGCCGCCATGCAATTCGTAGAGCCGGGACAAGCCCTGTTCTTCGACGATTCCACCACCGTGCAGCAGATGGCCCGGCATTTGCCGATGAAGGTGCCGCTGACCTGCATCACCAATTCCCTGACCCTGATGAACGAGCTGAAGGGCGTCCGCGACCTGACCTTGCTGGGCCTCGGCGGACAATACTTCAACTGGTGCAACGCGTTCATGGGCCGCATGACGACCAGCGAAATCTCGCGCCTGCGGGCGGACACGCTGTTCATTTCCATGGCCGCTGTCACCGACGACATCGTCTTCCACCAGTCGCCCGAGATGATCGAGACCAAGCGCGCCATGTTCAATGCTTCGGCAAGGCGCATCCTGCTGATCGATCACACGAAATTCGAAAGGCGCGCTTTGCACGGCTTTGCCGCTCTGTCCGAGTTCGACACCGTGATCGTCGACGACCATACGCCCGGGGAGCATGTCTCGCGCCTGCGGGACAAGGGAATCCACGTCGTGGTCGCACCGGTACGTCAACGCTAGGCCTGCGCGTCGTAACATATATTGCCGTTATATTTGGACTGTTGTAACACCTTCGCACGGAATCGCGCGGGAGGTTTACGGTCGTGCCATCAATTCTGGGTATCGATAACGGGCTCACCGTCACCAAGGCCGTCATCTTCGACGTGGATGGGCGGCAGCTTGCAGTGGCGCGGCGCCGGGTGCCGCAGGACATTCCCCATCCGCGCCACGTCGAGCGCGACATGGCCGGCCTGTGGCGCGCGACGGCGGAAGCGATCCGCGATGCCCTCGCCGCGTCCGGCCGGCCCGCCGGCGATATCGTGGCCATCGCCGCCACGGCGCATGGCGACGGGTTATATCTGCTGGACCGGGAACGGCGGCCGCTTGGGCCGGGCATCCTTTCGCTCGACAGCCGCGCACTGGACATCGTAAAGCGCTGGTCGGGCGCCGGCCTTTTCGATGCCGCACTGGAGCTGACCGGACAGGCACCCCACGTATCCGCCCCATCTGCGCTGCTGGCGTGGATCCGCGACAACGAGCCCGAGCGGTATGCGCGCATCGGCCACGTGCTGGGCTGCAAGGACTGGCTGCGCTACTGCCTGACCGATACGATCGGTACGGACCGGACAGAGGCCAGCACATCCTTTACCGACGTGACGACGCAGGCCTATTCCAGGCAGGCGGTGGAGCTGTTCGGCCTGTCAGCCATCTTCGACGCCCTCGCCCCCATGGCCGGCTCGGCCGAGATCGTCGGCCACGTCACCGCGCAGGCCGCGGCAGCCACCGGCCTTGTCGAAGGAACGCCCGTTGCCTGCGGCCTTCACGACGTGACCGCCTCGGCGCTGGGTGCGGGCGGGCACCGGCACGGCGTCGTCGACATCGTGGCGGGCACCTATTCCATCAACGAGGTGGTCACCGACACGCCCCGCGTCGATGCACGCTGGTTCTGCCGCAACGGCATCGCGCCCGGCCAGTGGAATGCCATGTCGATCTCGCCGGCGTCGGCCGCCAATTACGACTGGTTTCTCGATACGGTTTTCAGGACAGAGCTCGAGGCGTCGCAAGCCGGTGGGCAGCCCATTCACGCCCTTGCCGGGGCAGAGCTCGACGCGGCGCTGGCGCGGCCCTCGGGCATCCTCTTCCATCCGTATCTGTTCGGCTCGCCACAAGCCGGCCCGGCCAGTGCCGGCTTCTTCGGCCTGCATGGCTGGCACAATCGGGGCGACATGCTGCGCGCGGTACTGGAAGGGATCGCCTTCAACCACCGCTACCATATCGACGCCCTCGCCGACGGTTTCCGCTTCGATGCGGCACGCCTGACGGGGGGTATTTCACGCAACCCCTCCTTTGCCCAGTTGTTCGCCGATGTCATCGGCCGCCCGGTCACCCTGTCCACCACAGAGGAAACCGCCGCCTTCGGCGCCGTGCTCTGTGCCGGCGCGGCAGTCGGCCTGTATGACAGCCCCATGGCCGATCCGCGCGGCGCGGCCGTCGACGGGCCAACCTATCGGCCGGACGCGGCGCGCCATGACGCCTTGTCGGCACGCTATGCGGTGTATCGCAATCTTGCGGATGCGATGGCGCCCCTGTGGCCGCAACTGGAATCCTTGAGCGAAGGCAGCCAGCAATGACGCGGGGACCGGACCGGCGCGACGAGATCGCCGCCTTTGTCGCCGAGCGCGGCCATGTGCGCGTGGAAGAGCTGGTGGAGCGCTTTGGCGTTTCCCGCATGACCATCCACCGCCACGTCGACCAGTTGGCGCAGCGCGGCATGCTGCACAAGCTTCACGGCGCGGTCAGCGCGCAGCCCTCCGGCATCTATGAAAGCCTGTTTCGCTATCGCAGCGGCATGGCCGTGCAGGAGAAGGCGCAGCTCGCGCAGGCCGCGCTTCGTCATATCGAGCCGGGACAGGTCGTGATGCTGGATGATTCGACCACGGTGACGGCGCTGGCGCCCCTTCTGGCCGCCAAGACGCCGATCAGCGTCGTCACCAACAGCCTCGCCTCTGCCGATGTGCTGCGCGGCGTCGACGGCGTCGACCTGTTGTGTCCCGGCGGACAATACCACCGCACCTACGACGCCTATATCGGCCACCTGTGTGAAACCGCGCTCGGGCGGCTGCGGGCCGACGTGGCCATCTGTTCCGCCTCGGCCGTCGACGGCGCCACCGCCTTTATCCAGGATTCGGAGATCGTGCGGATCAAGCAGGCCATGCTGGCCTCGGCTCGCAAGCGGATCCTGCTGGTGGACGGTTCCAAGTTCGGTCGCGTGGCGCTGCACGAGTTCGCGCCGCTGGACACGTTCGATACGGTGATCGTCGATGCCGCTGTATCGGCGCAAACGGTGTCCGGACTTCGCGAAGCGGGTATCCGGATAGAAACTGCCTCTTCCAGGAAAAGCGGATCATGAGCCAAGCACCCACCAGCGGTACGCCCGAAGATTTCGATGTCGTCATCCTGGGGGCCGGGATCAACGGCGCGGGCCTGTTCCGCGATCTATGCGAGCAGGGCGTGCGCTGCCTGATCGTCGACAAGGGCGACTATGGGTCGGGCACCAGCGCCGCACCCTCGCGCCTGATCCATGGCGGCATAAAATATCTCGAGACGGGTGAGTTCGGGCTGGTGCGCCAATCCACCCTGGAACGCAACCTGCTGCTGCGCAATGCGCCGCATGCGGTGCATCCGCTGCCGACGATCATCCCGATCTTCTCATGGACCAAGGGCGCGTGGGCGGCCCTGCGCACTCTGTTCGGCTCCACCACCGCGCCGCGCAGCCGCGGCGCCGCGATCGTCAAGATCGGCATGGCCATGTACGACATGTACGGAGCCCGGCACCGCGTGATGCCACGGCACACCTTCTACGGCAAAGGCCGGGCCCTGCAGGAAATGCCGGCGCTGACGCCGCGTATCGTTGCGGCAGGGCGCTACTACGACGCCTGGATCGCCCGCCCGGAACGCCTGGTCTTTGAGCTCGTCGCCGATGGGCTTGCGGCAATGCCCCGCTCGATGGCGCTGAACGATACGACGCTGAAGGCTGTCGATGGCGATGTCCTGCACATCCAGGGCTTCGACGGCGCCACGCATGCCGTGCGGCCACGCATCGTCGTCAACGCCGCCGGTCCGTGGATCGATACCGTCAATGCAGCCCTGGGCGCACCGTCCCGCCTGATCGGCGGCACCAAGGGCTCGCACATCCTGCTGGATCACGACGAGCTGGTGCGCATGCTGGATGGCCGGATGATCTATTTCGAGGCCGATGACGGCCGCATCTGCCTGGTCTACGACTATCTCGGCCGCGCCCTCGTCGGTTCTACCGATATTCCCGCAGCCAACCCGGACACCGTCCGCTGCGACGACGAGGAGATCGACTACCTCCTCGCAAGTCTCTCGGCCCTTTTGCCGAAACTTTCCTTTTCGCGCGCGCAGATCGTCTACGCCTATAGCGGCATCCGGCCCCTGCCCGCCTCCGACGCCACCAATCCCGGGCTCATCAGCCGCGATCACTCCGCACCGGTGGACGAGGCGGCCGGTGGGCGCGGCTTTCCTATCGTGTCGCTGGTCGGCGGCAAGTGGACGACCTTCCGGGGCTTTGCCGAAGAGGTCGCCGATATGGTTCTGGGGCGGCTCGGGCGGGACAGGCAGGTATCAACGCAATCGCTTCCCATCGGCGGCGGGCGCGATTTCCCGGCGTCCGACGGCGCGCGGCAGGACTGGGTCGATGGCATCGCCCGCAAGACCGGCCTTGCGCCCGAGCGCGTCGGGGCGCTGCTGTCGCGCTATGGCACCACGGCGGCCGTGTTTGCAGTGACAGAGGCGCAGCAAGGCGATGCGCGGTTGCCGGACAGCGCGGATTACAGCCTTGCCGAAATCGGGCATATCGTGCGGCACGAGCATGTGCGGCATCTGGCCGACATCGTCATGCGCCGCACCACGCTTGCCGTCTGCGGCACGCTGACGATGCGGGATCTCGAAGCCATCGCCGACATAGCCGCCGCAGCCCTTGGCTGGAGCGACGCCACGCGGGCAAGCGAGGTCGCCGACCTTTCCGCCCGCCTGACGCGCGACAACCATATGCGGTTGTCTGCCGCCGGCTAGATGCCGAGATCGGCAATGGCCAGCACAGCCGCGGCGGCCTCCTTGCCCTTCTTGACGAAATGCTCGGTGAAAAAGGCCACATGCTCGGCCGAGGGCTGAAAGTGATGCGGGGTCAGCGACACCGAGAAGGTTGGCACGCCCGTCTTCATCTGGGCGTCCATAAGGCCGTTCACCACGGCGGCCGCAACGAAGTCGTGGCGGTAGATGCCACCATCCACCACCAGCGCGGCGGCGACGATGGCGTCGTATCGCCCGCTGTGCCCGAGCTTCTGGGCAAGTAGCGGCATCTCGAAAGCGCCGGGCACATCGAAGCTGTCCAACGTGTGCGGCCGGCCGCTTTGCGACATCGCTTCGGCAAACCCCGCATGGGCCCGATCGACGATGTCGGCATGCCAGCGGGCCTTGATGAAAGCTATCCTGAGGTTGTTTGTCATTGCGGCATCCAGAACAGGTGTTGAACAGGATTCGGGCCGCAAACTGGCAGGCACCCGCGCAAACCTGACGTTTGCACGGGGTACTGGCCGTTCTCTCTTATCCGGACTGTAACCGTCGGCGCCGGAATCTCACCGGACTCTGCTGACCCTGCCGTTGCCGGCAGGCGCTCGCGGGCTATACCGCCGGTGGGGAGTTTCACCCCGCCCCGAGAACCTTGAAGTCGTGTGACTTCGGTTGTTTCTTGCCCCGGTTCATGCGCCGGGGCAAGTCTTGCGTGTGTGAACGGCGCGTTCAGCCAGCCGGATGATATTTGGAATCCAGCGCGTTGATCGCCTCGACATTGCCCACCGACTTGCCGGCCGGGTCGAACTCGTTGGCCAGGTACGCTTCGGCAATGGATTTTGCCAGTTCCGCACCGATGACGCGCGCGCCCATGGTGATGATCTGCGCGTTGTTGGACAGCGCAGCCCGCTCGGCCGAGTAGGTATCGTGCGTCTGCGCCGCCCGGATGCCCGGCACCTTGTTGGCCGACAGGGCCACACCGATGCCCGTGCCGCAGCACAGGATGGCACGGTCGTAGGTGCCGTCCAGAACGCCCTTGGCCACGCGCTCGGAAAGATTGGCATAATACTCGTCATTGCCGGCCGGCGGCGTCGAGACCTCGGAAACCTCGAGGCCGGGCTTGCCCTTCAGATGCTCGGCCAGAACCTTGGCAAGGGGTGCGCCCGCACTGTCTCCGGCGATTGCGATTTTCATGATTTTTCCTTTCGTTAAAGTGCCTTGGCGCATTTTGCGAGGATGTCGAGATAACCCTCGACATGCCAGGCCGAACGCCCGATGAAAAGTCCGTCGACATGTGGGCAGGCGATCAGTTCCTCGCAATTGCCCGGATTGACGCTGCCGCCGTACAGGCACGGCACCGTCCGGCCCGTGATGGCGCGCGCCAGCTCGATGATCCGCGCCTGCCGGGCATCGGCGTAGCCGGCGCTTGCCGGCTTGCCGCCCTCTCCGATGGCCCAGACCGGCTCATAGGCGAACAGGATGGGCATAGCCTTCTGGGCGTCGTTCAGCCGGCCGAGCGCACCTTCCACCTGACGGGCCAGCACGGCGTCGGCCTGTCCGGCCTCCTTTTCGCTTTCCGTCTCGCCGATACAGATAAGCGGCGTCAGCCCATGGCGAAGGGCGGCTTCCGTCTTCAGCCCGACGGTTTCGTCCGTTTCGCCGAAATGTTCGCGGCGCTCCGAATGGCCAAGCTCGACGATGTCGAGCCCGCAATCCGTGAGCATGAGCGGCGAAATCTCGCCCGTCCAGGCGCCGGCATCGGCCCAATGCATGTTCTGTGCACCCACCTTCACGTCGCTTGCCAAAAGGATGGACTTCACCTCCCGCACGGCCGTGAAGGGCGGGATCACGAAGCGCTGGATGCGCGCGTCGCCCGGCTCGACCGCAAGGCGTTCGGCAAAGCTGCGCGCCTCGGCAAGCGTCTTGTTCATTTTCCAGCTGGTGCCGATCCAGACATGCTTCTTATCGACCATGCTTCAACCTTCTTCCGCGAAATAGAGCTTGATGCCGTCCTGCCTGAGGGCGTCCGCCCTTTCCTGTGGCAGGGCAGCGGATGTGACGACACCGTCGAAGACGTCGAGATCGGCCAGACGGTGCAAGGCCGTACGCCCGAACTTGCGATGATCCACCATCAGATAGCGCGACGCCGACGAGGCTATCATGCCGCGCTTGACCTCCAGCACCTCCTGGTCCTGATGGAAGGCCGTCCGCCCGTCGATGGCCGACGACGACAGGAAAGCGATGTCGGCCCGCAGCTCGGCGATGGCCTTCTCCGTCAAAACGCCGAAGAAGCCGTTGAACTTCTTGGAAAAGCTGCCGCCAAGGGCGATCAGCTCGATGCCGGCCTGCCCCGACAGTTCGACGATGACCGCAAGATTGTTGGTGATGACCGTCAGCGGACGGCACTCGATAAGATGCGGCGTTATCATCTGCGACGTCGAGCCATCGTCCACCATGACGATCATGCGCTTTTCGATGAAGCCGGCGGCACGCCGCGCGATCATCTGCTTTTCCTTGGCGGCGACGCGCGCCCGATAGCGGAAATCCGATTCGAACTGGCCGCCCGCCTCGATGGTGGCGCCACCGCGAATTTTGCGCAGCAGCCCGGCGGATTCGAGATCGTCCAGATCGCGATGGATGGTCATCGTGGACACTTCGAAAGCGCGCGCCATCGATTCCAGCGAGGCGGCGCCTTCGCGGATCAGAAGCTCGATAATCTCGTGACGGCGCTGTTCCGGCCTCATCGGCGGCCTTCCTCCCTGAAGCCCGAAAATAACACCGACCTTGTCAAATTCAACATCATTTTTGTTATTTTGAGGATTTGCTTGTTATATCTCCGCAGGGCCCTTAATCCCGATATGCCATGCCGGCATCGCCATTCCGCCGATCGACGAGGAGACCATCTTTTGGCGCGCATAACACTCAGACAGCTGCTCGACCACGCTGCCGAAAACGCCTATGGCGTGCCGGCCTTCAACATCAGCAACATGGAACAGGGGCTGGCCATCATGGCCGCCGCGGACGAAACGAGCTCGCCCGTTATCCTGCAGGCCAGCCGCGGCGCGCGCGCCTATGCAAACGACATCGTGCTGGCCCGGCTGATCGACGGCCTGGTCGAGCTGTATCCGCACATTCCGGTCTGCATGCATCTCGACCACGGCAACTCGGTCGCAACCTGCGTGACGGCCATCCAGAACGGTTTCACCTCGGTCATGATGGACGGCTCGCTGAAGGCGGACGGCACCACGCCGGCCGACTACACCTACAACCGGGACATCACACGCAAGGTGGTGGAAATTGCCCATTCCTCCGGCGTATCGGTGGAAGGGGAGCTAGGCGTCCTCGGCTCTCTGGAAACGGGCATGGGCGACCAGGAAGACGGCCATGGCGCAACGGGCACGCTGTCGCACGACCAGCTCCTGACCGATCCGGAAGAGGCGGAACGTTTCGTGGCGGAAACCGGCGTCGATGCGCTGGCCGTCGCGATGGGCACGAGCCACGGCGCCTACAAGTTCAGCCGCCAGCCGGATGGCGACGTGCTGGCCATGGGCGTGATCGAGGAAATCCACAAGCGCCTGCCGAACACGCATCTGGTCATGCACGGCTCTTCCTCGGTGCCGGTGGACCTGCAGGATGTCATCAATGCGCATGGCGGTGCGTTGAAGCCCACATGGGGCGTGCCTGTGGAAGAGATCCAGCGTGGCATCCGCCACGGCGTCCGCAAGATCAACATCGATACCGATCTGCGCCTTGCGGTGACGGCGGCGGTACGCAGCATCCTGTGGAACGACCCTGCCGAGTTCGATCCGCGCAAATACATGAAGCCGGCAATGGACGGCATGCGCAAGGTATGCGTTGCCCGCTTCGAGGCATTCGGCACTGCGGGCCAGGCCGACGCGATCCGGCCGCGCGCTTTGTCGGCGATGGCGCGCCACTACGCCTGAGGCATGGACGTCACGTCACTCCTGCCGCCGGAAGTTTCCCCGGTCTTCGGGCTGGCCATCGTTCTGGCCAGCTTCCTGACATCGGCGCTGACGGCGGCACTTGGGCTCGGCGGCGGGCTCGCCATGCTGGCGATCCTGGGGCTCGGCCTGCCGTCATCCAGCCTGCTTGCGGTTCATGGCATCGTGCAGCTCGGATCGAACGCCAGCCGCGTCGTCATCCAGCGCCGGTTCATCGCCTGGCCACTGGTGCTGTGGTTCTTTCTCGGCAGCGTGGTTGGCGTTGCGGTAGGCACGCCGATCGCGGCAGCCATCCCCGAAACGGCCGCGAAACTGGCTCTTGCCCTGTTCATCCTGTGGTCCATCTTCGGCACCCGCCCGAAGCCAGAACGCATGGGCCGCGCCACCTTCGTCATTGGCGGCGCGATCACCTCGGTGGCCACAATGATCGTCGGCGCAACCGGCGCGCTCGTCGCAGGGCTTCTGTCGGCGCGCGGCCTTGTGAAACAGCCGCTCGTGGCCACCCACGCCACCTGCATGGTGGTGCAGCACGGGCTGAAGATCATTGCCTTCGGCCTGATCGGCTTTTCCTATGCGCAATGGGCCCCGCTGCTGGCCGCGATGATCGCCATGGGCGCATTCGGTTCCTGGGTGGGTACGGTCGCGCTGGACAAATTGCCGGAGCCGATCTTCCGCCGCGCCTTCAAGATCACCATGACCGTGTTGGCGCTGCACATCGTCTACGACGCCCTCGCCTGACGCGGCGTCAGCCACGCCCCCGGTAGGGCGGCACACCCTGATCCGGAATCCAGACCTTGGCGGGCACGGCGCCCGTCTGCCAGAAGACATCGATGGGGATGCCGCCGCGCGGGTACCAGTAGCCGCCGATGCGCAGCCATTGGGGTTCCAGAAGATCCACCAGCCGACGGGCGATGGAGATTGTGCAATCTTCGTGGAATGCGCCATGGTTGCGGAAGGCGCCGAGATAGAGCTTCAGCGACTTGCTTTCCACCAGCCATCCCGACGGCACGTAATCGATCACCAGATGGGCGAAGTCCGGCTGGCCCGTCATCGGGCACAAAGAGGTGAACTCCGGCGCGGTGAAGCGTACGCAATAGCTTATGCCGGCCTGCGGGTTTGCCACACGCTCCAGAACGGCTTCTTCGGGGCTGGCCGGCAAGGCGGTCGGCTGTCCCAGTTGCTTCAGGTCGTTGTAGATATCGCTCATCGTCACTCTTGCAGTCTCATGGCCTACCGCTCGACGCGGAAAACGCCGTTATGGGTGTAATCGCGAACGAGGTCCACGCATTCTCCGTTCCAGTGATAGGCCAGATGCCGCCCCTGTACGGGCGCGGAGGCGCAATCTGGATAGAACAGCGCAACGCACGCGCCGCCCGGCTGCCGGACGCTGGGATAGCGCAAACCGTCGGAGCCTGCAGCGCGCAGCCCGGCCGCGGCCTCCTGTGCCTTCGTATAGTCGTCCGGGTGCAGCAGGGCGGCATCGGCCTGCGGGTCCACCACGTGCAGATCCGCATCGACATCGAGGACGATTTCCCGAAACTGGTTGGTCCAGCTTTCGGGTTCGGCCGTGGCGGCCATGAAACGCTCGTGATGATGGATCGTCTCGGCCAGCGCCACCTCGAAACTGTCCGCCACGTAGAGAACGCCGAAACTGCCATCTGAAAAGCGGCTCTGCCGGTCGGCCGATACATGCGTGAACGGCGCCATCAGGTAAGAGGCGCCCGTGCCGCCCACGCGCCTGCCGGGCGGCACACGCTCGACTTCGCCGAGGCGCTCGGCAAGCCGGGGATTGGTCTTCTGCTCGGCGGCCATGATCGCCGCCCAATCAGCGGGATCGGCGATATCCTCGAACAGGTCGATCGGCGGAAAGATGCTGCGGATGATGCGGACCGCCTTCGTCCACCGCGTTCTGGCAATTTTCACCAGCCACCGCGCTCCGCGTCGATATAACGGCGGACGCGGATGAGGTCGGTCAACTCCCCCTGCAGCATCACGTCCAGCGCGGACTGGCCGCCGAAGGCGGCATTGGGCGCCTTGATCCACGCGTAGACGCGCGGAGAGTCGCCGAAGATCAGGCGCAGGCCCTTGTGTATGCCCATCAGATTGGAAAGGCGCGCCTTGCCATCGCGGCCAAGGCGGCCGGGACCTTCCATCTTCCACCGGCGATAGCTGCGCAAGCCGATGTCCAGAAGCAGCGCGGCCTGTTCGTCCGTCAGGCCCCACCGCGAAAACAGCCGCACCGCCGCCCGGAAGCTGGCCGCCGCTTCATCATCGGTGATCAGCGGCGAAGCCGGCGCCAAAACTGCCACATCGACAGGAGTCAGCCTGATCATGGATGGTCCTTAAATGTCATCTGGCATCAATATATACATTAGATGCCATTTGACAAGGCAGGACGTGTATCAGAACCCGACCGCCATCCCGTCCTTACGGGGATCGGACCCGGCAATATAGACGTCTCCGATCTTCCGGATCAGTTGCGCCCCGCCGAAACCGAAGCCTGCCGTGTCCGGCTCCATCGTCACGCGGTGGCCCATATCGGCAAGCTTCGATACGGTCTGCGGCTGCATCGTCGCCTCTATGGCGACGTCCAGCCCGGCGATGACCCGCCAGCGCGGCGCATCGGCCGCCATCTGCGGGTCCTGCCCCCAGACATGGGTGCGCAGCATCATCTGCAAATGCCCTTGCGCCTGCATCGGGCCGCCCATCAGGCCGAAGGCCATGGAGGGTCCGTCGGCGCCCATGACGAAACCCGGGATGATCGTATGGAAGGGCCGCTTGCCGGGGCCGACCTGATTGGGATGCCCGGCCCGGGTAGAGAAGCCGAAGGCGCGGTTCTGCAGGCTGATGCCGGTGCCCGGCACCACGACGCCCGATCCGAAGCCTGCGTAATTGGACTGGATGAAGGACACCATCATGCCATCCGCATCGGCGGCGGCAAGGCATACCGTGCCGCCGTCGCGCGGGGCGCCGACGGGATGGTCCAGCGCGCGTGTCCGGTCTATCAGCCTGGTGCGCGACGCCAGATAGGCCGGGTCTAGCAGGTGCGAAGCAGTGACCTCATCCATCGAAAGCTGGTCGGCCACGAAGGCATAGATATCCATGAAGGCAAGCTTCATCGCCTCGATCTGCAAGTGCAGCGCCTCCGCACTGTCGGGGGCCAGATCCTCTATACCGCTGCCCTTCAGCATGCCCAGCGCCATCAGGGCCGCGATGCCCTGCCCGTTGGGCGGGATTTCATGCAGCGCGGCATCGCCGAAGCTTTGCTCGATCGTGCCGCACCAATCGTTGGCGTGTGCCGCCATGTCCGCGGCGGTGATGGCCGCGTCGTGTTCCGTGGCGAATGCCTCGATGCGCTCGGCGAGCTCACCGCGATAGAAGGCCTCGCCGCGGCTTTCGGCGATCAGCCGAAGCGTGCGCGCCATCTCCGCGCTGCGGAAGATTTCGCCGGCGCGCGGCGCGCGGCCATCGGGCATGAACGTCTGCGCATATCCCGGCTGGCTGTGCAGCTCTTCGGCGCCCCGGCGCCATTGCTCGGCGATGATGGGCGATACCGGATATCCTTCTTCCGCATAGCGGACTGCCGGCTCGAACAACTCTTCGAAGGGCAAACGGCCGAAGCGTGACGACAGGTCGACCCAGGCGGAGACGGCCCCCGGCACGGTCACGCTGTCGAAGCCGCGACGCGGCATCACGTCCAGCCCGGCAAATCGCTCGGGCGCCCAGCTTGCCGGCGAGCGGCCAGAGGCGTTCAAGCCATGCAGCGATGCCCCATCCCACAGAATGCAGAATGCGTCCGAACCCAGCCCATTGCCGGTCGGCTCCACGACCGGCAGCGTGATGGCCGCCGCAAGCGCGGCATCGATTGCATTGCCGCCACGCCGCAGCATCTCCAGCCCGGCAGCGGTGGCAAGGGGTTGCGAGGTGGAAACCATCTGCCGCGCCATGACGGGCGAGCGGCGCGACGCATATGGATTGCCGATTTCAAGCTGCATTTTCATCCTGTCCGATCGTCAGTGTCTCGGGCACGCCATCGGAAGCCTCCAGGGCGTTTTCGATGGCCTTCAGTGTGGTGGTGTAATGCGCCGTCAGCGCGGCGCATGCGGCTTCGATATCGCCGGAAAGGGCGGTCTTCATCAGCCTTTCATGCTCTGCTTCGCCGTCCCGGGGCTCGCGCCGGACGGTATTGGAAACCGAGATGTAGCGCTGCGCGTGGTCGGCCAGCGTGTCGCAGAACTCGACAAGCCAGGGGGAGTCGCAATTGCCGATCAATGTCTGATGAAACACGCGATGCGCCCGTTGCCACTGCGCATGTGCTTCCGGATCGGCCGACCAGGCAAGGCGTGACAGGCGGTGGAATGCAAGCACGACGCTATCCTCCCAGGCGTCGTTGCGCCGCTTCATCGATTCCTCGAGGGCACGCGTTTCAACCCAGCACCGCGTGCGCACCAAAGCACGCCATTCCTCCAGCGCGACGGCGGGAACGCGAAATCCACGCTGCTCGTATCGGTCGACCAGCCTTTCCGTCGACAGCCTGGACAAGGCCTCGCGCACCGCGCTGCCCGATACGTCGAAACGCTCGGCCAGCGCGTCGATGCGCAGCCGCTCTCCCGGCCGCAGATGGGCCCCGAGTATGTCTGCCCTCAGGGAATTGTAGATCGATGTCGCCAGGGTGAGCTTCTCTCCCGCCGGTTCTTTCTTTGCCATTCGTACCAGACCCGCCCGCTTGTAGCCGTCCTCATCCATGCGTCTGTTCATAGCGCGTCAGACGCCTCTTTTGGGCATGGAATTAGTGGATCGGTGCCAGAAGACGAACCTGTTCTGCATCCAGCTCACAAGGCCGAACATGGCCAGCCCGATCAGGCTGAGATAGAGGATCAGGGAAAAGACGCGCGGGGTATCGAGCTGCGAAGCCGCCACCCGGATCAGTTCGCCGAAGCCCTGCCCGCCGCCGAGGAACTCGCCGGCGATGGCGCCGGAAACGACGCTGATGGACGCGATCTTGAGCCCGGTAAAGAACTGCGGAAGCCCCGTCGGTATCTTCAGTTTCACCAGCGTCTGCCAGCGCGTTGCCCCGATGCTCTGGAACAGCATGCGCGAATTGGCATCGGCGGCATGCAGTCCGGCCGCCGTGCCCACGACGATGGGAAACACCGAGATAAAGGCCGCAAGCGCCAGCTTGGATGAGATACCAAAGCCCAGCCATGCCACGAAAAGCGGCGCGAAGGCGATCTTCGGCATCGTATCGATGGCCACGATGTAAGGCATGATCGCCCGCTCGCCGAACGTCGTCTCGCCCACGACGACCCCCAGGAACACTCCGATCGCCACCGCAAGGACAAAGCCCCAGATCACCTCCTGAACGGTGATCCAGAGCGCCGGCAACATGTAGTTGCCTGAGGCGAGGCCCTTGCCGACGACCCACAGGTCGGCGATCACGGCGAAGGGGGACGGAAGGATGAGCGGCGAGACGATGCCCGACGTGGAAAACAGGTGCCAGGCCCCCAGAAAGGCCGCCAGCACCCCGATCAGCAGCAACGAGCGCGGCGTTGTGGCCGACCATGACACATCCTGCCGCCAGACGGTGTGGGCCGGCTCGGCGGCCGTATCCTGAGGAAGAACGCTCAAAGGAATGCTCCCTTGTCGAGTAGATCTCTGATGGTCGAGACATAGGAGCCGAAGGCCGGTTGCGACGACATCTCCAGCGTTCGCGGACGCGGCAGGTCTATGTCGATCGTGCGGACGACCCTGCCGGGCCGGGCCGACATGACATGGACCTTGTCGGACAGAAGCACCGCCTCCGAGATGGAATGGGTAACAAGAAAGGCGGTTGCCCGCCGCTTCATGCAGACCCGCTGCAGCTCCAGGTTCATGAAGTCGCGGGTGATCTCATCGAGCGCGCTGAACGGCTCGTCCAGCAGCAGCACTTCCGGCTCGCAGACGAGCATGCGGCACATGGCGGCCCGCTGCGCCATCCCGCCCGAAAGCTCGGATGGATAGGCAGCGCCGAATCCCTTCAGGCCCACCAACTCCAAGAGCGCCTCTGCCCTGGGCCGCGCGGTGGCGGCGGCGCGCTTGCCGTCGCGCACCTCGATCGGCAGCAGGATGTTTTCGATGGTGGTGCGCCAGGGAAACAAAGTCGCCTGCTGGAACATCATGCCGATATCGGGACGTGGTCCCAGTACCGGCCTGTCGGCCAGCATGACCTTTCCGGCCGATGGCGGGAGAAGGCCCGCCATGATTTTCAGAAGGGTCGTCTTGCCGCATCCGCTGGAGCCGATGACCGAGTGGAACTCACCCCGCGCAAGGGTCAGGTCCACACCCTGAAGGGCGACGACGCGCCCGTCGCCGAAGGTCCGGTTGACACCGTGCAGGCGATAGACCGGGCGCGCCTCCGCGGCCATCATTGGGCAGCATTCCAGGCCGGCACGAAGGCATTCGTATAGGCTGCTTCCAGATTGTCGACGGGCTTGTCGAGGTCGCCCGACGCAACCAGCGTATCGTGCCAGCGCACCCAGGCTTCGGGCCGCTGGTAGCCGAAGCCCTGGGCCTTGTCCTGCGGAGCCGTCAGGTCGAGATAGGTGTCCATCAGCGCCGCGGCGAAATCCGGATCATCCAGTTGCTGCGGATTGCCGACCAGGGCGTTCTCCAGGGTCTTCTCGCGGTTCTCCGGTGCAAAACCGAAGCGGCTGCCCTTCACCAAGGCGCGCCCGAAGCCTTCGATCGTCTCCGGGTTGCTTTCCAGGAACGCCCGCGTCACCGCGTAGCCGTTGCCGAAATAGGCCTTGAACTCGGGCGGCGTCAGCATCTTCAGGTCCACGCCGCGCAACCGCAACGTCGCAACGCCCGCCGTATCCGAGACATAGGCGTCGATCGAGTCCTGCATGAAGGCGGCAACGGCCATGCCGCCCTCGCCCACGGTGAGAAAGCGGAAATCCTCGCCTTCCTTCATGCCCTTCGCATCGAAGATGGACCGCGCAAAGGCGACTTCCGCGCCATCGGCGGTTCCGACGCCGATCACCTTGCCGCGCAACTCCTGGACGGAGGCGTAGGGCGCGTCGCCCTCGACGACGATGTTGAACTGGCTGCTGGTGAAGGTGTTGTAGACGTAGACGATGTCTTCGCCGCCTTCACGCGCATTGAGCACCGGCGCAACGCCGGGGTGGCCGATCTGAGCCTGGCCCGCCAGCAGCGCCTGGATCACCTGAGCGGAGCCGTTGACGCTCTGCGCCTGCACCTCGATCCCCTCCTGCGCAAAATATCCTTCCTGGATGGCGTTGTAGAAGGCGTAGTAGCCGAGCCCGCCCGGGCTCGGAAAAACGACGGTCAGCCGGGTCGTTTCGGCCTGTCCGGCCACGGGAAACGCCAGCGCGGCCAGTAACGTACCGGTGGCGAGAAGACATCTGCGGGAAATCATAATGCCAGTCCCCTATGATGCGATGTGTCGGTGAACGGCCCTAGCAACGCATCAAAGGCAACCGGCTGTCAACGTAAAATCGATTTTATTATCTCGGGCGTATTTTTATCGATTTTTGTCGACAGGTGGGATGCGGCCAGCTAGCGTTCGGCCATCGTGAACGAAATCCGGATCATGCCATGCTGAACGCACCCAAGATGGTCGTCCCCGCCCCTGCACAACCAACACTGCCCGTCATCGGAAGCCATGATCGCTATCCCGTGCGGCGCATCTACTGCGTCGGGCGCAACTATGTCGCGCATGTCCGCGAGATGGGGGGCGACGAAACGCGCGACTTTCCGCTGGTCTTCCAGAAGCCGCGCGACGCGGTGGTGCAGTCGGGCGAGACGGTGCCTTATCCGCCGGGTACCGACGATTTCCATTACGAGCTGGAGTTGATGGCGGTCATGAAGTCCGGCGGCTACGACATCCCCGAGTCCGAGGCGCTGGACCATGTCTTCGGCTATGGCATCTGCCTCGACATGACGCGGCGGCGCGTGACGGGGCAGCCGGACGCCCCCCGCCTGCCCTGGGAAATGAAGAAATCCTTCGACCATTCCGCGCCCTGCGGGCCCGTCTATCCCGTATCGGAGGTGGGGCATCCCTCTTCCGGCAGCATCCGCCTTGCCGTCAACGGCAGGGTGCAGCAGGATTCGGACTTGTCTCTGATGATCTGGAAGACGCCGGAAATCATCTCCACGCTGTCGCGCTATTTCTCGCTGGAACCAGGCGACGTCATCATGACCGGCACACCCGACGGCGTCGGCCCGGTGGTCACCGGTGACGAACTCGTCGGCACGATCGACGGGCTAGGCGAGCTGCGCATAAGCATCGGCTGACGCCTGTCTATCGGCATCGCCGCGGTGCGCGCGGCGATGCCGCCGTCCGTCAGATGTCCAGTTTCGCGCGCATGTCTTCCAGGCGCCGCATAGCGACAAGGCCGTCATGAATGTCCGGCGCCGGGGTATCGGCGCCGGCAAGAGCCGGCAGAACATCCGCCAGCAAGGCGTGATAGCCCTTGTAGTCCTCGTTCGCCGCAGCCGTGAAATTGGGCTTCCACGTCAGGCTGTCGCTATCGTCCGCAAGCGTTGCGCCAAGATCGTCCACCTTGAAGGGTGGGTTGCGATGCCAGCGGATCTCCACCACGTCCTCGACCTCTATGCGTTGGTGATCGCCCATGATCTCGATGCGCTCGACCGGTGTGCTGCGCGACTGGATCGTCCCCATGGCGATGGTTCCGATGGCGCCGCACTCGAAGTCGAACTGCGTGTGAAACAGGATGCGGCCGGGTGTCTTTTCCACCTTCCGCGCCTCGATACGCCGTACCGGCGAAACGAGGAACGAGACAAGGTCCATGTAGTGCACGCAGTGATGTAGCAGGAAGCCCGTATAATCGACGTTACCGGCGAAATAGCCGGGTGCCGTCATGTAATAGCCCGTCAGGCCGAGCACGTCGCCGAAACGCCCCGAGCGCAGGATATTGGCGGCGATGCGATTGCCGACCGAATAGCGCTTCATGAAGCCGACCAGCAGCGGCTTGCCCGCCTTGTCGGAGGCGCGCGCCAACTGCTCCGCTCCGGCGGCGCTTCCGCTTGGCGGCTTTTCCATGAAGACGGGCAGACCCCTTTCCAGCGCAGCGAGGCCGAATGCCAGATGCTGGTCCGGCCCGACCGCCATGCCGACGGCATCGATACCCGGCGTGGCAATGAGGTCCATGGCATCCGAATGCAGCGTGCGCACGCCGAACTGGCGTCCGGCGGCGGCCAGCCGCGCTCCATCCACGTCGCACAGGGCGACGATTTCCACGTCATGCCGCACGAATTGCGGCAGCAACATCTGGGTGGCGTGAACGCCACAACCGATCCACCCGATTTTCAACGTCATCGTCTGTAGCCTGCAAGCTGGAGGTGCGAACGGATGAAATCGACGCTGGCCGCCAGCCGATCGCTTTCGTCTTCATGCGGCGCCCGCCACTGGGCAAAGGGTACGCCAAACCTGTCATCGTCGCGCCGGAACGGCTCCAGCGACACCGGGCCGGCATAGCCGACCTCGCGCAGTGCGCGGCAGACGGAAACCCAGTCGGTGGCGCCCGTGCCGGGAAAGCCACGATGGTTCTCGTTTGCCTGGAAATGGCAGATCCGCGGGCCGGCCAAAAGGATGGCCTCTGCGATCGAGGCCTCTTCCATATGCATATGGAACGTATCCAGCATCAGCGCGACGGCGGGATGGTCCACCGCATCCAACAGTTCCATCGCCTGATGCGTGGTGCAGAGCACATCGCTTTCGAAGCGGTTCAACGGCTCTACCGCCAGCATCACGCCGGCCTTTGCCGCATGCTCGCCCGCTGCCCGCAACCCTTTTACGGCATGGTCCTTGCGCGCTTTGCGCTGGTCGTCGGAAACGGGTTGGGGCGGCCGCCCCGCAAACACCAGCGGATTGCCGGTCAAGGGTCCACCGACGATCGTCGAGCCCATCGCCGCCGCGACATCCGTGGCATAGCGCAGATAATCGACACCGGCCGCCCGTGCCGACGCATCGTCGGAGCAAAGGTTGCGTTGCAGGTTCACACGTGCGGCCAGCACCACGCCAAGGCCGGCATCCTTCAACGCCCGGGCCGTCTCGGCGGGGTCGAGCTCTCCCGGTTCGGGTACCAGCAGCTCGACGAAATCGTATCCGAGCGACTTCATCTTGTCGAAGAGCGGAAAATGCTCCGCTGTGAACGGACGTGCATATTGCATGGAGATCAACCCGATCGGGTTCATGGTCTCGATTTCCTTCAAGCCTGGATTGATGTGGTGCGGCATGGGCTCAACCCTTCACCGCGCCCTGCGTCAGCCCGCCGACCAGACGGCGCTGCACCAGCAGGAACAGAAGTGTCGCGGGCAACGCGCCGACGACGCCGCCGGCGGCAAGCAACCCCCACTCGATCTGGTATTCGCCGATCAGCGTCTGGATGGCCACCGTGACGGTACGCACGTTGCGGCCGCCAAGCGTAAGGGCGTAGAGATACTCGTTCCACGCGGTGATGAAGATGTAGATCCCGGTGGAGATGATGCCCGGCACGGCCAAGGGCAGGATCACCCGCCGCAACGCCTTCAGCCGCGAGCATCCGTCGATCATCGCCGCTTCGTCGAGGCTCTTGGGGATGGCGTTGACGTAACTCGTCAACATCCACACCGCAAAGGGTATCGCCGTCGTGGCGTTGGCGAGGATCAGCCCCACATGCGTATCGAGAATGCCGATCTTCCGCATGATGATGAACAGCGGCAGGATCAGCAGCACGACGGGGAACATGTTGACGAGCAGGAACTGCAGCATCAGCGCCCGCCGGCCGAAGAAGCGGAACCGCGAGAACGCGTAGGCAGCCGTAACCGACACCACCAGCCCGACGACGACGGTCCCCAGCGCCACGATCAGGCTATGGCCCATATTGCCGAGAAACGACGTCTGCTCGATCAGCCGCGTGTAATTGTCGATGCTCCACCCCTGCGGCGTCAGCGCCACGCCGCGCGCGGCGATATCGGCAGACGGCGTCAACGACGTCAGGATCAACCACAGGAAGGGGCCAAGGGCGATCAGCACGATCGCCAGGACAGGCAGGTGCACGGTCAGCAGCCGGGACAGAAAGCTTGCACGGTTCATTTTTCGACCTCCCGCATGGACCGCGCGATGTAGAGTGCAACCACGACGCCAAGCAGGATCGTGAAGGTGACCGCGATGGAGGTTCCGTAGCCGAAATCCAGGTTCTGCCGTGCCTTGATGAAGGCGTAGAGCGGCAGCGTATAGGTGGCGTAGCCGGGTCCGCCGCCCGTCATGACGAAGATCACGTCCATCGAATTGGCCACCCAGATGATGCGCAGCAGGCCCGCCGTGGCAAGGATGGGCGCAATGCCCGGCAGCGTGATGTGGCGGAACTGCCGCCACGCGCTGGCGCCGTCGATCGACGCCGCCTCGTACTGGCTGCGCGGAATGCCTTGCAGGCCGGCGAGGATCATGACCGTGAAAAAGGGAAAGCCCTGCCAGACCAGCGTTGCGATGACGGCGTACAGGGCCTTGTCCGGATCGGCCAGCCAGGGAACGGCCGTCTGCAGAATGGACAGGTAGATAAGAAGATCGTTGAGCACGCCGGTGGTGGGATCGTAGATCCACCGCCACATCAGCGCTATGACGACGCTTGGCAGCGCCCAGGGTATGATCACCAGTGCACGGGCGATGCCGCGCCAGGCAAACTCCTTGTTCAGAAGCAGCGCCGCAATGAGGCCAAGCCCCATCTGCAGGGGCACCGTCAGGCCGATCCAGATGCAGGTCTGCCAGAGGGCGGTCCAGAAGACAGGATCGCCGAACAGGGCGACATAGTTTCCAAGGCCTACGAAGCGGCTGGCATTCGGACGGAACAGGACCAGCTCATAAAGGCTCGTCACCACCGCTTCCAGCATCGGCATGAAGACGACGACGAAGGTTACGATCAGCGCCGGCGCCAGGAGCGCATAGGGCATGATACGGTGGCGAATGGAGCGGCGCGGACGCCGCTCCATCGCATCGAGTTCCGACAGCGCCGTCATTACTGGAACAGGCCCTGAAGCCGCTGCATCATCTCTTCGGAGGTGATCTGCCCCGTCAGCGCCTGCTGCATGGCCGTTTGCCACTCGGTATTGACGAAGTCGGCGGTGGCCGATGTCTGCGGCAGGACATGCGCGAAGGGCAGCGACTGCACCGTGGCGTCGACGAAGCGCTTTTCGTGATTGGTCCAGTTTTCCGAACCGCTGCGCGTCACCGTCATCTGGTTGGTCGCCTTGACGAAATCGACGTTGTTCTGCCCTTCCGCCAAGAAGGAAATCCATTTCCAGGCCGCATCCTTGACGCCGGAATTGGCGAAGATGGCAAGCGATTCATCGCCATAGGACGTCCAGGCCGTGCCGTCGCATGCCGGCACGGGCACGGCGGAGACCTTGTCGCCGAGCGCCGCGACAAGGTCGTTCGACGAGCCGATATGGTGGATCGTCATGGCCGTACGCCCGGCCTTGAACGCACCGATGATTTCCTGGAACCCGTCATTGGGCGCCGATGGCGGGATGGACTTGTCCTCCCGGAACATGTCGACCAGCCATTGGTTTGCGGCGATTGCTTCCGGCGTATCGAGCCCGCCCGGCTCCAGCTTCGCCCCGCGCGACATCACGAAGGTGCCCCACTGGTCCCAGCCGCCCTTGCCGCCACGGAAGCCGAAACCATAGGTGTCGCCGCTCGACAGGGCCTTGGCCGCCGCGCGAAACTCGTCGCACGTCTTGGGGGGCTGGATGCCGGCCGCTTCCAGCAGGTCGGCACGATAATAGAGGTACAGGGTCACATACTGGATCGGCAGGTAATAGGCCTCGCCATCCGGACCCTTGTTGAGATCCAGCACCCCTTCCAGCAGGTCGGCCTTGCCGGGCCACGCATCGATCTGCGCGCCGATCGGCTCCAGCATCCCCATTTCCAGCAGGCGCGGCTGCGCGAACAGCTTGACCATCGCCGCATCCGGCGCATTACCGCCGATCAGGGCAGTGTACAGATTGTCGTAATAGCTGTTCCACGGAATGTTCTCGGCCTCGATGGTGATATCGGAGTTGGCCGCCTCGAATTTCGCGATCAGCTCGCTCATCGGGTTTTCCGGATTATCGAAATGGTACCAGAACCGTACGGTCTCAGCCGCATTGGCCGGCAGGACGGCAGCAAGCACCGCCCCCGTTGCGATGGCCGACAGCATCAGTTTGCGTAGCATGACTTGTATCCTCCCAGATCAGTCCAAAGGTTTGGCGCGCCTTCAGGCGTGCGCGCGTATGAAAGCCCCCGCATCCGCCAGCACCGCGCGGGCCTCCGGCAAAAGCAGCGACATCTGCAAAAATCCGTGCACCACGCCTGGAACGATGTGCAGGCGCTCCCCGCGCCCGAGGCCGGCCAGACGGTTTGCAAAGGCGATGCTGTCGGACAGCAGCGGATCGATGCCGGCAGCCACCAGATGCAGCGGCGGCAGCGCCTTCAAGGCCCGGTCATCGGCCTTGAGCGGGGCGACCAGAGGGTCGTCGCGCAACGCTGTGTCCGCCACGTACCAGTTCCAGTAACGCTGCATCTTGCCGCGCGTCAGCCCAGGGCCTTCGGCAAAGAACCGGTAGCTTTCGCTGTCGAAATCGGCGTCGTAGACGCCGTAGAACAGCAGCGCACCGGCAATTGCGTCCGCCCCGTCATGCAGCATGGCCGCCACCGCCAGGTTGGCACCGGCGGAATCACCGGCCAGGAAGAGCGGCCCCGGCACGACGCCATGGCCGGCCACGACCTCCATGCCCCGCCGCATACAGGACACGACATCTTTCAGCCCGGCCGGAAACGGATGCTCCGGTGCCAGCCGGTACGCCGGCAAGGCGACCGCCATGCCGGACGCCACGGCCAGCATGCGCGCGCACCGCTCGTGCGTGGCCGGGCTGCAGTACGCGAAGCCACCGCCGTGCACGTAAAGGACAAGGCCCGGTCGCGCGCCATGCGGCACCAGCAGCCGCAACGGCACGTCCACGGCGCCAAGCGGCCCGTCGGATGGAACGATGAGATCCGAGACCCCCGCCATCTCCGGCAGGTCGACGTTCCAGCGCGCATTGGCCCGCTCTGCTTCAGCCCGGCCCGCCGAAGGCTCCATCAGGGTGACGTCCGGTGCGGGGCCCTCCGCTGCCAGTACAGCGAAAACCTTGGCCATGCCGGAAGACAACGTCCGGTCCATCGAGGACGTCATGCGCCCATCTCCGGGAAGACGGCCGGGCCGAAATCGACGATGGTGACGATGTGATGATCCAGCGCGCGCGCCGCCGCCTCTGCGTCGCCCGCCTCGACGGCGGCAACGATGGGCGCATGTCGCCGGGCCGTCTGCCTGAGATCGCGCTCGGCGGTGGTGCTGCGAGAAATCTTGAAGCGGTGATTGTGCACCAGGCAGCGATGCAGGATCGTATCCAGCGCCGGCAGTTCCGCATCTGCAAAGAGACGCCGGTGAAAATCCCTGTCGAGCGAGGCCAGCTCGAGTTCGTCGCCGGCTTCAGCCGCCGTCTCCATGGCCTCGGCCAGCATGCGCAGGTCCGCGACAAGCGTCCGGCTTCTGCCCGCGACCGCGCGGCGGATGCCCCGCCCCTCGATGGACCGGCGAATGCGAAACAGTTCCACCGCTTCGACCTCCGTGCAGGCAGAGACGACGGTGCCGCGATGGCCCTGCCGTACGACGAGCCCCTCATCCTGCAATTGAAGCAGCGCCTCGCGGATGGTGCCCTGGCTACAGGCGAACCGCCCCGCCAGCTCCAGCTCCGTCAGCGTCTGGCCCGGCCCGAGATCCCCCAGCATGATGTCGCGCTTGAGCGCGCTCAGCACCGCATAGGACTTCATCGCCGTGGCACGCCGCGCCCTTGTTTCGAGAGCGATGTTCATCGCCACGCACCGCCTTTCTTGCCCTTGTAGATCGATATCGTTATCGATAATGATAATCAAGATCAAGGCCGATATCTCGGGAGGGTTCGGAACATGTCCGCCATCGCACTGCAGAACATCCGTAAGACCTACGGCTCGGTGGAGGTGATCCATTCGGCATCGCTGGAAATCGAGAGCGGCGAGTTCATCGTGCTGGTCGGCCCTTCGGGCTGCGGGAAAAGCACCCTCCTTCGCATGGTTGCGGGGCTGGAGGAGATCTCCGGCGGGGAGCTGTTCATTGCCGGCAAGCCGGTCGGGCATCTGCCACCGGCCGAGCGCAACATCGCGATGGTGTTCCAGGATTATGCGCTCTACCCGCATATGAGCGTGAAGGAGAACATGGGCTTCGGCCTGAAGATGCGGGACACCGCCGCGGCCGAGATCGACAATCAGGTCGGCCAGGCAGCCGATATCCTCAAGCTGGACGAGCTGCTGGAGCGCAAGCCCGCACAGCTTTCGGGCGGGCAGCGGCAGCGCGTGGCCATGGGCCGCGCCATCGTCCGCCATCCGGACGCGTTCCTGTTCGACGAGCCGCTATCCAACCTCGACGCCGCGCTGCGAGTGGAAATGCGGCTGGAAATCGCGCGTCTGCACCGCCGGATGCGCGCCACGACCCTCTACGTGACGCACGACCAGGTGGAAGCCATGACGTTGGCCGACCGCATCGTGGTGATGAACAAGGGCCATATGGAACAGGTCGGCGCACCGATGGACCTGTATCTCAGGCCGGAGACGCTGTTCGTCGCACGCTTCATCGGCAGCCCGACCATGAATACGCCGACACTCAAGGCCCAGCCCGCCGCCGGCGATGGCATAAGCATCGCCCTTCCCGGCACCTCGCTGACACTGCCCGTGTCGCGTCGGCTTTCCGGCAGCGAGGTCGTCTTCGGCATCCGCCCGGAAGATCTGCTTGTCGTCGATGGCGCTGACGCCACCGGCTGGTTCAGCGGAGAAATCTCGATGGTCGAACGGCTGGGCAGCCAGACATTCGGCTATCTCGATACCGAAATCGGCATGATCACCGTGCAGTTTCCGCGCGGCTCCACCGTTGCCACAGGCGACCGTGTATCCGTTGCCGGAGATCCTGCGCATGTCCATCTTTTCGATCCGCAAAGCGGGCAGCGCCTGTCCTGAGCATCAGGCGGCGGCAGGCTCGTTTTCCGTCTCCCGCTGCTTGCGCTTGCGCGGCTGGACCAGAGGTTCGGGCCGTGGCTCCACCAGCATCGTATCGTTGCCGACCATGATGCCGCCCTGGGCCTGCGCCAGCAGCCTGTCTTCGTCGCGCTGGCGTATGTCGGCGGTCACTTCCTCGACGTCCATGCTCGTCATGCCCAGCATCTTCAGGCCCGCGCCACCGAAGACGATGGCCGATTCCAGCGTTTCGCGCAGCTCGAAGTCCACCCCGGCCTGCCGCAGGCGGATCGAGTGGCCGCGGTCGAAGGAGCGCGCCAGTATGCGCGCATTGGGAAAATTCTCGCGGATCAGTTCGACCATGCGGTCGGCCTCTGCCGGCTTGTCCACGCACAGCATGATGATGTCGGCCGTCCCCGCGCCCGACTGGCGCAGGATATCCAGCCGCGTTCCGTCGCCGTAGAAGACCTTGAAGCCGAACCTGCCGGCCTCGCGGACACGGTCGGGATCGTTGTCGATCAGCGATACGTCGACGGCCTGCGCCAGAAGAAGCTGCGATGCGATCTGGCCGAAGCGGCCGAAACCGATCATCAAAACGCGTCCCTTGAGGCCGTCGGGCTCCTCTACGCCGTCCAGCGAAACCTGATCGTCCTGCAACAGCCTGTCGGCGAAGATGGTGATCAGCGGTGTCAGAGCCATCGACAGGATGATCACCGTTGCGAAGATGGCGTTTTCCGGCCCGGTGATGACGCCGCCGCCCACCGCCGCCGAATACAGCACGAAGGCAAACTCGCCGCCCTGCGCGAAGATGGAAACCCGGTGCAGGGCTGCCAGGTTGGGCGAGCCGAAGGCGCGGGCAACGGCATAGATGCCGATGGACTTGACCACGACGAACAGCGCCAGAAGGGCCAGGATCATCGGCCATTGGGCGGCCACGACCGACAGGTCCAGCGACATGCCGACCGCAAGGAAGAACAGGCCCATCAGCAAGCCCTTGAAGGGCTCCACATCGGTTTCGATCTGGTGGCGGTAGCTGGAGCCGGACAGCATGACGCCGGCCAGGAACGCGCCCATCGCCATCGACAGGCCGACGAATTCCATCAGCAGGGCCGACCCAAGAACCACCAGAAGCGCACCGGCGGTGAGGACTTCGGTGGTGCGCGACCGGGCCAGCAGCGCAAAGAACGGGTCCAGCAGCCAGCGCCCGGCCGCTACGACGAAAGCAACCGCCGCAACGGGCGCGACGAAGGACATGAGCGTCAGCCCATCGCCTTCACCGACACCGGTTGCGCCGAGAAAGGCCACGACCGCCAGAAGCGGCACGATCATCAGATCTTCCAGCAACAGGATGGAAACGGACTGCTGACCGCTTTCCGATGCGATTTCGCCGCGCTCCTGCAACACCGACATGATGACGGCCGTGGACGACAGCACGAAACCTGCGCCCGCAACGAAGGCGACCGGCAGCGAGAAGCCCAGCATCATCGCGGCCGCCGTCAGAAGCGCGATACACAAGACGACCTGCGCGAGCCCCAGCCCGAAGATCTGCGTACGCATGGCCCACAGCTTCTGCGGCCGCATCTCCACCCCGATCAGGAACAGGAACATCACGACGCCGAGTTCGGAGATGTGCAGGATCGTGGCCGGGTCGGTGAATATTCCGAGGATCGAAGGCCCCACCAGCAGGCCACCGGCAAAGTAACCGAGCACCGAGCCCAGCCCCAGACGCCGAAACAGCGGTACGGCAACCACTGCCGATGCAAGAAGAACGACAGCCGGCCCGACCGTCCCCGACAAACCCGCTTCCGCCATGCCTGACCCCACTCGCACATGAACCGTATGGAGCAACTATGGCACGGCTTCGCGCGGGAGCACGACCGTTAGTTGCCGCCATGCCGCAAAAATCTGGCACGTGGATTGCATCCTCGAATGGGCAACACAAAAGGTTTCTTTCATGTCCACCACCGCCGCGCCCCACGAGGGCAATACGCTCTTCCCCCTGGTCCTCTCTATCGTGGCGGCCGCCGCAACGGGCGTGCTTTGGGCCTACGCCAACCCGATCCAACTGGTGCCGGGTGTCATCCAGTGGCGCATCTTCGCCTTCCTGCCGCCGCTGGTCGGCATTCTGCTGGGTTGGAAAAGCGGATTCATCTGCGGCTATCTCGGAACGATCGTCTGGTCTCTTCTTGCCGGGACGTTCATCCCCGCGCACTCGCTGATCGTCGATGGCGTCATGGTGGGCCTGACGGGGCTCGTTCCCGGCATGCTGTTCGACCCGGCCCGCACCAAGTTCGACATGCCGGCGCTGGTCAAACTTGCGGCAACCTGCCTGATCGTTGGGCTGGTCATGGTGGTTGCGGTATCCGCCAGCCTGGCCTGGCTTGGCATATTCCCCTTCTGGTGGGCGGTCATGTATCTGGGCCTTTCGGACATCGTGCCCATGCTGATCGGAACGCCGCTGCTTGTGCGACCGGCGATCAAGCTGCTAAAATCGGCTCACCCTACCGGTTTCACGCGCTTCTGATCCCATCGTGCTCGAACTCAAAGACATTGTCGTCGCGCATGGCGACGCTGCACCCGTGCTCGACGGTTGCTCCCTTACGCTGGAACCCGGCGAAAGGCTGCTCGTCTGCGGCAGCGCCGGTGCCGGCAAATCCACCCTTGCCTCTGTCGCCGCAGGGATCGTTCCACGGTTGGTGACACCCACCGTCTATTCCGGCATCCACCGCGTCGGCGGGGAAGATGCCGGGCGGCTGGACCGCGGCTCCCTGTTCGGCGCGGTCGGCTCTGTCGGCCAGAACGTCGAGGACCAGTTGTGGGATCTCGGCGTGGAAGACCTGATCGCCTTCCCGCTGGAAAACCACGGGATGGCGAAACCCGCTATACGCGAGCGCGTCAACGCGCTGATCCATGATTTCGGGCTGAACGCCTTGCGTGGGCGGCGGGTGCTGACGCTGTCCGGCGGAGAGCGGCGCATGGTCGCGCTGGCGGCGGCGCAGGCGGGCAATCCCCGCTATCTGGTGCTGGACGAGCCAACGACCGGGCTCGACCCTGCCGCCACAGTGCGGCTGGTTGCGCTGCTGGAGCGCGCCTCCACCGACAGGATGGGTATCCTCATAACGGAAGAGAACGCCGTTCCCTTCGAGAAACTGGCCGACGCCGTCCACCTGCTGCGAAACGGCCGGCTGACCGGGCGTCAGCCGACCGCCGAATGCCTTTCCGACGACGCTGCATGGGCCGCATGCGGGCTCATCGCCCCGGCAAGCCGCCGCGGACGGCTGGATACGGTGGCACCAGGCCCGGAACGGCTTGTCGTGGAAGGGGTTCGCACCCGGTTGCGGCGGTGCGACGGGCAGCCCGTCTTGTCCAATGCCGGTTTCCGCCTGCGGGCGGGCGAAGTCGTGGGGCTGATCGGCCGCAACGGAGCAGGAAAGACCACGCTGTTCCAGGTGTTGCTGGGGCTTGCGCCGGTTATCGCCGGCCGCATCGTGATCGACGGCGCGGACGCGTCGGGCTGGACTGTCGCGCGCCGCGCGCGTTCGCTCGCCTATCTGCCGCAGAATATGCGGCGCGTCCTGTTCAACATGACGGTGCGGGAGGAAGTGGTGTTTGCCGTAACGGCCGGCGGGCCGGCCGACGACGATGCCCAAAATCGGGCTTCGGCGGCGCTGGCCACCTATGGGCTCACCGCCCTTGCGGAGGCCAATCCCTTCGCCCTCTCCGCCCGCCAGCAGGCGCTGCTTGGCCTTGCCTGCGCCGACGCCGCGCAGGCCGCCGTGGCTATTCTGGACGAGCCGCTCTTCGGCCGCGACCTGCATGGCCGGCAGATGCTGGACACCTTCCTTAAGGCGCAGACGCGGCGCGGCGGCGCGGTGCTGATCATCTCTCACGATCTGGATATGGTGGACGACGTGACCGAACGGCTTCTTGTCCTGGATAGCGGCGCCATAAGCTACGACGGCGAAACGCGGCGGGCCTGGTCCGCGCCGGCCTTTGCCGCCCTCGGCTGGCGCGCGCCCCGTCATGCCGCCATCGGGGCAGCGGCATGACGCGCTTCCACGACATCAATTTCTTCGTCAAGCTGGGGCTCGCCTTCGCACTGATGGTGGTGGCATGGGCGGTGCCCGGCTGGTGGTGGGGCGTGCCGATCGCGGCACTCACCGTCCTGTTTCTGGCGGCAGCCGGCGTCCCGGGCCTGTCGGCCTATCTGAAGGGCGCCAGCCTTTTGGTTCTGCTGGTCATGGCAAGCTGGATCGTCAACCTGGCGATACAGGGCATGCCGTGGCAGGAGGCGATCCCGGTGGCGGCGGGCATGGCGGCGCGGCTCGTTACCACGACGGCCGCCTTCTATTTCGTCATGGAGACATCCACCCCCGGTTCCATCCTGGCCGCATGCAGCGCAGCGCGCCTGCCGCCCGTGGTAACGCTGGTGCTGTCGCTGACCTTCGGCATCATTCCGATGCTGCGCGAGGATTTCCAGCGCATTGCCGATGCGCAGCGGGCCCGGGGCATGGAGATAGACGACGTGCCCTTCTATACGCGGCTGCGCTACTCGCTTGCACGCGGCGTGCCGCTACTGGTTCAGGCCGTGCGCATGGCGCATGCCATTTCCCTGTCACTCGCCATCAACGGCTTCGACATGCGTCGCAAGCGCACCACCTGGCGTCATGTCGGCCTGCTGGTAGAGCCCACCTTGCCCCCAAGGAGCGGCACCGTATGACGCAGTCCCCCATGACCGGCCAGCACTGGACGGTCGATGTCGCCGGCCTTGCCATCGAACTTCCGATCGTCGCCATCAAACCGGACTTCGCCATCTCGCTGATGATGGTCATCGATCTCGGCGTCCGGTTCGGCGCCCATGCGGGCGCGGCGCTTGCGCACAAACTGGCGCCGCTGCGCCCGGACATCATCGTCGGGCCGGCCACACTCGGCATTCCTGTAGCCATCGAGACGACGCGGGCACTGAACCTCGACCGGTATGTCGTGCTGCAGAAATCTCCCAAGATCCATCTCGGCGATGCGCTGGTGCAGACGATTTCCTCCATCACCTCGACCCGCGAGCAGCAATTGCTGCTGGACCGCCAGGCCGTGCCGCTGATCGCCGGCAAGCGCGTGGTCGTGGTGGACGATGTCGTGGCGTCAGGCTCCAGCCTGAAGGGTGCGGCCGACCTCGTCAGGCGGGCCGGCGGCGACGTCGTCGGCCTTGGCGTCATCCTGACCGAAGCGCGCGACTGGCTCGAGACCCTGGGGGATGATGCAGGGCTGATCCACAGCCTAGCGCATATACCCCAGTTCCGTAACGACGGCGGCAACTGGGTTCCGATGCCGGAAACTTTTCTTCACGATCTGGATTAGCGGCGTCCGCCAACCTCATCGATATGTTGAAGAAGATCGGCCGGATCGTCATAGACGCGGATGGCTCCGGCCTGTTGCAGCTCTTCCCGCCCGTAGCCGCCGCTGAGAAGGCCGATACCCAGTGCGCGCGCACGCGTTGCGGCCAGCATGTCCCAGATCGCGTCGCCCACCACCATGCAATTGCCGATCGGAAATCCGAGCCTGTCGGCGGCGGCCAGGAACAGGTCCGGGTCGGGTTTGGCGTAACGCACCTGATCTCGTGTGACGACAACGGAGCGGTCCGGGTCGACGCCGAGCGCCTCAAGGTTGACGCGCGCGGTTTCCATGCGGCCGCTGGTGGCGATGGCCCATGGTATGCCGGCTTCGCCTAGCCATTGCAGCAGCGCGCGCGCGCCGGGCAGCGGCTGGACGCTGGCTTTCTGCGCCTGATACGCTTCGGCATGAAGGTGGCGCAGCCGCTCCATGCGCTCGACCGTCAGGTCCTGCCCGGTTTCCCGCAGGAGCTGGTTGGTGAAAAGGCCCCCGCTCATGCCGATGCGCCGGTGGATGCGCCAGACGGACAGGGCGATGCCCTCTTCGTCCAGCGCGTGCTTCCACGCCAGCACATGCTGATAGACACTGTCGACGAGCGTTCCGTCGAGATCGAACAGGAAGGCGGTTTCCATGCGCATGTCGCGGCCTCTCGCTTTACCTGGCACCGGTACAGCGGAAACTGGCGCAAACCCGGCGGATGGCGAGGGGCATCAAGCCTCGGCGAAGACGTCGACCTGCGCCCCCGGCCGCGTACAGGCGATGGATGCGGCATGCGCCGCCGCCGCGACCGCCTCTGAAAGGCTCATGCCCTCGTCGACCCTGGTGGCAAGCGTTCCGGTGAACAGGTCACCGGCGCCCGTCGTATCCACGACGGCAACCTTGGGCGCCTCGAAATGCTGCCTTGCGCCGTCGGGCGAATAAAGGTCGACGCCGGCGGCTCCAAGGGTGACGACGAGCTGGACGCCGAACCGCCGGGCAAGTTCGGCCAGCCCATCCGCCCCGCCCGCCAGGCGTCCGGCCACCTCGGCCTCGTGCTCGTTGACGACGAAGATGTCCGTGCGGTCCAGCATGGCAGTCAGCACGGCCGGGTCGGCGCTTTCATCCGCCGGGGCGAAATTGAAGACGACCGTGGCGTCGTCGGGCAGGCGCTGTGCGAAAGCCAGCGTCTCGACCAGCGGCACTTCCATCTGGAAGATGGCCGTCGAGGCCGACAGAACGAGCGCCTCGGGCACCGCTTCGGCGGAAATGCGCAGGTTGGCGCCGCTGGCGACGGTTATTGCGTTTTCGGCGGTGTCGTCGACGGATATGAAGGCGACACCGGTGCGCTCCGTGGTCCGCTGCAGGGCGGAGACATCCACTCCGGCGGCGGTGAAATTGGCGGCGCAATCGTTGCCGAAGGCATCCTGCCCGATGGCGCCGGCCATGGCCACGAAGCCGCCGGCTGCACGGGCCGCACGGGCGGCGGCAACCGCCTGGTTTGCGCCCTTGCCGCCGAAATAGATGTCGTAGGAGGCCGAAAGAACGGTCTCGCCCGGCCGGGCGATACGCGTGACGCGCGACACCAGATCGACGTTCACGGAACCGAATATGATAATGCTACCCATGATATCGCCTGCCCGATTGATGCCAGAACCGCCGGGCGCAGCGCGCCCGGCGGTCTCGATAACAGAGGGTCGTCCGGTAGGACAGTCTCAGTTGAGCATTTCGGCCGGCAGCGGCGAGCCGTGGTACTTCTGGTAAATGTCGTTGAGCTTGCCGTTCTTCAGGTTCTCGGTAATCCAGGCGTCGAGCTTTTCCTTGAGCTGCGTTTCGCCCTTGCGCACGCCCATGGCGAGATCGAAGACCTGGATGGTGAACTTGGGCTCGAAACCAAGCTCCGGATTGCGTTGGCCGATCTGGTTGATCAGCGTCTCGGATGTCGCCACGGCGGCGGCCTGGCCGCTGACCGCCGCAGTCACCATGGTGGCGTCGTCGTCGTAGCGTGTGATGGTGTAGCCGCGCTCTCCGGCCAGGGGCGTCAGCGCGGTATCCTGCGTGGTGCCCCGGGTTACGGTGACGGCCTTGCCGCGCAAGCCTTCCCAATCGGAGATGTCAGCCGCCTTCGGCGCTCCGACGACCGAGTTGAGTGCGGCGTAGGGTACGGTAAAATCGATCACCTCGGCGCGCTGCGGCGTAACCGACAGGGTGGAGATGATCACGTCGGCCTTGCCGGTCTGCAGATTGGGAATGCGCGTCGCCCCGGTGGTGGGCACGAATTCCAGCTCCAGGCCCCAATCGCCCGCCAGAAGCTTGGCGGTCTCGACGTCGGAGCCGATCGGCTGCAACTCGGCGTCCAGCATGCCGGACGGCGGAATGGCGAGGTCCGTCGATACACGGATCTTGCCGGCGGCGATGATGTCGTCATACGCATCGGCCAGGGCGGCGTTGGCGCCGCACAGCACGACACCGGCCACAAGCGCCATTTTCAACATGTTCATGTCATTCTCCTCCCGTTGCAGGCGGCGATACCGCCCGTTCTTTCAAAGCTCGTTGGATACGAAGTCCGCCAGTTCCGGCGTGCGCGGGGCACTGAGGATGGAGGCGTCGCCCTCCTCGTGGACGCGGCCCTGATGCATGAAGACGATCTTGTCGGCGATGCGCCGCGCGAAGTTCATCTCGTGCGTCACCATGATCATCGTCATGCCGCCGCCGGCCAGCTTCTCGATGACGCGCAGAACCTCGCCTGTCAGCTTCGGATCGAGCGCCGAGGTGACCTCGTCGAACAGCATCACCTTCGGCTCCATCGCCAGGGACCGCGCAATGGCGGCGCGCTGCTGCTGGCCGCCCGACAATTGCTCGGGATAGAAGTCTGACTTGTCCGACAGGCCTACCTCTGCCAGCACGCGCGCCGCGGTGTCCCGCGCCTGCGCCCGGCCGACACCCTTGACCGAAACCGGCGCCAGCATGATGTTTTCGACGATGGTCAGATGGGGAAACAGATTGTAGCTCTGGAAGACGATGCCGACGTCCAGCCGCAACGCGCGCTTGTCGAGCCTGGGGTCTTCCAGGCGATGTCCGCACACCTCGATCCGCCCGGAATTGATCGTTTCGAGAAGGTCGATGCAGCGCAGCGCGGTGCTCTTGCCCGAGCCGCTGGCGCCGATGAGCGCCATGACCTGCCCCTTCTCGACGCTGAAGGATACGCCGTGCAGCACCTGCACCGCCCCGAAGCTTTTCTTGACGTCATCCAGAATGACGATGGACATGAAACGACCTCCCCTGAACCTGGTGCGTGCCGCGGCGTCAGGCCGGCGTCAGCTCGAGCCGGGCGCGGCGGGACGCACCGCGGCGCTCGAGGCGACGGCTGAAGACGGAGACGGGAAAGCACAGGCAGAAATACAGTGCCGCGACGATCATGTAGATGACGAACGGCTCGAAGATGGAATTGTTGATAAGCTGCCCGGCACGGGTGATCTCGACGAAGCCGACCACCGACGCCAGCGAGGTGTTCTTGATGATCTGCACCGAGAACCCGACAGTCGGCGGCGTGGCTATCCGCACCGCCTGCGGCAGGATGACTTTCAGCATCCGCTGGGTGCGGCTCATCGCCAGGCACTCGGCTGCCTCCCACTGCGCCTGCGGTACGGACTGGATGCATCCGCGCCAGATTTCGCCGAGATAGGCGCTGACATAGATCGTCATCGACAGGCTGGCCGCCATCAGCGGAGAGATGGAAAACCCGAGCTGCGGCAAGCCGAAGAAGACGAGAAACAGGATGACGAGCAGCGGCGTCCCCTGCACGATCTGGACATACAGCGTGGTAATGGCGCGCACGGCGCGCAGCGGCGCGATGCGCCCCAGCGCCACGAGGAAGCCGGCAGCGCCGCCGCCCGCAAAGGCGATCAGCGAAAGGGCCATGGTCCAGGCGGCGCCTTCCAGCAGGAAGCGGATATGGCCGGGGTTGAGTGCGGTTTCCATTGCCGTCGCCCCTAGAGGTTGGTGCCGAGGCGGCGGCGGCGCGGAAACAGCGCCAGAGCGGCAAGGTGGAATGCCAGCCGCATCGCCAGCGACAGCGCGACATAGATGATCGCGATGACGATATAGGTTTCGAAGGGCCGGTACGTTTCGGACTGGATGTAGTTGGCAGCCGCCGTCAGCTCTTCGGTCGAAATCTGCGAGGTCACCGACGATGCCAGCATCAGCAGGATGAACTGGCTGGTCAGCGAGGGATAGACGCGTTCCATCGCCGGGCGCAGGGCCACATGCCAGTATTGCTGCAGCCGGTTCAAACCGAGTGTCTCGGCTGCCTCCCACTGGCCTTTCTGGATGGAATCGAACCCGGCCCGCATGATTTCCGCCGTGTAGGCGGCCACATTGATGGTCAGCGCGATGATCGCCACCGTGACGGCCGAGAACGAAAAGCCAAGGCTCGACAGGCCGAAATAGACGATGAATATCTGCACCAGGAAGGGCGTGTTGCGGATCAGCTCCACATAGAAGCCCGCCAATGAAGACAGCCACCGCACATCGGACCGCCGCGCCACGGCGCACAGCGTACCGATCAGAAAACCGGTCAGCGTCGTGATGCTGGCCAGTTGCACCGTCAGCCACGCGCCGTCCGCCAGCATCTGCCAGCGGGCCAGGATGGAGGCGAAATCGAGTGTCATGCGGCCCTGCCCGCCGGCTGCCCGCGCTCCAGGCCTGCGAGACGATCATAGACGCGGAACAGGGCCTGGTTGCCGTTGGCGCCTTCGCCATGCGCCTGCGCTTCCATGTATTGCGCCGCCACCAGCGCCGTCGCCGGCAGGGGCACCGGCCCCTGGCGCGCGGCATCGAGCACCAGGCGCAAATCCTTCATCATCAGGTCGATCCGGAACCCAGCGGACGTATCGCCCTCGATCATCGCCGCGCCGAGATTGTCCAGCATCCATGAATTGGCCGAACCGCCCTTCAGCACCTCGCGCATTTGCGCAAGGTCGATGCCGAAGCTGCGCCCGAGGGACAGCGCCTCGCAGATCGCCTGGATGTTCAGTGCGCAGACAAGCTGGTTGCACAGCTTCACCGCCTGCCCGGCTCCGGGGCCGCCGACATGATTGATGGTCGTCCCCATGGCGCGCAGATAGGGCAGCGCCGCCTCGAAAGCCGGCACGCTGCCGCCTGCCATGATGGACAGGCGTGCATCGCGCGCGCCGCCCGGCCCGCCGGAAACGGGCGCATCCACCATGTCGATGCCCGCAGCCAATAGCGCCTCGCCCATACGACGCGTCGCTTCCGGCGCAATGGTGCTCATATCGACGAACAGGCGGCCCTTCGGCGGCATGGCCAGGAGGCCGTCCGGGCCATGCACCAGCATCTCGACCTGCGGCGTGTCCGGCAGCATGGAAACGACGATATCGGCTTGCCTCACAGCGCCGGATATGCTGGCCGCCGCCCTGACGCCGTATTCGGCAAGGGCGGATACCGCGCCGGGGACGATGTCGTATGCGATGACATCATGCCCCGCCTGCGCCAGATTGCGGGCCATCTCCCGCCCCATGACACCGATGCCGACGAAGGCGACACGGCCTGTCTTCGATTTGCTATCCGTCATCGTCCGTTTCCTCCCCCCGGATGATCTGCTTCCCGTCAGTTCGCCTCTTCCAGGCGGGCGAGCTTCTCGACGCGGCGGACGAAATCCGGATCGCTGGTCACGAACTCGGCCGACAGGAAAGATGCGATCAGGTCCTTGGCGAGCCAGGGACCGACGATCTGCGCGCCAAGGCACATCACGTTGACGTCGTCATGCTCTACCGATTGGTGTGCCGAATGGACGTCGTGGCAGACGGCGGCCCGGATGCCGCGTATCTTGTTTGCCGCGATCACCGCGCCGACGCCGGTGCCGCAGACGAGGATGCCGCGCGCCCCCGCCTCGGTGCGGACCTTGTCGCAGACGGCGCGCGCGATATCGGGAAAATCGACCGGATCGGGGTCGAAGCTGCCGACATCGACAAGGTCGTGACCGGCCTGCCGCAGTGGCTCTAGCAGGTCCTGCTTCAGGCTGTAGCCGGCGTGATCGCTGCCGATGATGATGCGCATCAGTCTTTCCTCGAGTCGGGTTGGGTGGCCCCACCACGCATCGGCTGCTGCCGCAACGCGTTGACGGTGGCCTTGCGGCGGAATTCTGCGCCGATTTCGAAATGGCGGGTCAGAAGGTCGTCGGCGCCCGCGGCGTCGCGCGCGGAGATCGCCTCGTAGATCAACCGATGATGATCGATGAGGAACTCCTCGATGCCGTCGACGGCGATGATCTGTTCGCGGCGGTCGAGATGGGACTTCATCATCAGGCTGGATATCGAGCCGTAGATGCTGGTCAGCGTCGGCGAACCGGCGGCGCGCACGATGGCTTCGTGGAACTGGAAATCCGCCACGCCGCCCGCTTCCGCGCTGTGGATCGTATCGACGATGCGGCGAAGGCAGGCGGCAAGTCGGTCCATGTCGGCGGGCGCGGCGCGGCGGCACGCCAGCCGGATCGCGTGGTGCTCGATGGCCACGCGCGCTTCCATGATGTCGTCGATCGCGTCGGCCTGCTGCGCCAGAACGAAGGTGAAAAACTCGCCGAGCGTCGACACGTCGGGCTTCTTTACGATCGTGCCCACCCCATGCCGTATCTCCAGCGCACCGATCATCGCCAGCGCCCGCAGCGCCTCGCGCAGGACGGGGCGGCCGACGCCTAGCTGGGCGGCCAGCTCGCGCTCGGGCAACAGGCAATCGCCCGTCTTCAGCGCACCGGACAAAAGCTCTTCGCGCAGGAATGCGACGACCCTGTCGTAGCCGCTCTTATGCTCAATTGCTTCGCGTCTGATCGACATCAAGTGGGTGTCCATTGATCTTGCCGTGGTAAGACCACTTAATGCACGTGGTATTACCACGTCAATGCAGGCGTAATGCTGCACTGCGACAAACCCCGGTCTGTCGATGAGGAATGCGGCTTAACGGCTGGCGCTCAATTTGCGGTGATATTCGCGCTTGGCCATGTACATGGCGTTGTCGGCGCGGCGCGCGGTTGCCTCGAGGCTTTCCCCGTCCCGGCTGGTGGCCAGCCCGGCCGACAGGCTCAACCGCGACGATGCGGTGGAATAGAACTGGTTGTTCAGGTCGCAGAGCCCGTCCAGATCCTTGAGGATCTTGCCGGCATGCACTTCGTCCAGCCCCGGTAGTGTCAGGGCGAATTCGTCGCCGCCGATGCGTGCCGCATGGCCCGGCGCTTCCACCAGCTTGCCCAGCACCTCGCCCGCCCGCCGAAGCAGATCGTCTCCGGCGGCGTGCCCCAGCGAATCATTGACCTCTTTCAGGTTGTTGAGATCGATGATGATGATCGATATCGGCTCGGTGCCGCTGCGCTGCAGACGGTTCAACTCGTCGATATAGAACGAGCGGTTGAACAGCTTGGTCAGTGCGTCGTGCTTCCCGAGGAACTCCAGATACGCTTCGGCCGCCTTGCGCGCGGTAATGTCCGTCAGCGCCACCTGCACCAGCGACCAGTCGTGCTCGGCGCCCGGCAGGACCGAGAACTGCAGCATCAGATGCAGTTCGCGGCCGTCCAGCGCATAATTGACGACCTCTCGCGTCTGAAAGAGCTGGCCGTTCCAGAGGTCGATGAGCTGTTCGCGGAAGGGCTGCACCATCTTGTCGCGGAAAATCCGCCCAAGGCTGTGCAGCAGCACGCGCTTGTCCGGCGCGCCGAACAGCTTGATCGTGGTGTGGTTGATGTCGATGACGCGGATTTCGCTCATGCACCGGTTGATGAACTCCGGGTGCACATCGGTGAACACCCGGAAATCCTGGATGCCGCGCAAGCGAAGCTCGTCCAGCAACTTCTTGATCTCGGAGAAATCCTCGACCCACAACGACACGGGAGAATGCTCGAACAGACCCCGTGCGAACCGTTCGCTGGCAGCCTGCGCGGCGCGCGCGCCCTCCCGCTCGGTCATGTCCTCGGTGACGACGAGAACGCGGCTCCAGTCATCCTCGTGCCCCGGCATGATCTTGCCGGATAGCTGGATGTCCAGCCTGTCGCCGGTGGCCGTGTAGTTGACCGTATGGCTGAAGAATGCGTGTTCGCCCCGCCACAGGGCCACAAGCTCCTGGGCGTGGGTCTTCATCATGTCGGCGCTGAATATGACGGAAAGCTTTTCCTCCAACTCGGCAAGGTCTGCGACCTTGTAGAGCTGGAGTACACGCTCGTTGACCTTCAGCACGCGTATGAGCGCGGAACAGCGCCGGACGCGCTCCGGATCCTCGGCAAGATAGTCTGCAAGATCGGTTACGCCGGCGTCCCGCCACTCGGTAAAGAGCGCTTTGACGCCGCTGTAATCCTCCAGCCACATGGGCGATGGCGACAGATCGAAGAAGTCAGGATCGCCATCGATCGCGCTATTCGAAGTGGACACATGGCCCTGGGAAGTCTGCATTCCGATTACACCTGCCGAGACGCGCTTGCCCTCTCCGAATAATTCAAGGTTGCGGTCTTGGACAGTCGAAATTTCAGGACCGCCGCTGTTCACGATCTTCATGGTGCTGTCGTGCATGCCGCGGCCCTTTCCCTGATGGAGGACGCACTTCCGCCCGACAAGCAAAAGAAAGCGCCCGACCTCCTACCAGAAACTTCATGATGCAGGATAGCCTGTATCCTGCATTTGTCATTTTTATATTTTGGTCTGTTTGTGGAAATCGGTTCTAGAATGTCGGGGGCGTACAGGCGCTGACGACGCGACATGGGTTCGGGCCGACGCATCGAAAGCGATGAGGCCTGCGACTTTCGAAATAATAGGCGTCGCCGGGGCCAAGGATTCGCCTTTCGCCGTCCACCGTCACCTCCAGCCGGCCGCTCAGCACGATGCCGCCCTCTTCGCCATCATGCACGAGCGGCACTTTGCCGGTATCGGAGCCGGGCTGATAGCATTCCTCCAGAATCTGCAGGCTGCGGCCGAAGAGGTTGTCGCCGACCTGACGGTAGGAAATCCCGCCCTTGCCGATCTCCTTCAGTTCATCCGCGCGGTAGAAGGCGCGGGCCGGCTGCTCGGGCTCGAAGGCGAAGAACTCGGCAAGCCCGATGGGGATGCCGTCGAGAATGCGCTTCAACGCCCCGACCGAAGGGTTCGTGCCGTTGGATTCGATCAGCGATATGGTTGAATTCGTGACACCGGCCTTCGACGCCAGTTGCCGCTGCGAAAGCTTGTGCTTCAGCCTCAGGCTGCGCAGCCGTCCCCCGATATCCACCGTCACGCCGTTCACTCCGTTCGATATATCGAACATTTTGCACCCACCGCCGTAATATAACAACGGCTTGGCGAAACCCAGAAAAGGACTTGTTGCGACAGCGGTTCAAGGCTCCAATGGATGCTCACGCCCCCGGAGCCGATCCATGAACGTTCACGACCGCCCCAACACCCCCCTCCTCGACAGCTATTGGATGCCGTTTACCGCCAATCGCCAGTTCAAGGCCGCGCCCCGCATGCTCGCGGCGGCCGACGGCATGTACTATACCAGCGATGACGGGCGTCAGGTGCTGGACGGCACGGCCGGGCTCTGGTGCGTCAATGCCGGCCATGGCCGGCGCGGCATCGCGGCGGCGGTGGAACGCCAGCTTTCGACGCTGGATTTCGCGCCTTCGTTCCAGATGGGGCACCCCATCGCCTTCGAGTTCGCCGAACGGCTTGCCGCCATCGCGCCGGGCCCCGAAGGCAACCGCCTGGACCGGGTGTTCTTTACCGGCTCCGGGTCGGAATCGGTCGATACGGCACTCAAGATCGCCATCGCCTACCAGCGCGCCATCGGCCAAGGCACCCGCACGCGTGTGATCGGGCGTGAGCGCGGCTATCACGGCGTCGGCTTCGGCGGCATATCGGTGGGCGGCCTCGTCAACAATCGCCGTGTCTTCCCGCTGCTGCCCGGGGCAGACCATCTACGGCATACGCACGACCTTGCCCGCAACGCCTTCGTCAAGGGGCAGCCCCAGCACGGCGCAGAGCTGGCCGACGATCTGGAAAGGCTGGTTGCGCTGCACGGCGCGGAAACCATCGCCGCCTGCATCGTCGAACCGGTCGCCGGCTCCACCGGCGTGCTCGTTCCGCCGCAGGGCTACCTCCAGCGGCTTCGCGACATCTGCACCAAGCACGGCATCCTGCTGATCTTCGACGAGGTCATCACCGGGTTCGGGCGCCTCGGAGCGCCCTTCGCAACGGACTGGTTCGGCGTCGTGCCGGATATCGTCACCACGGCAAAGGGCCTGACCAACGGCACGATCCCCATGGGCGCCGTCTTCAGCAGCCGTACGGTCCACGATGCGCTGATGCATGGGCCGGAAGCGCAGATCGAGCTTTTCCATGGCTACACCTATTCCGGGCATCCGGTTGCCTGCGCAGCCGGCATCGCCACGCTGGACATCTATGCTGACGAGGGCCTCCTGACGCGCGCGTCGGAGCTCAGCGACCACTTTGCCAATGCCATGCACGCCCTCAAGGGCACGGAGAATGTCGTGGATATCCGCACCATCGGGCTGGTGGCGGGCATCGAGCTGGCGTCGCTCGACGGCGCGCCGGGCAAGCGGGCCTACGATGTCTTCGTTGACTGCTTCGAAAAAGGGCTGCTCATCCGTGTGACGGGCGACATCATCGCCCTGTCGCCGCCGCTGATCGTCTCCGAAGAGGAGATTTCCACCATGGCCGACATGGTGGGGGATGCCATCCGCCGCGTCGGGTGAGCATTGCGCCCACCTTCATAATTCAATAAGCCCCCGGGAAATGTCCCGGGGGCGCATCATGCAGGCGTTTCACCTACCACGCGGCTTTGCCTTGCAAGGCCTTCTCATTGCCATCGCGGTCGTGGTGGCCACGCTCCTTCTGGTGGCGTGGCTTGGCATCCACGATGCGGTCATCGAGGGCGGCCCGCTGGAGCGCGGGCAGGAAGCGGCACTTGTGGCTGCGGCTCTGTTCTTTGCCGTCTCGGCTGCCTACCAGCGCGGCGCCGGCCGCATGGCGGCCGTCGGCGCCAGCGTGCTGGCGGTCGTCTTCTTCCTGCGCGAGCTGGAACTGGCCGGCAACGGCCCGATCGCCATGCTGTTCAACGCCCCGCATTTCCGGCTTTACGAGGCCGTCGTCATCTGCGCGGTCGCGTTGCCCTATATCGCGCTTCGCTGGCGCCTGATCGGCGAGCATATCGCCTATCTGAAAGAGCTTCGCGGGTGGCCGTTCGTGTGCGTCGCCGTGCTTCTTCTGATCGGCGAGGCTTTCGACGGGCATCCGACCCTGGCCGGAATCGACTATCTGCCGATGTTGATCGAGGAGACGGTCGAGATCTTCGCCTACATCCTGTTCGCATCCATCGGCCTGCATGTCCTGCGCAATGCAATCGCGCTGCATCGCCACACCGAAATGGGCTCCGAAAGCCAGCACAAGGCGCTATAAGAATCATCCGCACCAACGGGAGGTTGATTCATGGCAATGCAGAAGGCCCTTGTCCTCGAAGAGCAGCACAAGCTGGCAATACGCGACATCGATCTTCCATTGGCGGTCGGGCCGACGGATGTGCGCATTCGTCTGCACACGGTGGGCATCTGCGGCTCCGACGTCCATTACTACACGCATGGCCGCATCGGCAGCTTCGTCGTCGAAGCGCCGATGGTGCTGGGGCACGAGGCAGCCGGAACGGTGGTGGAGATCGGGCCGGACGTGCGCCATCTCGCCGTCGGCGACCGCGTCTGCATGGAGCCGGGCGTGCCCGACCCGGATTCGCGTGCGGCGCGCCTCGGCATGTACAATGTCGATCCGGCGGTCACCTTCTGGGCAACGCCGCCGGTGCATGGCGTTCTGACAACCGAAGTCGTCCATCCAGCCAATTTCACCTTCAAGCTGCCCGACACCGTCAGCTTCGCGGAAGGCGCCATGGTGGAGCCTTTCGCCGTCGGCTTGCAGGCCGCGCAGAAGGCGAAGATCGCCCCCGGCGACGTTGGCGTCGTCATCGGCGCGGGCCCCATCGGCATCATGGTGGCGCTGGCCGCCCTGGCCGGCGGCTGCGCCAGCGTGATCATTGCCGACATGATGGCCGAAAAGCTTGAAATCGCCGGCCGGTATCCGGGAATCGTCCCGGTGGATATCCGCAGCGCGGACCTGAAGGCCGCCGTCGACGAAGCGACCGGCGGTTGGGGCGCGGATGTCGTCTTCGAAGCCAGCGGCTCGCCGAAGGCGTGGGAAAGCCTGCTGGCGCTGCCAAGGCCCGGCGGAGCCGTTGTGGTGGTCGGGCTTCCCGTTCACCCCACGGCGATGGACTGGGCCACCGCCTCCACCAAGGAGCTGCGCTTCGAGACGGTCTTCCGCTATGCGCACCAATATCCGCGCGCGATTCAGATGATGGCGTCGGGCAAGGTGGATCTGAAGCCGTTGATATCCGAGACCCTGCCCTTCGACAGGTCGGTGGAAGCGTTCGAGCGTGCCGCCGAAGGTCGGCCGACCGACGTGAAGCTGCAGATCGAGATGCCACAGAACGGATAAGGGCCGCCCGGCGGCAGCGTATTGCTTGCCGCGCAACGCTCCGTTGCGTAAACCGCCGCTACCGGACACGCGACACGCCGCTAGGCTGCGTAAAATCTTGTCGGTTGCGGCAAGTGTCCACGGTTTGTGCAACGCAGCACGGGAGACTTCATGAGCCGCGTCCTTTCGAGGGATGCGATGGCACTGCACCTTACGGTTCTGGCCATCGTGATTATCGCCGACCTGATCGGCGTTATCCGGGTGCCGATCGGCATCGCCACCATCATCCTCCTGCCGATCCTGTACGCCTTCGCCATCGGCATCGCGCTCAACCCCTCGATCTGCAGGCCGATGTCGCGCATTCTCACGCCGCGCTCCACAAAGATCGCCGGGGGTATGATCACCATTGCGATCATGCCGTTCATCGCCCGTTTCGGAACGACCGTCGGACCGCAGATCGAGGCCATCATCGACGCGGGGCCGGCCCTGATCCTGCAGGAGCTGGGAAATCTCGGCACCATCGTCGTGGCATTCCCGGTCGCCGTCTTCCTGCTGCGCATGGGCCGCGAAGCCATCGGCGCCAGCTATTCCATCGACCGCGAGCCAAACCTTGCGCTGATCGCCGAGAAATACGGCCTGAACAGCCCGGAGGGCGCCGGAGCCATGGGCGTCTACGCAACCGGCACCCTCATCGGCACCTTCGTCTTCGCCATCATGCCGCCGCTGATCCACGCGCTCGGCATCTTCGACATCCGTGCGCTGGCCATGTCGTGCGGCGTCGGCTCCGGCTCGATGCTGGCAGCATGCACGGGCGGTCTGGTTGCGGTGGTACCGGATCAGGAGCAGCTCATCCTTGCGCTCGCCGCCGCCAGCAACATCCTGACCTATGCGACGGGGCTGTATGTCGGCCTGTTCGTCGCGCTTCCGCTGACGGAGTGGCTGTACCGAAAGTCGCGCCCGCACGAATTCGCAAACGCCGCCTGAGGACACCGACATGAGCAACGCAACAGACAAGAGCGTGTCCGACCTTCGGGACGTGATCGTGGAAGAAGACGAGCGTGCCGTGCCCCTGGGCGAAAAGATGGCGATGCTGGCGGTGGCCGGCATCATCGGGCTGGCCGCCAACTGGGCCGCAACCGGCACCACCGCCTTGGAGGCGCTGCCCGGCATGCTGATCCTTCTGGCGGCATCCGCGCTCGGCCTCATCATCGCGCAGGTGGTACCGCTGAAACTGCCTGCCGTGGCCTGGGTTTCGCTGATCGCCATCCTGATCACCATTCCGGGCCTGCCGGGTTCGGCCACGGTGCTGGATGCCGTCAGCCGCCTCAACTTCCTGGCGCTGGCAACGCCGGCGCTGGCCTATGGCGGCCTTGCGCTGACGCAGACCGAGTTCCGCATTGCGCGCACATCGGGCTGGAAGATCGTCATCGTGGCCATCTGCGTGATGTTCGGCACTTACATCGGCTCGGTGGTCATCGCAGACCTGACGCTGCGGCTTTTCGGCTGACATCCGACTTACGAAGAGGCGCTATCCATGTCCGCAGTCCTGCCCGGCGATACGATCGCGGAAGCCGTCAACTGGCGCCATGCCCTGCATCGCCGGCCCGAGCTGGCGTTCCACGAAACGGAAACCGCCGACTTCATCGCATCCCGCCTCGAAAGCTTCGGGCTGGCGGTGCGGCGCGGTTATGGAACGACCGGGCTGGTGGCCACCCTGTCGCGTGGAACGTCCAGCCGTGTCGTCGGCCTGCGTGCCGACATGGACGCCCTGCCCATCATGGAGGCAAGCGGCGTCGCCCATGCCTCGCTTGTTCCGGGCGTCATGCATGCCTGCGGGCACGATGGGCATGTGACCATGCTGCTGGCCGCCGCGCGCGAGATCGCCGCCCTGCCCGATCTGGACGGCACGGTGCATTTCATCTTCCAGCCGGCGGAAGAGGTTGAGGGCGGCGCGCGGGAGATGATCCGCGACGGGCTGTTCCGCGATTTCCCGGTGGACGAGGTCTACGGCATCCACAACTGGCCGGGCCTGAAGCCGGGCGCGATGGTGGCGCGCGACGGGGCGATGATGGCGGCCTTCGCGACATTCGAGATTTCCGTCACGGGCCGCGGTTCGCATGGCGCGATGCCGCACGAGGGAGCCGATCCAATCCTGGCTGCAAGCCAGATCGTGACCGCGCTGCAATCCATCGCGGCGCGCAACGTGTCTCCGCTGGAGGCGGCGGTGGTGTCCGCCACCCAGATCCACGGCGGCGATGCCTATAACGTCATTCCCGAATCGGTCGTCATCCGGGGCACGACGCGCTGGTTTTCGCCGGCCGTGGGCGACGTGATCGAGGCGCGCCTGGGCGCGGTCGCCTCCATGGTGGCGACGGCCATGGGCGCCAGCGCGACGGTCGATTACAAGCGCCTCTACCCGGCAACCATCAACACGCCGGCCAAAGCCGCCGACATCCGCGCCATCGCCGGCGGCACGACCGGCCTGACGGTCGAGGACAGCGCCCCCAGCATGGCGGCGGAGGATTTCGCCTTCATGCTGGAAGAGCGGCCCGGCGCCTATATCTGGCTGGGCGCCGCCCGGGATGGAGACAATCCCGGCCTGCACTCGCCGCGCTTCGATTTCAACGATGCCATCCTGGGAGACGGCATCCGCCTGTGGCGCGACATCGCCGCCGCACGCCTTGCCCGGGCGTGATATGATGGGCGCATGGATTTCATCGACGCCAAGGCCCTGCGCCACTTCCTGACCGTCGTGCGCCACGGCTCGTTTCGTGCGGCCGCCGAGCAGCTCAACGTGGCGCCCTCGGCCGTCAGCCGGCAGATCGCCGATCTCGAATACGAGATCGGCCTTCCCCTTTTCGAACGTACGGCGCGCGGCGCCACGCTGACGCCGGCCGGTTCCCTTCTGCTGGAACATGGGCGTCGCCTGACCGAGGAAGGCGGCCTGCTGCGAGAGGAACTCGACCGGCTGAAGGGCGGCGAGCAGCGCCGCGTGGCCATCGTGTGCGGCGAGGGCTTCGTCGGCGACCTGATCGACAATGGCCTGGCGCCGTTCTTTACCATTTATCCGCACGTCCGGCATGCGCTGCAACTGGCCGGCACCGACGCCATCGTGGAAGCCATCGCCAATGGCGAGGCGGATATCGGCCTTGTGTACAATCCCCCGGTCGAGACGCGGATCCGGTCCATCGCCATCAAGCGGCAACCGCTGTGCATGGTCACACGGAAGGACGATGCCTTGCTGGATGCGGGCCGGGCCGATCTTGCCGCCGGCCTGCACCGGCCGCTGGCTTTGCTGACAGAGGGGCACGGCACACGGCAACTCGTGGCCCGGATGGCGGCGGATGCGGGCCTTGCCATCGCCCCGGTACTGGAAACCCAGTCGATCGATGCTCTGCGCCGTTTCGCGATGGCGGGGGGCGTAACCTTCCTGCCGCATTTCGCGGTGGCAAACGAGATTGCGGCGGGGCTGCTGGGCGCGTGCGAGCTGGACCACCCCTTGGCCCTGCAGGCCAGTGCGCATCTGATCGTGCGGGCGCATCGCCGCCTGCCCACCTCGGTAGACAATCTTGCCAGCCATCTGTCGCAGAACATGGCCGCCTTTCGGCTCTGAGGTTCGCTCATTGCGCAAAGCGCAACGCTTTGTTCCGGGGTTGGTGCCTATCGCCTGTCGCCGACCAGCCCCACCCTTGCATCGATAGATCGCAACATCAGGGGATGATCGATGGACAGGAAAACGCGCGTCGGCGTCGTCGGCCTCGGGGCAATGGGGTTCGGAATGGCGGCCACGCTGGCCAAAGCCGGCTTTGCGGTCACGGGCTACGACCTGAGCGCCGGTAAGGCCGAGGCGGCGGCGGAGGCGGGTTTCGGCTTCGTCACCGAGCCGGGCGAGCTGTTCTCTTCCAGTGAGCGGATCGTCTTTTCCCTCCCCACCGCGCAGGACGTGGCGGCGATGCTGGAAGCGCACGCCGCAGCGGTCGGTACGCAGGCGGAAGGCCGGGTGATCCTGATCGATACCTCTACCTCCGAGCCGGATGTCAGCCGCGCCTTGGCGCGGCGCCTGGCGGATGCGGGGCACGGCTTCCTCGATGCGCCGGTCAGCGGTGGCCCGGCCGGCGCGGCGTCCGGCAAGCTGACCATGATGATCGGCGGCGACGAAGCGAACCTGGCAGAGGCGCGCACCGTGGTCGAGGCGCTGGCTGCGAAGATCCTGCATGTCGGCCCCAGCGGCGCCGGCAACGTCGCCAAGCTGGTCAACAACCTGCTGGTTGCAGCGCATATGCTGACGACCCAGGAGGCGTTGAAGCTGGCGGTCGGCGCCGGCGTCGAGCCCGAGTCCGTGCTGCGCGTGCTGAACGCCGCCACCGGCCGCAGCGCCATCAGCGAAATCCACTTTCCCAACTGGGTCATGTCCGGTCGCTTCGACAGCGGCTTTTCGATGGGGCTGATGCGCAAGGATGTGCGCCTGGCCGGCGCCATGGCCGACGAGTTCGGCGTCGATCTGCCGCTCTGCGGCCATGTGCGCGACATCTGGGCGGCAAGCGCCGAGCGCCTTGCCGACGGGCAGGACTTCACACGCATGGGCGACTACGCAGGCAACAACGAAAGGGCCAAAGGCAATGGATGACGCGCACAACGCACCCGACCAGACCGACCGCATCGAAGAGCTTGTCGCCGGCCTGATCCCCGGTGGGCGTATCGGCAGCCTGGTCGATGGCGCGATCGTGGCCGGCACCGGCGAAACGCTCCATCTGACCGACCCCGCCAACGGCCGCGTCTTCGCCAGCTTCCGCGATGCGGGGCAAACGGTGGTCGACGCCGCGATGGACGCCGCCACGCGTGCCCAGAAAGAGTGGGCCGCCCTCACAGGTTCGGCCCGGGGCCGCATCCTGTACGAGGTGGGACGCCTCGTGCGTGCCAATGCCGAGGCCATCGCCGAGATGGAATGCCGCTCCGCCGGCCGGCCGATCCGCGACATGCGCGGCGAAGCCGTCCGCGTCGCCGAAATGTTCGAATATTACGCCGGCTGGTGCGACAAGCTGCATGGCGAGGTCATCCCGGTGCCCAGCAGCCACCTCAATTACACGCGGCGCGAGCCCATCGGCGTCGTCACGCAGATCACGCCCTGGAACGCACCGCTGTTTACCGGCGGATGGCAGATCGCTCCGGCGCTGGCGGCCGGCAATGGCGTCGTCATCAAGCCGTCGGAACTGACTCCGCTGTCCACCATCGTGCTCGGCCGTCTGTGCGAAAAGGCCGGCGCGCCGCGGGGCCTGGTCAACGTCCTGGCCGGAGCGGGCGCAACCACCGGCGCGGCAGCCGTGGCGCATGACGCGACGGGGCTTGTGGTCTTCGTCGGCTCGGCGGCGGGCGGTGTCGCCGTCGCAACGGCTGCGGCGCGCAAAACGGTGCCCTGCATCCTCGAACTGGGTGGCAAATCCGGCAACATCGTCTTTCCCGATGCCGACATCGACAGGGCGATCCTGGGGGCGCAATCCGCCATCTTCGGAGGCGCGGGGCAAAGCTGCGTCGCCGGCTCCCGCCTTCTGGTGCATCGCTCCATCCACTCGGCTTTCGTGGAGCGCTATGCCAGGGCGGCGGAAAAGATCCCGTTCGGGCATCCGGCCTCTGCGGATACGCAGATCGGACCGATCAACAATGGCCGTCAGTTCGACAAGATCGGCGAGATGGTCGCACGGGGCGTCGCGGATGGGGCAAGGCTGGCCACCGGCGGGCCGGCAGGCGGTGCATTGGCGGAAACGGGCGGCTATTTCTTTGCGCCGACGATCCTGGATCATGTGAAGCCGGAGATGGAGATCGCCCGCGAAGAGGTGTTCGGCCCGGTCGTCGCCGTCATGCCCTTCGATACGGAAGAGGAAGCCATCGCGCTGGCCAATGCGACGCCTTACGGCCTGGCCGGCGCAGTCTGGACCGGCGATGTCGGGCGCGCGCATCGTGTCGCGGCCGGCGTGCGTGCGGGCACCTTCTGGATAAACGGCTACAAGACCATCAACGTCATGTCGCCCTTCGGCGGTTTCGGCCGCAGCGGCTATGGCCGCTCCAGCGGGCTGGAAGCCCTGCACGCCTACACGCAGGTCAAGAGCGTGTGGGTGGAAACGGCTGCGAACCCGCCCGTCGCCTTCGGCTATACGGGCTGACCGGGCCGGCCCCGGCGGACATGGCCTTGCCTGTCGCCGGGGCTCAGCCTTCGATCATGTCGCGGATGCGTATGGAAAGCGCCGCTATGTCGAACGGCTTGGTGATGATCTGCATGTCCGGCGGCAGGCGGTCGGTGTCCCCCTGCACGGCGGTCTCGGCATATCCCGTGACAAACAGCACCTTCAACCCGGGCCGCAAGGCCCGGGCCTCATCGGCCAGTTGCCGCCCGTTCATGCCGCCCGGCAGCCCGACATCCGTCACCAGAAGATCGATGGTCGCATCGGATGACAGGATGTCCAGCGCTTCCGCGCCGTCGCCGGCTTCCAGCCCGGCAAACCCGACCTCGGTAACGGCATCCACCAGAAGCATCCGCACAAGAGTCTCGTCGTCCACCACAAGGACGGTGCGCTCCGCGCCCGAAACGGGGGCGACCTCTCCCTGCGCGGTGGCCGCCTCGGCGGCGGGCGCATCGCTGCTGCGCGGCAGATGCAGGCAGACGGTCGTTCCCTCGCCCGGTTCTGATGTAATGCGCACCTGCCCGCCCGACTGGCGTGCGAAGCCGTAGATCATCGACAGGCCGAGGCCGGTGCCGACGCCGATCGGCTTGGTGGTGAAAAACGGCTCGAATGCCTTGGCGATCACGTCCGGCGTCATGCCTGCGCCGGTATCGGTAACGCACATCGTGACGAAGTCGCCCACCGGCAGGGACAGCTCCCGCGCCGTTGCTTCGTCCACGCTCTGGTTGCGCGTTTCGATGGTGATCTGCCCGCCATCGGGCATGGCGTCCCGCGCGTTGATGCACAGGTTCAACAAGGCGTTCTCGAGCTGGTTGGCGTCTACCAGCGTCGGCCAAAGCGCCTCATCCTGGCGCACGTCCAGGTAAATCGCCGGGCCAACGGTCCGCTGGATCAGATCCTGCATCTCGCAGACGAGCCGGTTCACATCCGTCGGCTGCGGGTCCAGTGTCTGGCGGCGCGAAAAGGCCAGCAGCCGATGGGTCAGCGCCGCAGCGCGCCGCGCCGCGGACTGGGCGCCCGACATGTAGCGGTCGATGTCGTCGAGGCGGCCCTGCCTTATGCGCGCCTGCATCATGTCGAGCGAACCGGAGATCGCCGCCAGCAGATTGTTGAAATCATGCGCGATGCCGCCGGTGAGCTGCCCCACCGCCTCCATCTTCTGCGACTGGCGCAATGCCTCTTCGGTCGTGATCAGGTGTGCGGTCTGCTCCGCAACGCGCTGCTCCAGCGTCTCGGCCAGATCGCGCGCCACTTCCTCGCTGGCCTGGAGGGCCGCCTCGGCCTGCTTGCGGTCGGTGATATCGCGGAAAAGCACGGATACCTGCTTAAGGGTCGCGGGCTCCACGCGTGAGGCCGAAACCTCGATGTGGCGCCCAACCTCCGCAAAGCGGCGCTCGAAGCGAATGGGCTGGCCCGTGCGCAGCACCGCGCCATACAGGGCTACCCACTCGGCGCCCTCATCCGGAGCGATGTCGTAGACCGACTTTCCCACAATGTCCGGAATACCGGTATGCCGGCCATAGCCGGAATTGGCCTCGACATGGATATAGTCGCTGAGTTGACCGTAAGGCCCGTCGACGAACTCGATGATGCAGAAACCGTCGTCGATGGCTTCGAACAAGGCGCGGTACCGCGCCCGCGCCTGCGCCAGCGCCTCAATCAGCACCAGATCGGAGTCCGGTTCGATCGCCCCGTCGCGGGGTGGAAAATCTGTCTCGCTCAAGCGGTTGCCCTATGTCGCGGCATGGATCTGCAGGGAACTACTCGCACGATCCGCGCTCAACCGAAAGGTGCAGTCTCCTGCGCAACGACATTCAGTGCGCGAGGAGCCACGGCTTGAACAGCATCCACAGCGCCATGGCCACCATCATGACATTCTCGGTCAGCGATACGAAGCCGAGCGGCACGTTGCTGTCGCCGCCGACGCAGGCGCATTTCAACGAGCGCTTGTCGATATAGACCGCCTTGTAGACGGATACCGCGCCGATCGTGCCGATGAACAGGGATACGGGGATGGCCAGCCACATCAGCGCCCCGGCGATCATCAGGACGCCGGCCAGGCCCTCGGCAAAGGGATAGACATAGGCATAGGGAACGTACCGCCGCGCCAGAAGGTCGTAGCCGAGGAACATGTTGGAAAAGCTCTCGACATCCCGCAGCTTCTGCACGGCCAGAAGACACATGGAAATGGCGATGAACCATTCCCCGGCGGCGATGGTGGCGAGCGTACCGAAGGCTGCCCAACTCGTCGCCAGGGCCATCAGCGCCGCCATGGCGAAAATGGCGATGACCGGCTTGTAGGTAACGGCCTTCTTGTCCGCCACGGCAAGGCCGAAATGCCTGCGAAGGTCATCGTAACCGCCCACGCGCCGGCCGCCGATGAAGGTCTGCGGTGTGGTCTTCACGTCGTGACGCTCTTTGAAGGCATCCGTTTCGGCCCGGTTGGCCAGCTTGTGATCCTCGACGTCGAAACCCTTGCGCTGCAGAAGGTCCAGCGCCTTGAGGCCGAACGGACAGACATGGTCGGGCGTGACCATGCGATACAGAACCGCCTTTCCTGCGTTTGTCGACGTCGTCATGTCTGCAACTCCAGATTCCTTCACGGGGCGGAACGGCCCCGATCTTCCACCCGTCAGATGGGGCTTCCCATGGTTGGAAGGTCAAGCCCATCCTGCCATGATTATTTGCGCTTGAGCCGAAGAGCACACAAACCTAATGAAGCTCAAACAGTTTTCGAGAGGGCCCGTCCGCATGACCCAGCATCGCGTCGCCATCGTCACCGCAGCCGGCAGCGGCATGGGAGAAGCGGCCGCCCGCCGCCTTGCCGAGGACGGTTTCAAGCTTGCCATCCTGTCGTCATCGGGACGCGGCGCGGCATTGGCCGAAGAGCTGGGCGGTTTCGGCGTCACCGGCAACAACCAGTCCAACGACGATCTGAAGCGCCTCGTTGACGGTACGATGGAGCGATGGGGGCGCATCGACGCGCTGGTCAACAGTGCCGGACACGGACCGCGCGCACCGATCCTGGACCTGACCGACGAAGACTGGCACCGCGGCCTCGACGTCTACTTCATGAATGTCGTGCGCTCGGTCCGGCTTGTCGCCCCGGTCATGGTGCATCAAAAGGGCGGAGCGATCGTCAACATCTCCACCTTCGCGGCCTTCGAACCTGATCCGGTGTTTCCGACATCCGGCGTTTTCCGTGCCGGCCTTGCATCCTACGCCAAGCTCTTCGCAGACCGGTATGCCGCGGACAATGTGCGGATGAACAACGTCCTCCCCGGCTTCATCGACAGCCTGGCCGAAAAGGCCGAGTTCCGCGAGCGCATTCCCATGGGCCGCTATGGCCGGGCCGAAGAGGTTGCCGCAACCATATCGTTCCTCGTATCGGAGGGCGGCGGCTATATAACGGGGCAGAACATCCGCGTCGACGGCGGCATCACCCGCGCCGTCTGACCGCCTTTTTCCAGGATCGGCACTTTTCATGCAGGCTTCACGCGATATCGGCAGGCTGGTGGACATCATGCGTGCCCTGCGCACGCCCCGTACCGGCTGCCCATGGGATCTGGAACAGAGCTTCGATTCCATCGTGCCATACACGGTGGAAGAGACCTACGAAGTTGTCGACGCCATCGAGCGGCGCGACGCCGAAGACCTGTGCGAAGAACTGGGCGATCTGCTGCTGCAAGTGGTCTACTACTGCCAACTGGCAGAGGAAGAGGGCCTGTTCGCCTTTGGCGACGTGGTCGAGGGCATCACCGCCAAGATGATCCGCCGCCACCCGCATGTTTTCGGCGACGCAGAGGCGCGGTCGGCCGGAAGCGCCAAGGGCCAATGGAACCGTATCAAGGCGCAGGAGAAGGCGTTGCGCGCAGAGCGCCGGGCCGCCCGCGCCAATACATCCGCAGACGGCGAGTGGGCGCCCAGACCCACGCCGGAGAAGGCCGGCCTCCTCGACACCGTACCGGGCGCACTCCCTGCCCTTGCTCTTGCGTTGAAGGTCCAACAAAAAGCTGCAACCGTTGGTTTTGACTGGGAGAAGCCGGAGCCGATCATCGCCAAGATCCGGGAAGAGATCGCCGAATTCGAGGAAGCCCAAGACAATGCCGATCCGACGGCACAGGAGGACGAACTGGGCGATATCCTGTTCAGTGTCGTCAATCTGGCGCGCGCCACGCAGATCGATCCAGATGCCGCCCTGCGCCGCACGACGGCCAAGTTCCGGAAGCGTTTTTCTTATGTAGAAAAGGGTGTTGGCGGATTTTCCTCCGATGAAGGAAAAGCAGCCACGCTGGAGCAGATGGAGGCTCTCTGGCAGGAGGCGAAGACCAGGGCGCCTTAGGTAGACGCCAACGCGGCCTCCACCAGGGCGTCCACATGGATGGCGGTGGTGTCGAACACCGGGACGGAACTGTCGTCAGGCCCCACCAGCAGCATGATTTCGGTGCAGCCCAGTATGATCGCCTCGGCGCCGGCCTCCACAAGGCGCGCAATCACCGCACGATAGGCCGCGCGCGATCCGTCGTCGACGATACCGGCAACCAGCTCCTGGTAGATGATGCGATGCACGGTTGCCCGGTCTTCCGCCTCGGGGACGATGACATCTAGCCCGAACCTGTCCGCCAGCCGCCCCTTGTAGAAGTGCTGCTCCATGGTGAAGGCGGTGCCCAGCAGACCGACCTTCCTGGAGCCGGCATCTGCAATGCGTTGCCCTGTGGGGTCCGCAATGTGGATGAGCTTGCCCGGCACGGCGGCCTCGATCTGGGGGGCAAGCCGGTGCATGGTGTTGGTGCAGAGGGCGATCACGTCCGCACCGGCACGGTCGAGCCGCTCGGCGGCGTCGACCATAAGCGCGGCAAGCCCTTCCCAGTCGCCGTCATGCTGCCGCCGCTCGATCTCCGCAAAGTCGAACGACCACAAGATGCAGCTTGCCGACGCCGTCGGCCCCCTCGCGGCGCGAACGCCGCGATTGAGCAGGCGATAATATTCGGCCGAGCTTTCCCAGCTCATGCCGCCGATAAGGCCGATCATGACCACGGGCGACCCGCCGCGTCGGCCGCATCGGGGATGGGGTCGGCCGCCTTCATGGCGGTGGTTTCGATCACCATGCCGGGATGCCGGCCGGCAAGGCGGCGCAGCTCGGCCCGGGCCTGGTCTGTCATCGCAAGGGTCAGCGCAACGCTGCCGTCTTCGCGGTCTTCCCGCTCCGTCACGGTGGCATTGTCGTAGAGCCATGGCAGCAGCGCCAGGCTGGATGACGGCAACTCCAGATGCAGCGGCTGGGCGGCGCCGGCGATGCGCTCCTCTATCGCGGCCATGAGCGCGTCGACGCCCTCGCCCGTTAATGCCGACACCAGATGCGCCGCATGCCCGGGCGCAGAGTCGGCGGCAGCGGACAGACGCTCGCGCGCCACCTCATCCATCAGGTCCGCCTTGTTCCACACCTCGATCACATGGTCCGTATCGTCTGGGTCCACCTCCAGGCTGGACAGGATCTTGCGCACGTCGGATGCCTGCGCGGCCGCTTCGGGATGCGCCATATCGCGGACATGAAGCACGAGGTCCGCCTCGATCACCTCTTCCAGCGTTGCGCGGAAAGCCGCCACCAAATGGGTGGGGAGGTCCGAGATGAAGCCCACCGTGTCGGAAAAGATCACCGGCGTGCCATGCGGAAGGGTGATGCGCCGCAAGGTGGGGTCGAGCGTCGCGAACAGGAGATCCTTGGCAAGGATGTCCGCGCCGGTGACCGTGTTGAACAGGGTGGACTTTCCGGCATTGGTGTAGCCGACCAGCGCCACGGTGGGGTGCGGCGCCTTCTTGCGCTTGGCCCGATGCAGCGTGCGCGTCCGACGGACGGCGTCCAGCTCCTTTTCGAGGCGCTTGATCTTTTCCTGGAGCTGCCGCCGGTCGGCCTCGATCTGGGTTTCGCCGGGGCCGCCGAGAAAGCCGGCACCGCCGCGCTGGCGCTCAAGGTGCGTCCACGACCTCACGAGCCGGCCGCGCTGATAGTTGAGATGCGCAAGTTCGACCTGCAACCGCCCTTCGCGCGTGCGGGCGCGCCGCCCGAAAATCTCCAGGATCAGCCCGGTGCGGTCGAGCACCTTGCAGTCCAGTTCCTTTTCGAGATTGCGCTGCTGCACGGGCGTCAGCGGATGATCGACGATGACGAGGCCGATCTCTTCGGCGGCAACGAGCCCCTTCAGCTCGTCGACCTTGCCGGCGCCGATCAGCGTCGCGGGCCGCGCCTTGGCCACCTGCACCAGTTCGGCGGCAACGATGTCGAGTTCGATGGCAGCGGCAAGGCCAACGGCCTCGGCCAGCTTTTCCTCACCGCCGCGGCGGGCCGCC
>NZ_BBWQ01000007.1 GCF_001463885.1 Aureimonas altamirensis | reverse complement strand
CCGCCGCGGCGGGCCGCCTCGGTCGGATCGTCGACCGGAGCCGGCTTGCGGACGATCGGCACGATCACCGCCGCACGGGTGGGTATACGCTTGTGTTCGATGGGCCCCTTGGCCCGTTCGGTGGAAAATTCCGTCAATCGGTGTTCCTGTTATTCCTCACCATCGTACATCTGCACAGGCTGAGACGGCATGATGGTTGAGATTGCGTGCTTGTAGACCAGCTGCGAATGCCCGTCGCGGCGGAGAAGGACACAGAAATTGTCGAAGGAGGTGACGATACCCGTCAGCTTCACGCCGTTGACCAAAAAGATCGTCAACGAAATTTTCTGCTTTCGAACTGCGTTTAGGAATACATCCTGAAGATTCTGCGAGCGCTCGGCCATCGCCTGTCCTGTCATTGTTTCTTTTGTTGTTGGCTGGCAGTCCACATACCTCGTGCGATGCCAGCGGCTCGATTCATCATCGCATCCGACCATATAGGCGCTCCCGAACGCGGTTGCGAGAGGCCGGACCGGTTGAGTCTACGACATAGGGACGCTACCAGCCGGCCTGCCGACGGCAAAGGTGGGCAGATCAAAAATACTCGAGGCTGACGCGGAAGAATTGCTCCACCTTCTTCACCGCGTGGCCGGCCGCAAACAGCACGACGCGGTCGCCCGGCTTGATGCGGACCTGCCCATCCGGCCGGATAAACGCCTTGCCGCGCCATATGGCGCCGATACGCAGGTCTTCGGGCAGGTTCAACTCGCGCAGCGGGGTTCCGACGAGCGGCGATGTTTCCAGCGCCTCGGCCTCGATGATTTCGGCGCGCCCATCCAGGATGGAATGCACCGCCCGGATACGCCCGCGCCGGACATGCTGCAGGATGCGCGATACCGTGACCGAGCGCGGGTCCACATAGGCATCGATGCCCAATGGCCGGGTAAAGGTCTGGAAGGCCGGATCGTTGATCAGCGTCATGTTGGACCGGCAACCCAGGCGCTTGGCCAGCACGCTTGTCAGGATGTTGGCCTGGTCGTCATTGGTCAGCGCCACCGTCAGGTCGGCGCGGTCCACATCGGCTTCCATCAACACCGACCGCTTCAACGAGCTGCCGTTCAGGACGACGGTGCGGTTCAGCTTTTCGGCAACATAGCGGGCACGCTCGGCATTGGCCTCGACAAGGCTGAGACGCGCGGCCAGCCGGCGACGCTCCATCTCCTGCGCGACATAGAGGCCGATATTGCCGCCCCCCGCGATGATGATGCGTCCCGCCTCCGGCTCTTCGTGGCCGAACAAAAGCAGCGTACGCCTGATCTGCTTTTCGTCGGCGACCACATAGGCAAGGTCGCCCGCCAGAAGCTCGTCACTGGTGGAAGGCACGATCAGCTCGTCGTTGCGCACGACGCCCACGACCGTGGCCCCGAGATCCGGGAACAGCTCCGTCAACTGGCCGAGCGGCTTGTTGATGACGGGGCAGTCCTCCCGGCAGTCTATCGCAACCGTGACGACCGCCCCGTCCAAAAACGGGATGACGTCCATCGCCCCCGGCAGCGCAATGCGCCGCAGAACCATCTCTCCGACCTCCCGCTCGGGCGAGATGATCACGTCGATCGGCATGTGGTCGGTGGAGAACAGGTCCTGCAGGTCGGAGCGTAGATAGGACTGCGAGCGGATGCGCGCGATCTTAGTTGGAACCTCGAACACCGAATGCGCAACCTGGCAGGCCACCATGTTGACTTCGTCGTAGAGGGTGACGGCGATCAGAAGGTCGGCCTGGGCCGCGCCCGCCTCTTCCAGCACTTCGGGATAGGCGCCATGACCGACGATGCCGCGCGCGTCGATGGTTTCGCGGATGGCTTGCACCAGTTCCGGCGACGTATCGATGACGGACACGTCATGCCGTTCTGCGGCAAGGCGCTCGGCGATGCCGTACCCAACCTGCCCCGCACCGCAGACGACGACCCGCATGGCGCCGCGCCCTCAGATGCCGAGGGATTTGAGCTTGCGGTGCAACGCCGAACGCTCCATCCCGACGAATTCGGCCGTGCGCGAGATATTGCCGCCGAAGCGGTTGATCTGCGCCACGAGATACTCCTTCTCGAAGACTTCGCGGGCATCACGCAGAGGCAGCGCCAGAATGCGGCCATCCGACTGGCTGGGCGTGCGCGGCAGCATCTCGCTGACCTCGTGGGGCAGCATATCGGCGGAAATCACCTCATTGTCGTCCTGACGCGACAGGATCATCAGCCGCTCGATATTGTTGCGCAACTGGCGGATATTGCCGGGCCAGTCGCTGGATTGCAGCACGGCCAGCGCCTCCGGGCTCAGCTCCTTGGGGCGGATGCCCGTCTGGTCGCTGATCTGGCGCATGAAGGCGTCGATCAGCAGGGGTATGTCCGCCCGGCGCTCGGCCAGCGGCGGCACCGAGATCGGCACCACGGCCAGCCGGTGATAGAGGTCTTCGCGGAAGGCCCCTTCCGACATCAGGCTTTCCAGGTTCTGCGCCGTGGACGAGATGATGCGCACATCCACCTTGACCTTCTTGGTGCCGCCCACCCGCTCGAAGGTCTGCTCGGTCAGGACGCGCAGGATCTTGTTCTGCGTCTCGCGCGGCATGTCGCCCACCTCGTCGAGATACAGAACGCCGCCATGCGCCTCCTCGAAGGCACCGACCTTGCGTTCCACGCCCGGGGGCGTGTCCGTGCCGAACAGCTCCACCTCCATCCGCTCCGGCGTGATGGTGGCGGCGTTCAGCGCCACGAAGGGCCCGCCCGAGCGGGCGGAGGCGGCATGGATGGCGCGCGCCACCATTTCCTTGCCGGAGCCGGACGGGCCAAGGATCATGACGCGGCTGTTGGTGGGGGCCACACGCTCGATGGTGGTGCGCAACTGGTTCATCACATGCGACTTGCCGATAAGCTCGGGCGAGTCGTAGGTGCGGCGGCGCAGCTCGAGCACTTCGCGCTTCAGCTTCGAGGTTTCGAGCGCCCGTTCGGCAATCAGCACGAGGCGATCGGCCTTGAAGGGCTTCTCGATATAGTCGTAGGCCCCGCGCTTGATGGCGGACACCGCCGTCTCGATATTGCCGTGCCCGGAAATCATCACCACCGGAATTTCCGGATGCTGTGTCTTGATGGCCTCCAGAAGATCCAGCCCGTCGAGCCGGCTCCCCTGCAGCCATATGTCGAGGAAGATCAATCGCGGTACGCGATCGGCAATCGCGGCCAGCGCCGCGTCGGAATTGCCGGCGATGCGCGTCTCGTGGCCTTCGTCTTCGAGGATCCCCGCGACCAGATCGCGGATATCGGCTTCGTCATCGACGATCAGGATGTCCGATGCCATCAGTTCTCACCACTTCGTCGTTTCGTTGCCCGCAGTCTCTTCTGCGGGCTCCTGCCTGAATGCGGGCAGGCGTATGCGCACAAGCGCCCCCTGCCCATCCGGAGCATCGTCCAGCTCTATCGAGCCGCCATGCTCCTCTACGATCTTCTTCACGATCGCCAGTCCAAGGCCGGTGCCTTTTTCCCGCGTCGTCATGTAGGGCTCGAGAAGCCGTTCTCGATGCTCCTTCGGAAAACCCTTGCCGTTGTCGACGATCTCGACCGTGTGCCACTCGGCCCCCGGCGTCGCGCGGACGGTGATGCGCCGGCCCTGCTGCCCCGTCTCGTCGAAGGCTTCGACGGCGTTTTTCACGAGGTTGCCGAAGGCCTGCGAGATCAGCCGCCCGTCGAAATTGCCGATCATCGGCCGGTCGGAGATCTCGTTGGTGAAGGCGATGCCGTGATCGCCCATCTCGCGCATGAAAAGGGCTTCCTTCAGCGCCTCGCGCAGGTCGCGCCGCTCCATCGTGGGCTTGGGCATCCGCGCGAAGGACGAGAACTCGTCGACCATGCGGCCGATATCCGACACCTGCCGGATGATCGTATCGACGCAGCGGTCGAATATCTCGCGGTCCTCGACCACAAGCTTGCCGTAGCGCCGGCGGATGCGTTCGGCCGATAGCTGGATCGGCGTCAGCGGGTTCTTGATCTCGTGGGCGATGCGACGGGCCACATCGGCCCATGCCGACGAGCGTTGGGCTTCCACAAGGTCGGTGATGTCATCCAGCGTCACCACGCTGGACTGGTTGCCGTCACTGCCATCCTCGGAGGTCACGCGGACGTTCAGCACGCGCTCACGCTGCTGCACCTGCTCCTGGAACTCGTGCTTGCGCGAATGCGAGGCCGCCTCATGAATGCCCGCGATGATGGGGAACAGGTCGCCGAGGCGCTGCCCCACGGCCTCGTCGGCCCTGATCTGCAGAATGCGCTCGGCAGACGGGTTGAGCATCGAGATGTCGCCCCTGGCCGTCACGCCGACAACGCCGGCGGTAACGCCCGACAACACCGCCTCGGTAAAGCGGCGACGCTCGTCGATCACGTCCTTGGCGCTCACCAGCTCTTCGCGCTGGCTGCGAAGCTGGCGGATCATGTTGTTGAACGTATTGGACAATGAGCCGACATCGCCGTCCGATGCCCGCACCGGGACGGAGACCGTCAGCTTGCCTTCGCTGACTTCGTCCGCCGCGGTGATCAGCAACCGGATCGGCCGCACGAGACGGTCGGCAACGCCGATGCCCGTCCAGATGGCCGACAGAAGCACGATCAGCGTAATGCCAAGATATAGCAGGGCGAAGGCCACCTGCAGGCCGAAGCGATTGGCCTCCAGCGCAGAGTACTCGGCCGTGCGCTCTTCCATCATGCGCAGGGCCGAGATCACCTCAGGATCGACCACCCGGATGGTGTACAGATACACATTGCCGAAATCGCGAAGCTGCATGACCGCGCCGACAAGGTTGGTGACCCCGGGCGGAATGAAGACGAGATTCCCATCGGCGGCCTGTTCCAGCGCATCGGTGGGCGGCGCCGGCAGCGGCCTTTCCACCGGCACGTCGGCCCGCAGGAAGGGCGAGCCGTCGCCGCGCAGCAACTGCGCGCCCAGCAGCGAGCGGCCCTTGGCCTGCTCCGTCATGAGCTGCGTGAAGCCCGTCCGGTCCAGATCGTAAAGGCGGCGCTGCGCCTGCAGGTCGTAAGCCATCGACAGGGTGGAACCCTGCAGGTTGCGCGCATTCTCGTTCACATAGGCGCGCGCGACACTGATGGAGGAATCGACGATGGCGCGCGTTCGCATCTCGAACCAGCGATCCAGCCCCAAATCCAGCGTGATGCCCGCAACGATGGCCACCAGAAGCGCCGGCGTGGCGGCAACGATGGAAAACAGCACCACGATGCGGACATGCAGGCGCGACGCGGCCTTGCCCTGCCGGCGGGCGCGCACCATGCGCAGCACCTCGCGCCCGATGAGGCCGCAGAGCAGAAGCACGAACAGGCCGTTTACGGCACTGCAAATCTTCACCACCGCATCGGTGGGCGCAATCGGCGTCAGCCCCATCAGGACAACGAAGGACACCGCGCCAGTGATCAGCGCGCCCAGAACCGCCAGGATACCGGGAACCAGCATGAAGCGACGCCGCTCGCGGAGAAGCGACATGCCATCGTCCGTTTGAGTTGCCTGAGCAGTCATTGAGTCGTCACACCTGCCATCTCGTGGCAGTTTTGCAACGTAATGTGTTCAGATTGCAACGAGCGCTTCTGAAATTTTAGCGGATCGAACGGACGACCATCACATCCAGATCGCGGATTTTTTTCCTTAGCGTATTGCGATTGACCCCCAGAAGATCGGCCGCTTTTACCTGATTGCCGCGTGTTGCGGCCAGCGCCGCCGCGATAAGCGGATACTCCACCTCGCGCAGGATGCGCCCATGCAGGCCGGGGGGCGGCAAATCGTCGCCGAAGGAGTTGAAGTAGTCTGCCAGATAGCGCTCGACCGAGGCGGACAGATCGATCGCCTTGCCGTTTTCTCCGTCGACGCTGCTGGACTTGGCCATTTCGTTGGCCAGCTCATGCTCGACCAGTTCGGCCGTGATCTCATCCTGCGGATAGAGGGCCGACAGCCGGCGCACAAGGTTTTCCAGCTCGCGCACATTTCCGGGCCAGGCGTATCGGCGCATGACATCCAGCGCGCCCTGGCTCAGCGTTTTGCGGGGCAGCCCCTCCTTTTGCACTTCGGCAAAGAAATGGCGTGCGAGATCGCCCAGATCCTCAATGCGTTCGCGCAGCGGCGGCAGGCGCAGCGGCACCACGTTGAGGCGGTAGAACAGGTCTTCGCGGAACTGGCCGCGCTGGATCAACTGACGCAGATCCTTGTTGGTGGCCGCCACGATGCGCACGTCCGTGGCGATGGGCGTGCGCCCGCCGACAACCGTATATTCGCCCTGTTGCAGCACGCGTAGCAGCCGTGTCTGGGCCTCCATCGGCATATCGCCGATCTCGTCCAGAAACAGCGTGCCTCCCTCGGCCTGCTCAAAGCGGCCGCTGGCCCGGGCCTGCGCACCCGTGAAGGCGCCCTTCTCGTGGCCGAACAACTCCGACTCGATCAGGTCGCGCGGGATGGCGGCCATGTTGATGGCAACGAAGGGCCCCTTCCGGCGGCGCCCGTAATCGTGCAGCGCGCGCGCGACAAGTTCCTTGCCGGTGCCGGACTCTCCGGTGATCAGCACCGTCAGGTCGGTCTGCATCATGCGCGCCAGCGCGCGATAGATATCCTGCATGGCGGGAGAGCGCCCCACCAGCGGCATCGACTCTCCGGCATTCTCGCCGCCATCGGCGCGCGCGCTGTTTTTCGGCTCGGCCAGCGCACGCCGCACGATACCCACCAGCTCTGACAGGTCGAAGGGCTTGGGCACGTAATCGTAGGCGCCCCGCTCCGACGCCTTAATGGCCGTCATGAACGTGTTCTGGGCGCTCATCACGATGACCGGAAGGTCGGGCCGTGTATTGCGGATGCGCGGCAGCGTATCGAAAATGTCGCCATCCGGCATCAGCACATCGGTGATCACAAGGTCGCCGTCGCCGGCCGCCACCCAGCGCCACAGCGTGGCGATGTTGGAGGTAACGCGCACCTCGTAGCCGGCACGCAGCAGGGCCTGCGACAATACGGTGCGGATCGCCGCATCGTCGTCGGCGACAAGAATCTGGGCCGGTGCCATCAATCGGTACTCCTCGGAGAGGTCGTTATCTTGTCCATCGCCTCTGTCCAGGCAGGCATGAGAACGCGGAACGCGGTGTGGCCGGGCTGCGAGTCGCACTCGATGACGCCGCCGTGGTCGCCCACGATCTTGGCCACCAGTGCGAGCCCGAGGCCGGTTCCGCTGGGCTTGGTCGTCACGAAGGGGTCGAAGATGTTTTCGCGGATATCTTCCGGCACGCCGGGGCCGTTATCCTCGACGGTGAACTCCAGCGGCAGCGTCACGCGGGATCGGCTTCCCGGCACGGACAGCCGCACGCCCGGCCGGAAGGCCGTGGTCAGGCGGATTTCCGGGTCAGTGACCGACGACACGGCTTCGCTGGCATTCTTGACGAGGTTCAAGAACACCTGAACGAGCTGGTCGCGGTTGGCGAAGACAGGTGGCAGCGACGGATCGTAGACTTCGCTGATCCGCACATTGCGGGCAAAACCACTGCGCGCCAGCGTCTTCACATGCTCCAGCACCGAGTGGATGTTCACGGCCGACCGCTCCACCGGCCGCTGGTCGGAAAACACTTCCATCCTGTCGACCAGCTTGCCGATGCGCTCGCTCTCCTCCTGGATCAGGCGGGTCAGCACCCGATCCTCGTCGGAGGCCGCGGTTTCCAGAAGCTGCGCAGCCCCGCGAATGCCTGACAGGGGGTTGCGGATTTCATGTGCCAGCATGGAGGCCAGCCCCGTCACGCTGCGCGCGGCCGAACGGTGAGTGAGCTGCCGGTCCATCTTGTCGGCGATGGACCGAAGCTGGATCATCACCACGACGAGGCCCTTGCTGTCCGGAATGGCCGAGACATACAGATCCACCAGCCGCTCGCCGCCAAGCCGTGGCGATGACAGGTCCACCCGGTATTCGCTGATGCGCGAACCCTGTGCGCGCACCTGGTCGATCAGCATGAACAGCGGGCTGTCGCCGGGCACGAAATCGGCCAGCCGCCGCCTGGACAGGTAACTTGCCCCCGCCGAAAAGAATTGCTCCGCGTCGGAATTGGCAAAGGAGAAATAGCCTTCCCCATCCACCACGACCACGGGATGCGGAATGGCGTTCAAGACCTGGAAGGTATCGATATGAGGTGTCGTTGCCCGTGTCACGTCGCTTACGCAGCCTTTTCCAGATACATGGATTGGGTCGTCTCGAGGTCGCAAAGGCGGATGCCGCCGAAGATATCCCCGATCAGCCGCACGACGGCAGGCGCTTCGCGCGCGCTCATCAGCGCCGCCCGCTCCGCTGCCATGGCACCGCCCTGCCGGATGGCGACCCTGTCGAGATACCAGCCGAGATGCTTGCGCGCATGGCGCACGCCGGTGGCCTCTCCGTAATGATCGATCATCGCCTCGTAGTGCTCGGCAACCAGCTCATCCAGTGCCAGCGCCTGCAAGTCGTGCGGTGTCAGCGCGCCCGTCATCAGGCCGATCAGCCACGGGCGGCCGCACAAGGCGCGACCCACCATGACCGCGTCCGCACCGCTGGCGCACAGGGCAGTTTCGATATCGGCAGGGGTTTGGATATCGCCGTTGACCACGAGCGGCAGGTCGATGGCCTGCCGCACGGGGGCCACGGCCGCCCAGTCGGCACATCCCTCATAGAACTGGTCGCGCGTGCGTCCATGCACGGTAACCATGGCCAGCCCGATGGAAGCCGCCGCGCCGGCGATCTCGGCCGCATTCAAACTGCCGCGGCTCCAGCCGAGCCGCATCTTGACCGAAACGGGCACGGAGCCCGCCCCTTCCAGCGTGGCCGCCATCAGCCGCGCTGCCAGCTCCGGCTCCCGCATCAGCGCGGAACCGCATTGGCCACCAACGACCTTCTTGGCGGGGCAGCCGAAGTTGATGTCGATCAGATCGGCGCCCTCGCCGGCCAACCGTTCCGCTGCCGCGCGCATCATCGCAGGGTCACGTCCCGCCAGTTGCACCGCGCGCAGGCCGGCGCCATCGGCCATGACCCGTAGCAGGCTTTCACGCGTGCCGCGCATCAACTCGCCGCTGGCGACCATCTCGGAAAAGACCAGGCCGGCCCCCAGGCGACGCAGCAGACGGCGGAAGGGAACATCCGTTATGCCGGACAAAGGCGCGCACAGGACGGGCGCCCCGAAATCCCGGCCACCCAGCGATAACCGCGCCGTGCCCATGCGGGCACCAGCGGGAATCATCGGTCTGCGTGCGTCTTCAAATCGGTTCGCGGCCATGGCTGATCTATATATGGACATGCCCAAATCGCAAGCATATCCATTCTGTATGCGTATCTTTTTGCTGCAGTGCAACCAATTTGTGCGTCGTTACCGACAAGAATGCGGGGAATGCAGGCAGGCCGCCCAAGCCTTGCGCGCAACGCCTCTTTATGGTCCCTCCGTGACGGGATCATGATGGGGACTGGACAATGAACGAGCCGCGCAGCGCCGCTGCCATCATCGTCGCCGCCGGGCGTGGCGAACGGGCCGGCGCAGAGGGCGGGCCGAAGCAGTATCGCCTGCTTGCCGGCCGGGCGCTGGTGGCCCACGCGCTGGATTGCTTTCCGCCGGACCTGTTCGAAAGCGTCATCGTGGTGATCCATGCCGATGACGAAGCGCTCTTTGCTGCGGCCGCACCGGCCCTGCCCCATGTGCGCACCGTCATCGGCGGGGCAACGCGGCAGCAATCCGTTCTCAACGGGCTGGACGCACTGGAAGAAAGCGCACCCGACATCGTCCTCATCCACGATGCCGCGCGGCCACTGGCCGGCGCCGTGGTCCACCGCGTACGCGATACGGTGACGCAAACCATGGGCGCCCTGCCCGTGCTGCCGGTGTCCGATACGCTGAAGCACAGCCATGACGGGCTTCATGTCGCCCATACGGTGGCGCGGGAAAACCTGTTCGCGGCCCAGACCCCGCAGGGCTTTCCGTTCCAAGCCTTACTGTCGGCGCACCGTGCCGCCCTGGCCAGCGGGCGCGCCGATTTTACCGATGATTCCTCCATCGCCGAATGGGCGGGCCTTCGCGTCTGCCTGGTCGTCGGCGCCCCCGAAAACCAGAAGATCACCTATGCCGGCGACCTTGCCCGAGCCGCCGCGCATTTGAAGAAGGACGATACACAAATGCTCGATGTCAGGGTCGGCAACGGATACGACGTGCATCAACTGGTTGCGGGCGACCATGTTACGCTCTGCGGCATCCGCATTGCGCACGATCAGGCGCTGTCCGGCCACTCCGATGCGGATGTCGGCCTTCATGCGCTCACCGATGCGTTGCTGGCCACCTGCGGGGCCGGCGATATCGGCGATCATTTCCCGCCATCCGATCCACAATGGAAGGGCGCGGCCTCCCGCATCTTCCTGGCCCATGCCGCCGACATCGTCCGCAGCCGGGGCGGACGCATCTGCAATGCCGACATCAGCCTCATCTGCGAGGCGCCGAAGATCGCGCCGCACCGTCTGGCCATGCGCGCCGCCATAGCCGATACTCTTGGCATCGACGTCGAGCGCGTGTCCGTCAAGGCGACGACCAACGAGACCATCGGCTTCGTGGGCCGCCGGGAAGGCATAGCCGCCATCGCCACTGCGAGCGTCGTTTTCGAGGAGACTGGCGATGCAGGATGACGAAGGGCTGATCGAAGAGGCGCAAAGGCTGATTGCCGAGGCAACGGCTGCCGGGCTGCGCGTCGTGACCGCGGAATCCTGCACCGGCGGTCTGGTCGCGGCGTATCTGACCGAGGTTGCGGGCTCGTCCGCGGTGGTGGAGCGTGGCTACGTCACCTACTCCAATGCCGCCAAGACAGAGGTGCTGCACGTCGACGACGCTGCGCTGCAGGCCTTCGGCGCGGTATCGGGCGAGGTCGCACGCGCCATGGCGCTGGGCGCGCTGGCCGCATCCCATGCCGACATCGCCGTTTCGGTCACCGGCGTTGCCGGCCCCGGCGGCGGAAGCGCGGAAAAGCCTGTCGGGCTGGTTCATTTTGCGGCCGCGCGTGGCGACCGGCTGGTTCATCGCAAGGAAATGTTCGGCGATATCGGACGCCGGCGTATCCGCCTGATGAGCGTCGCCATCGCCTTCGACCTGATCGACCAGATGATGCGTCAGGAGTAGAGCCGGGATTTCCCGACCCGTGGGTCAGGCGGCGGGTGCGGCGTACACCTTGGCGGCGCGCTCTTCGAATGCCACGGCAAAACGCCGGAACGCATAGTCGAACATCGAGCCCATCACCATGCCGAGCGCACGGTTCTTGAACTCGTATTCGATAAAGAACACGACCCGGCAACCCTTTGGATCGTCTTCGAAACGCCATTGGTTGCGCAGGAAGCGGAAGGGCCCGTCGATATATTCGACATCGATCTGCCGCTTGTCCGGATCCAGCAGAACCTGGGTCGCGAAGCTTTCGCGGATCATCTTGTAGGCCACCGTCATGTCGGCGACGAGAAGCGTCGTCCCCTCGCGCTCGCGGCGCGTGCGGATGGTCAGGCGCTCGCACAGCGGCACGAATTCGGGGTAACGTTCCACGTCGGCCACCAGATCGAACATCTGGCGCGGCGTGAAGTTGACGATACGCGTACTTTCGAATTTCGGCATCGTGCGTCAGGCCGCCGCGGAGGTCTGGCGCGCCAGACGCGCCTTGCGCAGCCGCTCGAAATCCTCTCCGGCATGGTGCGACGAGCGGGTCAGCGGGCTGGCCGCCACCACCAGGAAACCCTTGGTATAGGCGACCGTCTCCAACGACTTGAACTCCTCTGGCGGCACGTAGCGGATCACCGCGTGGTGCTTGCGTGTCGGCTGAAGATACTGGCCGATGGTGATGAAATCGACATCGGCGGACCGCAGATCGTCCATCAATTGCAGGATCTCGTTCCGCTCTTCGCCCAGGCCCACCATGATGCCGGATTTGGTGAAGATGGTGGGGTCCAGTTCCTTGACGCGCTGCAGAAGCCGCACCGAATGGAAATAGCGCGCGCCGGGACGCACGGTCAGGTAATTGGACGGCACCGTTTCGAGGTTGTGGTTGAAGACGTCGGGCTTGGCGGCCACGACCACCTCCAACGCGCCGGGCTTGCGCAGGAAGTCGGGCGTCAGGATTTCGATCGTGGTGCCGGGCGCGGCGGCCCGGATCGCGCGGATGGTGCGGGCGAAATGCTCGGCGCCGCCATCGGCAAGGTCATCACGGTCGACGGAGGTGATCACCACATGGTGAAGCCCCATCTTGGCCACCGCCCGCGCGACGCTTTCGGGCTCTCCGTCGTCGAGCGCATGCGGCTTGCCCGTGGCGACGTTGCAGAAACTGCACGCGCGCGTGCAGATGCCGCCCATGATCATGAATGTCGCGTGTTTCTTTTCCCAGCAGCCGCCGATGTTGGGGCAGCCGGCTTCCTCGCACACGGTGACGAGGTTTTCCGCCTTCACGATCTCGCGCGTTTCCGCGTAGCCGCGCGAGACGGGCGCCTTTACGCGGATCCAGTCGGGCTTGGGCAGCACCGGCGTATCGGGCCGGTGCGCCTTTTCGGGGTGACGTGGCCGGGGTTTATCCCCGGCCCGCGACAAAGTATCGAGAATGGTGACCATGGCTCGTTATTTAACTCCTGCCACGGCCTGCAACAAGGCTCAGGCCCGGCCGCGGATCGCCCGCCAGAGAAAGATCAGCAGGCAGGCGCCTACGATCGCGACGATGAACTGCACCAGATAGGTTTCGGCAGTGAAGATGCCGAAGAGGCTGAGGATGAAGTTGAGCAGCAGCGCTCCGACGATCCCCAGGATGATGTTCGTGAGAAGGCCGATATTGGCCCCCATGATCTTTTCCGCAATCCATCCGGCGAGACCGCCGAGAATGATGGACATGATGATGCCGACGCCGTTCATGCAACCCACTCCTGTCTGACCTGCGGCGGATTGTGCCGCATGTCAGGTTAGATGGGCGTGGCAGGGGCCGGTCAAGCCCGCATGATACGGTACCGGCCCGCCTGTCACATATGGATGACTCGGCCATAGGCGTCCAGGACGCTCTCATGCATCGTCTCGGACAGGGTCGGATGCGGGAACACGGCATGCATGAGTTCCTCTTCCGTGGTCTCGAGGCCCATGGCGATGACGAAGCCCTGGATCAGCTCCGTCACCTCGGCGCCCACCATGTGCGCGCCCAGAAGCTCGCCCGTCTTGGCATCGAAGATGGTCTTTACCATGCCCTCCGGCTCGCCCAGGGCGATGGCCTTGCCATTGCCGATGAACTTGAACCGGCCCACCTTGATCTCGCGCCCGGCCTCCTTGGCCTTCGCCTCGGTCAGCCCGACGCTGGCCACCTGCGGCTGACAGTAGGTGCAGCCCGGAATCTGGGTGCGGATCATCGGATGCGCGTCCAGGCCCTTGATCTTTTCGACGCAGATCGTGCCCTCATGCTCGGCCTTGTGGGCCAGCATCGGCGCGCCGGCGACATCGCCGATAGCGTAGACGCCCTCGACATTGGTGCGGCCGTAGCCATCCACCTTGATGATGCCACGCTCGATCTCGACACCGATGCCCTCGAGGTTCAGGCCCTCGGTATTGCCCTGCACGCCGACGGCGGAAATCAGCCGCTCGGCCTTCAGGGTCTGGCTCTTGCCGCCCTGCTCCACCGTCACCTCGACGCCGTCCGCACCCTTGGTAACCTTGGCCACCTTGGCGTCGGACAGGATCTTCATGCCCTGCTTCTCGAACTGCTTGCGCGCGACGGCGGCGATTTCGCCGTCCTCGACCGGCAGAATCTGCGGCAGCAGCTCTACAACGGTCACGTCGGCGCCCATCGTGCGATAGAAGGACGCGAACTCGATGCCGATGGCGCCGGACCCCATGACGATCAGGGATTTCGGCATCGCCTTTGGCTTCATCGCCTCGAAATAGGTCCAGATGCGGTCGCCATCCGGCTCGATGCCGGGCAGCACGCGCGGACGGGCGCCCGTGGCGACGATCACATGCTTCGCCTTGTAGGTGCCATGGCCCAGCACCGTCTTGGGCACCGGGTTCTGCGGCTCCACGGCCGGCTTGGTTGCCGCGCCGACCTCGACCTCGACCGGGCCGCCCTTGCCGGCCTTGGCGATCCGGGCCTGACCCCAGATCACATCGACCTTGTTTTTCTTCAGCAGCATGCCGACGCCGCCATTGAGCTGCGCGGACACCCCGCGCGAGCGCTTGACCACCGCGCCGATGTCGAAACCCGGCTTCTCGATCTTCAGGCCATAGTTTTCGGCGTGCTCGGCGTAATGGAAGATCTCGGCCGAACGCAGCAGCGCCTTGGTCGGGATGCAGCCCCAGTTGAGGCAGATGCCGCCCAGATGCTCACGCTCGACGACCGCCGTGCGGAAGCCGAGTTGCGCGGCGCGGATGGCGGCAACATAGCCGCCGGGTCCGCCGCCGATGATCAGGATGTCGTAGGTTTCAGCCATGTCAGCGTCCTTGCCCTGCCTGCCCGAAGATCAGACCAGCATGCCCATCGGATTTTCGATGTATTCGCGGAAGGCCGAAATGAGCTCTGCGCCCAACGCGCCGTCCACGGCCCGGTGATCCGTCGACAGGGTAACCGTCATGATGTTGGCCACCTTGATCTCGCCCTTCCGGACGACAGCCCGCTCCTCGCCCGCGCCGATGGCCAGGATGGTGGCATGCGGCGGGTTGATGACGGCGGCAAAGTCGCGGATGCCGAACATGCCGAGGTTGGACACGGCGGTGGTGCCGCCCTGATATTCCTCGGGCTTCAGCTTGCGGGCCCGGGCGCGCTTGGCCAGGTCCTTCATCTCGTTGGAGATGACCGACAGGGTCTTCTCGTCCGCACGGCGCACGATGGGGGTAATGAGCCCGCCTTCGATGGACACCGCCACGCCGACATCGGCATTGCGATGCTTGAGCATCGCGCTGTCGGTCCACGAGACGTTGGCGTCGGGAACCGCCTTCAGCGCGCAGGCCATGGCCTTGATGATCATGTCGTTGACCGACAGCTTGTAGGCAGGCTTTTCGCCCGCTTCCGTGCGGATCATCGGCGCGGCTTCGTTGAGCTGCTTGCGCAGCGCAAGCAGCGCGTCGATCTCGCAATCCACCGTCAGGTAGAAATGAGGAACCGTCTGCTTGGACTCCACCAGCCGCTTGGCGATGGTCTTGCGCATGCCGTCATGCGGAATCTCTTCGAAGGACCCGGCCGGGAAGAGCTTGCGAACGGTCTCGTCGCTCATGCCGCGCACAGGCGCAGCAGCAGCGGCAGGCGCCGGTGCTGCCTTGGCATCGCCAGCCGGCTGACCGGCAGTCGCGGCGGCGGCGGGCTTGGCCGCTCCGCCCTTGGATGCCGCTTCGACATCTGCCTTGACGATGCGGCCCTGCGGGCCGGAACCGGTCACAGACGCAAGGTCGATGCCGGACTCCCTGGCGATCCGTCGTGCCAGCGGCGAAGCGAAGACGCGGTCGCCCTTTGGGGCTTCGGCCTTGGCCAGCGCCGCAGACGGCTGGGCCGATGCAGCAGAAGGCTGGGCAGCGCCGGCCGGTTCGGCCTTGGCTTCCTCGACGCTCGTCTGCACGGGCGCATCGGCCTTCACATCGGCCGCCTGCGCACCGCCGGAAGCCTCGGAGGCACTTTCCCCGTCGACCGTCAGGACGGCGATGGTCGCATTTACCTTCACGCCCTCGGTGCCTGCGGCAACGAGGATCTTGGCGACGGTGCCTTCGTCCACGGCCTCGACTTCCATCGTGGCCTTGTCCGTCTCGATTTCGGCGATCACGTCGCCCGGCGAAACCTTGTCACCTTCGTTCACCAGCCACTTGGCCAGCGTGCCCTCTTCCATGGTCGGCGAAAGCGCCGGCATCGTCACATTGATCGGCATCGGTCAACACTCCTCAAGCGCGATAGGTCACGGCCTTCACGGCCTCGACGACTTCCTTGGCGGAAGGCAGGGCCAGCTTTTCCAGATTGGCCGCGTAGGGCATCGGAACATCCTTGCCGCAGACCTTGAGAACCGGCGCATCGAGATGGTCGAATGCGCGGACCATGAGTTCGGACGCAATATGCGATCCGACCGACCCCTGCGGCCAGCCCTCTTCCACCGTCACGCAACGGTTGGTCTTGCGGACCGACCGGACAACCGTGTCGATATCGAGCGGGCGGATTGTGCGCAGGTCGATCACCTCGGCGTCGATACCCTCGGAGGCAAGCTGCTCTGCGGCGGCGACCGCGTAGGTCATGCCGATGCCGAACGAGACGATGGTGACGTCCTTGCCCTTGCGATGGATGCGCGCCTTGCCGATCGGCACCGTCCAGTCGTCCAGCTTCGGAACGTCGAAGCTGTGGCCATAGAGAATCTCGTTCTCCAGGAAGATTACCGGGTTCGGATCGCGGATCGCCGACTTCAGAAGGCCCTTGGCATCGGCCGCCGTATAGGGCTGCACCACCTTCAGGCCCGGAATATGCCCGTACCAGGCGGCGTAATCCTGGCTGTGCTGCGCCGCCACGCGCGCCGCGGCACCGTTGGGCCCGCGGAACACGATGGGGCAGCCCATCTGGCCACCGGCCATGTACAGCGTCTTCGCCGCCGAATTGACGATCTGGTCGATCGCCTGCATGGCGAAGTTGAAGGTCATGAACTCGACGATCGGGCGCAGGCCCGCAAAGGCCGCACCGACGGCAAGGCCGGCAAACCCATGCTCGGTGATCGGAGTATCCACCACGCGCCGCGCGCCGAACTCGTCCAGAAGGCCTTGGCTGATCTTGTAGGCGCCCTGATACTCGGCGACTTCCTCGCCCATCAGGAACACGGTTTCGTCACGGCGCATCTCTTCGGCCATGGCATCGCGAAGCGCCTCGCGGACGGTGGTCTTGACCATTTCGGTGCCGGCCGGCACCTCTTCGGCCAGGTCGCCGTCGACGTCTTCGGGCTCTGGATGCGACAGGCCGGAAGCCGGAACCGGCTTACCGGCGTTCTTTTCGGCCGCATCGGCCGCGCCATCCTCGGCCGGCTTCGGATCGTTCGCAGAGCGGCCCGTCGGCTGTTCCTGCTTTTTGGGGGCCGCGTCGTCCACGCTTTCGCCATCGGCGATCAGAATGGCGATGGGTGCGTTCACCTTGACGCCCTCGGTGCCGGCGGGCACCAGGATCTTGCCAAGCTTCCCTTCGTCCACGGCCTCGACTTCCATCGTGGCCTTGTCGGTCTCGATCTCGGCGATCACGTCACCCGGCGCAACGTCGTCGCCTTCCTGCTTGATCCACTTGGACAGGGTGCCCTCTTCCATCGTGGGGGAAAGGGCGGGCATCAGAATCTCTGTCGGCATGAGTGCGCCCTCTCAGTTCGCGGACTGCGGTACGGATTCGGCGTAGACGTCGGTCCACAATTCCGAAGCATCGGGCTCGGGGTCGTTCTGGGCGAAATCGGCGGCCTCGGCCACGATGTCGCGCACCTCCCGGTCGATGCCCTTCAATTCGTCCTCGCCTACGTTGAACCTTTCCATCAGGCGCTGGCGCACCTGCTCGATCGGGTCGGATTCGGAGCGCATCTTCTGCACTTCCTCACGCGTGCGGTACTTCGCCGGATCGGACATGGAGTGGCCGCGATAGCGATAGGTCATCATCTCGAGGATGATGGGGCCGTTGCCGCCACGGCAATGCTCGACCGCAAGGTCCGCGGCCGCCTTGACGGCTCGCACGTCCATGCCATCGACCTGGATGCCCGGAATCTTGAACGACAGGCCGCGATGGGCAAAATTGGTTTCGGCCGAGGCGCGGCTGACGGCCGTGCCCATGGCGTAGCGATTGTTTTCGATGACGTAGATCACCGGCAGCTTCCACAGGGAAGCCATGTTGAAGGCCTCGTAGACCTGGCCCTGGTTGGCCGCGCCGTCGCCGAAATAGGTGACCGAGACAGAATCATTGCCGCGATAGGCGTTGGCGAAGGCCAGGCCGGTGCCGATGGGCACCTGCGCGCCGACGATGCCGTGGCCGCCGTAGAAGTTCTTCTCTTTCGAGAACATGTGCATCGAGCCGCCCTTGCCGCGCGAATAGCCGCTGCGGCGGCCGGTCAGCTCGGCCATGACGCCACGCGCCTCCATGCCGGTTGCCAGCATGTGCGCATGGTCGCGGTAGGCGGTAATGATCTGGTCGCCGTCCTTCAACGCGGCCTGCACGCCGACGACGACGGCCTCCTGGCCGATATAAAGGTGGCAGAAGCCGCCGATGACGCCCATGCCGTAGAGCTGGCCGGCCTTCTCCTCGAAGCGGCGCATCAACAGCATCTCGCGGTAAGCCGCAAGATCGTCTTCCTTGGTGAAGTCGGCGGGGGCCGGCGTATCGAAGTGCTCGAGCGTCTTGACGATTTCGGAGCTGGAGGCGGTCGCCCCCGTGCTCTGGACGCTGCTCTTTTGCTTGCCAGAAGCCATAAGCGCCTTCCCTCTGTTAAAGCCCCATGGGGCGTGTCGGGAAAACGCACTACACGCAATTCAGATGCATCGGCAAGGAGGCGACACAATCTTGCCTCGATTTCGGTTAAATGCCGCAATGCAACATGATTTAACCGAAATCCAGTTATACCCGCCGCTCAATCAGCGCAGGATGACGATCTCGTCTTCATTTCCCATATTGAGGGCACGACGGGCCCTCTCGTCAACCATGTCACGCTGAAGAGAGCCGTCCCGCAGCGATTGGACGCGGGTTTCGAGCGCGGCGCGCTCCTTGGCGAAGTCCGCCAGCTGGGCCTCGCGCTGCACGAGCAGCTCGGCCATCTCCTTGCGGGAGTCGACGCCGTAGCGCCCTTCCTGGGATTGGAGCGCGAAATAGGCCAGCACCGTCATGGTGATGACGGGCACGACAAAAGGTCCGAGTTTGGATCTGCGCTTCTGCTTGGTCCGCATGGGGAACATCTCTCCGCTCGGCGGCAAGATGCTCCCCACACGCTTAATTTTGCATTAAACGCGGCGCTTCAGGATGGAGCGTCCGGCGTAGACGGCCTGGTCGCCAAGCTCTTCCTCGATGCGCAGGAGCTGGTTGTACTTCGCCAGCCGGTCGGATCGGGCAAGCGAGCCTGTCTTGATCTGCCCGCAATTGGTGGCGACGGCCAGATCGGCGATCGTCGCATCCTCCGTCTCGCCCGAGCGGTGCGACATGACGGCGGTATAGCCCGCGCGCTGCGCAACGCTGACGGCATCCAGCGTCTCGGTCAGCGTGCCGATCTGGTTGACCTTGACGAGGATGGAGTTGGCGACGCCCTTCTCGATGCCCTCGCGCAGGCGCACCGAATTGGTGACGAACAGATCGTCGCCCACCAGTTGCACGCGGTCGCCGACCTTGTCGGTCAGAAGCTTCCAGCCCTCCCAGTCGTCTTCAGCCATGCCGTCTTCGATGGAGATGATGGGATAGGCATCGCACAGCTCGGCCAGATAGTCGGCAAACTCGGCGGCGGACAGTTTACGCCCCTCGCCCTCGAGGTCGTAGACGCCGCCCTTGTAGAACTCGGTCGAGGCGCAATCGAGCGCCAGGAACATGTCCTCGCCCGGCTTGTAGCCCGCCTTCTCGATAGACTGGACGATAAAGTCCAGCGCCTCGCGCGGCGAGCCGAGATTGGGTGCGAATCCGCCTTCGTCACCGACATTGGTATTATGGCCGGCGTCCTTCAGGCTTTTCTTCAGGGTGTGGAAAACTTCCGCACCCATGCGCAGCGCTTCGGAGAAGCTCTCCGCGCCGACCGGCATGATCATGAATTCCTGAAAGTCGATCGGGTTGTCGGCATGGGCGCCGCCATTGATGATGTTCATCATCGGCACGGGCAGCACATGGGCGCTTGCGCCGCCGACATAGCGGTAGAGCGGCAGGTCGGCCGCTTCGGCGGCCGCCTTGGCCACGGCCAGCGACACGCCCAGTATGGCATTGGCGCCGAGGCGGCTCTTGTTCGGGGTGCCGTCGAGCGCCTTCAACACGGCGTCGATGCGAATCTGATTCTCTGCCTCGAAGCCGGCGATGGCCTCCAGAATGTCGGTGTTGACGCCGGACACGGCCTCCTGCACGCCCTTGCCGCCGTAGCGCTCGTCGCCGTCACGCAGCTCCACCGCCTCGTGCGCGCCGGTCGATGCGCCGGACGGAACCGCAGCGCGGCCCATCGAGCCGTCTTCCAGCACCACGTCCACCTCGACGGTCGGGTTGCCCCGGCTGTCGAGAATCTCACGCCCGATGATGTCGATGATTGCCGTCATGGCGAGACCCCCTGAAATCGATAGCCAAGGGCCTTTTAGTGGCTCGGACGACAAGTTGGAACTGGCGTGAACCATGAAATCTCGATGAAAGACGCCGTTCCCGCCTTTCATTGTCCTTTTAGATATGCAGGATATCTTTCGATTGTTTCCAGTTCAGGGATATTTCGATGGCCAAGGCCGCACCCACAACGCCGGTCGCCGACGTCGCCCGCGCGCCCACCTACATCCTCAGCGACGGCGTATCGCAACGCGTGATCCAGCCCGGTCGGCGCGAGACGCTGCAGGCAGTTGCGGGGCGACGCTACAAGCTGATGCGCATGGACGCGGCGGGCGCCAAGCCGGTGGCGGATGTGATCGCCATCGCGGATGGCGGCACGCAAGACGGCCATCTTCGGCTCATGACGGGCGACCACACGGAAATCGTCATACGCGACTTCTTCAAGGCGCCGGACACCAGCATCGACATTCCACGCCCCGAGGGGGACACGCTGACCCTCGACAGGACAACGTCTCCCATTGCCCGAGGGGCGGACGGCAGCGATCTGCTCGGCATGGCCGGGACGCGAAGCGGCCTCGGACCGCTCGCCCAGGAGTTTGCCGGGCACTTCGACGTTCTGTCGGCAGACCGGTTCGCAACGGCGCTTGCCTGGAGCGGCGCGTTGGAAAGCGCCGCACCCGCCGCGGCCACAACCCTGGGCGGTATTCTTGGATCGGCGGTCGCAAGCACCGGGCCGGCAGCCGTTTTGGGATCGTCCAGCGTTGCGGTGGGCGTCGGCGCTCTGGCGGGCGTGGGTGCGGTCGTTGCGGGCGTCGCGGGAGCTTCAGGCTCAAGCAGCAGCAGTTCCACCGCGAACAGTAACTCCAACACGAACAATACCGCGACCACGGATCCGCTGGCTCCGGTGATCGCAGTCGAGACGATTGCCGGCGACTACCGGATCAACGCCAACGAGTACAAGGCGATCGTCGGAACGACGGATGCTCCAGGCCCTGGCCTGACTGTGTCGGGCGGGACGCTGCGCGTCGAAAACGGAAACATTCTCACCGTGAAGTGGGCCGGATTGGAGAAACAGGTCGCCGTTGTCGACGGCAAGTGGAGCGTCACCTTCCCGGCGAATGAGATTCCAGCAACGGACGGCAACTATTCGATTACGGTCCACGTCAAGAATGCGGCAGGAAAGGAAAAGACCGAGGCGCATGAGCTGCCGATCGATCGCACGGCTTCTATCGGAATCGACCCGGCTACCGCCGATGGTGTCGTAAACGCTTCGGAATTGAACAGCGGCATCACGCTGACCGGAACCACGGACTTCGAGAACGGCCGCTCGATCGTCATCACCGTCGGCAGCACCAAGAAGACTGTGACGGCCGAAAGCGGGCACTGGAGTGCGGCATTCTCCAAGTCGGAACTGCCCACCGGTTCCGGAGGCGCGGTGTTCCTGAGCGGAACGGATGAAGCCGGCAACGAGGCAATGGTGTTTGCCAACCTTTCCTACGACCTGACGGCATCCCTTAGCATCGGCACGATCGGCGGTGATGACCGGCTCAATGCCGCGGATATCAATGCAGGCACCATCGTGGTCAGCGGGACATCCAGCGATATCGAAGACGGTCGCAAGGTTACGGTCACCTGGGGTGGGGTCAGCCGCGAAGCGACCATCGCTTCCAACGGGACTTGGACGGTAAGCTTCACCGCAGCGGATGTTCCGGCCGACGGGGTATCCAGCATCACGGCTGCCGCTACCGACAAGGCAGGCAACTCGGCCTCGGCAAGCCATAGCCTGACTGTAGACCGCGTCGCGCCGACGATTGCCATAAACACGATTGCGACCGACGATCGCGTCAATGCGGCGGAAGCGTCCACCGACGTCATAATCACCGGCACGACGAACGCCGTTAATGGCGCAACCGTAACCGTGATCTGGAACGATGTGAGCCAACAAGGCACCGTCACGAACGGCGCCTGGACGGTCAAGTACGGGTCGGGGCAGGTGCCGGGGAACAATTCCTACGCGATTACGGCAACCGTCAACGACGCGGCAGGCAACCAAGGCTCCGCAGCCCGCACGATCGTGGTTGCGAAAGACCCGATGCTGCAGACCATCAGCGCCACTGCCGGCTACCGGATCGATGGGGCATCGGCCGGAGACAACTTCGCCTACAGCGTCTCTCATTTCGGCGACGTCAATGGCGACGGCATTGCCGACATTCTGGTGGGCAGCCCGGGAGATGGGTCCGGTCGCGCCTATGTGCTCTTCGGCAGTACCGCGCCGACCGACATCCAATTGTCAGGCATCGCGGCAGGAACGGGACAAGGCTTCGCCATCAACGGCGAAAGTGCCGGCGATGAAGCCGGGTCCATGGTTTCCTATGCCGGAGATATCAACGGAGACGGCCTGTCGGACATTCTCTTGACCGCACCCGGCAGTGATTATGCCGGCGCTGGCGGTGGCCGCGCCTATGTCGTCTTCGGCAAGACCGGCAGCGCGGCGGTGGCCCTGTCGTCGCTGGACCCTCAGCATGGCTTCGCACTGGCCGGCCTGTCCGGCACCGGCGCCGACATGACCATCGCACCCGCCGGCGACATCAATGGCGACGGCCTGACCGATCTGATCGTCGGCGCACCCGCAACGTCGAGCGGGGTCGGCGCCGCCTATATCCTGTTCGGCTCCACATCGGGCGGGTTCGGCCAAACCTTCTTCGATCAGGTCGGCGGCAGCGGCGCAGACACCATGAGCGACGGTGGCGTGGTCAAAAGCCTCGCCGGCGGCGAAGGCAACGACGTCATCCGGCTGTCCGCCGCCAGTGTGGCCTACGGCGGCGCCGGAAACGACACGTTCGAGATTGCGGATCAGGCGGTCATCACCGCGCTGGCCTCCAGCTTCGGAAACGGCGGCAACACGGCACGATTGGCGCATATCGACGGCGGTAGCGGCATCGATACGCTGAAGCTGACGGGCAGCGGATTGAATCTCAATCTCGGCAGCATCACAAACCGCAGTGCCGGGACGGCGGTGGACGGCCTGGACAGGCTATCGTCCATCGAGATCGTCGACATCACCGGAAGCGGCGATAACACGCTGACGCTCTCGATCCACGATGTGCTGGATCTGGCCGGAAGCAACATCTTCAACGACAGCAACGGGGCGGGCTTCGGTGGGTCGGTGCCCAGGCACCAGATGATCGTGAAATCGGATGCCGCCGATCACGTCATCCTGAGCGATCAGGCCGATTGGTATTCCGCCGGTACCGTGACATGGGGCGGAACCACGTACACAGCCTATTTGGGGCTGGATGCCTACGCGGCGATCTACCTGGAACATCCAATCGTCTAGCCACAGGCGGGCGATCGGGCAGGATACTGCCCGGTCGCTTCTTCAGATGGATTTGGTCAGCCCATCGATATCGCGCAGGCGCTTCAACATGCCTTCCATCCGATCCAGCGGAACCATGTTCGGCCCGTCGGATGGCGCATTGTCGGGGTCTTCATGCGTTTCGATGAACAGCCCGGCAACGCCCACCGCCACCGCGGCGCGCGCGAGCGTCTCTACAAAGCGGCGCTCGCCGCCCGAGGAAGCGCCCTGCCCGCCCGGCTGCTGAACCGAATGGGTGGCATCGAACACGACCGGGGAGCCGGTCTCGGCCATGATCGGCAGCGCACGGAAATCCGACACCAGCGTATTGTAGCCGAAGGATGCGCCCCGTTCCGTCAACAACACGTTCGGGTTGCCGCTCTCGGTTACCTTGGCGGCAACGTTGCGCATGTCCCACGGCGCAAGGAACTGCCCCTTCTTGATGTTCACGACGCGGCCGGTTCTGGCAGCGGCGATCAGAAGGTCGGTCTGACGGCACAGGAAGGCCGGTATCTGCAGAACGTCGCAGACGGCTCCCACTTCGGCGCACTGGGCCTCGGTGTGCACGTCGGTCAGCACCGGGATGTCGAACTGGCGCGAAACCTCTTCGAAGACGGGTAGCGCTTCGGCCAGCCCGATGCCCCGCCGGCCGGACAGGCTGGTGCGGTTGGCCTTGTCGAAACTGGCCTTGAAGACATAGCCGATGCCGAGATCCGACGTCAGGCGTACCATGCGCTCTGCGATCATCATCGCATGATCGCGGCTTTCCATCTGGCACGGGCCCGCGATCAGGGCAAAAGGCAGTTTCTGCGAAAAGGAAACCTGGCGCAGCGTCACCGTTTCATTGGCGTTCGACATGGCAGGATATCTCCAACTCTGGCGTCAGACGAGGCGCGACCGCTCCACCGCCGCCTGCACGAAGGATGCAAACAGCGGATGCGGCTCGAAAGGCCGGGACTTCAATTCGGGATGATACTGCACGCCGATAAACCAGGGATGATCCTGAAGTTCGACCGTTTCCGGCAGAAGCCCATCGGGCGACATTCCGCTGAAATCCATGCCGGCCTGTTCCAGCCGCTCGCGGTAGGCACGGTTGACCTCGTAGCGATGGCGATGCCGCTCGCTGATCTCGGTCGTTCCGTAGATGTCTGCGATGCGCGATCCCGGCTTCAGCGAAGCGGTATAGGCGCCGAGACGCATCGTGCCTCCAAGATCGCCCTGCGAAGCGCGCGTTTCCAGCTCGTTGCCCTTCAACCATTCGGTCATGATGCCCACGACCGGCTCGGCTGCCGGCCCGAACTCGGTGGACCCGGCATTCTCGACACCGGCAAGCGAGCGGGCCGCCTCGATGACTGCCATCTGCATGCCGAAGCAGATGCCGAAATAAGGCACCTTGTGCTCACGTGCGAAACGCGCGGCCAGGATCTTGCCTTCCGATCCGCGCTCGCCGAAGCCGCCCGGCACGAGAATGCCGCTGACCCGGTCGAGATAGGGGGTCGGGTCTTCCTTTTCGAAGATCTCGGACTCGATCCAGTCGAGCTTGACGCGCACCCGGTTCGAGATGCCGCCATGCTGCAAAGCCTCGATCAGGGATTTGTAGGCGTCCTTCAGGCCCGTATATTTGCCCACGATGGCGATGGTGACTTCGCCTTCCGGACTGCGGATTCCGTTGACGACCTGGTGCCAGCGCTCGAGCTTGGGTGCGGGCGCCGGATCGATTCCGAAGGCGGCCAGAACCTCGGTGTCCAGCCCTTCCTTGTGATAGGCGATGGGCACATCGTAGATCGTCGCGACATCCAGGGCCTGGATAACGGCGGATTCCCGCACGTTGCAGAACAGGCTCATCTTGCGGCGCTCTTCGCTGGGGATGGGCCTGTCGGCCCGTACCAGCAGGATATCGGGCTGAATGCCGATGGACCGCAATTCCTTGACGGAGTGCTGGGTGGGCTTGGTCTTCAATTCCCCGGCGCTCGGAATGTAGGGCATCAGCGTCAAATGGATGTACACGGCGCCGCCGCGCGGAAGCTCGTTGCCGAGCTGGCGGATCGCCTCGAAGAAGGGCAGTGCCTCGATATCGCCGACCGTGCCGCCGATTTCCACCAGCACGAAGTCCACATCCTCGTTGCCGTCCAGCACGAAGGCCTTGATGGCGTCCGTCACATGCGGAATCACCTGTACGGTAGCGCCCAGATAATCGCCACGGCGTTCCTTGGCGATGATCTCCTTGTAGATCCGACCGGTGGTGATGTTGTCCATCTTGGTCGCCGGGCGGCCGGTGAACCGCTCGTAATGGCCAAGGTCCAGATCGGTCTCGGCACCATCGTCGGTCACGAAGACCTCGCCGTGCTGGGTCGGGCTCATCGTGCCCGGATCGACGTTCAGGTAGGGGTCGAGCTTACGAAGCCGCACACGGTATCCCCTGGCCTGGAGCAATGCGCCCAGTGCCGATGAGGCTATGCCTTTGCCAAGGGAGGAAACCACGCCGCCGGTGATGAATATATATCGCGCCATGGGCCTTCTCGATAACCGCTCACAGGAAAATACGCCAGAAGAAATTTCCGGCTCAATGGAAACGGGGCGCGATGAGCGCCCCGCCTGGCATGTCTTGCAGATGTCTGCCCGTTACTGGGCCTGGCCCTGCGGGGCTGCATCCTGCGGCGTTGCGCCGGGGGCAGGCTGCTCCACCGGCGGCACGGTCGGCGCGTCCGATGCATTGGGCGCTTGCGGCGCAGGATTGGCCGGCACCTGCTGGGCCGGAGCAGACGGCGTTGCGCCGAAGGGCACGCCCGTCTGGGGCTCGGCGGGTGCCGCGGCGGGCGCCTCGCCCGGCTGCTGGTCCGGCAGACCGCCGAGCTGATCGAGCAGCGATCCGCCCTCGCCCTCTACCGCGCCGGGCACGCTCTGCCCGGCCGGCACACGGTCGAAGACATTGGTGGGCGTGCCGCCGTAGCGGGCGAGAATCGCCAGTGCCAGCGATGTCACGAAAAAGCAGGCCGCAAGAATCGCCGTTGTCCGCGTCAGGGCGTTGGCCGCGCCGCGCGCCGTCATCAGGCCGCCGCCGCCACCACCGCCCATGCCGAGCGCGCCCCCCTCGGACCGCTGGAGCAGGACCACGACGACCAGCGCCAGAACGACGAGCAGGTGAATGACGATCAGAACGGTTTGCATGGGCGTGTGTCTGCGGCTTTCATCTTCGGAATTGCGGCGTGTCTTATAGGACGGGGCCGAAAATGCCAATCGTTTTAGGGCAACGCTTAAGCCAGCGTCCGCACGCCGTCGCATATCGCGACGATATCGGCCGATTTCAAGCTGGCGCCGCCGACCAGCGCGCCATCGACATTGTCGACGGCAAGAAGCGTGGCGCAATTGCCCGGCTTCACCGAACCGCCGTACAGAAGCCGCATGGCGCGGCCGGCATCTCCGAACCGCTCGGAAAGGCGGGCGCGCATGAAGCCATGCGCCTCTGCCACATCATCCACGGTGGGCGTCCTGCCGGTGCCGATGGCCCAGACCGGCTCGTAGGCGACGATGACCGTGTCCGCCGTCGCGCCGTCCGGCACCGAGCCGGCAAGCTGGCGGCCCAGCACGTCCAGCGTTTGCCCGGTCTCCCGCTCGCTTTCGGTCTCGCCGATGCAGATGACGGCCGTCAGGCCCGCCGCACGCGCGGCCTCCGCCTTGGCCCGGACAATATCATCCGTTTCGCCGTGCAAGGTGCGGCGCTCCGAATGGCCGACGATGACGTGGGTGGCCCCGGCATCCGCCAGCATCGCTGCGGAAATGTTTCCGGTGAAGGCGCCCTCCTGGCGCTCGTGGCAATCCTGCCCGCCAACCGGAAAGGCATCGCCCACGGTCTGGGCGGCGGCGGCGACGAGCGTGGCGGGCGGGCAGATCAAAAGATCGACATGAGAGAGATGTCCGCCGGCGACGGCGTCGCGCATGGCGCGCAGCTCTTCCAGACTGGCCGTCAGCCCGTTCATCTTCCAGTTGCCGGCGATCAGCTTGCGTGCGGACATTCCTGCTCTCCCCTCCTGTGTCGACCGTCCGGATAGCCGCAGCGTGGCGCAAAATCAAACCATGCGGCTTGCACGGGCCGGCCACTCCTTCCTATTAGGGGGCGAACCGGCCTATTAGAGGGCAAACGGAACAGGAGAACGCCGTCCAATGATGAACCAGATGCGGAAGGGTGTGGGCGGTTTCACCGCCAAGCTTCTGTTGGGCCTTCTGGTGCTCAGCTTCGTCGTCTGGGGCATCGCGGACGGCTTCAACATGGCAGGCAGCCCCAACACGGTCATCTCGGCCGGTGGCACCGATGTCTCCACCCGCGAGTATCAGCAGGCCTACGGCCAGGCGATCAACCGCGTCAGCACGCAGCTACAGCGCCGTCCGACGCCGGAGGAGCAGGCAGCCCTGAACATCGACCAGCAGGTCTTGTCGCAGTTGACCAGCGTCGCCCTTCTGGACGAGGAAGCCCGTCGGCTTGGCCTTTCCCTGTCGGACGAAGGCCTTGCGCGCCGTATCGCCAACGAACCCGCCTTCCGCGATTCGTCGGGCAACTACTCGGCCAACACCGCAAGGCTGGTCCTGCAGCGCGCCAACCTGACCGAAGAGCAGTACGCCGCAGAAGAGCGCAAGATGTCGCGCCGCATCCAGGTGATGGATGCGGTAACGGGCGGCATGGCCCTGCCCGCCGCCTTCTCGGATGCGATGGGCACCTACAATGGCGAGCGGCGCACCATCGCCGCGATCACGCTTCCGCCCATCCCGGCATCCGAGATTCCCGAGCCGGACGACGCGGCCGTCCAGGCGCTCTACGACGACACCTCCGAGGATTACGCGATCCCCGAGCTGCGCTCCTATTCCTATGTCGCGCTGGTGCCCGAGCAGCTCTTCGACCCGGCATCCATCACCGAGGACGAGATCGAAGCCGAGTACACCGGCAACATCGCAGACTTCACCACGCCGGAACGGCGCCGCGTGCAGCAGATCGTCTTCCCCGACCGGGCAGCGGCAGACGCGGCGGCGGCGGCGATGGCCGGCGGCCAGAGCTTTGCGGATGCGGCGCGCGCCGCCGGCCGCAGCGACGCGGACGTAGAGCTGGGGCTGCGCACGGCCGACCAGATCCCCGATACGGTGGTGCGTGATGCCGCTTTCGGGCTGCAGCCGAACCAGCCGAGCGGCGTCGTGGAAGGGCTGTTCGGGCCCGTCATCGTGCAGGTCACCGAAATCCAGCCGGCCGAGGTGCGGAGCCTCGATGCCGTGCGCGACGAGATCCGTCAGCAGCTTGCCGCGGTGCGCGCCAATGCCCGCGCCACGGAAGCCTACACCGCCATCCAGGATTCGCTCGGCTCGGGTGCCACGCTTGCCGAGGCTGCGGAAGCCGCCGGCCTTGAGCTGACCTCCGTTCAGGGCATCGACCAGAAGGGCCGCAACGCCGACGGACAGGAAATCGAGAACCTTGTCGGCGGCAGCGACCTCTTGACCGCCTTGTTCCTGGCCCAGCCCGGAACGGCGGCAGAGCCGGTCAATTTCGCGACGGGCTCCTATGTCTTCTTCGACCTGACGGACATCCAGGAAGCACAAGAGCGGCCGCTGGACGAGGTCCGTGACCGCGTCGTCGCGGACTGGAAGACCGACGAGGGCGACCGTCTCCAGGAAGAGCGCGCCAAGGCGATGGTGGAACGCGCCAGGGCCGGAACCAGCCTTGCCGACATCGCCGCCGAGGCTGGGCTTTCGGTCCAGACGACATCCGGGCTGACGCGCGCCAGCGGCCCCTCGCAGATCGGCCAGCCGGCCACGATGGCGGCATTCGAAGGGCCGCAGGGCCACGTAGCGGATGCCCCGGCATCCACGGACGGGAGCTGGATGGTTCTGCAGGTGACGGAGACATCCCTGCCGGCGGACCCGCGTGCAAGCGTGCAGGCCGGGCTTGTGGACCAGATGAACGACATGGCCGACAACGACCTGCTGCAAGGCTTCGTGGCGCGCCTGCAGCGCGACATTCCGGTGGAATACCATCAGCAGGCGATGGACCAGGTCCGTGGGGTGCTGCAGTGACAGCCGGGCTGAAGCCGCTTCTTGCCAAGGTTGCAGACCGTCAGGTGCTGACGCGCGAGGAGGCCCGCGCAGCCTTTTCGGTGCTGATGTCGGGGGATGCGACGCCCTCGCAGATCGGCGGCTTTCTTATGGCGCTGCGCGTCCGCGGCGAGGCGGTGGACGAGATCGCCGGTGCGGTCGACGTTCTGCGCGCGCATATGGCGCGCGTCGACGGCGTTGATGCGGATGCCGTGGATATCGTCGGCACCGGCGGCGACCATGCGGGCACGCTCAACATTTCTACCTGCACGGCGTTCGTCGTGGCCGGCTGCGGCGTCACCGTCGCCAAGCACGGCAACCGCGCCCTTTCGTCCAAATCCGGCGCGGCCGACGTGCTGGCGGCGCTGGGCGTCGATGTGGACCTGCCGCCGGAAGCCATCGGCCCCGTGATCGCCAAGGCCGGCATCGGCTTCATGTTTGCGCCGACGCACCACTCGGCCATGCGCTTCGTGGGTCCAAGCCGGGTCGAGCTTGGCACCCGCACCATCTTCAACATGCTGGGTCCGCTGGCCAACCCTGCGGGCGTGCGCCGCATGCTGCTGGGCGTCTACGATCCGCAATGGCTGCTCCCTTTGGCCGAAAGTCTTGCCGCCCTTGGCACGGAACGGGCCTTCGTCGTGCATGGCGACGGGCTGGACGAGATCACCGTCTGCGGGTCGACGGAGATCGCCGTGCTCCGCGATGGTGCGATCAGCAGCTTTACCATCACGCCGGAGGAGTTCGGCCTGAAACGCCGGCAGTTGGACGAGATACGCGGCGGCGACGGCGCGGCCAATGCAGTCGCCCTTCGGCGGGTGCTCGAGGGCGAGGCCGGGGCCTACCGCGATATCGTTCTGTTGAATGCGGCGGCTGCCCTTTGCGTCGCCGGCCGGACAGACGAAATCGGCGAAGGCCTTGTGCAGGCGGCCCGCGCCATCGACGACGGCTCCGCGCTCCATAGCCTAGATACGCTGGTGGCGACCACGCGCGACATGAGGAAGACCATCGCATGAGCGACATTCTGGCGAAGATCGAAGCCTACAAGCTGGAAGAGATCGCAGCCGCGAAGGCCAAGGTCTCGCTCGGTGAACTGGAAGCCCGTGCCCGCGCCCAGTCGGCGCCGCGCGGCTTTGCCGATGCCCTGGCCCGCAAACAGGCGTCGGGCCATTACGGGCTGATCGCCGAAATCAAGAAGGCAAGCCCGTCCAGGGGGGTGATCCGGCCCGATTTCGAGCCGGCGCTTCTGGCAGAGGCCTACCAGGCCGGCGGTGCCGCCTGCCTCAGCGTCCTGACCGACGGGCCGAGTTTCCAGGGGGCGCCGTCCTTCCTGACGGCGGCGCGGGAGGCAACGCACCTGCCCGCCCTGCGCAAGGATTTCATGTTCGATACCTATCAGGTGGCGGAAGCACGCGCCTGGGGCGCGGACGCGATCCTGATCATCATGGCCAGCCTGGACGACGCCAAAGCCGCCGAGATCGAGGATGCGGCGATCCATCATGGCATGGACTGCCTGATCGAGGTGCATGACGAGACCGAGATGGAGCGCGCCCTCAAGCTGCGTTCGCCTCTCGTCGGGATCAACAACCGCAATCTCAGGACTTTCGAAACAGACCTCGCCGTGGCCGAGCGTCTTGCCCCTATGGTGCCCGAAGAGCGCATCCTCGTCGGGGAAAGCGGCATCTTCACCCATGCCGACTGCGAGCGCCTGGCAAAATCGGGCATCCTTTCCTTCCTGGTCGGGGAAAGCCTGATGAGGCAGGACGACGTTACCGCCGCCACGCGCCGCCTTCTGGGCCTGCAGATCCATGGAGAGGCGGTTTGACGGCAGGCACCCTCACCCATCTCGACGCCACGGGTGCCGCCAGCATGGTGGATGTCGGCGACAAGCCGGCCACGCGGCGCGAGGCCATGGCCGAAGGGCTTGTCCTGATGCGCCCGGAGACGCTGGCGCTCATCGTGGACAATGCCGTGCGCAAGGGCGACGTCGTCGCCATAGCGCGGATCGCCGGTATCATGGGCGCCAAGAAGACCAGCGAGCTCATTCCGTTGTGCCACCCGCTGATGCTCGACAAGGTGTCGGTGGACATTGCGCCCGAACCAGCCCTGCCCGGCCTGCGCGTTACGGCCATGGCGCGCGTCTCGGGCCCGACCGGGGTGGAGATGGAGGCGCTCACGGCGGTGTCCGTGGCCTGCCTGACCATCTACGACATGGCCAAGGGTGTCGACCGGGACATGGCCATTTCCAATATCCGCCTTCTGACCAAGTCGGGCGGCAGCTCGGGCGACTGGCGGGCAGAAGGATCACCGTCTTGAGCCTGATGCCGGTAGAGGAAGCCCTCTCCCGGCTTCTGCACGGGGTTGGCCCCGTCTTGGAAACGGAAACCGTCGCGCTGCGCGCCGCTGCGGGCCGTGTGCTTGCCGACGATATCTCCGCCCTGCGGACGCAGCCGCCATTCGACGCTTCCGCGATGGATGGCTACGCCGTGCGGGCCGCCGATGCCTCCAAGGGCGCGGTCCTTAAGGTTACCGGCATTTCGGCCGCAGGCGCGGCATTCGCCGGCACCGTCGAGCCGGGAGCCGCGGTGCGCATCTTTACCGGGGCGCCCCTGCCCGCAGGCGCGGACACGGTACTGATTCAGGAAAACGCGACGCTCGAAGCGCCGGATACGTTGCGTGTCGATGTCGCGGCGGAACCGGCACGCCATATCAGAAAAGCCGGCCTCGACTTTGCGCACGGGGCCGTGCTGCTGCAGGCGGGTCTGCACTTGCGCGCTGGCCACGTTGCGCTTGCCGCCAGCGCCGGCCACCCGCAACTTCCCGTCCGGCGCCGGCCGCGCGTTGCCATTCTGGCCACCGGCGACGAACTGGTGATGCCAGGCGAAAGCACCGGCCCCGACCAGATCGTAGCCTCCAACGGGTTCGGCCTTGCCGCGATGGTGGAAGCCCATGGAGGCGACGTGCTGGACCTTGGCATAGCGCCGGACGACCTGGCCGTGCTGGAGGCTCGGCTTGCGGAAGCAGAGGATGCGCGCGCGGATGTCATCGTCACCATCGGCGGCGCCTCGGTCGGCGACCGCGACCTCGTAGCCCCGGCCCTGCAGGCGCGCGGCGTCGAGCTGGATTTCTGGAAGGTGGCCATGCGCCCCGGAAAGCCCGTCATGGCGGGCCGCAAGGGCGCGCTGCGGGTTATCGGGCTGCCGGGCAACCCGGCATCGACCATGGTGGCCGCAACACTGTTCCTGCGCCCCCTTGTCCGCCGTCTTGCGGGGCTTGGCGCGGGTTTGGGCCTCCAGCGCGGCGTCCTGTCTGCGGCAATGCCACAAGGCGGTGAGCGCGCCGACTTCGTGCGTGCCCGCCTGCATTACCCGCCAGAGGGCGCACCGCAGGTGGAAGCCTTGCCACGGCAGGATTCGTCCCTTCTGTCCATCTACGCGCTTGCCGATGCACTTCTGTATCGCCCCGTTGCCGCACCCGCCGCGGAAGCCGGACAGGACTGTCTGTTCATCCCCCTCGATTAGGGCGCCATGAACGCTTGCAGAACACAACTGGAACAGCTAGGTTTGTTCTGGTTTTGTTTTTCATCGATTCCGGGGGCGGCACGTGCTAACGCGCAAACAGCATGATCTCTTGATGTTCATTCACGAGAGGCTGCATTCCGCCGGCGTTCCGCCTTCCTTCGACGAGATGAAGGACGCGCTCGACCTGCGGTCGAAGTCCGGCATCCACCGCCTGATCACCGCGCTGGAGGAGCGTGGGTTCATCCGCCGCCTGCCCAACCGGGCGCGGGCGCTGGAGGTCGTCAAGCTACCCGAGTCGATGGCACGCAGCGGCCGGGGTGCAGCCTCTGCCCCCACGCCGTCCAACGTCGTCTCCCTGGCCGAACAGTCTGCCGCATCGGGCCTGGCGGCGCGCCGCCGGGTAGCCCCTGCGGCAAACGATGCCGATGCCGGTATCAGCATTCCCGTCATGGGCCGCATCGCGGCGGGTGTGCCCATATCCGCCATCCAGAACAACACCCATAGCCTGACGCTGCCACCGGACATGATTGGCCCCGGCGAGCATTATGCGCTGGAGGTTTCCGGCGACTCGATGGTGGAAGCCGGGATTCTGGATGGGGATACGGTCGTGATCCGCCGGGTGGATACGGCAACGCCGGGCGATATCGTCGTCGCGCTGGTGGACGACGAGGAAGCGACCCTGAAGCGGTTCCGCCGCAAGGGCACCGCAATCGCACTGGAGGCAGCAAACCCCGCCTACGAAACCCGGATATTCAATTCGGATCGGGTTCAGGTGCAGGGGCGGCTGGTGGGCCTGATACGGCGCTACTGACGGTTTCTTTCGGCATACCGCCGGTCTTGGCTTCGCCGTCCTTCTTCCAGTATTCCGGCCATGCCGCCTTGCGGTGCACGTTCCATTCCGGCGGGTCAGCCGGGATGGACGGCGTCACCACCAGCCTCCCCCCATCACCGCGGGATATGGCAAGGGAGCCGGTCCGGCGCAGGCTGCGCAACGTGACCAGCGTTGCGCCTCTATTTGAACATCGGTTGCGGCGAAGCGCCCGCGCCACGATCACAAGGTCTGCCTCGGCGCAAAGCCTGTCCGTTTCCTCCAGGGAGTCCGTCCACGCCAGGCGGATACCGGATGCGGTGGCAAGCTGGCAGGCGGGCGGTTCGCAGGGCAGCGGGCCATCCGCGCCAGGCGGGCCGAAACGCCTTTCCCACTGGTTCGCGATAAAGCGGCCCGGGCGCTTCCCCAGATAGGAAATGTGCCCGGCATCGACCAGCGCGACTTTCGTGCCATCCTCGTAGATCAGGATATCCGGCGGCAGTGCCCCACCCATTGCAAGAACGCCGCCCAAGACTGCTGCCGGCAGTGCCAGCCAACGCAGCGCGCTGGCCAGAAAGCACGCCATAAACAGTGCAAGCGACAGGGCAATAAGCGAGGGTGCCGGCAAGGCCATGCCGCCCTGATCGGGGAAGGTCTCGGCCAGATAGCGCGTCACCATGAAAACCACGGACAAGCCCCATCCCATCACGTGCAGAAAAGGCGCGTCGAGGCCGAACGGCATCGCAAGAGCCGCGGCAAGCGCCGCCGGCATGACCCAGAAGCTGAACAAGGGCATCGTCGCCACGTTGGCCAGGATGCCGTACGGCGCCAGCCTCTGAAAATGATAGAGGCCGTAAGGGGCGGTCGCTGCCCCGGCCACTGCCGATGCGATACAGGCGACGGCAAGCCACGCGAAGGGGCGCAGGCCCTTCTCTTCGCCGGGTGGCGTCTGCCACCGCCGCGTCAGGACAGCGGCAAGACCCACCAGGGCGGCGGTTGCGGCAAAGGACATCTGGAAACTGGCCGTCAGGGCAGCGTGGGGCGCGATCGTCAGGACGGCGATGGCGGCAAGGGTGACATTGCGCAGCGTCAGCGCGGGTTTCTCCATCAGGACGGCAACCAGCATGATCGCGATCATGATGTAGGAGCGCTCGGTCGCGACGTTGGGCCCTGCAATTGCCATATAGCCCGTCGTGGCCATCAGGGCCGCAACGGCACCTGCCTTGCGCGGCGAAACCGGCGACAGGATCGGCGGTAGCAGCACCAGCAGGCTGCGCACGGCCGCCATGACGAAACCCGCCACAAGCACCATGTGAAAGCCCGAAATGGACAGCACATGCGACAGGCCGGTGATGCGGAAAATCTCGTCGATCTCGTCGGGGATGCCCGTGCGCTCACCCGATATCAGCGCGGCGGCCACCGCCCCCTCCGCGCCCGGCAGGACCGCCCTGATCCTGCGGGACATGTCGACACGCAGGCCGATCAGCCATTCGGCGAAACGCTCCGATAGCGACGACGGCGTCTGATACGGGATGGACTCGGGCGGGCCCAGCGAGAAACCGTAGGCGCCCACACCGTCGAAGAAGGCGCCGAAGGCAAAATCATATCCATCCGGGAAGGCCGGCCCGCTGGGCGGCCCCAGGCGCACCAGGCCGCGATAGATGCCGCCGATGGGAATGGGCTCGTGGCGGCTGGAAACGGCGATGCGCATGCGCTGGGGCGGCCGCGACAAGACCGGCCTTTCCGTTTCCTCCAGATCCACGATGTAGCGCATCTTGCCGTTCTCGTCGGCTTCGCGCATCGCGACGCGCCCCGTTACCGAAACGGTGGCGCCACCCGACAGGATCGTCGTCTGCGTCCGTGCAAGTTCCACGTGGCACAGAAGCTGGCCGGCGGCGAGCGTACACGCCAGCGCCAGCATTGCCCTCAGGACGCAGCGGGCCAGCGGCGGCGCCTCGTTTGCGGCATATAGAGCCACGAGAGAGGCGACCAGAATGGCCACGCAGTAAGGCGGAGGGATCCGCAGGCCGGCCGCATAGAAGAGCGCGATGGCAAGGATGAGACCCGGCGAAACGAAATGGATGTGGCTGCGTGCCGATGCCTCGCGCTCGAATGCGGAACGCAGTCGACTCATTCTCCGGATCATCCCCTGCAACAGGCTGCTTGCCTGGCCTCTCTCCTATGATACACAGCGGCATGAACGGCACGGATTGCTGCGGCCCGAATTGGCCTCCGAGCGTCGCGTTATCCAAAGCTTGCGCCTTTTGAGCGCGCAAACCGGCCGTTAAAGACAACTGGAGTTTTCATGACCGAGACCGTGGTCACCCGCTTCGCGCCCTCGCCCACCGGATATCTTCATATCGGCGGAGCCCGGACGGCGCTGTTCAATTGGCTTTATGCCCGTCATCACGGCGGCAAGATGCTGCTGCGCATCGAGGATACGGATCGCGAGCGCTCCACCGATGCGGCGGTGACGGCCATCATCGACGGGTTGTCGTGGCTGGGTCTCGAC
>NZ_BBWQ01000006.1 GCF_001463885.1 Aureimonas altamirensis | reverse complement strand
ATCATCGACGGGTTGTCGTGGCTGGGTCTCGACGCCGATGAACCGCCGATCTCGCAGTTCGAGCGTGTCGCCCGCCACCGCGAGGTGGCCGAGGACATGGTCCGCCGCGGCAACGCCTATTACTGCTATGCGACCCCCCAGGAACTGGAAGAGATGCGCGAGAAGGCGCGCGTCGAAAAGCGCCCGCCGCGCTATGATGGCCGCTGGCGCGACCGTGACCCGTCCGAGGCGCCCGCCGACGTGAAGCCGGTCATCCGGCTGCGCGCCCCGCTGGAAGGCGAGACCCTGGTGCGCGATCAGGTGCAGGGCGACGTGCGCTTTCCCAACAAGGATCTGGACGACCTCGTTCTGCTGCGGTCCGACGGCACGCCCACTTACATGCTGGCCGTGGTGGTGGACGACCACGACATGGGCATCACCCATATCATCCGGGGCGACGACCACCTCACCAACGCCGCGCGGCAGACGCTGATCTTCCAGGCCATGGGCTGGGACGTTCCGGTCATGGCCCATATTCCGCTGATCCACGGCGCGGACGGCGCCAAGCTTTCGAAGCGCCATGGCGCATTGGGCGTCGAGGCCTACCGCGAGATGGGATATCTGCCCGTCGGCCTGAAGAACTATCTGGTCCGATTGGGTTGGAGCCACGGCGACGACGAGATCATGTCGATCGAGGACATGATCCGTTGGTTCGACATCGCAGACGTGAACAAGGGTGCCGCCCGCTTCGATTTCGCCAAGCTCGAAGCCGTCAACGGCTACTGGATGCGCCACAGCGACGACGCCGAACTGGCCCGCACCCTGATGGCGGAGCGCGACTATCTGCCGAACGGCTCCATCCTTCGGCAGAAGGATGACACCGAGACGCTCGACCTTCTCACGCGCGCCATGCCCGGCCTGAAGGAGCGCGCCAAGACGCTTGTCGAGCTGGCCGACAGCGCATCCTACCTGTTTGCCAACCGCCCTCTCCCGATGGAGGAAAAAGCTGCCGAAACCTTGGGCACCGGAGGGCGCGAGATCGTCGCGGGCCTTCTGCCGGCCCTCTCGGCAGTCTCGGACTGGACGGTTGCCAGCCTGGAGGCGGTCGTGCGCGATTACGCGGAGAAGGAAGGGCTGAAGCTCGGCAAGGTCGCGCAGCCGCTGCGCGCTGCGCTGACAGGCCGCACGACATCTCCCGGCGTCTTCGACGTTCTGGAAGTGCTGGGCCGCGAGGAATCCCTTGCACGTCTGGCAGACCAATCGTGAATGGGCCCTATAATATCTTTTGATTGGCAGTGCGGCATAAATCGCTGCTTTGCAGAAAAAAGTAAGTGCCGAAAACTTGTTCGCACGACGCGGACAAGTTAGGCATGAGCTCCGAAATCGACCTATGCGCCGCCGGCCACCGCGTCAGCGATCCGGCGGCTTTCGAAGAAGGGAACGCGCATGAGTGAAGCCGCCAAGCTTTCGCTGGACGGAAAGGAAGCCAATTTCGGCGTCCGCCACGGCACCATCGGCCCCGATGTCGTCGACATCGGTTCTCTCTACAAGGACACCGGTGCGTTCACCTACGATCCGGGCTTTACCTCCACCGCCTCCTGCGAATCGAAGATCACCTTCATCGATGGGGATGAGGGCGTCCTCCTGCATCGGGGTTATCCCATCGAGCAGCTCGCCGAGGAAGGCGACTTCCTCGAGGTCTGCTACCTTCTGCTCTATGGCGAGTTGCCCACCGCCCAGGAAAAGGAAGACTTCACCTATCGTGTCACGCGCCACACGATGGTGCACGAGCAGATGACGAAGTTCTTTTCCGGCTTCCGGCGCGACGCGCACCCGATGGCCGTCATGGTCGGCTCGGTGGGCGCCCTGTCGGCCTTCTACCACGACTCGACCGATATCACGGACCCGCACCAGCGCATGGTGGCGTCCATCCGCATGGTCGCCAAGATCCCGACCCTCGCGGCGATGGCCTACAAATACCATATCGGCCAGCCTTTCGTGTATCCGCGCAACGACCTGTCCTACGCGGAAAACTTCCTGCACATGTGCTTCGCCGTGCCGTGCGAGCCTTACAAGATCAACCCGGTTCTCGCCCGCGCGATGGATCGCATCTTCATTCTCCACGCCGATCACGAGCAGAATGCCTCCACCTCCACGGTGCGGCTGGCCGGTTCGTCCGGCGCCAACCCTTTCGCCTGCATCGCCGCGGGCGTTGCATGTCTGTGGGGTCCGGCGCATGGCGGCGCCAACGAGGCGGCGCTCAACATGCTGTCGGAGATCGGCAGCAAGGACCGCATCCCCGAGTTCGTCGCACGCGCCAAGGACAAGAACGATCCGTTCCGCCTGATGGGCTTCGGCCACCGCGTGTACAAGAACTACGATCCGCGCGCCAAGATCATGCAGAAAACCTGCCACGAGGTGCTGGACGAGCTCGGCCTGAAGGACGACCCGCTCCTCGAAGTGGCGATGGAGCTGGAGCACATCGCGCTGAACGACGAGTACTTCATCGAGAAGAAGCTCTACCCGAACGTCGATTTCTATTCGGGGATCACGCTGAAGGCGCTCGGCTTCCCGACCACGATGTTCACCGTGCTGTTCGCCCTCGCGCGGACTGTCGGCTGGATCGCCCAGTGGAAGGAAATGATCGAAGACCCGCAGCAGCGCATTGGCCGCCCGCGCCAGCTTTACACGGGCTCGCCGCAGCGCGACTATCTGGCAGTCGACAAGCGCAGCTGACGCTTTCTCGAAGCAACAAAAAGGCGCGCTCCCTTCCGGGGGCGCGCCTTTTGCATTTGAACGCCTAAAGGGCGCGGCCTAGTGTCCAGCCTGTTGCAGGATGATAGCGGCGGCGGCTTCACCGGGGCTCCGGTCCACGGTCATCAGGCGGTGGATTTCGGCAAAGCCCTCCATCTGGGCCCGCCGCTCGCCCGTATCCTTCAAAAGGCGCTCCAGCCTGCGCGACAGGAGTTGCGGGCGTACGAACTCGTGGAAATGCTCGGACACGAGCGGATGGTCCACGATGTAGTTGGGCAGCACCGCCGTCCATCCGGTGATGAGACGACGCAGCTGATAGGACAGCGGGTCCAGCCGATAGGCAATGACCATCGGCGTTCCGGCAAGGGCCAGTTCCAGCGCGACGGTGCCCGAGGCCGCCAGCGCCGCGTCTGCCTCGGCAAACGCACGCCACTTGGCCTCCTCGCCCTCCACCACTTCGGGTTTTTCGGGCCATGCGGACAGCTTGTCCCGGATCAGGGAGGCAACGCGGGGCACGACGGGCAAGACGCCGCGCAAACCCGGCATCCGGGTTTTCAGTTCCGCGAAAGTCGCTCCGAAATCGTCCATCAGGCGGTTCACCTCGCCGCGCCTTGAGCCTGGAAGAATCAGCAGAGTCGGCGGCTCTCCGATTGGTTTTTCAACGCCGCCGCCACGTGCCTGCCATATCGCGTTCAGATGCGGCTCGCTCATGATCGTGTGGCCGACATAGCTGGCCGGTGGGCCGCCGGCTGCGGCGATATAGGCCGGCTCAAAGGGAAACAGGCACACCGTGTGGTCCACGGCCGCGGCAAGCGCCTTGGCGCGCTCGGGCCTGTAGGCCCAGATCGCCGGCGGCACGACATTGACGATCTTCAGATCGGGACGCGCCTTGCGCAACCGCGCAGCGACGCGGTTGGTAAAGGTGAAACTGTCGATGGTAACGACGACGTCCGGGCGCGCGTCGAGCAGGCCGTCGACGGTCTGCGACAGGCGCCGCATCAACTGCGGCAGCCGCGCCACGATCGCGCCGACGCCGATGATCGACAATTCTTCGATGTCGAAAAAGCTGTGCAGGCCTTCGGCCTCCATGGCGGTCCCGCCAAGGCCCACGGGCTCTATGGTTGCCCCAAGGCTGCGCAGGCCGCGAATGATGTCCGCCCCGATCCTGTCGGCGGAGTGCTCGCCCACCACGAAACCAACCTTCATGGATGCCTCCCCTCGGCAACGCCGACAACGAACAGGCCACGGCGCGCTGCCGCCTCGGCAAGCGCATCGATATCGATGACGAGCGAGGCACCGGAAGACACCCCGATGCCGGAAAGGCCGGCTTCCGCCGCCTGCTCGATCGTCTCAACGCCGATGCTGGGCAGATCCAGCCGGCGATCCTGCTGCGGCTTGACGGCCTTGAAGAGGACCGTTCTTTCGGACCGCCCGATGCGGCCCTGAAGACGCAGGTCGGCGACACGCTTGAGCATGTCTCGCGTCCCCTCGATACCTTCCAGTGCGATGACCCGCTCGGCCGAAGCCACCGCGGCCTGCCCGATATCGAGATGGCCCAGCGCCCGTGCCGCCTCAGCGGCCCTTTCGATGGCCCTGGCCTCCGCATCGTCCGGCGCCCGGCCTGCGATAAGCCCCTCGGGGGCGATGAGGCCCGGTATGATCTCTTGCACGCCATGCAGCTCGAAACCGCGCCGTTCGAAGGCACGGGATACGGCGCGCAGCATCGTATCGTCGCCGCCGCGCATGATGGAAAGGATTTCCGGAAGCAGCCGCAGCGTCTGCAGCGACGGGATCATGGAGCGGTAATCCGGCCGGATCGAGATCGTGCCGCAGAAGACGAGATGCCGGACACCCGCCTTGCGCAGGTAGGGGAAGATATCCCCTGTCTGCGACCATTTCAGCGGCCGGTTGCGGTAGGGCGACCAGTCTTCCAGCCACCCGTCGCCCACCGGCACGACCACCGGCGTAAAGCCGACGCGCTGCAGCGTATCCGCGATCATCTTCGGCAGGACACCGCCGCCGGCAACGATGCCGAACGCCTCGCCGGGCGTGGCAGGCACCATGCCCACCGGCGCCGGCAAGCCCGCGCTCAAGCTGGCCGGACCGACCGGGGGAAGCATAGCGCCCTGTCGCCGCCGGCCTTGATGAAGCCGAGCAGATCCTGGACAAGCGGGTCCTCCGGATACTCGGCCTCGACCTCTTCCATGTTTTCCTTGAAGGTCAGATCTTCGGAAAACAGCATCCGATAGGCCTTGCGCACATTGCGGATGGCCTCACGGTTGAAACCCGCGCGCTTCATGCCGATGAGGTTGAGCCCGGCGAGGTAGGCGCGGTTGCCGATGACCATGCCGAAGGGGATCACGTCCCCTTCCACGGCGGCAAGGCCGCCAATATAGGCGTGATGACCGACCCGGGTGAACTGGTGGATGGCCGAGCCGCCGGCGAAGGTGGCATAATCCCCGATCGTGCAATGACCGGCCAGCATCACATTGTTGATGATGGTCACGTTGTTGCCGAGGATGCAGTCATGCGCCACATGCGCCCCGGTGAAGAAGGCGCAATTGTCGCCGATGGTCGTTTCGGAGCGCCCCTGCACCGTGCCAGGGTTCATGGTCACGCTTTCACGGATCAGGCAGTTGGCCCCGATCACCAGGCGTGTGTCCTCACCCCGATATTTCAGGTGCTGCGGCGCGTGCCCAAGGGACGCAAATGGGTATATCTGCGCATTGTCGCCGATGCGCGTATTGCCCGCCAGAACGACGTGCGAATGAAGCCGGGAGTTTGCGCCCAGCACGACGCGCGGGCCGATATGGCAGAACGGGCCGATCTCGCAACCGGCTCCGATGACGGCCCCGTCTTCGACGATGGCCGTCGGATGAATGGTGTAATCGTTCGATGACATCAGCTTGCTCAGGCGGCCTCCGCCTGTGCGACCATGGCGCTGACGGTGGCCTCGGCCACCTTGACGCCATCGACCTTGGCAACGCAGTCGAAGCGCCAGATATTGCCGCGCTTCTTGACCTGCGTGACATGGTATTCAAGCCTGTCGCCCGGCACCACGGGCTTGCGGAACTTCGCGTTGTCCACGGTCATCAGGTAAACCAGCGCCGGCATGCCGCCGAGGCCGCGCGTGCAGATGGCGCCGGCGGTCTGCGCCATACCCTCGATGATCAGGACGCCCGGCATGACCGGGTTGCCGGGAAAATGCCCCTGGAACTGGGGCTCGCTGGCGGTGACGTTCTTGATGCCGATGGCACTTCTGTCGCCGTCGATCTCGATGATCCGGTCGACCAGAAGGAAAGGGTAGCGGTGGGGCAAGAGCGCCATGATCTCCATGACGTCCATCTTTTCCAGCACCGGCTTCTCTTCGCTCATTCCTGTCCTCCTGTCGTCCGCTTGGCGCGCGCCATCTCCCGGAGCCACGTGACTTCGCGCAACCAGTCGCGCACCGGACGCGCCGGAGTGCCTCCCCACCGCGCGCCGGGCGGCACGTCGCCCGCAACCGTGCTGACGGCCGCGATCTGCGCACCCTTGCCGACGGTCACATGTCCGTTAACCCCGGATTGCCCCCCAATAGCGACATTGTCTTCGATTGTCGCGCTTCCGGCTATGCCGACTTGCGACACGATGACGCAATTTCGTCCGATCCGAACATTGTGGGCGATCTGCACCTGATTATCGATCTTGGTGTTTTCGCCGATCACGGTATCGCGGACAGCGCCGCGGTCCACCGTCGAGTTGGCGCCGATCTCGACATTGTCCTGAACGATCACGCGGCCGATCTGCACCTGCTTCAGGATGCCCTCGCGGCCGATCGCGTAGCCAAATCCGTCCTGGCCGATGCGCACGCCGGGATGCAGAATGACCCGGTTTCCCAGCAGTGCATGCTGTAGGCTGACGCCGGCGCCGATGGCGCAATCCCGTCCGACGCGGCAGCCGCCGCCGACAGCCGCGCCGGCACCGATGACGGTGCCGGAACCGATCTCGACGTCAGGACCGACCACGGCGAACGGCTCGATCGTCGCGCCATCTTCTATCCGGGCAGTGGGGTGAACGCTGGCCTGAGGGGATATGCCCCCCTCGCCTCCGAAAGCCGAAGGCGACATCGCAGCCGGAAACAGCGCCGCGCCGACCTTGGCGAAGGCAGTCTGCGTATCCGCCACGACGAGACGGGCGATACCGGCCGGGACCAGCTTCGAATAGCGCTCGGCGACGATGATGGCGCCTGCCCGCGTAACCGCAAGCTCGTGCTCGTAATTGGGATTGTCGAAAAAGCTGATGTCCGTGGGGCCGGCCCGCTCGAGCGTCGCGATGCCGTCTATCGGCAATTCGCCCGCTTCCGCCTGCTCCAGCACTCCACTGCAAAGCGCCGCAAGCGAGCCGAGTGTCTTCGGCTCGCCGCGGCTGAAAAACGAGGTTTCGTTCATCGTTCCATTCCGGGCCGAGTTGGCTTTACCCGGCCCGTGGTATCAGAAGCGCGAGGAGAAGCCGAACGAGAACTCCTGCGTCCGGTCATAATCTTCCTTGGCGATCGGATAGGCGTAGTTCACGCGGATCGGACCGAAGGGCGATGCCCAGATCAGGCCGACACCGGCCGAGGCGCGGATGTTGAAATCGTCACCCACGACGCCCGGCTGATTGGCGAACTCCGAACCCCAGAGCGAGCCGGCATCGGCGAAGGCCGCACCACGGAAGCCGAGATCGCGCGAGACCAGCGGCAGCGGGAAGGTAACTTCGGCGCTGGCATTGGCATAGTTCTCGCCGCCGATGGCGACACCATTGCTGCCAGGAATCACGTTGCCTGCCCCGTCGACCGCGAACTGGCGTGGTCCGATACCCTGATACCGGAAGCCGCGGACGATATCCTGCCCCTTGAAGAAATTGTCGAAGACGCGCAGGTCGTCGCCGAGCGCAGTGACGTTGCCTGCCCCACCGCTCAACTGACCGATCACGTCATATTCTTCGTTCAGCAGCGAGAACCACGAGGCCTTGCCCGTCGTGCGCAGGAACTCGGCGTCGCCGCCCAGGCCTGCCACTTCCTGTCCGGCCTGGATGAAGAAGCCGTCACGCGGATCGGAGCTGCTGTCCAGCGTATTGTAGGTCAGCGCGTAGGACATCGACGACGTCGTGTACGGGCTGTCGCAGATCGCCTGGTTGATGATGGCCGAGTTGGTGTAACGCGGCGCATACTGACCGATGAAGGTGGCCGGCGTGCCCGAAGCCGCTGCGATCGCAGCCGCGTTATCGCCATCCGCGCATGTCGTGTAGAAGATGTTGCCGGCAGCATCGAACTGGCCAACGCCCGTATCGTCGCCGAAACGCTCTTCCTTGTAGTTATACGCGATCTGCGCCGTCAGGTGCTGCGTGAGGGGTGCCGCGATGCGCAGCGTGCCGCCGGTGCGCTCGATATCGTAATCGGACGAGGTGTTCTCGGTCCGGTAGATGTCGAAGCCAGCCGCAAGACGACGACCGAGGAAGTAGGGCTCGGTGAACGACAGGTTGTAGTTGCGCGTATCCTCGCCGAAGCCGGCGGACACACGCACGAACTGGCCGCGACCGAGGAAGTTGCGCTCGGTGATGCCGACCTCTGCCACAGGGCCCGGGTTTTCGCCGCCGGTCGTATAGCCGCCGCCGACCGAGAACTCACCGGTGGACTGCTCGACCACCTGGACGACCACGACGACGCGATCGGGCTCGCTGCCCGGTGCGGTCGAGACGTTGACCGTCTGGAAGAAGCGGAGTGCCTCGAGCCGCTGGCGCGCGCGCTGGACGAGCACCTGGTTGAAGGCGTCGCCTTCGGAGACGTCGAACTCGCGGCGGATGACGTAATCGCGCGTCTTCGTGTTGCCACGGATCTCGATGCGCTCGACATAGGCGCGCGGGCCCTGGTCGATCACGTATTCGACGCCGATCGTGTTGTTGGTGAAGTCGCGGTCGCCGCGCGGCGTGACCTGGGCGAAAGCATAGCCCTGGGCCGCCACGGCGTTGGTAAGGTTGACGAGCGTGTCCTCGACCTTCTCGGCGCTGTAGACATTGCCGGGCTTGGTCTCGAGATCGTTCTGCAGCGCCGCGGCATCGATGCCGGGCACGGTGGAGTCGATGTTGACGTTGCCGAAGGTGTAACGCTCACCCTCTTCCACGGTGATCGTGACGAAGTATTCGTTCTTCGCGGCATCGAGCTCGGCAACCGAGGAGACGATACGGAAGTCGGCGAAACCACGGTTGTAATAGAAGCGACGGAGCGTTTCCTCGTCGGCGCGCAGACGATCCTCGTCGTAGATGTCGCTCTTCTGGAGGAAGCCGAACAAGCCGGTTTCACGCAGCGAGATGACCTCTTTCAGGCGGCGGTCGCCGAAGGCGTTGTTGCCAACGAAGTTGATCTGCGCGATGCGGGTGCGATCACCCTCGACGATCTCGAACACCACGTTGACGCGGTTGCCATCGGCCGGAAGCGTGCGCACCGAAACCTGGGCGTCGCTGCGGCCCACGCGGGAATACACGCTGCGGATGGCATCCACGTCTGCCTGCGCGGTCGACGCGTTGTAGGCTGCGCGCGGCGCCGTCTGCACGACGGATTCGAGCTGCTCGTTCTTGACCTTGGAGTTACCCTGGAAGACGACCTCGTTGACGATCTGGTTCTCGTCGACCTGGACGATCATCGTGCCGCCCGACTGGCTGACACGGACATCCGAGAACAGGCCGGTCGCGAAGAGCCGCGTTACCACCTGATCCATTTCTGCCGGGGTCACATTCTGGCCCGTGCGGATCTGGCTGAGGTTGCGGACCGTGTCGGCATCGACGCGCGATGTACCGCGAACCTCGATCCGATTGACGACGGCCGCGTGCGCAGCGCTCATGACCCCGAGCTGGATACCGACAGTGGATGCCGTCAGGATCGTCGAGGAAAGCGCCGCCGCCGACAAGGCGTTGAGAAGCTTCGAACCAGCCGTCATAGGCCTAACCACCTTTTATACTTCTGCCGAGCAGGACGCGTGACAGGATACGTCACATGCCTTGTATCGGCTTTGCGGATGCGTTCAACCAGACTGGGCCTGAATCCGTTTAGGATTCACGAAAGCGTTGCGAAATCGACACGGCAACGGCCCCGTATGGTTAACGATCGGCAAACCCCCTGATGTCCCCTGACCCCTTGCGGCGCAGCTTAGCCGAGCCGCAGGAGATCGTTCGAGAATGCGAATACCATGAGCCCCATTACAAGCACCAGCCCGATTCGGAAACCGATCTCCTGCGTGCGTTCGCTCAGCGGTTTTCCGCGGATCGCCTCGGCCGCGTAGAACAGCAGATGGCCACCGTCGAGGATGGGAATCGGCAGCAGGTTCAAGAGGCCGATCGAGATGGACAGCAAGGCCGCCATGTTGAGAAGAGTGGCAAAGCCAAGTGTCGCCGCCTGGCTCGACATCTGCGCGATGCGGATCGGCCCGCCGATCTGGTCCACCGGCTGAGCGCCACGGAACAGCCCGCCGATGAAGTCCACCGTGCGCTCGGTCACGAACCAGGTTTGCGACACGCCGAACTGCAGCGATTGCAGGACCGTCAATTCCTCGACCCGGAAGGATGACGCGGCATCCGTGGCCACGATGCCGACGACCGGCATGGTGTATTCGTTACCGAACGGATCGGTCTGGGTCCGCTCCTGCGGGGTTACGGTCAGCGGCACTTGCGCGCCGCCACGCTCTACGACGATCGCGATCGGGATATTGGCGCGCGAGGCGACGTGACGCTGGAAGTCGCCGAAATAGGCGATGTCCTGGCCATCCGCGCTGACGATCCTGTCACCCGGCAATATACCCGCGGTTGCGGCCGGCGAATCCACCTGCACTTCGGCAACCACCGGATCGCCGACGACACGTCCGTTGAAATAGGCGACTGCCGCGAAGATCGCGATGGCCAGGATAAAGTTGGCGACCGGACCCGCAGCCACCGTCAGGGCGCGGCGCCCGACGCTTTTTGCGTGGAACGCACCACGGCGGTCGGCGTCGTCCATGCGCTCCAGCGCGTCCCTGTCGGGCATGCTGCCGGCGTTCTCGTCACCCAGGAACTTCACGTATCCGCCCAGCGGAATCATGCAGAGCTTCCAGCGGGTGCCGTGCCTGTCGGTGAAGCCGACCAGTTCCTTGCCGAAGCCGACCGAGAAAGCCAGGATGCGAATGCCGCACCAGCGACCGACCAGATAATGGCCGAGCTCGTGGAAGAAGACGATGACCGTCAGGACGAAAAGAAACGGAACGACCTTGACGAGAGCGCTGTCCCAGATCGCACCGAGTGCGCCCGCTGCTTCCATGACGTGGCAATCTCCAGATGAGGATGTACGAAAAACCTAAAGGTGAAATATGGCGCGCGCGGGTTCTTCAAGCTCGCTGGCGAACAGCCCCGTAAGCCATAGGACGGCCGTGGCGAAGATAAGGGCGTCGATCCTGTCCATCAGGCCGCCATGGCCGGGGATCAGGCGGCCGGAATCCTTGACGCCGAAACGGCGCTTGACCCAGGATTCATAGAGGTCGCCCGCCTGCCCTACAGCCGACAGGACGGCTGAAAGCAACAGGATGCCGAAACCGACATCGCCGCTGACGAGATGGGTGTAGAGCCACCCGGCCAGGACGCCGGCGACAAGCCCGCCAACCGCGCCGGAAATCGTCTTCTTGGGCGAGACCAGCGGCATCAGCTTCGGACCGCCGAACGTGCGACCGCTGAAATAGGCCGCGATGTCGGTAGACCAGACGACGCAGATGACCAGACCGAGCGCCGCCAGGCCCTCGACATCCTCGCCCCGCACCATACCCGGCGCAAGCCCGGCGATGGCGGCGTAGACGAGGCCGCCGGCCACCCAGTCGGCCCGCTTTTCGCGCCGGTCGACGAAGGCGATGAACACTGCGACGAAGGCTACGATGGCGAGCGCCAGCAGCTCGAAATGAAACAGGAAGGCCAGAAGCGACAGGGCAAGCGCGTTCCGCGCGACGTCGAACAGCGGCCCGGCGCGCCTGGCACCGGTGATGCGCGTCCACTCATCGAAGACGATGAAACCGGTGACGACGCACAGGATACGGAACGGCAGCCCGCCCAGGATGGCCAGTGCCAGAACCGCCAGACCCAGGATGACGGCGGAGATCAGGCGCGGCTTGAGATCGCCCCAGGATTTCACACGCAGGAACCGTCCGATCTCCAGGCCCATCGATCAGGACGCGATCTCTTGCGAGACGGCGCCGAAGCGGCGATCTCGCGAGGCATATTCATCCAGTGCGCCCTGCAGCGCGGCGCGGTCGAAATCGGGCCATAGGCAAGGCAGGAAAACCAGTTCGGCATAGGCCGACTGCCAAAGAAGAAAGTTGGACAGCCGCTGCTCGCCGCTGGTGCGGATGATAAGGTCGAGCTCGGGCAGCCCCGCCGTATCCATGTGAGCGTCCATCGTGGAAGCGTCGACATCTTCGCTGCGCAGTTCGCCGGCCGCGACGCGCTCGGCGATGCGCCGCGCGGCCCGTGCGATCTCGTCGCGCGCGCCGTAATTGAAGGCGATCACCAGCGTCGTCCCGGTATTGCCGCGCGTCAGGCTTTCGGCCTCTTCCAGAAGGCCGAGAATATCGGCCGGAAGATTGTCGCGGGCGCCGATGATGCGCACGCGCACGCCCTCACGATGCAGTTCCGCCAGATCCCGCCGGATGAATATCTTGAGCAGCGACATCAATTCGCTGACTTCGTCCTGGGGCCGGCGCCAGTTTTCCGAAGAGAAGGCAAACAGGGTCAGAACCTCGATGCCCAGTTGACCGACAGCGCGCACGGCTTCGCGCAGCGCTTCCACCCCACGGCGGTGCCCCATGGTGCGCGGCAGGCCACGGGCCTTTGCCCAGCGGCCGTTACCGTCCATGATGATCGCGATATGTCGGGGGTGCCGCACGTCGACCTGCCTTTTCTTCGAACCCAGCCGGCGCCCGGTCAGACCTGCATGATCTCGCCTTCCTTGGCGGTCAGCAGCCTGTCGATCTCCGACACGGTGTCGTCGGTCATCTTCTGGACCTTGTCGGACGTCTGGCGGCTGTCATCCTGCCCGATGTCGCCGTCCTTCTCCATCTTCTTCAAGGTTTCCATTCCGTCGCGGCGCACATGGCGCGCGGCCACACGGGCGTTCTCGGCATACTGGTGCGCAACCTTGACCAGTTCCTTGCGGCGTTGCTCGTTCAACTCGGGCAGCGGAATGCGCAGCGTGGTTCCGTCGGTGATCGGGTTGAGGCCCAGATTGCTTTCGCGGATAGCGCGCTCCACCGCACCCACCATCGACTTGTCCCATACGGACACGGCGATCATGCGGGATTCCGGCACGGTGACGTTGGCGACCTGGTTGATCGGCATGGATGACCCATAGGCATCGACCGTGATGGGATCGAGAAGATTAGCGGAGGCCCGCCCCGTACGAAGTCCGGCAAGATCGCTTTTGAAGGCGCTCACGGCTCCATCCATGCGGCGCTTGATTTCATTGACGTCGAAGTCGGCCATGTTCTGTCCTCTTTTGGAAATGTGTGTGGCGGCGCGTCAGTCGGACACGATGGTCGCGCGCCCCTGCCCGGATATGATCCGGGCGAATTCGCCGCCTTCGTGGATCGAGAAGACCACGATGGGGATATGGTTTTCGCGCGCCAGCGCCACGGCCGCGATATCCATCACGGCCAGGCCCTTGCGCAGGATTTCATCGTGCGTCAGCGTTTCGTAGCGCTCGGCATCGGGATGGATCTTGGGGTCGGCGCTATAGATGCCATCGACCTGGGTGCCCTTGAACAGCGCTTCCACTCCCATCTCGGCAGCGCGCAGGGCGGCAGCGGAATCGGTGGTGAAGAAGGGGTTGCCCGTCCCGCCGGCAAAGATGACGACACGGCCGGCCTGCGCATGGGCAAGCGCCGCCCTCTGGGAAAAGCTTTCGCAGATCTCCGGCATGGCGATGGCCGACAGCACGATGGCGTCGACGCCGATCTTGGTGAGGGAGGTCCGCAACGCGAGGGCGTTGATGACGGTGGCGAGCATGCCCATGTGGTCGCCCGTGACGCGGTCTCCGCCCTTGGACGCCACGGCGACGCCGCGGAAGATGTTGCCGCCGCCGATGACGACGGAGATCTTGACGCCGAGTTCGCGCACCTGGCGGATGTCGGCTGCGATCCGGTCTGCGACGGCGACGTCGATGCCGAATCCCTGCGCGCCCATGAGCGCTTCGCCGGATACTTTCAGAAGTACGCTTTTGTAACGCAAGGTCAGTCTTCCCTGTCGAGCCATGGTCCGACCGTCACGGACCGTCGGCGGAAAACGATTTCCAACCTGGACCTGACAGCGCGACGTAACGTTGGCTTGCGATACAGGAAGGGCGTCCGCTTGCCAAGCGGACGCCCCTCCAATCCACATTCGTAACGGTTGATTACTTCTTGCCGGCGGCAGCGGCGACTTCGGCGGCGAAGTCGCTTTCTTCACGCTCGATGCCCTCGCCCAGCGCGAAACGGATGAAGCCGGTGATGCGCGCCGGGGCGCCGAACGTTCCTTCGGCCTGCTTAAGCGCGGCGCCGACGGTGAGGTCGGGGTTGACGACGAACGCCTGGCTCGTCAGCACGACCTCTTCGAAGAACTTGCGCATGCGGCCTTCGACCATCTTTTCGATGATGTTCTCGGGCTTGCCGGACTGACGCGACTGATCGATGAAGATCGCGCGCTCGCGCTCGACGGTCGCGCTGTCGACTTCGTCGTTGCTGAGGGCAAGCGGGTTCGTCGCGGCGACATGCATCGCCACCTGGCGACCGAACTGCGTCAGAGCGGCTTTGTCGCCGTCCGACTCGATGGCCACGAGCACGCCGAGCTTGCCGAGGCCGTCGGCAACCTGGTTGTGAATGTAGGTTGCGACGACGCCGTTGGAGACGCTCAGCATGGCGGTGCGGCGCAGGCCGAGATTCTCGCCGATGGTAGCGACCGCATCCTTGACGGTGTCGGAGACCGACTTGCCGCTGCCCGGCATCGTTGCGGAAGCGACCGCATCGGTGGAGCCTTCGGTGGCAAGGCCGACTTCGGCGATGTCGCGCACCAGCGCCTGGAAGGCATCGTTGCGGGCGACGAAGTCCGTTTCGGAGTTGACCTCTACGACGATGGCCTTGTTGTCACCGGCGGCAACGCCGACCAGACCCTCGGCGGCCGTGCGGCCGGCCTTCTTGTCGGCCTTGGCGATGCCCTTGGCACGCAGCCAGTCGATGGCGGCTTCCATGTCGCCATTCGTCTCGGCAAGAGCGGTCTTGCAGTCCATCATGCCCGCGCCGGTCTTCTCGCGCAGTTCCTTCACCATCGAAGCGGTAATTGTCATGGATAGGCCTTTGGGCTGGGGCAGGTTCGGCGGCACCCGGTTCGGGATGCCGGATCCTGCTTCTATTGTATCAATTTAAGGGAGCGGATGTCCGGCATGCCACCCCCGGAAACAAACGGGCGCACCGGTCCGGGGGAAGGTGCGCCACGAAGATGACGCCCGCATTACGGGCGCCATCGATCTGGAAAGGCTAGCGGCCGGTTGGCCTCAGGCCGCGGCGCTCTGTTCGCCGGTCTCGGCCTCTTCTGCAGCGGCCGCCTCTTCAGGGGCGGTCTCCATCGCACCGACATCGACGCCCATGGCGCCCTGCTGGCGAGCGATGCCGTCGACCGCCGCGCGGGCGATGAGGTCGCAATACAGCGCGATGGCGCGCGATGCATCGTCATTGCCCGGGATCGGGAAATCGATGCGGGAAGGATCGCTGTTGGAATCGACGACGGCGACGACCGGAATGTTGAGGCGCTTGGCCTCGTCGATGGCGATCGCTTCCTTGTTGGTGTCGACGATGAAGATCAGGTCCGGAACGCCGCCCATGTCCTTGATGCCGCCCAGCGCGCGGTCGAGCTTGTCGCGCTCGCGCTGCAGGGTCAGGCGCTCCTTCTTGGTGAAACCCTGGGCTTCGCCGGTCAGGATCTCGTCGAGCTTGCGCAGACGCTGGATGGAGTTGGAGATCGTCTTCCAGTTGGTCAGCATGCCGCCGAGCCAGCGCGCATTGACGTAGTACTGGGCCGAACGGTTGGCCGCATCGGCCACCAGCTCGGATGCCTGACGCTTGGTGCCGACGAACAGCACGCGGCCGCCACGGGCAACGGTGTCGGACACCGTCTGCAGCGCCTTGTGCAGCATCGGAACCGTCTGCGACAGGTCCATGATGTGGATGTTGTTGCGCGCGCCGAAGATGTACGGCGCCATGCGCGGGTTCCAGCGGTGGGTCTGGTGCCCGAAATGAACGCCGGCTTCGAGAAGCTGGCGCATGGAATAATCTGGCAGAGCCATATCGATCTATCCTTTTGACCGGTTTAACCTCCACGGATAGAAGCGGTTGAACCGCCACCGGTGGGAGCCGCCGCCTCGCGACAGAACCCGATATCCGTGTGTGGAATAGCGCGGCGCATACAACATGCCGGCCGCAAAGGCAAGCCGGACAACACGGTCACCGCGTCTGGTATGGCGCCGGATGGCTTTTTATTCGCAGTCCGGCGACGTCAGATATTTAAGGTTTGCAAGGTCGCCTTTCAACTCGTAGGCGCCGAAATCCAGCAGCATCTGATCCGACACGCCGTTTTCGTAAAGCCGGTAGCGGGCGCGGAACACGGGTTGGCCGTCCTCGTCGGAATCGCTGTTGAAGTAGGATTCGTCGATCATCCAGGATTTGAGCCCGGCCAGCTCCTCAGCCGTGCGGCCGCCCTCCGCCGGTGGCGTGCCGTCATTGACCGGCAGGATGACGGATGTGGTCGTCAGCAGCTTTTCGGCCTCCGGGTCGCCATCGAACAGGCGCGCCTCGAAGAAGCGGGTTCCCTTACGGCCCTGGGTGATGAGTTCTTCCGTATGGCTCAGCGGGAAGCGCGACAGCGGAAGCTTGAAATCGCGGATGACCGGCTCTTTCAGCGTCACATCGGTGCCGTCCGGCACATTGACCGCCGCGCCCTTTACCGCCCCCTGGTCGAGCCCGTCGACGAAGGTCGTCGTCTCGAACGAGAATTCCTTTCCATGGGCGCGTTCGGTGGACCGGGTCCGCTGGTCCGTCAGGGTCATCTCCCCATCCTTATGGAACCGCGCCGCAAACCGATAATCGAGGTCATAGTCGCCGCAGGCCTTGGCGTTGAGCGTAAAGGCGATGCGCCCCTCGACGGCAAGGATATCTTCCGTCTGCCCGGCAAGCGACAGGTCGTAGACCGCCTGATGCGGCCGCAGCGGCGCGGCGGCAGCCGGAAGGCTGGCCGCAAGCAGGCCAAGGGCCACGATGGCGAAGCGGGTTCCGTTGTGGATGCTCGGCAAAACCTTCGATCCCCTTGCCTTATTGGACGCGCCGTTGGACATTCGCCCCGCAACATGCAGTCGGAGTATCCATGACAGATTCCCTTGAAAGCCGTCTTGCCGCTAAGGGCCTCAAGCTTCCCGCCGCAGCGGCGCCGGCGGCCAATTATGTCGCTTATGTCACCTATGGCAACATCCTCCAGACATCCGGACAGCTACCGATGGCCGATGGTGGCCTTGCGGTCACGGGTACGCTGGGCGAAAACGTGAGCCTGGAACAGGGGCAGGAAGCCGCCCGCCATTGTGCGTTGAACATCCTGGCCCAGGCCAAGGCCGCCCTCGACGGAGACCTCACGCGGATTCGCCGCCTGCTGAAGCTCACCGTCTTCGTGGCCAGCGCGCCCTCCTTTACCGATCAGCACAAGGTTGCCAACGGCGCATCCGACCTGCTGGTCGAGCTTCTGGGCGATATCGGCAAGCATTCGCGCTCCGCGGTCGGCGTTCCGGCGCTTCCGATGGGAGCCGCGGTCGAGATCGAGGCTGTGTTCGAGATTGCCTGACAGCCCCCTATCCGCGTTCGACTGGCTGACGCGGCGTCCCATCGCCCATCGCGGCCTGCACGACGGCAACAAGACAATCGCTGAAAACTCCATGGCGGCGTTCCGCGCCGCCATGGAGGCGGGCTTTGCCATCGAATGCGACATCCACATCGCGGCCGACGGCGTTCCGGTGGTGTTTCACGATGGCGATCTCGCCCGCATGGCCGGCATGGAGACGGCGGTATCGAGCCTCGGTTCGGCCGAGCTGGGGGCGATAGAGCTGGCCGGTACTCAGGATGGCATACCGACGCTCGCCGCCCTGCTGGAGCTGGTTGCGGGACGCGTTCCACTCGTCGTCGAGATGAAGGGCACAAGTGCGGCGGCGGACACCGGTTTCGTGCAGGCTTTGACGCCGACGATCGAAGCTTATGATGGGCCGCTCGCGCTCATGTCCTTCGACGACTGGCTGCTTGCAGATGCCCTGCCGCTGCGTCGCAAGGTGCCGCTGGGTCTGACCGCCGAGGGCACGCGCGACGAAAAGCTGGCCGCGCACCGCGCGATCGTGGAGCGGGGCTGCGACTTCGTTTCCTACAATGTGCATCACCTGCCCAATCCCTTCGTTGAATGGGTGCGGCAGGAACTCCATCTACCCGTCATAAGCTGGACTGTGCGCACACCGGACGATGTGGAGCGCAGCCACGCCTATGTCGATCAGATGACGTTCGAGGGCTTCCTCCCACGATAGGTTTTGGCCTGTCGTTTCCGGCGGCCCACGACAGGTCGGGAGATTCCATGCCCGTCAACCGAGATGAGAACCGTTCCGGCGGCGCGTCGAGCGGCCTTACCCTTCGCGTGGCCGACCGTATCATGGCACTGGATGCGGGCCGCTGGAACGCGCTTGCCGCCCCGGACGGGCGCGGCAACCCGTTTCTGCGCCACGCTTTCCTGGATGCGCTGGAGCAATCGGGAAGCGTCGGCGAAGAGACAGGGTGGCTTCCCCAGCATCTGCTGCTGGAACGCGATGGCGTTGTGATCGGCGCGGTCCCCGCCTATCTGAAGCTGCACAGCCAGGGCGAATATGTCTTCGACCACGGCTGGGCCGACGCCTTCGAGCGCGCCGGCGGGCAGTATTATCCAAAGCTTCAGGTCGCCGTTCCGTTCACTCCCGTCACCGGCCCGCGCCTTCTGGCCGGCAAGGCGGACGACGCCGCGCGCGAACTCCTGGCGCGCTCCATCATCGCCTATGTCGGCCAGACCGGTTTATCCTCAGCTCACGCGACATTCGTCTTGGAGGAAGACGCCGCGGCCTTTGCCGAGGCCGGGCTGCTGGAGCGCCTCGACATCCAGTATCACTTCTTCAATCGCGGTTACGCAACGTATGAGGATTTTCTTGCAAATCTTTCCTCTCGCAAGAGAAAATCTCTTAAACGAGAGCGGCGGGACGCGTTGACCGAGGGCATCGAGGTCGAATGGCTCAGCGGCTCTACGCTGACGGAAGAAGCGCTGGACGCCATGTTCGCCTTCTACATGGACACCGGCAGCCGCAAATGGGGACGCCCCTATCTGAACAGGCGGTTTTTCCGCATCATTGCCGAAACGATGCCCGACGAAATTCTGCTCATCATGGCGCGCCGCGATGGGCGATATATCGCCGGCGCCATGAACGTCATCGGCCCAAATCGCCTTTACGGTCGCTACTGGGGCTGTATCGAAGACCATCCCTTCCTGCATTTCGAGCTTTGCTATAACCAGGCGATCGACTACGCGCTGGCGCATGGGCTGGAGGTCGTCGAAGCCGGCGCGCAGGGCGATCACAAGATCGCCAGGGGCTACGAGCCGGTCCTGACGCGATCCTACCACTATTTGGCACATCAGGGGCTGCGGCGGGCCGTGGATGAGCATCTTGTGCGCGAGCGGCGCGCCATGATCGCCGAGCAGGCCTCCCTTGCGGCGGAAACACCGTTCCGCAAAGGTGAATGACAGTGACTGGCGAATATCAGGGACAGGGTTTGAGCATGACGACAGCGTATCAGGACGACAATATCTTCGCCCGCATCCTCAAGGGTGAGATCCCCTCCATCAAGCTGTTCGATCTGCCCGAGGCCATCGGGATCATGGACGTGATGCCGCAATCGCCCGGTCATTGCCTCGTGCTGCCCAAGGCGCCGTCGCGCAACCTGCTCGATGCAGAAGAGCAGACCCTGGCGCAGCTTCTGCCCATCGTTGCGCGGTTGGCCCGCGCGGTGAAGGAAGGCATGGGCGCCGACGGAATCGTGGTGTCCCAGTTCAACGAGGCGGCCGGCGGGCAGACGGTATTCCACCTCCATATCCATGTGGTCCCCCGCTACGAGGGCGTGGAATTGAAATCACACGCGTCCGGAATGGCCGATAGCGCCCTTCTCGAGGAGCAGGCGCGCAGGATCCGCGCGGCGTTCAGATAAGCCCGGCCTGCCAGGCGCCCGTCAGCAAAACGACCTGCGAGGCCAGGATGCCTGCAACGATGCTGCGCCGGCCGGCCATGTAGACCGCAAAGCCGATGCAGACAGCGCCGACGCGCCACGCCATCGCGATTTCCTCCAGCGTGCCGCCGGGATGAAGGACCAGCCGCGCGATGACGGCCGCCACCAGCGCGGTGGCCACGGCGCGCACCAGCGCGATGCCGGGCGAGCGTTCCGACATGCGGCCGGCCGACAGCACGCCGAGAAAGCGCCAGATATCGGTTGGCAGCCATCCTGCAAGAAGGATGAAGAGATAGGGCCACCACGGCTGCTGCAGGCCGAAAAACGTCAGCTCACCCATTCCTTGCCTCCATCCGGCCGATGGCGAAGGCGATGAGCCCGCCGACGATGCCGGCGATCAGGATGTCGAAGCCGGGGGCAAGCCAGTGCGCGACAGGCAGGAGCGCCATGCCGACGAAGAGGCCGTAGCGGCCGGAGGCTTCCCGCGCCGATCCGAAGAGCGACAACAGGAAGTAGACCGGCGTCAGAAACGCCAGGGCTCCGGCCACCAGCGGTGGAAAATGGCCCATCAGGTTGAACGCGATGGCAACCACTATCGTGTTGATCAGCGTCAGCGTTACGGCGAACCCGGCAAAGAATATCGGCCGCCTGTCGCGTGGCACGGCGTGCAGATGCTCCATAGCAAAGACCCAACAGGTGATCGCCACGAAATGCGACAGGAAGAGCATGCTCCAGCGGCTGCTGCGCGGTGCGCGCAATTCGGGCATCAGCGCCACGACCATCGGCATCAGGCGAACGGAAGACAAAGCCACGGCAAGCGCGGCAGCCGGCAGGGAAAGTCCTGCCGTGATGGCGCCGACCACGATGATCTTGGCCGGCAGCGCCCAGATGGTGAACGTCATGAAAGCTGCGTGGAGCCAGTCTATGCCCGCCTCGCGGGCAAGCCCTGCAAAGCCGACCATCGACACGGTCAGGATCAGCGCCGGCACCGACAGAATGCCCCGCATTCCCCGCAGGAACCAGGCGGCCCCCGACGCATCTCCCCCCGGCACAGTCCCCATCGCCACGGCCCCTCCAAGACCGTCATCACCTACACTTGGTAAGGGTGACTTGCTACCCGAAATAGCACCGCAAACGAAGAAGGGGCCGCAAGGCCCCTTCCCCATCCACGTCACAATGCGTGGTTATTGCTTGTTGCGCGGGACCTTCGGCACCGTGCCGCCGCGCCGTGCCTCGGACTGCTTCGCGTCGGGCCGCGACGCGGCTTTCGGCGGGGATGCGACGGCGACATCGCCGCCATCGTAATCATCCTGCTCTTCCTCGACACGGGCCTGGCGGCGGTTCCGGCTCTCGGCAGACTTGCGGCGCGCCGGCGCCTCGTCGGCAATCGCCTCAAGCTTCAGTTCCTGCCCGTCGGCGCCATCCACAACCGACACCTTGACGGTGCCGCCCCGCTTCAGCTTTCCGAACAGGACCTCGTCCGCCAGCGGCGTCTTGATGTATTTCTGGATCACCCGCCCCAGAGGCCGGGCACCCATATTCTCATCATAGCCCTTTTCGGCCAGCCACTTGATGGCTTCCGGCTCAAGCTCGAAGGTCACGCCACGATCCGAAAGCTGCGCCTCGAGCTGCATGACGAACTTCTGGACCACTTCATGGATGACCGGCGTCGGCAAGGGTGCGAACGGAATGATCGCATCCAGACGGTTGCGGAACTCCGGCGTGAACAGCCGGTTGATCGCTTCCATATCGTCCCCCCTCCGCTTGGCGGAGGTAAAGCCGATGGACGCCTTCTGCATATCAGCCGCGCCGGCATTGGTTGTCATGATCAGGATGACGTTGCGGAAATCGATACGCTTGCCGTTGTGATCCGTCAGCTTGCCATGGTCCATAACCTGCAGAAGGATGTTGAACAGGTCTGGATGCGCCTTCTCGATCTCGTCCAGCAGCAGCACGCAGTGCGGATGCTGGTCGACGCCATCGGTCAGAAGCCCGCCCTGGTCGAAGCCGACATATCCGGGAGGTGCCCCGATGAGCCGCGAAACCGTGTGCCGCTCCATGTATTCCGACATGTCGAAGCGTAGAAGCTCGATGCCTAGCGAAGCCGCAAGCTGCTTGGCCACTTCCGTCTTGCCGACACCCGTGGGGCCCGAAAACAGATAGCTGCCGATCGGCTTCTCGGGCTCGCGCAGGCCGGCCCGCGACAGCTTGATCGCGGCCGTCAGCATGTCGATGGCCGTATCCTGCCCATACACGACCCGCTTGAGCTGCGCGTCGAGATTGGCCAGCACCGCCTCGTCGTCTTTGGAAACCGATTTCGGCGGTATCCGCGCCATGGTGGCAACGGTGGCCTCGATCTCCTTGACACCGATCTGCTTCTTGCGCCGGGACTCCGGCAGCAGCATCTGGGACGCACCCGTTTCGTCGATGACGTCGATCGCCTTGTCGGGCAACTTGCGGTCATTGATGTAGCGGGCCGACAGCTCCACGGCAGAACGGATCGCCTCGTTGGTGAACCGAACGTGGTGGAACTCCTCGAAATAGGGCTTCAATCCCTTCAGGATCGACACCGCATCGTCGATGCTGGGCTCCTTGACGTCGATCTTCTGGAAGCGGCGCACCAGGGCCCGGTCCTTCTCGAAGAACTGGCGATACTCCTTGTAAGTGGTTGATCCGATGCAGCGGATCGCCCCCGAGGACAAGGCCGGCTTCAACAGGTTGGACGCGTCCATCGCGCCGCCCGAGGTGGCGCCCGCACCGATGACGGTGTGGATCTCGTCGATGAAGAGGACGGCGCCGGGATAATCCTCGAGCTCCTTCACGACCTGCTTCAGCCGCTCCTCGAAATCGCCGCGATAGCGCGTGCCGGCCAGCAACGTACCCATATCCAGAGAGAAGATGGTGGCATCGGCCAGCACCTCGGGCACGTCGCCTTCCACGATGCGCTTGGCCAGGCCCTCGGCGATCGCCGTCTTGCCGACGCCCGGATCGCCCACATAGAGCGGGTTGTTCTTGGAGCGGCGGCACAGCACCTGGATGGTGCGGTTGATCTCGTCGGCGCGGCCGATCAGCGGGTCTATCCGCCCGGTGCGCGCCTTCTCGTTCAGGTTGACGCAGTAGGCGCTGAGCGCATCCTGCTTCTCCTTGCGGCGTCCTTCTTCCTCGTGCGATTGCCCCATGGTCGATTGCTCGTCCTCAGCTCCGCGAACGGATCGGCTTTCGGCGCCACCGGGTCGCTTGGAAATTCCGTGGGAAATGAAATTAACGGCATCGTATCGGGTCATCTCCTGCTCTTGCAGGAAGAAGGCGGCATGGCTTTCGCGTTCGGCGAAGATGGCGACAAGCACGTTGGCGCCCGTCACCTCTTCGCGGCCGGAAGACTGGACATGGATGACGGCCCGCTGGATGACCCGGTGGAAACCGGCCGTCGGTTTGGAATCCTCGTCGCTGCCGGTGACGAGGTTCGCAAGTTCGGTATCGATATAGTCGACAAGGGCTCCGCGCAGCGTGTCGATATCGACACTGCATCCACGCAGCACGGCCGCCGCGTCGGCATCTTCCAGCAGCGCCAGAAGAAGATGTTCCAGGGTGGCGAACTCTTGGTGACGCTCATTGGCGAATGTCAACGCCTGATGGAGCGACCGTTCGAGACTGGGAGAAAATGTAGGCAAGCTTCACCTCAATTCTTTTCCATCACGCATTGCAGCGGATGTTGGTGCTGACGGGCGAAATCCATGACCTGCGTGACCTTCGTCTCCGCGACCTCGTATGTGTAAACTCCGCACTCACCGACACCATGCTTGTGCACGTGCAACATGATACGGGTGGCTGCTTCCCTGTCCTTCTGGAAGAAGCGTTCGAGAACATGAACGACGAACTCCATCGGGGTATAATCGTCGTTGAGCAGAAGGACCCTGTAAAGACTCGGCCTTTTGGTTTTCGTCTTTGTGCGCGTGATGACGGACGTACCGCGATCCGTGTCGCCGTCGCCCGCCTGCCCGGCTTGCATGATGATTACCGATTGCGCCTCGACCAAGTCCGTGTCTCTCAATGCCACCATCGTCATGGATCGATATGTAAGCATTAGCGACGCCATTTTAAGGCATTCGCCGATGCGATATGTCGACGCCATGGTCCCAACCACGAAATGGATGGTCGCCCCGTTTGACGGTGGGCGCAAGGGCACGACCGAAAACTTGCACCGAAGCCATATCGGCACTGTCGAAAAGACGCCGAAACGCATACTGCCGAGCCGCTTCCGGCCCGGCAGTCAATGATCGCGAGGGGTCGATACGATAAAGGCCTAGACCGGGAATGGCGATTGATCGGGATACGCCGAGTTGGCGACCCCGATCTTCATGCTGCCGTAAAAGTGGATCTGGCCATCCAGCGCCAAGTCATTTCCGGCGAGGTCACGAATGCTGGCACCATTCAACGATAGCGTCTCCTCACCAAGCGTAATGCCGTCCATATCAACATCACCGTCGGCAACCTGATAGGTGAATTCCAGCAGTGAGCTGGTCACAGATGCCATCGCCAGATGACGCACGGTAGATCCGATAACGATGTTCAGCGTCGGGGTTCCGGCCGTTGTATCGACGGTGACTGGCTCGGTCATCGACACCAAGAATTTCAGCTCGTTCCCGACCTGTGCTGACAAGCTCGAGGCCCCATTCACACGCGCCATTACGTTGCTGATGTGGGGATCGATCGAATCCACCATCGCAATCACCGTATTGGCACTGATCGCGCTACCGGCAGTAAAGTAATGCGGACCGTTTTCCAACGGGCCAGTCGGCTTCCAAATCCATGTCTCACCGGTCACATCGACCTCACCGACCATTTGCCCGTCCTCGAACATCGGCACGCGAAGACTTACCCCGTCGGGAATGGGCGCCTTCACGCTTCCATGAAGCTCCAATCCGTCAGCGGAGACCTGAAGTGACGTGGACTGATGTCCATTGGAAAAGAGACTGTCGATACTGGGAGAAAAGGCATGCAGTTTCTGCTCGTTGCTCATTACAGTCAGTTGAGCAACGGTCAGCGCCTTAAGCTGCTCGACCGTCAGCCCATCAAAGGATCCGGCGTTGACATTGCTTAAATAATCTGCCGGCAACTGTCCGATCTCGCTCGTATACAGCATGGCGACGCTGCGGATGTCGATGTTCAGCGGCTCGCCTGGTTGCAGGGACGACATCTCCGGCGTACTCACAGCAACACTGAGGGAATTTGAAGTTGTGTAGAGGTCCAGGGATGGATTGAATGTCCATCTCAGACGATCCTCCGACAATGTCGCAAACCCGATCTGTTCGTCATCAACCATGATCGTCAAGGATGCGCCCTGTGGTAGTGGCGCACTCAATGTGCCGAACAATTCGGGACGCCTGTTGAGCGTGAAATCAAAGCCCGTACCGAAATCCTGGGTCTGGACGTGCAGCCCATAAAGGGCTTGCATCTGCTCGCTCGACAGAAACGTCAACTGAGCTGCTGCCAATCGAGACGCGTCGATATGCGCCAGGGCTTCGGCTGGAATGTACTCCATATCTTCCGCCGACAGATGGCTCAGCGTATCAGCAGACATCTTCGCCGCATCGTCGGGGCCGATGTTAGACAGAACGTAGATTCTTATATCGCGCTGTATCGCATCCATTGCCGCCAGGCGAACCTCGTTCGCCTGCGCGAAAATCGGCGAGCCACTGGCGATGGAATCGACGAGATGCACATCTGGATTTGCCTTGTCGACCGCGTGCGCGCCAAAGGAAAGCACGTAAGCCGGGGTGTTCAGGTCGTTCTTGTCCAAGGCCAGCAGCATATACTCGAATGATTGCTCATAACCGAAATTCGCCGATAGCCCGGACATCGACGCCAGAAGCTTGCCGACATAATTGGAGCCGGTGCTGACCTGCCCTGACCTGTCGATGACGGCTGCTGCCGGCTGATGAATTTCACCTTGAATACCGAGAGCGGCAGCAACGTAATCATTTGCCGCTTTGGCCGCGCTTTCCGCGACAACCCCTTGGCCCGCGGTCTTCTCTGCGTAACGGACCGCCAGTTCCGAAAGAGGCGACACCGTAACCGCGGTGGACCCCGCGCCATTCACAAAGAGATAGAGACGAAGCTCTCCCGGAAGGTCGACTGGCTTCCCCGTCGCTTCATCAAGGTAGTCTGGGCCATCGGATTTGTCTGAAACACGAGCCAGCAGAACGCCGCGGTACCCCTTAGGCAAGTCCGTCTCGAATGTCCCGTCACTGGCGATGGCGATCGGGCCGAGAATGAGGTGGCCGTCCAGATCGTAAAAGCTGACTTCCAGACCGTGACCATCGATAACCGGGCCCGCGATCACGTTCCCGTATACGTGCATGCTTTTGGCCTCTGAGACCAGGGGCGGCGTCGTGACAGTCGTAACAACGTACCCGGCGTCAGACCCGCCGCCGGAGCCACCGCCCAGCGTTGCGCCGGCAACGCCAAGCCCGCCCAGCCCACCGAGAACCGGAAGGTACATCGGCCGCTGCAGCGACACATTGGCAACCAGATCGCCGACCTCTTTTGTGATGCCGTATTGCGTGGAAAACGCATTGATCATCGACATCGGTTCGTTCGACGCCGAAAACGAATAGATGTACTGCGTACCATCCTTGGCGATCATCGGGGTGTCGGTGCCACCATCGATCATCTTGAGGTGGTTTTCCACGCTTGGCAGTTCGATGGCACAGGCCGCATCGTCGCAAGCCAGGAAGAAGTCCTCAAGGACGATCTTCGTGTGGTCCTGCAAAAGCACGACGAGATTGTCGTCATTGTCCCTGAGAGCGAAAACGTCTCCCTTGAATAGCTTGCCGTTCGGATCCATGCTGTTCTGCAAACGATAACGAATGCCGCGTTTGGCCTGGATCGACACAGTCGACCCCGCCACAACCCTGACGGCGCCGGATCCATCCCACAGAAAGACATCTGAACTCGGCGCCGTTGCCGGCCCGACAAGCTTCTTAATGGCCATAACGCTTTAACCACCATCATTCATAACGATATCTTATGCGCTCTAACGTTCGAATGTTTACCAGTAAAGCAAAAAAACCGCGCCCGTTGCCGGACGCGGTTTGCAGGATGTGTCTGGCGGTGCGCGTAGTGCGCACCCTGCCGGATGGTCAGGCCTTGAAAGCCTGCGGCTTGGGGAAGCTATTCAGGACGCCTTCGAAGGGCTTGTAGCTTTCGCGCGCCATGTCCGAGCAGATTTCGCTCATCTTCGTCGCCTGCGAGACCCAGCCCTCGTAAGCCGCCTTGGCATAATCGGCCTGCAGCTCGAACACCTTGTCCAGGGTGCGGACCTGCGTCATCTTCTCCATCAGCTCGGTGGACTGCTCGTAGGAGCGCTTGGTGTAGTCACCCGTCTCCGAAGCCAGCATCTGAAATCCGCGCGTCATGGCAGAAACCAATTTCAACGCGCCGTCCATCGCCTCTTTGCCGATGCGGCTGGTGTCGTCGTATGCCGTCATGTCCTCACTCCCTTCGATTGAATGTGCTGCAATGCAACAATACCCCGCCAGTATATTGCATTGCACAATAAAACGCAACCGATTGTGCGTTGCGGCCAAAGGGGGAATCGCGGACGGTTAAGGTGCGCCGTAGGGCGGCCATGGGAATTCGGTGGAAGTTGCAAACGAACCTTCAACCATAAACGGATTGGTAAGGCTGCCTCTCTACGGTTGGACGGTGACAGTTGCAGAAATGCCCCGGCGACTCGCCGCCGTGGCGCCACCCGAAGCAAGAGAGCCTCGAACGTGCCAGTCTTCCGTACACGTCTGAAAGCCGCCCTGACCGGTCTGGTGCGCACCTGCGCGGTGGCCTTGGTGGGCACCGGCATCGCCCTGTCTGCAACCGCGGGCTCGGCATCGGCGAACGAGAAATATGCCGCTTTCGTCGTCGACGCGAATAACGGCAAGGTTCTCTTCAACCGCTTCGGCGACGATCTGCGCTACCCGGCGTCGCTGACCAAGATGATGACGCTGTACCTGATGTTCGAGGCGCTGGAGACCGGGCGCGCCAAGCTTTCGACGCCGATGAAGGTGTCGGCCTATGCCTCGTCCCGGCCGCCCACCAAGCTCGGCGTGCGCGCCGGTGGCACCCTGACGGTGGAAGAAGCCATCTACGGCCTCATCACCCGCTCGGCCAACGATGCCTCCATGGTAATCGCCGAGTATCTGGGCGGCACCGAAACGCGCTTTGCCGAAATGATGACGTCCAAGGCGCGTGGCCTTGGAATGTCGCGCACCACGTTCCGCAATCCGCACGGCCTGCCCAATGCCGGCCAGCAGACGACGGCGCGCGACATGGCGACGCTCGGCATCGCGCTTCGGGAGCATTTCCCGCAATATTACAAATACTTCTCGACCCGCTCCTTTAATTTCCGCGGGCAGACGATCAATGGCCACAACCGCCTGCTCGGCCGGATCGACGGCGTGGACGGCATCAAGACCGGCTATATCAACGCCTCGGGCTACAACCTCGTCAGCTCTGTCGCGACCGGCAACAAGAAGCTCGTCGCCGTGGTGATGGGCGGTCGCACAGGCGCCTCCCGCGATGCGCACATGGCCGAGCTCATCAAGACATATCTGCCGCAGGCCAGCGGGCGCTCCGGCGGGCCGCTGGTCGCATCCTGGTCGCCCACGGGCCGCAGCGCCGCTCCGGGCGCGGTGGCCTCTACATCCCGCGTCGCGGACCTGCCGAAGACGGGACCGCTGCCGACCCTGCGTTCCGAATCGATCGACAGCCGCGTGGCGACCGCCTACGGCACCAATGCCGCCGGCGCAGTGGCCGACGCCATCGCGACGCCATCAGGCCGCCCCTCGATGGGCCGGGATGCGCTTCGCGCCGCCATGAACGAGCGCAGCCAGGCCCAGCGCCTTTCGGTTCCGACGGCCAACGCCCTCGCAGCCGAGCCGAGCCGCCCCGCCCGCGCCACCCGCCCGCTGGAAGCGCCACAGATGGCGCCGGCACGCAGCGGCATGCCGGGCGCGCCGATCCCCCGGGCGCCGATTCCGTCCGCATCCATCGACCATTCGCCCACCGGCTCCATCGCCTCTCCCGTGGCGGAAGCGGTCAAGTCGCGCAGCTGGGTTGTGCAGATCGCGGCGACACCCGCCCGCGAAACGGCGGACGCCATGCTTGACGAGGCTCGACTGATTGCAGGCGCCGCCCTGGCAAACGCCCGCCCGGTCACCGAGATCGTCGCCAACGGCAACGACAAGCTTTACCGCGCACGCTTCGCAGGCTTCGAGTCCAAGGCGGAAGCCGACGCGGCCTGCAGCGCGCTGCAGACCCGATCCTACCCCTGCTACGCAGTCGCCAACTGACCACAGACCAGACGAGACGAAGGTGCACCATGCTGACGGCTGAACCCGAATCCAAGGCCACCGAAACGGTCGCGAATGCGCGCCCGGCAATGGGAGGCACATTCATCGGCGATGCCGCCGCCCATCTGTCGGAACTGCGCGATGGCCGCTCGCGGCTGCGCGCCAAAGACCTCGTCAGCCTGTTGCTGTGCCATGGCGCACGTGCCTGGCGGTCGTCGCAGCCGACCACGCGGGTTCGCATACGGGTCGGCTCGCCGCTCGGCGGACGGGCATTGTCGCTGCGCATGGGCAGCGCCAAGGGCTGAAACTACAAGAGGCCGAGTGCGGCAAGCTCCCGCCTGAGTTCGGGCGGCAGGGCCGCAATCGAGGCATCGTCCGCACCAAGGTCGGGCGGCGCATCCTCGCCTGTCAAATACCGCCAGCCCTGAAAGGCACGGCGCGGCTGCCACGCCGTACGCTGGAAGACAGGCTCCAGCACGATATGACAACGCTCTATGCCGTCGGCCTCGGTAACCGCGTCGAAACGGCGGATCGGCTGTCGAAGCTGGACATTGCCCTTGATGACCCAGTACAGCGAGCCGCCGTCGAGTATCTCGGCCGCGCGCTTGGGCGTCACGCGGGTTCGATGCGTCTGCTCGGCCGGCAATCCGGCCGCACGGGCGGCGGCCAGCCGCAAGGCGACGTGGCTTTCCAGATCTTCGACCGTGTCGACGCCGACGCACAGCTTTATCATGTTGAGCACCATGCCAGCGTCTTGCCGTCCGCAAGGATCGCGGTCAAGACAGGGTGCCGCGAAAGGGCCGGTCACGCAGAAGAAGGTATGCCCCGATGAGCTTCCTCGCGCCATTCGATACGCTCAACCAGATTGCCTTCCTGGTCTTCGTCGGGGGCTGGATCGTCTACAGCTACGTCGCCGACCGCAGCCCGATGAGCCGGCGCGGCCTGACGGCGCGCATGAACGAGCAACGATCGGTCTGGATGCAGACCCTGATGCGCCGCGACCTGCGGATGATCGATACGGCCATCATGGCCGGGTTGCAGCAGGGAACGGCGTTCTTCGCATCGAGCTGCATCTTTGCAATCGGCGGCTGCTTCGCCCTCATGGGGTCTGCGGAGCAGATCGCCGTCATCGCCCAGGACCTTCCCCTGTCCGGCCTGGCGGACCGCGCGCAGGTGGAGTTGAAGCTCTTGGGCGTCATGGCCATCTTCGCCCTTGCCTTCTTCCGGTTCGGCTGGGCCTACCGGCTGTTCAACTACTGCACCATACTCGTCGGTGCGATCCCCATGCGGATGGAAGCCGACGCCGACCCCGATGCGGCGGCAATGGCGCTGGAACGCGCCACGCGCATGAACGTCATTGCCGGCCGACACTTCAACACCGGGCTGCGTACCATTTTCTTCGGGGTCGCCTATCTCGGCTGGTTCCTGGGGCCCTATGTGCTGATCGCAACCACCATCGGCCTGACCATCATTCTGTTTCGCCGCCAGTACTTTTCCGATGCGCTCCGCGCCCTTGCACCTTCCGGACCCAACCATTGACCCAGCGCATCACCTCCCATTCCGATATCCGCGACACGATCCTGCGCATGCTGGACGAACGCGAGGCCCCCAAGACAGTCTGCCCGTCCGAAGTTGCCCGTGCGCTGGCGGGGTCGGATGAAAAGGTCTGGCGGCTGCTGATGCAGCCGGTGCGACGGGCGGTCGTGGAACTGGCCGGCGAAGGCCAGGTCGGCGTCTATCGCAAGGGACGTCCCGTCGATCCGCAGGACTTCAAGGGGATCTACCGTATCGGACGGCCGGACGGCGGGTCAGGCGCGCGGTAGCAGCGCGTCGGTGCGCCCGGACAGCCAGTAGGCCGCAAGCCCGATATATTCGCGAATGGCGAAATGCACCTTCTCGACGTTGCGGATGTTGGCAGCCGATGGCCGCCACACCGCCGCACCCGTGGGCGTGCGATAATCCACCGGCCAGGGGACCACGTCGAAGCCGGCCACCCGGAAGCAGCCGACGGCACGCGGCATGTGGAAGGCGGAGGTAACCAGAAGCCAGACCTCTCCGGGCTGCGGCTCGGCCATCTGCCGGGTCTGCACGGCATTCTCGTACGTATCGCGCGAGCGGTCCTCCAGCTCGATCCGGCCAGGCTCCAGCCCAAGGCTTTCCATCAGCCGGCCGGCAACACCCGCCTCGCTGATATCGTCGGCGAAGACGCTTGCATTGCCGCCAGAAAAGATCACCCGGGCCTGCGGAAAGCGCCGTGCCAGGGCAACGCCCTCGGTGACCCGGTCTGCCGCGTCGTTCAACTCGGGTTCACCGCGCGAGCCCGAGACGCGGGTGTCCAGTGCGCCGCCGAGAATGATGATCCCGTCCACCCGTTCGGGCAGCGGTGGCCGCGGGATACGGTCTTCCAGCCCGTTCATCATCAATAGCCCGAGCGGCGAGAGCCCGATCACCAGCAGCGATGCAAGACCGACGCCTGTCAGCCAGGCCGACAGCTTGCGCCAGCCGACGAGCCCCGCAACCAACCCGAAGGCGATCAGGATCATCACGAGCGACAGCGGCTGAACGACGAACCAGAAAATCTTGGACAGATAAAAGAACATGCTTCGCCAGAAACCACCGCTTGAGGAACGATGCCCCGTCTACCACGCAAGCCTGTCGCGAACGTGGTCGGCTACCCCGGACCGGGCTTGCGGAAAGGCCGGAAAGGTTACAAACAGCCTGTGGCAAAGCGAGGAATGGCGATGACGGCAACAGCGGGCAGGAAACGAGGCCGCATCGAGGTGCTGGACCTGTTGCGCGGCATCGCCCTGATCGCCATGGCGGTCTATCACTTCACCTGGGATCTCGAATTCTTCGGCTACATCGCACGCGGAACGGCGAACAGCGGTGGCTGGCGTCTGTTCGCCCGCGGGATCGCATCGAGTTTCCTGTTCCTCGTGGGTCTTTCGCTGGTGCTGGCGCATCTGCGCGGCATCCGGTGGCAGCCTTTCCTGACGCGGCTGGCGCAGATCGCTGCCGGTGCGACGGCGATCACGGTCGCGACGCTTCTGTTCACGCCCGGCAGCTTCGTGTTTTTCGGCATCCTGCACCAGATCGCCGTCGGCAGCCTGATCGGCCTTGCCTTCGTCCGCCGCTCGACATGGCTGGCGGTGGCCGCCGGCATTCTGGTGATCGCGTTGCCCAACCTCTACACGACCGCCGCGATGAACCCGCGATATCTGGCCTGGATCGGCTTTGCCGCACAGGAGCCGATGTCCAACGACATCGTGCCGATCTTTCCCTGGACGGGCATCATCCTTCTGGGCATCGGCTGCGGCCTCTGGCTGGCACGAAACGAAGGCTGGCTGAAGCTGAAGATGCTCAACCCGGCAATCCTGTCCACGCCGCTGACGGCCCCGCTCCGCTTCATCGGCAGTCATTCGCTGGCCTTCTACCTGATCCACCAGCCGGTCAACATTGCGGTGATCGCGGCGTGGTCCTACGTGATGCCGCCGGACCTGACAGGCGTCTTCCGGCAAGAATGCATCGCCGCCTGCACCGCGCAGCAGCCGGAGCAGATTTGCGAAAGCTATTGCGGCTGCGTCGAAACCGAACTCTCCGATGCCGGCCTTATGGAGCCCTATCTGGCAAACCGGTTGACGGAAGATCAGACCGGCGATTTCCAGGACAAGATCTCCATGTGCACGATGCGCACCCTGCCCTGATGCGTCATCAGCCGTTGGGGGCGATACCCAGCTCGGCCATCCGGGTCAGGCAGGCCTCTTCCGCCTGATCCAGCTCGGCCAGAAGCTCCTGGATATCGCGGCGCTTCTGCTCCAGCTCGGCGCGGCGCTCGTTGATGCGCCGCACGATGGCACGCAATTGCCCGGACTCCCCGGGCGGAGAGCGATACATTCCGATGATCTCGCGGATCTCAGCAATCGAAAAGCCCAGCCGCTTGCCGCGCAGAACGTTTTTCAGGAGCTGCCGGTCCGAATGGCGGAACAGGCGCGTCCGACCGCGCCGGATGGGCGACAGGAGCCCCTCATCCTCGTAGAAGCGGATCGTACGCGTGGAGATGTCGAACTCGCGCGTCAGCTCGGTGATGGTGTAGTAATCGCGCATCGAACTCTCCAGCGTAATCCTGGGTTCTTTCTTATCAGATTTACGTAAAAGTCAATTACCGCCACGCATCAGCGCGCCAGTCCGAACCACCACGAGGCCAGCCCCAGAAAGCCGAAGAAACCCACGACGTCGGTGACCGCCGTCACGAAGACGGCGGAGGCGATTGCGGGGTCTGCACCGGCGCGGTTCAGAAGCAGCGGGATCAAGATGCCGGCCAGCGCCGCGGCCAGCATGTTGATGATCATGGCGACCGCGATGACTATGCCGAGGCTCGTCTCTCCGAACCACAGCGTGACGACCAGCCCGATCAGGAAGGCGATCACCGTGCCGTTCAGAAGGCCAACAAGCACCTCGCGCCGCAGGATGCGCCCGGAATTATGAATGTTAATGTCGCGGGTGGCGATGGCGCGCACGGTCACCGTCATGGTCTGTGCCGCCGCGTTTCCGCCCATCGAGGCGACGATCGGCATCAGCGCGGCCAGCGCCACCATCTGCTGGATGGTCCCGTCGAAAAGCCCGATGACGGATGCCGCCAGAAAGGCCGTGAACAGGTTGACGAACAGCCAGGCGAAGCGCGAGCGCGCCGCCGTCAGGACGGTGTCGGATATCTCTTCGTCGCCGACGCCGCCGAGGCGACGGAAATCTTCTTCCGCTTCTTCCTGGATCACGTCGACGATATCGTCGATCGTCAGCACCCCGACAAGCGTTTCGTTTTCGTCCACCACGGCAGCCGACAGAAGATCGTACTGCTCGAAGATCTGCGCGGCCTCTTCCTGGTCCATTACGGCCGGGATGGCGTGGCGCGTCGGATGCATGATGGATTCGATCTTCTCGGGCCGCTTGGCCCGGAGGATCTCATGCAGCGCCACCGCCCCGCGCAGCTTGAACGAGGGGTCCACCACGAAGACCTCGGAAAAGGTCTCGGGCAGATCGTCGTCTTCGCGCACGTAGTCTATGGTCTGGCCGACGGTCCAGAAGGGCGGCACCGCGACGAACTCGGTCTGCATGCGGCGACCGGCGGATTCTTCCGGATACTCCAGCGCCCGGCGAAGGCGAAGCCTTTCGCGGAAGGGCAGCCGCCTGAGGATCTCGTCGCGGTCCTGCGCGTCCAGATCCTCCAGGATGTAGACGGCATCGTCCGATGCGAGCTCCGATACCGCGACGGCGACCTGCTCGGGCGGCATGGCGTGGATCATCTCGAGGCGGATGGCCTCGTCCACCTCGGTCAGCGCGGTATAGTCGAAATCCTCGCCCATCAGGCGAACCAGGGCCTGGCGCTGCTCCGTCGTCAGATAGCCGAGGACTTCGCCGAGTTCGGTCTCGTGCAGGCCGCCGATGGCTTCGCGCAGCTCGAACGCGTCGTCCCTGGCCAGCGCCTCGCGGACGCGGTCCATGAACGATTGGAGCATGTTGCCCTCGTCGTCGTAGATGCCGGATGCCGCCGGGGTTTCAACCTCGGGGATTTCGTTCATGTCGCCTTCGGCCAACGGCACCCCCTGTGAAACGAACCGGACAAGCACGCACCTACATTTCCGCACCGCATGTTGCACCCCTTAATCACGCGGTTTACCCCATGCGGAGACGAAGAATGCCCCGGCGACGCGGCACTGCAACACATGGCGGACCATGAGCGGTTTCATAGAGCGGCCCTACGACTATCTGCGCAATCCGGAGGCGATCTATGCCAGATCCTTCGAAACCATCCGGATGGAAGCGGACCTGTCGCGCTTCACCGCCGAAGAGGCCGATGTCGCCACCCGCATCATCCACGCCTGCGGCATGGTGGATATCGCTGCGGACGTAGGTTTCACCCCCGGCGCGGTCGCTGCCGGCATGCAGGCGATGCGGGCCGGACGAGCCATCCTGTGCGATGTCCAAATGGTGGCGCGTGGCATCATCCAGAGGCTGCTGCCGCCGGGCGTGGACATTGCCTGCACCCTCGACGATGCCGGGGTGGCCGACCACGCCCAGGCCCTGCAGACCACGCGCAGCGCCGCTGCGGTGGACCTGTGGGCCAACCGCATCGACGGCGCCATCCTGGTATTCGGCAATGCCCCCACGGCACTCTTCCGGCTGCTGGAATGCGTGTCGCAGGCAGGCGCGCAACCGGCGCTGGTGGTCGGCATGCCGGTCGGCTTCGTGGGCGCAGTGGAATCCAAGCAGGCCCTGGCCGAGCGCCATGAGCTGGCATCCATCATCGTTCACGGGCGACGGGGCGGCAGCGCCATGGCCGCCGCAACCGTCAACGCCATCGCCATCCTGTCACGCGCCGCCTCGTGACGCGGCATCCATGCCGATTTCGGCCAGTATCTCCTGCGTGTGCTGCCCCAGCCTCGGCGATGGCCGCGACAGGGCCAGCTCCGCGTCGGAAAAGCGGATCGGGGTCCTGACGCCGGGTACGGAGCCACCGAGCGCGGCATCCTCCGCCATGTCGATGCGCATGCCACGCGCCACAATCTGCGGATCTGCGAAGACATCGGATACGCTGTTGATCGGCCCGGCCGGAACCCCGGCGGCCTCCATCATGGCCAGGAAGTCGTCGCGCCCGTGGGCGGCGATCAAGGGCGCCAGAAGCGCGGTAAGCCGGTCCCGCTGTCCGACACGAGCGGCATTGGTGGCAAAGTCCGGCTGTGCGGCAAGGCCGGATTGCCCCAGCGCTTCACACAATCTTGCGAACTGACCGTCGTTGCCGACGGCAAGGATGATGTGGCCGTCGGCGACGGCGAAGACCTGATAGGGCGCTATGTTGGGATGGGCATTGCCCATGCGATGCGGGCTGGCCCCCGAGACCAGATAGTTGAGCGCCTGGTTGGCCAGAACGCCTGTCATGCAGTCCAGAAGGGCCATGTCGATATGCTGCCCCCTGCCCGTCCGCTCCCGCTGGGCAAGGGCTGCCTGGATGGCGATGACGCCGTAGAGCCCGGTAAAGATATCGGCGAAGGCGACGCCGACCTTCTGCGGCTCGCCCTGCGGATCGCCGGTCAGGTCCATGATGCCGCCAAGCCCCTGCACGATGTAATCGTAGCCGGCGCGGTGCGCATAAGGCCCATCCTGGCCGAAGCCGGTGATGGAGCAGTAGACGAGCCGGGGGTTCAGCGCCGAGAGGCTTTCATAGTCGAGGCCGTACTTCTTGAGGCCGCCCAGCTTGAAGTTTTCGATGACGACATCTGCGTCGGCCGCCAGGCGGCGGGCGGCATCGCGCCCATGCTCCGTCGAAAAGTCGAGTACGATCGACCGTTTTCCACGGTTGCAGGCATGAAAATATGCCGCGCTGAGGTGGTCGCCATCGATACCGGGCACGAATGGCGGGCCCCAGCTTCGCGTGTCGTCGCCGCCCGGCGCCTCGACCTTGACGACGTCCGCGCCTAGGTCGGCCAGCGTCTGGCCGATCCAGGGCCCAGCGAGAATCCTGGCAAATTCGACGACCCGAAGGCCGGCAACCGGTGCTTGCATCGCGTGCCCAATCCCAAAATCGTTTCGGCGGCCCCGGTGTGACACGGCGCCGAATATGGGACAAGCGCAACGAATCAATTGCAAGTTTTTGTTTACAGGATAACTGTTTTGTCCTTCGGAGGACCATGGTCGTCCGTCTGTCATACCAGCGCGCCAGGAAGGCATGCAGCCTGTCCCGGCGGCGGCAAGAAATCGATCATCCAGAGTCGTTCGACAGCAGGATCAAAAGAAGTGACTCAGTTGCAACTATTTGTGGTCCGAAGGGCATTGATGCACTTCCGCGTTACAACACAATAAGGGCGGTGTACTATCGTCCGGACAAGTCCCAGCACATCCTCCCATCGCACCAGGAGCCTCCCGATGACCTTCCAGTTCTTGAACCCTTCCCAGACCTCCCTGCTCTCCACGGCCGGCATCGGCCTGCAGGACCGCGACGCATGGACGCCGCTTTACTCCGATGTCGATCTTTCGCTCGACCGCGATGCCGGCATCTACTGGTGTCACCTGCAGCCGCAATCCCGGCCCAGCGTCACGCCGGAGCTGCTTCGGGACGTAACATCGATGCAGTCTTTCCTGCGCAACCGCATGGCGCAGACGCCCGAAAATGAGCTGCCATTCAAGTATTTCGTTGTCGCCTCGCGGTCCACGGGCATCTTCAACCTCGGCGGCGACCTGCGCCTCTTCGCCGATGCCGTCCGCAAGGGCCACAAGCTTCTACTCCAGAAGTATGCCCATTCCTGCGTCGACATTGTCTGGAACAACGTGGTCAGCTACGACCAGCCGGTCGTCACCATGGCGCTCGTGCAGGGTGATGCGCTGGGCGGCGGCTTCGAGACGGCCTTGTCATGCAACGTCATCGTGGCCGAGCGCAGCGCCCGTTTCGGCCTGCCGGAGGTGCTGTTCAACCTGTTCCCCGGCATGGGCGCCTATAGCCTGATCGCGCGCCGCATCTGTGCCGTCGAAGCCGAGCGCATGATCCTCAGCGGCCGTATCTACACCGCGGAAGAGCTGCACCGCATCGGGCTTGTCGACGTTCTGGCGGAAGACGGAGAAGGCGAAGCGGCGTTGCGCGCATGGTGCGCACGGCAGTCGCGCAGCCACAACGCCATGCAGGCGGTGTTCCGCACCCGCAACCGGGTTGCCGGCATCTCCCTGCAGGAGCTGCGCGATGTCGTCGACATCTGGGTCGATGCCGCGATGCGCCTTGCGCCGTCCGACCTGAAGAAGATGGAGCGCCTTGCAGCCGCCCAGGATCGTCGCTGCAACATAGGCCGCGAGCAGGACGCGCTGATCGCCGCTGAATGAGGCCGTCAGGCGCCCTGATCGCGGTCGGAGATCAGAAGCGGACGACGCGCATGCTGACGCAACAGGATCGAGCGGGCGGTTTCAAACTCCTGCTCGATCCTTTCCACGACGGCGGGCCCGGCCTTGACCAGTTCCTGCGACGATTGGGGACGCCAGCTCCGGCACGATTCCGCCACCCGGAGCACACCGATATTGCCCGCGCCGCTTTGAAGCGCGTGCGCCTTTTCCGCATAGCCGGCGACATCGCCCGCCGCGACAACCTCCCGAAGCTCCAGCAGCAGAGCGCTGCCGTCGGTCAGGAAGTCGGATATGACCGCCGCAACGAAGGCCGGGCCACCTAGGGTCTCCAGGTTCTTAAGCATTGCGGTGTCGACATGCTGGTCGCCTTCGCCGGCGCGTGCCGACGGCACCTCCGTCTCGCTTACCAGCTTCAGGTCCGCCACGGGCCGTCGATCCGCGTCCAAAGCGGCACCGTCGCCGTGCTCGGCAAACAGAAGATCGATCTTGTCGAGCAGGGTGGGCCCGTTGACGGGCTTTGTCAGACAGGCGTCCATGCCGGCTTCCACTGCCCGGTCGCTTGCCGCCTTCGTTGCGTCGGCCGTCAGGCCGACAATCGGCAGATGCGGCCGGCCAAGCGACATCATGCGAAACAGCTTGGTGGATTCCACGCCGTCCATGCCCGGCATGTTCAGGTCCATCAGCACAAAATCGATGCCGCCCGCCTCCATGGCGTCGAGGGCCGCTTCGCCATCGACGACCACCCTGACGTAGTGCCCGCCCGCCTCGAGAATCCGGCTGATGACCTTCTGGTTGACGCGGTTGTCGTCGGCCAGAAGTATGCGGAGGCCCTTCTCGCGGCGCACGATGGTGGAATGGCTGCCCGATGCGGCTTCCGTAGCGCGCCTGATCAGTCGCATTGCCTGCATGAGATCCTCCCTGAACCGCTCCTCGCCGACGATGCAGGGAACGACGCGTCTGATAGACGCCGCCGGAAGCCCGTTGGGCCGGCGCGTCAAGCCGAATATGCCTGTCGGAGCGGCTGTCCTCAGATGGGCCACGAACTGCGCCGGGTCGGCGTCCTCCGGCCAGCCGGTCTCCACCTCAACCAGCAGCACCACGCGATGCCGGATCTCATCCGGGGCCGGCAGCACGATCTGCGTCACCGCCTGCTCTACCGTCCCGGCAATTACGGCAATTCCGCTGTTGCGCTGTATCACGGGCGGTACGACGCCGCCATAGACATCCGACGGATCGAGAAGGATCACCTTCGTCTCGGCCAGAAGCGAACCTGTGGGCGCTTCCGCTTCGCTCGCCTTGCGCACGGGAATGCGCACCCGGAACAGGCTGCCCTTGCCCGGGGTGCTGCTAACCTCGATATCGCCGCGCTGCAGCTCCACCAGTTCCCGCACGATGGCAAGGCCCAGCCCGGTCCCTCCGAAGCGATTGAGAATGGTGGCGTTGGCCTGCGTGAACCGCTTGAAGATGACTTCCTGCTCGTCATCGGTCATGCCGATGCCGGTATCCTCCACCTCGAACACCAGCGACGGAGCGCCCTTGCCCTCGACATAGTCGACCGACAGGGTCACCGACCCGGTCTCGGTGAACTTGATGGCATTGCCGACGAGGTTGATGAGAACCTCGCGCATGCGCCGCTCGTCGGCGGTCAGCAGCGATGGCGTGCGTGCGGTCGCGAACAGATGAAACTCGATGTCTTTTGCCCGCGCCTGCACGGCGCCGACATCGCGCACCCCGGCCAGAAGGTCCAGCGGGTCGAAGGTGACGGGCGTCAGCTGTAGCCGGCCGGATTCGATGCTGGACAGATCGAGAAGATCGTTGATCTGCGACAGGAGCGCACTGGAGGCGACCCGGATCGTGTCCACCATGTCGCGTTGATCGCGCCGGAGCGTGGTATCCACCAGGAGGTCCGTCGACCCCATGATGGCGTTGAGCGGCGTGCGCAATTCGTGGCTGACGCTGGTCAGGAAGGCGGATTTTGCCCGGTTTGCCTGCTCGGCGGCTTCCTTGGCGCGTGACAGGCTGCGGATCAGCGTTGCGGCGTAGAGGGGCAGGATGACGATGCCGCCGAGAAGGCCACCCGACAGAAGCGGCTGGCTCTGCCAGTAAGGCGAGGTCAGGATGACCGTCAGAAAGCCGAGCGTACCGGCCACCGTTGCGGAATAGAGATAGCCCTCGCCATAACGGAAGCCGTTGCCGAGGATGATCCAGTAATAGAACGGGTAGAGAATGGCGACGGAGCCCTGCCCGATGGCGAGGCCGCAGGACAGGAGCACCAGGTCGACGGCCATCGCGACGATGCGCCGGACATTGGATACTTCCGGCCGCCATATCAGATGCGCCAGAAGGATCATGGCCGAGACAAGGTAAAGCACGGAGATCAGACGCGCGGCGAAGGCGGTTTCGCCGTGTGGCATGAAGAACAGCGTGAAGATCAGGATTGCCAGAGAGATGCCGGCACGATTGAGCGTGATCTCGTGCTCGCGATCTGGGCGCCTGCGAAACCAGGCCGCCCATTCTTTGATAATCACACTCAAAGCTCGTTCTGATCCGCCGTTAAGCCGTTCTACTTTGTTTTTTTATGCGGCGTTGCCGACTGCCTGCCTGTTGTCGAGCAGCGCCTTCAGGCAGGCGTCGGCTGCCACCGGACGCCCGAGATAGAAACCCTGCACCAGTTCGCATCCTTCATCCGCGAGGAAGGCGAGTTGCTCGGCGGTTTCGACACCTTCGGCAACCACCTGCAGCTTCAGGCCATGAGCCAGCCGGATGATCGCACGCACGATGGCGGCGTCCGCCTCGCTGCCCGGGATGGCCTCCAGAAACCCGCGATCGATCTTGATCGCGTCGATGGGCAGCATCTTGACCCGCAGCAGCGAGGAATACCCCGTTCCGAAATCGTCGAGGGTCAGCCGGATGCCCATGTTGTGCAGCACCGCCAAGCGCGGAGACGGGTTCTGGACCGGATCGAAGAAGGTGTTCTCCGTCAGTTCCAGTTCCAGATTGGCCGATGGCAGGCCGGTGTCGGCCAGCACGCGCGACACCATCTTCGGAATGTCGTCGTAATTGAACTGCACCGGCGCCAAATTGACGGCCATGGTGAGGCTTTCGAAGCCCATGGTGCGCCACTCCTGCGCCTGGCGGCACGCCTCGCGCAGGACCCAGTCGGAGATGGGCGCGATCAACCCCGTCTCTTCGGCGACGCTCAGGAATTCGGCCGGCGACAAAAGCCCGCGCTGCGGATGCTGCCAGCGGATTAGCGCCTCCACGCCGGCGATGCGGCGCGAGGCGATATCCACCTGCGGCTGGTAATGCAGCACGAACTCTCCACGCGCCAGCGCATCGCGCATGGCGGCCTCGAGCAGGGAGGATTCCTTGATGCGGGCCCGCAAATCGGCGGCGAAGACGCTGTATCGGTTACGGCCTTCGGATTTGGCCTGATACATGGCCAGATCGGCATTCTTGAGAATTTCGTTCACGTCCTGCCCATGCGGGCCGATGAGCGCAATGCCGAGGCTTGCCGTGGCGTTGACCCGGTGGCGGGCGACATCGATCGGATCGGACAGGGTGGAGACGATGCGGCGGGCCAGCGCTTCCGCCTCCGACACGTCGGTGATCCCCTCCTGCAGGAAGGCGAACTCGTCGCCGCCGAGGCGGGACAAGGTCGTGTTTTCGTCGATCAGCAGCTTCAGCCTCTGGGCGATAGACTGCAGGAGCTGGTCGCCGACATAATGGCCGAGCGTATCGTTGACGGTCTTGAAGCGGTCGATATCCAGAAGGTGCAGCGCATGCATGCGCCCCGGCCGCGCCGGCTCCAGCAGCAGCGACTGGACGCGGTTCGATAGATAGGTCCGGTTGGGCAGGCCGGTGAGCCCGTCATGAAGGGCCAGCTCCCGCAGCCGCTCATGCGCCATCTTCTGCTCGCTGACGTCCAGCGATGAGGTCAGGACGCCGACGACCTTGCTGTTGGCGTCCATCAGCGGCGACTTCGTCGTCAGGAAGTAGCGCTCGCTCCCTTCGGGAGATTGGATCGCTTCCTCGTAGGCAGGGTGCGGCAGGCCGCGCGTCAGCACGCTGCGCTCCACCTGCCGAAGCCGTGTCACGTCGGTGCCTGCCAGCAGCGTTTCGGCAGGAAGGCCGACGCAGGCGGCCGGATCGCGGCCGGAATAGACGGCAAACATCGCATTCACGAAGACGCATCGGCCATCGCGGTCGGTGGCGCTGATCAGCGCCGGCACCGTATCGATGACCTGCGCCAGTTGCTCGCGGCTGTCGCGCACGGCAATCTGGCGGAAATACTCGGAATCCAGCAGACGGCGCTCCAGCGCCTGCGCCTTCAGCTTGACGCTCTGCTGCTGGCGGCGGAACTTCAGGAAATTGCGTGCCCGGCTGACGAATTCTTCGTGGTTGACGGGCGTCTGCAGGAAGTCCGTCGCGCCGGCCTCGAGGGCCATGAGGCGGAAGCTGAGATCTTCGTAGGCCGTCAGCACGATGATGGGAACGTCGGCGGAATTGGGCATGTCGCGAAGGCGACGGGTTAGCTGCGCACCGTCCATGCCCGGCATCTTGTAGTCCGTGATGATGAGGTCCGGCTCGCCTTCTTCGAGCCAGTCGAGCATCCGGAACGGACTTGCAAAGGTTTTGACGTTGACGTCCTCGCCCGCGAGCTTCGACAGGCGAGAGTATATCCTTTGGTTGCTGCCTTGATCATCAACAACGACTATCAATGACATGAGTGCGAACGCCTTGTTTAACCGCTCCGACATCCGGAGTGCTGTTTCGGCACCGGTAAACGGGCCAAGTAAAAACTTACTTTACCGTTTCGGCCAAAGGAAGGAAAATGGAATTACAATCGGCACGGCACGCTGCCAAAAGGTCTTATACAGGGTCCGCAGCCCGCGTAAACTTGCCCTTGCCGCTTCTCTTGGCCGCATAGAGCGCGCTGTCGGCGGCCCGCAGCAGTGGCTTCAGCTCGACCCGCCCGGCTGCATCTGGCTCGGCGAACGCAATGCCGATGCTGACGCCGATGGAGTCGATGTCGATGCCCGCAATCTCGTAGGGGGCCTGCAGATCCTGCATCAGGCGCACGGCCACCCTTTCGGCCGATGCCGCGTCGTCGCACAGGCAGACGAAGACGAACTCGTCGCCCCCTATGCGCGCCGCTCCCGCTTCGGCGGAACAATGGTCCTGGAGCCGGTCCGCGGCAGCGCTCAAGACGGCGTCGCCGACATCGTGGCCGTAGCCGTCATTGACCGCCTTGAAGCCGTCGAGGTCCATGTACATGAAGGCGACCAGCCGTCCGGACGCCTGCGCCCGGGTGGCGATACGACGCAGTTCGGCAGCAAGCCCTACCCGGTTGAGAAGGCCCGTCAGCGCGTCGTGGCTGGATAGAAGCGCGTGCTGGCGCTCGGCCATCATGGTGGTGACGAGAGTGGATTTCAGCACATAGGCGGCGCGGCACATGCTGAAGATATAGAAGGGTATCTGCACCAGCCCGAGCAGCAGCAGCGGCTCTCCGGTAAAGGGCAGCGCAAAGCAGGCGGGGCCGAAGGCCAGCACCATCATGGCCGAGGCCAGGCGCGGCGTGCCGAAATTGCGGATGCAGATACCGCCGATCATGGCGGCCGACGACATCATCGCCATGGTGGAGGCGACCCAATCGCCGGACAGGAGGCATATGAAGCTGCCGTAGCCGACGCCGGCCGCCCAGGCGAGCGCCAGCATGATCATGCCGTCGGTATTGGTGTCGCGGCCAAGCTGCGCCATCCGCCTGGAGCGGACCAGCAGATAGACACGGGCCAGACAGATGACGATCTCGAGGCCGACCCAGACATAGAAGCGTGGCGCATCGATGCGGATTGCGATGAACGCGGCTACGAGAATGGTGTTGACCACACCGCCCAGGAAGATGGGGATGGTGCCGAAGAGGCCGCCCAGAAGCCGGCCTTTGACGTCCAGGGGTGCATCTTCCGAAATATGGCCAAGCCAGCGGCCCAACGCCGTCTTCGGAAGGGAGTAGCCCTTGAAGGCAGTCGAGGCCCGATGGTTCTTCAAGCGGCTCCCCAATCCAGCGTTAGCCACCTATTCATACTGCAATCGGAGCTTGTCTACCAACCGGTAACAAACGGATCGTCAGAAACCGATGGTTTCCTCGAACTTGTCCCACGAGCTGTACATCTCGTAGCGACCGATCCCCGGGATGGGGACATGCCCGTAAAAAGGCGAAAGCTGGAACTCGGAGAACAACTCGCTTCTGCCGGCGACGGCACCGACATAGACCGCCGAGGCCAGCCCGGTGCGGTTGGCACCATGCTCGCAGTGGATCAGCACCGGCTTTTCGGCATCCCGCATGATGGCAGCCAGTTGCTGCAACCTGTCGACGGGCACTTCCTGCGCCGAGCTCATCGGGAAATCGACCATCCGGACGCCGTTGCGCGCAGCCGCCGAACCGGCCTCCGCGTACCAGCTTCCATGCGCCTCGTCGCGCAGGTTGATGATGGTGCGCACGCCATGAACGCGCACCATCTCGTCTATGTCCTCCCCGTCCGGCTGGGCCGAACGGTAGAGTTGCCCCGGCAGCACCTCGTGGAAGTTGCCGGTCATCTGTCCGAGCGCCATGTGGATGCCCGTGACGGCAGGTATGGCCAGCACCGCAAGAGTTGCGATGGTTATCCGTCTACGCTTGGCCATGAAACATCCCTGATACTCGAACATGCAGTCGGCGCACCCTGCCGCCGCATTCCGGCGATTATCGGGCCGGCGATTATCGTGCCGGGCCGGCCTGATCCTGCGTCTTGCGCTCGGATGTCCGCTCGATCCAGGCGGAGAAACGGTCCACCCAGGCGGTCAGGAAATTGCGCGTCGAGGCGTCCACCACCGAGCCTTCGGCGTCGAACAGCTCCGGCTTGTAGGTGAAGTACACTTCCGGCTGCCCCATCAGGACCGTGTCCACGACCGTCAGAAGGCCCTTCAGCGAGTTCTGCGCAGCCGCCGTGCCGGTGGCTCCGGGCGTGGTGCCGATGACGGCCGAGGGCTTCGCGCTCCAAGAATTCTTGCCGTAGGGCCGCGATGCCCAGTCGATCACGTTCTTGATGGCGGGCGTGTAGGCACGGTTATACTCGGGCGTGACGAACAGCACGGCGTCGGCAGCCTCGATCTCGGCCTTCACGCGCGCAACCGAAGCGGGCACCCCATCGGCCATCAGGTCGTCATTGTAGAGGGGCAGGTCGCCGATCTCGACGAAGTGAAACTCGAGCTTGCCGGAGGCGAGCCGGGCGATGCTTTCCGCAAACTTGCGATTGATGGATTCCTTGCGCAGGGATCCGTTGAAAACTGCAACGCGCTTCATGTCCGCTCCTTGGGAAGAGTCATCTACCGGGGGTGTTGACGCCACAGGCGTGGTCCGTCAATCGATGCCTTGGCGACACTGCGTCTTTCCACAATGAACAGTCAGTATAAGCCGCGCACGATATGCAGCAGCGCAAGCTGCCCGGGATCGTCCAGCATGGCGCTCTTTTCAGCAAACATGCGCGCGCGCCCCAGCTTGCAAGGCCGCCCCTTGAACGCCTGCAGGGTGGCCTCCACCGCTTCCACCGCCTGGCGCCGCATGCCGCCACCGTCCATGCCTTTAAGTGCCGAGGCGATGGCATCCAGGCCATCGAGCACGGTCTTGTCGCCCAGTTGCCCCTTGCCGCGCGCCATCATCGCATCGCGCGCGGCGGCGACCAGTTCAGGCACCTCTTCGGCGGCGATATCGCTCCGCCCTTTCGTTGCCTTGGCCGCCGCCATGAAGCCGGTGGCGACCAAAGTGCCGTAGGACGAAGAGGAAACCCGCTGGAATGCCTTGGCGCATTCCAGGAAGGCCAGGCCGATATCGTCCGGCAGATCCGCCGCAGCCGCAGCCGCGAAGCCTTTCGAGACGGTGATGCCAAGGTCTCCGTCACCCAGCGCGCCGTCGGCCGCATTCAGCTCCGGCGCCGCGGCCTCGGCGGCGGCGGCAACCCGGACAAGCGCGCCGTGCAGCGCGGCGGTATCGATTCGATCGCTCATCGGTGCAACACCCATCAACCGACCCGCCAATAGGCACATTCGGCCGGCGCCTGCAGGAGGGTCTCCAGCTCGCCGTCGAGCGCCAGCGTGGTGATGGTGGCGCCGGTCATTTCCATCGACGTCGCGTAGCGGCCTACCAGGGGCATGACGATGTCGATCCCCTCGCCGTCGAGGCGCTGCTTCACGCGGCGATACATGATGTACAATTCTTCGAGCGGGGTCGCCCCGAGAGAGTTGACGAGAACCGAGACCCTGTCGCCGCGTCCGAGCGACTGGTCGGCCAGAAGCCGGTCCACCATCTCGTCCACGATGGCATCCGCCGGCTTCAGGGTGTCGCGCCAGATTCCGGGCTCGCCATGAATGCCCATGCCCATCTCCATCTCGTCGGGCCCCAGTTCGAAGGTCGGCTTGCCGGCCTGAGGCACGATGCACGGCGTCAGCGCCATGCCGATGGAGCGGCAGGCGTCCGCCGCCTTCTGGGCAACGCGCGTCACTTCGCCAAGATCGGCCATGGCTTCGGCCGCGGCACCCGCGATCTTGAACGCATAGACCATGCCGGCGACGCCCCGGCGCTTGTCTGCTTCTTCCTTCGGGGCGGACACGATGTCGTCGGCAAGCAGGACCGTGGTGGTGGCGATATCGTGCTCCATTTCCACCATCTCGCCGGCCATGTCGAAATTCATGACATCGCCGCCGTAATTTCCGTAAAGGCGCAGCACGCCCGCCCCGCCATCCGACAGGCGGATGGCGGTGGCCATCTGCTCGGCCGACGGGCTGGCGAAGACATCGCCGATCGCGCATGCCGTCAGGAAGCCGCGCCCGACATAGCCTGTGAAGACCGGCATATGGCCCGAGCCCCCGCCCGTGACGATGCCGACGCGCCCCTCCGAAGCGCCGTCGGCCCGTAGGATCACGCGGGGTTCGGGCCGGGCATAATACTGCGGATGCGCCGCGACGAAGCCATCCAGCATCTCGTCGACATAGGCTCCCGGTGCGTTCAGGATTTTCTTCAAGGATGGCCTCCCCTTTCTGTCAGCCGGCCCGCGCCAGCCTTTCATGATGCTTGCGATAGGTTTCGATCAGGATCGGCAGGCTCGTGCCGACGATGATCAGGATGCCGATGACGACCTTCTGCCAGTAGGACGGCACGCCGGCACTGAGCAGCGACGTATTGATCATGGTGATCACCAGCGCGCCGATCAGCGTGCCCACGACGGTGCCGTGGCCGCCCTGTATGCGCGCGCCGCCCAGCACCACGGCCGCGATCACGTCGAGCTCCGAGCCGACCAGGTCGAATGGATTGGCCATGCGCGACAGCGTCATGTGCGTCATACCGGCAAGGCCCGCGATGCCGCCGGCAATGACATAGATCAGCAGTTTGACGCGGGCGACGTCGATGCCGATACGCCGCGCACCCTCTTCCGAGCCACCGATCGCGTAGATCTTCCTGCCGAACAGGGTAACGTTCATCAGGACGGCGACGAACAGCGCGACGACGACGAGAACCACGAAGGAGAGCGGCAGCGAAACGAGTTGGCCCACGGCGTTTTCCAGCCGCAGGATCACCGTGCGCGCGAAACCGATCACCTCACGCGGGACGTTGGTGATGTAGGTCGTGCCGACGAAGGTCAGCAGCGCGCCCCGGATAAAGCTGAGCGTGCCCAGGGTCACGATCAGCGTCGGCAGGCCGAGGCCGCCGATGAGGATGCCGTTGACGAGGCCCAGCGCGGCGCCGATCAGGGCGCTGACGACGAAATAGCCGATGATGGGTATGTCGAGGTCGACGCCCATGATGAGCACGGTCGTCGTATACATCGCGAAGGCGCCGATGGCGGTGAAGGATACGTCGATGCCGCCGGATGCCAGGATCATCATGACGCCCAGCGCGAAGATCCCCGTGACGATCGAATTGCGCAGAAGATCGACGATGGTGGCCGCCGAGAGAAAGCCGGGATTGATCGTGCCGACGCCCAGCGCGAAGAGCAGCGCGAAAACCAGGACGATGCCCTGCGGCGAAGCGAGAAGCTGGACTGCACGCCGCATCAGCGCCCTCCTTCCTGTGTGACGGCCGCGTATATGGCCTCGTCATCGACGGTTTCGGGGTCGTAGGGGCCGGTCATCCGGCCCTTCACCATCACCATGATGCGGTCGGAAATCGCCGTGGCCTCGCCTATGTCGTCGGTCACCACCATCAGCGCCGTACCGTCGCGGCGAAGCGCAAGAAGCAGTTCGTGGATCTCGCGCTTGGAGCCGATGTCGACGCCGACCGTCGGCCCGTTGAGGATCATCAGCCGGGGCGCGCGCTCCATCCAGCGCGCCAGCACGACCCGCTGCTGGTTGCCGCCCGAAAGGGTCGCAACCGCCGGCTCTATCCCCGGCGTCTTGATGCGCAGCCGTGTGACCGCGCTGCGTGCGCGCGCCGCCAAAGACCGCCTGTCGAGAAGGCCGCCCGCAAGCGAGTTTTCAAGGCTGGAAACCAGGATGTTGTCGGCAATGGGCTGGTCGAGGAAGAGCCCTTCGGTCAGCCGGTCCTCCGGCACATAGGCGATACCGGCCTCCACTGCGGCAACAGGGCTCGAAAGATGCGCCGACCGGCCGTCGATCTCGATCGTTCCCGCGTCGGACTGCATCATGCCGAACAGCGTCAGGGCAAGTTCCGTCCGGCCCGAGCCGAGAAGTCCGACGATGGAGACGATCTCGCCTGGGAAGAGGTCGAGGTCGATGTCCTCGTATTCGCCACGGCGCGACAGGCCCCGCATTCTCAGGAATGGAGCGGCGGGCACCACGGGCGGGCGGTCCAGCCGCTGGCTGTCCACGCTGCGCCCGGTCATCTCGCGGCCCAGCCTTTCGGCGTCGAACTCGCCGGCGCGCCCTTCGGCGACGACGCGCCCGTCACGCAAGACGGTGACCGTATCGGAAAAGGCGAAGACTTCTTCCGTCTTGTGACTGACGAACAGAAACGAGACACCATCCGCCTTCAGCGTGGCGACGATCTCGGCCAGCCGCCGCACCTCGCTTCGGGTCAGCGCCGTGGTCGGCTCGTCCATGACGATGATGCGCGCGTCGTTGGCCAGGGCTCGGGCGATGGCCACGAGCTGCTTGGACGCGACGGGCAGAAGCTCCACCAGCATGGAAGGGTCCAGCGTCACGCCCATGCGCTCCAGCACACTCTCGGCCAGCCGCCTCTGCGCCCGGCCACGGTGCAGGCGCGTGCCGGATGAAACCGCCTGAAGCATCGCGATGTTTTCCGCGACGCCGAGATTGGGGAACAACGAGAAATCCTGGTAGATAACCGCCAGCCCGGCATCGATGGCAGCGCGCGCATCGCCGGCAACGGGGCGCCCGCCGATCTCCACCCGGCCCGCATCCGTGGCCACGACGCCGGACAATATCTTAATTAGCGTCGACTTGCCGGAGCCGTTCTCGCCGGCAAGGCAGCGCACTTCGCCCGGCTCCAGGGTCAGGCTGACATCTTCCAGCACCCGCACCGGCCCATAGGATTTTCGGATGCCGGACATGGACATCGTTTCGGCCAAGCGCGTACCTCCGTTCCGGTTGAGATGACGGGGCGGCCAGGCGGCCGCCCCTCGTTGCGGCGCGTATCAGAAGTCGTACTGGTCCATGTTCTCGGCGGTCACGTCCACCCAGGCCTGGCCATAGATGACCTTGCCGTCCAGCTTGACCTTGTCATAGCCCTCGACGCCGAGGTCGGAGCCGTCCTCGATGCTTTCCCCGTTCAGCGCCTTCGCCGCCACGACATTCATGGCGTAGCCTGCCTTGGCGGGGTCCCAGAAGGAGATCATGGCGATCTCGCCGGACTCCAGATAGGGGCCCGAGACGGACGGCAGGCTGGTGCCGACGATCTTGACCTTGCCGGACAGGCCGGCTTCTTCCACGGCGATGGCCGCCCCGACGACGTCTTCGCCGGCAGAGCCCTGGATGCCCTTCAGGTTCGGATGGGTGCGAAGCAGCTCGCGGGTTTTCTGGTAGGCCGTCTGCTGCTGCTCTTCGGATTCCAGCTTGTCCACGACAAGCGTCATGTTGGGGTACTTCTCTTTCTGGTAGGCGATGGCGGCATCCACCCACTGATTATGCGTATTGGAGGTCAGGTAGCCGACGAAGACGGCATATTCGCCCTCGCCGCCCATCTCCGTCGCCAGTCGCTCCATCAGATGCTCGCCATAGGCGGCGTTGTCGAAGGCCTCGATATCGTAGGTGATGTTCTGGAGGTCGGCGCCCTCGTGGCCGACGACCACGATATCGTTGTCCAGCGCCCGTTTCAGCACCGGCTCCAGCGCCTGCGGAGAATTGGGAACAACGGTGATCGCGTCCACGCCCCGCGCGATCAGGTCTTCGATAAGCTGGATCTGCAGCGCCGCATCGGCGGTCGCCGCGCCAACCTGCGTCGCATCGTTGCCGGTATCGGCGGCAAACTCCTTGACGCCCTCCTCCATGCGGTTGAACCAGGCGATGCCCGAAAGCTTCACCACCGTGACGATGGTATGCTTGGCGTCCTGCGCCCCGGCCACGCCGGCCGCACCCGCCAGAAGCGCCGTGCCCAGAAGCGCGCCGGCGACGATTGTCCTGAACCTGCCCTGCATATGCCTTCTCCCTCTGCTTCAGGCGCGCCTTGCGCCGGTTATGGTTTCGCCTGCCCGCATCAGCTCTTTGGTGCGGGCATAGAGTTGCCGATAGGTGCCGGACCCCGCATCGTAGAGCGACGAAAGGCCGGCATTCGGATGGATGTCGCGGGCCACCGGGTTCCACTCGTCGATGTCGCCGGCATCCGCATCGCCGACGCCCACCGCCGCCAGGAAGGCGTTGCCGTAGCTGGCTCCGAAAGAGTGGCGGCGCACCGACTGGCTGCGTGTGGTGATGTCGGACACCGCCTGCAGCCAGACCGGGTTGCGCGTTCCGCCGCCTACCGCCGTCAGGCTGTCGGGACGGGCCCCGGCATCATCGTAGGTGTCGAGGATATGCCGGACCCCATAGGCGATCCCCTCGATCAAGGCGCGATAGACGTCTCCGCGTCCATGCGTGAGGTCGAGCCCGAAGATCATGCCCTTGGCATGTGGGTCGTGCAGCGGGGTCCGCTCGCCCGAGAAATAGGGAAGCACGACCAGGCCCCGCGCACCGGGCGGCGAGGCGGCAGCCTCCTGCGCCAAAAGTCCCATGGCCTCCTGCGGGTCCAGCTCGCGGGCGAAATTCTGGATAAACCAGCGCGTCAGCGTGCCGCTCGTCGCCAGCCCCGACATGGAGGCATGCTGGCCGGCAAACAGCCACGGGGCGTACCAGAGGCGCGGGTCCTGCACCCGCTCGGCCGTCACCTCGATACCGAAGACGGTAGAGCCATACATCAGCATCATCTGCCCCGGACGCCGGACGCCAACGCTGACCGCCTCCGCCGCCGCGTCGATCGTCCCCGCGATGACGGGCGTTCCTGCCGCAAGGCCGGTGCGGCGGGCCGCCTCCGCTGTCACGCCGCCGACGATTTCGGTCGTCCAGGCCAGCCGTGCCAGCCTGTCACGCCCGCAAATGGATGCGGCGCAGCTATCGACCCAATCCATCCGGGCGACATCGTAGAGCGGGCTGAAGCCGGCGGCGGAATAGTGGTCGATCACCGTTTCGCCCGTCAGCCGCCGCACCAGGAAGGATGTGGAGTTGAGGAAATAGGCTGCCCGCTCGAAGACATCCGGCCGGTTGCGCTGCAGCCACAGGATTTTCGGGCCCACCGATTGCGAGGTCAGCGCGTTGCCGCCGGTGGCCAGCAGCTTGTCCGCCCCGATCTCTGCCGTCAGTTCCTCGATCTCGGCGGCGGCCCGCGTATCGACGCCATAAAGCACGGCGTTCATCAGCGGATTGCCCTCTGCATCCACCGGCAGCATGCAGGGGCCGATGCCGCTTGCACCGACGGCCCGCACGTCGCCGGGCGCAAGGCCGCCCGTCGCGATCATCTCGGCGCAGATATCGGCGAACTCGCCCCACCAGTCGCGCTCGGCGTCGTGCTCGGCATAACCCGGCTGCGGCACCTGCATGCGGTGGGTACGGCGCGCCTCGGCCAGCACGTCGCCCGTGGCCTTCACGATGACGCCCTTGGTCTCGTAGGTGCCGACATCTATCCCGAGATAACAGGCGCTCACGTGTAGAGATCCCGGTTCAGATCGAAGCCGCGCCCCATGCGCCGGATGCCGCCGCAGACAAGCCGCGTCAGCCCCTCCAGATCGCGCAGATCGCACAGTTCCAGCGCGGTGTGCGTGTAGCGGCTGGGGAAACACAGGTCGACGACGGCAACGCCCTCGCCCACCAGTTGGACATAGGAGGAGTCGGTCAGTGCGCCCACATGCGCGGTGCGCTGCAGGGGCAGTCCTTCCTCCGACGCCGTCGTCTCGAAAAGCCGGGTCAGGGCCGGGTGCGGAATGGTCCCGTTCAGCGTGCCGCGCCCATGGAACGAGTAGAGCGCCATCGCCGGCCCCGCTCCCATGGCGACCTCGCCGCGATGGGCCATGTCGGGCGTGTCGGATGTCAGCGCCAGATCGAGCTGCACGGCGATATCCGGCTGCAGGGATTGCGCCGCAACCATGGCGCCGCGCAGGTTGAACTCCTCCAGAACGGCGAAGACGTAATGCACGGTCGGCAGACCCGGCGCGCCTTGCAGCTCCAACGCCGCCTGTAGCACGACGGCGCAACCGGCCCTGTCGTCGACGGAGGTGCCGGCCACGCGATCCTCGTTCAGGTGCATGACCCTCGGCTGGTATACGACCGGCGTTCCGATCTCTATGCCCAGCGCGCGTGTCGCCTCGGCACTGTCCGTTCCCACATCGATGAACAGGTCCTGGTAGGGCGTCACCTTGTATTTCTCATCCGCCGGCGTGGCATGATGGCTTTTGTTGGCGATCACGCCGCCGACGTCGCGGCCCTCCCCGACACAGAAGAGCACGGCTTGCGCGGGCAGCGCCTTTTCGGGGACGCCGCCCAGCCGCTCCACGCGCACCAGCCCGTTCGGCTCGATCTTGCGGGTGATGAAGCCGAGCTGGTCGGTGTGGGCAAACAGCATCACGGAGGGCGCCTCCGGGTCTCCCTCCACCGTGGCGATCAGATTGCCGAGCCTGTCCGTGCGGCTGGCGATGCCGGCGGCATCCAGCCGCTTCTTGATGGCCCGCCGCACCCGGTCTTCGTGGCCGGACAGGCCCGGCAGCATCATCAGGTCGCTCAGGCTTTGGCGCAGCTTGTCTTTCATGGTCTTGGTTTCCCGAAGCGCGGACGCGGCAACAATCCGCGCTCCAGCAGCGCCCTTGCCGACATGACGACGACGAGCAGTCCGCCGAAGAAGAGGTCGCGTGCGAAGGCCGTGAAGGCGAGGAAGTTGAGGCCGCTGGAGATGAGTTGGAGCGTGATGACGGCCAGCACCACGCCGAGCGTGGAGCCGAAGCCGCCGAACGGGCTGACGCCGGCGAGGATGTTGATGAGAATGACCAGCAGCAGATAGGAGCCGCCATAATCGGCATTGGCCGAGTTGGTACGCGCCAGGATCACCAGCCCGGCCAGTGCCGCCACCAAACCGGCGATGGCATAGATGCGGATGATCAGGCGCGGCTCGCGCATGCCGGCAAAGCGCGCTGCCAGCGGGTTGGCGCCGTACAGCCGAAGGCGCACCCCCGTCGCGGTGAACCGCATGAGAGCGCCGAGCGCCATCGCAACCAGCGCAAACACGATCAGGGGAACCGGCACCAGCCCCCCCAGCGATGCGTTGAAGGTTTCGCCGTACCAGCCCGGCAGGCCGGTGATGGCCGGCCCGCGCGTGATGACGATGCCGAGACCGCCGTAAAGCTGCAGCGTGCCGAGCGTCGCCAGGATGGGCGGCAACCGCAGATAGGCGATCAGCACGCCGTTGAAGGCGCCGCACAAAAGCCCTGTCAGCAGCGCCGCCGGAATGGCCAGCACTGCCAGTTCGGGGCTGGCGCGCATCATGACCGCGGCAACGATGGAGGCCAGGTTTGCCGTCGCAACCACCGAAAGGTCGATGCCGCCGGATACCATCGTCGGCAGCACGGCAAGCGCCAGGAGCCCGAATTCGGGAAACTGCGACCCCATGGACACGAGGTTGGCGCGGCTTAGAAAATGCGGCGAGGCAAGCGCCAGCGCCGCGAAGATGGCCACCGCCAGAACGGCGAGGCTGGCGACGTAAGGCCTTGTCGTATCCTGCCGTCTCGCCGATCCCGCCATGCCGGCGCCCTCCCTTTTCGATTATTCCCCGCGCGCCGCTTTCGCCAGCCGCATGAACTCGGCGGCGCGCGCGGCGTCGACGGGCTTCCACGTATCGCCATCCACCTTGAGCGAGGAGCCGACCACGCATCCATCGGCGACGCTGAGGACATCGGCCACCGTGTTGTGCCGTACGCCCGTATTGGCCAGCACCGGCGTATTGGGCAACGCGGCCTTCACGGACTGGAGATCGCCCATCTCTGCCGCTTCGCCCGTGATGGCGCCGGACACAAGGATCGCGTCCGGGATCGACGAGAAGACGGCAGAGCGCGCGCGGTCGGCCAGCTCCCGGCGGTCGAGCGACCAGGCAAATTCGGCAGAGACATTGGCAAGCATCGCCACATCGGGCCGCCTCAGCCGGTGCAGATAACGCATCGCCTCTCCGGCATTGGGCGTCCACGGGCCCATGTCGGACGCATAGGTTCCCGTCAGGATTTCCCGCAGGAAAGAGGCGCCCGTGGCTGCCGCCAGCGCCACGGTGGATTTCGGGTCCCAGAGGACGTTGACGCCGAAAGGCTTGGCGATGTCGCCGCGCAGTTGACCGATGACATAGGCCATGGTTGCCGTAGAGGCGGTGTCGACGCTCAGCTCGTAGGGACGGTCGTTTTCGTTGCCGAACATCACCGCATCGACATCCGCATCCTGCAAGGCCTTAAGGTCCTTGCGCGCGGCGTCGACGATGGCGTCGACGCCGCCCTCAGCATCGTAGAGTGGCGTGCCAGGCAGCGGCAACAGATGCACCATGGCGATCACCGGTTTCTTGTCGCCGAATACGGACCGGAAATTCTTCATGTCAGCACGCGTCTTTCTTTGATAAGCCGATGACAAATCAGCAAATTTCTATATCTGTGATACTGTTTCGGTAGGGCGCGACCGCCCTTGCGGCACCCGTGTCGGTGATCAACCGGGATATGCTGTCCAGCGGACACACCGGCACCAGCGCCCGGCGGCCAAGCTTGGTATGGTCGGCAAGAAGGATGGTCTGCCCGGCCCGCGATATGGCCGCCAGCTTCACATCCGCCTCGTCGCGCGTGGAGTTGGAGATGCCGTCGCTGTCGATCGCATCGGCGGCCATGAAGAAAAGGTCGAATGTGAAGCCCGAGATGGCCTCGATGGCCGGCGTGCCGACGATGGAAAAATAGCCGTTGCGCACCTGGCCGGCCGGCATGTGCACCTGGGTGGCGCCCACGGCCGCCGCTTCGGCGACCTTGAGGTCGAGCGCGACGATGCTGATGGCCCGCCCGGCCAGTTCCTGTGCCAGGGCCAGCATGGTCGTGCCGGAATCCAGCAATATGCTTCTGTTCTTGCCCACATGCGCGGCGGCGGCCCTGCCGATCCGCTTCTTGGCGCCCTGCTGGACGCGCAGCTTTTCCAGAAACAGCGGCTCGATGGCTTCGCCCTTACGCGGCGCCACCACGCCGCCATGCGTGCGTGCGGCAAGTCCGGCTTGTTCCAGCAGTGCGAGGTCGCGGCGGATCGTCGGTTCCGAAGCATCGAAGTGACGCGCGAGTTGCGCAACCGTAAGGCTGCCTCGCTCGGCAATCAGTCCGGCCATGCGCCGCTGGCGCTGCTGCGGGAAACGCTGCTGCATGCCCCTCCTCCGACTAGGAGGATGATGATTAGTGATCGTTTTGATGGAGTCAATCGCAGATTGATAATACAGCGAAGACAGCCGCTATCGCCGCGCGAAGCAGGTCGAAAGGCATGATCTTGCGACGATAGGCAAAGCTTACCATTTAGCTTGCATCTGGCCGCGGGGCGCAATAGGGCGTTTGCATTATCCCCCCGCCGAGGGTTTGGCGATGCTCAAGAAAGTTTCGGATACGGACGCGCTCCCCCGCGATGCGGATGCGATGGCTCAAAAGCCTGAGCGCTCGCGCAGGAAGCTCGTCTTTCCCCTGCTCGCGCTGCTGTTCGTTGCGGCAGGCGCTGCATTCGGTATCTACTGGTGGACGGAGGGCCGTTTCCTGATCGAGACGGACGACGCCTACATCGCCGCCGACATGGCGGTGCTGACCGCCCGCGTGAACGGCTATGTCACGTCGTTGCCCGTTTCGGAGAACCAGGCCGTCAAGGCGGGACAGCCTGTCGTCGAGATCGACCCGGGCGACCTGCAACTCGATCTGGATGCGGCCGAGGCGCGGATCGCGACTCAGGAGGCCGCCATCGATCGCATCGACGCGCAGCGCCGGGCCGGCGGCGCCGCTGTCGTCCAGGCAGAGGCGCAGCTCGAAGCGCTGCAGGCGGCCGAAACCGAGGCCCAGCGCACCTTCGACCGTGCGGCCGATCTTGCCCGCACCGGGGCCGGCGCGCAGGCGGCGTTGGATACGGCCCGCAACAATCTTGCGGAGGCCTCCGCATCCGTGCGCGGCGGCAACGCCGCCATCGACACCGCCAAGGCCAATGTGTCCGTGCTGGATGCCCAGATCGCCGAGGCTCGGCGCAGCCTGGCAGAGCTGCGTGTCGCAAGGGACACCGCCGCCCGCAACCTGACCTTCGCCACCGTGCGCGCACCCTATGACGGCGTCATCGGCAATCTTTCGGTGCAGCCGGGAGACCTCGTGTCGCCCAGCCGCCGGCTGGCGACGATCGTCCCGCTCGACAAGGTCTATATCGACGCCAACTTCAAGGAGACCCAGATCGGCGGGATAGCACCCGGGGCAACCGCCAGCATCGAGGTGGATGCCCTGCCCGGCGTGGAACTGAAAGGCACGGTCGAGTCCTTCGCGCCGGCTTCCGGGTCCGTCTTCTCGCTCCTGCCGGCGGACAACGCCACCGGCAACTTCACCAAGATCGTCCAGCGCGTCCCCGTTCGCATCCGGATCGACGACCCTCAGGCAGCCGACGGCAAACTGCGGCCCGGACTGTCTGCCGTGGTCACCGTCGACAGGCGGACGGCCACGACCGGCGACGTCGAGTAGCACCGCGCCATGTCCGCCGTCGCCGTCGGTGCGGAAGAGGCGGTCCCCGCCCGCCGGATTGCCGCCTTCATGGTCATGGTACTCGGCATGTTCATGGCGATCCTGGACATCCAGATCGTCTCTGCATCGCTTGCCGAGATCCAGGCCGGGCTGTCCGCCTCGGCCGACGAGATACCCTGGGTGCAGACGGCCTACCTGATCGCCGAAGTGATCATGATTCCGCTGTCCGGCATGCTCGGGCGCATCCTGTCGACCCGGGTCCTCTTCACCCTGGCTGCCGGCGGCTTCACCCTATCCTCGGTGATGTGCGCCACGGCCACCTCCATCGACCAGATGATCGTCTATCGCGCGATCCAGGGCTTCCTGGGCGGGGGCATGATCCCCAGTGTCTTCGCGGCGGCCTTCACGTTGTTTCCGCCATCCAAACGCGCGGTCGTATCCCCCATGATCGGCCTGGTGGCGACATTGGCGCCCACGATCGGCCCCACCATCGGCGGTTATCTCAGCCATGCCATGTCCTGGCACTGGCTTTTCCTCATCAACCTGCCGGTGGGCCTGGTCGTCACCGTTGCCGCGTGGAACCTGATCGACTTCGACAAGCCGGACTGGTCGCTGCTGCCGCATTTCGACTGGTATGGGTTGGCGGCCATGGCGGCGTTCCTCGGCGCCCTCGAATACGTGCTGGAAGAAGGCCCGCAAAACGACTGGCTGGACGACAGGGCCGTCGCGGCGATGGTGTGCGTCACCTGTGTGGGGGCGGTGGTTTTCTTCTACCGATGTTTTACCGCGCGAGAACCGATCGTAGACCTGTCGGCCTTCACCAACCGCAACTTCGCGCTGGGCAGCCTGTTCTCGTTCGTCATGGGCGTCGGCCTCTATGGCCTCACCTATCTCTACCCGGTCTACCTGTCGGCCATTCGCGGATACGACTCGCTGATGATCGGCGAGACCATGTTCGTGTCCGGCCTCGCCATGTTCTTCACCGCGCCGCTGGCGGGCATCCTTTCGGCCCGCATGGACCTGCGGGTGATGATGGTCATCGGCTTCGTCAGTTTCGGCATCGGCACATGGATGATGAGCGGCATCACCCATGACTGGGACTTCCACGAGCTGTTCATCCCGCAGGTTTTGCGCGGTTTCGGTCTGATGCTGTCCATGGTGCCGATCAACAATATCGCGCTCGGCACATTGCCACCCCAGAAGATGAAAGGCGCTTCGGGCCTCTACAATCTGACGCGCAACCTCGGCGGTGCGGTCGGGCTGGCCATCATCAACACCATGCTGACCGACCGCACGACCCTGCATTACCAGCGCCTTGCCGAGCACGTGTCCTGGGGCAACCCGATGGCCGAGGAACGGATGAGCTCCATGGCGCAGAGCCTCGACGCGGCCGGCCTCGATGGACAGGCAGGCGCCGTCGCCAACATGGTGCGCATCGTCATGCGGGAGGCGCATGTGATGGCTTTTGCCGATGTCTTCCTTGTGCTCACCGTGCTGTTCGGCGCGCTGGCGGCGCTGGCAATCTTCATCGACAAGCCGCAGGCCCGCCCCGCTGGTGGAGGCGGCGGGCACTAGGCCAGCATCCCCGGCATCGAAAGGGCCTTGCGGCGGTGTGTACTCAGAGGCGGTACATCTCGGCCCGCCCGGTGATCGTGTGCCAGCAGCGGCTCCACTGCGTGACTCCCATGCGATAGCCGATGACGCGCACCGCATTGCCCCCGCGCCGCTGCGTCTCCGCCTTCATGCCGTTCAATATGGTCACCTCCGGCGTCGGATACTCCGACAGGTCGTTGCGGCACCGCGTTACCCGGACGGTGCCGAGCGACTGCGCACCGGCCGGCGGGTCGACGACCACCTGTACATCCATCAGCGTCTGCTGCGGGACCGCCGGAAGGTTCGAGACAGTCGTCGGCGAGCAGGCGGACAGAACCGCCAGGACCGGCGCGAGAACGGTCAGTTTGCGAAGTGTCATGGAACCCCCTGCTGCGACACACCGACAACTACCTAGGGTAGATTTCGCGGTCGGGAAAGCATCGGTTGCCTCAGGCAAGGCGACTGCTCTTCAAATCGCCGGTGCGCTCCAGCAGCGGATAGACGGTCGCGGCGATATGCGCCTCGATCCGCTTGAGGTCACGGACGACATCCAGATAGCGGTTTGCCGACTGCCCCTTCGGGAGCTGGCCCGACAGGATCTGCCGGAACTGCTCTTCGGTGGCGGCGCGCTCATAGTCGCGGAAGCGTTCCTTTTCGGCCACGAGCTGCCGGGCGGATGTCGCGTCTCCGTCGATGAGTACACTGACGGCCAACCGCAGATGAGCGATCAGCCTTTCGTGCATTTCGCCGATGCGGACCATTTCCTCTTCATTCAGGATCTGCCGGTCGTCTATGCGCTGCGCTGCGATCGCCATCAGGTTGGCGTCCACGATATCGCCGACATGCTCGATATTGACGGCGAAATCCAAAATCTCGAACAGGCGGCGCTTGTCCGATTCCGTCAGGTCGTTCTGCGAAATCTTGGACAGATAGCGCCGCACGGCGCCGTAGAGGCGGTCGATCTCGTCATCCGTGCGCCTTATACGCGACAGGGCTATCGGGTCGGCGTCGCGAAACACCTTGCGCGATCCGGCAAGCATGGCCTCGGCAATGTCGGCCATCCGCAAAACCTCGCGGGCCGCGTTGGCCAGCGCCACCTTCGGCCTGTTCAGGCTTGCCGCATCGAGATACAGCGGCCTGCCCGCATCTTCGGGCCTGGCGTCTTCCGGAAACAGACGGGTAAGCAGCCGGGCGGCGGCGGGCAGCAAAGGCACCGATACCAGCGCCATCACCACGTTGAAGGCCAGGTGGAAATCCGGCGCTAGGCGTTGCAACGGCAAGCCGAACCGGTCTGCGAAGGCGGAGATCGGCGCCAGCAGAAGCATGGTCACGACCCCGCCGGCAAGGCGGTTGGCAAGGTTGCCGACCGGCAGGCGCAAATGGCTGCGATCCCCTCCCGAGGCGGCGAGCAGCGGATTGATGGCGCTGCCGATATTGGCGCCGACCACCATGGCGATCGTGGATGGAGCCGACAGGATACCGATCTCGGCCAGCGACATGATGAACAGGATCGCCCCGACACTGGAATGCGCCAGAACGGTGAACAGGATGGCCAGCAGCATGGCAAGGACCGGGTCCCGCACGATCAGCGTCATGACCTGTCGGACATCCGGCGCGTGCTCCAGCGGCACCACGAGCGCCGACAGGAGTTCGAGCGACAGGAGGATAACTCCGAGACCCAGAAGGATGCGGCCGACTTCGGACAGGCGCGGATTGGCGCGCCGCCTCTGCAGCACGTAGCCGGTGAAGATCAGCAGCGGATAGATGAGCCCGAGGTTGAACGACAGCACCTGCACGATCAGCGCCGTGCCGAGATTGGCGCCCAGCATGACCGACAGGGCCGGCACCAGGGCGACCAGGCCGCCCGCCGTGAAGGATGTAACCATCATGGCGGTCGCCGTACTGCTTTGCAGCGCCATGGTGACCAGCGTACCGCCCACGATGGCGGCCAGCCGGTTGTCGAGGCGGGTCGCCAGTATCTGCCTCAAGGATGGGCCAAAGCCGGCCATCACGCCGGCGCTCACAAGGCCGACGCCCCAGAGCAGCAACGCGACAATGCCCAGAAGGCTGACGATAACCTGCGTTGCCGTCATGACGGAACCCCGGCCACGCCCTTTATCCGATCGTCGAAACCCATGTTACCCCCACCCGGCAAATGATGGGACCGGGCAGCGCCAAGGCAAGTGGCCATGCGGGATGGAAATCCCCGACAGGGCCGGTTATATCGGACTCCTGTCCTTACCCACCCGTTCGAAAGCAGCGCTTCCTTCCGATGTTGACGATGAAAGGCAAATACGGTCTCAAGGCGATGCTGCATCTTGCAGGTCAGCCTGCGGAACGGCTGACCCAATCCGAAGAGATCGCAACGGCGCACGGCATTTCGAAGAAGTTCCTCGACGCCATCCTGGGCGACCTTCGGGGCGCCGGCTTCGTGGATGCGCGCAAGGGGCGTGGGGGCGGCTACCGCCTGTCCCGCCCCGCCGGAGAGATTCGCGTCGGGCATGTGCTGCGCGTGCTGGATGGGCCGCTCGCCCCGCTGCCATGCGCCAGCCGCACCGCCTATCGCCGATGCGACGACTGCACCAGTGAAGAGACATGCCGCGTGCGGGCGCTGATGCTGGAGGTGCGTAACGCCATTTCCGCAGTGCTGGACAATCGCAGCCTGGCGGAAATGCAGCAGGTTTCGCCGGCGGACGACATCGAAGAGGCGGTTGCCGCGCTCGGTTAGCTGCGGCTGCCGCGCATGGCGCGCCGCGCATCGTCGGCATACTGGCGCGCCGTCAACCGGAAGATGACGGGGCCGCGCACCAGATAACGCCGCCACATGCGGCCGGGGTCGGATGCCAGGCGATGCAGCCACTCGAGGCCCGCCCTCTGCATGGCGCGCGGTGCGCGCTTCTGCTTACCCGTCAGAAAATCGATACTGGCCCCCACGCACAGGGCGAAGCCGCCCTGGCGCCCGGTGAGCGCCAGATCATGGGCAAACACTTCCTGCTTGGGGAACGACAGGCAGATAAACAGGATGTCCCATTCCGCTTCCGCCGCCTCCTGCACCGCGGACCGCCATGCCGGCGTGTCGCGTACAAGCAGGTCGGCGCATGGAAGGTGCACGAGCTGCCGGTCGGGAAAGCGCGTCTGCAGGCGCCGGAATGCCACCTCGGACGGGCCGATGACGGCCATGCGAATGTCGGGGCTGATCGCGCGTTGCAAAAGATCGAATGTCAGGTCCGAACCCGGGGTCGGTATCAGGCGGCGTCCGCTGGGGCGCGCCAGCACCGACAGAATGCGGCTGTCGCATATCTGCAGGCGTGCGCCGTCATAGGCTTCGCGCAGGCCGCGATCTCCACCATCGTGGTAGCTGACCACATGATCGACATTGGGGGTGACCGCATAGGCGAAATCGCCGGTCGAGAGGCTGCGCCCGATCGCGGCGCGTATGCCCTCGATGTCGCCGTCCACGAAACGCATGCCGAGGAAGGGCACCACGGAAGCCATCGACAAGATCAAGCACGCATCCAGCAACAGATAGTTCACGCTCGCATATCCCTAAAAGCCGGCACGATCTTCGGCGATTGCAATGCAGCGCAAAACGCTTCGCAAGCAAACTCACATTTGAGTTTGGGACGATCCCCCATTCGGATGATGCTTCATCCTCTCGTGTCCTGCCCTAGTTCGAGTCCGGAACAGAAAGTCGATTTTGGAGGCGAAATGACTAAAAAATGGCCGGAAATACCGTTTGGGCCGTGGCAGGATAGCTGCCGTCACCTTCAGCTTATCAGCCAGATCGTCGGCAAGTATCGTCTGTCGCATACGCCATGGTTGAACCACTCCTGGCACGCGACGCTGTATGTGACGGCGCGCGGGTTGACCACTTCGATCGTGCCCGATGGTCCTGGCGGAATCGAGGTGGAGATCGACCTGATCGAGCACCGTGTCATCGCGCGCTCAACGGCCGGCAGCATCGCGGCAACGCCCCTCAAGCCCGGTTCGATCGCGGACTTCAGAACTCGGTTCACCGACATCATCGAGCAGGTCGGCGGTACGCCGAAATTCAGCGATACGCCGAACGAAATCCCGGATGCCGTTCGGTTCTCGGTCGACACGGCAGAGCGCCCCTACGACGCGGAGGCGGTCAACGCCTTCTTCCGGGCCTGTGTGCAGATCGACCGCGTGTTCAAGCAGTTCCGGACGGGCTTCATCGGAAAGGTCAGCCCCGTGCACCTTTTCTGGGGCAGTTTCGATATTGCCGTCACCCGGTTCTCGGGCAACAGGGCCCCACGGCACCCCGGCGGAGTCCCGGCCCTGCCCGATGACGTGACGGCAGAGGCCTACAGCCATCAGGTGTCGTCGGCCGGCTTCTGGCCGGGCGGCGGCGGTATCGACTATCCCGCCTTCTATTCCTACGCCTACCCCGGCCCCGATGGCTTTGCAGAAGCCATTGTCGAGCCTGCGGAAGCGCGCTTCGACCAGACCCTCGGCGAGTTCATCCTTCCCTACGATGCCGTGCGCACCGCCCCCGATCCGGACAAGGCGCTGCTGGCATTCCTGCAGACAAGCTACGATGCCGCCGCTATCCTCGGACAATGGGACAGGGCAAATCTGGAATGCGCACCCGGCCGCCCGCTGGAAGCCCGCTCGGTGGAGACTTGAGACGACATGACCAGAATTCTCGCCATATCCGGCAGCCTGCGGAAGGGCTCCTTCAACACGGCGCTCATGCATGCGGCCGCCGAACATGCGCCACAGGGCGTCAGCGTGGAAGCGGCAACACTGCACGGCATCCCGCTCTACGATGGCGATCTGGAATCGGCTGACGGCATTCCGCAGGCGGTTGCCGCCCTGAAGGACAGGATCCGGCATGCAGACGGGGTTCTACTGGTCACGCCCGAATACAACAATTCGCTTCCCGGCGTGTTCAAGAATGCGATCGACTGGACGACGCGCCCCTCGTCCGACATCCCGCTTCTGTATCGCGGCCGGCCGATGGCCGTCATCGGAGCCTCGATGGGCGGGTTCGGCACCATCCTCAGCCAGAACGCCTGGTTGCCTGTACTGCGCACCCTGGGTGCCAGGCCATTTTTCGAGGGGCGTCTGCTGGTATCGCGCGCGCAAGGCGTCTTCGACGCCGATGGCAAGCTGGTGGACGACAAGGTGCGGGGGCAACTGACCGATTTTATCGGCGCCTTTGCAGAGTTTGCCCGCACCTCCGCCAAAAAGGACGTTCTTGTCGCCTGATGGATGGCGGCATGGCGGCGGGACGATACCGCCGCCATGCAAACTCAGATGCGGATAACCGAAAGGCCGCTCGTGCGGCGGTTTTCCAGATCTTCATGGGCGCGCGCCGCCTCGGCGATCGGATACACCTGGTTGATCGTTATCTTGACCGCGCCGGACCCGATGACCTTGAACAGCGCCCGGGCGCTCGCTTCCAGCTCCTCGCGGGTGGCCGTATAGCCGAACAGGCTGGGGCGGGTGGCAAACAGCGACCCTTTCTGGTTCAGGAGCGCCAGATCGAAATTCTCGATCACGCCCGAGGACTGGCCGAACGATACGAAAAGGCCCTGCCTTTTCAGGCAATCCAGGCTGGCGGGAAACGTGTCCCTGCCGACGGAATCATACACGACATCGCATTTGCGACCGCGCGTGATGTCCTTGACGGCCTCGACGAAATTCTCTTCGCGGTAGTTGATGACGTAATCGCAGCCATTCTCGCGGGCTATATCGCACTTCTCCTGCGAGCCCGCCGTGCCGATGACGGTGGCGCCGAGATGCTTGGCCCACTGCGTGGCGATGACGCCGACACCGCCGGCCGCGGCGTGGAACAGCAGCACCGTATCGGGCCCCACCTTGAACGTGCGACGCAGCAGATACTCCGAGGTCATGCCCTTCAGCATCACCGCCGCCGCGGTTTCCTCGTCTATGCCGTCCGGCAGGTGCACGGCCTGTGCGGCCGGCACCAGCGCCTCTTCAGCATAGGTGCCCTCGCCGCCCGCATAGGCGACGCGATCGCCTTCCTTGAAGGAGGTGACGCCCTCTCCCACGGCAACCACCGTGCCCGCCCCTTCCTTGCCGGGAACGAACGGAAAGCGCGGCGCCTTGTAGGTGCCGTTACGGAAGTAGACATCGATGAAGTTCAGGCCCGCCGCCTTCTGGCGGATGCGCAATTGTCCGGGGCCGGGGGCAGCTACGGAATGCTCTTTCCAGACGAGCTTTTCCGGGCCCCCGATTTCGTCAACGACAATGGCTTTCGTCAAACCAACTGTTCCTTCTGGTCTGGGTCTGCGCCGCTCCCGTCCATGAACTGGACGATCGCGCCGATGGAAACAAGGTATAGGCTGGTCAGAACGATCCCGCCCTTCACGAAAGCGGGCGCGTCGAAATTGGTGAACAGCGCCCACAGGCCCAGCACCGACCAGACGGCGAAGATGCCGAGATTGACGATGCGGTATCGCTTCACCCGAACGGGATGCAGGAACTTGACCGGCGCAAAGGTCGTGACGGCGCAGAACAGCACGACGATGAACGCGACGATGGCCGGCGGCTGCACCGCGAACAGGGTGAAGACCACCATGTTCCAGGTGACGGGGAAGCCGCGGAAGAAGTTGTCCTTCGTCTTCATGCGCGTATCGGCATAATAGATGGCGCTGGTGATGACGATCAGCGCGGCTGCGACGAACGACCAGGCATGCCCGATCAGGCCCGACTGATACAGGGCGAAGGCCGGAATCAGCACGTAGGTGGCGTAGTCGATGATCGAGTCCAGCATGTCGCCCGACCAGTCGGGCAGCACGCGCTTGATATCGATGCTGCGCGCCAGCGGACCGTCGATCCCGTCGACCAGCAGGGCAAGCCCAAGCCAGGCGAACATTGCAACCCAACGCTCCTCGGCCGCGGCGATGATGGACAGGAAGGCCCAGAAGGCTCCGCTGGCTGTCAAAAGGTGCACGGAGAATGCGCGCCATTTTTCGTATGTCGTCACCACGGTGCCGGACCAAGCCTCGCTGTTGTCTGTGCCGCCACCCGGGCAGCCTATGGCGTGAACGTTCACGGGTCGCACCTTGTAGTGCAAGGCGCAAGCGTTTGAAAACGCCTGCGCGCATATTTCCCGTGGCGCTTTGGCTCTATCGCAACAGCGGTGTGTATGCGCTACATCGCCTTGCATGGAACGAGCGATCGGAGTCGGCATGAGACGAGACGTCGCAGTGATCGGTGGTGGCCTTGCCGGCCTGTCGGTTGCGCTGGCCTTTGCGGACGAAGGATTCGACGTCGCACTGGCGGCCCCGTCGCCGCCATCCGACGGGCGCAGTACCGCCCTTTTCGGCCGGTCGGTCGCCTTTCTGCAGCGCCACAGACTGGAGAAGCCCGTCCGCGAACGCGGCGCGCCTTTGGCCGTGCTTCGAATCATCGACGACACGGGCCGTCTGCTGCGGGCGCCGCCGGTGGAGTTTCGCGCCGCCGAAATCGGCCTCGACGCTTTCGGCATCAATGTGCTGAACGCCGACCTGACGGCGCTTCTGGCCGAGCGCCTGCGTGTGCACCCGCGCGTCACATGGCAGGAGAGCCTGCTCCAGTCGATGGAAAGCGGTGCGGATACCGTCAGCCTCACGCTCGAAAACGGGGTGCGGATCCGGGCCGGGCTTGTCGTCGGGGCCGATGGCCGCAACTCGCCCGTGCGCACCTACGCCGGCATCGGCATACGGCGCTGGTCCTATCCGCAGACGGCGATCGTGCTCAATTTCGGCCATGCGCGTCCGCACGGCAACGTCTCGACCGAGTTTCACAGACGGTCGGGACCGTTCACCCAGGTTCCCCTGCCCGGCCAGCGGTCTTCCCTCGTGTGGGTGGAGCGGCCGGATGAGGCGCAGACGCTGCGCGCGCTATCCAGCGAAGCGCTCTCGGCCCTGGTGGAAGAGCGTCTGCATTCCACGCTCGGCGCCGTATGGGTGGAAAGCGGCATGCAGGCATTTCCGCTTTCGGGTGCGCAGGCCTTGCGTTTCACCGCGCCGCGCATCGCCCTTGTCGGCGAGGCTGCGCATGTCTTTCCGCCCATCGGAGCCCAGGGGCTCAACCTCGGCATGCGCGATGCGGAAGATATCGTGAAGGCCGCAATGCAGCATCGCGACGATGTCGGCGGCGCCGCGATGCTTTCCAACTACGAGGCAAGCCGCAAGACCGATGTGACGCTGCGCACGGTGGGCGTGGACCTGCTCAATCGCTCTTTGCTGGCCGACATGCTGCCTGCGCAGGTGGCACGCTCGGCCGGGCTCGGCATGCTTTCGGCACTAAGCCCGCTGCGCCGTTTCGCCATGCGGGAGGGCGTCGTTCCCGGTGCCGGCGTGTCGGGGCTGCCACGTTCGTTGCGTGGCGGGCGCGAGTAGCTTGAACAGGCTGCCGGGCCGCGCTATCGGTCGCACATGGCACCAGAACAGCCGATACAGAAAGCGCGATTCCATCTCGGACAGGTCGTCCGCCACCGGATGTTTCCGTTTCGCGGCGTCATCTTCGACGTGGACCCCGTCTTCGACAATACCGAGGAATGGTATCTGTCCATCCCCGAAGAGGCGCGCCCCCGCAAGGACCAGCCCTTCTACCACCTCTTCGCCGAGAACTCCGAAAACGACTACATCGCCTATGTCTCGGAGCAGAATCTGGAGCTGGACGAAAGCGGGACGCCCGTCAACCATCCGCAACTGGCGGAGATGTTCGACGGCCCTATCGATGGCGAGTATCGATTGAAATCCGCCCATCGCAATTGAGGTTCATGCAGGCAGCAAAAAGGGCGCTTCGCGTCGCCGCGAAGCGCCCTGATGCGTTCAGGCGTTGGCGCGTTACTGCGCGTTGCCGCCTTCGATCGCCTGGTTCTGTGCGTCCTCGAACCGCTTGCGGCGGGCTTCCGCCTGGTTCTGGAGAGCTTCGTTCAACTGCTGCTGGCGCTGCTCCAGCTCGGGCTGCTCGCGTGCCGGGCCATCATAGGCCTGGGTGAAGCCCTGCAGCGTCACGTTGATCGGGTTGGGCTGGCGCTGGAAGTTGGTCGACGTGACCTTCAGCGTTCCGCCGCGCTTCATGGAGTTGACCATGGCGTCGGACAGCTCGACCTCGGCGATGCACCGGTCGGGGAAGCAGACGGAATAGTTCAGCGTCTGCGCCGCGTTGGTGTCGATCTGCAACTGTACGCCGGCAGGAATGACCCGGCCCGTGGGCACGACGGCCTGCAGCACCTTCTGGTTCACCTGCCCCGATACGTTGATCAGGTTGACGGCGGTGATGAGCTGGCGGGTATCCGCGATCATCGTGTACTGCGTGTTGCAGATCTGGTTTTCGCCCTGCGGCGTGCAGACCTTGAACCATTCGGCCGGAACGGACTGCGCCATAGCGTCGGTCGACGGCAGGACAGCCGTGCCCAGCACAGCGAAGCCGGTGGCAAGGGCAAGGCGGTGAAAGTTCATGAAGCGGGTTTTCAAAGCCAGTCTTCCTCTCGGCAATTCTGTCGTCCCGGCACCTGGACGTTCCCTTAACGGGTAAGCCCGTGTTTCGCAAATGAGGCCGTTTAAAGACCCATGATGCCTTGGAACGCTGCGATAGCTCCAACCGTCGCGGTAGGCAAGCGGCTGATATTCCGATAATTTCGCGAGCATCGATTTCCAGGGGACCGTTGATATGCCATTGGCCTCGAAAGCCTTGCACGCCGCTGCCCTGGCGGCCTGCCTTCTTCTTTCGCTCGTCGGCACCGCCACCGCCGGGACGGCCTCGTCGCATGCCATTGCAATGCATGGCGAACCTGCCCTTGCCGGCGGCTTTTCCGCCTTTCCCTTCGTGCGGCAGGATGCGCCCAAGGGTGGCCGCATGGTGTATGGCGTCGTCGGCGACTTCGACAATCTGAACCCCGTCACGGTCCGCGGTGCGCTGACAACGGCGCGCGGCATTTTCGCCGATACCGAGTTCGGCAACCTGGTGATAGAGCCGCTGATGCTGCGTTCGCCGGACGAGCCCTTCACGCTCTACGGCCTGATCGCCGAATCGGTCGAGACGGATGCCGAGCGCAGCTTCGTCGAGTTTACCCTCAACCCGAAGGCGACGTTCAGCGATGGCCGGCCGGTGCGCGTTGCGGATGTGCTCTTCACTGTCGACATGCTCAAGCAGCAGGGCGTCGTGCGCCCGCAATACACCAACTGGCTGTCGCGCGTTTCGCGCATCGACACGGTGGGCGAGCGGGGCATCCGTTTCACCTTCAACGAAAAGGCCGACCGCGAGCTTCCATTGCTTCTGGCGGGTTTGCCCGTTCTGCCCGAACACGGCTTCACGCGCGACGGCTTCGGCAGCACGACCCTGAAGCCGATTGTCGGCTCCGGCCCCTATATGATCGCGTCGGTGCAGCCGGGCCAGCGCATCGTTTACCGGCGCAACCCCGATTACTGGGCGGCGGACCTGCCCGCCAAGCGTGGGATGGACAATTACGACGAGATCGTCGTCGAATATTTCCGCGATTCAAACTCGCAGTTCGAGGCTTTCAAGAAGGGCCTTTTCTACCTTTATCCCGACGCGAACCCGCGCCACTGGCGCACCGCCTACAATTTCCCGGCGGTGCATGACGGATCGGTGGTCCGCGAAGTCTTCGAAACGGGCCGCCCGGCCGTGCTGAACGCCATGTTCTTCAATACAAGGCGGCAGACCTTCGAAAATCCGCGCGTTCGGCAGGCCCTGTCCATGCTGTTCGACTTCGAATGGGCGAACGCCAACCTTTATTACGGGGCGTATGAGCGGACATCCGGCTTCTTCGACAACACGGCCCTTTCAAGCCTGGGGCGTCCCGCCAGCGACGGCGAGCGCGCCTTTCTGGCGCAATACCCCGGCCGTGTCGACGACAGCATCCTTGCCGGAGAGTGGCGGCAGCCCGTTACCGACGGCTCCGGCAGCGACCGGCGCATTCTGCGCGAGGCGCTGAGCCTTCTGGAAGCGGAAGGCTACCGCTTCGACGGAAGCCGTCTCGTGGATTCCACCGGCCGCCCCCTCGCCTTCGAGATCCTCGTGCAGACGCTCGAGCAGCAGCGCGCGGCACTCGGCTACCAGCGCACGCTGGCGCGCATCGGGGTCGATATCGGCGTCCGGCAGGCCGACGACGCGCAATACCAGCTACGCAAGCAGAGCTTCGACTACGATGTCCTGTTTTCTGCCTTCAACGGAACACTGTCGCCCGGCGCCGAGCAGGTTGGCCGGTGGGGCAGCGCCGCGCGCGATGCGCAGGGCTCATTCAACTATTCGGGCGTTGCCGACCCGGCGGTCGATGCAGCCATAGACGCCATCGTCCAGGCCCGGACCCGCGAGGACTACACCGACGCCGTCCGCGCCTACGACCGCATCCTCATTTCGGGGTTCTACGTCGTGCCGCTGTATTATCTGACCGATCAGTGGCTTGCCCGCTGGAGCTTTATCCACCACCCGGACAGGACACCGCTTACCGGTTACTACCTGCCGTCCTTCTGGCGCGAGAGCGACGGGAGCTGACCGTGCGGTGCGCCGCCGCGCGGGCGGTGGCAACCCACTCGGCGGCAATCTCCGGATCGTCGAACGCCTCGGGCGGGCAGGAATAATAGGGCATCCGCACCGGCTTGCGCCCGGCGGCCTCGTAGACGAAGGGCGTCGACCCGGCCGCGACATAGTCCGCCTCGGCCGCCGTGTCGGATTTCAAAAACAATGTGTCGAAGGCGACGAGGGCGATGATGACCTCCCCGTCATAGATGCCCTTGCCACCGAACAGCGGGCGGATGCGAAGGTCGGCGATGGAGCGGAACAGCTCCTCGATATCGCCGCGCTCCATGCCGGATCAGGCTCCGGCCTGCTCCAGCAGGGAGCGATCCGCCGGCCGCAGTTCGACGGACTCGCCGCAGCCGCAAGCCGATGTCTGGTTGGGATTGTTGAAGACGAAGCCGGTCCGCAGCACCGACACCTCGAAGTCCATCACCGTGCCCAGCAGAAACAGCACGGCCTCGGGCGACACGAAGACGCGCGCGCCGTCCTTCTCGACCACATCTTCGCCGGCAGACGGACCATCGGCAAACTCGATCGTATATTCCATGCCCGCGCAGCCGCCGCGCTTGACGCCGATCCGCAGCCCGGCGCCATCCGCACCGCCGCGCGTCTCGACGATTTCGCGGACGCGGCCGGCGGCCGCCTCCGTCAGGTTCATGATGGCAAAGCGGCTCATGACCGAACCCTCTTTCCTGTACATCTGCGCCCAAGATGGCGATGGCGGAGCCTTGAGGCAAGCATCTTGCGTCAAAACCAGCCGACGGCGACCTGCGCTTCCTCGCTCATCCGCTCGGGAGTCCACGGGGGGTCGAAGACGATTTCGACACGCACCAGTTGGATGCCCTCGACGGAGCTTACCGCATTCTCGACCCAGACGGGCATTTCGCCGGCAACCGGGCACCCCGGCGCGGTCAGCGTCATCTGGATATCGACGGTACGGTCGTCCTCGATATCGATCTTGTAGATAAGCCCGAGCTCGTAGATGTCGGCCGGAATTTCCGGGTCGTACACCGTCTTCAGGGCCGCCACGATATCTTCCGACAGCCGGGCGAGTTCTTCCGGCGGTATGGCGGAAGCCGGGGGCACGTCGGTTACGTCCGCCGTCGCCGTATCGGCCTTCTGTTCCATCGCGTCCGTCATTGGATCGTCCTTCAAGCGAAGAAGCGTCTGGCTTTTTCCAGCGCCTCGGCGAGTGCGTCGACTTCGCCCATGGTGTTGTACATAGCAAAGGAGGCCCGGCATGTGGAGGTTACGCCGAAGCGCCGCAAGAGCGGCTGCGCGCAATGCGTGCCGGCGCGCACCGCAACGCCCTCCCGGTCGATCACCATCGACACGTCGTGCGCGTGGATGCCCTCCAGGTCGAAGGACACGATGGCGCCCTTCCCCGGAGCCGTGCCGTAGATGCGCAGGCTGTTGACCGCGGACAGGCGCTGATGGGCATAGGCGCCCAGTTCCGCCTCGTGGGCGGCGATCCGCTCGCGGCCCACCGCCTCGACATAATCCAGCGCCGCGCCAAGGCCGATGGCCTGCACGATCGGCGGCGTACCGGCTTCGAAGCGGTGCGGCGGCGCATTATAGGTGACGGAATCCTCGGTCACCTCGGAGATCATCTCGCCGCCGCCATTGAAGGGGCGCAGCCTTTCCAGCGCCTCGGCCCGGCCATACAGGATGCCGATGCCCGTCGGCCCGTACAATTTGTGCCCCGTGAACACGTAATAGTCGCAACCGAGCGCCTGCACGTCGACGGGCATGTGCACGGCAGCCTGGCTGCCGTCCACCAGCACCGGTACGCCCTGCGCATGGGCCAGCTCCACCACCGCGCGCACCGGCGTCACCGTGCCCAGCACGTTGGACATGTGCGTCATCGCCACAAGGCGCGTGCGCGGGCCGATGGCCTTTGCGAAATCCTCTATCGCGATGGAGCCATCTTCGGCGACGGGCACGAAGACGAGCTTCGCCCCCTTGCGCTCGCGCAGAAAATGCCACGGCACGATGTTGGAGTGATGCTCCATCACCGTCAGCACGATTTCGTCGCCCTCGCCGATGTCGTCGGCAAGACCATAGGACACGAGGTTGATCGATTCCGTCGCCGAGCGGGTGAAGACGATCTCGTCCGCGTGCCCGGCGTTCAGGAAGCGGCGAACCTTTTCGCGGGACAGCTCGAAAGCGTCCGTCGCCTTGTTCGACAGAAAGTGCAGGCCGCGATGAACATTCGCGTAGGAATGGGCATAGGTGTCCTGGATCACATCCAGCACCTGCTGCGGCTTCTGCGCCGATGCGCCATTGTCGAGATAGACGAGCGGCTTGCCGTGCACCACCGTTTCGAGGATCGGGAAATCCCGGCGTATCACCTCGACGTCGTACCGGGCGCGTTTATCCAGTTCGATTGTCATCGGCGGTCGAGTCCTTCGGTTTCAAGGCATGGATGGCGCGGCGGCCAGGCC
>NZ_BBWQ01000005.1 GCF_001463885.1 Aureimonas altamirensis | reverse complement strand
GTTTCAAGGCATGGATGGCGCGGCGGCCAGGCCGCCGCACCGCCGGCTCAATGCGTGGCCAGCCAATGGTCGATGCGCGCTTCCAGCGCCACGACGGCGTCCTCGTGCTCGATCTCTTCCACCACCTCGTCGACGAAAGCCTTGACCAGCAGGGCCCGCGCCTCACGGCGGGGGATGCCGCGCGACATCAGGTAGAAAAGGTGGTTGGCGTCGATTTCGCCGGCCGTCGCGCCATGTCCGCACTGGACGTCATCGGCGAAGATCTCCAGCTCGGGCTTGGCGAAGAAATCGCCCTCGTCGGACAGAAGCAGCGAGTTGCAGGCCAGCCGCGCGTCGGTCTTCTGCGCGCCCTTGGCAACCTTGATCATGCCCTGGAAAACGCCCTGACCGCCCATGACCACATTGCGGAAGATTTCCGTCGCGGTCGTATGGGCAACGCTGTGGGTCAGCGTCGTGGTGACATCCACATGCTGCCCCTCGGCAAGCAGATTGACGCCGCGGATCTGGATATCGGCACCCTCGCCGACCGTCTCGCAATGCACTTCCTGGCGTACCAGCGCGCCGCCTGCATTGAGAACGAACAGGCGCAGCTTCGAGTTGGCGCCAAGCTTGACCGTCAACTGCCCGAGATGCGTTTCGCCGCTGCCCTTCTCCTGATCGACGATCCAGAGAATATCGGCATCGTCGCCCAGGTCGACCTCGGCAACCAGGGTGGACAACGAACCCGGCCCGGACGGCGATACGCGCTCCACGAAGGTGGCGCGCGCACCCTTGCCGACCGTCACCCGTGCAAAGGCCTGCGCACCCGCGGCGCCGGGGGCCGCACGAAGCTCGACCGCGTCGGCGAGGTTGGCGCCTTCGGCAATGTCGATCTGCGACCCGGTTGCACCGAGCGCCGCGTTGAGAACGCGGATCGTGTCGTGCGGGCGGTCCAGATGGTTAAGCGCGCGGTTCCACTCGGGGATACGGGCCGAGGGCGATACGGCCAGCCCATCGCGAGAGATCGCTTCGGCCGATCCGGCATCCACGACCACACTGTGCGGCAGCAGAGGCGCAAGAATGCTCTCGGCTTCCTCGCCTGCCGGTGCGCCGGCCTGCATGGCCCGGTCCAGAAGAACCCGCAGGTCGGTGTAGTGCCATGCCTCCACGCGGCGGCTGGGCAGCCCCGCTTCGCGCAGCGTCGCCAAGGCCTCGCGCTGGCCTCCGCCGGCTTCCGCGCGCTCGATCAGCCGCAGTTCCGCGGGTGTCTTCTTCGTCGCTATCGGTGCCGACATGCTCATGCAGCCTCTTCGATGATCTGGGAATAGCCTTCTTCTTCAAGGTGCAAGGCCAGTTCCTTGCCACCCGACTTGATGATGCGCCCCTTGTAGAGCACATGCACGCTGTCGGGCACGATGTGCTCGAGCAGGCGCTGATAGTGGGTGATCACCAGGAAGGCGCGGTCGGCCTGCCGCAAGGCGTTGACGCCATCGGAAACGATCTTCAGCGCGTCGATGTCCAGGCCGGAATCCGTCTCGTCCAGAACGCAGAGCTTGGGCTCCAGCAGGGCCATCTGCAAAATTTCAGCGCGCTTCTTTTCACCGCCCGAGAAGCCGACATTCAGCGGCCGCTTCAGCATGTCGGCGTCGATGCGCAGGGCACTTGCGGCCTCCTTGACGCGGCGCATGAAGTCCGGCGTCGTAAGCTGGCTCTCGTCGCGCGCCTTGCGCTGCGCGTTCAATGCCGTCTTCAGGAAGGTCATGGTGGCGACGCCCGGGATTTCCAGCGGGTACTGGAATGCCAGGAAGACGCCGGAAGCGGCGCGCTCGGCCGGATCCATCTCCAGGATGGACTCGCCATTGTACAGGATGTCGCCTTCCGTCACCTCGTAGTCGTCGCGGCCGGCGAGAATGTAGGAAAGGGTCGACTTGCCCGAGCCGTTCGGCCCCATGATGGCGGCAACTTCGCCGGCCTGCACCGTCAGGTTGAGGCCACGCAGGATCTCGGTGTCGGTGTCGGCAACACGTGCGTGAAGGTTCTTGATTTCCAGCATGTTCGTCTTCTTCGTTCGATGTCTATGGGCCGCGCGGCTAAGGCGCTGCGGCGGGGTGCGATGGGTTGCAGGCGCGCCGGTCTAGCCGACGCTGCCTTCGAGGCTGATGCCGATGAGCTTCTGTGCCTCGACGGCAAACTCCATCGGCAATTGCTGGATCACGTCCTTGACGAAGCCATTGACGATCAGTGCCACGGCCTCCTCCTCGGGGATGCCGCGCTGCATGCAGTAGAAGAGCTGGTCATCGGAGATCTTGGAGGTGGTCGCCTCATGCTCGAACTGGGCTGTCGAGTTGCGCGCCTCGATGTAGGGCACCGTGTGCGCGCCACAGTCCTCGCCGATCAGCAGCGAGTCGCACTGCGTGAAGTTGCGGGCGTTGGATGCCTTGCGCAGCGCCGACACCTGTCCACGATAGGTGTTGTTCGAGTTGCCGGCCGAGATGCCCTTGGAGATGATCCGGCTGGAGGTGTTCTTGCCGATATGGATCATCTTGGTACCCGAATCGATCTGCTGATAGCCGTTCGAAACGGCGATCGAGTAGAACTCCCCGCGTGAATTGTCGCCGCGCAGGATGCAGGACGGATACTTCCAGGTGATGGCGGAACCGGTCTCGACCTGCGTCCACGAAATGCGCGAGTTGGCCCCGCGACAATCGCCCCGCTTGGTGACGAAGTTGTAGATGCCGCCCTTGCCCTGCTTGTCGCCCGGGTACCAGTTCTGCACCGTCGAGTACTTGATCTCGGCATCGTCCAGCGCGATCAGTTCCACCACGGCGGCGTGGAGCTGGTTCTCGTCGCGCTGCGGCGCGGTGCAGCCCTCCAGATAGGAGACGTAGGAGCCCTTGTCGGCAATGATGAGGGTACGCTCGAACTGGCCGGTATTGCGCTCGTTGATGCGGAAATAGGTGGAAAGCTCCATCGGGCAGCGGACGCCCGGCGGCACGTAGACGAACGAGCCATCCGTGAAGACGGCCGAATTGAGCGCCGCAAAGAAGTTGTCGCCGACGGGCACGACCGAGCCCAGATACTTCTGGACCAGTTCCGGGTGCTCGCGCACGGCCTCGGAGATCGGCATGAAGATTACGCCGGCCTTCTCCAGTTCCTTGCGGAAGGTAGTCGCCACGGATACCGAATCGAACACCGCGTCCACGGCCACCTTGCGATAGCCGCCTTCGATCGGCTCGCCGGTCTCCTCGTCGAGGCGGGAGGGCTCGTCCGTCCTGCGGACGCCGGCCAGGATCTCCTGCTCTTTCAACGGGATGCCGAGCTTTTCGTATGTGCGCAGAATCTCCGGGTCGACCTCATCCAGGGAGGCCGGGCCCGACATCGACTTCGGCGCCGCATAATAGTGAATGTCCTGGAAGTCGATTTCCGGATAGTCGAGGCGCGCCCAGCCAGGATTCTCCATCGTCTTCCAACGCTCGAACGCCTTCAGGCGCCAGTCGAGCATCCATTGGGGCTCGTCTTTCTTCGCAGAGATGAACGCGATGATATCTTCGTTCAGGCCCTTGGGGGCGAGATCCATCTCGATCGTCGTCTCGAAGCCGTATTTGTACTGGTCCACGTCGATCTGGCGGACCTGATCGATGGTTTCCTGAACTGCTGGCATTCTCGTCTCTCCATTCTCGCCGGGGTCAAGGCCCGGTGGACGGCGTCTTGGCGTGCCATGCCTATAGCGGTAGTTTATAACCGTTCAAATAGTCATCGTCGCAAAAAAGTTGAATACCAGATTCCTCTTTTCTGCACAGCATGGGATCACGCGGCGTTGGAACGGTCCTCTGCCGCGCCAAGACGCGCCAGGACACGCCTGGCTACATTGATGAATTGGTCGATATCCGCGCGCGTCGTATCCGGGCCAAGGCTGATGCGCAAAGCGCCGAGGGCCGGATCGGCCGGATAGCCGCCCTCGGCCATAGCCCTCAGCACATGGCTGGCCCCGACTTTGCCGGACGAACAGGCAGAGCCGGCGGACACGGCCACTCCCTGCAAGTCGAAAGCGATCTGGACGGTTTCCGCCCGCATCGCAGGATGGGTGAAGCTGATCGTATTGGGCAGGCGGTCGGCCCCGGCCCCCATAATGGATATGCCCGGCGCCATCTCCCTCAGCGCAGACTCGAGCGCGTCACGCAGGGCACGCACATGCGGCCATCCGCCGCCGGCCATGGGGCCCGCGTTCAACGCAGCCGCTCCGAAACCCGCGATCAGCGGCAGGCTTTCGGTGCCGCCGCGCCGCCCCCGCTCCTGCCCACCGCCGGTAAACAGCGCATAGGGACGGGTATTCTCGTCGGCAAGCACAAGCGCCCCGACGCCCTTGGGGCCGCCGAACTTGTGCGCCGACACGACCGCCGCGTCGATTCCCGCCTCATGCAGCGCCAAAGGACGCCGCCCGGCCAGTTGCACCGCGTCGGCGACCAGAAGCACGTCGTGGCCGCTCAGCGCCGCACGGATTTCGGCAAGCGGCTGAATGACGCCGCTTTCGCCATTGGCCCATGACACGGCCAGAATCGCCGGACGGCCGGCCAGCGCGCCAAGCCATTGCGACAGCGCATCCAGCCGCACGATGCCTTCGGCGTCGACGGGAAGCCGGGTCACATCCCCGGCATCGAAGCGGCCGCCGCCGCGCAGGCAGGGGTGGTCCGTGTCGAGCACACAGAGCGCCTCGGCCCGCCATTCGCGGCCGTCCATCAGCCACAGCGGCGACAATGCGGTCGTTGCCGCCTCCGTTGCGCCGCTGGTGAATACGACACCGTCGGACGATACGCCGCACAGGGCGGCAACGGCGTCGCGCGCCTTCTCCAGCACCGATCTGGCGGCGCGCCCCTCCGTATGGATGGATGACGGGTTGCCGGGCATGTCCATCGCATCCAGCACGGCCTGCCGCGCCGCGGGCAAAACCACCGACGTCGCATTATGGTCGAGATAGATGCGCCCTGTCGAAGCAGGCATGGTCAATCGGCCCTCTGGAAGTCAAACTGCCGGTGATCGAGCAAATTTCTTGAATTTGCGGCCCCGGAAGGACTACATAGCGCATTCCGTGGAGCCAGACAGTTTTGAATCTTTCTAACTTGCTGGACCCTAAGAGGCTGCGTTTCCTCCGTCAAGGCGCTGCCGAACCCGCGACGCCCGCTCGATAGGATTGCCAGACACTATGCCAGAAGTCATCTTCAATGGTCCCGCCGGTCGCCTTGAAGGCCGTTACCAGGCCGCCAAGGAGAAGAACGCCCCGATCGCCATCGTGCTGCATCCGCACCCGCGTTTCGGCGGCACGATGAACAACCAGATCGTCTATAATCTCTTCTACATGTTTCAGCAACGCGGCTTCACCGTGCTGCGCTTCAACTTCCGTGGCATCGGCCGCAGCCAGGGCGAGTTCGACCATGGCATGGGCGAGCTTTCCGACGCCGCAGCCGCGCTGGACTGGGTGCAGACGCTGCATCCCGATTCCAAGAACTGCTGGGTTGCCGGCTACTCGTTCGGCGCCTGGATCGGCATGCAGTTGCTGATGCGCCGCCCGGAGATAGAGGGTTTCATCTCCGTTGCCCCGCAGCCCAACAGCTACGACTTCTCCTTCCTGGCGCCCTGCCCGTCGTCCGGGCTCATCATCCATGGCGACAAGGACCGCGTAGCCCCCGGCAAGGATGTGCAGGGCCTTGTCGACAAGCTGAAGGCGCAGAAGGGCATCGTCATCACCCAGAAGACGATGCCGGGCGCCAACCACTTCTTCAGCGAGCATGCCGACGAGCTGATGGCCGAGTGCTCCGACTATCTCGACAGGCGTCTTGCCGGCGAGTTTGCCGACACGCGGCCAAAGCGCCTCAAATAGCCCTGGCCCGGCCCCAAGCATCCTTATCCCACACTCTGGAATGATCTCATTATGACCGGTTTCAAGTCCGACTTCCTGAACACGCTTTCGGAACGCGGCTTCATCTATCAGGGCTCCGACATGGAAGGGCTCGACAAGGTAGCGCTTGCGGGCGGGCTGACCGGTTATATCGGCTACGATGCAACGGCGGCTTCGCTGCATGTCGGCCATCTGCTGCAGATCATGATGCTGCGCTGGTTGCAGAAGACGGGTGGCCGTCCGATCGCCCTGATGGGCGGCGGCACCACCCGCATCGGCGACCCGAGCTTCCGCGACGACCAGCGCCCGCTGCTGGACGAGGCGGGCATCGCCCGCAACCTCGAAGGCATCAAGGGCGTCTTCGCCAAATATCTCGATTTCGATGGCCCGGCCCGCATGGTCAACAATGCGGAATGGCTGGACGAACTCCAGTACATCGACTTCCTGCGCGACTATGGACGCCATTTCTCGGTCAACCGCATGCTGTCGTTCGAGAGCGTCAAGCAGCGGCTGGACAGGGACCAGTCCCTCTCCTTCCTCGAATTCAACTACATGATCCTGCAGGCCTACGACTTCGTCGAGCTGTACCGTCGCTTCGGATGCCGCGTGCAGATGGGCGGCTCGGATCAGTGGGGCAATATCGTCAACGGCATAGAGCTGACGCGTCGCACCGCCGATGGCGAAGTCTTCGCACTCACCTCACCGCTCTTGACGACGTCTTCCGGCGCCAAGATGGGCAAGACGGCCGGTGGCGCCGTCTGGCTGAACGCCGATATGAAGAGCCCGTACGAGTTCTGGCAATATTGGCGCAACACCGAGGATGGTGACGTCGAGCGCTTCCTGAAGCTGTTCACCGAACTGCCGATGGACGAGATCGCGCGGCTTGCGGCGCTGGGCGGATCGGAGATCAACGAAGCCAAGAAGGTCCTGGCGACGGAGATCACCGCCCTGTGCCATGGCCGTGCGCTGGCCGAGGAGGCGCAGGAAACGGCACGCGCCACCTTCGAGGAAGGTGCGCTTGCGGAAAACCTGCCCACCATCTCCGTATCCGGCAACGAGCTGTCCGAAGGCGTGGGCATCCTGACGGCCCTGGTGCGGGCCGGGCTTGCGGCCTCCAACGGAGAGGCGCGCCGCCACATCCAGGGCGGGGCCGTGCGCGTCAACGACCAGCCCGTTGCCGATGACAAGGTCCGCATCGGCGATGGCGACCTTTCCGGCGGCGTCATCAAGCTGTCCGTCGGCCGCAAGAAGCACGTTCTGGTGCGGCCGGATCACTCGTAGGAGAAGATCTGGCGGAAGATGCCGGGCGCGATCAGCGAGATCGGGTTGACCGTCAGGGTGGGAGCGCCGAACGGCCCGGACAGCCGGTAGGTTATTCCGATCAGCCCGCCCTCGTTGCCGTTGCCCAGGATCTGGCCCACCAGCGGCAAGGCGCCGAAGACGCGGTTGATGCCGTAGGCCGGCATGAACGAGCCGGTTATGTCGATCCTGCTCTGCCGGTCATAAAGCTGCCCTTCGAAGCTGGAGCCGAACACCGGCCCCCGCACGATGCCGTTGGCTACACGCAACGCGCCGTTGGCATAGGACAGTTGCGCCGACGCCTGGTCGAAATAGGCCTGGCTAGTCCGCAGATCTTGCCCCAATGCCTGCGACAGGCTCGATTGGCCCTGCACGGGCGTAGAGCCGACGATGCGCTCCAGCCGCGGCTCGTCCACGATGGTAAAGTCGCGCAGTTGCAGCCGGCCGGCATAGCCGCTGTCCATCGTCCCCGACAGTTCCAGCAACGCGCCACCGCTTTTCATCTGCGCATAAAGCCCCGAAAACGCCAGAAGCGCGCCGACATTGGCGCTGCTGAGGCTGATGGCGTCCTGGCCGTTGCGCTTGGAAAGGTCGCCGGCGATCTGCCCGTCACCGGCAATGGCCGAAATGGACAGGCCTGTCAGACGTCCGTTGCGGCTGGCGTAGTTCATTGCAAAGTTTTGCAGTGCCACGCCGTTGAAGCCGCCCAATCTGTCGACATTGGCGACGATATCGAGCGATCCGCGTGCGCGCTTGCCCGTCCTGTCCTGGCCCGCCGTCGACTTCAAATCCTGCAGGATCGCGCGGGCGTCGAACTTCTCGCCTGTAACGTCGATGGCGTAGCCGGCATCCGTGCGACGCGCCTTGAGGCGCGCCGAGTCGCCGGCATTCAGCGCCAGTTGCGACAGGTCGGCAGAGCGCAACCCGGCCTTGTCCGTCACCGCCGAGCCGACAGCCGAAAAGCCTTCTCCTTCCAGGCGGATATCGTCGAGGCGCTTCGCGTCGCCGGCATCGGACATGGACAGCTTCAAACTGGCGGCAACGCCCTTGCCCTTGCTCCATGCAACGGTGGGGATCTGCAACGCGCTGTTGGTCAGGTCCGCGCTCAGCCGTGTCGGCCTGTTCGACAGCTCCGCGTTCAGGGTGAAATCGCCATTGATGATACCCGCCAGCGCCGGCACGGCCTGCGATACGCGCTCATCGTTCATCTGCAACGCCACGGCAATGCGGCGGCTGCCGGTCCGCTCTTCACCGAAGGGGATGACAAGATCGACGGTACTGGGGATCTGGTCCATCCGGGCGTCGAAGCGGCCGGTAACCAGGCCCGGCTTGATCGAGAAACTGCCGGTCATGCCTTCGAAGTTGCGCCCTTCTATGGGCGACCCCGGGCTTGCGCCGTCGATCCTGGCTTCGACGTCCCAATTCAAGAGCTGGTTCGCCGGCTCGATATAACGCCCGACGCGCAACCTGGCATCGGCGACCACGGAACCGGTTCCGCTTGCCTGCTGCGGCTTGATATCCAGCGCACGCAGCGCATTCAATGGCCGCCGCGCCGCGATATCCAGAAGCTGCGGCACACTGCCCGCAGCCTTGATGGACAGGCCCACCAGAAGATCGCGGCGATAGCCCGTACGCGGCTTGGACAGCTCGACAGTGGAATCCGAAAGCGTGATGGCAGGCAGTCCGTCCACCATCGCATCGGCCACCATCACCCGCGTGGTGCTGCCGCGTGTTTCCAGCCGCCCATTGGCGTTGTACAGCCCCGGCAGATCGCCGACGGTGGACAAGTCGGCATTGTCGATATCGAGGTCGATGGTGAATTCGTCGGGCCGCGCCTCACCGAGCTTGCCGAAGGCGCTGCCCAGCCGGTCCAGCCGCGTGTTAATGCGGATGCGCGCGTTGGAGGCGAGCGCCGCGTCGCCCATATGCGAGATGACCCACAGGCGCGCCCTGCCGGCAATGTTGAAGGGCCAGAACGCCTTGACGGAGGCAACGCCCATGCGGTCGGACGATACGTCGAGGCGCGTCACCGCATCCGGCGCGCCATAGCCGAACTCGGCCGAGGCGGTCAGCACCCCTTCGTCCGTCTCCAGCCGCCCCTCGCTGAGTTCCAGGTGCTTTGCACCCGGATCGAAGATGCCGCTGACGGCAAGCTCGCCATGACGTTCGCCGCCCGATCCGACGCTCGACGTCAGGTCCTGCGTGCGCAGCCGAAAGGCAAGCCGGTCCAGCGACAGGCCCTGCCCGGCCGGCGCTGCCTCGATCGTGCCGAGTGCGATAAACGAAACGTCGCGAAATGCCATCGGGCTTGCCAGCAGCTCGATCTCCTCGGCATCGCTGCGATACCGCAAATTGAGCTCGGCCGACTCCACCTCGGTACGATTGAGGCCGAGTTGCAGCGTGCCCTTCCCCAGCTTGACCGTGGCATCGGCCTGCAAGGGCGCGCCCGCCGAAGCGCGGCTCATCGCGATCGACAGCTCCAGCGGGAAATCGGCGCCGAAGGGCCGCTCGTCGAAGGTGTCTTCCTCGGGCGCCGGTGGAAACGCATCCGCCACCGCTATGCGGCCCGAACCAAGGTTCAGGCGGCTGAGCAGGCCCGTCTCTTCCGAAAACTCGGCATCGCCGGCCATCGAGACAGGCAGGCCGTCGAGGTCGAACCGGGTTACCAGTTGCAGGGCGCCCACATCGCTGCGGCGCAGTTCCGCGAAGTCGACATGCAGCTCGTCGCCGGAGCCATCCAGCCTCGGAATTCCGGTGATGGAGATATCGTTGAAGGCCACCGTATCGAAATGGAAGGAGCGCAGAACACCGAGGTGGCGCTCGACATTCTGCAGGATGCCGCCGGCCGTGCGGGCCAGCAGCGTCCGCGGCGGATCGGCCTCGACGCTATCGGCGGCCGGCGCGGCCTCCTTGGGCGGCGGCGCATCACGCCCGCCTTCCGTCGGCGGAAGGATCAGCGAATTCAGATCGATCCGGGCGCCCGAAACCTCGAAGCGGCCGAACTCCAGCCCCCCGCCGGAGATCAGCGGCACCAGCCGGACAGCCACCCCGAAATGGTCGATCTCGCTTCGGGACGACGGATCGTCCTTCGGCGCCATGCTGACGTCGCTCCACGTGACGGCAAGCGACCCGTCTCCGCGTAGCTGGTATGTCTGCTCGCCGAGCCTGGTAACGAAGCGGGGGCCCATCAGGTTGGCAAGCGCGGTCTCCGCCCTGGATCGGACCAGATCCTGGCCCGGCGTCGTCCCCAGCAGGAATATGACAAGCCCGCCAACCACGACGACCAGCAGAAGGAAAAGGCTTGCGATCGCGCCGGCAATGCGGCGCATCGGCCTCATCCGCATGCGCAGCGGCGCCGCTTCACGCCGGCAGCGTCGAGATGGCGGAACATGGCGTCGGCGGTCGAGTTCATTCCTACCCTGTCAGTGGCGTCGGCGCGGTTTTCTTCGCCCTTTTCAGAACATAACCGGCATGCTCCAAGGTCAATCCGTTTTTCACGCCTTTAAGCCGAAAGGAAGGCTCTCCCGATGTTCAACATTGACGCAGGCACGCCCTGCCCCCAGTTTTCGCTGCCGGACGAAGATGGCGCCATCGTTACGCTCGACACGCTGAAGGGGCGGCCCTTCGTCCTGTATGTCTATCCGAAGGACGATACGCCGGGTTGCACGACCGAGGCACTGGATTTCACCGCCCTGCTTCCAGAGTTCGAGGCGGCGGGCGTTGCCGTGCTCGGCGTATCACCGGATACGGTGCAGAAGCATTGCCGGTTTCGCGACAAGCACAAACTGTCGGTGCGCCTTCTGTCGGACGAAGACCGCAGCCTGATCGGCGCGCTTGGACTATGGGTCGAAAAACTCAATTACGGGCGCCGCAGCATGGGCGTGCAGCGCGCCAGCTATTTGTTCGATGCCGATGCGAAGCTGGTTCAGGCCTGGCCCAAAGTATCGGTGAAGGGCCATGCGGCCGAGGTGCTGGAAGCCGCGCGCACGCTGGGGCAATGACATAAAAAATGCGGCCCCTTTTCCGGGCCGCACACCGGTCGATCCACCAGAGCGGTCGGCCTTATTCGACGTCTTCCACCTTGGCGTCGCCGCCAAAGACCCGATGGGCCAGGGCCGCCTCGATGAACTCGTCGAGATCGCCGTCCAGCACCTCCTGCGGGGTCGTATGCTCTACCCCGGTGCGCAGGTCCTTGACGAGCTGGTAGGGCTGCAGAACGTAGGAGCGGATCTGGTGCCCCCAGCCGATCTCGGTCTTGGAAGCGGCAGCCGCATTGGCCTTTTCTTCCCGCTTCTTCAGTTCGTCCTCGTACAGACGGGCGCGCAGCATGTTCCACGCCGTGGCGCGGTTCTTGTGCTGCGAGCGTTCGCTCTGGCACTGCACCACGATGCCGGTGGCCAGGTGCGTGATGCGCACCGCGGAGTCCGTCGTGTTGACGTGCTGGCCGCCCGCGCCAGAGGCGCGATAGGTGTCGATGCGGACATCGGCTTCCGTGACGTCGATCTCGATCGAGTCGTCGACCACGGGGTACACCCAGACAGAAGCGAAGGATGTGTGCCGCCGCGCCTGGCTGTCATAGGGAGAAATGCGGACAAGCCTGTGCACGCCCGATTCCACCTTCATGCGGCCATAGGCGTTATGGCCCTTCAGAATGATGGTCGCGCCCTTGATGCCCGCTTCTTCGCCGGCATTCTCTTCCAGCACCTCGACCTTCATGCCGGACCGCTCGCCCCAGCGCATATACATGCGCAAAAGCATCGAGGCCCAATCCTGGCTTTCCGTTCCGCCGGCGCCGGAATGCACTTCCAGATAGGTGTCGTTGCTGTCTGCCTCGCCGGACAGCAGCGTTTCGATCTGCCGCTGGGCAACGTCGCGCTGCATGCCGCGAATCGCGGTCTCGGCCTCATCGACGATGGAGGGGTCTTCTTCCTCCTCGCCCATGGCGATCAGCTCGATGTTGTCGGCCAACGCCTGCTCAAGCTTGCGGATGCCGCCGATGGCGTCATCCAGGCGCTGCCGCTCCTTCATCAGGCGCTGCGCCTCCTGGGGATTGTCCCAGATCGACGGATCTTCCGCCCTGGCGTTCAGCTTCTCGAGTTCCTTGACTGACTTGTCCCAGTCAAAGATGCCTCCTCAGCAGGCTTATGGCCTGCTTGATTTCGTCGACGATCGTCTCGATCTCGGCTCTCACGCCTCAACCCTCGTTATTCGTTTCATGGGTGGGAAAACGCGGCGGACCATAGGCATGCCGCGCCATGCTGTAAACCCGGCAGGCCGAGCGCTGTCAGAACAGGCCGCCCTGCCCGGTCACGATGGCTTCCTGGGCGCGCTGCGATACGCCCGGCGCGACCGAGCCGACAGCGCCTTCGCCGATGACGCTGTAGACGTCCGACGGCCCGGTGCCCGGCTTGAACGCCTCCAGAACCGTGCCGGCGCCCCCGGCTGCCGCCGCCATGCCCGTACGCCGGTCGACGGAAACCTGCGTCATGCCGTCCGGAATGCGGAAATCGGCCACCGGCATATCCTTGACCGCTTCGGTCATGAACTCGGTGAAGACCGGCGCGGCAAGGCTGCCGCCCGTCGCGTTGTCACCGAGCGAGCTCGGATTGTCGTAGCCGATGTAGACGCCGGTCACGAGGTCGGGCGTATAGCCGACGAACCAGGCATCCTTGACATCGTTGGTGGTGCCCGTCTTGCCGGCCACCGGACGGCCGATGGCCGACACCGAGGTTGCCGTGCCGTGCTGCACGACGCCTTCCATCATCGACGTGATCTGGTAGGCCGTCATCGGGTCCAGCACCTGCTCGCGCGTGTCGACAAGCTCGGGCTCCGGCTGGTTGTCCCAGGCACGGTCGTTGCAATTGTCGCAGCGGCGGTTGTCGTGGCGGTAGACATTGCGGCCATACCGGTCCTGGATGCGGTCGATCAGGGATGGCTCGATAGAGCGGCCGCCATTGGCCATGACCGCATAGGCGGACACCATGCGCATCACGGTGGTTTCACCCGATCCGAGAGCCATGGGCAGGTACTGGCCCATCTTGTCGTAGACGCCGAAGCGCTGCGCATACTCGGCCACGAGGTCCATGCCCATGTCCTGCGCCAGGCGCACGGTCATCAGATTGCGGCTGCGCTCGATGCCAAGACGCAGGGTGGACGGGCCCGCATAATTGCCGCCGTAATTTTTCGGCTCCCAGATGTTGCCGTTGCCGTCCGGAATGGAGATCGGCGCATCCAGCACAACCGAGGCGGGCGTATACCCATTGTCGAGCGCCGCGGCGTAGACGATGGGCTTGAAGGACGAGCCCGGCTGCCGCAAGGCCTGCGTGGCCCGGTTGAATTCCGATTCGGCATAGGAGAAGCCACCCACCAGCGCCTTCACGCGGCCGGTATGCGGGTCCATCGCCACCAGGGCGCCCTCGACCTTGGGAGGCTGGCGGAGCACATAGCCGGAGCCATCGGCCTTGGCCTCGACATAGACCACATCGCCCGTGGTGAAGACGTCCGAAACCGCGCGCCGTCCAAGCGCCCAGCGCATGTCGCCGGCGGACAGGTCCACGACCTCCCTTTCGTCGCCGAGCCGGCCGGATACGGTGCGCCTGGGCTGCAGCCCGACGGTGACACCATCGGGGCTGGTGGCCAGCACCACCGACAAGCGCCATTCGGGCACGTCGGAAAAAGCCTGGACCGCGCCGAGCGCAACCGCCCAGTCCGATGTCAGCGATATCTGCTCCACCGGACCGCGCCAGCCCTTGCGCTGGTCGTAGGCCACCAGCGCATGCTGCAGCGCCTGCCGCGCAAAGAGCTGCATCTGCGGGTCCAGCGTCGTGCGGACCGAAAGCCCGCCCTCGTACAGTGCGTCGACGCCGTAGCCGGTGATGATCTGCCGGCGCACTTCCTCGGTGAAGTATTCCGCCGAGGCCAGATAGGTGCCCGTCGGGCGCGGATTGATTCCGAGCGGCTTGGCGGACGCCTCGTCCGCTTCGGCCTTGGTGATCTCGCCGTTCTCGAGCATGCGCGAGATGACCCAGTTGCGCCGGCCCAGCGCATCGTCGGGGTTGCGGAAGGGGTTGTAGTTCTCGGGCGCCTTGGGCAGCGCCGCCAGATAGGCCGCTTCCTGGATTTCCAGCTCGGTCACGCTCTTGTCGAAATAGGCGAGCGAAGCGGCGGCGACGCCGTATGCGCCCATGCCGAGATAGATTTCGTTGAGATACAGCTCCAGGATCTTGTCCTTGGAGAATGCCTGTTCGATGCGCAGCGCCAGGATCGCTTCCTTGACCTTGCGCTCCATCGACCGCTCGTTGGTGAGCAGGAAGTTCTTGGCCACCTGCTGCGTGATCGTGGAGCCGCCCTGCATGGGGCCGCCCCGCATGACGATCAGGGCCGCGCGCGCAACGCCCTCGATGTCGATGCCGGGATGCTCGTAGAAGCTCTTGTCCTCGGCCGACAGGAACGCATCCTTCAAGCGCGTGGGGATGGCCTGGATAGGCAGGAACAGCCGGCGCTGCCGGGCATACTCGGCCATCAGGCTGCCGTCGTCGGCATGGATGCGGGTGGTGACCGGCGGCTCGTACTGGGCCAGCACCTGATAATCCGGCAGGTCCGAGCCGATCCGGCCGATATAGATGGCGACCGCCCCTGCGGCGATGAGCGCGAAGACGGCTCCGATGCCGAAGAAATAGCCCAACAGCCTGATCATGCGCCCAGCCCCGAAAACAAATCTGGCCGGGCGATCGAACGCTTTCCGGCTTTTTTCCGCCCCGCCGGCCGCCCGGAACCCGGTCGGCATGCCACGCGCAGCGTCTTAAGTGGATGATTTATAAATGAGGCGGGGCGATGTTGCGATGCCCTCTTTCGACTGCACCGGTTTATTTGCATCATACCAACCTGCGGTTGTGACGCGAAGGCCACATTCAATCGCGGCCGGCGAAGTGCAACACCGCCCCGGCAAGGATATCGGCCACGCGCGCCTGCCATTGTGGCGATTGCACATCTTCGGCATCGTTGGCGTTCGACAGATAGCCGAGCTCGAACAGGACGGACGGCACGTCGGGGGCGCGCAGCACCCGGAAACCCGCCGAACGCCTCGGGTTGTTGATGGTGCGGACCTGCCCTTCCTTGAGGCCGGCGATGAGGGCATCGGCAAAGCCCACCGACAGGACTTCGTTCTCGCGACGCATCAGATCCATCAAGATATCGTGGATCTCGGGCGTATCCTGCTGCCATTCCGGACCGGCAAAGCGATCGGCGGCGTTTTCCGAGCGGGCCACGTCCCGCGCCAACGTATCGGAGGCCCGCTCCGACAGCGTGTAGACGGTTGCGCCCCGCACCGAGGGGTAGCCGATCGAATCGGCGTGGATCGAGATGAACAGATCGGCCGAGGCCCTGCGGGCGATGTCCGACCGTTCCGCCAGCGGCACGAACCGGTCGTCATCGCGCGTCAGCACAACGGCGATGTCGTCCCGCCCCGCCAGCGCGTCGCGCAGCCGGCGGGCGAAGGCCAGGTTGATATCCTTCTCGTGCACCCCGTCAATGCCCGTCGCGCCATTGTCGATGCCGCCATGGCCCGGATCAATGACAAGCGTGAAGTTCTTTTGCCCGGGCGCCGGCCGGGCGGCGGCATCCCTGCCGTGGACCGGAACCGACGTCGACGCCAGCGCCGCGCGGAAAGCGTCTTCGCTGGCGCCGCTCAGCCTCAACCGCAACACGACGCCGGCGGCGCCGCCCGCCACGTCGAGCCGTGGCAGGACAGGCTCCGAGAGCTCCAGCACGATGCGATAGCGCCCGTCGCCCGCAAGCCCATCCCTTGCGGCAACGACCGCCAGCCCGCCCGGCACGGGCGGCATCGGCGCGGCCAGGACGGTGTCTTCGAGATCGAGGACGATCCGGCGGGGCGCATCGAGAATCGTCAGCGCGTTGCCCGGGTTTTCCGTCATCTCGATGGACAGCATCGCCTGGTCGGCGGTGCCCGACCAGGTCATGCCCGTCACCACCGACGTTGCATTGGCAGAGGCGGGCAACCACATCAGACACGCTAGGACGAGGAACAGGCATGACCAGAATTTCGTCATCGTGGCGGCTTGGCACTTTCATGGGCTGCTCTCTTGTTTCTGGCGCAAGCGCGCCGTAAAAGCAAAAGTTGAGACTTTAGGACAGGCGTGCAGGCCGTGCCGCGAACCGACCGAAGCCCCAGAACAGCTTCGTCGCGTATGCAGGCTAAGGAGCCGCCACAACGACCGCGGGTCTCGCAACAAATCCATTCCACCCGGCTTGCGGGGTGGAGCATCCATACGGCGCGGACAAGCGGACATGACCGCCGATGCGCCGACATTCGTCGGTCGCCGCCAGGCGACCAGTTGCTGAAAAAATTCAGGTCGCCAACGCGTGCAGGCAGCAGAACTCGGACATTTGACGGATAAAAAGGGATCGCCACAGCGGTCGCCGTCGTCCGCCGCCTGTCTGCGCCCCCGAGCCGCGACCGTTACGGGCCGCCGCCCTGTCTCTTTCCTGCCGGCTTATCCGCCGGCACCGGACAGCGTGGCCATCGCCCGGGAAAGCACTTTCCATGGCCAACAAAATGCTGATCGATGCGTCCCACCCGGAAGAGACGCGCGTCGTCGTCGTTCGCGGTAACCGCATCGAGGAATTCGACTTCGAATCCGAACACAAGAAGCAGCTTAAGGGTAACATCTACCTTGCCAAGGTGACGCGCGTTGAGCCGTCGCTGCAGGCCGCTTTCGTCGAGTATGGCGGCAACCGCCACGGCTTCCTCGCCTTCAGCGAGATCCATCCCGACTACTACCAGATCCCCGTGGCCGACCGTCAGGCGCTGATCGAAGAGGAACTGGCCCGCATCTCCGAAGACGACGACGCGGACGAGCCCCGGCCCGAGCCGAAGTCGGGCGCAAAGCGCCCTCGCCGCAGCCGCAAGGCCGCGCAGGCAGCCGACGTCGAGGGCGAGGACAGCGTCTCCGAGCCCGTCGCTTCCGACACGCCGGAGGCGGCCGCCGCCGAAGAGGCCGAGCCTGCCAAGAAGGCGCCGGCGCGCCGCCGCCGCACGACCCGCAAGAAGGCCGAGCCGGAAGCCGAGAGCGCCGAAGCTGCGGAAGCCGTAGAAACCGTCGAAGCCGCTGCGTCCCCCGAGGAAGCGGAGCCTGCGGCAGCCGATTCGGCCGAGCGCGAAACCGAGGAGGCCCCCGTCGAGGCCGAAAGCCAGGACGAGCGCCCCGTGCCCGAGCAGATCGGGTCGGAAGACGCGATGGAGGAAGTCCCGGAGCGCCACCGCACGCAGCGCAAGCAGTACAAGATCCAGGAAGTCATCAAGCGCCGCCAGATCCTGCTGGTACAGGTCGTCAAGGAAGAGCGCGGCAACAAGGGCGCCGCGCTGACCACCTACCTGTCGCTGGCCGGGCGCTACTCCGTCCTGATGCCGAACACGGCGCGTGGCGGCGGCATTTCCCGCAAGATCACCAATGTGACGGATCGCAAGCGCCTCAAGGAGGTCGTCCGCGACCTGGAGGTGCCGCGCGGCATGGGCATCATCCTGCGCACGGCGGGGGCCAACCGCACCAAGGCCGAGGTCAAGCGCGACTACGAATATCTGATGCGCCTGTGGGAGAATGTCCGCACGCTCACCCTCGCCTCGACCGCACCGGCTCTGGTGTACGAGGAAGGCAACCTCATCAAGCGCTCGATCCGCGATCTCTATAACAAGGATATCGACCAGATCCTCGTTGCCGGCGACACCGGCTACCGCGAGGCGAAGGACTTCATGCGCATGCTGATGCCCAGCCAGGCAAAGGTGGTGCAGCGCTACCAGGACCCCACACCCATCTTCGCGCGGCAAGGCATCGAAGCGCAGCTCGACAAGATGCTGCAGCCCAACGTGACCCTGCGGTCCGGCGGTTACATCATCATCAACCAGACTGAGGCGCTGGTTGCCATCGACGTCAATTCCGGGCGCTCGACGCGCGAGCATTCGGTCGAGGATACTGCCCTGCAGACCAACCTCGAGGCGGCCGAGGAAGTGGCCCGCCAGTTGCGCCTGCGCGATCTCGCCGGCCTCATCGTGATCGATTTCATCGACATGGAAGAGAAGCGCAACAACCGCGCCGTCGAAAAGCGTCTCAAGGATTGCCTGAAGGACGACAGGGCCCGCATCCAGATCGGCACCATCTCGCATTTCGGCCTGATGGAAATGAGCCGCCAACGCATCCGCGCCAGCGTGCTTGAATCCACGATGCAGGTCTGCCCCACATGCGGCGGCAACGGCTTCATCCGCTCGGCTTCGTCGATGGCGCTGCATGTCCTGCGCAGCATCGAGGAGCATATCCTCAAGCACGGCACGCACAACGTGATCGTGAAGGTACCCACCGCCACCGCGCTCTACATCCTGAACGAAAAGCGCAACACGCTGGACGAACTCGAGCGCAACCACGGCCTGCATATCAGCATCCAGGCCGAGGAAGGGCACGGTCACGCCCACGTCGCCATCGAGAACGGCGCTGAAGTGCCGCGCAAGATCGGTGTCGAGGTCGTGCAGCCGCAGACCGTCGAGCCCGTGGACGAAGATATCGTCGACGAGGAAACCCCTGATACTCCGGATGCTCCGGAGCCGACCGAGGCCCGTGACACCAGCGAAGAGCCGCGCCGCCGCAAGCGCCGTCGCCGGCGTCGGCGCGGTGAAGGCGACCAGGCCGAGGGCAATGCCCGCGCCGACGATTCCGGCGAAGACGATGCCGCCGACGAAGGCGATGAAGACGAGGTTGCGTCCGACGCAAGCGCCGAGGCGCCATCCGAAGATGATAATGGTGGCGACCGCAAGCGCCGCCGCCGTGGCCGCCGGGGCGGTCGTCGTGGCCGGGACGCCGCAGCGGACGATTCCGCAGCGGAAGGCTCCACGGCGGATGGTGCCGAGTCGGACGGTGCCGAGGCAGGCGACCGGTCGGAGGAGCGGATCGAGGACACGGTCACTTTGGCTGCCGAGGTCGAGAGCGGCGTGATCGTGGCCGAGAATGCCGACGAGCCGTTTGCCCGGGCATCCGACGACGATGCGGCGCCTGACGCCATCGACGAAGACACTGTCGCCGCGGCGCAGGAAGCCGCCGTGGAAGACGTCAACGGCGCCGTGTCGCCGCAGGATGTCGCGTCGGCTCCGGCGGACGCCATCGAGACCGCCGAAGAAGAAGACGCCGAGCCTGCGGCCCCTGCCGAGCTGGCCAAGCCCGTCGTGACCAATAATGGCGAGACGACCGAGGCGGCCGAAAAGCCGAAGCGGACGGGCTGGTGGGCGCGTCGCAGCTTCTTCTGATCCTGACAGATATCGGTACGATATCGGAACGCCGGTCACGCAAGTGGCCGGCGTTTTGGTTTCAGGAGCGGGCCTATCGCCGCTCGATAAAGGCCTGCAGCCGGTTCAGCGCCTCTTCCATGGCGGCCGTATTGCCCGCATAGGACAGGCGCACCGTGCCCTCACCCTTGGCCAGGTCGAAGTCGAGCCCGGGCGCCACCGCCACGTGAGCGCTCTGCAAAAGCTCGCGCGCAAATTGTGTGGCGCTGGTCCAGCCCTGCGGCAAGGCAGCATAGGCGTAGAAGGCGCCGTCGATCGGCGCGATGCCCGAAAACCCCATATGCGGCAGCCGCTCGATCATCAGCCGGCGATTGATCTCGTAGATGCGTCGAACCCCTTCCAGCTCGTCGCGCGCATCGAAAGCCGCTTCGGCCGCCACCTGGGACACTTCCGGCGCCGAAATGTAGAGGCTCTGGCCGATCCGCTCCGCCGCGCGGCGCAGGCTTTCCGGCAGCACGAGCCAGCCGATGCGCCAGCCCGTCATGCAGTAATATTTCGAGAAGGAGTTTATGACGATGGCGCGGTCGGTAAACTCGAGAGCCGAACTGGCGGCCTCGCCATACACCAACCCGTGGTAGATCTCGTCTGAGATGAAGGTGATGCCTTCGCGGTCGGCGAACTCTATCAATTCCTTCAATTGGGCGCGCGGCGTCACCGTGCCCGTCGGGTTGGCCGGACTGGCGACGAGGACGCCCTGCACCGGGCTTTTGCGGTGCTCCGCCACCAGCCTTTCGGCCGTCAGCACGTAACCGTCCTGGGGGCCTGTCTCGATCTCGACAGGCTCGATGCCCAAAGCGCGCATGATGTTGCGATAGGCGGGATAGCCCGGGGCGGCGATCGCGATGCGCGCGCCGGGATCGAAGGCTGCCAGAAAGGCAAGGTTGAAGCCGGCGGACGAACCCGTCGTCACCATGACGCGCTCGCCCGGCACCTGGACTGCGTAGGCGTCACGATAGTGTGAGGCGATGCGGGCGCGCAGCGACGCATGCCCCATCGCATCCGTATAGGAAGCGACGCCATGGTGCAGCATGTCGCGTGCGGCGGACAATGCCACGGCCGGGGCCGGCGCCGAGGGTTGGCCGACCGCCAGCGAGATGATCGGCGCTCCGCCTGCCTTCAGCCGGTTTGCCTCGGCCAGCACGTCCATGGCCCGGAAGGGCGCCACATCCGAGCGGGCAGAGGGGGCAGGATTGGGGTTCGCATGCATAAAGAGCCTCACAATCGCCGGATTGGCATGGCCGACACTTTGCATTTGCCGGCCTCAGGGGTGAACCTGACCGCAAATGCGAATCGTTTCCGGGAGGCAGGATTTATCATGAAACCGGGCCTGGGCCGCCTTACCCGCACCATCGTCGCGTTTGCGGCCGCCGTGGCAACGGTTGTGTTGCCGCCAGTTGCGGAAGCGCAGCAGCGCGGCCGCCTGCCCGTCGTGCGCGATGCCCAGATCGAAGGGCTGATCCGCGATTATACCGAACCGCTGTTGAGGGCCGCCGGGCTGCAATCGAACCGGGTGGAGATCGTTCTCGTCAACGATCTGTCGTTCAACGCTTTCGTGGCCGGGCGGCGCATCTTCATCAATACGGGCACAATCCTGAATTCTGAAACGCCCAACGAGACCATCGGCGTCATCGCACACGAGATCGGCCATCTGGCCGGAGGCCACCAGGAGCGCCTGCGCGACCAGCTTGCACGGGCGCAGGTGATCGCCGTCGTGGCCGGGCTTCTGGGCGCGGGCGTCGCCGTTGCGGGTGCGGCTGGCGGCTCTTCCGCCGCGGCCGGGGCCGGCAGCGGCATCATGATGGGCGGCGGGGGCCTCGCACGGCGTGGCCTGATGTCGTACCAGCGGACGGAAGAAATCACCGCCGACCGGTCGGCCCTGACCTATCTGCGCAAGACGGGCCAGTCGCCGAAGGGCCTTCTCGACAGCTTCGACGGCCTGCTGCGCAACAACATGCTGTCGGGCCGTGGCACCGACCGCTATCTCAGCTCCCATCCCGCGCCGCAGGATCGCATCGGATTTCTCCAGACGGCGGCGCGCGAAAGTCCCTATTTCGACCGCAAGGACTCTCCCGAGCTGCAATTGCGCCACGATCTGGCGCGCGCCAAGATCGCCGCCTACAACGGCGGCGCGACGCTGGTGCGGCAGACCTTCGGCCGCGACCTGCACAGCCAGCCCGCCCTGTACGGCGATGTCATCGCAACCCAGTTGTCGGGCGTGCCGTCGGGCGCGCTTGCCAAGATCGACCGGCTGATCCAGCAGAGCCCGCGCAATCCATGGTTTTACGAGGTGAAGGGTGAAATCCTGATGGAAGCCGGGCGCGGCAAGGAAGCGGCAACGCAGTTCCGCCGTGCGGCCGAACTGGCGCCGGGCCGCTCCGGCCTTCTGCAGGCATCCATCGGGCAGGCGCTCGTGACCTCGGGGGACCCGTCCCAGATGAAGCAGGCGATCACCGAGATCCGCCGCGGCCTCGACCTGGAGCCGAACAATTACAACGCCTATCGCTTCCTTGCCATGGCTTACGGCCATACTGGAGATGTCGGGGCAGCGGAGCTGGCGACGGCCGAAGGCTATTGGCAGGCGGGCAATTTCCGCGAATCCAAGGTTTTCGCGGCACGCGCACAGCAGAAGTTCCGGCCCGGCACGCCGCAATGGCAGCAGGCACAGGATATCATCCAGACACGTTGACCGCGCCGGCGGCCCCGGCCGCCACGGCGCCTGACAAGGACGAACGCTTTGAAGTTGCATCCCCTCCTGGCCGCTGCCGCGCTCAGCCTTGCCGTTGTTCCGCTTCCCGCCGTGGCGCAGGGCTTCGATGCTGCGCAGAAGCAGGAAATCGGCGAGACGGTGCGCGAATACCTTATGGCCAATCCGGAAGTGCTGGTAGAGGTGATGGGCGCGCTGGAGCAGAAGCGCAATGCGCAGTCCCGTGACACCCAGAAGCAGGCCATCGCCGCGGCGGGCGACGCGCTGTTTGCGACGCGCGAAGGCGCAACGCTGGGCAATCCTGAAGGCGACGTCACGCTTGTCGAATTCTTCGACTACAATTGCGGCTACTGCAAGCGGGCCCATGCCGACATGCAGGCTCTTCTGGAAGCCGACCCTCAATTGCGCGTGGTGCTGCACGAGATACCCGTACTGGGGCCCGAATCCGTGGCGGCAAGCCGTGTCAGCCTGGCCTTCCGCAACCTGCACCCGGACAAGTACGGCGAGTTCCAGTCGCAACTCCTGATGTCCCGCAGTACCGCCGACGAAGACCGCGCCATCGAAGTGGCGGTGGCCCTCGGCGCGGGCGAGGCCGATATCCGCGCGGCGATGGCCAACTCCGCCATCGAGGAAGAGCTGGATGCGGCGGCCCGGATGGCCGTCTCGCTGCAGATCAGCGGCACGCCCTCCTACGTCATCGGCGACGAAATGGTGCCCGGCGCGGTGGGCGCCGATGCGCTGGCCGGCAAGATCGCCAATGTGCGCGCCTGCGGCAGCGCAACCTGCTCCTGACGCAATCGCTCTTCCCATAACGCCCTGAAACGCTTTATACGGCCCACATCACAATTGCATGGGCTTCTCAAGGATAAGAAATGTCGAAAGAAGACAACGCCGTGGACCGCTCCCTCATCCGCGAATTGGCCGATATCCTGAACGATACCGACCTGACCGAGATCGAGGTCGAGCAGGGCGAGCTTCGCATCCGCGTTTCGCGCCAGAAGGAATATGTCGCGGCAGGCGGCTACATGACCGGCATACCGCAACAATATGCGCCGCAGCAGATGGCCCCGGCTCCCCAGGCTGCAGCGCCGGCCGCCGCGCCTGCGCCCGCCGCGTCCGGGCCGGAAGTCGGCACGGTGCCCTCGCCCATGGTCGGCACGGTCTATATGGCCTCTGCGCCCGGCGCCAAGGCCTTCGTCGAGGTTGGCCAGCAGGTCAAGGAAGGCGATACGCTGCTGATCATCGAGGCGATGAAGACGATGAACCAGATCCCGTCGCCGCGCGCCGGCGTCGTCAAGCGCATCTGCGTCGAGAACGGCCAGCCGGTCGAGTATGGCGAAGCCCTCGTCGTCGTGGCCTGAGGTGTCCATGTTCAACAAGGTTCTAATCGCCAATCGCGGTGAGATCGCCTTGCGGGTGCTGCGCGCCTGCAAGGAACTCGGCATCCCGACCGTGGCCGTCCATTCCACCGCCGACAACGGCGCGATGCATGTGCGCCTTGCCGACGAGAGCGTCTGCATCGGCCCGCCGCCGGCACGCGACAGCTATCTCAACATCCCGCAGATCCTGGCGGCCTGCGAAATCTCGGGCGCGGATGCGGTGCATCCGGGCTATGGCTTCCTGTCGGAGAACGCACGGTTCGCCGATATTCTGGAAGCGCACAACATCACCTTCATCGGTCCGCGCGCCAGCGACATCCGCACCATGGGCGACAAGATCGAGGCCAAGCGTACGGCACAGGCTCTCGGCATTCCCGTTGTCCCCGGCTCTCCCGGCGCGGTGACGGACGATGGCGAAGCCATGCGGATCGCGGCCGATATCGGCTTCCCCGTCCTGGTCAAGGCTTCGGCCGGCGGCGGTGGCCGCGGCATGAAGGTTGCCCGCACGGCGGAAGACCTGTCCATGGCGCTGGCAACCGCCCGCTCGGAAGCCGGCGCGGCTTTCGGCGACGACGCCGTCTACATCGAGAAGTATCTCGGCAAGCCGCGGCATATCGAAATCCAGGTCTTCGGCGATGGCGAAGGCAATGCGATCCATCTGGGCGAGCGCGACTGTTCGCTTCAGCGCCGGCACCAGAAGGTCTGGGAAGAGGCCCAGTCGCCTGCCCTCACCGATTCGCAGCGCAAGGAGATCGGCGAGATCTGCGCCAGCGCCATGCGCAAGATGAAGTACCGCGGCGCCGGCACGATCGAGTTCCTGTACGAGAACGATGAGTTCTATTTCATCGAGATGAACACCCGCCTGCAGGTGGAGCATCCGGTCACCGAGGCGATCACCGGGCTGGACCTCGTCCACGAGCAGCTCCGCGTCGCCGCCGGCCAGGGATTGTCCCTGACACAGGATCAGGTGACGTTTTCGGGCCACGCGATCGAGTGCCGGATCAATGCGGAAGACCCGGTCACCTTCGCCCCCTCGCCGGGCCAGATCAGCTACTATCATGCGCCCGGCGGCATCGGCACCCGGATCGATTCGGGCGTTTATCAGGGCTATACGATCCCACCCTTCTACGACAGTCTCATCGGCAAGCTGATCGTGCATGGCCGTAACCGGCAGGAATGCCTGATGCGTCTGCGCCGTGCGCTGGACGAGATCATCGTGGACGGCGTAAAGACCACGCTGCCGCTGTTCCAGCGGCTTGTGGACAACCCTGACATCCAGGCCGGGAACTACGATATCCACTGGCTTGAAGAATACCTGGCGGGTGGCGCGAAAGCGGCTTGACCCGCCCCATCCCGGAGCCCAAGCGACATGGTTTCGATCACGCCTGAGCTTCTCCTCCGGGCTTATGCCAGCGGCATATTTCCCATGGCCGAATCCGCGACGGACCGGTCGATCCATTGGATCGACCCGTCCGAGCGGGGCATCCTGCCGCTCGATGGCCTGCATATCGCACGCCGGCTGGCACGCACCATCCGCAGCCAGCGCTTCGATATCCGCTTCGACACGGCCTTTCCGGCCGTCGTGGACAGTTGCGCGGAACCGCAGCCCGGCCGCACCGAAACCTGGATCAACCGGACGATCCGCGATCTGTACCTGCAACTGTTCCGCATGGGGCATGCGCACAGCGTCGAAGCCTTCGACGGCGACGACCTTGTCGGTGGCCTCTACGGGGTAAGCCTTGGCGGTGCATTCTTCGGCGAAAGCATGTTTTCGCGCCGCACCGACGCATCCAAGATCGCGCTCGCCTATCTGTGCGCACGGCTTCGCAAGGACGGTTTCGTACTGCTGGATACGCAGTTTCTGACGGCGCATCTGGCCAGCCTCGGCGCAGTCGAAATCTCGCGGCGGCGGTACCATGCCTTGCTTGCCGCGGCGCTGGAGGTGGATGCCACGTTCGATGCAGACGACGCGCTCACGCTGGAAGACGTCCTGCCCCGCTAACGGGGCTAGAACTTCAGGGCCAGGCCCGCGCGGATCGAATGCTCGTCATAGCCGGACGAGATGGTGACATTGCCGATGTCGTAATCGCGGCTCTGGAAGTCGGTGTAGCGATACTCGATCCGCGATGTGACATTGTCGCGCAAGGCCGCCTCGACGCCTGCCCCCACCGTCCAGCCGAGATGCGTTGCGCTGTCGCTGGAGCCATTCAAGGAAAGCTCGTTGCTGGCGACCGCAAGCCCTGCCGTCGCGAACATCAGGATCGGGTCGTAGGCGATGCCGACGCGCGCGCGCAGCGAGCCGAACGCCGTTGAGCTTTCATCGAGGGGAACGCCGGTCGAGAAGGCCGTTCCGCTGCCGTCGACATCGCTGGCGCCGACATCGGCTTCCAGACCATAGACCAGCCGTTCGCTCTGCAGGTTGTAGCCGGCATAGATGCCGCCGATGAAGCCGTCCGCGCGGAACGTGCCGCCGCCGGGATTGTCGAAATCGGCGCGGCTATACCCCACGAAAGCACCGCCATAGGGACCGACCCAGGTATAGAGCTGCGGCCCGGCATCGACCAGGTCGGCGGCAGGATCGGCGACATCGGCCGCCAGCACCGGCTGGCTCAGGCCGGCCAGTATCATCAGGCAGATCAAGACAGGCAGGCGGTTCATCGCCAGGCACTCCACGCAAGCTTCACGCAAGCTCGACGAAAAGGAATATTTAAGATGTCGGGCATCCGGCGCAATTGCAGACGGGAGACACAGGGGCAAAATCCGCAGGCAGGCACTTATGCGACAGCCGTCGGCTGCAATCGTGCCACAGGCGGCTTATATGAAGGGTTCCAGACGCGCCCGGTATAAGATGCGACATGAAGCCTGAAGACGAACTCCTTGAAGACGATACGGAAAGCGAAGACGAGATCGCCGAGGAGCCTGCGGATTCGGAAGCTAGGGTGCGTCCGGCCATCCAGTGGGACGATGGCGGCTCGTCGGTCGATCATGGGCTTCGCGGGGCAGACCTGATTGCCGCCTTCGCGCGCCGCCTGCCCAACTCTCCCGGCGTGTACCGCATGTTCGACCATGCGCACGAGGTGCTCTATGTCGGCAAGGCGCGCTCGCTGCGCAAGCGGGTGGCCAACTATACGCGTCTCGGCGGGCATACCAACCGCATAGCCCGCATGATCCGGGCGACGACGCACATGGAATTCGTCACCACCCGGACGGAGACGGAAGCGCTGCTGCTCGAGGCGAACCTCATCAAGAGGCTGCGCCCGCGCTTCAACGTTCTGCTGCGCGACGACAAATCCTTTCCGTATATTTTCGTGCCGGCCGATCACGAGGCCCCCGCCATCCTGAAGCATCGGGGCGCGCAAGCCCGCAAGGGCCAGTATTTCGGGCCATTCGCGTCGGCCGGGGCGGTGGGACGCACGGTCAACGCGCTGCAGCGCGCCTTCCTTTTGCGCACATGCACCGACAGCGTCTACCAGACGCGCACCCGCCCATGCCTGCTGTTCCAGATCAAGCGATGCTCCGGCCCCTGCACGGGCGAAATCTCGATCCCTGATTACGCTCGTCTCGTCGGCGAAGCGAAGGACTTCCTGTCCGGCCGCTCGACGCAGGTTCGCCAGTCCCTCGGCTCGGCGATGCAGGATGCGTCGGCCGAGCTGGATTTCGAGCGCGCGGCCATCTATCGCGACCGCCTGTCCGCCCTCTCCCACATCCAGAGCCACCAGGGAATCAATCCACAAGGCGTCGACGAAGCCGACGTGTTCGCCATGCATCAGGAAGGCGGCCTGACCTGTATCCAGGTCTTCTTCTTCCGCACGGGGCAGAACTGGGGCAACCGCGCCTACTTCCCCAAGGCGGATCCGAGTATCGAACCGGCGGAGGTGCTGTCCGCCTTCCTGGCCCAGTTCTACGACGACAAGCCGCCGGCAACGCAGGTGATGCTGCCCATCGAGGTTGAAGAGCAGGAGTTGCTGGCCGATGCGCTGTCGGCGCGCGCCGGCCGACGCGTGCGCATCAGCGTGCCGTCACGCGGGGCGAAACGCGACCTTGTCGACCATGCCACCGTCAACGCCCGGGAGGCGCTGGGACGCCGCCTTGCCGAAACGTCGACGCAGGCGCGCCTGCTGGAGGGCCTGCGCGAGACGTTCAAGCTTGCCTACACGCCCCGCCGCATCGAAGTGTTCGACAATTCCCACATCATGGGCAACCAGGCCGTGGGCGCGATGATCGTGGCGGGGCCGGACGGCTTCGCCAAGAACCAGTATCGCAAGTTCAATATCCGCTCGACCGAGATCACGCCTGGAGACGATTTCGGCATGATGCGCGAGGTGATGTCCCGCCGCTTCGCAAGGCTGATCAAGGACCATGGCGAGGCCGGCCCGGTGGCGCCGCCCGCCGATGCCGAAAGTGCGGCCGACGCGGAAATGCCCGCCTGGCCCGACCTTGTCCTCATCGATGGCGGCAAGGGCCAAGTTTCGGCGGTGCGCGAGATCCTTGAGGGGCTCGGCATTGCCGACAAGGTCACCACCATCGGCGTCGCCAAGGGCGTGGACCGGGACGCCGGGCGTGAGCGCTTCGTCATACCGGGCCAGGACAGTTTCACCCTGCCCCCGCGCGATCCCGTCCTGTACTTCGTGCAGCGTCTGCGGGACGAGGCCCACCGCTTTGCCATTGGCACCCACCGGGCCCGCCGCTCCAAGGAGTTGACGCGCAACCCGCTCGACGAGATCGCCGGTGTCGGACCGGCGCGCAAGCGCGCCCTGCTGCAGCATTTCGGAACGGCGAAGGCGGTATCCCGTGCGGCCCTGAGCGATCTGCGCAAGGTGGACGGCATCTCGGAAGCGATGGCGCGGCTGGTCTACGATCATTTCAACGGCGGCTGAAGATCGGCTTTCCATACCTTGACGTTTGACCCCACGAACGGTTCAAAGGGCCATCGAACTGCGGACGGTAACCATGGCATCCAAGGCACTCAACCTGCCGAACATCCTGACATATGCGCGCATCCTCGCGGTGCCGCTGGTCGTCCTGTGCTTCTTCGTGGAAGGGCGGCTGCACGGCTCCGACACGGCGCGGTGGTGGGCGGTCTTCCTGTTCGCCACGGCCAGCATCACCGACTGGCTCGACGGCTATCTGGCACGCATATGGCAGCAAACCTCGACCATCGGCCGCATGCTGGACCCGATTGCCGACAAGCTCCTCGTGGCCGCCGCCCTTCTGGTTCTGGCAGCCGACGGCACCATAGCCGGCTGGAGCATCTGGGCCGCCATCGTGATCCTGTGCCGGGAAATCCTCGTATCCGGCCTGCGTGAGTATCTCGCCGAGTTGAAGGTGAGCGTTCCGGTAACCCGCCTGGCCAAGTGGAAGACGGCGGCGCAGATGGTGGCTATCGCCTTCCTGCTGGCAGGTCCGGCCGGCGACCAGATTTTCCCCTATGTCACCGAACTCGGCATTCTCTTCCTCTGGATCGCGGCGCTGATCACCCTCTATACCGGCTATGATTATTTCCGAGCGGGCCTGCGCCACATCGACGTCTGACCGGGAGGTCGCGCCATGAAACTCGCCTATTTCGCATCCATCCGGGAGCGTATCGGCCTGGCCGAAGAAGATGTTTCCGTGCCCGCCGGCATCGGCACCGTTGCCGATCTGATCGGCTGGCTGGAAAGCCGCGGTGAAAATTATGCCGATGCCTTGAAGACGCCCCAGCTCGTTCGCGTGGCCCTCGACCACGAGCATGCGCGGCACGATGCCTCGCTGGCCAGCGTTCGGGAAGTGGCCTTTTTCCCACCGATGACGGGGGGGTGACATGGCTCTCGTCCGCGTCCAGGCCGAACGCATCGACTTTGCGCAAGCCGCGTCCACGCTGCCATCCAACGGCGACTTCGGTGCGCTGGTCAGCTTTACCGGCTATTGCCGCGACGAAGCCGGGCGCCTCGCCGCGCTGGAGATAGAGCATTACCCGGGCATGGCCGAAGCGCAGATCGGCAAGATCGCGCAATCCGTGGCCGAACGCTGGCCGCTGGCCGGCTGGACGATCATCCATCGTTTCGGAAAGATCCTGCCCGGCGAGGAGATCGTCTTCGTTGCCTGCGCCTCCCAGCATCGGCAAGCCGCCTTCGAGGCCGCGTCCTGCATCATGGATTTCATGAAGACCGAGGCGCCTTTCTGGAAGCGCGAGCATCTCGTGGATGGCAGCGTGGGGGCGTGGGTAGAGGCCCGCGATACCGACGCCGCCGCAACGGACCGATGGCACCGGCTGTAGCCCGGCAGCCACCATTGCGGTTGTGAAGGTGCGCGCCGTCTGGTAGCGACACCAGTGCCGGTTTCCGAAAGGAATTGAATGGGAATCCGTAGCTGGCCTCTTGGCCGGTCAAACGGAACTGCCCCCGCAACTGTAGGCGGTGAGCGCCGCGCGAATTGCCACTGGGGTTCCCCGGGAAGGCCGCGCAAGCATCGACCCGTCAGTCAGGAGACCTGCCGGCACGAACAGCAACGCGAACTGGGCGGGGTTGCCCAGGAAGGTGTCGATATGGCTACTCCCGATCGGGCTCACGCCCGAATTCTCATTTCCTCGCTCGCTTTGGCGGCATATCTTGGCTTCTCCGGCCAGGCCGCGGCACAGACCACCTATCCGCTGACGCTGCAGAACTGCGGTGTCGATATCCGGTTCGAGGCCGCGCCGGACAGCGTCGTCGCCGTCGGCCAGGCGGTTACCGAGATTCTCTATTCGCTCGACCTGCAGGACAAGGTTGCCGGCACGTCAGTCTGGTTCACCGACGTTCTTCCGCAATTTGCGACGGCGAACGCTCAGGTCGAGCGCCTTGCCGACAACGACCCGAGCTTCGAAAGCGTCGTTGCCAAGCGCCCCGGGCTGGTTGCCGCGCAATATGAATGGCATGTCGGGCCGCAGGGCATCGTTGCGACCCGCGAACAATTCTCCGATCTTGGCATTCCCACCTATATCCTGCCGTCCGACTGCGTCGGCAAGGACAACACCGCCGGCTCCGACGGAACGCGGACGGCCCTGTATTCCATGGACACGCTCTACCAGGGCATAACGGACCTGGCCGATATTCTCGCCGTGCCCGAACGCGGCAAAGCGCTGGTGGCCGATCTGCGCACCCGCGAAAGCGCAGCCATCGCAACGGCGCAGGCCCTGAAGATGGACGATGCCAGCGCCATGTTCTGGTTTTCCTCTCCCGAGCTGTCGGGCGATCCGTTCGTGGCCGGAAGCAAAGGGCCCCCCGCAACGATGATGGACGCGCTCGGCCTGCGCAACATCGTCGAAAGCGACGAGGAATGGCCCCTCGTAAGCTGGGAGACCATCGCCCGCGCCAACCCGTCCATCATCGTGCTGGCCAGCATGGACCGCCGCCGCTTCGAGGCGGACGACTACGAAAAGAAGCTGGAGTTCCTGCGCACCGACCCTGTCGCCAGCCAGATGGACGCAGTCCGCAACGATCGTATCGTCGTGCTGGACGCCCATGCGATGGACCCGTCCATCCGCAATATCGCGGCCCTCGAAACCCTTGCCGACGCCTTGTCCAAGCTCGACGCACGGTGACGGCAGCAGGGATAGCAAGGGCGCGGCCCGCAACGCCCATCGTCTGGGCAGGCCTGGGCATCGCGATGCTGACGCTGGCAATCCTTGCCGGTATCGTCATCGGGGAAACGCCCTTGCCGCCGTCGCTTGTCGGCTCCGTCCTTGCCAACAAGCTATTCGGCGCCGCGCATGCGGTGGACGCCATCGATTCCGGCATCATCTGGAATTACCGAATGCCGCGCACGCTGGTTGCCGCGGCGTGCGGCGCCGGGCTGGCGCTCGCCGGTGTGGTCCTTCAATCGCTGGTGCGCAACGCCTTGGCGGACCCTTATCTTCTGGGTGTTTCGGCGGGGGCCTCCACCGGTGCCGTCGCGGTGACGATCATGGGCGTCGGCGCCGGCGCCATCGGCCTTTCGGCAGGGGCCTTTGCAGGCGCGGCGCTGGCGTTCCTGATGGTCGCCGCCCTTGCCCGCGCGGCGGGCGGCGGGCCGGCGCAGATGGTTCTTGCGGGCATTGCCGGCTCGCAATTGTTCAATGCCCTCACCTCCTTCTTCATCGCGCGCTCGGCCAATGCGGAGCAGGCGCGCGGCATCATGTTCTGGCTGCTGGGCAACCTGTCCGGCGTGCGCTGGCCCGACGTTTCGCTGGCCGCTCCGGCCGCGGCGCTGGCGCTGCTGGTCTGCCTGTGGTGCGCGCGGGGTCTCGACGCCTTTTCCTTCGGCTCGGAGGCGGCATCCTCGCTCGGTATCGATGTCCGGCGCATTCGCATCGCGCTCATCGGTGTAGTCACGCTTACCACCGCCATCATGGTCAGCCTGGTCGGCTCGATCGGCTTCGTCGGACTGGTCGTGCCCCATGCGGCACGCTTCATCGTCGGTGTACGGCACCGCAGGCTCATCCCCGCATCGGCGCTGCTGGGAGCGGTCTTCCTGATCGCGGCCGACATCATGTCGCGCATGCTGATTCCCGGTCAGGTCGTGCCGATCGGCGTCGTCACTGCGCTCGTCGGCGCACCCGGCTTTGCGCTGATCCTCGTGCGCAGGCGCATGCGCCAATGAAGATCGAAGCCAAAGATCTTCACTGGAGCGCCGGCGGCAAGCCGATCCTGGATGGTGTCAGCATCGACATTGCATCCGGCGAGACGCTGGGCATCGTCGGGCCGAACGGGTCTGGCAAATCGACGCTTCTGCGCCTTCTTGCCGGGCTGCTGCCGTCCAGCGGCGTGCTTTTGGATGGCCGGCCTGCGGCAGGGTTCACCCGGCGGAATTTGGCGCGCAACCTTGCCTTCGTGGCCCAGTCCTCCGACACGGAGGAAGCGCTGACGGTGCAGGATTGCGTGGAACTTGGCCGCACGCCCTGGCTTGCGCCCTTTGCCGCGCCGAGCGCGGCAGACCTTGAGATCGTCGCGCAATCGATAAGCGCCGTGGGCCTGGACGGGTTCGACGGTCGCTTCTGGAGCACCCTGTCCGGCGGCGAACGCCAGCGCGTCCACATCGCGCGCGCACTGGCGCAGCGCCCGCGCCTGCTGATCCTGGACGAGCCGACCAACCATCTCGACATTCATCATCAGATGGAGGTGCTGCGGCTCGTCTCCGCGCTGCCGGTCACGGTCGTCGTGGCCCTGCACGATCTTAACCAGGCATTGGGATGCGACCGGCTCGCCATCATGGAAAAAGGGCGGCTGGCGGCGGTGGGCCGGCCGGCCGACGTTTTGACCGAGGCGCGCCTTGCATCGACTTTCCGGGTGGGCAGCCGCACCCTGACCGATCCCAGCGACGGGCACCGTGTGTTCCGCTTCATCCCGCTGGATCGCAGATAGCAGAACGCCCGCCCGGCATGGCCGGACGGGCGCTCATCATGCCGGAAGGACGAAACCGTCAGCCGACGATTTCGGTCTGGGCGAACCAGTAGGCGATTTCCTGGCTGGCCGTCTCGGGCGCGTCGGAGCCGTGAACCGAATTTTCGCCGATGGACACCGCGAAGGACTTGCGGATCGTGCCCTCTGCGGCGTCGGCCGGGTTGGTTGCGCCCATGATTTCGCGGTTCTTCAGGATGGCGTTCTCGCCCTCCAGAACCTGCACGACCGTCGGGCCGGACGTCATCGTCTCGACCAGTTCGCCGAAGAAGGGACGCGCCTTGTGGACTGCATAGAAGCCCTCGGCCTCACGCTGGCTCATCCAGACGCGCTTGGAAGCGACGACGCGCAGGCCGGCTTCTTCCAGCTTCTGCGTGATGGCGCCCGTCAGGTTGCGCCGCGTCGCGTCCGGCTTGATCATGGAGAACGTGCGTTCGATAGCCATATGGCTTTCCTTCCAGTGGAAAAACAGGGAAAAGATGCCGCTCCATACAGTGCGGGCCGGCCATCGGCAAGGGCCGGACGGGGTATCCCAACGCGCGGAAGTCAGGCGGCCGCCACGCGCCGCCCCTCGCCGTCATACAGGTCGAGGCACCTTTCGAACCACTCCATCACGCGGTCATCCGGCTTCAGCGGGTGGAAGGGCGATACGACGCGCAGCCACTGGAACGCGCCGAAGACGATATGATCGGCAAAGCCCGGCTCGCGGCCGCTTAAGTATGGCTGTATCTTCAGCGTGGCGCGCAACGGGTTGAGTGCCTGCGAGAACGCCTCGACATGGGTTGGATCGCGGTGTACCACCTCTTCCAGCTTCATGCCGAAGAAGGCTTCCCGCGTGCGGCGGAAATGCTCCTTGTCGGCTTCGTCGAGCAGCGAATAGATGTCCATCAGCGCCACCGAGGTGACGAAGGGGTGCAGCGTGCGCTGCGACCAGCTTTCCACCAGCCGTGCCAGCCCGCGCCCGATCTCGCCGCCGAACAAGGGCCGGCCGTCCGGGTAATTGGCTTCCAGATATTCAGCGATTGCAAAGGAATCCTGCACGACATCCTTGCCGTCGCGCAGCACGGGCACCGTCCGGTCGAACCCGTTTTCGATATGCCGAACACTGGTGAAGGGCACGGGCACCGTCTGGAAATCCAGCCCTTTGTGCCGCAGCGCAAGCCGGATCTTCCAGCAATGCGGCGAAAACGGCCGGGTTTCGTCCTGGCCCACCAGTTCGTACAACAAGATGCTCATGCCGTTACCACCCTGCTCCATAATGTCGAAGCGGCTTAACATAGATTGCCGTGCGAAGTTTAGCGTGGCAAAAGCGGCCCATGCTTCAGATCACAGACCTTTCCGCCCGCGTCGCCGGTCGCCTGCTCATCGACCACGCAAGCCTGACCATTCCGGCCGGCACCAAAGCCGGCCTCGTGGGCCGAAATGGGGCGGGCAAGTCCACCCTCTTCCGGATCGTGACCGGGGATCTCGCCGCCGAAACCGGCTCCATCAGCGTGCCGCGCAACACACGCATCGGCCAGGTGTCGCAGGAGGCGCCGGGAACGGAAGACTCCCTCCTGGAGATCGTGCTGGCCGCCGACGAGGAGCGGGTCTCCCTTCTGGCCGAGGCGGACACCGCAACCGACCCGCACCGCATCGCCGAGATCCACACGCGCCTTGCCGATATCGAAAGCCATTCGGCAGAGGCGCGCGCCGCCGCCATCCTCGACGGCCTCGGGTTCGACAGCGCCGCGCAGGCGCGGCCCGTATCGTCGTTTTCGGGCGGATGGCGCATGCGCGTGGCGCTGGCCGCCGTGCTGTTTTCGCGCCCCGACCTGCTGCTTCTGGACGAGCCGACCAACTATCTCGACCTGGAAGGAACGCTCTGGCTGGAAAACTTCGTTTCCCGCTATCCCTATACCGTGCTCATCATCAGCCACGATCGCGATGTCCTGAACAACGCCGTCAACGCCATCATCCATCTCGACCAGCGCAAGCTTAACTTCTATCGCGGCTCCTACGACCAGTTCGAGCGGCAGCGCGCCGAGAAGCTGGAGCTGCTGCAGAAGCAGATCACCAAGCAGCAGGCCGAGCGCAAGCACATGGAGGCCTTCGTCGAGCGTTTCCGCGCCAAGGCCAGCAAGGCCCGTCAGGCGCAGAGCCGCCTGAAGGCTCTGGAACGCATGCAACCCCTGGCGGCCATCGTGGAAGATCACGTCGTGCCGTTTTCCTTCGATGCGCCACAGAAGACGCTGGCATCGCCCATCATCCGCATGGAAGACGTGGCCGTCGGCTATCAGGCCGGCCGGTCTATCCTGAAGCGGCTGGACCTGCGGATCGACCACGACGACCGCATCGCGCTTCTGGGCGCCAACGGCAACGGCAAATCCACCTTCGCCAAGCTGCTTGCCGACCGGCTCCAGGCGCAGCATGGCACGATCACCCGGGCGCCGGGGCTGAAGGTCGCCTTTTTCGCCCAGCATCAGATCGACGATTTGCGGCCCGAAGAGACCGCCGTCCAGCATGTGCGGCGCGCCATGCCCGATGCGCCGGAAGCGAAGGTGCGCGCCAAGGTGGCCCGCATGGGCCTTGCTACGGAAAAGATGGATACTGTGGCCGACAAGCTGTCGGGCGGCGAAAAGGCCCGCCTGCTGATGGGGCTCGCCACGCTGGACGCCCCGAACCTTCTGATCCTCGACGAGCCGACCAACCACCTGGACATCGAAGCGCGCGAAAGCCTCGTCCGTGCACTGAACGAATATCCGGGAGCCGTTATCCTCATCAGCCACGACCGCCACATGGTGGAGGCGACGGTGGACCGGCTCTGGATCGTCGGAGACGGAACCGTCGCGCGGTATGACGGCGATCTGGACGACTACAAGAAGCTGATTCTTTCCGGCCGGCGCAGCGGCAGCGGCCAGACCGCGTCCGAAGATGAGGCGCCGGTCGTGCCACAGATATCCAAGGCCGAGCAGCGCAAGAACGCCGCCGAGCGCCGCGAGGCGCTGAAACCGCTTCGCAAGCAGATCTCCGCGCTGGAGATTCAGATGACGCGCCTTCAGAAGACGATCGGCGATCTCGACGCGCAGCTTGCCGACCCGGCGCTCTACGCGAAAGAGCCCGCCAAGGCCGCAGAACTGGCCAAGCAGAAGGCGCTGGCGGAGCGGACTCTGACGAAGGCCGAGGGGGAATGGCTGGCAATGTCGGAAGAGTATGACGCGGCCATGGCCGATTGACGGCCTTGCGCGTCAGGCCTTCTTGACCCAGCGCCGGTCGGCCGTCTGCTGCCAATAGGTCACGACATGGTCGGCGGCCTTCTCGACCTTCCACCGCTCCCGCGCGGTGGCGAGCTGGTCGGGATCGTAGCCGTCGAACAGGTATACGCCCCGGACATAGGGTTCCAGGGTGGTGGGCACCGCGCCCTCCACCAGGAAACGCACATGCGGATCGTTGGCCCGCTGCTCCGCATCGCAGGTCAGAAGGATCGGCTGCAGCCCCGCCGCCCCCTCCGCATCGGAGCCGTGCGGCAGGAAGCTGTCGTCCCGATAGACCCAGAGATGCTGGTCGAGCGCGTCGCGGCGCTCTTCGCTGGCCGTCTGCACCACAACGCGCCAGCCACGGGCGAGGCACTTTTCAAGCAGGTCGGGCAAAGCCTCCTCGAGGCGGCTTTCCGTCATATGGTAGAAAAGGACCTCGGCCATGGCAGCGCGCCTATGCCTGCTCGTAATTGTCGGCGACGAGACGGTCCAGCAGGCGCACACCGAAGCCGGATGCCCATGACTGGCTGTACTCGTTCGATGGCGAGCCCATCGCCGTGCCCGCTACATCCAGATGCGCCCACGGCACGTCGTTGACGAAACGCTGAAGAAACTGCGCCGCCGTGATGGAGCCGGCCGCACGCCCGCCGCCGATATTGCGGATATCGGCGAACTTGCCCTCGATCATCTTGTCGTATTCCTTGCCCAGCGGCATGCGCCAGACCTTCTCCCCGGTCACCTCACCGGCGCTGGATAGCTGGGCGGACAGGGTGTCGTCATTGGAGAAGAGCCCGGCATAATGATTGCCCAGCGCCACGATGATCGCGCCGGTCAGCGTCGCCAGGTTCACCATGAAGCGGGGCTTGAAGCGATCCTGCGTGTACCAGAGCGCGTCGGCCAGCACGAGCCGCCCTTCCGCGTCGGTGTTGAGCACTTCGATCGTGGTGCCCGACATGGCGCGCACGATGTCGCCCGGCCGCTGGGCCTTGCCGTCGATCGCATTTTCGACCAGCCCGACGACGCCCACCGCATTGACCTTCGCCTTGCGGCCCGCCAGCGCGCGCATCAGCCCGACCACGGCAGCCGAGCCGCCCATATCGCCCTTCATATCCTCCATGCCGGCCGCCGGCTTGATGGAGATGCCGCCGGTATCGAAGACGACGCCCTTGCCCACGAAGGCGACCGGGGCTTCGCCCTCAGCTCCGCCGTTCCAGCGGATGACGGCAAGGCGTGCCGGCGAAGGAGACCCTTGCGCGACGCCCAGAAGGGCGAACATCTTGAGCTCGGCTAGCTGCTCCTCTTCGAGGATCTCGACCTCCAGGCCGAAATCGCGCAGCGCCTCTATGCGGCGTGCATACTCGACCGTGGTCAGGATATTGGCCGGCTCGTTGACCAGGTTACGCGCCAGAATGACGCCCTCGCCCACCGGCTCCAGCCGCTCATAGGCAGCCCTGGATGCTTCCTCGTCCCCGACATGGAACGTGATCGTAGCGGGCGCGTCCTGCTTCGGCGCCTCGCCCTCGGCATCGTCCTTGGACTTTTTGCTCTTGTAGAGATCGAAATCATAGGCGCGCAGCACGGCGCCCTCCGCCATGCCGGCCACGGCGTCCGGGCTGGCCGCGGTCGCCACGACGGACACGCCGGAAGCACCCTTGGTGCGGGCAAGGATCGTTCCGCCGATCTTCAGCCAATCCTCTTCGCCAACGGCCTTGTCGCCCTTGATGCCGACCACGACGAGCTTGTCGAGCGTGCTTCCGGACGGCGCAAGGATTTCGACGCTCGACAGAAGCTTTGCCTTGAACTTGGCCGCCTCGGCGGCACGCCGGACCTGCTCGGCCAGTGCCTCGCCGACAAGGCCGGGAAGCGCGGAAACGTCGTCGGTAAGGACGACGCGAACCCCGTCTTCCGGCGGCCGGGTCTTGGAAAAGGCGATGGTTGGCGTGAGGGCCATGGGGATGCTCCCGATTCTTTTTTGGGGGAATTCTCGTTCCGGGGAATCGATGTTTGTTCGTCCGACTGCTATGCGGCCTATCTTGGAAATGGTGCGCGCCATTGCAAGAGAAACGGACAAACATCAATTGTTCACGATGTTCGTTCGCCCTTCTTTAGCCAAGCTCGCACAAACTATGGTCGGCAACACGCGCAGGGCGGGCTGCGGCCAGCCTCGCGCGGTGCGGGCGGACACGGGTATCTGACGGCATCCATGAAGCTTCTGGAACGCTACATTCTCCGACGTGCCGCCGTCTTCAGCGCGGCCTCGCTGGCGGCGCTGGTCCTTGTCGTGTGGGTGGTGCAGGTGCTTCAGCGCGTGGACCTCGTGCGCAGCACGCTGGGCGCCGTCGGCGACATATTGTGGATCGCGCTGATGCTGCTGCCCGACCTGACGGCCGGCGTCCTGCCCTTTGCCGTCCTGATCGGGTCGATCCAGGCCCTGAACGGCCTGAATACCGATTCCGAGCGTTCCGTCATTTCGGCGGCCGGCGCATCGCAATTTCTGGTCGCCAAGCCGATCATCCTTCTCGGGCTGGTTGCCGCCGCTCTGGTGCTGTTCAATTCCAACATACTGGGCCCGGCATCGTCCAAGGCCTTCCAGAACGGCGTACGCTCGATCAACGCCAACGCGATCTCGCTTTTCCTGACGCCGGGCCGCTTCGAGCGTGTGCAGGACGGTGTCGTCATCAGCGTGGCGGACATGCGCGGCCCCGTCATCCAAGGGCTGTTCCTGGCCGACAGCCGCGACCCGGCAACCGACGTCAACTACTTTGCCCAGGAGGCGTCCATCGTCGATCTCAACGGCGAATCCTTCCTGGTGCTGAAGAACGGCCAATTGCATCGCAAGCCCGTCAACGACGATGCCATCTCGGTGATCGAGTTCCAGACCTACGCGTTCGACCTTGCCGATCTTCGGCCCGTATCCACCCGCGACTGGATCCGCATGTCGGAGCGCAGCACGGGCGAGCTGACCAACCCGGACCCGAGCGATCCACTCTATCAGGCCAACCCCAACCGGTTCATCGAGGAACTGGCCTTGCGCTGGAGCGACTGGTTGTACCCCATCGCCTTTGCCCTGTGGGCCGCGGCCGTTGCCGGGCCACCGCGCACCAACCGGCAGGGCACCGGCCCTACCATGGTGATCGGGCTTGGCGGCGCGCTGATCTTGAAGGCGCTCGGCTTCGTATCGCTGTCGCTGGTCGAGGCAAACACGGCTTTGGTGCCGCTGGTCTTTGCCCTGCCGCTGGTGTCGGCGATCTCCAGCACCATCCTTCTGGCGCGCAACGTCAACGTGGTGGAATCCCGCTTCGTCAGCAGCATCTCGGAGGCGATATCGAACTTTGCCGCCGCCCTGCGCCGACGCTCGTTCGGCGGGGCGCGCCATACGGGACGCACGGCATGAAGCGGCTGACGCTCAATCTGTACTTCATGCGGCTGTTTATGAAGAGCGTGTTCGGCACGCTCGCCATCGTCTTCGCGCTGGCCTACCTCGTCGACCTGATCGAGCTGAGCCGCCGGGGGCGCTTCGACAATATCGGCTTCGGAACGCTTGCGGCCATATCGGCCTTCCGCGTTCCGTCCTTCATCGAACAGGCCTTCCCCTTCGTCATCCTGTTCGGATCGATCTTCACGCTTGTCACCCTGAACCGGCGAATGGAGCTCGTCGTCGCGCGCGCAGCCGGCATATCGATCTGGCAGATCCTGCTACCGCTGCTTGCCGGTTCGTTCCTGCTCGGCGCTGCGGCCACCGCCCTCTACAACCCCTTGGCCAGCCTCGCGCAGACGCGCTCCGCCCAGATCGAGACGATGGTGGCGGGCGACAGGGCCGACGAAAACGCCGACCGCGCGCCTTGGCTGCGCCAGCATGGGGGCGGCATCTCCTCCATCATCGGGGCCAAGGCCGTAACCGATGGTGGCCGCGAACTGGGCGGCGTAACCGCCTTCGTGCTCAACGATAACGGAATCGTGCGCGAGCGCATCGATGCGGACAGGGCGACGCTTGGCGACGGCGCCTGGATGATCGACCGTCCGGTCGTCACCGTCGTCGGTTTTCCGCCGGAAAGCCGTCCGTCCTATACGCTTCCGACGACACTTCTGCCCGAATACATCGAGCAGCGGCTTGCCGATCCCAGCACCATATCCGTCTGGGAATTGCCCTCGAAAATCGATGTGGCGCGGCAATTGGGATACAATGCAGACGCTTTTATCATGCGTCTTTACACACTGTTGGCAAAACCTGCACTATTCATGGCGATGACCCTTGTGGCAGCCACAGTTGCGGTGCGTTATTCGCGGCTGGGGCAATCCGGGCCGGCGATCATCGGTGGCGTGGCAGCGGGCTTCGTGCTTTATGTCGCGACGTTTCTGGCGCAGGCGCTGGGCAGTAATTCCGTGGTACCGCCCGTCGCTGCGGCGTGGTTCCCGGTCGTGGCGGCAGGACTGTTCGGGATAACGGTTCTGCTCCATCAGGAGGACGGTTAGTATGACAGCGAGGGGGTCCTCGCGCCGCACTGGGACTGGGGGACAGTCGTTTGTGAAAGGCGTGCTACTGGCGGGCGCGGCCCTCTGTGCCATCACGGCACATGGCGGTCTTGCGCATGCGCAGGAATCGCTGGGCGGCCTTGGCGTCAACGTGAACGTCAACGAGGGCGACCAGCTCTTCCTCGAAGCCGATACCGTTTCCTATGACAGCGACACCGCGACCGTTACCGCCTCCGGCGGCGTCCAGATCGACTACGGGCAGTACAAGCTCGTTGCGCGGCGGATCGTCTACGACCAGAATTTGAAACGGCTTGTCGCGGCGGGCGATGTCGAGCTGGTAGAGCCGGGCGGCAACCGCATCTATGCCGACGCGCTCGACGTCACCGACGACTTCGCCGACGGGTTCATCAAGGCCCTGCGCATCGAAACACCCGACAATACCCGTCTTGCCGCGGCAGAGGCCGTGCGCGAGAGCAGCTCGGTCACGACATTCGAGCGCGGCGTCTACACCGCCTGCGAAGCCTGCCGCGAAAACCCGGACAGGCCGCCTCTGTGGCAGGTGAAGGCGCGCCGCATCGTCTGGGATCAGCAGGAGCAGGTCATCCGGTATTACGGTGCGCGCTTCGAGCTGTTCGGCGCGCCCCTCGCCTATCTGCCGTATTTTGCGACGCCGGACCCGACCGTCAAACGGCGCAGCGGCTTTCTGGCACCGTCCTTCGTCCAGTCCGACAAGACGGGCTTCGGGGTGCGGGTTCCCTACTTCCTGGCCCTGTCCGACAGCTACGACGCAACGGTGGCCGGCACCTATTATTCCAAGCAGGGTTTCCTTGGCGAGGTCGAGTATCGCCAGGCGTTTGAGAACGGCTACTTCACCCTGCAGGCGGCCGGCATCTCGCAGAACAAGCCTGAAGAGTTCGACGACTTCTGGTCCGACGGCATCAACTTCCGCGAGGATATCCCGCCCGAAAACCGGGGAATGATCGGCACCACGGGTCGGTTCGCCATCAACGAACAGTGGACCTTCGGCTGGGATGCGCTGCTGCAGACCGATCCCAACTTCTCCGAAGTCTACAGCATCGACAATTTCAACGAGGTCTACCGGTCGTCGGAAATCTACCTGACGGGCCTCGGCACGCAGAGCTTCTTCGATCTGCGGGCCCAGAAGTTCGAGGTGCAGACGCAGAACACCTTCAACGAGGAGGTGCAGCCCTATGTCCTGCCCTCGCTCGACTACGAGTATATCGCCGAAAACCCGATCTATGGCGGCCAGCTCCAGCTCAACGCCAACATCACCAACATCCGCCGCGACGACAGCTTCCCCGCGTCGCTGCTGGTATGCCGGCCGGGCTTCTACACCGAAGGCGTCTGCGACGGCTCGATGGGCTTCCCCTACTGGACGGATACGTTCAGGCGGAATGCACTGGAAGGCGATTATTCGCGCGGGACGGTGGAAGCCAACTGGAAGCGTGATTTCATCACCGATGCCGGGCTGGTGCTGACGCCGTCGGCCAATGTGCGCGGCGACGTGTACCGGGCGGATATGCGCTCGGACGGCTTCGACTACGGTACGCTCTATTCCGATCTCGGGGCATTCTCGATCGACGAGACAGGCGTGCGCGGCATGGCGACGGCGGCGATCGAGGCGCGTTACCCCTATCTCATCGAGACGGAACGCACCTCCCACCTGATCGAGCCGATTGCCCAGCTTCTCGTCCGTCCCGACGCTTCCAAGGCTGGCATGCTGCCGAACGAAGACGCGCAGACGCTCGTCTTCAATACCGCCAACCTGTTCTCGCATGACAAATTCTCCGGCTACGACCGGATCGAGGGCGGCACGCGCGCCAATGTGGGCGTCCAGTATTCCGGCGTCTTCGGCACGGGATATTTCGTCAATGCGGTGGCCGGCCAGTCTTTCCATCTGGCGGGCGAAAACCCCTACGCGCAGGACAATCTGGCGCTGGTCGGCTACGATTCGGGTCTGGAAACCGACCGTTCGGATTACGTCGCGGGCGTCGCCCTGACCGTACCTTTCGGCATTACGCTCGGCGCGCAGGGCCGCTTCGACGAGAGCGATCTCGAATTGCGGCGTACCGACCTGTCCTCGAGCTTCAGCTACGGCAAGGTGAACGCGTCGGTCGTCTACTCGCAGATCGCCGCCCAGCCGATCTACGGCCTGCCCCAGGACCGCCAGCAGATCACCACGTCCGCCGGCGTGCAGTTGACGGATTCGATCCGTGCCTTCGGCTCCATCGGCTACGACATCGAGAACGAGTCCGTTATCTCGCGCTCCTTCGGCGTCGGCTATGCCGATGAATGCTTCAGCCTCATCGCGCAGTATCAAAGCACCGACGACCGCTATCAGCTCACCTCTTCCGAATCGAGGCTGATGGTTACGTTGAGCCTGCGGACTCTGGTCGAAGCCGACTTCAATTATGGTCTCGGCGAGGATTGAGGCCACGCGAGCGTGATCTCGAAGGCGGCTTGACGATCATTCTTTTGCCAAAGCTGTTTCGTATCGGCCATAATGCGCTTAGAAAAGCGGCCGAACCGGATGAACGGGAGCCTGAGACATCGATGATCAAGAAGCGTTTTCTAGCAGGCGCCGCCGTAGCGGCCCTGGCCGCCCTGGGCGCCGTCGGACCGCTTCCGCTTTCGGTCAAGCCGGCGATCGCTGCGACGGAAGTGAAAGTCGTCGTCAACAGGCAGGCGATCACCTCGTACCAGATCCAGCTTCGGCAGGCCTTCCTGCGGCTGCGGCGCGCACCGGCCACCGCCGATGCGGCCACCAAGGAGCTGATCGACGAGGCCGTGAAAAAGCAGGAAATCCGCCGTCGCGGCATTTCCATTCCGGATAGCGCGGTAGACGAGGCCTATGCCAACTTCGCGCGGCAGAACAATCTGTCGACCGCGCAGCTCGGTCAGTTGTTCGGACAGGCCGGATTTTCGGGCGATGCGTTCAAGGAATATATCCGCGTGCAGATGGGTTGGGGCCAGGCCGTCCGCCTGAACGTCCAGCAGACCGAGCGTCTGAGCGAGCAGGATGTCGTGCAGCGCATGCTCCAGCAGGGCGGCGAAAAGCCGACCACCACCGAGTACACGTTGCAGCAGATCGTATTCGTGCTTCCGCAGGGCGCCTCCAAGGACCGCCGCACGGCGGAGGCCAATGCGATGCGCCAGCGCTTCCAGAATTGTGACAGTGCCTTCCAGCTTGCACGCGGCCTGCGCGACGTCACCGTGCGCGATCTCGGCCGCGTCGCGCAGCCGGAGCTGCCCCCGCGCTGGAAGGATGAGATCACCCGGCTTTCGGCCGGCGGCACCACGCGTCCGCAGGTAACGGAGCGCGGCGTCGAATTCATCGCCATTTGCAACACGCGCAAGATTTCCGACGACCATGCGGCGCAGCTCGTCTATCAGGCCAAGGATCTGGAGTCGCTCAGCGCCGCCGAACCCGATGCGGCCCTTCTGAAGAAGCTGCGCGATCAGGCGACGATCGTCCGTCGATGACGTCGCCATCCGTGGCGGGGCTGCCTCTGGCGGTCTCCGTGGGCGAGCCTTCCGGCATCGGGCCCGATCTCGTACTGACATGTCACCGTGACAGGGCGCTGTTCAATCTCGCGCCCTTTTTCACGGTGGCCGACGTCGACATGCTCCAAAGCCGCGCCGCACGGCTGGGGATCGACATCTCCATCGCCGCGATCGACCGGCCGGAAGATGCCGTTGCCGTGTTTCCGTCGGCCTTGCCGGTGCTGCCCTTGGAAAATCGCCATGAAGACGCGCCGGGCGCGACGAACCCGGCCAACGCCGCAGGCACCATCGAATCCATCGAGCGGGCAACCCGCTATGCCTTGGAGGGCCGCGCCGCCGCGCTGGTGACCGCGCCCATCGAAAAGAAGGCCCTCTACGATGCCGGGTTCGACCACCCCGGGCATACCGAGTTTCTGGCCGCATTATGCCAGCGTCACAGCGGCCACAGTGTCCAGCCCGTCATGCTACTTACTGGCCCTGAGCTCTCGAGCGTACCGGTCACCATTCATATTCCGCTTTGCGACGTGCCGAAGGCCCTGACGACCGAGCTTGTCGTTTCTACCGGACGTATCGTGGCGCGGCATCTGAAGCGCGACTTCGGCATCGCCCAACCGCGCCTCGCCGTCGCGGGGTTGAACCCCCACGCCGGCGAACAGGGAACGATGGGGCGCGAGGACATCGAGATCGTGGCACCCGCCATCGAGCGCCTGCGCAAGGACGGCATCACGGTCCATGGGCCGCTGCCCGCCGACACGATGTTCCATGCAGAGGCGCGCCGCACCTACGATGTGGCGCTGTGCATGTACCACGATCAGGCGCTCATCCCCGTCAAGACGCTCGGGTTCGACGAGTCCGTCAACGTCACGCTTGGCCTTCCGATCATCCGCACGTCCCCGGACCACGGAACGGCGGCCGCGCTGGCGGGCACCGGGCAGGCGCGGACTGCCAGCTTCATCGCCGCGCTGACCCTGGCCAGCCGCATGGCAGCCATCCGTGCGGGCAGCGCCGGCGCATGAGCCATATCGACACGCTGCCGCCCCTGCGCGAGGTTCTGGCAACCTACGGCCTGGAACCGCGCAAGGCGCTCGGCCAGAACTTTCTTCTCGATCTCAATCTGACGGCGCGCATAGCGCGGCAGGCAAGCCCGTTGGCCGAAGCGACGATCGTCGAGATCGGCCCCGGGCCCGGCGGCCTGACCCGCGCGCTCCTGGCAGAGGGTGCGGCGCATGTGATTGCGGTGGAAAAGGACAGTCGCTGCCTGCCGGCCTTGCAGGCCATTGCCGACGCCTATCCCGGCAGGCTTACGGTGGTACAGGGCGATGCACTGCAGGTGGATCTGCCCGCATTGGCCGGTGGTCCATTCAAGGTGGTTGCGAACCTGCCCTACAATGTCGGCACGCAGATCCTGCTGGATCTCGTGACGACGCAAGCGTGGCCGCCCCCATGGACATCCTTGACGCTGATGTTCCAGCGCGAGGTCGCCCAACGCATCGTAGCCCGGCAGAACGACGATCATTACGGCCGTCTCGGCGTTCTGTGCGGCTGGCGCACCCGGGCGGAAATCCTGTTCGACGTATCGCCTCAGGCTTTCACGCCGCCGCCGAAGGTTACCTCTTCGGTCGTGCAGATCGTGCCGCGTGCCGAGCCCCTGCCCGTCCACCTGTCACAGCTTGAAAAGATCACCGCCCTCGCCTTCGGACAAAGGCGCAAGATGCTGCGCCAAAGCCTGAAGGCGGCGGGCGGAGAAGAGTTGCTCGACCGCGCGGGGATCGATCCCCGGCGCCGGGCAGAGACGTTGAGCGTCGAGGAGTTCGTTCAACTGGCCAATCTGGCCGAGGGCCCTGCGGCCCAAGCCTAAAAACCTGGCGGTCAGCCGTCCATCAGCTTGTCGGCTTCTTCCAGCAATGCTGCCGTAAAGTCGAACAGGCCGGGCCGCCGGTCGCGCCGCAGGCGCTCGGCGTTGACGATCGACAAGACGGCCCCGAAGGCCCGGTCCAGATCGTCATTGATGACGACATACTCATAGTCGCGCCAGCGCTCGATCTCCACCTTCGCATTACGAAGGCGCATCTGGATCGTCTCGGCCGAATCCTCGGCGCGGCGGTTCAGGCGCGAGCGCAGTTCCGCCATGGAGGGCGGCAGGATAAAGATGGAGACGATATCCGTCTTGGCCTGCTCCTGAAGCTGCCGCGCACCCTGCCAGTCGATGTCGAAGAGCATGTCGCGCCCCTCCCGCATCGCCTTTTCGGCTGCGTCCCTGGGCGTTCCGTAGAGATTGCCATGGACTTCCGCCCATTCCAGCAGCGCGTCACCCGTCTGCAGACGCGTGAATTCGTCGCGGCTGATGAAGTGGTAATGCACACCGTCGATTTCGCTGGCACGGCGCGTCCGGGTGGTGACGCTGACCGACAGGGAAAAGCGCGAATCCTGCTCCAGCAGGTTTCGCGCGATCGTGGACTTCCCCGCTCCCGATGGAGAAGAGATGACGAGCATCAGTCCACGCCGCGCGATGGGCAATGGGGATTCGGTGTCGATCAACGGCCTCATTCGATGTTCTGAACCTGCTCCTTGAATTGGTCCACGACGACCTTCAACTGCAATCCGATGGCAGTCAGCGAGGCCGCATTCGATTTCGCGCAGAGCGTATTCGATTCCCGGTTAAATTCCTGTGATAGAAAATCGAGACGCCGTCCGATTGCGCCGCCTTCGGACAAAAGAGCCCGCGCCGCCGCAATGTGGGCGTTGAGCCTGTCCAGTTCCTCGCGGATGTCGGCGCGCGTGGCCAGCAGGGCGGCCTCCTGCGCAAGCCTGCCTTCGTCCACCGTTGCCGTCGCCGCCAGAAGCACCTCGACCTGGCTGCGAAGGCGTGCCCGAATGGCATCGGGCGTGCGGGCCGGGTCCGCCTCGGCGGCGGCCGCAAGCGCGCCCATCTCATCGAGGCGGCGCAGCAGAACGCCGGCAATTTCCGCGCCTTCGGCAGCGCGCGCGGCGGCCAGCGCCTGCAGGGCGTTGTCCAGCGTCTCGAGGGCGGCGGAAGCCAGCTCGGCCTCGGCTTCGGGGGCCTCGTCCGGCGTGGCGTCCAGAACGCCCTTCAACGCCAGCAATCCATCGGCGGTGGGCGGCGAGGCATGCCCCTCGGTGACCAGCCATCGCGCTTCCGCCACATAGGCCATCAGCGCCTGGCGGTTGATGGCGCGCTGCGGGGCCACCGCGCCACGCTGCAGTTGCAGCGACATCTGAATATTGCCCCGGGTCAGGGAGGCGGCCGGCTTGCGGCGCGCGTCGAGCTCCAGGCTTTCCAGCCCCGCCGGCAGGCGAAGGCGGACATCGAGGGACTTGCCGTTGACGGACCTCAGTTCCCAGACGATGCGCCAGTCGCCGTGGTTGGCCTCGGCGCGGGCGAAGCCCGTCATGCTCGCAACGGGCTTGCCCATGTCGTGCCTTTCCTACTCGACCAGATCGGCGTCGGCGGCGGCGTTTTCAGCCGCAGCGCCCTGCTGGCGCATGAACTCGCGGTAGCGCGCGACGTTGCGGTTGTGGTCCGCCAATGTCCGGGCGAAGGCATGGCCGCCGGTTCCATCCGCAACGAAATACAGATCGTCGGAATCCAGCGGGTGGGCAACGGCCTCCAGGGCGGCGCGGCCGGGATTGGCGATCGGGCCAGGCGGCAGGCCGTTGATCACGTAGGTATTGTAGGGGGTGTTGCTCTGGATGTGAGAACGGCGCAGCGGCTCTCCGGACGGTTTGCCCGCGCCACCCCAGATGCCGTAGATGAAGGTCGGGTCGGACTGCAGGCGCATGCCCTGACGCAAGCGGTTGACGAACACGGAGGCGACGTGCGGACGCTCCGCGTCGACGCCCGTCTCCCGCTCCACGATGGAGGCGAGGGTTACGAACTCCTCGACCGTTTCCACGGGAAGACCGTCCTGGCGTCCCTGCCATATCTCGTCGACGAGGCGCTCCTGCGCCGCCGACATCTGCGAGACGATGTCGCTGCGGCTTGCCCCACGCGTGAACGTATAGGTTTCCGGAAGAAGTGTACCCTCGCCCGGCATCGGCGGCAGATTGCCGACCAGCGTATCGTCGGCCTCGAGGCGAGCGTAGATCTGCGCTACCGTCCAGCCTTCGGGGATGGTCACCGAATGCATGATGGAGCGGCCCGTTTCCAGCTTTTCCATCACGCCGCGCATCGACGTGCCCGGCGCGAATGCGTACTCCCCGGCCTTCAATTGCGACGCAGCCCCGGAAAAACGGACGCCGGCCTGGAAGATGAGCGCGTTGGACACGACACCAGCCGACTGGAGCGAATCCGAGATGCTGGAAAGCCCGCCGCCGCGCGGCACCATCACGACCTTCTCCTCGGCCAGCGGTCCCGCGCGCTCGAACTGGAACTTGCCCCAGTAGAACAACGCAGCGCCGCCGATCACCGCGATGACGGCGACGCTCAGGCAGAAATTCAAAAAGACGACGACGGCCCCGCGCGAGCGTTTGGAGCGCCCCTTGCGACCGCGTCTGGTGTCGACAGAATCGTTCGGCGTGCCGCCCTTCGTCACATCGCTCACGGAATACAGGCCCTCGGGTCGGTGATTGCGGAGATGCGGTCGGTGCTACATCGCCAATATGGCAAAAGACGGATGACGGGACGGCGCCACACCCGATGGTTGCGGCGCTTCCGGATGGCCGCTCTCAGTCGGTAACGCGCTTCAGGACGAGTGTCGCGTTCGTGCCGCCGAAGCCGAACGAATTCGACAGGACGACATCGATCTTCCGCTCGCGCTTCACATGGGGAACCAGGTCGATCCTGGTTTCCACGGCCGGCGTATCGAGGTTCAATGTTGGCGGCGCCACATTGTCGCGAATGGCCAGCGTAGCGAAGATGGCCTCAACCGCGCCTGCCGCACCCAGCAGATGCCCGATGGACGACTTTGTCGACGACATGGAGACATTGGGCGCGTGATCGCCCAGCACCCGCTCGACCGCCGCAAGCTCGATCGTATCGGCCATGGTGGAGGTGCCATGCGAGTTGATGTAGTCGATCGCGGAGGGCTCCAGCCCGGCCCGCTTGAGAGCGGCGCGCATGCAGCGCTCTGCCCCTTCGCCGGTCTCGGAGGGAGCCGTGATATGATACGCATCACCGGAAAGGCCGTATCCGACCACCTCGGCATAGATCTTGGCGCCACGCGCCTTGGCATGTTCGTACTCTTCGAGCACCACGATGCCGGCGCCTTCGCCCATCACGAACCCGTCGCGGTCCGAATCATAGGGGCGCGAGGCCTTGGTGGGCTCGTCGTTCCGGTCGGTGGACAGCGCCTTGCAGGCCGCGAAACCAGCCAGTGCGATGCGGCAGACCGGGGACTCGGTACCGCCGGCAACCATGACATCCGCATCGTCCAGGGCAATCAGCCGGGCGGCGTCGCCAATGGCATGCGCGCCCGTCGAGCAGGCGGTGACGACAGAGTGGTTCGGACCGCGCAGATGATGGCGGATCGAGACATGGCCGGATGCGAGATTGATCAGGCGTCCGGGAATGAAAAACGGTGAAATGCGGCGGGGGCCCTTGTCGCGCAGCGTGTAGCCCGCCTCGACGATGCCTTCCAGGCCGCCGATGCCCGAACCGATCAGAACGCCGGTGCGGACCTGGTCTTCCTCGGACTGCGGAGCCCAGTCCGCATCCTTCAGCGCCTCGTCCGCCGCCGCGACGGCATAGACGATGAAAGGGTCAACCTTGCGCTGTTCCTTGGGCTCCATCACCAGATCGGCGTTGAAGGTGCCCTCGGTGCCGTCGCCCAGGGGGATCTGGCAGGCGATCTGGCAGGCCAGATCGTCGACTTCGAAACTCGTGACGCGGGCTGCGCCGCTTTTGCCGGCCAGAAGACGGCTCCAGCTTTCCTCAACACCGTTGGCCAAAGGCGAAACCATGCCAAGACCGGTTATGACGACACGCCTCATCACGTACCCTTCGATACAGAATGCCGGCCCGGCAGGCTATCGAGCCCGCCGGAAGCCGATATGGATTGAAAAGAAATCAGCTCTGATTCTTTTCGATGAACTTCACGGCGTCGCCGACCGTCAGGATCGTCTCGGCGGCATCGTCCGGGATTTCGACGCCGAACTCTTCCTCGAAAGCCATGACGAGTTCGACCGTGTCCAGGCTGTCGGCGCCGAGGTCGTCGATGAAGCTGGCGTTTTCCGTCACCTTCTCCTGTTCGACGCCAAGATGTTCGACGACGATCTTCTTCACCCGTTCAGCGGTATCGCTCATATTCAATCCTCTAATGAGATGGGTTTCGCCGTTTTCGTTAGACGCCGCCGGACGGTTAATCAAGCGGCCTGACTGCGGAGTGCTGGCGTTTTGGCGTCTCCGGGCCCAAAAAGCTGGGGGCAACCGGGCCTTCGAACCGGCCCGTGCACCCATATCAGATCATGGCCATTCCGCCATTCACATGAATTGTCTGACCCGTAATATAAGCTGCTTCCTCGGAAGCCAGGAAAAGCGCGGCGGCCGCGATGTCATCGGGCGTGCCCATGCGCTTCATGGGAATGGCCCCCATGATCGCGTCCTTCTGCTTGTCGTTGAGCTTGCCGGTCATGGCGCTCTCGATGAAGCCGGGCGCGATGCAGTTCACCGTCACGTTGCGCGAGGCGATCTCCTGCGCCAGCGACTTCGAGAAGCCGATCATGCCGGCCTTGGCCGCACAGTAGTTCGTCTGGCCGGGATTGCCCGTTACGCCGACGATGGAGGTGATGTTGACGATGCGGCCGTAGCGGCGACGCATCATCTGGTGCGTCAGGGCGCGCGTGAGTCGAAAGGTCGCGGTCAGGTCGACTTCCAGAACGGCGTCCCAGTCTGCGTCGGACATCCGGACGAAAAGCCCGTCCCGCGTGATTCCCGCATTGTTGACGAGGATGTCGACGCCTTCCATCACCGCGTCCGCAACCTCGCCGAGGGCTGTCTGCCCCTCCCGCGTGCCGAGATCGGCCGGCAGCACATGGACCCGGTCGCCGAGATCGCCGGCCAACTGGTCCAGCTTTTCGCGGCGTGTGCCATGCAGGCCGACCGTTGCGCCGCGCGCATGCAGGACGCGGGCGATCGCCTCGCCGATACCGCCGCTGGCGCCCGTCACCAGAGCCTTGCGGCCAGATAGATCGAACATCGTCACTCTCCCTGCAGCTTCGCCAGCGCCGCATCGATATCGGCCGGAGTGCCGACCGACTGCGCGGCGAGCCGCTTGTCAATTCGCTTCGCAAGGCCCGATAGCACTTTACCGGCACCGACTTCAAACAGGGTGTCGACGCCGTCCTCCGCCAGGAAGGTCATGCTTTCGCGCCAGCGCACCTGCCCTGTCACCTGCTCCACGAGCTGGCTGCGGATGCGTTCGGGGCTGGACGAAGGCGCCGCCAGCACGTTGGCGATCAGCGGCACCCGTGGCTGCACGATCTCGACGCCCAGCAGCGCCTCGGCCATGCGGTCGGCAGCCGGTTGCATCAGGGCGCTATGGAACGGCGCGGAAACGGCCAGCGCGATGGCGCGCCGCGCGCCGCGCTCGGAAGCCAGTGCCATGGCCCTGTCCACCGCTGCCTTGTCGCCCGAAATGACAAGCTGTCCGCCGCCATTGTCGTTGGCAACCTGCACGCTGCCCGTGCCCGACGCCTCCTGGCAGATCGCGTCCAGCACATCGGCTTCCAGGCCCATGATGGCGGCCATCGCCCCCTGGCCGGCCGGCACAGCCGCCTGCATGGCCTCGCCGCGGATGCGCAAGAGGCGCGCCGTCTCGCCGATGCCGATGGAACCCGCCGCGGCCAGCGCGGAATATTCGCCGAGGGAATGGCCCGCGACGTAGGATGCGGACGATAGATCGAAGCCCCGCGCTTCCAGCGCGCGCATCGCGGCCAGCGAAACCGCCATCAGCGCCGGCTGGGCATTGGCCGTCAGGGTCAGCGTTTCCTCCGGCCCCTCGAAGATCAGCCTGGACAGATTTTCGCCCAGGGCCTCGTCGACCTCATCGAAGACGGCGCGCGCCTCGGCTACAGTGTCGTAGAGTTCGCGGCCCATGCCGACAGACTGGCTGCCCTGCCCCGGAAATACCAATGCGAGTTTCATGAGGGTTATCGTCTCCGGCTTGTCTGACTGGCCCCGCCCAATCGGGGCAAGCGCGCTTCAAGTCAAGCGACGCCTTGCGGAATGCATCGAAATAGCGTAAGTCGCGGCCCGTCAATGCCCGTTCGTCAGCCGGGGGCTGAACGGAAGGGGCGGCAGTCGCATGCCGCTCGGCCTTCGTGCCTACGCTTCCCGTGTCCCCGCTCTCGACCGTCTCACTCGACGCGCCTTTCCATGTTCGGCACTTCGTGGCCGCTTTCAGGGGGAGTCGCAGAGGCTTAGCCGCTGATGCCGGGCAGCGTACGAAAGAGAAACACGGAAAGGCAATCGATATGGCGCTCTACGAGCACGTATTCCTTGCCCGCCAGGACATCAGCAGCCAGCAGGTCGACGCCCTCGTCGAGCAGTATCGCGGCGTGCTGGAAGCCAATGGCGGCAAGGTCGGCAAGGTTGAGAACTGGGGTCTGAAGACCCTGTCCTACCGCATCAAGAAGAATCGCAAGGCGTATTACACGCTCGTCAACATCGACGCCCCGGCAGCCGCCGTGGTGGAGATGGAGCGTCAGATGCGCTTCAACGAAGACATCCTGCGCTACATCACCATCCGCGTCGAGGAGCACGAAGACAGCCCCTCCGCCATGATGCAGAAGCGCGACGACCGTCCCCGCCGCGGTGACCGCGACGGCCGCGATGGCCGTGATGGCGGCGACCGTGGTGGCCGCCCCCGCCGCGAGCGCACTGAGGAGGCCGCATAATGGTCGACATCGCCCAGCTTCCGACCCGTCGCCCGTTCCATCGTCGTCGCAAGTCCGATCCGTTCGCGGCGAGCGATTCGCCGAAGATCGACTACAAGGACGTCCGCCTTCTGCAGCGCTACATCTCCGAGCGCGGCAAGATCGTTCCCTCGCGGATCACGGCCGTTTCGCAGAAGAACCAGCGCGAGCTGGCCCGCGCCATCAAGCGTGCGCGCTTCCTCGGCCTTCTGCCCTACGTCCTCAAGTAGGCCTATCGTTGCGGGGCGCCTTCCGCGCCCCGCAGCCTCGCCTCCCCCCTCGGCAGGGGCGGCGTAACGCAAAGCCGAGTTGGGGCGTCTGCCCCTAACTGCGAAACGCAGGACAGCGACATGCAGAAGCAAGCCCTCCTCGTATCCCTCGCCGCCGGCCTTGCCAGCGCGCTTCTGTTCGCCGGTCTCATCGCACAGACTCAGGGCGGGGCATTTCTGACGTTTCTTGCGCCGCTTCCCATTTTCATCGCCAGCCTGGGCTGGGGCTCCCGCGCCGGCTTCATCGCCGTGGTCGTGGCGGCCCTCGCCGTGATCCTGTCCAGCGGTTCGATGCTCGTCAGCGTACCACTGGTGGTCGCGATGGCCGGCCCCGCCGCCTGGATCGGGCATCTGGCCGGTCTTGCCCGGCCCGCCGGCCCCGAAGACGCGCGTACCGGCGTACCGCCGCTGGACTGGTATCCCCTGTCGCGCATCCTGATGGGCATATGCCTGATGGCCATACTGGGCTGCGTGATCCTGGGCTGGATGATCGGCTTCAATGCGCAGGAATTCGGGCCCGAACTGGCCAACGCCTTCACTGCATCCGGCACCTTCAGCACCGAGGACGAGGCCCAGCTACGAGAGCTGACGGCCCTTGCGGTGCGGATCATACCCTTCATCCAGCCGGCGCTGCTGGTGGCTCTGCTTACGTTCATGCTGTATCTGGCCGCCGTCATCACACGCGCCAGCGGCCGCCTGAACCGGCCAAAGGACGACATCCCGTCGCAGGCGGGCCTGCCGCGCGCCGCGCTGCCGATCTTTGCCGTGGCGCTGGCCGTCTCCTTTTTCGGCGGCAGCATCGGCACCGTGGCAGCCGTCGTCTGCGGCGCCTTCGGTATGGCCTTCACTTTGGTCGGCCTTGCCGCCATGCACCGCCGCACCCGCGCCATGTCGGGCCGGGGGCTGATCCTGTTCAGCGCCTATGCGGCGATATTCCTTCTTTCCATCCCGCTTTTCGCCTTCCTGATCATCGGCCTTGTCGATGTGGCGAAAGCGGGGGCCGAAGACAGACCCTGAACCCTTATTCGACACCCGAAAGGATCATACCAATGGAAGTCATCCTGCTTGAGCGCATCGCGCGCCTTGGCCAGCTCGGCGAAACCGTCCGCGTCAAGGACGGCTATGCCCGCAACTATCTTCTGCCCACCGGCCGCGCCCTGCGCTCCAACGAGGCAAACCGCGCGCGCTTCGAGGCCCAGAAGGCCCAGCTCATCGCCCGCAACGAAGAGCGCAAGTCGGAAGCGCAGGCTATCGCCAAGCAGCTCGACGGCAAGCGTTTCGTCATCGTCCGCTCGGCCGGCGAGACGGGCCAGCTTTACGGTTCGGTTTCGGCCCGCGACATCGCGGAGCTGATCCGCAACGAAGGCTTCTCGATCAACCGCAACTCGGTAGAGCTGAACCTGCCGATCAAGCTGATCGGTCTGCACACGGTTGCCATCGCCCTTCACGCAGAGGTCGAGGCCACCGTCGAGCTGAACATCGCCCGCTCGCAGGAAGAGGCAGATCGTCAGGCACGCGGTGAGACGCTCACCTCCGCCGACGCCATCTACGGCGCCGACGACGAGGACGAGATCCTTGAAGAGGGCGAGGAAGAAGCCGGCGAGGACGGCGAAGCCGAGGCCGAGGCCGACGAGCGCGCCTGAGGCGTCATCGCACGTCCGATTCGGGACTGCACACGCTATCCACAGGAAAGGCCGGGCTTCTGTCCGGCCTTTTCCACGTTCGCGACAGGGCAAAAACCCCAACGCCACAGGCGGTTCAGCCTGCAACGCGGCATCGTCGCCGCCATTTTTTCCACATCTGTGGAAAGAAGCTGTATCTGTGCGGTGAAGAAGGCGCATGCCTCTCGCTACGGCAATCGTCATCGCTGGCGAATGGCTTTAGTGTCTGTCCCATCATGATGGTATCGAAGGGGTCCGCGCATGGCCGATGCGGCGCGCAAGCTTGAGCAGGATGGACTTCCCTACAGGGAGGCGCCCTCGAACCTGGAGGCCGAGCAGGCCCTGCTGGGCGCGATCCTGGTCAACAACGACGCCTATTACATCGTCCACGATTTCCTGAAACCGGACCATTTCTTCGAGCCCCTGCACCGCGAGATCTTCGGCAAGGCGTCCGAGATGATCCGGATGGGCAAGATCGCCAATCCGGTGACGATCAAGACCTTCCTGGCAGCCAACGACAAGGTGGGCGACATCACCGTCGCGCAGTATCTCGCCCGGCTGGCGGCGGAAGCGACCACCATCATCAACGCGGCCGATTACGGCCGTGGCATCTACGATCTCGCCTTGCGCCGCTCGCTGATCCGCATCGGCGAAGAGATGGTCAACGATGCATTCGACGCGCCCCTCGACATGGAGCCGAAGAAGCAGATCGAGGAATCGGAGCGCAAGCTGTTCGAGCTGGCCGAGACGGGCCGGTACGATGGCGGCTTCCAGCCCTTTTCCGACGCGATGGCGCTGGCCATCGAAATGGCCGGCGCCGCCAAGGACAGGGATGGCGGCCTTTCGGGCATATCGACCGGCATCCGCGAGATGGACCGGCGGCTGGGCGGCCTGCAGCCCTCCGACCTCGTCATCCTGGCTGGCCGTCCGGCGATGGGCAAGACGTCGCTTGTTACCAACATCGCGTTCAACATCGCCAATGCCTACGAGCCCGCAGAGCAGGCGGACGGTTCCTTCAAGGCCAAGAATGGCGGCGTCGTCGCCTTCTTCTCGCTGGAAATGTCGGCCGAGCAGCTGGCCACCCGTATCATCTCCGAGCAGAGCGAGGTTTCCTCGTCCAAGATCCGGCGCGGCAACATCACCGATGCCGAATATGCCAAGCTGGTCGCCTGTACCGAGATGATGCAACGGGCGCCCCTCTATATCGACCAGACCGGCGGCATCTCCATAGCCCAGCTCGCGGCGCGCGCCCGGCGGCTGAAGCGGCAGCGCGGCCTGGACGTGATGGTGATCGACTATGTCCAGCTGATGCAGGGCTCGTCCAAGCGGGCGTCGGAAAACCGCGTGCAGGAAATCACCGAGATCACCACCGGGCTGAAGGCGCTGGCCAAGGAGCTTTCGGTGCCGATCATCGCGCTCTCGCAGCTCTCGCGCCAGGTCGAATCCCGCGAAGACAAGCGGCCCCAGCTATCCGACCTGCGTGAATCCGGCTCGATCGAGCAGGACGCCGACGTGGTGATGTTCGTCTATCGCGACGAATATTACCTGCAGAACAAGGAGCCCAAGCCCGGCACCGAAGAGCACCTGAAGTGGCAGCAGGCGATGAACGATGCGCGCGGCAAGGCGGAAGTCATCATCGCCAAGCAGCGACACGGCCCCACCGGCACCGTACCGCTGGCCTTCCAGGCCGAATTCACCCGCTTTTCGGATCTTGCCGAGGAGTCGCATATGCCCGAACGCTTCGAGTAGCGCCGGAAGACCGAAACATTATGTCCCATACCGATATGCCGCGTGCGCCCTTCGTCGAGATCGACTCCTGGGCTTTGAAATCCAACTGGCGCACCCTCGCCATGCTGGCGCCCGATGCGCGCACCGGCGCTGCGGTGAAAGCCGACGGCTACGGCCTCGGCGGCGTCATCGCATCCAAGGCGCTGTTCGGTGCCGGGTGCCGGGACTTTTTCGTGGCCTGGGCCGAAGAAGGCGCCGAAATCCGCGAGGCCATGCCCGGCAAGAACTGCCGCATCTTCGTTTTGCAGGGTCTGGACAGGCATGCGGCGCGCCTGTGCCGCGACGAGCGGCTGCTGCCTGTCCTGTCAACGCCCGAGGACATCGAGTTGTGGACCATGGGCGGCGAGCCGGAAGACGGCGGATTGCCCGGCGTCGCCGGCCTGCAGCTCGAAACCGGAATGCACCGCCTTGGCCTGACCGACATGCAAAGCCGCAAGGCCGCCGAGCTTGCCAAACAGGGCAAGCTGGATCTGGCGCTTGTCATGAGCCACCTTGCCGCCGCCGACGAGCCCGGCTCCCGGCTGGCCGACGAGCAGCTCGACCGCTTCCGCAAACTGGCGAATCGCTTTCCCTTCGTGGCGCGCTCGCTGGCAAACTCTGCCGCCATCCTGCGCGGCCCGCAATTCCACTTCGACCTGACCCGCCCCGGCATCTGCCTCTATGGCGGCCAGACGGCACTGCATGCGGCCGGCGCGCTGCGGCCCGTCGCGCGCCTTGTCGGGCATGTCCTGCAGGTGGCGGACGTCAAGCGCGGCGAGCATGTGGGCTATGGCGAGGCGGTCAAGCTCAAGCGCACTGCCCGCATCGCCACCGTGGGCCTTGGCTACGCCGACGGCTATCCGCGTTCGGCATTCGGCGACAGCGTCGAGGGGCAGCGCACGGCGCCGGCGGTGCACGTCGAAGGGCATAGCGCGCCGATCGTCGGCCGCATTTCCATGGATATGAGCATGGTGGATATTTCCGGCCTGCCGGAAGGCGCGGTGCGGCCAGGCAGCGAAGTGGAGTTTTTCGGCCCCAACATTCCGGTCGACGCGGTGGCGGCCCAGGCCGGCACCATCGCCTACGAGCTTCTCACGGGGATCGGCGCGCGCGTGCGCCGGGTCTGGATCTGAGCGGATGGTGAAAGCGAAGATCAGCTTCATCTGCCAGAACTGCGGTGCGGTCTATAATCGCTGGCAGGGCAAGTGCGACGCCTGCGGCGAGTGGAACACAATCGTCGAGGAAAACCAGGCCGGCGGCATCGGCGGCGGCCCTGCCAAGGCAGGGCGGCGGAAAGGCCGCGTCTCGGCGCTGTTTCCGCTGTCCGGCCAAACGGAGGAAGCGCCGCGCATCATATCCGGCATCGCCGAACTGGACCGGGTCACCGGCGGCGGCATCGTGCGCGGCTCGGCGCTTCTGGTGGGGGGCGATCCCGGCATCGGCAAGTCGACCCTCTTGATGCAGGCCGCTGCGGCGCTGGCGCGCCGGGGCCATGGGGTGATCTACGTTTCGGGCGAAGAGGCCGTGGCACAGGTAAGGCTGCGGGCGCAGCGCCTGCATGCGTCCGATACCTCGGTGCAGCTTATGGCCGAAACCAACATCGAGGATATCCTCGCCACGCTGTCGGAAGGCGGCCGGCCCGATCTCGTCATCATCGACTCCATCCAGACCATCTGGACCGACACGGCCGATTCCGCCCCCGGCACCGTCACGCAGGTGCGCGCGGCGGCCCAGGCGCTGATCCGTTACGCCAAGTCCACCGGAACTGCGGTCATCCTGGTCGGACACGTCACCAAGGAAGGCCAGATCGCCGGGCCGCGCGTGGTGGAGCACATGGTGGACGGCGTCCTCTATTTCGAGGGTGAAGGCGGCCATCACTACCGCATCCTGCGGACGGTGAAGAACCGCTTTGGCCCGACCGACGAAATCGGCGTCTTCGAGATGGGCGATGGCGGCCTGCGCGAAGTGTCCAACCCCTCCGAGCTGTTCCTCGGCGAACGGAACGACAAGGCGCCCGGCGCGGCTGTGTTTGCCGCCATCGAGGGAACGCGCCCGGTGCTGGTGGAGATCCAGGCGCTGGTGGCGCCCTCGCCGCTCGGCACGCCCAGGCGCTCCGTACTGGGCTGGGATCAGCCGCGCCTTGCCATGGTGCTGGCCGTGCTGGAGGCCCATTGCGGGGTGCGCCTTGGCCAGCATGACGTGTATTTGAACGTCGCCGGCGGCTATCGCATCAACGAGCCGGCGGCCGATCTGGCGGTCGCGGCAGCGCTGGTTTCCTCTTTGTCGGGCAGCGCCTTGCCGGCCGATTGCGTGTATTTCGGTGAAGTCAGCCTTTCCGGCGCGGTCCGGCCCGTTGCCCATGCGGGACAGCGGGTCAAGGAAGCGGAAAAGCTGGGGTTCCGCGGCGCCGTGCTGCCGCAATCGGGACAGGATCTGCAATGGCCGCGCGGCTTCCGCGTCGGCGAAGTCTCGGCACTGGCCGACCTTGTCGCCCGCATTGCCAGCGGACAGGATAAAAGGAATGCTTGATTTTCGCCGCATCCGCGAGTGTAAGACACGCGTTGCAACGAGATCGCCGAAAGCATTTCCAGCCGAAGCGGAATCGCCTCGGCGTCGGACAATGCGGCAAACAGAAGAATAGAGCGTTATCGGTGACCCCGTACTCAACGGAAATGCTCTAGCCAAGGATCGGTATGAACATCACCCTGCTCGACGTCGCGCTCGTCGTCATAACCCTCCTTTCGGCGATCCTCGCAATGGTGCGCGGTTTCTCACGCGAGGTGCTGTCCATCGTAAGCTGGGTGGTGGCCGCCGCCGCCGCATGGTTCTTCTTTCCGCAGCTTACGCCCTTCACAGAGCAGTATATTTCGCAGCCCACCGTTGCGATGGGCGTAACGGCGCTGGCGATCTTCCTGATCACGCTGATCGTCGTCTCGCTGATCACCATGCATATCGCGGATTTCATCATCGACAGCCGGGTCGGAGCCGTGGACCGGATCCTCGGGTTCCTGTTCGGTGCCGCGCGCGGCGTCCTCCTGATGGTGGTTGCGGTGGTGTTCTTGAACTGGCTGAACCCCGACCAGCAGCATCCGCAGATCGCCGATGCGCAATCCAAGCCCTTCCTGGACGATCTCGGCAACCAGTTGGTCGGCAGCATGGACGGCCTGGTCGAATATGTGAACCAGCGTCTCGGACCGCCGCCGGCGCCCGAGACCGATATTGGCGGCGCGGAAGTTCCGTCAGAGCAGGCCGAGCCCGGTTCGATCGACGACGCGATCCGGGGCCAGCAGCCACCGGCCAATTGATTTTCGGGCCGGCATCAGGCACAAGGCTGGTCAAGCGGCTTCGCGGGGGCAGATCGAGGCCGAAGCCGACTCAATTGGAGGGGTGAGCGACCCGACTGGCGCGATGAATTTCGCGCCGGTTTCATTTTTGTTTCGCGTTTCGCGTGATCGCCCCCATATGGAGGCCAGCCACGCGGCAGAAGCGCGGTATCGGGCCTTCCGTTCGGGAACGAGTTTGACATGGGCGAAACACCTTTCGACGACATCGACGGCGACACTCTCCATGAGGAGTGCGGCGTCTTCGGCATACTCGGCCATCCCGATGCCGCAACGCTGACGGCGCTGGGCCTGCATGCCCTGCAGCATCGCGGGCAGGAGGCTGCCGGCCTCGTCTGCTTCGACGGTCGACAGTTTCATACCGAAAAGCGCATGGGCCTGGTGGGCGACCATTATACCGACCCCGCCGTGCTGGCGCGCCTGCCCGGCCACATGGCCATCGGCCATGTGCGCTATTCCACCACCGGCGAAACGGCCTTGCGCAACGTGCAGCCGCTCTTTGCCGAGCTGGAAGTCGGCGGCATCGCCATTGCCCATAACGGCAATTTCACCAACGGGCTGACGCTGCGTCGCCAGTTGATCGCCGACGGCGCGATCTGCCAGTCCACCTCCGATACGGAAGTGGTTCTGCATCTTATCGCCCGTTCGCGGCAGGTTTCCTCGTCCGACCGCTTCATCGATGCCATCCGCCATGTAGAGGGCGGATACTCGATGCTGGCGCTGACGCGCACCAAGCTGATCGCCGCGCGCGATCCCATCGGCATCCGGCCGCTGGTCATGGGCGAGCTCGACGGAAAGCCGATCTTCTGCTCGGAAACCTGTGCGCTCGATATCATCGGCGCGCGCTACATCCGCGATGTGGAGAACGGCGAAGTCGTCATCTGCGAGATCCAGCCCGATGGTTCCATCTCGGTGGAGTCCCGCAAGGCGGAAAACCCGACGCCGGAACGCCTCTGCCTGTTCGAATATGTCTATTTCGCCCGGCCGGACTCGGTCGTCGGCGGGCGCAACGTGTATACCGCGCGCAAGGCCATGGGCGTGAACCTGGCGCGGGAAGCCCCCGTAGCGGCGGATGTGGTCGTGCCGGTGCCCGATGGCGGCACGCCGGCGGCCATCGGCTTCGCACAGGAAAGCGGCATTCCCTTCGAGCTGGGCATCATCCGCAACCACTATGTGGGCCGCACCTTCATCGAGCCGACCCAGCAGATCCGCGCCTTCGGCGTGAAGCTGAAGCATTCCGCCAACCGGGCGATGATCGAGGGCAAGCGCGTGGTGCTGGTGGACGATTCCATCGTGCGCGGCACCACCTCGGTCAAGATCGTGCAGATGATCCGCGATGCCGGTGCAACCGAGGTGCATATCCGGGTTGCCAGCCCGATGATCTTCTACCCGGATTTCTATGGCATCGACACGCCGGACGCCGAGAAGCTGCTTGCGAACCAGCATGAATCGCTGGAAGCGATGTGCCGCTTCATCGGGGCGGACTCCCTCGCCTTCCTGTCGCTGGATGGCCTTTACCATGCGGTCGGCGGTGAGGCGCGCAACGATGCGTCCCCGCAGTTCACCGACCATTATTTCACCGGCGACTATCCCACCCGGCTGCGCGACCGCGAGGCGCCGGCCAGCAACGTCCATCATCTTGCGGTGATGGCCGGCAACGGCTGACGCTGCGCGCAACGATCTTTCACAGCTTCGGGAATCCGGAATGGCAGGCAGGCTAGACGGGCGTATTGCCCTGGTAACGGGCGCGTCGCGCGGCATCGGCTATTTTCTGGCAAAGCAGCTCGCGGCGGAAGGTGCGCATGTCATCGCGGTGGCGCGCACGGTCGGCGGCCTGGAAGAGCTGGACGATGAGATCAAGTCTGCCGGCGGGTCTGCCACGCTGGTTCCGCTTGACCTGACCGACATGGAAGGCATCGACCGGCTCGGCGGCGCCATCTACGACCGGTGGGGCAAGCTGGACGTGCTGGTGCTCAATGCCGGCGCGTTGGGCGTACTGGCGCCCCTCGGCCACATCGAAGCCAAGACCTTCGACAAGACCATGCGCGTCAACGTGGATGCGACATGGCGGATGATCCGCACGACAGACCCGCTTCTGCGCCAGTCCGATGCCGGGCGCGCCATCTTCCTGTCGTCCGGCGCAGCGCATTCCACCAAGGCTTATTGGGGCCTCTACGCCGCCACCAAGGCCGCTGGAGAGGCGATGATCCGCTCCTGGGCGAACGAGACACGCAGCCTGCCGCTGCGCGTCAATTCGGTGAACCCCGGTGGCACCCGTACGGCCATGCGCGCCCTTGCCATGCCGGGCGAAGATCCCGATACGCTGCCGCGACCGGCAGACGTGGCGGCGACCATGCTGCACCTGGCCTTTCCCGACTTGACGCAAACGGGGCTTCTGTTCGACGTTCGGCAGAACCGCTTTCTCAATTACCACATGCCCGACTGAGCGCCCGTGGGCCCAGCCCGGCAAAGGAGTGTCGGATGGGCCTGCGTCGTAAATCGAAGGTCTAACCCGGCACGCGCCCGCAGCACCTGCAGGTGGAGCGGACAGTCGATGAATGCCCGCAAGATTATTTTCGCGGTGTGATCGGCAACATGAGCAAAGCCCCTGGGTGCCGAACCTCGGGCTCAGTGCAATTCAACGATGAAGGCCGGGGCATTTATTTACAATACGGAATAACTGCGGTGAACGGAGCCTACAACGGCACGAAAATGTAGTTCGATGGGAAGTCCTAAAAGCTCTTCATTGCGCATTTTCGTTTGAGGGAGAGCATTTGACCGCCAGCTCCTCCTATTCCGAGGTGGAAAGCATGTTCAGAGCGGCGCTGAACGCGAGAGGCTAGGGATGAGTGCACCTGACGACGATGTTGCAGCAGGAGGATATGTCGGTGTTTTCTGGTCTGTTGACGGCAAACTAATATGGGAAAGGGTCACGCGCGATCAGGCCGAAGTGTATGGCGAGTTCCTAACTAGCAGGGGACACTACAGCGTGTGGTCCGATTGGCAGGATCTATCCGCCAAGGAACGGCGCATAAAGGATGTTCCTGAAACGGTTGCCTTTAGCGAATACGAGGACCATCCACGTGGCCGCGTGGTGTTTCACAGTGCAAGCAAAACCTTCATCATCTACGCAGACCGGCGCCTTCAGAGAGAGGAAACGGTGAGCCGACTAGTCGAAGTCTTTGGCATTGCACTTTGCGCTTATGAGGTGCGATCAGACAGTCACTACGTGTGACGGCAAAGAGCCCCTTGCACAAAACCTTAGCTGCTAGCAATGTAGCTTGGCTCTCATTATGCGAGCAACATATCGAATGTTCATTGATACCGATAATATAAGCAGTCTAATCGACTAGAAGCGAGTGCACGCGTTGGAAACAACAGTTGAAGAGCTGATAAACGGATTCCTGACAGTTGGAGGGATGGTATTTACCTCCCGCCAGTTCGATCTCCCCTACGAGAAGGAGACTGGCGATGGGGGTTCTGCACCGGACATCATAGCTCTCGACTTCAACACGACTCCGAATGAGGTGGTTGTGGTTGAAATCACAGTCAGCGGTGGGCTTGGTACGCTAAATTCTCGTATCGTCGAAAGAGAAGGTCGTTGGTACAGGCCTTTGCGAGCGGCACTGCTGAAACGTGGCATAATTGACGATACCTGGACGATGCGAACCTTAGCCTTCGTCAGGCAGGTCCACGTTGTCGGAGCCAACGCCAAATTTGCTGACCACCCTGACGTAACCTTCTATGCCATCGAGGATGCAATTCTCCCTTATTCGTATTGGGATAGCAGAATGCAGAATGGCTTGCCCCGCTCAGAATAAGATATCTTCAACGGGACAAACAAACTTTCAGCGCCGGTATTGGGATAGCGTACTTGCGCTATACCCTAATAGCTTTCTTGTCGATTCATCCATGGCAGGCTGCTTTTTCACGCCGCGTTTCTCTGGATTTTGATATCCGATGCATGCTTAATGACATCGATCGCTTCCTCGGGTGATAGGCTGAAATTGCGCTTCTGCGAGGCACGATGGGATGGGACGCTTTGAAGATGCCAGCCAAACAGATGGTGGCGCTGTGTTGGGCCTCCGAAAGTTCGATATTCTCGCTTTTATTGGTTTTGACTACTGCCTAAGCTTCGCGGTGGCAGTATAGCAGAATGCCGTACTGCCGTCATATTTCAGCGGTGACCAATTGGAGAAAGGTGATGCCCGCATATTCCGGAAAGGCGCAGCCATATCTCGATGCAATCGCTGCGGGCGTCTTTACCTCGGCAGCAGTCCGCACATGGCTTCTATCCGGCACCCAACATGAGGCGACGTACGCCGGTTCAAACGCGCTTGTGGATGAGCAACGATCCACCCGCTGGAAGTCCAAACCAACCCTGCAACCCTTCTGGGCCAATTATTGGTGTGGCAAGGATAGTGCCTGCACGTGTCGCGTCGTAGGCAGCAAGGGCCTTGAAAGCGATGCTATCTTTTTTCTCCGCAACGCTGCAGGGCGGACGCTTGCTGCACATGTGGAGTTCAAGCACTCAAGAGAGAGGTTCGGGTACGGGCAACCCGAGGCGTATCCACTGCGGGCGGCTTGCTTTGCAGCCACGCACTCCAGCCGGAAGACCCTCAATCCGCATGAGGATTGGATGACGGTCATATTTTGCGGACCTGAAGCTATTTCAGATCCTCGCCTCGCTGCCTTTCAAAGAGTCATTACGCATGAGGAGGCTCGCCGAATCCTCCCCGGATATCCGCCTCTCTAGTCCGTATGAACGCATAGCAAGCTCCGCCACCAGAGGCTGTATCAGCCTAGACCCGGCAGCATTGTCGCCCATCACATGAAGGCGTCGAACGCCTCTTCGCTTTCCTCGGATTACGATGCAATCCCCGTCCCGTTAGTTAAAGGACTCTTCGTTGTCGTGCATGGCACTCTGGGATCGGTAGAATCGATCACGCTGACCTGGCGAGAGCTGAATGTCTGCCGCGTACTGCTCCAAGCGCCAGTCGCAAGAGTTGTTTGCGCCCGGTCCGGAGCCTCTGGCATTTTGGGCTGGCGCTTTCCAATCACGCTATCTTCTGACGCGCCGCCTGGGCTGCAATCTGCAGATGGCCAAGGCGCTTCATGATTGCCTCTGGTTGACGTAGCCTGGGGCGCGATCCTCGCGCTGCTCAAGGTCCGCCATGGCGAGCCCTATCCAATCTGCGAAAAATTCCGGCCCTTACCGCGTAAGGCGGCAACTTGAAAACAATAGTCTTATCAAACTACATCGAGCCACGCCTCGGCCCTAACTTGTATATACGGGTATTGCGGAACAACCATGCAACCTGTATATACAGGTATCCGTATCGTAGGGGATGAACCGAAGAGGCAGGCGAACATTGCGAAACACGCGATGGACTTTGCCGACCTCGATGCCGAGTTCTTCCTGGAGGCCGTAGTTCTCCCTGCCAAGGATGGCCGCTACATGGCGATTGGCAGGTTGAACGGCGCCACGACGGTTGTCTTCGTCACGCTGGGCACCGAGGCAATATCCATTGTCTCCATGCGCGCAGCGTCCATGAAGGAAAGGAAGCTCTTATGAGCGGCAAAACCTTTGATGCCAAGCATGCAGCGGAATACGGCTACACCCGCGAGGATTGGGAGTCTGTCGAAAGCCCAGAGGCGAACGACGAGCAGATTTCGCAGGCGCGGATGTTCTCGGAAGCATTTCCGGAGCTGCACAATAGCATTCCAAGGAAGCGCGGCCCGTCCAGGACCAAGACGCCCGTTTCCATTCGTTTGGATGACGACCTGGTTGCCAAGCTTCGCTCTTCCGGGCCCGGCTGGCAGGCCCGGGTAAACGATGCATTGCGCAGATGGATCGATGATGCCGCCTAGGCGCATCAGACCCTTTGCCTGTCTATATGCTGCGCCTCCGCCTTGCGGTAGGACCGCACGCCGAAGGGCATCAGCACGAAATAGGCGACCACGGACAGCGTCAACGTTTCCCAGAAGAAGCTGAGCAGCAGGCCGATATACAGAACCACCACCAGAACGGCCGGCACAACATGCTCTCGCCGCACGGGCATGCCGATCGTCTTGCCCGAATAGGTCGGTATGCGGCTTGCCATCAGCAGCCCCACCACGACGAGGTAGACCGACGAGAACGCCGCCGTCACCTGCGGAAAGCCCGTACCGTCGCCGCTGAAGCCGAGATAGACGGGAAACAGCGCCAGGGCAGCGCCCGCCGGAGCCGGGACGCCGGTGAAGAAGGCGCTCTTCCATGCAGGCTTGTTCGGCTCGTCCAGCATGGTGTTGAAGCGGGCCAGGCGGAGCGCCGATCCGCTGGCATAGAGCAGCGCCGCGATCCAGCCCACGGCACCGGCATCGTGCAGCGTGTAGGCGTAGAGCAGCAGTGCGGGCGCGACGCCGAAGTTGACGACATCGGCCAGCGAATCCATCTCCGCGCCGAAGCGGCTCTGGCCGTTGACGAAGCGGGCGATCCGGCCATCGATCCCATCCAGGAAGGCCGCGCCGAGAACCAGCACCACGGCCAGCTCGAACCGCCCTTCGAACGCATAGCGAATGCCGGTCATGCCGGCGCATATGGACAGGATGGTTATGACGTTGGGAACGATGTGACGGATGGGGATGCGGGAATAGTAGCGCGTGCCGCCGAGCGTTTCGTCCTGCTTGTCGTGGCCCTCTTGCGTCACTTGCGTCAGTCCCTCCGCGATGGCCAGGTGGCCAGCCTTTCGCCATGCTCGGCGATCACCGTTTCGCCCGCGACAGCGCGCTGCCCCTCTGCCACGCGCGGCACGGTGCCATCGGGCAGGTATACGTCGAGCCGCGAGCCGAAGCGTATCAGGCCGTAACGCTCGCCGGCTTCCAACGATCCGCCTGCCCGGACGAAACCGACGATACGCCGCGCGATCGCACCGGCGATCTGCACCACGCCCACGTCACCGAAGGGGCCGGCCAGCACCATGGACGAACGCTCGTTGACCTCGCTGGCCTTGTCCAGCTCGGCATTCTTGAACTGGCCTTCGCGATAGGCGATCCGCAGGATGCCGCCGCGCACCGGCGCGCGGTTGATGTGGCAGTCGAAGACATTCATGAAGATCGAGATGCGCAACATCGGCTCATCGCCGAGCTGCAGCTCGGCCGGCGGCACGACATGGCCGACCAGCGATACGCGGCCATCGGCCGGGCTGACGACGATGTGATCGGCCTGCGGCGTGACCCGCTCGGGATCGCGGAAGAAATAGGCGCACCAGACCGTCAGGATCAGGAACAGCCAGAACAGCGGTTCCCACAGAAGGCCAAGCAGCAACCCCACAATGAAGAAGCCTGCGATGAAGGGGTAGCCGGCCTTGTGCACGGGCACCAGCGCGTTGCGGATCGACGTCAGGAAGTCCATGGATTGCGTTTCCTTGCATGCGGCAGCGTGGGCAGGGTTTAGAGTTCTTGGCGCGTACGTTCAAGCGGGTCGGCCGGTGCACGCCTTTCGACGACGCCGAGGGCGTCCGCTTCGCGCGCGCGGCGCAGCGTTTCCTCGGCCTCGCTGGCCTCGCGCTGCATCGTCCACATTTCGGCATAGAGGCCACCCTGGGCCAGCAATGCGCGGTGGGTGCCGCGCTCCACGATCTGCCCGGACCGCAGCACGATGATCTCATCCGCGTCGACGATGGTGGACAGGCGGTGGGCGATGGTCAGCGTGGTCCGCTCTTGAGAGACGAGGCTGAGTGCGCTCTGGATATCCTGCTCCGTATGGGTATCCAGCGCCGAGGTGGCCTCGTCCAGCACCAGGATCGGCGGTGCCTTCAATATGGTTCTGGCAATGGCCACACGCTGCTTTTCGCCGCCCGAAAGCTTCAACCCGCGCTCGCCGACCATCGTGTCGTAACCCTCGGGGAGGCTTTGGATGAAGTGGTGGATCTGCGCCAGCTCGGCCGCCCGGCGCACCTCCGCATCGGTGGCATCCACACGCCCGTAGCGAATGTTGTAGGCGATCGTGTCGTTGAACAGCACCGTATCCTGCGGGACGATGCCGATGGCGGCCCGCAGGCTGTCCTGACGAACATGGGCGATGTCCTGCCCATCGATGGTGATGCGCCCCGCCGACACGTCGTAGAACCGGAACAGAAGCCGCGAGATTGTGGACTTGCCCGCCCCGGATGGGCCGACGATCGCAACCGAGCGCCCCGGCGGCACCTCGAAGCTGATGCCCTTGAGGATCTCGCGCCCCTGGTCGTAGGAAAAGCGCACATCCTCGAAGCGGATGGCCCCGGTGGCCACCGCCAGCGGCGGCGCATCAGCATCGTCCTGCACCTCCCGGCGCACCGAGAGCAGATTGAACATCTCTTCCATATCCGTCAGGCCCTGGCGGATTTCGCGGTAGACGAAGCCGATGAAGTTGAGCGGAATGGATAGCTGCATCAGCAGCGCGTTGATGAAGACGAAATCGCCCAGCGTCTGCGTGCCGGCCTGCACCTCCCGCGCCGACATCACCATGGCCGCCCCCATGCCGAGCGCGAAGATGACCCCCTGCCCGAAATTGAGCCAGCCCAGCGAGGTCCATGTCTTGGTGGCGGCACTTTCGTAACGCGCCATGGAGCGGTCGAAGCGGTCGGCCTCCATCAGCTCGTTGCCGAAATACTTGACCGTCTCGAAATTGAGGAGCGAGTCGATGGCCTTGGTGTTGGCCTCCGTGTCGCTGTCGTTCATCTCGCGGCGAATGCCGATGCGCCAGTCGCTCGCCTTCACCGTAAACCAGGAATAGGCGACAACGGTCAGCGCAACCACAAGCACGTAGTAAGCGCCGTAGGTGACGCCGAAGATGATCGCGGTCAGCAGGAATTCCAGAAGCGTCGGCACCGAATTGAGGATCGTGAAGCGCACGATCGTCTCGATACCCTTGGTGCCCCTTTCGATGATGCGCGACAGGCCGCCGGTGCGCCGCTCCAGATGGAAGCGCAGCGACAGCGCGTGCATATGCACGAAGGTCTGATAGGCCAGGCGCCGCACGGCATATTGGCCGACGCGGGCAAACAGCGCATCGCGCAACTGGTTGAAGCCCACCGATACGACGCGCGCCACATTATAGGCGACGACCAGCGTGATCGCCCCGGCCAGCACCAGCGGCAGCCAATCCAGCCCCTGCCGGTCGCCGTCCAGCGCGTCGGTTGCCCATTTGTAGAAGTAAGGCACCCCGACGGTCAGAAGCTTCGCCAGGACAAGGTAGAAGCTTGCCCAAAGGACGCGGGCCCGCAGGTCCGGCCGCTCGGCCGGCCACATATAGGGCCAGAGGTTACGAAGCGTTCGGAAGGTCGCGCCGCTGTCGCCGGAGACGGCAGGCTGCTGTGTATCGCTCAAGGCTGCACTTTCGGGGTCATGGTCGAGGGGGCACGGTCTGCGCACCCCCTTAAATGGTCCCCCGCGTGGAGATTCGCCAGCCCGTCGGCCTGTCAGCCGCCGGTGGCCTGCGCGGCCTCGTCGGCCGGCATGCGGAAGACCTGCCCGGGATAGATCAGGTCGGGGTTTCTAATCTGGTCGCCATTGGCAAGGTAGATCACCGTGTAGCGGCTGCCCACGCCATAATTCTCGCGCGAAATTCGCCAGAGCGTATCGCCCTTGCGGATAATGACGCGGCCGTCCACTTCCTGCAGCCCGCCGGCCGGCTCTCCGTTCGAGGCAAGCGTGGCATCCGCCTTTTCGGCGGCCGACATGCCCGGCAGCGCCGGCGAAGCGGCAACGGCTGCGACATGCTCGCGGTCGGGCCGCTCGAAGGGCACTTCGGCGCGCGCCACGACGCTGCCTGCCTTGTCCACGACGTCGGCACGCACGACATGCGTACCCACCGGCACGGCCTGCCGGGCGCTGGCCAGAAATTCGCGCTTGGAGCCGATGGGCGCCTCGGCCACGAAAGCGTCGTTCAGATACAGACGCACCTTGGCGCCCTTGGAAGCGGTACCCGCAACGTAGATCTGGTCTCCCTCGATCTCGACCGCGCCGATCGCCGGTGCATTCGGATCGGCCGCCGGCGCGGTGGGCGCCATTGCACCCGCCTGGCCTGCATCCGGCGCAACCGAGGCAATCTGCGGCGTCTGGGCGCTCGGAGCGGAAATCACCCGCGAGGGCGCGTCCGGCTGCTCCAGAAGCACCAGCAACTCGGAGTCGCGGCCGGGCATGGGTATGCTGACGATGGCGCTTTCGACGGAAGCAAGAACCGCCTCGCCTTCACCCGTCTCCAGGTGGATCTGATGTTCCCCAACTGCAAGCGGCACATCCAGCGTTACGGCGAACTCGCCTTGCGCATTGGTGCGCGCCGTTGCGATGACGCGGCCGGCCTCAACGATCCGCACGTCCGTATCCGGCGCGGCGCGGCCGGCCAATACGGCGGAGCCATCCGGCTCAACCCGCACGACATCGAAGGACGGAACATTGGACGATGCCGGCGCGGCGGCTTGCGCCGGCACGTTCTGAGCCGGCGGCGTGGCGGCCGGTGCCTGCCCCGCCAGCGGGGCCGGGGCCTCCGGAGAAACCTTGGCAAGGGTAACCTGGCCGGTGGGCAGGGTGCGCGCATTGCCGAAATGCATATAGCCCGCCACAAGGCCGGCGACGCCAACCATGGCCGCTGTCGCGAACAGGACGCCGCTCTTCCGTTTCATGACCACTCCGAAGGCAAGTCAGCTTGCCGCTTGTGGGGAACTTCGTATCGATCCCCTATTTCTACAAATTGTTGGCTGTCGCAACAAGGCGAATGAGTCCACATCCCTTGGGTGGATGCGACGGCGCGATCGGATGTGATGCATGAAAATGACGCCCGGATGGCTGACGATCGCGCGGTTGGCCCTCATACAGACGGCCATCGGCGCCGTCGTCGTGCTGACGACGTCGACGCTCAACCGGGTCATGGTGGTGGAGCTGGCCCTCCCCGCGACGCTGCCGAGCCTGATGATTGCCGTTTACTACGCCGTGCAGCTCACGCGGCCGCGCTTCGGCCACGGCTCGGATGTGGGCATGCGGCGCGCACCGTGGATCGTTGGCGGTGTGGCGTTGCTGGCCGTTGGCGGGGTTGCTGCCGCGGCAGCCACCGGCCTTCTGGAGCACCATCCCCTGCCGGGGCTTGTCCTTGGCATCATGGCATTCGCCGCCATCGGCGCAGGGGCTGGCGCTGCCGGAACGGCGCTTCTGACCCTGACCGCCTCGGTGGTGTCGCCGGCCGCGCGCGGCCCGGCGGCAACGGCCATGTTCACCATGATGATCGCAGGCTTCGCCCTGACGACGGCGGTTGCCTCCCGGCTGCTGGACCCGTTCTCCATGCTGCGGCTGGTGGCGGTGACGGCCATGGTGGGCTGCCTCGCCTTCCTGGCCGCGCTTCTGGCAGCCTGGCGACTGGAAGGCGCCGCCCTCGCCGCACGCGCCGAGGGCGCATCGACCCCCTTCCGCGAAGCGCTCGCTATCGTCTGGGGCGAAGCCGGCACACGGCGTTTCGCGCTGTTCGTCTTTGCGTCCATGCTCGGCTACAGCGGACAGGACGTCGTGCTGGAGCCCTTCGGCGGCCTTGCCTATGGCCTGACGCTCGCCGAAACCACCCGCCTGTCGGCGTGGCAGAATGGTGGCATCTTCTGCGGCATGGTGCTGACGGCCATCGCAGGCGGGCTTCTTGGCCGGCGCTATCCAGGCACGCTGCGCATCACGGCCATCGGCGGGGCCGTCCTTTCCGCCATATGCCTTTCGGCCCTGGCGGCGGGACCGTCCGCCGGTATGACGGGGGAAACGATCTTCCCCCTTGCGGCGGTGCTGGGCATCGGCCTTGGCGCTTTCACCATTTCGGCCATCGGCGCGATGATGGCCATGGCCGATGGCGGCGGAGACGGACGGGCCGGATTGCGCATGGGCGTATGGGGCGCGGCGCAGGCCCTGGCCTTCGGGCTTGGCGGCCTTCTGGCGGGCATCTGCGTCGACCTCGTCGCGCTGGCGACGGGCCGGATGGTGGTTGGCTATGCGGTCGTCTTCGCAGGCCAGGCGCTGCTGTTCGCCCTGGCCGCGCTGCAGGCCCGCAAGGCGATCCGGCTGACCGGCGAAACCGCCACCAGCGCCTTCCGGGCATCACGAAGCCACACGGGCCAGCGACAAACGTGAAGCATCGAGCGACGGCGCAGACTTGACCGCTGCGACAAAACGGTTAGCCCATCGCCATGACGCCGGCGGCGTCTTTCGTGTTACCCGCAAGGATCCGGACCCAATGCAAAAGCCCATCGCCTTCATCGACCTTGCGACCCAGCAGAAGCGCATCCGCGACAAGATCGATGCCCGCCTTTCCAGAATCATGGATACGGGCGCCTACATCCTCGGTCCGGATGTGGCCGAGCTGGAAGCGGCGTTGTCGGCCTTCGGCGGGATGGACGCCACGCTCGGCTGCGCCTCGGGCACCGACGCGCTCCTGCTGCCGCTGATGGCCTGGAACATCGGCCCCGGCGATGCCGTCTTCGTACCGAGCTTCACCTTTGCCGCCACGGCCGAGGTGGTTGGGCTTCTCGGGGCGACGCCCGTCTTCGTGGACGTTCTGCCAAACACCTACAACATCGATCCTGAAAGCCTGGACAGGGCCATCGCCGAAATCCGCGATGCGGGTGTGCTGAAGCCGCGCGCCGTCATCGCCGTCGACCTGTTCGGCCAGATCGCCGACTATCCTTCGATCCGCACGATCGCCGACACCTATGAGTTGAAGCTCGTATCCGACGCCGCGCAGGGCTTCGGCTCGACGCTGGGCGGGCAGATGGCCGGCGCCTTCGCCGATGTCGTCGCCACCAGCTTCTACCCCGCCAAGCCGCTCGGCTGCTATGGCGATGGCGGGGCCGTGCAGACCAACGATGCGGAGTTGATGGCCATCATGCGCTCGCTGAGCGTGCACGGACAGGGCACCGACAGGTACGACAATGTCCGCATCGGAATTACCGGCCGGCTCGATACCTTCCAGGCGGCGGTGCTGCTGGAGAAGCTGCCGCTGTTTGCGGAAGAGATCGAGGCCCGGCAGCACGTCGCCGAGCGCTATGCCGCGGGCCTGCACGATCTTGCGGTTACCCCGGAGGTACCGGACGGTATCGTCTCCACCTGGGCCCAGTACACCATTCGCGTCGCCGATGGCCGGCGTGAAACGTTCATGGCCCGCATGCGCCAGGCCGGCGTTCCGACGGTGATCTACTACGGCAAGCCGCTGCACAGGCAGACCGCCTACCGACATTTCCCGGCCGAAGCCGGCGCATTGCCCGTCAGCGATGCGCTTTCGCAGGAAGTCGTAAGCCTGCCGATGCATCCCTATCTGGATCGTGAAACGCAGGACCGGATCATCGAGGCGGCCCGGCAGGCCCTCGCAACCGCCTGAATTGGCGGCGTTCCGCAGGGCAACCTGCCAATTTCGTAACCATGTTCGCCGCGCACCATCAGGAAAACGGATGAGCGTTGCAAATCAGGGGTTGGAAATTTCGCAGACTGCGACATTCTCTGTCTTACGGGTCGGAATGGACAGAGGAGTCGCAGCGCATGCCATTCGACGAAATGCTGGTTGAAGATGGCAATGTGCGCAGCCCCTATGAACGGTTTCAGAAATGGTTTGCCCGGCAGGAGGCTCCCTCGCTGGCAACCAAGGCCGGAGAGGCCGAAAGCTTCTTCCGGCGAACCGGCATCACCTTCAACGTCTACGGTGCGGACGAGGCGGCCGAACGGCTGATCCCGTTCGACATGGTTCCCCGGATCATCTCGGGCAAGGAATGGGCCCCGCTGGCCGAAGGGATCGAGCAGCGGGTCCAGGCGCTGAACGCCTTCCTGCACGACATTTATCACGACCAGGAAATCGTAAAGGCCGGCGTCGTGCCTGCCCGGCTTATAGAGGGCAATGAAGCCTTCCTGCCGCAGATGATCGGTTTCAGCCCGCCCGGGGGCGTCTACACCCACATCATCGGCGTCGACATCGTGCGCACCGGCGAAAACGAGTTCTACGTCCTGGAAGACAATGCCCGCACCCCGTCGGGCGTGTCCTACATGATCGAGAACCGCGAAACGATGATGCAGATGTTTCCCGAGCTTTTCGCGCAGAACCGCGTCAGGCCGGTGGAAAACTATCCGCGCCATCTACGCCGCTCGCTGGCGCGCGTTGCGCCGACAGCCTGCGAAGGCCAGGCGCGGATCGCCGTGCTGACGCCCGGCATCCACAACTCGGCCTATTACGAGCATGCCTTCCTGGCAGACCAGATGGGCGTCGAGCTGGTCGAGGGCGCCGACCTGAAATGCATCGACGGCCGCATCGCGATGCGCACCACCAAGGGTTATCTGCCGATCGACGTCCTGTATCGCCGCGTCGACGACGCCTTCCTGGACCCCCTCGCCTTCAATCCGGATTCGCTACTGGGCGTGCCGGGCATCATGGATGTGTACCGCAATGGCGGCATCACCATCGCCAACGCGCCGGGCACGGGCATTGCCGACGACAAGGCGATCTATTCCTACATGCCCGATATCGTGAAATTCTATTCGGGCCGGGACGCGATCCTGCACAACGTGCCCACCTGGCGCTGCGCCGAGGAAGACAGCCTTGCCTATGTTCTCGAGCATCTGGAAGAGCTCGTCGTCAAGGAGGTGCACGGCTCCGGCGGCTACGGCATGCTTGTAGGCCCGGCGGCCTCCCGTGCGGAGTGCGAAGCCTTCGCGGCCAAGCTCAGAGAGCGGCCGGCCAACTATATCGCACAGCCGACGCTGGCGCTGTCCACCGTGCCGATCCTGACGGAGGCGGGCCTTGCGCCCCGCCACGTGGACCTCAGGCCGTTCGTGCTGGTCAGCGACGAGGTCAAGATCATACCCGGCGGGCTCACGCGCGTTGCATTGAAGGAAGGTTCTCTCGTGGTGAATTCCAGCCAGGGCGGCGGCACCAAGGATACCTGGGTGCTGGAGGACTGATCCGATGCCGCTATTGGGACGTACCGCGAACGGACTTTTCTGGATGCAGCGCTATATCGAGCGCGCCGAAAACACGGCGCGCCTGATCGATGCGGGCCTGAGATTGTCGCTGACCAACCTGTCGGCCGATGCGGACGAGTGGAACTCGGTTCTGGTCACGGCGGGCGTGCTGGATGCCTATCAGGCGCGGCACGATGTGCTCGACCCCGACCTGATCGCCGAGTTCATGCTGCGCGATCCGGCTAACCCGTCCAGCATCCTCAACTCTCTCGCCACCGCGCGCACCAACGGGCGCATGGTGCGCACCGCCCTGACGCGCGAGACCTGGGAAGCGCTCAACGAAAGCTGGATGCTGCTGCGCGACCGGCTGTCCCGTCCGATCACGGACCTGCCGGCCCTTCTGGAACTGATCAAGCAGCGCTGCGCGCTGATCCGTGGCTCGTTCTACGGCACCATGCTGCGCAACGAGATCTTCGACTTCTGCAACATCGGCACCTTCCTCGAGCGGGCGGATAACACGGCGCGCATCCTGGATGTGAAATACTGGGTGCTGCTGCCGCAGCACTCCTATGTCGGCTCCTCGCTCGACAATTATCAATGGGGCTCGATCCTGCGGTCGGTGTCGGCGCTGCGCTCCTATGCGTGGGAATACGACGCCGAGCTGAAGGCCGTGGATATCGTCGACTTTCTGATTCTCAACCGGCGCATGCCGCGCTCACTTGCCTATTGCTACCGGCTGATCGAGGAAAGCCTCAGCTATCTGTCGCGCACCTACGGCGAGGCGCATGATTGCGACGAGATCGCCCGGTCCATCGCCAAACGGCTGGAGGAAACCACCGTCGGCGACATCATCGATGGCGGCCTCCACGAATTCCTGGAATGGTTCATCCTGGAAAACAACCGCCTGTCCGACGAGATCGCCCGGACCTACCGCTTCCATAGCTGACTTTTCGTTTGATAACTGCCGATTGCTGGCATGCCGGCTCTTGTTGTCTTAGCGTCCGCGATTGTAGGAATTTAAAGTGGTTTGAAATACTCCGGGTCCAGCCCGTTCAGGCTGGCGGGTCCTTTTTCGGGCGTCGAAGCCGGTTTTTACGGGTATTAGAATGACCTATTGCGTCGGCCTGCTTCTCGATCAGGGTCTCGTCTTCATGTCGGACACGCGCACCAATGCGGGTGTCGACAACATTTCCACCGTGACCAAGATGAAGGTCTGGTCCCGCCCCGGTGACCGCTTCCTGTGCCTTCTGTCGGCCGGCAATCTGGCAACGACCCAGGCCGCGATCTCTCTGCTGGAAGAGCGCGGGTTGCATCCCTCGCAGCGCAACCCCTCGCTGTTCGAGCAGCCCTCCATGTTCCAGACGGCCAAGCTGGTGGGCGAGACGCTCAAGGAAGTCATCTCCTATACGACGCCGTCCGGCCAGCAGGCCGATAGCCGCTTTGCCGGAACCTTCCTTCTGGGTGGCCAGATCAAGGGCGGCGCGCCGCGCCTGTTCATGATCTACCCCGAAGGCAACTTTATCGAGGCGGGTGCCGACAACCGCTTCTTCCAGATCGGCGAACACAAATACGGACGGCCGATCCTCGTCCGCACCTACGACCATTCCATGTCGCTGGAGGAAGCCGTCAAACTGCTTCTGGTGTCATTCGATTCGACCATCAAGTCCAACCTTTCGGTCGGGCTTCCCATCGACCTGCAGACCTATCGGTCCGGCACGCTCGAGGCAGGGTATCACCAGCGGTTCGACGAGCGCGATCCCTATTACCAGACCATCTCGGATGGCTGGTCCGGGGCGCTGAAGGAAGCGTTCGACCGCCTCCCTCCCTTCCTGCCGAACGCGCAGGTCAACGGCTGAGGCCCTTTTCGGCCAGCTCATCCAGATAGACCTGCCACAGGCGATCCTGATCGCGCCCGAGCTCGGCAAGATACTTCCAGGTGAATATGCCGGTGTCGTGCCGGTCATCGAAGACGATGCGGATGGCGTAGTGGCCGACGGGCAGGATGTCCGCTATGGCAACGTCGCGCTTGCCGCCGACGGTGACCTTCTGCTCCGCGGAATGGCCCTGCACCTCGGCCGAAGGGGAATGGACACGCAGCATCTCGGCCGTGAAGGCATGCTCGACGCCATCGGAACCCGTCACCTTCAGCGTGCGGCGATCACGTGTCACCGCAATCTTCACTGGCGCCGCCACCTTGTCGCTCATACAACTCTCCGTACCGATCTTGACCATGGGGTAACGCCCTTCCACATTGCTGACAACAGGCAGAAGAACAGGAAGCATCGTGTCCCCAGCAGCGGCCCTTGCGCCGACCCCCAGCCGGAACGGCAGTATGATCGATCCTTTCGGACGGCAGATTTCGTATCTGCGTGTGTCGGTAACGGACCGGTGCGACCTGCGCTGCGTGTACTGCATGTCCGAGCATATGGAGTTTCTGCCGCGCCGCGAGCTGCTGACGCTCGAGGAGCTGGACCGGCTGTGCACCGCCTTCGTCGAGCGCGGCGTCAAGCGCCTTCGGCTGACGGGCGGCGAGCCGCTTGTGCGCAAGAACGTGATGTCGCTGGTGCGCAGCCTGTCGCGGCATCTGGATAGCGGCGCCCTGTCGGAGCTGACGCTGACCACCAACGGCACGCAACTGGCCGCCCATGCGGACGAGCTTGCGGCCTGCGGCGTGCGCCGGCTGAACGTTTCCCTCGATACGCTCGATCCCGACAAGTTCCGCATGATCACCCGCCGCGGTGAATTCGACCGCGTGATGGATGGCATCGCCGCAGCACGGCGCGCCGGCATCGACGTCAAGATCAACACCGTCGCGCTGAAGAACTTCAACCAGGGCGAAATTCCGGACATGATCCGCTGGGCCCACGGGCTCGGCCTCGGCCTGACCCTCATCGAAACGATGCCGATGGGCGACATAGGCGAGGACCGGACCGACAGTTACCTTCCCCTGTCCATGCTGCGTCACGATCTTGCCGCCCGGCACGGCTTTACCCTGACGGAGTCGAACCACCGGACAGGCGGGCCGTCCCGCTACTTCGACATTGCGGAAACCGGCGGGCGATTGGGCTTCATCACGCCGATGACCCATAATTTCTGCGAAAGCTGCAACCGCGTCCGCATCACCTGCACGGGCACGCTGTATATGTGCCTCGGCCAGGACGATGCGGCCGACCTGCGCGGCCCGTTGCGCGCGTCCGAAGGCGACGAGCTGCTTCATCGCGTGATCGACGACGCCATCCTGCGCAAGCCCAAGGGACATGACTTCGTGATCGACAGGCAGACGCGGCAACCGGCCGTTTCCCGTACGATGTCCGTTACCGGCGGTTGACGGCTCCGCGCCCAATCGCCGCATTTTGCGCGCATTCGGGATACAAGTTTACGTGTTGGAACGCGTGGGGGACACCGCCGTTCTAAAAACCGATGAACGGTCGCCACGCGCGGCTTTAGCCAAATTCCATAAGGAGTTCCGTAAGGATGAAGAAGACTTTGAAGCCGGTTCTGGCGCTGGCCGCCGTCGTGATGATCACCGCAGGCTGCACGCAGACCGAACGTACGGTCAGCGGCGCGGCAATCGGCGGTGTCGGCGGCGCGGCAGTCGGCAATGCAGTGGGTGGCGGCACGGGTGCCCTCATCGGCGGCCTCGGCGGCGCAGGTGCAGGCGCGTTGATCGGCCGCAACACCTACTAAGGGTCTTTTCCCTATCGCTCGAAAATGCCGCTGCCTGTTGCAGCGGCATTTTTTTTGGCGGTGGCTCGTCATCGCCCAAAAAGCGAAGTAAGCCTGATTATCGCCGGGGACTCATGACCAGGGAGGGAGTTCGCGGCGCCTGCTCCATCCGCCCTCCGCGCCAGGTGACCGCGTGTCCATCGCCAGACAAACCGTCGAATCGGCAAGCGCCGCAGACAATCTGCGCGCCAGCCTGATGATGATCGGCTCGACGGCGCTGTTCGTCGTCAACGATACGCTGACCAAGATCATCATGCAGGACATGTCGGCCGCCCAGGTGATCGCCATCCGGGGCGCGATGGTCTGCCTGCTGCTGTTCGCCATCGCCTGGCACCGCAAGGCCCTTCCCTCGCTGTCCGCACTGACGAACCCGTATCTGATCGTCCGCACCCTGGCCGATGCAGGAACCACGTTCCTGTTCATGCTGGCGCTGGCCAACATGCCGATCGCCAATGCCTCGGCCATCTACCAGGCCCTGCCGCTGGTGGTAACCGTCGGGGCCGCGCTCTTTCTCGGCGAGTCGGTGGGCTGGCGGCGCTGGACCGCCACCTTCATCGGCTTCATCGGCGTGGTCATCATCGTGCGTCCCGGCATGGAGGGTTTCTCCATCTATTCCATCGCCGTGCTCCTGTCGGTCGTCACCTCCGCCGCGCGCGATCTGGCCACACGCCGCATGCCGAAGGGCCTGTCCTCGATAACCGTCGCAGCCATCACGGCGGCAACCATCACGGTGCTCGGGGCCGTCCTGACGCCCTTTACCGGTGTCGCGCCCGTCACCGCCACGCATCTGGCGCTGATGGCGGCGGCGGCCCTTCTGCTGTCGGCAGGATATGTGGTGATCGTAGCGGCGCTGCGCGGGGGCGATGTCGGCTTCGTTGCGCCGTTCCGCTATACGGCGCTTCTCTTCGCCATCATCCTCGGCTTCCTCGTCTTCGGCGAGTTGCCGGATTTCTGGTCCAGCGTCGGCTCCATCATCGTGGTCTTGTCGGGTCTCTACACCATCTACCGCGAGCGACGCCGCCGCATGGTGAAGATTATCAAGGCGCAGGTACACTGATGGATACGAGAGCCACCCAGCAGACGCAGCCGCCGACGGCGGCGCAGCCCTTCAAGCCATCGGTCAGCTTCATCCTTGCGCTCATGCTGGCATCGGCGCTTTCGCCGCTGGCCATCAACATCTTCATTCCGTCGATGGCCTCCATTGCGGGGCATCTGGATGCGGCGCCCGGCACCGTGGCCCTGGGCCTGTCGCTGTATCTCGTGACGGTCGCGGCCGTGCAGCTCATCGCCGGCCCCCTGTCCGACCGGTATGGGCGGCGTCCCGTCATGCTGGCCGGCATGGTGCTGTTTCTGGCCGGCACCCTGATCTGCATTGCCGCAGAAAGCGCCGCGGCCTTTCTGGCCGGCCGGGTTATCCAGGCGGGCAGCGCAACCGGCATTGCCCTGTCGCGTGCTGTCGTGCGCGACCTGTTCCCGCGCGACCGCGCCGCCAGCATGATCGGCTACGTCACGATGGGCCTTGCCGTCGCCCCGCTGATCGGACCGGCGCTCGGCGGTGTCATGGACAGCCTTCTCGGCTGGCACTCCGTCTTCTGGCTGCTCGTCGTCTTCGGCGTCGTGACCCTGACGATGATCTGGGCCTATCTTCCGGAAACCGCGAAGGCGACGAGCGCGCCCGTGCGCGCGCAATTCGGCGCCTACCGCCTGCTGATCGGAGCGCCGGGCTTCTGGCGTTATGCGGGCACGGCAACGCTCGTTTCGGCGGTCTTCTTCACCTTCCTCGGGGGCGCACCGTTCATCGCCTCGCATCAGCTCGGCATGAGCCCGGCAGGGTACGGCCTGTGGTTCATGGCCTGCTCCATGGGCTACATACTCGGCAATTTCATCACGGGCCGCCTTTCGGCACGCCTCGGTCTCGAACGGTTGATGCGGGTCGGCTCCATCATCACCTTCGCGTCGACGCTGCCGCCGCTGACGCTGTTCCTGTCCGGTCATCTTTCGGCAGCCGCCCTGTTCCTGCCGATGCTTTTTGTCGGGCTCGGCAACGGGCTTGCCGTTCCCACCTCGACGGCCGGCGGCGTATCCGTCCGGCCAGAGGCCGCGGGCGCGGCGGCCGGCCTTCTTGGCGCAGTGCAGATCGGCGGTGGGGCCGCCGCCTCGGCCCTCGCCTCCAACCTTGCGCATTCTCCGACAGCCGTCGCCATCCTCATGGCGGCCCTGGGCGCGGCCGGCGTCGTGCTTGCATTCCGGCGGCTGCGGACATGACCATTGCCGGCGCCATCCTTGCCGGCGGCGCAGGATCGCGCATGCAGCCATCCAACGTGCCCAAACCCTTGGTGGAACTTGCCGGGAAACCGCTTCTGGCCTACGTCATCGAGCGTCTGGAGGGCCAGGTTCATCCACTGCTCATCAACAGCCCCTTGAACGAAGGGTACGAGCGGTTCGGGCTGCCGCTGGCGCCGGATCTGCGTCCGGAAAGGCTGGGGCCGCTGGCCGGCATGGAGGCCGTGCATGCGCATCTGTCCACCGGTTGTCCACAGGCTGGACACATCCTCTTCGCACCGGCCGACACGCCCTTTCTGCCGAAGGAGTTCGTGGCCCGTATGACGCGGTCGCCGGGGCGCGTGCGCATTGCCCGCAGCGGCGGCCGGCTGCACCCGACGGCCTCGCTGTGGCCGATGGACGCGTTGTCCGGGCTCGGCGTCTATCTGGAGACGCCCGGCTGTCGGCGCTCCGTGCTGGACTATGCCCACTTGCAGGGCTTCGACGTAGAAGACTTTCGGCCCGGCGAAGGGATAGACCCATTCTTCAACGTCAACCGGCCCGACGATCTCCATACCGCCAGCGCGCATCTGACGCCCCCACTGGGCGAATGACTAGGTTGCCATTTGCGACGAAACAGGCAGTATCGCGGAATAATGCGGCACGCTTATAAGTAGTGCTGCTCATTGCAACGTCTTAATGAGGTTTTGGGGATATGCACCTTATTCACCGGCTACTCCTGGCCACCGCGGCTCTTGCCATCGTCGCCGGCCCCGCAAGCGCCCAGGAGTCGGACGCCGACAAGACCTGGACGGAAATCCGGATCGGCACCGAGGGCGCCTATCCCCCCTTCAACTTCCTCAATTCCGCCGGTGAACTCGAGGGATTCGACATCGACATCACCCGGGCGCTCTGCACGCAGATGCAGGTTACCTGCACCTTCGTGACGTCCGACTGGGACGGCATCATCCCCGCGCTGCAGAACGGCCGCTTCGACGCCATCGTGGCTTCCATGTCGATCACGCCGGAGCGCTCGGAGCAGGTGCTCTTCACCAACAAATACTACAACACGCCGGGCGCGATCGCTGTGCCCAAGGACAGCGAGCTGACCGAGGCCACCCCCGAAGCCCTCGCAGGCAAGGTCATCGGCGTGCAGGGCGGCACGACGCACTCGCAGGCAGCGGAGTTCTTCTTTCCGGACGCCGACGTGCGGGTGTACCCGACCGCGGAAGAATACAAGCTTGACATCGAAAACGGCCGCGTCGACGCGGTGTCGGACGACATCGTCGTTCTTTCGGAGTGGCTCAAGAGCGACGCGGGCGCCTGCTGCAAAGTGCTGGCACAGATGCCCGTGAACGAGGATATCTACGGTCAGGGCGCCGGGATTGCGCTGCGCAAGGGCAGCGACAAGCTGAAGTCCATGTTCGACGAAGCCATCGTGGCCATCCGCGAGAACGGCGAGTACCAGAAGGTGCAGGCCAAGTATTTCGACTTCGACGTCTACGGCGACTGAGCTGCAGGGCTGCGCCGGGCATGATGTCCGGCGCGGCCCTGCCGCCGACATGGTTTCTCCATGAACGACGTTCTTTCCTTGCTTGCCTATGGCGATGCCGGTTGGGGTGATGAAATCCTGTCCGGTGTCGGCATCACCGTATCCCTGTCGCTGGCCACGCTGCCGCTGGGCCTTGGGTTGGGCCTCCTGCTGGCACTGGCGAAGCGCGCCGAGGACCCGGCCCTGCGCCTGTCGGCCAACATCTATACGACCATCTTCCGTGGCCTGCCCGAATTGCTCACGCTGTTTCTCGTCTATTACGGCGGACAATCGCTCATCAATTCCGCCTTTGGCGCGGCCGGCCTGCCCGCGCTGACGATCTCCAGCTTCATTGCCGGCATGATAGCGCTGGGCATGGTCTTCTCGGCCTTCGCCTCGGAAGTCTTCCTATCGGCCTTCCAGGCGATACCGGCGGGCCAGGCCGAAGCGGGGCGTTCGCTTGGGCTGCATCGCTTTGCCATCTTCTACAAGATCACCTTTCCGCAGCTTGCCCGCCATGCCCTGCCCGGGCTTTCGAACTGCTGGCAGAACCTTCTGAAGGATACCGCGCTCGTCTCCGTCATCGGCCTTGCCGACATCCTGCGGCAGACCAGCATCGCCGCGCGTGTCACGCGCGAGCCCTTCCTGTTCTTCGGGTTGGCCTGTGTGCTGTTTCTCATTCTCACCTTCGTTTCCGGCGCCGGCATCGCACGGCTCGAGCGGTGGTCGAACCGCGGAGTGATGGCCCGATGAGCGCCTCGACCGTCCGGCAGCGACCGGGCCTCATCGGCATCGCGGCGCTGGCGTTCTGGGTGCTCGCAGCGGCGGCCCTGGTCTGGTATCTCTATTCCGCCTACAACCCTACCTTGTTCGAGCGTTATGGTGGGCGCTATCTGGATGGGCTCTGGGTCACGATCCAGTTCGTCTTCATCTCCTTCATCTTCGGCGCGGCACTGTCGGTGCCCATCGCCTTCGGTCGCGTGTCCAGAAACCGGATCAGCCGCACGCTGTCCTACGGCTTCGTCAGCTTCTTCCGCGGCACGCCCTTCATCGCGCAGATCTTTTTGATCTATTACGGCTTCGCCAGCTTCCGGGGGGCCTTCGAAACGGTCGGGCTTTGGTGGTTTTTCCGAGACGCGTGGTTTTGCGCCATCTTCGCCATGGTTCTCAACACCGCGGCCTACCAGGCGGAAATCCTGCGCGGGGCGATCCAGAGCGTTCCGTCCGGCCAATGGGAAGGTGCCAAATCGCTCGGGCTTTCAGGCACCGTCGCCTTCTTCAAGGTGATCCTGCCGCAGGCGCTCATGGTGGCTTTGCGGCCTTATGCCAACGAGCTGATCCTGATGGTGAAGACATCCGCGATCATCGCTATCGTCACGGTCTTCGACCTGTTCGGCGTCACGCGGCGGGCCTACAGCCAGACCTACGATTTCCAGACCTATGTGTGGGCGGCGGTAATCTACCTTCTGATCGTCGAGACGGTGCGCAACCTGACGGTGATCGTGGAAAAGCGGCTGACGCGCCACCTGAAACGCTAGATCGGGCATTAGGCCGTGAAACTGCCTGCCCGGCATGCCATGCTGGCGCAAAGCTGCGAGTCGCATGGGAAGGAACGCATGGCTAAAGTTGCATTCATCGGCCTCGGCGTCATGGGCTATCCGATGGCGGGCCATCTGGCCCGAAAGGGTGGCCACGAGACCGCCGTCTACAACCGCACTGTGGAAAAGGCCCGCAAATGGGCCGACGCGTTCGGCGGCCGCGCGGCCGAAACACCGCGCGAAGCGGCAGAGGGTGCCGATTACGTTTTCATGTGCGTCGGCAATGACGACGATGTCCGCTCCGTCGTCTATGGCGCTGATGGCATCCTTGCGGGTTTGAAGGGCGGCGCGGTCCTGATCGACAATACGACCGCCTCCGCCCATCTTGCCCGTGAGCTTGGCGAGGCCGTGGAAAAGGCGGGTGGCCGCTTTCTGGATGCGCCGGTTTCGGGCGGCCAGGCCGGTGCCGAAAACGGCGTGCTGACCGTGATGGTGGGCGGCGACGAAAAGACCTTCGAAGATGCAAGGCCCGTCATCGACGCCTATGCCCGCATGGTCGGGCTGATGGGGCCGGTGGGCTCCGGCCAGCTTGCCAAGATGATGAACCAGATCTGCATTGCCGGCCTGGTCCAGGGCCTGGCAGAGGCGGTCCAGTTCGGCCGCAATGCCGGCCTCGACATCGAAAAGGTGGTGTCCGTCATCTCCAAGGGTGCCGCCGGCTCCTGGCAGATGGAAAACCGCCACAAGACGATGATCGAGCAGAAGTACGATTTCGGCTTCGCCGCCGAATGGATGCGCAAGGATCTCGGCATCTGCCTGGAAGAGGCCAAAGCCAATGGCTCTTCGCTTCCGGTAACGGCGCTTATCGACCAGTTCTACGCCGAAGTCATCGCCATGGGCGGGGCGCGGTGGGATACGTCTTCTTTGCTGGCGCGGCTGGAACGGTAGCCCGGGGCAGCGCGCTAGTCGCGCTGATCCTTGTCGAGCACGAGATAATCGAGGGGCAGTTCGGTCGTGTACTTGATCTGCTCCATCGCGAAAGAAGACGATACGTCACGGATCTCGATCCTTGAGATCAGCTTCTTGTAGAAGGCATCATAGGCGGCAATATCGGGCACCACCACGCGCAGCAGGTAATCGACATCGCCGCTCATGCGATAGAACTCGGCGACCTCCGGAAACTCGGCGACCACTTCCGAAAAGCGCAGCAACCATTCGTTGCTGTGCGAGGAGGTGCGCACGGACACGAACACCGTAACGCGGGCATTCACCTTCTGCGGGTCGAGAATCGCGACCCGGCGCCGGATGACGCCCTCTTCTTCCAGCTTCTGGATGCGGCGCCAGCACGGCGTGGTGGAAAGCCCGACGCGTTTGGCGATATCGGCAACGGCAAGCGTTGCGTCCGCCTGCAGAAGCCGAAGGATTTTCTTGTCGAGCCGATCCATGTTCTGTGCCTTGTCGATGCCACTGTCGCCGCGGGGCGCAAGCCGCCGCAGCCAAGCTTGTGCATGTCCGGTCAACTTTACGCAAGTTGCAGGTGCTGGCGTTTGCACGACGCGGCCGCGCAACCTACATCTTCGCCTGAGCATCACGCCATGCAGGAGACCAGTTTGAGGCCGCCCCACAAGTTTGGCTTTCCGGAATCCTGCCGATGAGGAATGGCGGCGTGCTTATGCTGCTCCTCGCCCTTCTGGGCATCGGGCTGGCACTTCTGCTCCTGAACACCGATGGTATGATCGCCGGCCTCAGCGAAGATGACTTCGCGCAGCTCGTCTATCTCGGCGCGATCCTGACGGCAGTGGGTGGAACGGTCATCGTGGCCTTTCGCGGGCGGTTTGCGGAAGCGGTCCGCAACGCCCTTCTATGGGTCATAGCCTTCGTGGTGCTGGTGGGCGTCTATGCCTACTCCAACGAATTCCGCTCGGTCGGAGAGCGGATGCTTGGCGCCCTGATGCCCGGACGGATCGTTGCAAGCGGCAATGGCGACAACCTCCAGGTCTCGGTCGGCCGGGGTTTCGACAGCCACTTCCGCGTCGACGCCACCATCAACGGGGTGGAGTTGCCGGTGCTGGTGGATACCGGTGCAAGCACCGTCGCCCTCGACAGGGATACCGCAAGGCGTGTCGGCATCGATGTCGACGGCCTGTCCTACGACGCACAGGTGCGGACCGCCAACGGCGTGGCCTCCGCTGCCATGGTGCGGCTGGATAGCGTGTCGGTGGGCCCTATCGAGCGGCGCAACGTATCTGCCCTGGTGACCGAAAACGACGCCATCGGCGTCGGCCTGCTGGGCATGAGCTTTCTAGGCCAGCTTGCCTCGGTGGAGTTTCGCGGCGACCGCCTGATCCTGACCGACAGATAAGCCGCTTGGCCAGAGCCCGTCTATCTTGCCGGGGCTAGCGTCAGGCTGCAGCCAGTTCCACCCCGGCCATGGCTTCGAACAGAAGCTCGGGGCCGGCATCGGGCCGCACCGAGCGTTCGGACAGGATCTGCCGCCACTGCCGCGCCCCGGGAAGGCCGTTGAAGAGGCCCAGCATGTGCCGCGTGACATGCGAGAGCTTTCCGCCGGCCGCGACATGCGCCCCGGCATAGTCCGCCATCTTCCCCACCACTTCGGCCAGCGATGACGAGGGCGCGGGTTTGCCGAACAGAAGCGGATCGACCGTCAAAAGATCGGCCGGGTTCTGGTAGGCGGCACGCCCCAGCATCACCCCATCGAGCCCGTCCAGCAGAGGCTTGGCCGCTGCGACCTGCCCGATGCCGCCATTGATGCCGATGAACCTGTCCGGCAGGCGGACCTTAAGCCGTTGGACGCGGCCATAGTCCAAGGGTGGAATCTCGCGGTTTTCCTTGGGGCTCAGCCCCTGCAGCCACGCCTTGCGGGCATGCACCCACAGGCCATCCGCCCCGGCGTCGAAAACGGCATCGGCCAGTGCATCCAGCGCAGGCTCCGGATCCTGATCGTCGACGCCGATACGACATTTGACGGTAACGGGCACGGCAACGGCGCCCTTCATTGCCGCGACGCAAGCGCCAACCAGAGCGGGCTGCAGCATCAGGCATGCGCCGAACGCGCCGGATTGCACCCTGTCGGACGGGCAACCGACATTCAGGTTGATTTCGTCATAGCCGAAACCCGCGCCGATGCGCGCCGCTTCGGCCAGCTTGGCCGGATCGGAACCGCCGAGCTGCAGCACCACGGGATGCTCCATGGCATCGAACTCCAGCAACCGCGCCCGTGGGCCGTGGATGGCGGCGTCCGCAACCACCATCTCGGTAAACAGCCGCGCATGCGCGCTCATCTGCCGGTGAAAGTACCGGCAATGCCTGTCAGTCCAGTCGATCATGGGTGCAACGGCGAATACACCGGTGCCGCCAAGCTCTTCATAACGCATGATTAACTCCAGATGCGCCTGACGGTCAGCACCGGTGTCTGGCCTCTGTCTCGGCCATTCCTTAACACTCCCGGCCAATCGAAACCACTCCACGAAATGGCCATGGTATGCGGCGGGAATTGCGCTATCTCCTGCCGCTGGTGACCCATCGGAGCGAGCGCAACCGGCATGGCAAAAGAACAGGGGCAGCCCATCGTGGTGTGGCTGCGTCACGATCTGCGGCTAGATGACAACCCGGCCCTCGCCCATGCGGCGGAATCCGGACGTCCCGTCATCCCGCTTTTTATCCTGGCTGACGAGAATGCGCCCGTGCGGCCCTATGGCAGCGCCCATAAATGGTGGCTGCACCATTCGCTGAAAGAGCTGTCCGCCGCCTTCGACAAACTCGGATCTCGCCTTGTGTTGCGCCGTGGCGATGCCTTGGCCGTGCTGGAGGACATTCTGTCGAAAAGCGGCGCCACCGCGCTTTACTTCAACCGACGCTATGGGCCCGAAGCGGTCAGCGTCGATGGCAAGTTGGAAACGCGCTTCGAGGATGTCGATGTCGAGTGCTTCGAAGCTGCGCTGCTGCACGACCCAGATCAGGTGAAGACCGGAAGCGATGGCTTCTACAAGGTCTATACGCCCTTCATGAAAACGGTCAGCGCCGGGCTGGACGATTATCGCCACCCCATCGACCCGCCATCCAGGCTGGCAGCGCCCGAGCATTTCCCGCGCTCCGAAAGCCTCGATACATGGAAGCTGCTGCCGACCGCCCCCAATTGGGCAAAGGGTTTCGAATCGGAATGGACTCCGGGAGAAACCCGGGCGCAGGAGCGGTTGTCGCATTTTTGCGATGAGCTGCTTGCCGGTTACGAGGAAGGGCGCAACAAGCCGTCCGAAGACCTGACCTCCCGCCTGTCGCCGCATCTGCATTTCGGCGAGATTTCGCCGCTCCGCGCTTTGACGGTTGCCGAGGAGTACGCCCGTCGCCGCAAATCCATTCCCGACAAGGACCGGCAAACGTTTCGCCGCGAACTGATCTGGCGCGACTTCAACCACCATCTTCTTTATCATTTCCAGAAGCTTGGGACGGATAACTTCAACCCGCGCTTCAACAAACTGAAGTGGCGTAATGCCGCCGGCGACCTGAAGAAATGGCAGACCGGCCAGACGGGATATCCGATCGTGGATGCCGGCATGCGCCAGCTCTGGCAGATGGGGTGGATGCATAACCGCGTGCGCATGATCGTCGGATCGTTCCTGACGAAGGACCTGCTCATCGACTGGCGGGAGGGCGAAGCCTGGTTCTGGGATACGCTGGTGGATGGGGACGAGGCCAACAACACATCGCAATGGCAGTGGATCGCCGGGACAGGCGCCGATGCCCAGCCCTTCTTCCGCATCTTCAACCCGATCAAGCAGAGCCGCGACTTCGACCCCGAAGGCGAGTACATTCGTAGCTTCGTGCCCGAGCTTTCGGACCTCCCCAACGAGGCGATCCACGCCCCATGGGAAGCCGACGGCGATACACTGGAAAAGGCGGGCGTCGCGCTGGGCAAAACCTATCCACGGCCGATCGTGGAGCACAAGGAGGCGCGCGACCGCGCCAACGCCGCCTTCCAGGCGACACGGTAACCGGTCGCCGGCCGATACGACACAAGACGTTTCGCCAACCTGTCCGATGATCTAGGCTTGCGGCGATTCGAGTTGCAATGCCGACCACGAGCGGAAGCCCAAATGGAACGAAACCTTTCCGTCATCGACGCCATCGGCAATACGCCGTTGATCCGCCTGCGGCGCGCGTCCGAGGAAACGGGGTGCGAGATCTGGGGCAAGGCCGAGTTCATGAACCCCGGCCAGTCGATCAAGGACCGGGCGGGCCTGTTCATCATCCGCGATGCTGAAGCCAGGGGCCTGATCCAGCCGGGCGGCATCATCGTGGAAGGTACTGCCGGCAATACCGGCATCGGCCTGACGCTGGTGGCGAACGCGCTCGGCTACCGGACCGTGATCGTGATCCCCGACACCCAATCACAGGAAAAGAAAGACGCGCTCCGCCTTATGGGTGCGGAGTTGCTGGAAGTGCCCGCGGTGCCCTACCGCAACCCCAACAACTACGTGAAGGTTTCGGGCAGGCTTGCCGAGCAGATCACGCGCAGCCATGCGGACGGCGCCATCTGGGCCAACCAGTTCGACAATGTTGCCAATCGCGACGGCCATATCGTGACGACGGCAGAGGAGATCTGGCAGCAGACCGGCGGCCAGCTCGATGGTTTCATCTGCTCTGTCGGTACGGGCGGCACGCTGGCCGGAACCGCAGCCGGCCTGAAGCGGCATTCCGGCCATGTGCGCATCGGCCTTGCCGACCCGATGGGCGCCGCCCTCTATAGCTTCTACAAGGATGGAGAGCTGAAGTCGGAAGGCTCGTCCATTACCGAAGGCATCGGCCAGGGGCGCATCACCGCCAATCTCGACGGCTTCGAGCCGGACTTCGTCTGCCAGGTGCCGGACGCGGAAGCCCTGCCCATCCTGTTCGATCTCGTACTTGAGGAAGGGCTCTGCCTCGGCGGATCGTCGGGCGTCAACATTGCCGGCGCCATCCGCATGGCGCGCGAGATGGGGCCGGGCCACACCATCGTCACCGTGCTTTGCGACTACGGAAACCGCTACCAGTCGAAACTCTACAATGCGGATTTCCTGAAGACGAAGGATCTTCCGCAACCGGACTGGTTGGGCAAAGAGCCGAGCTTCGACATTCCGTTCGAAGCTGCGTGACACGAGGGGCCTAAACCGTGAGCCGGTACAGCACACTCCTATCGCCGCAGGAACTGGCGGCGGCATCCAGCGCCGGCGACGTGCGCATTGTCGACGCCTCCTGGTACCTGCCGGCACAAAACCGCGATGCCCGCGCCAAGTTCGAGGCCGCGCATATTCCCGGTGCCGTCTTCTTCGATCAGGATGCCGTCGTCGATCCGCAGTCGAGCCTGCCGCACACCCTGCCGTCTCCGGCCATCTTTTCGCAGGCGGCCGGCGCACTGGGTCTGTCCGCCAACGACAGGATCGTCGTCTATGACGGCATGGGCCTCTTCTCCGCCGCGCGCGTCTGGTGGATGCTGCGTGTGTTCGGCGCACGCGACGTCCGCGTTCTGGATGGCGGGTTGCCGGCATGGCAGGCGGCCGGCCTGCCGACGCAATCCGGCCCGGCCCACCCCAAGCCGGCGCAATTCGACGCAATCGACCCCGGCAGCGCCGTCGTCAGCCTTGCGGAGATGCGTCGCATCGTCGACACCGGAACGGTCCGGATTGCCGATGCGCGCTCGGCCGAACGGTTTTCCGGCAGCGCACCGGAGCCCCGCGCAGGGGTGCGTTCCGGCCACATGCCCGGCGCATCTTCGCTGCCCTTCGGCGAGCTCCAGGCCGATGGCCGGCTGAAGGACGAGGCGGCACTGCGCGCGGCATTCAGCGATGCGGGGATAGATCCGGACGCTCCGGTCGTCACCACCTGCGGATCCGGCGTGACGGCGGCCGTCATCAATCTGGCTCTGGAATCACTCGGCAACCGCGGTGCGAAGCTGTATGATGGGTCGTGGACGGAATGGGGCTCGCATGGGGATACGCCCGTAGAGACGGGCCCGGCCGTAACGAGGTGAAGGTGTGACGACAATCAAGACCGAAGTGACGCAGCTTGTGCTGCATTCGCTTCCCGACGCAGAGACCCCGATGCCCGAGCATGCCGGGCGGCTGGACCTTCTCCGCGTGCGGACCATTCCGCTTGCCTTCTACCGCTATCTCTACCGCGTCGGGCGGCCGCACCACTGGACATCGCGCTGCCTGGGCGACCGGGAATTGGCGCGCGAGGTGCATGCACCCAATGTCCGGCTGCAGGTCCTGTATTGCGATGGGGCGCCCGCCGGCTGGTTCGAGCTGGATGTCGGCCGTGCCCCGCGCCAGACGCGACTTGTCCACTTTGCCACGATGCCGGAGTTTCGTGGGCGCGGGCTTGCCCGGTTCCTGCTGTCCAAGGCCATCACGGCCGGCTTCGAGGATGGGCCGAACGGACTGGTGGTGGAAACCAACACGCTCGACCATCCCGCCGCCCTGCCCTTGTACCGCAAGATGGGCTTCCGCCCGCTGTCGGTGCGCGAGGTGGTGACCATCGGCTTCACCGATCCGGAGGCCGACGACGACGGGCTCTCATCGCCATCCGGTCGTGCCGCTCCAGGGGTGGCCTGAAAATCGTAACATGGCGCAGGCGGTTATCTCCGGCGATGCTGGCGCCGCGCGCGCCACGCTCCGCATCCTTGCGACGAGCGATCTGCACGCCTGCATCTATCCGTACGACTACTTCGTGGACCGGGAGACGCATTCGGTGGGCCTGGCACGCGCCGCAAGCTGCATAGCGCAACTGCGGCAGGGCGCAGCCAACTGCCTGCTCTTCGACAATGGCGATTTCCTGCAAGGCAATCCGCTTGGCGATTTCGCCCAGAAGAGCGCCGCGGAACAGGGCTGGCGCCACCCTATGGTTTCGGTCATGCGGCAGCTTGGCTACGACGCGGCCAGCCTCGGCAATCACGAGTTCGACTGGGGCTTGCCGTTCCTTGCCCAGTCTCTGGCGGATGCCGGCTTTCCGCTCCTGTGCGCAAACCTTAGAACCGCCGGCACATTTCGCCCTTTCTGGTCTCCTCACGTCATACTCGATCGGCATCTGACATTGTATAGCGGAGACCGGGTCCCGATCCGCATCGGCGTTCTGGGCCTGCTTCCGCCGCAGGTGACGAAGTGGAATGCGCATCATCTGGACGGCGTGGTCGTCAGCCATGACATCGTCGCCACGGCCCGGGATGTCGTGCCGCGTATGCGGGCCGAAGGCGCCGATCTGATCGTCGCGCTGGCCCATACGGGGATCGATCCGTCGACCGATGGCATGATGCAGGAAAACGCGGCACTCGCGCTTGCGGGCGTGGCGGGGATCGACGCCATCATTGCCGGGCATCAGCATTTGCGCCTTCCCGGCAAGGATTTTGCAGCCGTTGCCGGCGTCGACGCGGACGCAGGCCTTGTTCACGGCCTACCCTGCGTCATGCCCGGCTTTGGCGGGTCGGAGGTCGGCGCCATCGACCTCGCCTTGAAGCGCGAGGGCACGCGCTGGACGGTCGAGGCCGCAACCGCCCGGCTGCATCCCATCAGCCGTAGAAGCGCGGACGGCGCGATACCGCTGGTGCAAAGCGACAAGGCCGTGCTCGATGCAGCGTCAGCCGCCCATGAAGGCACACTTGCCTATATCCGCCAGCCCATCGGCACGACGCTGGCACCGCTCCATTCGTATTTTTCGGTCCTGAAGCCGACATGCGCACTGCAACTCGTTAGCGAAGCGCAGCTTTGGCACGCCAGACGCATGCTCGCCGGCGGCCCGCTGGACGAACGGCCTCTCCTGTGCGCGGCATCGCTGTTCAAGGCGGGCGGCCGTGGCGGCCCGGCAAACTACACAGACATCCCAGCCGGTCCGCTGGCCATTCGCAACGTGTCGGACCTCTACAGCTATCCGAACGAGTTGCAGGTGGTGGACATGTCCGGCGACGAACTGGCCGAATGGCTGGAAATGTCGGCCAGCATTTTTTCCACCATGGCGGCGGACGGAATCGTCCGGCCACTGCTGCTCCCCGGCGCGGTCCCCTACAATTTCGATGTGATAGACGGCCTGACCTATCGGATAAATCTTGCGGTGCCGGCGCGTTACGACATCGACGGCAAGCCCGCGCCCGATGGTTCGCGCCGCATCGGCGCCCTGCAATACAAGGACCAACCGGTGATGCCGGAGCAGCGCTTTCTGGTGGTGACGAACAGCTTTCGCGCGTCCGGCGGCGGGCATTTCCCCGGGCTCGGCATGGAGCGGGTCGTCGCATCGTCGCACGCGGCCAATCGCGATATCCTTGCGGCCTACATCGCCGATTGCGGAACCGTAGAATGCCATGAACGCCCGATATGGTGCTTTGCCGAAACCGGCGGCGCGAGGGTAAATTTCGATACCGGGCCAGGGGCCGCCCACCATCTGCATGAAATCGCCGGCTTTGCCCCCGTGGCACAGGGAATGACCGAAGAAGGCTATGTCCGATACAGGATGACGCTGCCATGATCGCTTCGCACACCGTCAGACGCCGCCTTGCCATGGCGGCCGTTGCCGTTTCGGCAGTCATCCTTGGCGCGGCCGCGTTCTGGACACTCGGCCCGCGTGAGCCGGTGGCACGGACATCCGCGTTTTCGGCCCAGGATATCGGCCCCGACATATCGGCATGGCTGGCGGCGCAAGAGGCCGACATACCCAATCTTCGCCCCGATGCGGCCAAGGAGATCGTCTGGGCCTATCCGGCATCGCGCGCCCGGACGCCTTTGGCCATCGTGTATATCCATGGCTTTTCGGCCAGCAAGGCCGAGTTGCGGCCCGTGCCCGACATGATCGCCCGCAAACTCGGCGCCAACCTCTTCTATACGCGGCTGGCAGGGCACGGCCGCAACGAAGCGGCGATGGCCGAGGCCAGCGTCGGCGACTGGCTGGACGATCTCTCGGAGGCCGTCGCCATCGGTCGGCGCATCGGCGAAAAGGTGGTCATCATCGGAACATCCACCGGCGGCGCGTTGACGGCCTACGGCGCCAGCCTGCCGGGAATGCTGGACGGGGTGGCCGGCGTGGTTCTGGTGTCGCCCAATTTCGCCGTTCGCGATTGGCGGAGCTTTCTCTTGACCATGCCGTATGCGCGGCAGATCGTACCCTTCCTGCATGGCGACACCTATGGCGAGGCGCCACGAAGCCAGCCCGCCGACGAGGCAGCGGACACCTATGGCTGGACGCGGGGGTTCCCCACCGTGGCGCTGCTGCCCATGGCCGCACTTGCGCAGGCGGCAGCGGCCGTCGATTTCGCTTCGATCCGCACTCCGGCGCTCTTCATCCTGTCGCCGGCCGACAAGGTGGTGGATGCCTCGGTAACGCTGGAGGCCGCCAACCAGTGGGGCGGCCCGCATCAGGTGCTGCAGATCGATGATTCCACCGATCCCTCGCAACACCTGATCGCCGGCGATCTGCGCTCGCCGCAAACCAGCCAACGCGTGGCAGATGCCATCGCGGACTGGATCGCATCCCTGCCCTGAGCGATCCCGTCAGATCAGGAGATCGGCGATGACCTGGTTTTCGGTAATGTCCTGATAGCGGATGCCATCGGCCTCGAAGCGCTGCAGAAGCCCGTCGAAATTTTTGGCGTCCTTCGTTTCGATACCCAGAAGGATCGAACCGAAATCGCGCGCCGACTTCTTCAGATATTCGAACCTGGCGATATCGTCGTCGGGACCCAGCAGGTTGAGGAAGTCTTTCAGGGCGCCGGGCCTCTGCGCCAGCCGCAGCACGAAGTACTTCTTCAGGCCCTCGAAGCGCAAGGCGCGTTCCTTGACGTCCGGCAGACGCTCGAAATCGAAATTTCCGCCGGAAACCACCAAGACGACCGTCTTTCCCGCGATGACGTTGCGCAGGGAACGAAGCGCGTCGATGGACAGCGCGCCGGCCGGCTCCAGCACGATGCCCTCGACGTTGAGCATCTCCAGCATGGTCTGGCAAAGCCGCCCTTCGGGCGACAGGATCACGTGGTCGGCCGGGAAGCCGCCCAGAAGTTCGAACGGGAGGGCGCCGATCTCGGCCACGGCGGCGCCATCGACGAACCCGTCGATCTGCGGCATGCGCATGCGGCGCCCTTCGGTAAGGCTCGTCTTCAGGCTGGGCGCGCCAAGCGGCTCCACAAAGCGGAAATCGGGTGCGTCGGGCCCGGAAAAATAGGACGTCACGCCGGAGGCAAGGCCCCCGCCGCCGACCGGCATGACGATCATGTCGGGCAATTCGCCCTTGAGCTGGCGCTCGATCTCCAGCGCAACGCTGGCCTGCCCTTCCACGATATCCTCATGGTCGAAGGGCGGCACCATGGCGGCACCGCTGTCCTGCGAATAGCGTTTCGCCGCGGCATAGCAATCGTCGAAAAAGTCGCCGATCAGTTCGATCTCGATGGCATCGCCGCCGAAGATGCGGGTCTTGTCGATCTTCTGCTGCGGCGTGGTGACGGGCATGAAGATGCGCCCCTTCAGCCCGAAATAGCGGCAGGCGAAGGCAAACCCCTGCGCGTGGTTGCCGGCCGACGCGCAGCAGAATTTGGCGGAGGCCTCCCCGGCTTCCAGCCGCTTGCGCATGAAATTGAAAGCACCGCGGATCTTGTAGGACCGGACCGGCGTGAGGTCCTCGCGCTTCAGGTAAATCTTCGCCCCGAACTGCTTGGAGAGATGCTCGTTGCGCTGCAGGGGCGTAGCGGGGAAAAGCCGACGCAATGCATCTTCCGCCCTGGCGACGCCCTCCCTGAATGATTGCTTGTCCATGGATGATCCGAGTGCTGTCTTGTCACTGGCGGCGAGTGTACCGCCCGGTTCTTACGCTCTAAGCCTTCGATGCCGGACACTCAACCCGTTTCATCCTCTACGAAAAGCGGCACTTTGCGAAAGCTGTCCACATCGATCAGCCCCTGATCGGAGATCCGCAGCGAGGGGATCACCACCAGCGCCAGCAGCGAGTGCTGCATATAGGCGTTGTTCAGCGTGCAGCCGGACCGGCGCATCGCCTCCAGAAGGGCCGTTGCCTTTTCGGCGACGATCTCGGCGCGTTCGTCCGACATCAGCCCGGCGATGGGCATCTCCACGAGGGCCTTTTCCTGCCCGTCGGCGTAGAAGACCACCCCGCCCCCCACGGCCCGCAGCCGGTTTGCCGCCAACGCCATGTTTTCCCGGTCGGTGCCGACCACGATCATGTGGTGGCTGTCATGCGCGACGGTGGAGGCAAGCGCGCAACTCCCTTCGTAGCGGAAGCCGGACACGAATGCGTTGGTGACGCCGCCGGTGGCGCGGTGCCGCTCGACCAGGGCGATATGAGCGACATCCTGTTCCACATCGCTTTCGACCAAGCCGGACACAACGGCAAGGCGCGCCTCTGCCTTGCGTGTCGGCGCCTGGTTTTCCACCACGCCGATAACGCGCGCCGTCACGGAATTGGCGCCGGCCGGCGCCGGCACGGCAAAGTCATCGGCCGTCAGGTCGCGTTTCATGCGCACGGTCTGCCGTGCGCTCTCCGGATAGGCATAGGCCGGCATGTCTTCTAGCAGGCGTCCGGCCTCGGCCAGCTTGCGCCCGCCCGCGAAAACCATGTCGATGGACAATTCCGCAAGGTTGGACACGATCAGGAAGTCGGCCCGGCGGCCGGGTGTTATGGAGCCGATCTCGCGCTCCAGCCCGAAATGCTCGGCCGTGTTCAGCGTCGCCATCTGAATGGCGGTCACAGGCTTCAGCCCTTGCGCAATGGCGTGCCGCACGACGCGGTTCATGTGTCCGTCATGGACCAATGTTCCGGAGTGGCTGTCATCGGTACACAGGATGAAGTTGCGGCTATCCAGGCCGAGTTCGGTGATGGCCTTCACCTGCTCGGCCACATCGTACCAGGCCGAGCCGAGACGCAGCATCGCCTTCATGCCTTGGCGCACGCGGGCGGCCGCATCCTCCATCCGCGTGCCTTCATGGTCGTCCTGCGGGCCGCCGGCGACATAGCCGTGGAACGGCAATCCAAGGTCCGGCGAGGCGTAATGCCCGCCAACCGTCTTGCCGGCACGGACCGTGGCGGCGATACCGCCGACCATGGTCGGATCGTTGGCGGCGACGCCCGGAAAGTTCATCACTTCGCCAAGGCCGATAATGCCCGGCCATGTCATCGCTTCCGCCACGTCATCCGGCGTGATGGTGGCGCCAGCCAGTTCGAGCCCAGGGGCGGACGGTACGCAGGACGGCATCTGCACATAGACGTTCACCGGCTGGGCCAGCGCCTCGTCATGCATCAGGCGCACGCCCGCAAGGCCGAGGACATTGGCGATTTCGTGCGGGTCGATGAACATGGATGTCGTGCCGTGCGGGATCACGGCACGGCAAAACTCCGTCACGGTGACCATGCCGCTTTCCACATGCATGTGGGCGTCGCACAGGCCCGGTACGATGTACCGCCCGCCAGCATCCACGATCCGTGTTTGCGGGCCGATGGCGTGCGAGGCATCGGGGCCGCAATAGGCGAAGCGCCCGCCGCTGACGGCGATATCCGTGGCGGGGATGATCTCGCCCGAATGCACGTTCACCCAGCGGGCGTTGCGCACGACGATGTCGGCGGGGCGACGGCCCATCGCGACATCGACGAGTTCGGACGCCATATCGGCAAAGCTGCGCCGCGTCGAATGGGGCTGGTTGCTGCGATTGCTCGTCATGCGCGCTCCGGATCCTCGATCAAAGAAACTGGTGCGGGCTGCGGGACTCGAACCCGCACGGGGAGTCCCCGAGAGATTTTAAGTCTCTTGCGTCTACCATTTCGCCAAGCCCGCCGGCCCGCTCCGAGGGCGGCGGGCGAATCCCCTTTCGGAGACGCCCGTCCGACGGAGCTGGACGACAGCGGGATACACCGTCAGGCGAGGCTGTGGCAATCCGGCGTCGGCATTGGGCGCTCAGGCCTCCTGCCCGGCCCCGCGCCCTGGCCCGCTAACGCCGCGATTTGACGAAGATGTTAAGACCATCGACATGGCTTTCCAGAAGCTCAAATCCGCTTCCGAGATAAAACTCGTCATTATCGGGTATCGTGCATAGGTAGCACGAACGATGACCCAGATCGAAGGCGTGTTCGGACGCGGCGGACAGCAACTGTCGTCCAACACCGTTCCCGCGATGATCCGGATCGACCCACAACGCCGCGATCCATGGGGCGTATTGCGGCCGCTCCTCCATGTCGCTCTCTATGACGAGTACGGAGCCAGCATATACGCACCCTTGCTCCGCAACGAGGCAGAACGGAACCCCCTTGGGCGACAGCATCGGTTCGACCCTGTTTCGATACTCTTCGATCGTCATGCTTCCATCCGCAAACCAGGCTTTCCAGCCGCGGTCTGCAACCGTGTCTGCGAAATGCGGGAAGTCGGCAAGATTGACGATGTTCAAGAGTTCCTCACGGTCCGGTGGGTCGGCTCCGTTTTCAAAGGGACGCACTCTGCGTGTGCGCCCCCTCGTTGGGAGCTCATCCAAAGGCGCCGGAGCGAGAGCCGGATACACCGTCAGGCGAGGCTGTGGCAATCCGGCGTCGGCAATGGGCGCTCAGGCCTCCTGCCCGGCCCCGCGTCTTGCTGCTTCCTTATTGACCCGGCGCACGGCCTCCGCCAGGAGGCCGGACTTCTGGCGCATGCCGGAGTTGGAGTGGTCGAATCCGCCTCCACCGCGCCTTGCATCCCGCCGAGCCTTGGCGGCCAGCGATTGCGCACGATCGCGACGTTCGCGCAGGCGCGTCAGCAGATCGCGCAGCTCTGCGTCACCGATGGAACGGATATGGGGGTGATGGGTCTCGCCCACCAACTCACGTTCCGCATTTCCAGAACACGCTCTTCGTCCTTGATACGGGTGCTCAACGCCACCTCCTGTCTGTTGTTACAGAAAGCCAACCCATGCCGGATAAGCACGGTTCCTTCACGGCCGCGTCAGATGGAGTGATCGATCGCCTTCGCTTACTGAATTAAGCGAGATTCAGGAAGGTGCAGGCTGGCCAATCGCCGACGCGCTGATTAGGCGATTCCGCTTCCATTCTGATCATTTTCGATACACAAAGTTAGAGGGATTCGGGGGTGTCAGAAGCATGTCGTCGTTAAAAGTAAGACAAACAGAATCAAAGCTTTTGGGGCTATTCGAACAGCACCTCGACCTGCACGATATCGGCCCTAATGACCCCGAGCGACGCGTAAAAATTCTAAGTCGCTGCCTAGCCGCCTTTGCGGTCTTCAACGAAACAGGTTGCTCCGAACAAGAGGCAGCATCAGCAGTCTGGGATGGCGGCGACGACAACGGTCTGGATGCCGTGTTCCACGAAGCCGCCGATAAACGCATAATTGTTGTTCAATCAAAATGGATTAAGGCAGGCACCGGCGAGCCTGAGGCGAAAGACCTTGCTGCATTCGCCAATGGGGTTAAAGACCTCGTTGAGGATGAGATGGATCACTTCGGCTCAAGACTGCATGCCAGATTTGCAGAGGTCAGCCAAGCGCTGCTGACACCAGGCGCGACAATTTCCATTGTCTTGATCTCAACTGGCGCGAGCGTTTTAGCTCCGCATGGCACAACAAATCTCGACCGAATTCTTAAAGAACTGAATGCTGGGGTCGCACTTGGCGACGAGCCTATGGCTAGTAAGCAGGTTTTTGGATTGTCGGAGGTGTACGCTCGACTTGCGAGCAGTGCCGTGGGGGAAGCAATTAACCTTCAGGCAAATATCTATGAATGGTCGCACGTCACAACACCTTACCCTGCATATGTTGGATCAATCGACGGGCTCCAGTTAAAAGATTGGTGGACAACATATGGCCGACGGCTGGTCGCAAAAAACATACGGCACTCGCTGGGGTCAACCGATGTAAATGAACAAATCCGGCAAACGGCCACAAGCGATCCTGATCACTTCTGGTACTATAATAACGGCATAACGCTCATTGCGGAAACTTCTCTCAAAGCGCCTAGGTCGGCCGCCTCGCGTACCGCTGGTATATTTGAGTTTCAGGGCGCATCCATCGTAAACGGCGCCCAGACGGTGAGCACTCTCGGAAGAATAGAACAAGACGAGAAACTAGGGAAAGTACGTGTCCCCATTCGTATTATTCTGTTGAACGGGGCACCAAATAACTTCGGCGCCGAGGTAACACGTACAAACAATTTGCAAAATCGCGTCGAGGGACGCGATTTCGCCGCACAGGATCCTCAGCAGTCAAGACTGCAGCAAGAAATGGGAATCGAGGATATCGAGTATCAATTCCTGCGAAGCGATACCTTTATTCCCTCGGACCGCTCTTGTGACATCATCGAGGTCACAACCGCTCTAGCCTGTGCAGCTGCCGACGCGTCGCTAGCCGTGCAGCTTAAAACAGGTATCGGAAGGTTTTTCGGTGATATTACACGCGCGCCTTATAAGGCTATTTTCAATCCGTCGCTCAGCGGAGCCAAAGCTTTTAACTCTACAGTTGTGCAACGCAAAATTGATTTATGGATAGAAAATAAGAAGAAAGAAGTTTCCAAACGTAGTGGATATCCTTGGGGAGTCCTTATTCATGGCAACCGTATACTTGCAGCGTCCGTTTTTAAGAATATTAGCAGCGATCTCCTATCCAAGCCGATTCATGATTTTTCTATTCATGAGCCGAAAATAGATATCGAATCGATCTGCAAAAGAGTTTATAATTCTATGGTCAACGAGCTGGAAAAAGAATATCCAAACAAGTTTCTTGCCGTCTTGTTTAAAAATCCATCGATGAGCAAGCATATATTTGATCTATCGTCTACCTAGGTCGCAGTTCATTGCTTCCAAATCTTGCTGGCTAATTAGTAGGCTTTCCCGGCGTGGCTAACCAAAACCTCCTAGGCACCGTCCCATCCCATCTCGCCTTTGCCGAAGTTGAAATGTTGGCGCTGAATGATCGAGGGCTGACTACAGGCGCGGATCGTGACCCGGCTTGCGGCCACGCTTGATCTCGCGGGCGCGCCGCCCGAGGCTTAAGAACGTCGACATCAGCGGCGAGCGTGCCGTTGCAACGGCCTCACTGGTCGGGCTGCGACGCGCAACCACGCGCGGCGTGGCGGCCAGGCTGGTGAACGTCGGGAACATCCGTCGAAAGGCCTGGTAGCCATTTTCCACCGAGAAGGCGTCACCCGCCTGATCGCCCGGGGGCCAATCGCGCAGGAACACCGCAAGTTCGATTGCGGCGGCCCGCGATAGACCGACCACCTGGCACTGCCCGGCAGGCCCGTCCGGCGCGAGGAAAGACACGGACAACCGCCCGGCCGTCAGGCCCGGCGCCTCGCCGAAGAAAAGGTCCCAGCGCTGTTGCGACAGCGACAGCAGAACGGCCGGGATCCGGCCGCGCTCGGCGCCCGCAAACACGGCATCGTCCTGGATCAGCAGCAGCGAGCCACGGCCGGATGCTAGGAAGGCATCCACGACATCGCGGTGCGCCTGCAGCCGCGCTCCGGGCCCGAGCGGCCGGATGCCGGATGGATGTTCGGGGGCGACCGCCTCGTGCACGAGGTCGGGGAGCACTTCCGGCGAAAGGCCCAGCCTGCGAAGCTGGGCCGAAAACTCGCGCCTGCGGTCCGCATGCTGCGACATCGCAATGACGCGCACCATGTCGAATATGCCCGATACGGGGTTATGCGGCTGCCAGCGCACGCCCGCCGCCTCAGGCCGTTGCCGCCAGCCGCTCAGGCGGGACACCCTCTTGCGGATAGTCGCGCTTGAGCGCCAGCGTGGCGGATTGCAGGGCCTGTGCACGAATGGCGACGACAGGCTCGGAGCCAAGCGCGGCCAGCCTGATGCCCATCTGCCCGCGTCCGGGATGAACCGGCGGCCAGATATCCACCGAGAAGTAGCGCGCCGCACTGCGGTCGATATCGCCCCAGAACTGAACCACCATACCGGCGGGTATCAGGTCCGGCAGCCGGGAAACGTCGGCGAGATCCAGGCGATAATCACGCGACGGCGTCATCGCCAGAACCACGAAATCGAACGAGCCTTCCGAGACCTCGGCCAGCGAAGGCCGGATGACGACGTCCGCGCCCGCGCCCTGCAGGCCGGTTGCCAGAAGCCCTTTCATCTCGTTGTCGCACAGAAGCAGGCATCGCGCGCCCATCGGATCGACACCGGCCTGGGCGATCTGCAGAAGGCAGAGCGGAGCCAGATAGTCGGCGACACCGGAATCGCGGTCCGCAAGGTCTGCGCCGGCGACCTTGAGGTCGTAGGCATCGCGCTGCCGCGCGTCGAGGCCGCCCGAAACCGCCCCGCGGCAATCGAACAGCATCGCCAGAACCGACCTGGATGGCATCAGGCTCAGCAATGCCGGCTTGATGAGCGAGGATTGGCGCTCGACAGCCACGATATCCACGCCGGAGGCCATATCGGCGGTCAGCCCCTGCACGAATTCGATCTCGCTGGTCAGCGTTTCCTCGGCGTTCAGGCGCCGCAACATCGCTTCCACCTGGGCGCTGCGAACGGTCGCCCGGGCCGGCGCGGCCGCAACGATACGCCGGGCCCCGGCCCGCGCCGCCAGGAGAATGGTGACGAAATCCTCCTCGGTCCGCGCGTCGGTCAGAACGGTAAGGCCGTCAAGATCGAGCCCGATGGCCGCGATGCGCGCATCGATCACCTCAAGCAGCCGGCCGCTTGTCGAATCTGCCCAGATCATGTTGCTCTCGTTTAAATCCGACATTGCCGCCGCCCTGAAAATCCCTTGAAAAAACACATTAAAATTGGGTTACGCATTGATATGGCCGTGCACCGCCTCCCATTTCGGTGACGTCGTCTCTCCCTCGTGCTCCAGAAGCCCCCACGAGCCCCACTTTCCCGGATCGTACATGGAGGTGTAGAGCACCATCAGGCCGCCGCCCGCCGCCTTCCAGCTATCGAGGTAGGTGCGATAGAGCTGGCCCATGCGCGGATCGCGGTTGGCCGCGATGAACAGGGCGACAAGCCGCTCATCGTTTTCCTGGCCGGCAACGCCGGCAAGGTGCTGCCCGGCTTCGTAGGCCGCAAGCGGCAGGCCCAGCCTTTTGGCCGTCTCGCTCTGGGCGCGCATCATGTCGCGCGTTCGCCCTGCCAGGTCCTTTTCCAGCTCGGCGAAGAGCCGGTCGAGAGACCATTGCGACACATCCTTCGCGCGATCCGGCGTGCCGTAGCTGTAGCCGAAATACGGAGCGATCGCGATCAGGTCGGCATTGTCGCGCGCTTGCTGCGACGACAGGACGACATCCACGGTCCACGGGTTCTCCGCCTGCCCCGCGAATACGCCCTTGACGCGCTTCGCATCGGCGCCAAAGACGCGACGGAAGGTCCAGATCACCTCGCTGGAGCGTTGGCCGTGATATTTGAGCTGCGCTTCGAACGGGTCGCTCGAAAGGCCAAGGCGCAATCCCTCTTCCCGGGCATACGCGGCCTGCTTGAAGATCTCGTTCCAGACCTCGTTGGAATACTCCACATAGAGCGGCAGTGCGGGGTCGAGCTGCTCGCGCACCAGTTGCGCCATCTGCTCTGCATAGTTGTCATCGGCCAGATGCGGAATGGTGAACCAGGGCGCGATGCCCGTCCGGTTTGCCAGCGCAACCATCGTTTCCACCGGAATGCCGCGGTCGGCCAGATCGAACATGCCGGGTTTCGGCCGCTGGTCCCAGCTTTGGAGCGGCGAGTCGTTCGTCTGGCCCCAATCCATGAAGCGCAGGGCCTGCATACCCTCGAGGCGGTTCAGGAAGGCCTCGCGGAACAGATCGCCGCCGCCGTCCGCCTGCTCGAGGAGGCGCAGATTGTGCAGCGGGTTGTCGGGATCGGTCTCATACAGGCGCGCGATGACGGGGGCATCGGTGTGGTTGATGCGGATGCGGTCGAAGCCCTCGCCGCGGTCGAGCAGCACGGCGCCGCCATAATAGCCGATCCGGCCCCGGCCGTCGTATCGCACCGTCAGGTTGGATGGCAGGTGGCTGCGGTACTTGGTGTGGATCAGGAAGGATTCGAGGAACGTGCCGGGCGGGATCGTTCGCGGATAGCGATCGTCCGTCATGGGCGGCAGCGGATCGTCCCAGGTGAATGGGGCGTTCACGCGCTGCACGCGCCAGCGCGATGCGCTTGCGGCCAGGTTGGTGAACGGGTGCTCCGTGGTCCAGTACGGCAGGCCGACAAGGTTGAGGCCCAGCCCCGACCCGCGCTGTGCGGCACGCGCCGTGCGCGCGACCTCGAACACGCCGGGAACGGCGAGTGAAGCGAATGCGGCAAAAAGGAAACGGCGTCGATTGAGCATCATCTAGTCTCCACGGCTTCCCCGGCCTTCGGCCGATGCCCGCAAGGCGCTGTGGCGCAGGAAATCCTTGAACAGATGCGGCGGCACATCGTCGCCGCCGCGCCTGAGCGGCCGCCTGACGCGCCGCAGGCCGAAGCCCGAAAGCCACGCCAGGTCGGCAAGCACCGCATAGGTGCGGCCATGATTGGACATGAAGTAATGACGGCGGGATTCGAACCAGTAGCGCGGTCGGCGCGACGGCTTCGACGTCCGGCGCGTTACGTTTGTGGATTGGCCGACAAGATGCACCACGCGGCTTTCCGGCACGTGCCAGCACTCCCACCCGGCGCGGGCCGCGCGCAGGCAGAAATCCACCTCCTCATAGTACAGGAAGTAGTCTTCGCTCATCAGGCCGATTTCGGCCAGCATCTCCTGCCGCACCATGAAGCTGGCGCCGCTGACCCAGCCGACGCGCTGCGGCGCATCGCCGGTCGGCTGAACGTTGGTAAAGCGTTTCAGGATACGGCTGGCCGGACCGAAGCGGACTTCGCTTTCGAACTCGCCCAGCGGATTGGGAAACCGGAACGCGCAGGACTGCATCGTGCCGTCCGGATCCTCCAGGCGGCTGCCGGCTATTCCGGCGCGCGGATTGGCGTCCATGAAGTCCACGAGGGCACGCGCGGCACCCGGCCGTACATAGGTGTCCGGGTTCAGCATCAGCGTGTATTCGGACAGCTGGCCCCTGGCGCGAAGATGTTCGATGCCCCGGTTGTTGGCGAAGGCGAAACCGCCATTCACCGTAAGGGGTAGCAGCTCTACCCGGTCGGCCCATGCGCGCTCGCCGATGGCCGCAGAAAAACGTGCGACCGAGTCGTCGCCGGATGCCCCATCGACAACCAGAATGCGCGTTCCGCCCGGCAACGTGTCGTCGTCAAGCAGCGACGCCACGGCATCGAGGACCAGCCCGGGCGTACGGTAATTCACTATGACGACGCTGAGCTTCATAAGGTGCGCCTTCTCCGGGTGTCGGCCGTTGCAGGAACCAGAGGCCCGACAGATCCGCCGCGAGAACCGGGACACCACGGAGCGGCGACGGATCAGCGGGCGGAAAGCGGGCCCTGTCCCCCGTTATGCCGGACCGGCAGCCCGTTGCGCGACTTGGCCAAACGGGTGAAGGCATCCTGCCATCGGTGGAATGGCATACCCCATCGACCGTGTTGTGGTGGTGGTAGGCGGTGGCCTAACAATCATTACGACAAATTTTGTATTCGCTCGCGCGCGGGCGTCTTTTCATCAAGGAGCGGCCCGCCATGGGCGAGTCCATTTCAGCCGTCACATACATCCTTGCCGGCACGCTCGCGATGTTCGCCATCGCGGCACGGATCGCCACCGGCATCGTCGATCGCGAGACGATCCGCGTCTGGATCGGCAGTTGGGTCGCCGCCACGGTGGCGGTCTTCCTGGTTCGGAACTTCTTTGCCTACGGGGCCTGCCTCTTCGTCATCGCCCTTGTCTCGGCGCGCAAGCTGCCGCCCGAAGAACGGCCCTATCTGTTTATCGTGCTGATGTTCACCGCGCCCAATCTGGTGATCCGCATGCCGGGCTTCGCCGGCATCAACACGCTGCTCGACCTGACGCCCCAGCGCATCCTGTCGGCCGCCATCCTGCTTCCGCTTTTGCCGGCCCTGCTGCGGCAGGCCGTGCCGCCGCGCCTGAAGATCGTCGATACGCTCGTCGTCAGCTTCGTCTTTCTCATCACCGTGCTGACGTTCCGGCACAGCGAAGCAACCGTGACCGACACGGTCCGCCGCCTGATCACCAACGTGTTGGAAATCGGCGTGCCCTACTTCGTCTTCAGCCGTTGCATGACGACGGTCGGCGATATCCGCAAGGGTTACATGGCCTTCGTGTTCGGAACGCTGTCCTTTCCCGTCATCGGCGTCATCGAGTTCATCCGTCAGTGGCGGCTCTTCAATGTCGTCGCCCAGGGATGGGGGGCAGAGATGGTGCAATTCTACCTGTTTCGAGACGGCATGCTGCGCTCGGCCGGGCCGGCGATCGAGGCGATCGCCTTCGGCTTCATGTGCATGATCGCCATGGGCTGCATGCTATCCCTGATGACGCGGGAAAAGCGCACCATGGTGGTGATGGGTATCTTCGCGGCTTTTGCCATCGGCCTTGTCACCAGCCTGTCGCGCGGGCCATGGGTGGGCGCGGCGATCATGCTGGTCGTCTATCTTCTGGCGCGCCCCAAGGCCGTATCGACCGGCGTGCAGGCTACAATGCTGGGCGGGCTCGCTCTGATCCCCGTCCTGATGTCGCCGCTCGGCGACAAGATCATCCGCTACCTGCCTTTCGTCGGCACCGTGGAAAACAACAATGTCGAATATCGCCAGCAGCTCATCGACAATTCGATGGCCATCATCGGCCGGCACCCGATCTTCGGCGCGGCCGAATTCCTGAACGAGCCCGAGATGCTGGTGATGCGGCAGGGCCAGGGCATCATCGACGTGGTGAACACCTATGTCGCCATTGCCCTCGAATTCGGCCTGCTGACGCTCGCGATCTTCATTCTCATCTTCGCGCTGACGGGCCTGTCCGTCCTGCCGATGGCGTTCCGCCGCAATGCGTTGGCGGAGCCCGCACGCCAGTGGCTGGCCATCATGGCCGCGACACTGGTGACAATCGCCACCGTCAGCAGCGTATCCTACATCCCGTTCATCTACTGGATCATGGCCGGCTTCGGTGTCGGCATGGTGCGCATGGCCACGATGGGTGAAACGGCGGTCGCCTCGCAGGGGATGCGCGTCATCGGTACGGGCGCCTATGCACATAGCGGCGCCGCGGCACCGGCCACCGCCCTTTCTCGCACCAATGACGCTTGAGGCACCAGCATGACGGCAGAAGCCATGGAACGTCCGCTCCGCCGCAGGGTGTCATCCGCCGGAGCCTGGAGCATGGGCCAGTTCGGCGCCTCGCTCGGCGTGCGCATGGTCAGCAACATGGTGCTGACCCGGCTGCTGCTGCCGGAAGCCTTCGGCGTCATGGCGGTCGTGGGTGTGCTGGCCGTCGCCCTGGCGCTGCTGTCCGATCTCGGCATCGGCCAGAACGTCATCGTACACAAGCGCGGCAGCGACCCCACCTTCCTCAACACGGCGTGGACCGTCCAGATCGCGCGTGGCCTGTTCATCTGGAGCCTCGCCATCGTACTGGCGATCGTCATCGCGGTGCTTGCGCCGCTTGGCGTCTTCGCGGCCGACACGGTCTATGTCGATCCGCGACTGCCGTTCGTGCTGGTGGTCGGCACCTTCGCCGCCGTGCTGCAGGGGCTTGAATCCACTCGCATCCACGAAGCGCGGCGTAACCTGCAACTGCGCCGCCTGACCGAGCTGGAATTCGGCGCTCAGATGGCGGGTTTCGTCGTCACCCTGGCGCTGGCCTATACCTGGCCGTCGATCTGGGCGCTGGTGCTGGGCTCGCTGTTCGCGGCCTTCATCCGCATGGCGGCCAGCCATCTGGTGCTGCCGGGCCATGCAAACCGCATCGGCTGGGACAAGGAGTCCTGGACCGAAATCTTCGGTTTCGGACGCTGGATCTTCGTATCGTCGCTGATCGGCGTGCTGTTCACCACCGGCGACAGGCTGATCCTCGGCGGCCTCGTGGATGCGCATGTGCTCGGCCTTTATGCCATTGCCGCGCTTCTGCTCAGCGTCTTCCAGACAGCCGTCAACACGCTGGCCGGCACAGTCGCCTTTCCCGCGCTCAGCGAGTTGACGCGCACCGATGCCGCAGCTTTCCGCAAAAGCTACTTCACCTTCCAGGCCGGCGCCGATGCGGTGCTGGGCATCTGTGCCGGCGGTCTTTTCGTCACCGCGCCGCTGATCGTCTCGATCCTCTACGATCCGCGCTACGCGGAATCCGGCACCATGCTGTCGCTTCTGGCCATCGGCCTCGTCGGCATGAAGTTCTGCGTCACCGAGCAGTGCTACATGGCCACCAAGCGGATGGGCTACTATCTGTGCACGAACGCCATCCGCCTCGTCGTCCTGGTGGTCGGACTGCCGGTCGGGCACTCGCTGTTCGGCCTCGAAGGTGCGCTGGCGGCGATCGTCGCCGCGCAATTCTCGTCCTGGCCGATCGCCTATGCCTTCAAGATCCGCCACCGTCTGTTCGACTGGCGTTTCGAAGGGGTCGTCATCCCCGCCGTCGGCCTTGGCCTGCTGCTTGGCTATCTGGTGCTGGCCGGAGCCCGGGCGCTGGGCTGGGCGGCCTGAGGGCCGGCTGCACGGGCGCCAGAGGGTTCCGGCGCAGGGCGCGCGGCACCACCCCGCAAAATCAAGCCAAGCCAAGCAGCACGCGATTGGATCACACGAACGCAGAAGGGGCGGCCAATGGCCGCCCCTTCTGCGTTGGATAGGGTCTGTGGATGCCTTGAGGCCAGTAGCTAGATCGTACCGGCCACCGGCATCGCCTCGATCCGCGAGCCGAAGACGCCGTGCTGGGCGCGGTCGGCGATGACCTGGTTGACGATGCGAGGCGTTACCATGGAGGCCTCTTCCGCATAGGCATAGACGAGGCAGCGGTCGGCAAGGACGTTCATCAGGCGCGGCACGCCCTTGGAGTCCTCGTGGATCATGCGCTTCGCCTCGTTGGAGAAGAGCTCCCGCTCGCAGCCCGCCACGCGCAGGCGATGATCGAAGTAGAACATCGCTTCCGTCGCCTGCAAGGCCGGCAGGTTGAAGTCGGATGAAACACGCTGGGCGAACTGCTCCATGCCCGGCCCCTGAAGGGTGGCCCGCAATTCGGGCTGTCCCACCAGGATAAGCTGCATCATCATCTCGTCGGTGTTGACGTTGGAGAGCATACGCAGCTCTTCCAGCCGTTCCGCATCGAGGTTCTGCGCCTCGTCGACGATCAGCACGACGCGGCCGTGCCGCTCGTATTCGGATGTAACGAACTCCGAGTAGCGCTTGTAGAGGCCCGCGTAGGAGCCCTCCTCGAAGGGCTGGTTGAAGGCCATCAGGATCCACTGCAGCATCGGGCTGTTGTTGCGCGGCGTGTGGCTGATAAGGCCCGTACGCACATCCGGCCCGAGACAGCCCAGAAGCTGGCGGATAAGCGTCGTCTTGCCGGAGCCGATGGCCCCGGTGACGACGGTAAAGCCGGCCTGGTTGATGATGCCGTATTCCAGCATCGAAAATGCCATCTGGTGGTTACGGCTGAAATACAGAAAACGCGGATCCGGAAGAATGGAAAATGGCTTTTCGCGCAATCCGAAATAGGACTCATACATGAAATGGCTCCTTTGGCGGTAGCCGTTGCATTTCGGGCCGCCGGCTTACATGCCGTGCGGCCGCGCCTTGTTCATCAAAACCTGGAGCTTGGCGCTCGCCGGCAAAAACGACTTGCACGTCTCCAGCTCGGAGACAGAGGACTGCCCCACCGCGACCACCAGAAGCACGAGGTCCGCGACCGGCAAGATCTGCGCCGCGTCGTCGCCGACCAGGAGCGGCGGTGTATCCAGAAGCAGGACGTCCGGCCGCAGGTCCCGCTTGACCATGTCCACGAAGGCCGGGATATCGGCATCGTCCGGAGGCGTCAGCATGTTGACGACGGCGCCCCCGGCCCGCACGCGGCGGACGCGGTCCACGATGGTGCTGTCGGCGGCCGGCTTCACGCGCGGCAGGCTCAGCACCTCGGCAAGGCCGCCGGCCTTCGCCTTCGGCTTCAGGTCGATCACCACGACGGTCTGCTTGCGCGCCCGCGCAATGGAAAAGGCCAGATTGGCGCAGGTGACGGTGACGCCGCATCCGGGAGTCGGCGCAGTTACGGCCACGACCTGCGGTATGTCGGCCGCGATCAGCGTCAGAAGATGGTTGCGCAGGACATCGTAGGCACGTGTCCGCGGTTCCGACTTGTCGAAGGCGATGACATTGGCTGCAAGCAGCCGGTGCGGCGCGGGCGCATGGGGCTGCACCTCCTTGGCGCCATCGAGCTGGGCGATGCCGCCGTCAAGCTGGAAAAGAGAGCTGACACGCTGGGCACGGTGGGCCCGCGCATCGCGCTGGCCGCTTGCCTGCGGCAGCGGAGCCGGGGTCATCGCCGGAAGCGAGCGCGCCCGCTGAAGTGCTTCAGTCACACGATCCATGGAAATTGTCCTCAGGCAACGACGCTGGGCGCGATGGGTTCACGGGGCTGCGGGGAAGCGGGCTGGCCGGTGGCCAGCCCCGCGGCGACAACGAAGATCATAAGAGAGGAAACCAGGCCGATACGGCGCATCAGCCCGCCGCCCCGCGGATGCATGTCGGGAATGACCACCAGCGACTGCCCTTCCAGAGAGCGGCGCAGGTCGAAGGCACCGCGGATGGACTTGTCCATCTTGTCGGACAGGTACAGGCAGGCGGCGCCGGCTGCGCCGGCCGCGGCAAGCACCAGAAGCATCATCTTGGTGCGGCTGGGCGCACTCGGGTAGCGGGGCACCTCGGGCGCTTCCACCACCTGGATCTGATCGACGTTCTGGTCTTCCTCGAGGCGCAGGCCGACGCGGGCGGTGTCAAGCTTGGAGCGCATGTCTTCCAGGCTGCGCTGGGCGGCCGTGCGGTCACGCTCGAGCGCCGCCATCTGCGATTCCACTTCCGGCGCACGGGCGATCGTGGCCTTCAGCCAATCGATGCGCGAGGTCAGTTCGCCCTGCTGCTGCACCAGCCCCGCGCGGCGCGGCTTCGACAGTTCGATACGCTCGGAAATCAGGCCGAGTTCCGGCGACAGGGTCGCAGGGTCGGTGCCGGCGGTCGCGGCGGCGGCGCTGGCGATCTGCCCCTCGAGGGATTCGATGCGCGAGCGCAGGCTGCGGATTTCCGGATGGGCGTCGGACATGGCGGAGGACTTTGCGGCCAGCTCGCCCTTCAGCTCGTCCAGTTGGCGCTGGCGGGCGGCGGAGGCCGTGTCGGCCAGAGGCGCATTCCAGCGGTACTGCGCTTCAAGAAGGCTGATCTCGTCGTCGAGGGTGCCGATCTGGCGGTTCACCTCTGCCAGGTCCTGCTCGCGGGTGTTCAACTCCGCAACGAGGGCCGTGACCCGGCTGGGCAGCGCGTCGCCGTTCTGCTCCAGGAAGTTGCGCCAGGCCGTGTCGCGCTCGGCAAGGCCGTTCGACAGAGCGGCAACTTCGCGCTCCAGGAACTGCGATGTGTCGGCAGCGGTGTTCGTGCGGCTTTTGCGGTTCTCGCGGATGATCATGTCCACAAGCTCCGTGGCGCCCTGGGCCGACAGCTCCCTGTCACCGTAGGAGAACCGCAGACGGAAGATCGAGCGCCCCACGAATTGCTGCGATTCCTCGGTCGCCAGCGGGATGATCGATATGTCGCGCCGCACCATCTCTGCCAGGCGCGAGTCCGACATGGTGCTGCGGATATCGGGATACAGGTTCAGGCGATTGACGAAGGCCAGGAGCTGGTCTCGCGCCAGGACGCGCTGCTCGATGAACTGCAGGCGCTCGGTGCCGACGGTCGAGGCGATCAGCGGGTTCGGCCCCTGGTTGGAGCGAACCTCGATGATGGCCTCCGACGTATAGGTGCGCGGCAATTGCAGCACGACCACGAGGCCGATGAGCACCACTGCGATGGCGGGCAGGATTGCTGCCAGGGGACGGCGCAGGGCCAGTTCCACATAGTATCTGATGTTGTTGAGGATATCGTTTTCCATGCCACGCTCCATCGGTGGGAGGCCGCCGTAAGGATGAGGGGTTCGCCGGCAGGGCGTCAGTTACTGCCGCCCGCCTGGGTTCCGTCGATGGACGCAGACCGCTGGCCGTTGCGCTGATAGGCCACGCGCACCAGGTCTCCCGGCCGAAGCAGGGTCGTTTCGGTGGCCGGCACCTCGCTGACGTCGCCGTCCTGCGAGCGCATGATCGAGTAATGTGCCTCGATGCCGCGACGCTCCGAGATCTCACTGTTGGTGTAGATCGACATGACCCGCTCGTCCTGGATCAGCGTGGCCTTGGCCGACTGAAGCTGGCGCTCATTGTCATGCAATTCGGAAAGCAGGCGGGCCTGACGCTCGTTGAGGTAGGTATCAACCCGCGTCTTCTCGGTCAGGTTGGCGCCTTCGAGGGCGCTCAAATCGTTCTGCAGCTCGTCGCCCTGCTCGCTCAGCTCGGCAACTTCCGCTTCCAGCTCCAGCTTGGCGGAGGCATGCGACAAGCCCTTGGCGACCAGCGCCGAGGTGGATGCCAGGCGCTGATTGGCCAGGTCGATGCGGCGGTTGACGCTTTCCATGCGACGGCGGAGCGCTTCGATGCCGGAGTCGCCGAGGGTGCTTAGCTGCGTCTGGGCATTACGCTGGGCGTTCACCTCGTCGATATTGGCTTTCAGCACCTGCCGCTCGCGTTCCAGAAGGTTCTGCCGCTCGATCTCGGACATCTCGGGCAAGGCGCCGGCGGGAAGCTCGATCTCCTGGCGTCCTGCCAGTTCGGCGTTCAGCCGCGCAATGCGCAATGTGGTGTCCGCAATCTGCCGCCGCGTCTCGGCAAGCTGGTTCTCGACGACCAGCGCACGGTCCTGATCGCGCGCTTCCATCGGCGTGCGATACAGGCCGCCAGCCACCGTCACGGCGTGAAGCACCGTCATCGTGGGCCGGTAGGGGAACGACCCCGGCGCGTCGACATCGCCGACAACGTAGATCATCGGCATGTGCTGGGCACCGGGCTGCAGCATCACCGAAAGGTTCAACTCGCCCTTGAAGAAGCCGGCAAGCTTCTGCGACAATTCCTGCTCGAGCTGGTCGACCGTCAGGTCCTGGGCTGCGATCTGCCCGACGAGCGGCAGCGACAGCGTGCCGTCGGGGCTGATGATCGCCTCGCGGTTCATCCGCTCGTCCTGGGCTACCCAGACTTCGAGCGTATCGCCGGGCTGGAGTTTGTAAGGTTCGGCCTTTGCACCGGTTGCCACAACCAGAAGGCAAAGAGACATAATGAAAGACATGAATCGCATGGGGCGGCTCCGGGCGAAATGAATTCCCGATGATCGGTCTTGAATGAGCTTGATGCAGGCCGGTGGACACGTGGCCTCCCGCACTGCTTAACTGCTGCGAAACTAATTGAAGTACGGCCCGTTTACCCGTACGCAATTAGCATTAGACGCCCCTCCGTCCGGCGCATCCGAAGGCCCGATGCACCTCCACTGACGGACTTCTGGCGGGCATGGCGACAGGGCATCCTTGCGCCGTGAGCAAATTCCCCGCCGCGTAGTTGCAACTTTGCCGTGCGTCGACTCACAATCCGGATTGTCCGGATCGGTTTCAGGAGACGAATATGAGCGGCCGCGATATCGGCATCGTCGTCATCGGACGCAATGAAGGCCCGCGCCTTGCTGCCTGCCTGCGCTCGCTTGGCCCCCACATACGCAGCACCGTCTATGTAGACTCCGGCTCGACGGACGGCAGTCCGGAAATGGCCGAAGGGATGGGGGCGATCGTCGAGCGGCTGGATATGACACAGCCCTTCACCGCCGCGCGCGCCCGCAATGCCGGTTGCGCCCAGCTGGCCGCCGTGGCGCCGGGGCTCGGCTATGTCCAGTTCGTGGATGGCGATTGCGAGCTTGCCGAAGGCTGGCTCGACGACGCCCGCGCGTTCCTGGACACCCACGACGACGTCGCCATCGTTGCCGGCCGCCGGCGCGAGCGCCGCCCGGAAGCGTCCGTCTATAATGCGATGACCGACCGGGAGTGGAATGTCCCCGCCGGCGAGCAGCAGGAATGCGGCGGCGATTTCCTGGTGCGGTCCAGGGCATTCGACGCGGTGGGCGGATTCAACCCGGCCCTGATAGCGGGTGAAGAGCCCGAGCTCTGCGTCAGGCTGCGCACGGCCGGATGGCGCATTTTCCGGATCGCGTCGGAGATGACGCGGCACGACGCCGCCATGACGCGCTTCTCTCAATGGTGGCGCCGTAACGTGCGCGGCGGACACGCCTTTGCGGAAGTGGCGCGCATGCACGCAGGCTCGCCGCACGGAATATGGAAGCGCAGCGTCTCGCGCGCCTGCATCTGGGGCGGCGCCATACCCGCGGCAGCATTGGCAGCGGCAACCGTGCATCCCGCCGGCCTGCTGTTGCTCGGCATCTATCCTGTGCAGGTTGCCCGCATGGCCATGCGGCAGGGCGCAGGCAATGCCGATAACTGGGCGCATGCGACCTTTCTCGTCCTAGGAAAATTTCCCGAACTTCAGGGTATCGCCAGTTACGAGTGGAACCGGTTTCGCGGTCGCAGACGGCAACTCATCGAATATAAGTGATGCCCTACGCCTTTGGGGCACGGTGGCTGGCCGCCATGCTCGATTCGTAACGGCGGCGCTTGCCTTGGGGGGTGCCATGACACCGCCAAACCCAGCAAAAGCGGTGCAAGCAAGCCTCCTATTACCACCGCCGGCATCTTCCGATACGCCCTCTATGCAACTTTAGGTTCATCCGCGACCTGAAAGGATAGGTACGGACGGGCACGCATTGGCCCTCCCCTAATGCCGAAGGACAGCTTGTTGCAAAGCCTCCATCTTGGGATTCTTGCCTCGTTTTCAAAGCCTTGAACAGGCAGACCCGGGGGCTCTCTCGTGGCGCAATTGCTGAACATGTTTTTTCTGGCGTTGAACGGCGCACTTGCCGTTCCCACCGTCGTATACGGGACGGAAATCGCCTCCGGTATCCTCGCCAAGCGCAAGCCCAACCGGGCCATCGCCGTGCCGCGCCCCAGCGTCGCGATCGTTGTGCCGGCACATAACGAGGAAGACAACATCGGCGGCACCATCGCCGCGCTTCTTCCCCAACTTGCAGAGGGTGACCGCGTCGTCGTGGTAGCCGACAACTGCGAAGACAGGACGGCCGCCATTGCACGGGCGGCCGGTGTCGAGGTGGTGGAGCGATACGATACGCAGAAGCGCGGCAAGGGCTATGCGCTCGATGCCGGCGTCGCCTATGTCGCCAAGAACCCCGCCGAGTGCCTGATCATCCTGGATGCGGATTGCCGCCTGTCCGACGGCGCGATCGACATGCTCGCCCGCCAGGTCGCGGAGACCGACAAGCCGGCCCAGGCCGTATACCTGATGACCGCCCCGAAGGGGGCGCCCATCGAAACCCAGGTTGCGGCTTTCGCCTACGTCATCAAGTGCCTCGCACGGCCGCTGGGCCTGCGTCGCCTGGGGCTGCCCAACCAGTTGATGGGCACCGGCATGGCTTTCCCTTGGAAGGCCATCGAAACCGTCGACCTTGCGAACGGGCACCTGACCGAAGACCTGAAGCTGGGCCTCGATCTGGCAGTGGAGGGCTATGCGCCGTTCCTGTGCGAAGACGCCTATGTGACCAGCGAGTTCCCCTGCACCGAGCAGGGGATACGTTCGCAGCGCTCGCGCTGGGAAAACGGCCATCTGTCCATGCTGGGCAATGCGATCGCCGGCTTCTTCAAGCCGGGCATCCTGCGCCAGCCGGGGGCGCTCGTCCTGTCGCTCGACATGATGGTGCCGCCGCTGACGCTTCTGCTGCTGCTCCTGATCATGATGTTCGGCGTTACGGCGCTGTTCGCGATGATCACCGGCTCCGTGGGCGCCTTCCTTCTGGCCGCCTTCAACCTGGCCTTCGTGGTCGGGGCCTCGCTGATCGGGTGGGCAAAGTACGGACGGTCTATCCTTCCGGCACGGGCCTTCGGCCACATCGCCACCTACGCGCTCGGCAAGATCCCGCTTTACGTCAACAAGCTCATCCTGCGCCGCCATTCGGCGGGCTGGGTTCGCACAGACCGCAACCGTGCCGAGAGCACGACCGAGGCCCGGCCCTGAGGCCGGACCGCAAGGCCGCGCCCGAAAGGGCGCGCCACCGCAGACCATCGAACCCATTACCCGTTGACAGCCCCGTCCAGGCGCGAACCGCAGCCGGACGGACGGCCCCACACCGCGAGCCCGACATGGCGCTGATCGAAACCACCCACCTCAAGCTCGCCGCAAGGCGGCGGCAAGGCCGGACGCTGAACTACGACACCATAGCCACGGTCGCCGCCGTGCTGGATGTCGTGTTGATCGTCGGCAGCAGCATCACCGCCGGGATCGCCTATCACTGGCTGGCTTTCGGCGTTCTCATCGACCCCTCCCCGTGGATCGGCGTCGGCATCACGCTGGCCGCCGCCTTCGTGCTGACCATGAGCGCCTGCGGCCTCTACAAGCCGACCGCGCTTCTGTCGTTCGGCACGCAGTTTCGGGCCATCCTCCTGGCCGGGGTGGGCATCATGGCCTTCCTGGCCAGCGTCGCCTTCTTCCTGAAGATCGGCGAGATCTTCTCGCGCGCGTCCATGCTGGCCTTCATGCTGCTGGCGATGACGGTGCTGACCGTCAGCCGCATCGTCTGGCGGCGCCATCTGCATACGGCCATGGCGCACGGCCTGTTCCAGATGAAGCGCGTGCTCCTGATCTGCGGCGAATCCTTCGACTACGACAAGATGGCCGCCGACGTGGCCCGCTACGGCCTGTCGATCCACCATGTGCTGCGCTGCCCGAACGACGATTTCACGGCGCTTTCGGGTGCGTTCAGCGCGGGCATCGGCTTCTCGGTCGACGAGGTCATGGTGGCCACGCCCGCCGGCAACCTGCCGATGATGGATCAGCTCCTGACCGAGCTGCGTGCCCTGCCCCTGCCGATCAAGCTTGTCGTCAACGACTTTGCCGCGGGCCTGATCGCGCAGCCGGTGCGCCATATCGGCGACAATATCGCCTTCGAGATCCAGCGCCGGCCGCTGACGCTTGCCGAGCGGGCCATGAAGCGCGCCTTCGACATCGTCTTCGCCTCGGCCGCGCTGGCTTTCCTGGCGCCGCTGTTCGTGGTGGTGGCGATTGCGATCAAGATCGACAGTCGCGGCCCGGTCTTCTTCCGTCAGTCCCGGCGCGGCTACAACAACGAGGCGTTCCGCATCGCCAAGTTCCGCTCCATGCGCGTCATGGAAGATGGCGAGACGGTCACCCAGGCGCGGCGCAACGACGACCGCATCACGCGTGTCGGCGCCTTCATCCGGGCCAAGAGCATCGACGAGCTGCCGCAGTTCTGGAACGTCCTGTGCGGGCAGATGTCGATTGTCGGGCCCCGGCCGCATGCCGTGGCGCACGACAAGGAATACGACCAGCTCCTGAAGAAATACACGTTCCGCCGCCACGCCAAGCCGGGCCTGACGGGCTGGGCGCAGATCAATGGCTGCCGGGGCGAAACGCCGACGCTGACGCACATGGAAGAGCGGCTGACGCATGATTTGTGGTACATCCACAATTGGTCGTTCATGCTGGATATCCGCATCATCTTCCGGACGGTCGTGGAAATGATCTCGTCCAAATCGGCCTACTAAGGCTCGGTACAACCGATCAGAGCCCGGCAGCGACCCTGCCGGGTTCGGCGCGTCGGACGACAGCGCCCTCATCGTCCCTCAGGACGAATTCGGGATACCGGTCGCTGATCGCATCCACCATCGCGAGCGTTCCCGAAAGGTGACGCCGCATCGCCTGCTCGGCCTCGCCCGAGCGGTTTGCGGCCTCCACCGCCCGCACGATCGCGCGGTGATCTTCCAGGACAGCCTGCATCTTGCCAGGCATCGGCAGGTTCAGCCGCCGCAACCTGTCGAGGTGCGTCGAGCGCGTACGCATCATGCGCCACAGGCCGAGATTGCCGCTGCGCGCGTACAGCACACGGTGGAAATCGCGGTCCAGCGCATCGAACCGGTCGTGGGTCGACGGGTCGGCCACCCTGTCCTGCTGCTCCAGAACCTCTGCCAGTTCGGCAGCCGTTTCAGCCGGCGAATCGGCCGACAGCCGGCGGACCGCCTCGAGCTCCAGCGACAGCCGCAGAAACTGCGCCTGCCGGGCATGGCCGATGTCGATCCGCGAAACGAGCGTCGCGTGCTGCGGAAAGATATCGACAAGCCCCTCTTCCTGCAGGCGCAGAAGCGCATCGCGCACGGGCGTCTGGCTGACGCCGAACTCTTCCTGAATGTCACCCCGAACCAGCAACGCCCCCGGCGCCAGCTCCACCGCTAGGATCCGCTCGCGCAGAATCTCGTAGACCTGAACGGCGACCTGCCGTGAGCGGTCGAGCACGATGGTCGATGGGCGCATGGATGCCTTCCTCCAAGTGACGCCGACCGGTAACACAAATTCGAGGTTGATGCACTGATGTTTTAGTGTATCTATGACCGGCGCCTGGGAGGGCGGAACGGTGTTCAGTCACCGAAACCGGGAGGATCATCGACATGAACTTGCTACGCGGCCTTGCCGCCGTCGCCCTGACGTTCGGCGTGACGGGATCATTGGCGGCCCAGGAAAAGACGACGATCTCGATCACGCGGCAGCCGGGTATCCTCTATCTGGCCAGCCATGTGATGGAGACGCGCAAGCTGATCGAAAAGCACGCCGCCGAAGATGGCCTGGACGGCGTCACCGTGGCCTGGCGCACCTTTTCAGGCGGCGGCGCGCAGACGGATGCGCTGCTGGCCGGCAATGTGGACATCGTCAATACCGGGACCGGCAATCTGCTCCTGCTGTGGGACCGCACCCGAGGCCGGGTGAAGGGCATCGTCACGAGCTCGGCGCAGCCGGTGATCATGGTGTCGAACGATCCGCGCATCCAATCGCTGGACGATATCGGTCCGACCGACAAGATCGCGGTGCCGACGGTCGGCGTTTCCACGCAGGCCATCCTTCTCCAGATGGCGGCGGCCAAACAATATGGTGACGACGAGGTTCGCCGGTTCGATCCGAACACGGTCCAGCTCGGCCATCCGGATGCGGTGGCGGCCATCGCCAACCCGACACACGAGGTGAAGAACCACTTCTCCGCACCGCCCTTCCAGTACACCGAGCTGAAACAGGAGGGCGTGCACGCGGTTACCGATTCCCGCGAGATCATCGGCGGCTCTCTTACCCAGGCGACCTTTTTCACCACGACGGCCTTTGCCGAGGCCAATCCGGTTATCGTCAAGGCCGTACGCGAAGCCACCGAAGAGGCGATCGAGGCGATCAAGGCCGACCCGCGCTCCGCGCTGGAAGCCTACAAGGCGGTGTCGGGCGACCAGACCTCGCTCGACGATCTGATGGCGATGATGAACCAGCCGCACATGCTGGACGAGTTCCGCACCGACCCGCAGGGAACCATGCAGTTCGCCTCGCACCTCTACAAGATCGGCACCCTGAAGACGATGCCGGCAGCCTGGACGGACTACTACCTGCCGGAATCGGCAGACCTCAACGGAAACTGAGCCGACCCCGCCGTCGCCGCTTCGCAATGGCGAGCGCGGCGGCGTCTTCACCATCCATCATCCTCAAGGAGACCGGCCATGCTCCAGTCCGTGGCACCTGCCAAGCCGGACAGGGTTCGGGCGCAAACGGACGCGCCCCTGCTCGACGTCCGCGATGTGACGCTGCGCTACAAGACGCCGAACCTGCTGGTGACGGCGACGGAAAACGTTTCCTTCGACGTCCGCAAATCGGACCGCTTCGTTCTGCTGGGCCCATCGGGCTGCGGTAAATCCACCCTGCTCAAGGCAGTCGGCGGCTACATGAAGCCGGTCAGCGGCTCGATCCACATCAATGGCCGCGAAGTGACGCGGCCCGGGCCCGACCGGATGATGGTCTTCCAGGAGTTCGACCAGCTCATGCCGTGGAAGACGGTGCTGGAGAACGTCATGTTTCCGCTGACGGTAGCCCGCAAACTGCCGGCCCGGGAGGCCGAGGAACGCGCCCGCGCCTATATCGACAAGGTCAAGCTGACGCGTGCCATCGACAGCTATCCCCACACCTTGTCCGGCGGCATGAAGCAGCGGGTGGCAATCGCCCGCGGCATGGCGATGCAGCCCGATATCCTGTTGATGGACGAGCCCTTCGCGGCGCTCGACGCGCTGACAAGGCGGCAGATGCAGGACGAGTTGCTGCAACTGTGGGACGACACGCAGTTTACCGTCATCTTCGTGACCCATTCGATCGCCGAGGCGATCAAGATCTCCAACCGCATCCTGCTTCTGTCTCCTCACCCCGGCCGCGTAAAGGCCGAGGTCGTCGATGTCGACGGCGCCAATGTGGAGGACGGAAGCGCCGGCCAGCTCGAGCGCGAGATCCACGACCTTCTCTTTTCCGAACCCGGCCACACGGAGTGAGCGCCATGGGCAAGCCGCAAATCTTACTTGCGCAATCCGGCGCGCCGGGCGCACCGGGCGCCAATGTCGCGGCGGTAGAGCAGAAGCTCAGCCCCGTCGAGCTGGTCTGGGGCATCGGCGCCGTCCGCAAGACGCTGCTGATCCTCGTTCTGGCGCTGATCTGGCAGACCTACGCAAGCTACCTCGACAACCCGCTGCTGTTCCCGACCCTGTCGGACACGCTGACCGCGCTTTACGACCGCATGGCCGACGGCACGCTCCCTGCCCGCATCTGGACGACGTTGCAGATATTGCTGATGGGCTACGTCGCCGGCACGCTGCTTGCCGCGTTGCTGACGGTGCTGGCCATCAACACCCGCATCGGCACGGACTTCCTTGAAACGATGACGGCGATGTTCAACCCGCTGCCGGCGATCTCGCTGCTTCCGCTGGCGTTGATCTGGTTCGGCCTCGGTGCATCGAGCCTGGTGTTCGTTCTGGTCCATTCGGTGCTGTGGGCCGTAGCGCTGAACACCCATGCGGGCTTTCTGGGCGTATCGCGGACGTTGCGCATGGTCGGCGCCAATTATGGCCTGACGGGCTTTGCCTACGTCACGCGAATTCTGGTGCCCGCCGCGTTCCCCTCGATCATGACCGGTCTCAAGATCGGCTGGGCCTTCGCATGGCGGACATTGATCGCGGCGGAACTCGTCTTCGGCGTCTCGTCCGGGCAAGGCGGGCTTGGCTGGTTCATTTTCGAGAACCGCAACCTGCTGGATATCCCGGCCGTCTTCGCCGGACTTCTCACCGTTATCGTCATCGGCCTGATCGTCGAGAACGTCGTCTTCCAGACCATCGAACGCCATACGATCCTGAAATGGGGCATGAAGGAATGAGCGACGCACCCGCAAACGACATGACAGGCCGCAGGAAGACCTATGCGGAGTTGCGGTCCGCCAGATGGATGGTGCCCGACGATCAGCGCTCCTTCGGGCACCGGTCGCGCACGATGCAGATGGGCTACGACCCGGTCGACTGGGAAGGCCGGCCAATCATCGCGATCCTCAATACCTGGTCGGACGCCCAGCCCTGCCACATGCATTTCAAGGACCGTGTCGAGTGGGTGAAGCGCGGCATCCTCCAGGCCGGAGGATTTCCGATGGAGCTGCCGGCGCTGTCGCTGTCGGAGAATTTCGTCAAGCCCACCACCATGCTCTACCGGAACATGCTGGCCATGGAGACGGAAGAGCTGCTGCGCTCGCACCCCGTCGACGGCGCCGTGCTGATGGGCGGCTGCGACAAGACCACGCCGGGCCTTGTGATGGGCGCGGTATCGATGGGGATACCCTTCATCTACCTCCCGGCCGGGCCGATGCTGCGCGGCAATTATGCCGGCAAGTATCTCGGCTCCGGCACCGACGGCTTCAAATATTGGGACGAGCGTCGGGCCGGCACGATCAGCAAGGAAGAGTGGACAGGTATCGAGGGCGGGATTGCCCGATCCTACGGTCATTGCATGACCATGGGTACGGCCTCCACCATGACGGCCATTGCCGACGCGATGGGCCTGACCCTGCCTGGCGCATCGTCCATCCCGGCCGCCGATGCCGGCCATCAACGCATGTCCACGCAGTGCGGCCGACGTATCGTCGACATGGTCTGGGAAGATTTGACGCCCGACAAGATCATCACCGAGGCGGCGGTGCGCAACGCGGTCACCGTTGCGATGGCCACCGGTTGCTCTACCAACGCGATCATCCATCTGATCGCGATGGCGCGGCGCGCCGGCATACCGCTGGAGCTTGACGACCTCGACCGCATCGGCCGGACGACACCGGTGATCGCCAATATCAGGCCATCCGGCACGACCTACCTGATGGAGGATTTCTACTACGCCGGGGGCCTGCGCGCGCTGATGAAACAGCTTGGCGTCAAGCTGGACCCCTCGGCGATCACGGTAACGGGGCGCCCTCTGGTCGAGGGGCTCGAGACCGTCAAAATCTATAATGAGGACGTCATCCGCCCGCTGTCGAAACCGGTCTATGCGGAGGGCTCCCTCGCCGTCCTGAAGGGAAATCTCTGCCCGGACGGGGCAGTCATCAAACCGGCGGCCTGCGACCCGAAATTCCATCGGCATTCCGGCCCGGCGCTGGTGGCCAATTCCTACGCGGAACTGAAGGCCATCATCGACGACCCGGATTATCCGATGACCCCGGACACGGTGCTGGTTTTGCGCAATGCCGGCCCGCAAGGCGGACCCGGCATGCCGGAATGGGGCATGATCCCCATGCCGAAGGCCCTCTTGAAGCTTGGCCTGCGCGACATGGTGCGCCTTTCGGACGCCCGCATGTCGGGCACATCCTTCGGTGCCTGTGCGCTTCATATCGCGCCGGAAGCCTATGTCGGCGGGCCGCTGGCGCTGCTGGAGACCGGAGATATGGTGGAACTGGACATCCCCGCACGCCGGCTGGACATGCGCGTGCCGGACGAGGAGCTGGCCCGACGCCGGGCGGCATGGACGCCGCCGGAGCCGCGATACGGCCGCGGATACGGACTGATGTTTTCCAAGCATATCGAGCAGGCCGACAAGGGCTGCGACTTCGATTTCCTGCGGGCCGATTACGGCGGCCCGACGCCCGAACCTGCCATCAATTGAGGGACACGAGCATGACGACGATGAACCCGGCCACCCGGGAGAAGCTGATGGGCGTTTCGGTGGCGACGCTTTGCTCCGCGTTGTACAAGCGCGGACTGCGCAACCAGACGATCCAGGATGTCCGCCCTCTCAAGCCGAAGGGGCGCAACATGGTGGGGCCGGCATTCACGCTGCGCTACATGCCGGCGCGCGAGGACCGCAACCCCATGAACGTCTTTCGCAATCCGAAACACCCGCAACGCCTTGCCATCGAGACATGCCCTGAAGGGTGCGTCCTGGTGATGGACAGCCGCAAGGACCCGCGCGCGGCAAGCGCCGGCGACATCCTCATCACGCGCCTGATGATGCGCGGCGGCGCGGGCGTGGTGACGGATGGCGGCTTTCGGGATGCCGCGTCCATCGGCGATCTCGATATCCCGGCCTATCACAACCGGCCATCCTCGCCCACCAACCTGACCTTGCATGAGGCCATCGACATCGACGTTCCCATCGGCTGCGGCGACGTTCCGGTGTTTCCCGGCGACATCGTCGTCGGAGACGATGACAGCGTCATTATCATTCCTGCCGAGATCGCCGACGAGATCGCCGACGAAGCGGTGGAGATGACTGCCTATGAGGATTTCGTGACGGAGCGCGTCAGGCAGGGCCATACCATCATCGGGCTTTATCCGGCCACGGACGAAGCCAATCTGGCGCTCTTTGCGGATTGGCGCGCGAAGGCCGGCCGCTGAATCAGCCGGTCATATCCGCAAAGCCGGTGACGACATGGCCGCCCGCCACGCGCAGGCGGCCATGCCATGTCAGCCCCGCATTGAACGGGCCGACATCGCCCTGCCAGGCCGCCCGAAACGATTCCCCCGGCATATCCAGCGCCACCTCGAACATCTCGAAGCCGAACAACACCCCGCTTACCGGATACTGCGCCTTGTAGACGCACTCCTTGGCGCTGAAGATCACGCGGGCGGCAAGCCCGGCTTCGGCCGCAGGCATGGCGGACAGTGTCTCATGCTCCGCCGGTGTCAGAACGGTTTCCCAAAGGTCCTGCGGCAGGGGCTCGGCCAGCTCGATGTCCAGTCCGACAAGACGGACCCCGTCCGCCTTGCGGCCGAGCGCCACCCCGCACAGCGCCGACGAATGGCTGATGCTGCCGACGATGCCGTCGGGCCAGCGTGGGGATCTGTCCGCGCCGGCCGCAATTGCCACCGGCGCCTCGCCCAGTGTGGCCAGCGCCCGCCGCACCAAAACCCGCCCCGTGGCGAACTCGGCCCGGCGCCGGCCCACGGCGCGGGCGACGAACGCCTCCTCCAACGGCAGAAGCCCTTCCTCCGAATAGGGTGGAAGGGCTTCCGCGGTGGCGATGGCAGGGCCGAACAGGCCCGGCAGAAATGTCATCCCGTCTCCCGCACGCGCCCGAAGCCGGCGCGCCGTTCGTTCATGGCGTTGCGGCGCATGGCAGCACGATCGGCCACCCGGTTCAAGCGCTCGTCCGCCTTGCTGTCGCCGCTGATATGGGCGGCAAGGCCCCCGGCCGTGGGGAAGCGGAACAGATCGGTGATGGTCAGCGCCGGGGCAACACCGGCCTTCAACTCGCGATGCGCCTGCACCGCCAGCAGCGAGTGGCCGCCAAGGGCGAAGAAACTGTCGTTCAGCCCCACGCGCTCGACACCCAATATACGCTGGAAAACTTCCACCACGGCGCGCTGGACGGCGTTGTCCGGTGCCTCGTAGGTCGAGGCCGGCTCTGCCGACGCTGCCGCTTCCGGCTTTGGCAGCAGCTTGCGGTCCACCTTGGCGTTCGGCGTCAGGGGGAATGCCGTCATGGCCACATAGTGGGCCGGCAGCATGTAGTCCGGCAGATCGCGCGCAAGCTCGCTCCGCAACGTCGCATCCGGCACGGCCGCACCGTCGAAGCGCAGATAGGCAACCAGCCTTATGTCGTCCTTGCGGTCCTCCCGCGCGATCACCACCGCTTCGGCAACGCCCGGAAGCGCATTCAGCCGCGTCTCGATTTCGCCAAGCTCGATGCGATAGCCGCGCACCTTGACCTGATGGTCGGCCCGTCCGAGGAAGTTGAGAACGCCATCGGCCGTCAGGCAGGCGAGATCGCCCGTCCGGTACATGCGCCCACCGGCAAACGGGTTCGGCACGAAGCGCTCCGCTGTCAGGTCGGCACGGCCGAGATAGCCGCGCGTGACCCCGTCTCCGCCGATATAGAGCTCGCCCGGGGTGCCGGTCGGCACGGGCTCGCCCGCGCCGTCCAGCACGTAAAGCTGCGTATTGGCGATAGGTCGGCCCAGCGGTACGACACCGTCCTGTGCCCGGGCCGTAAGGGTGGACGACCAGATGGTGGTTTCCGTCGGCCCGTACATGTTTTCCACGGTGGCGCCCGAGATGGAGCTGAGCTCCCTGACGAGCGAGCCGTGCAACGCCTCGCCACCGATGAAGAGGTGGCACACCGAGGCAAGGGCATTCCGGTTGTCGGCGGAATCGAGGAACATGCGCGCCATCGACGGCGTGCACTGCATATGCGTTACGCCGTGGCGGCGGATGAGGCTGGCGAAACCCTCGCCCTCCGCGCCGGCCGGCACGGCGGTCCCGGTGCCCCCGGCCCGGTTGCGGGCAACCAGCGCGGCCAGAGGCCTGAGGCCTTCCAGCACGGCGTCGCTTGCCACGCCGAAATCGATGAGGCAGGCGACGTCGTCGACGCCGATGGCGGATATCTCGTCCAGCCGCCTGGCGCCGTCCTCGATAGTGCCGAACAGGCCGGAATCCTCGAAATAGCGCTGGAAGGCGAATTCCAGGATCGCGTCCGTCTCTTCCTCGGTCAGCGAGCGCAGGTCGATATCCATCGCCTGTGCGGCGCCCGCCGGCCGCTTGAACGCCGGGAAGGCCCAGGCGTACTGCTTGATCAGGGCAGCCGCGCTTTTCAGGTAGGCCTTCATCGGCCCACGGGCCATGTCACGCACGCTTTCCCGGTTGTCGCCGATCAGCGTATGCAGCATCAGCGTGACCTTGTAGTCGTCCGGGTTGCGGCCGCATTCGCGCAGCGTATCGCGATAGATGCGGATCTTGCCGGCAAGCTCCTCGATGGACTGGCCGAGAAGATGGGTGAGCACGTTTGCCCCGGCGCGCGCCGCTTCGCGGTAGGTATCGGGGTTGCCGGCGGTGGTGATCCAGACCGGCAGTTCCTTCTGCACCGGGCGCGGCTGCGTGACATAGGAGGCCTTGCCGGCCCCGAAGTCGAACTCCACCGCTTCGCCGCGCCACAGCCGGCGCACCGTATCCACATCGCGCAGCATGGCGCTCTTGTTGTGCGGCGGCGCGTTTTCGGGGCGCAGCGCGAAATCCTCGGGCATCCAGCCGGACGCGAAGGCCAGGCCGACGCGCCCGTCGCTGAGATTGTCGAGGACGGCCCATTCTTCCGCCACACGCAGCGGATGGTGCAGCGGCAGAACGCAACTGCCGGCGCGGATGGCCAGGTTGCGGGTGATCGAGGCCACGGCCGCACCGGTGACGGCCGGGTTCGGGTACGGTCCGCCGAAGGCATGGAAATGGCGCTCCGGCGTCCAGATCGACTGGAAACCGTGCTCGTCGGCAAACCGGGCCCCCTCGAGCAGCAGCCGATACTTGGCCGGCCCGACGCCATCGTCGTTGCCCCAGTAGAACAGGCCGAAATCCAGCACCTTCGACGTGCCTGCCAGGGCCGGGGCGGATGCGCCCTCGCCTTCGCCGCGATAGACGACCACCTTGAAGCCGCGCGCCAGTGTCCAGAACAGCTCCAGCACGGAAATGTCGAAGGACAGGCTGGTGACGGCCAGCCAGACCTTCTGGCCGGCGGCGTCCATGCCCTGGATCCTGTCGTCCATGCCGACATGGAAATTGACGACGTTGCGATGCTCCACCATCACGCCTTTGGGACGGCCGGTGGAGCCGGATGTGAAGATGACATAGGCAAGGTTGTGCGGGGCGACGCCGGAAGCCGGCCGCTCGGCCGGCCAGTCGCCCGCCAGCAAATCCTCGATGACCAGCGTACGGACACCCGCCAAGGCCGGCGAGTCCTGCAGCGCACGCTCCGTCAGCACGACGGGGGCCGCGCTGTCCTCGACCATCATCGCAAGGCGCTCGGCCGGGAAATGCGGGTCCAGCGGCACATAGGCGGAACCGGCCTTGTGGATGGCCAGCGCCCCGGCAACCAGGTCCACGCCCCGCTCCACATGCAGCCCGATCAGCACGTCTGGGCCGGCCCCGGCCGCGCGCAGCGCATGGGCGATACGGTTGGCCCGCTCGTCCAGCGCGCGGTAGGTCAGCTCGCTTGCCCCGGCGGCGACGGCGGGCGCATGGGGTGTGCGGTCCACCTGCGCCTCGATCATCCCGTGCATGGTGGCGGTGCGGTCGTACTGGCGTTCCGATTCGTTCAGCCCGTACAGGATGCGGTTGCGCTCTTCCGACGTCATCAACGGCAGGTCCTGCATGCGCTGGACCGCGTTGAACGAGCCGGCCAGCACCGCAACGCGGCCTGCAAGCGTATCGGCCGCCTCGTCGCCAATGCGGTTGCGATCATGGATCAGGGCAGATCGACCGTTGGCGAAGGCGAAGGTCAGCGCGGCGCCGGCAACCGGCTCCATGCCATAGGACAGAGCGACTGAAAGCTCTGCATCGGTTGCACCGGGGGTGCGGGCCGGAAGGTCGGCGGCACAGATGCCGCGCTTAACCAGCGCGACAGCGCGCTGCTCGAAACGCTCGGAAAACGCCGCCGGAGTTTCATCCCCCGAAAGTTGTACGCGCAGCGGCAAAGCTTCGCGGAAGAAGCCCGGGAAACTGCGCGCGGCCGCAAGCTCGGTTTCCGAGACATGGGCGATGTCGAAATTCGTTTCTCCCGTCAGGCGGTAAAGAAACGCGACAACCGCGGCCGGGGTAACGCTCGGTGCCAGAGCAAGCGTCCGCATGTCCGCCGGGCCGGATGCGCGGCTGTCGCCGGGAATGTCGAGGTCGATCAGCGTTGCGAAGCGGTTGCGGAAGAAGCCTTCGTGGGCTGCGGCTTCCTCGCCGGTCGCCAGCAGGCGCTCGGCCTGTCCTTCGCCCATGCGCGGCAGGATCTGTCCCACCGAAAGCACCGAGGCGATCGGCAGTCCCTTCGGGCAGCGCGCTTCGACACGGATGGGCCGGTCGGCCGTCGCGATCACGGCCGCAGTGCCCTCGAAGCCCATGACGGTTCCCGGCACGCCCCGCGATGCGCCATCGACGATGTCGAGCGCGGTTACGGTGAAGATGGCCGTGTCGGACACGATCTTGGGTGTCGCAAGCGGGTTGCGGTAACCGTCGCCGAAGCTGAGCGCCCGGACCATGCAGGAGGCGGCCTCGGCCCCGTCCTCGAAGGCGATGGCGCCCAGGCGTTGCGGCCGCTTCTGGCGCATGAAGAGCTGGCGGTCGGTAAAGTCCTGCGGCACGGGCCGCAGCGAGCCGTCCTCGAGGCCCGGCAGCATGTCGGCAAAGGCCGCCAGGCCGGCTTCGAAGCATTTCGTGTTCAGCGTCAGCGCCGAATCGTCGGGCGCGATCTCGAAATCGGCCCGCGCATAGATGCCGCCTTCGTCGATGCCGTCGGTGATCGAATGCCAGGTGATGCCGTGGCGTTCCTCACCGGCCAGCAGCGCCCAGCTCGGCGTGTTCAGACCGGCGTATCGGGGCAGCGGACCATCGTGGAAGTTGATGGCGCCACGGCGGGCACGCTGCCACACGCTCTGCGGGATCATGCGAAGATTGGCGATGCTGAACAGATAGTCGAAATCATGCGAAGCCAGCGTCTCGCTGAGGTCGCTTCCCCACTCCAGAACCTTGATGCCGCTGCCCTCGGCCCATTGGCGCACGGGGCCCGAGGCGGTCACGATGGCTGCGATGGCATGGCCACGCCCCGTCAGGCGGCGGGCACATTCGACAAGAAGGGATTCGTCCCCGACAAGGACACACTGAAATACGGCCATCGCAATCGGCTCCGAATATACTTTCGAGAAAATATCTTGCGGACTATGGGCAAGCCCCGACAGAAAGATCAATTTGCACTTCCGGCGACGTCGGAAGGATGGTGTCGGCGGTAGGCCCTACTTCGGAAGCGGTAGCAAGGTCCGCTATTTTATCCCTTCGGCATAAGCCCGATCTTTCCAAATGCTATCATGACGCGCACCGCCCGAAGGCTTACTCCTGTCGCCAGCGGCACCGTGACGTTTTCGCCGCGCAATGGATTTTCTAAACATTTGCGGGCGGAGCGAGATGGCCAACGAGACGATTTCACCCAACGACATTGCCATTGTCGGCATGGCGCTGCGCGTACCTGGCGCCAGGAACGTGCAGGAGTTCTGGGACAATCTCTGCAACGGAGTGGAATCGATCCGCACCCTCAGCCGTGAAGAGCTGATCGAGGCGGGGGAATCACCCGACCGCATCCACCACCCCAATTACGTGCCCCGCGCTGCCGACCTTGCCGATATGGAGCAGTTCGATGCGGACTTCTTCGGGCTCAGCCCCAAGGAAGCGGCCATCATGGACCCGCAGCATCGCCAGTTCCTGGAATGCGCCTGGGAGGCGATGGAAGATGCCGGGCGCACGCCCGACGCCACCGCCGGCCCCGTCGGCGTCTTCGCCGGCTGCGGCATGGGCAGCTATTTCTACTTCAATGTCTGCAGCAATCGGCAGCTGGTGGAAGACACCGGCATGTTCCTGCTGCGGCACACCGGCAACGACAAGGACTTCCTGTCCACGCGCGCCTCCTTCACCTTCGATCTGCGCGGCCCCAGCGTGAATGTGCAGACCGCCTGCTCCACCTCGCTCGTCGGCGTGCACTATGCCTGCCAGAGCCTGATGAGCGGCGAGTGCGACATGGCGCTGGCCGGCGGCGTGACGATCGAGCTGCCGCACCGCCGCGGCTATACGTTCCAGGACGGCGAGATCCTGTCGCCCGACGGCCATTGCCGCGCCTTCGACCATCGTGCCGCCGGCACGGTGTTCGGCAGCGGCGTCGCCATCGTCGCGTTGCGGCGTCTGTCCGATGCCATCGCCGATGGCGACGTCATCCATGCGGTCATCAAGGCCAGCGCCATCAACAATGACGGCGGCACCAAGGCCGGCTACCTCGCACCCAGCGTCTCCGGCCAGGCCGAGGCCATCGTGGAGGCCCAGGTTCTTTCCGGGCTGGATGTCGAAACGATCGGCTATGTCGAATGCCACGGCACCGGCACCTATCTCGGCGATCCGATCGAGGTGGAGGCGCTGACGCAGGCCTTCCGTCAGGGCACCGACAAAACCGGCTTCTGCCGCATCGGCTCGGTGAAAACCAATATCGGCCATCTCGATACGGCGGCCGGTGTGGTCGGCCTCATCAAGGCCGCCCTGGTGGTCAAGCACGCAATGGTGCCGCCCAGCCTCAACTACGAAAAGCCCAACCCGTCCATTCCCTTCGCCGACAGCCCCTTCGTCGTCAACGACCGGCTCAACGCGTGGACCGATCTGGGCGCCCCCCGGCGCGCCGCCGTCAACTCTCTCGGCGTCGGCGGCACCAATGCCCACGTCATTCTGGAGCAGGCCCCGGCCGGCCATGGCGGCGGACGTACGGACACCGCCGACAACGACAACGCCCCGCGCCTTCTGGTGTTCTCCGCCCGCAACCGCAAGGCGCTCGACGGCGCCGTCGCGCGCCTGTCGGCGCGGCTGAAGCAGGATGCCTCGCTGAGCCTCGCAGACACGGCCTTTACCCTGGCCACCGGCCGCAAGACGTTCGAGCATCGGCGCGTGGTGGCCGTGCGTGGACGCGGCGACGCCATCGAGGTGCTGGGCGACGCCGAAACGCGCCGCGCCTTCACGCATACGGCACTCGACGCCCCCGCCGGCGCGGTCTTCCTGTTCCCCGGTGGCGGCGCACAGCATACCGGCATGGCGGCGCGCCTTTACGCCGAGGACAAGGCTTTCCGCGCCACGGTCGAGGAAGGGCTTGCCGCCCTTGCCCCGGAAGCCGCGCGCGAAATCCGCGCTGCCTGGCTCGAGGCGCCTGCCGGCGATACGAAGGCGGCAGAGACGCTTCTGAGGCCATCGGTCCAGCTTCCCGCCATCCTCATCATCGAAATCGCCGTCGGCCGGCACCTGATGGCGCATGGCATCCAGCCGCAGGCGCTGATTGGCCATTCGATGGGCGAGAATGCGGCGGCCTGCCTTGCCGGCGTCTTCTCCTTTGCCGATGCCGTGCGCCTGGTTCGGCTGCGCGGCGAACTCTTCGCCACCATCGCGCCCGGCGGCATGCTCAGCGTGCCGATGGATCCGGCGGCCTTGAAGGCACGCCTGCCCGAGGCGCTCGATCTTGCTTCGGTCAACGCGCCGCAGTTCTGCGTCGTATCGGGCCTCAACGAAGATCTGGAGGCGTTCCGCCAGTCGCTGGCCGCCGACGGGATCGACGCGACGCGCGTTCCCATCGACATCGCCGCCCATTCGCGGATGCTCGACGCGATCCTGCCGCGCTTCGAAGCTTTCCTTCGCACGATCCGTCTTGGCGCTCCGCGCATCCCCATCGTTTCCAACCTGTCGGGAACGTGGCTGACGGACACGGAAGCCACCGACCCGCTCTACTGGTGCCGCCATCTGCGCTCCACCGTGCAGTTTGCGCTGGGCATGGGGCTTCTGGCGCAGGACAAGGCCCGCATCTATGTCGAGGTCGGCCCTGGCCGCGCCCTGTCGTCGCTTGCCAAGGCGCAGGGGTCGATCGACGCCAACCAGATCGTCAACGCCCTGCCCCATGCCGACGAGAAGGGTGACGACCGGCTGAGCCTGATGGCCGCCCTCGGCCGCCTCTGGGCAACCGGCCTGGCCGGCGATTTCGACGGTCTGTGGACCGCGCCGGGCGCCCGCCGCGTCTCGCTGCCGACCTACGCCTTCCAGCATCGCCGCTACTTCATCGAGGCGGCCGCCCGCGAACAGCAGGGCTCCGACGCCCCGGCGCTGGTGCGCCAGGAAGATCTGTCGCAATGGGGTTACCGCCCGGTCTGGAAGCGTTCCGTCGCCGACATCGAAAGCGATGGCGAGATGGCGAAGCGCTTCTGGCTCGTCTTCGAGGACGAAGCCGGCGTCGGCGCCGAGATCACCGGGCGCCTGCGCGCCCTCGGACACCGTGTGGCCACGGTGCGGCAGGGCGACAATTTCGGCAAACGCGGACCGGACTCCTACGTGGTGTGCCCGGAAGGCGACCGGTCGGGCTATGACGCGCTGTTCAGCGGGCTCGCCGCCGATGGCGAACTGCCCACCGAGATGCTCCATCTGTGGCTGCTGACGCAGGGCGAAAAGCATCGCCCCGGTTCCAGCTTCTTCCACCGCAACCAGGAATGCGGCTTCTACAGCCTGCTGCACCTGTCGCAGGCGATGGCCGACGCCGGCATCGCCGCCCCGCTGCACCTGACGGTCGCCACCAACGGCATGCAGCGCGTGGGCGACGAGGCCCTGCCCTATCCGGACAAGGCCACCGTTCTCGGCCCCTGTCAGGTCCTGCCGAAAGAGATGCCGGGCGTCACCGTCCGCGTCATCGATTTCGACCTGCCGCGCGCGGCTTCCGGTGCCGAAAAGCGCCGGGGCCTGTTCGTCCGGGGCAAGGCCGAGGCCGGACCCGCATCCGGCACGACGCCCGACGATCTGTGGAACGAGCTTCTCGGCGCGCCGGCATCCGAAATCGTGGCGTGGCGCAAGGGCCTGCGCTGGAGCCGCAGCCATGCGGCGCTGAAGCTGCCCGAGACGGGCGAAGTGCCCTACCGCACCGGCGGCGTCTATCTGTTCACCGGCGGCCACGGCGACCTGCCGCTGGCGCTGGCCCGCCAGCTCGTGGAGCGGCATGCGGCACGCATCGCGCTGGTCGGCCGCCGCGCTTTGCCTGCCCGCGAAGAATGGCCGAGCCTGAAGCATGCCCTGGCCCGGGGCGACCGCCTGCGCACGCTGATCGAAGCCGTCGAGGCCATGGAGGCCGCAGGCGGCGACGTCCTGTGCCTGTCCGCCGATGTCGGCAACCAGGAAGCGATGACCGCCGCCGTGGAAGAAACCCGCCGCGCCTTCGGGCGCATCGACGGAGTGTTCCATGCCGCCGGCCTCGTCAAGGATGACCTGATCCCGCTGAAGACGCATATGGACATCGAAGAGGTGTTCAGCCCGAAGGTACTGGGCACCAATGTCCTGGCCGACGTGCTCGACCGGGAAACGCTGGATTTCCTTGTCCTCTTCTCGTCCACGAGCACCGATACGGCCCCGGCCGGGCAGGTGGACTACGTTGCGGCCAACGCCTACCTGAACGCCTTTGCCGAAGCCGAGCGTGGCCGCAGCAACCGCAAGACGGTGGCCGTACACTGGGGCATCTGGGACGAGACCGGCCTTGCGGCACGCGCCATGGGCCGCGCCCGCGCCGACACCACCGGCCAGCCGGTGCGCCACGGCCCGTTCTTCGAGCGGTGGGAAGCCGACGCCGACGGCGTCGACTGGCTGGAGCGGACCGTTTCGCCCGAGCGCGACTGGCTCTTGTCCGAGCATCGGCTGACATCGGGCACGGCGCTTCTGCCGGGCACCGGCTATATCGAACTCATTGTGGAAGCCGCGCGCGAATATGGGCTGCCGTCGCAGTTGACCATATCGGACCTCGTCTTTCTGCGGCCGCTGGACGTGGCCGACGGCGAAGAAAAGATCGTGCGCACCCGCCTGGAAAAGCGCAAGGACGGCTGGCGCGTCGCCATTCTGGCGGCGAGCGCCGGAACGGTCTGGCAGCGCCACGCAGAGGCATCGCTGCGCTTCGGCGCCGGAAAGGCCGGCACTCTCGACGTTCGCTCCGCCTTCGAGCGGTGCCCGGACCGGCGCGCAGCGCCGGAGGGCGGCTCGCTGGTTGCCGCGCAGGAAGGCCATGTCCGCTTCGGCCCGCGCTGGCGGGTGCTCAAGCAGCTCGGCCTCGGCCAGGGCGAAGCGCTGGCCGAGCTGACGCTGGCGCCGGAAGCCGGCGCCGACGCCATGCTGCTGCATCCGGCCCTGATGGACATCGCCACGGGCTGCGCGATGGAGCTGATCCCCGGCTACGGGGAGACGGATGTGCTTTGGGCGCCTGCATCCTACGGCAGCATCAAGGTTCACGCGGCCCTGCCGCGCCAGATCTACAGCCATCTGCGCCTGGCCGACGCCGACGACCTCGGTGAGGGCTATGCCGCCTTCGACGTGACGTTGGCCGGCCCCGACGGCGTCGCCGTGGTGGAGATCGAGCGCTTCATCATCAAGCGTCTTGCCAGCGATACCGGCTTTGCCGGCGGCGAAGCCGCCGCCCCGCTGGCGCCGGCAACGACCCCGTCCCTGTCACCGGCCGTGGCGGCACTTGCCGCGCAGGTGGCGCAGGGCATACGGCCGGCAGAAGGGTTCCAGCTTCTGCAGAGAGCGCTGGCCACCCAGGAAACGCAGCCGATCATCTCGTCGATCGACCTGCACGCGCTGATCGCCCGGGCGGCGCAGCCTGCTGCGGAACCGGCCCGTCCGGCACAGCTTTTCGAGCGTCCGGCCTCGGAGCGCGATTACGTGGCGCCGCGTAATTCGGTGGAGCGCCGCCTTGCGGCCTTCTGGCGCGAATTGCTGGGCATCGAGGAAATCGGCGTCGACGACAGCTTCTTCGACATGGGCGGCCACTCGCTGATCGCCGTGCGCCTGTTCCGCATGATCCGCCAGGAGTACGGCGTCGACTTCCCCATCTCGGTCCTGTTCGAGGCGCCCACCATCGCGGCCTGCGCGCGGTTGATCGCCGAAAGGACGGGCATCTCCGACGAGGGCGAGGAAGCCACTGCAACCCCGGGCGCGGAAACGGCGGCCGCCACGCGCATGACGCATCTGGTGGCCATGCATCCCGGCCGCGATCCCAAGGCAACGCCGTTCTTCCTGTGCGCCGGCATGTTCGGCAACATCCTGAACCTGCGCCATCTGGCATTGCATCTGGGCGCCGACCGCCCCGTCTACGGGCTGCAGGCGCGTGGACTGTACGGGATGGAGGCTCCGCACGAGACGTTCGAGGGCGCGGCCGCCGACATACTGGCGGAAATCCGCATGGTGCAGCCGCACGGACCCTACCTTCTGGGCGGCTTCTCGGGTGGCGGCATCACCGCATTCGAGATCGCGCGTCAGTTGACGGAAGCGGGAGAAACCGTCGAGCGCCTCATCATGCTGGATACGCCTTTGCCGACGCAGCCGGCGATCAGCCAGATCGACCGCTTCGACATGAAGTTGCAGGATATCCGGCGCAACAAGCTGTCCTTCGTCTCGCAATGGTGGCGCAACCGCATGCTGTGGGAAAAGGAGAAGCGCGAGCGCGAATCCGCCGCGGCCGGCGAGACCGGCGGCGAGCAGTTCCACAACCATAATATCGAGACGGCCTTCCGCCGTGCGCTCGAGCTCTACAATGTGCGGCCCTATGGCGGGACGGTGCACCTGTTCCGTCCTGTTCCGGAGGTCGTCTACCGCCTGCGCGATGGCCGCCGTCTGCAGGAAGGCCGCACCATCGTCCTGGACGACAATGGTTGGACGCCGCATGTCGACGAGCTGGTCGTCTCCATCGTTCCGGGCGACCATGACGGAATGGTGCTGGAGCCCTGCGTGCGCGTTCTGGCGCAACGCATGCGCCAGTGCCTGGCCGAAGCGGAGGCCGCGCGCGGCAACGATGACGGGATGCTGATGGCGGCGGAGTGATCCGCCGCCTACCCCTAAAGACTCTGTAACGATGCCGTGAAAGTAGAGATTGAAGCGGGGATTATTTTCCAGTTCAATGCGAACGTCTTGAACCGTGTTGCAACCAAGCTTTCCCAACCTGCTGTTTAGATGCGGTTTTGTAGAATTATTTTAACCTTTTTACGAGAAAGCCCCGCCTCCTTTTTCCGGCGTCGGCATCTCAACCACTCGGAAAAACCCATATGATCCACGATGATTTCGATGGCCTTGGGACATCCTTTTCCGGCGTTTGCATCGTCGGGGCCGGACCTGTCGGCATTACATTGGCAGTCGAGCTTGAGCGACTGAAGATACCTGTCCTGCTGCTGGAATCCGGCGGTCACCGCCAGTCCGACTCCATCCAGGCGCTGGCCGAAGCGGACTTCGCGACGCCCGACCGGCACGACGACATGAGCGTGGCGACGGCGCGTGCGCTTGGCGGTACATCCAACCTGTGGGGCGCACGCTGCGTCATCTACGATCCGGTCGACTTCGTTCCGAGGCCCGGCCTGGTGAATGCGAACTGGCCCATCTCGTATGACGATATATTCCCGCATTACGCGCGGGCATGCCAGATCGCGGATGCCGGCGACGTCGTCTACAGCGCGCCGATCCCGGGCGTCACCTGCGCGGACGACAGCTTCAGCTTCGATACGCTGGAGCGCTGGGCCAACGAGCAGAAGCTTCATGTCACCCATCGCAAGCTTCTGGCCCGCAGCCCGCTGATCGATGTCCGGCTGCGCTGCGTCGTCACCGATATCGGCATTTCGCCCGATGGGCGGGTGCGCGACGTGGAAATCGTCCGTGCCGACGGCGGGGAACGGCGGCGCCTCGGCGTAGACAGGCTCGTCATCGCGGCCGGGGGGCTGGAAAGCGCCCGGCTTCTGTTGGCGACGCAGCGCCGGCATGCAAACCTGTTCGGCGGGCCCGATGGCCCTCTCGGCCGATACTACATGGGACATCTGATCGGCGAGATCGCCGACATCACCATGGCGACAGGCGATATCGACAAGGCTTTCGACTTCTTCGTCCACGACAGCGGTTCCTATGTCCGCCGGCGCTTCGTGCCCAGCATGGAGACCCAGCTTCGAGAGGGCGTCCTCAACACCGCTCTGTGGCCGGTGGTGCCGCCTGTGGCCGATCCGCGCCATGGCAGCCCCATCCTGTCGCTCGTCTATCTGGTGATGGCGCTGGGACCTGTCGGCCGTCTCATCGTCGCCGAGGCGATCCGCCGGCGGCACATTCCCGATGCCCCGCGCGAGATCAGGGCGCACCTGCAGAACGTCTTGAAGGGTGCGCCGGAAGCGATGGCCCAGGCCGCCGGCTTCCTAATGCGCCGCTATGGCCGTCGCGAGCGCCTGCCCGGCCTGTTCGTGCATAATCGCAACCGGCGCTACGGCCTGTCCTATCATTCCGAGCATAGTCCCGATCCGCTCAGCCGCGTCTGGCTGACCGACAAGACCGATGCGCTGGGATTGCCAAGGCTGGAGATCGATCTGCGTTTTCCGCGCTCGGACGCCCAATCGGTGGTCAAGGTGCACGATTTGTTCGAGACCTGGCTGGAGAAGACTGGCTTCGGCCGGATCGACTATCGCATGCCGCGCGAAGAGCGTGTGGCCGCCGTCATGGCCCAGGCACGGCACGGCACGCACCAGATCGGCATGGTCCGCATGGGCGCCAACGCCCGCGACAGTGTCGTCGACGGCAATCTGCGCAGCTTCGACCTGCCCAATCTGTTCGTCACCAGCACGGCGGTTCTGCCGACCTCGGGTCAGGCCAACCCCACCCTGACGGCCATGGCCCTTGCCGTGCGCCTTGCCAACCGCCTTTCGGCGGAAAGCGAAGGCAAGGTTACGCCATTTCGCAAGGTGAACATGCGCGGCAGCGTCGCGGCTTAAGCCGCGACGGCATTGCCGGAGCCGTCTCGGAACCGGCCTTCAGGCCCTGAACAGTTCGGCGAGGTAACCTGCCTCGCGCGACAGATCATGGCGCTGGCGCACCAGCGCCTGTCCGCGCCGGCCCATATCCTCGCAGGCGACATCCGGCGTCTCGAGGCAGCGGCGCATCGCATCGGCGGCATCTTCGACGGAGCCGGCGCCGAAGAGCCAGCCCGTCTCCCCTTCCTTCACCAGTTCGGGGATAGCGGCGATCTCGGTGGCCAGCACCGGCCGGCCGAGCGCATAGGCTTCCATGATGACTACCGGTAGTCCTTCGGCAAAGCTTGTCAGGATCATCGCCCGCGCCGCCAGAAGCTGCGCGCGCACCTCTTCGCCGCTGGCCCAGCCGGTTATGCGCACGACGCCCTCCAGCCCTTCCGACCGGATGAGACCATCGATCTCGCTTCGCAACTCGCCGTCGCCAACGAGAACCAGCTCGAAATCCACGCCCTGCCGGTGCAGCAGGCCAGCTGCCTGTACCAGGATCCAATGCCCCTTCTGTCCGCCAAGCCGGCCGACGCAGACCAGCCGCCTCGGGTGGGAGGGCGGTGGCGGATTGTCGAGGAAATAGTCCGGGTCGAGCCCGCAGCGGACGATCCGCACCTTGCCCCAGTCTTCGAAGGCGGCCCAGCGGAAGATCTGGCTGGCGCAGAAATGGCTGATTGCCGCGACGAAGCGGGCGCGCGCCACCTTCTCACCGAGTTTCATGAAGCGCGGCGCATCGAATTCGTCGGGCCCGTGGACGGTGAAGCTGTAGGGGATGTCCGAAAGGCAGGATGCCAGCATGGCGACTTCCGCCGAGTTGGTCCCGAAATGCGCATGGATATGCGTTGCCCCGGCCTTCTCCAGATACTCGACGAGCAGGCAGGCCTCGGCCAAAGTGATGGCATGGAGCGCGGCAGAGCGGTCGCTGCGCCGCATCATCGCCACCGTCAGCTTGACCGCCTGCCCGAATTTTGCGGGCCGCTTCACGGCCAGCCGCATCATCGCCGCGGCCAGCGGCCGTGCGCCGTCCTTCAACAGGTAAAAGGTGCGCTGCTGCTCTGCCCGGTCGTCCGGGTCCACAAGGTCGGCGTCCCATCCACGCATTGCGGTTCGCACAACCGTCTGGCCGGCGGCTTCCAGTGCCAGGATCTCGCGGCGGATGAAGCTGTGGCTCGTCTTGGGATATTGATTGATGAGATACGCGACCTGCATTCCAGAGCACCCGGCTGAAAGACTTGAAGATTTGGCGTTACGCCAAGGTATAGCGTCTTTCCGCCAGGAAGCCCGCGCGCCTTCGGAATGCTTGCTTCGTCAATTGGTGGTAGGCGGCCCCTCAGGCCGCAACGGGCTCGGCCGCGCGTTCCGCCTCGTGCCCGGTGACGCCCTGCATGCCATGGCCGGTCCAGCGGATCATCTCGAAGGTGCCGTCGTGCCGTTCGCCGATGGCCGTGCAGCTTTCCACCCAGTCGCCGGTATTGATGTAGGTGATGCCGGCCCGCTCTGCGATGGCGGCATGATGGATGTGACCGCAGATCACGCCCTGGCATCCGCGCCGCAGCGCCTCGCCAGCCAGCGCATCCTCGAAGGCGCCGATGAAGCTGACGGCGTTCTTGACCTTCAGCTTGGCCCAGGACGACAACGACCAGTAGGGAAAGCCGGCCCAGCGCCGCATGCGGTTGAAGACATGGTTGACGGCGATGGCGGCGTCGTAGGCCCAGTCGCCCAGATAGGCGATCAGCCGCGCATTGCGCACCACGACATCGAATTCGTCGCCATGGATAACGAGGTATCGGCGCCCGTCGGCCGCCTCGAAGACATCGTCGATGCGCACTTCGATACCGCCGAAATGCTCGCCGGGAAACGGCCTCAGAAACTCGTCGTGATTGCCCGGTATGTAGATGATGCGGCTGCCCTTGCGCGCCTGCCGCAGAAGCTTCTGCACGACATCGTTGTGCGAGGCCGGCCAGTGCCAGCTACGACGCAGACGCCAGCCATCGACGATATCGCCGACGAGATAGATGGTCGGCGCGGTGTGAAAGCGCATGAAGTCGACCAGCAGCTCGGCCTGCGCGGCCTTCGAGCCCAGATGAACATCGGAAAGGAACAGCGTGCGGAACTGCCGCGCGATGGTGGCGGGTGCGGCGGTGCCGCCAGGCACGTCCGATATGGAGTCCATGGGGCTGCGAGCTCCTGTTTACCTGCAGTGCAGCCAATGCCCGATTCCCATGACATCCATATGATACTGCGCCGACCTCAGGCATTGCACGGATCGATGCCAAACTGTTTCGAATGACCGAAGCACAACAAATGCGTGTAGGGGATGCCCAGACCTTTGCGCGGCGTGCGCCGATGTTCTAGACGAGACCTTCCGCCTCCTGGCGGGGCTGCCCATACAACAGCGAGGAACCGATGCCCGGAACAGAAGACATCCAGCCGAACCAGCCGAACCGGGATCTCGACGCACAGGCCTTGTTCTACCATCGATATCCGCAGCCGGGTAAGCTGGAGATCCGCGCCACCAAGACGCTCGGCAACCAGCGCGATCTGGCGCTTGCCTATTCGCCCGGCGTCGCCGCGCCCTGCCTGGAAATCGAAAAAGACGCTTCGCTGGCAGCCGACTACACCGGCCGCGCCAACCTCGTGGCCGTCGTGTCCAACGGAACCGCGGTTCTGGGCCTCGGCGATATCGGCCCGCTGGCCTCCAAGCCGGTGATGGAGGGCAAGGCGGTCCTCTTCAAGAAATTCGCCAATATCGATGTCTTCGACATCGAGGTGGACGCAAGGGAAATCGACCGGCTGGTCGATGTCGTGGCCGCGCTGGAGCCTACCTTCGGCGGCATCAACCTCGAGGATATCAAGGCCCCCGAGTGCTTCGAGGTGGAAGAGCGACTTCGCGCCCGCATGGGTATCCCCGTCTTCCACGACGATCAGCACGGAACGGCCATCATCGTGGCCGCCGCCGTCCGCAACGCGCTTCTTCTGGCCGGCAAGGCCATCGAGGACGTGAAGATCGTCACCTCGGGCGCCGGCGCGGCAGCCCTCGCCTGCCTAAACCTGCTCGTATCGCTCGGCGCGCGCCTGGAAAACATCACCTGCACCGATATCGAAGGCGTCGTCTACAAGGGCCGCGAAAAGCGCATGGACCGCTGGATGGAGGTCTACGCGCGCGATACCGAGGCCCGCACTCTGGCCGATGTGATCGGCGGCGCGGATATCTTCCTCGGCCTGTCGGCCGGCGGCATCCTGAAGCCCGAGCTGCTTGAAAAGATGGCCGAGCGGCCACTGGTGATGGCGCTGGCCAACCCCACCCCCGAAGTGATGCCCGATCTGGCGCGGGCCGTGCGCCCGGATGCCATGATCTGCACCGGGCGGTCGGACTTTCCCAACCAGGTCAACAACGTCATCTGCTTTCCCTTCATCTTCCGTGGCGCGCTGGATTGCGGTGCGACCTCGATCAACGAAGAGATGAAGATCGCCGCCGTCGACGCCATCGCGGAACTGTCGCGAGAGGAAGTGTCGGAAGTTGCGGCCAAGGCCTATGGTTCGGAGACGCCCGTCTTCGGGCCCGACTATCTCATCCCCTCACCCTTCGATCCCCGTCTGATCCTGAAGATCGCGCCGGCCGTGGCGCGCGCCGCCGAGGCCACCGGCGTCGCCTCGCGCCCCATCTCCGACTGGGATGCCTATCTGGACAAGCTCAACCGCTTCGTCTTCCGCTCCGGCCTGATCATGAAGCCGGTGTTCGCCGTGGCGCGCAAATCGGGCAAGCGCATCATCTTTTCCGACGGTGAAGACGAGCGCGTGCTGCGCGCCGCCCAGGTGCTGCTGGAGGAAAACATCTGCCAGCCCATCCTGATCGGGCGTCCGAGCGTCCTGCAGACGCGCCTTGAGCGTTTCGGCCTGCGCATCCGTCCCGGCAAGGATTTCGAAGTCGTCAACCCGGAAGACGACCCGCGCTACCGCGACTATGTGGACCATTATTTCTCCAAGGTCGGCCGTCTGGGCGTCAACCCGGACACCGCCCGCACCATCGTGCGCACCAACACCACGGTCATCGGCGCGGTGTCGGTTTCCCGCGGCGAGGCGGATGGCCTCATCTGCGGTCTTGCGGGCCGCTTCTCGCGCCATATCCGTGATATCCGCCACGTTATCGGCGCAACGCCCGGCGTGTCGAAGATCTCGGCCCTCAGCCTGCTGATCACGCAGTCGGGCCCGCTCTTCTTTGCCGATTCCTACGTGCAGGAAGACCCGTCCGCTGCCGATATCGCCGAGTTCACCCAGCTTGCCGCCAAGGAACTGGACCGCTTCAACATCGCGCCCAAGGTCGCGCTGGTGTCGCACTCCAACTTCGGCACCGGTGAAACGGAAGATGCGATCAAGCTGCGCGAGGCGCTCGCCATCGTGCGGCAGGCCATGCCGAACCTGGAAATCGACGGAGAAATGCATGGCGACGCCGCATTGTCGGAAGAGCTGCGCAGCCGCGTGATGCCGCAGTCGACGCTAACGGGCGTTGCCAATCTGCTGATCTTCCCCACGCTGGATGCAGCCAACATCACCATGAACGTCGTCAAGGCGATGACGGATTCGCTGCATGTCGGCCCGATCCTGCTGGGCACCAACTCGCCGGCGCACATCCTGACCCCGTCGGCCACCTCGCGCGGCGTGGTCAACATGACGGCCATCGCCGTGGCCGAAGCGGTCCAGAAGCGCGGCTGACCGTCAGGCAATTCGGCAAAGGCGGGCTCGCCCGCCTTTGCACCCCCCTATTGTTCAGGGAATGCGCTGCACGGTGCGGGCATGGCCGATGACGGGCAGAAGCGCGGCCAGTTCGGGGCCATGGTCCACCCCTGTCAGCGCCAGGCGAAGCGGCATGAAAAGCCCCCGGCCCTTGCGGCCGGTCGCGGCCTTCACGGCATTGGTCCACACGCGCCAGGTGTCGCCATCCCATGGCTCTGCCGGCAGAAGCGTGAAGGCCGTGCGCAGGAACTCAAGATCCTCGCCCGAAAACACGATCTGCGATGGCCCGCGATAGACGATGCGTGCCCATTCCGCGGCGTCGGCAACCTTGCTGCAATTGCCGCGCACCGCCATCCAGAAGGCTTCCGCATCCTGTGGCGGGACATCGAACTCTGCAAGCCGGGCCGCGACCGCCTCGGCAGACAGCTCATGCGTCAGCTCCGCGTTCAGGCGCCCAAGTTCCGCAGGGTCGAACTTCGCGTTGGAGGACGACACCTGCGACAGGTCGACACGCGCGCCGAGCGCACCAAGGCTTTGCATCGGCTCGATGGACCCGGATGCACCCACAAGTACGGCCAGCGAGGCGATCGCCATCGGCTCATAGCCTTCGTCCCGCAGAGTACGGATGGATAAGGCGCCCGAGCGCTTGGACAGGCCCTCGCCGTCCACCGTCGTCAGAAGATTATGATGGCCGAGCGTCGGCACGGCGTAATCCAGCGCCTCGAAGATTGCGATCTGCACGCCACTGTTCGTCACATGGTCGTCGCCGCGGATGACATGGGTGATCCCCATGGCGCCGTCATCGACGACGGACGGCAGCGTGTAGAGATAGGACCCGTCTTCCCGCACCAATACAGGGTCCGACAGCGACGCCAGATCCACCGTCTGCGGCCCGCGCACCAGATCGTCCCAATGCACCTCGGTGCGCTGCGTCTCGAAGGGGCTGGATGCGAAGTTCGGCAGCAGAAAGCGCCAATGCGGGCGGATGCCCCGTGCCTCGAAGGCGGCACGTTCCTCGGCCGTCAGCGCCAGCGCCTCGCGGCCGTAGACGGGCGGCAGGCCCCGCGCCATCAATCGCTTGCGGCGACGCTCCAGCTCATCGGCCGTCTCGTAGCACGGATACAGCAGCCCCTTGCCGCGCAGCTTCTCGGCGGCGGCGTCGTAGAGGGCCAGCCGGTCCGACTGCCGCACCACCTCGTCCGGGTGGATGCCGATCCACGCGAGATCGTCGAAGATGGCGTCGGCATATTCCCGGCGCGATCGTGCGGTATCGGTATCGTCGAAACGCAGAACGAAGCGCCCCGGCGCGGCTGCCGGCCGCTCCTTGGCGAACAGCCAGTTGAACAAGGCCGGCCGCAGATTGCCGATATGGATGTAGCCCGTGGGCGACGGGGCGAAGCGAACGATGACACTCATGGCCGGAGCCTTATTCCGCGGTACGGGTGAAAGCAATCAAATGTCCAGGCCGCGCTGTACGATGGGCGCAAGGACGCTGGAGGCAATCAGCCATGCCGATATGGCAAGGCCGCACGCCGTGAAGACGGCGCCGACCACGAATTGCCGCATCGCGTGCCGCCTGTCGGGCTCGGCCGTGCGGCCGAAGGCCAGCGGCTGCGTTACCTGTCCGAGATCGGCCCACATCGTCGTCGCGCGTGGCTCGCCGGCACGGATGCGCCGGATCGTCAGAAGGAAGCGGACGAGAAACAGAACGCCGACGACGGTGGCCGCCATGGCAATGTCGCCCGCCGGTGGAATAAGCATTGCGAAACTGGCTCCTTGTCTACCGTGACGATAGATGCTTAAGCATCCACGCGCGGTGGAGCAAGGTGGCGCATACCTTGAGTGACAAAGCGCGACCCATGCGGAGGCATCTTGTACGAAATCCTCGGACTCATCGACCGGTTCGGCTTGATCATCGTCTTCGTCGGCACCTTCTTCGAAGGCGAGGTCTTCGCGATCATCGGCGGCTTTCTGGCCTACAAGGGCAGCCACTCACTGCAACTCATGATGAGCCTCGCCTTCGTCGGCTCGTTCCTGGGTGATCTCGCTGTCTTCCTGTTCGCCCGCTACTTCTCCAACCATCGCTGGGTCCGGCGCTGGATCCGCAAGCCCAAATTTGCCAAGGCTTTGCGCCTCGTGGACAGGTTCCACGCCTATTTCGTCATCGTGAACCGCTATGTCTACGGCCTGCGCATGCCGGGGCTGATCGCCCTCGGCCTGTCCAGCATCACCGTGCCACGCTTCCTGATCCTCAACTTCATCGGCGCCGGCCTGTGGGCCTGCATCTTCACGTCCATCGGCTACGTCTTCGGCTACTCGATCAGCTCCGTCTTTGCCCGGCTCGAAACCGTGGAGCATGTGGTGCTGTATGTCCTCATAGGGTTGGCCGTCGCGCTGGCGCTGTATCTCGGCTGGCGGCAGTTCGGCCCCATGTGGGGAAAAGGCCGGCAGGAGGATCAGCCCGTGGCGCGCGTCGGCCATGTCGGCCCGCTGACCGACGAAGAAAAGACCGTCCAGAAATAGAGAACCCCCGGAGCTGCGCTCCGGGGGTTCGTAGTCGATCGTCAGAGGCGCCGCCTGTCAGAAATTGACGGCCGTGCGCGTTTCACCTTGCGCGTGATGCTTCTTGACCAGCTCCGCAACCAGGAATGCAAGCTCCAGCGCCTGGTTGGCATTCAGGCGGGGGTCGCAATGCGTGTGGTAACGGTCCGACAGGTCTTCCGCCAGGACAGGCCGGGCGGCGCCGCCGGTGCATTCCGTCACGTCCTTGCCGGTCATCTCGACATGGATGCCGCCGGGGTGCGTGCCCTCGGCCTGATGCACGTTGAAGAAGGCCTGCACCTCCGCGAGGATGCGGTCGAAGGGCCGGGTCTTGTAGTCGTTCACGGTAATCGTGTTGCCGTGCATGGGGTCGCACGACCACACGACCTTGCGTCCTTCCGCTTCCACGGCGCGGATCAGCTTGGGCAGATGCGCTTCGACCCGCTCGTGTCCGAAGCGCGTGATCAGCGTCAGCCGGCCTGCCTCGTTCTGCGGGTTGAGGCGGTCGATCAACCGCAGCAGATCGCTCGGGTCCAGGCTCGGCCCGCACTTCAGCCCGATCGGGTTGCGGATGCCACGGCAATACTCGACATGCGCGTTCTCGAGCTGCCGGGTGCGGTCGCCGATCCAGATCATGTGGCCGGAGGTGGCATACCACTCGCCACTGGTGGAATCGACGCGCGTCAGCGCTTCCTCGTAGCCCAGAAGCAAGGCTTCGTGGCTGGTGAAGAAATCGGTTTCGCGCAAAGCGGGATGGTTTTCGGAATTGATGCCGATCGCCCGCATGAAGTTCATCGTCTCGGAAATCCGATCCGCGATCTCACGGTATCGCTCCGCCTGCGGCGAGCCCGACAGGAAGCCGAGCATCCACTGGTGGACGTTATCGAGGTTGGCGTAACCGCCCTGCGCGAAGGCGCGCAGAAGGTTCAGCGTCGCGGCAGACTGCCGGTACGCCATTTCCTGCCGCTCCGGGCTGGGAATGCGCGAGGCCTCGTCGAATTCGATGCCGTTGACGATGTCGCCGCGGTAGGAGGGCAGCGTCTTGCCGCCCTTGCTTTCGGAGTTCGACGAGCGCGGCTTGGCGAACTGCCCCGCGATCCGCCCCACCTTCACGACGGGCGAAGAGGCGGCGAAGGTCAGGACGACGGCCATCTGCAGGAACGCGCGGAAGAAGTCGCGGATATTGTCCGCGCCATGCTCGGCGAAGCTTTCGGCACAATCGCCGCCTTGCAGCAGGAAACCACGGCCCTCGGCGACCTCGGCAAGCGAGCGCTTCAGTTTGCGGGCCTCACCTGCAAAAACGAGGGGCGGAAAGCTGGCAAGACGCTTCTCCGTTTCGGCCAAGGCGGCCGGATCCGGATAGTCGGGAACCTGCTCGATATCCTTCGAGCGCCAGGTTGCCGGTGTCCAATCCTTCGTCATTGCCCCATTCTCCTGCGGAAGCTTTACGCATCAAGCTGGCTGTTTAAACACCAATGGTCTGAATTGTCACGGCAAAAAGGCCGTGTCAGCCAAGCGGCAGATGGGTAGCGCCGCGCGCCGAGACAAGCGCATCGAAAAGGGCGGCCTCCCCCTCTTCGAGCTCTACCGGGCGTGGATAACGCGGCGCATGCCTGTCTTGCAGCACCGCCGTTCGGAAACCTTCGGTCTCATCCACGAAGCGCTCCAGCCCCGCACGTCCGTACAGAGCGTGGAAGCCCTGCATGACGGCATCCAGATAGGATTGGAGAATGAATGCGCCCGCTTCGGATGCCGTCTCCTCGTCGGCAGATGCCTCGTAGATGAACAGGGGCACCTCGCCCGGCGCCGGATCTTCCACCACGATCCTGTCGGCTGTGACGACGCGGCGCATGTAGCCGGCCTCGCGCTCGTCCACCAGCGGCAGATGATCGGCGAGGTCGTAGACGATGACGCCCTGCGTCACGAAATCCTCTGTGGGCCGCACCGACAGAAGCGCCGGCACCGGCTGCGGCCGCGGCAGCCAGAAGCGCCGCCACCCGGCCACCTCGGCGCGACGAATACCCAGGAAACGCGTGCGCAGCGTTCGGCGATTGACCAGAGAGCCATACCCGAAATAGGCGACGACCCGCCCCTCGCCGATCAGCGCGGCAAGGTCGGGGTGGTCGTCATGGATAAGGCTCATGCGTCTTCCACCGCGCCATCGCGCAGGATGTAGCTGGGCGTGTACATGGTCACGAGTTCTTCGGCGGCCGTCGGATGTAGCGCCATGGTGCGGTCGAAGTCGTCCTTCGTCAGCCCGGCCTTGACGCAGATTCCCAGCACCTGCGCCAGTTCGCCGGCGTCCGGGCCCAGAATATGCGCGCCGACGACCTTTCTGCTTTCCCCGTCCACGACGAGCTTGGTGATCATCTGCTCGTCGCGGCCGGCCAGGATGTTGCGCATCGGGCGGAACCGCGCCGTATACACCTCCACAGTGCGGAACCGCTCCCCGGCCTCGCACTCGGTCAGGCCGGTGGTGCCGATCTCGGGTTGGGAGAACACCGCCGTCGGCACCGTTTCAAGGTCCGGCTTGGTCGGCTTGCCGAGAAACTCGGTATCCACGAAGCACATCGCCTCGTGAATGGCGACCGGCGTCAACTGCAGGCGGTTGGTGACGTCGCCAAGCGCCCAGACCGATGGCGCGCTCGTGCGGGAATAGTCGTCGACCTCTATCGCGCCGAGGTGATCCAGCGTCACCCCGGCCTTCTCGCAGCCGAGGTCTTCGGTGTTCGGTTTGCGGCCGACCGCCAGCATCACCTCGTCGGCGTCGAGCCTGTCGCCGCCCTTCAACACCGCCTCGAACCGGCAATCGGCCTTCTGGCGCACTTCGACCAGCGTATCCTCGCACCGAATGTCGATGCCCTTGCGCTGCATGGCCGCGCTGACCCCGTCGCGCAGATCGTCGTCGAAGCCGGCAAGGATCTTCTTGCCGCGATAGACAAGCGTCACATGCGCGCCGAGGCCGTGGAAGATGTTGGCGAACTCAACCGCGATGTAGCCACCGCCCAGGATAACGATCCGCTCCGGCAGGCGCTTCAGGTGGAACGCCTCGTTGGAGGTGATGCAGTGCTCTGCGCCCGGCATGTCGGCAAAGGGGTTCGCCCGTCCGCCCACGGCGATCAGGATGCGCTCGGCGGTCACGACGGTGTCCGTTTCCAGAAGGCGCACCGCGTGCGGCCCTTCAAGGACGGCGCGGGTCTTCAGGATCTCGGCGCCGGCCTTTTCGAGGTTACGGGTATAGATGTCTTCCAGCCGCTGGATTTCGGCATCCTTGGCGGCGATCAGCGTGGCCCAGTCGAATCGTGTTTCGCCGACCGACCAGCCGTAGCCGGCGGCGTCTTCGAACTCTTCCGAGAATTTGGAGGCGTAGACGAGAAGTTTCTTCGGGACGCAGCCGCGGATGACGCAGGTTCCGCCCATGCGGAATTCTTCCGCAATGGCAACCTTGCGACCCAGCGCGGCGGTGCGCCGCGCCGCCCGCACCCCGCCCGAACCGCCACCCATCACGAAGAGATCGTAGTCGTAGTGGCTCATCGGGCGCCCTCAATTTGCGGGGACTGGTAGCGTGAAGGGGGCGCGCCATGCACGCGCCACCGAAAGGCCGGAGACGGCGAAGGGCTTACTGGGCCGGGGCGGTGTTGCCCGCGGCCGGCGCCAGCTGGCGCATGCCGGCTTCTGCCGACTGGCGCAGATCGCGCACGATGCCGTTGGCCCAGATATCGGCTGCGCCCATCGTTTCGCGGACGGCGGCGGGGCCCTGTGCCAGAAGCTTGCGGCCTGCTTCCGAAGCATAGAACTGGCCGATCTCGCGCAGTTCCTGCTCGGTGAAGATCTTGGCGTAGATGCGGGCGATCTCGTTTTCGAGGTCGGCGCGGCGCGGCGCCAAGGCGATCGCGTTGTCGTCGACCATCGTGGAGATTTCCGACTGCAGGTTCGGGTTGTTGACGATCAACTCCGCCTTGATCTGCGTCGCCGCGTTCAACAGGATCTGGTCGAACTGTTCGGTCGTGTCTATGGCGTCGACGGCCTGCCGGGCCGCTGCAAGGTGCGACGGGCTGATTTCCTGCGCGGAAGCGGGAACGGCCGACAGTATGAGCAGGGCAGCCGCGGCGCACATGGACCGACGCAACTTCAGCTTCAGAACTTTCAAAGTTCCATCTCCATGGATTCGAACATGAGCTGACTGCTCACTAATGAATAAATCGGAGCCGGGGAAGCCCCTTGCGACCGATGGACCGCCGAGACCTTACCTTTCCAGCACGCGAATGCCAGTGTCGGAGGCAAGGACTACCGAGGTCGCCAGTCCGAGGAACAGGCCGTGCTCGACAACGCCGGGCACCGCGTACAATGCGGCAGACAGCGCTTCTGGATCGGGAATGCGGCCAAAAGATGCATCGATGATCAGGTGTCCGCCATCGGTGAAGAACGGCTCCTCCCCCGTCTTGCGCAATGTCAGCCCGCCGCTGAGCCCAAGAAGCCCGGCAGCCCGCTCGATGGCGAGATAGGTGGCGACCAGCCCGAAGCCGTTCACCTCGATCGGCAGCGGGAACGCCCCCAGCGTCTCGACCTGCTTGGACGCATCGGCGATCACGATCATGCGCGCAGAGGCAGCGGCCACGATCTTTTCACGCAGGAGCGCGCCGCCACCGCCCTTGATCAGGCGCAGGGCAGGATCGACCTCGTCCGTGCCGTCGATGGCAAGGTCGAGTTCGGGTGTCTCGTCGAGCGTGGTCAGCGGCACGCCGGTTTCGCGGCAGAGGCGCGCGGTGCGCTCGGACGTCGGCACGCCGACGATCTCCAGCCCCTCGCGGACTTGCTCGGCCAGAACGCGCACGAAGGCCTCGGACGTCGACCCGGAACCGAGGCCAAGCCGCATCCCGCCCTCCACATGGGCAAGCGCGGCGCGTGCCGCGTCTTCCTTCAGGCGTGCTGCATCACTCATTTCGCAGTCCTTCGTATAGGGTACCGCCGGCGCGGCGAATCCCCGTGCTGGCCACAAGCTGCAATCAGCCCCGTTTAATGCGTTTGCCGCAGGCGCGGAAGCCGTCCCTTTGCCCTGCCTCCGCTTGACGCCGCGGCACAGGCAGGTTTGATGCCGCTATGACCGTTTCGACAGCCACGCCCATTGCGCCTCCCATCGCCATATTCGATCTCGACGGCACGCTGGTGGACACCGCGCCGGACCTGACCGGCAGCCTTAACCATTGCCTCGCACGCCGGGCGATGGCGCCGGTCACGCTGGATATGGTGCGTCCTTTTGCCGGGCACGGTTCCCGCGCCATGCTGAAGGCGGCCTATGGCTGGGCCGCCCGGGATCTCGGCGAAGACGAGCTCGACGAGCAGGTCGCCTGCTTCCTGTCCTTCTACGAGGCTAACATCGCCCGTCATTCGCTGCCCTTCCCCGGCGCGGTCGATGCGCTCGACCGCTTGCAGCAAGCGGGGTTCGTGCTGGCGGTGTGCACCAACAAGAGCGAGCGGCTGGCGCGGCTGCTGCTCGATTCGCTCGGGCTTTCGGCGCGTTTCGCGGCGATTGCCGGCTTCGACACCTTCGCGGCGCGCAAGCCCGACGCCATCCATATCACCGGCACCATCGAACAGGCCGGCGGCAACCCTGCCCGGGCGGTAATGATCGGCGACACGCGCACCGATACCAGCGCGGCCCTCAATGCCGGCATTCCGTCCATCCTGTTGGGGTTCGGCTATGACGCGAATGCGGAGGCACGGGCCGAGGCAAGCCATGTTGCCGACGATTACGCCGCCGTCACGCCGGAGCTCGTGCACAAACTGTGGCAGGAGCATGCAATAGCCGGTTGACGGGACAGGCCCGGCCCGACTATATCGGCGCACCTTCGCAGCCGGACACACCGGGACGCTGCATCGGGCGCGTAGCTCAGCGGGAGAGCACCTCGTTCACACCGAGGGGGTCACAGGTTCGATCCCTGTCGCGCCCACCATATTTTGCAGAACCTTGAGCGGTGCAGCGCATGCCGCCGCCCATGAAACCGCACACGAAACCATCCAGACATCGCGCCAAACAAACTGAGGCTCAGCCCAGCATCGCCCTGGCCTTCGCGGCCGTGCCGCTTTTGCGCGCGACGTCGATCAGCACGTCGCGCAAGGCCGAGACGGCCTGCGAAACGATCCTGTCTCTTTCATGCACGACCGAGAACACCGTGGAGGTTATCAACTCCTCCGAGCCGGGAACCACGATGAAGGGGCGCCGCATTCGCGTGCCCTCCACGAAGTGATCCGGCAGAAGGCCAACGCAACGACCCGTATTGATGAGCGTCGCAACCGCCTCCAACCCGCTGGCCTCACATGTCCAGGCCGCGGCGATGCGCCGTGACATCCGGCCCGGCCCCTCTTTGGTGAAGCGGCGCACCACCACGCCATAGCCCCGCGTCGCCAGCCTGTGCAGATGGGGTGCAGGCTCCCCCGGCTGCGGGCAGCAGTAAAGCCGCGTCTTTTCCAGAAACAGCGGCTCTCCCACCAGCGTCTCGCCGGTAGCATGTTCCGCCGACGTCACGCCCAGGTGCACCTCGCGGTCGCCGATGGCCTGCACGAGCTGGTCGGGTGGATAGATCGACAGGGATAAACGCACCGAAGGGGCCATTCGCTGGAACAGCTCGATCGCATCCGAGATCTTCGCGTCCGTATTCGTCAGGCAATTGTCGCAAAGTCCAAAGCGGACCTCTCCTTCCAGCGTCTGGTGCGCCCGGTTGATAAGATTGCGCGCCGTATCCAGAGCGTCGTCCATGGCGGCCGCAGCGGCATAGACCTCCCGCCCGTAATCGGTGAGCGCAAATCCCTTCGGGCCGCGCGCGCATAAAGAGCCGTCGAGCCGCAGTTCCAGCGCGCGCACGGCGCGGCTGGCCGCCGTCTTCTCGATGCCGAAGCGCTCCACAGCCGCGGTAATCCCTCCGGCATCCGCGACCTGCCGGAACATCTGCATATTGCGCAAGTCGATGGTTGAAAGCGCACCGATCTGCCGGTGCGTCGGGTTCAGGAGACGCGGAGCCATCGGCCCGCACCTCGCTCCGCATCGCATGGTTGCGGATTTTGCAACCGCGGCTCGAAACTCGTCCTTCTCACCGACTGCGCCCCATGAAAGATTAAAAAATAGGTCTGGTTATTTCTTAATCATGACCGCGGTCCACCGCAATGCCGGCATGACCGTTCGTTTCAGCGCCTGCCCGAAGAGAAGCCAAATGACGACCATGCCCCTGACGGTTCCTGCTGCCACGTCCTACGGCAGTTTCCTGTACTCGACCGTGGATACGGACCTCGATTCCCTTGCGGCCGACATCGCCTTTCTCGGCATTCCCCACGGCAGCGCCTATACGCCTGATGCGCTCAGCAACGACCAGATCAACGCGCCCGACACCATCCGTCGCATGACGGATCGTGTCTCGCGCTCACTCGAGCGGCATGATTTCGATGTCGGCGGCCCGATCTACGACAACCGTCCGGTGCGCGCGGTGGATGTCGGCAACGTGCCATACGACCTGGAAGTGCCGGGCGGCGGGCATTTCGCGCGGGCCGAAGAGGCCGTGCGCAAGATCCTGAAGGCGGGGGCGATGCCCATCACCTTCGGCGGCGACCATGGTATTCCCATTCCCATCTTCCGCGCGCTGTCGGAACTTGGCGGAGACCCGATCACCCTCGTGCAGATCGACGCCCATATCGATTGGCGCAACGACGTGAACGGCGTTCACGACGGCCTCTCCAGCCCGATCCGCAGGGCATCGGAAATGGCGCATATCGGTGAGATCTTCCAGATCGGCATTCGCGCCCAGGGCAGCGGCCGGCCGGAAGAGTACGAAGCGGCCATGGCCTACGGGGCGCAGATCATCCCGGCTTTCGAGGTGCATGATGGCGGCATCGACGCCGTCCTGGCGCGCATTCCGGCCGGCGGGCGCTATTACATCACCATCGATGCCGACGGCCTCGACCCTTCCGAGGCGCCGGGCGTCGAAGGCCCCGCGCCCGGCGGACTGACCTTCCATCAATGCCGCCGCCTCATCCACGGCCTTGTCGGCAAGGGGCGCGTCGTCGGCATGGATATCGTCGAGATCACCCCCGCGCGCGACGTCAACAACATCACCTCGATCGTTGCCGGCCGCCTTGCGGTGAACCTGATCGGCGCGGCCGTCCGCGCCGGATATTTCGACCGTTGAACCGGTTTTCCATCCCCTGAGCCAGGAGCATAAGCGCATGAACATGACCAGACGCCAGCTCGGCCTGTTGATCGGTGCGACAGGACTCGTCCTCGCCTTCCCCATGGCCGGCTTTGCCGCCGGCGGCACGCTCGACAAGATCCGCGCCGCAGGCACGGTGACCGTCGGCACGGAGGCGGCCTTTCCGCCATTCGAATTTGTCGACGAAAGCGGCCAGATCGTCGGCTACGGCAAGGATATCCTCGACGTCGTCGTGCAGGAGCTCGGCGTCAAGCTGAACCAGCTCGACCTGCCGTGGCAGGGTATCCTGCCGGGCCTTCTGGCAGGCAATTTCGATTTCGTGGCCACCACCGTGTCCATCAACGAGGAGCGCGCCAAGAAATACGCCTACACGGCGCCCATCGCCAACGGCCAGCCTTACGTGCTGGTGCGCAAGGGCGAAGCCACCGAAACCGAAGACGGGCTGGCCGGAAAGATTGTCGGCACGCAGCTCGCATCCTCTGCCGAGCCCATCGCGCGGGCACTGGACGAGCGGCTGAAGGGCGCCGGCGAAGGCTTCGCGGAGCTGAAGCTGTATACGGCCTACACCGATTGCTACACGGCGCTTGCCTCCGGCGAAATCGATGCGGTGATCCAGTCCCTGCCCTCCATCGCCGTCCTGGTGAAAGAGCATCCCGATACGTTCGAGGTGGGCGCGCCTATCGAAACCGGCGTGCAATGGACCTACCAGGCGTGGGTGACCCGGCCCGAGGATGCGGACCTGCGCGATTTCATCTCGCAGGTCATCTACAAGATGCGCGACGACGGCCGCCTCTACGAGCTTCAGGACAAATGGTTCGGCTTCCGCATGGAAATCCCGGACGAAGGCTACCTGCCGCCCGACGCTCTCTGACATCGCGATACGTCGAGGCCCCGCCCTGGGGCCTCGCCTTTCGGCAAGGGTCGCCTTTCATGAATTTCAACATCGATCTGGTGTTCGCCGCCATGCCGCGCGTCGGCGAGGCGGCGCTGGTCAACCTGCGCATTGCGGCCATCGCCCTTGCGCTGGCGCTTGTGGGCGGCACCCTCCTGACCATCGTCCGATCGTTGAAGATCCGGCCCGTCAACATGGTCATTGCGGTGCTTCTGTCGTTCATCCGCGGCACGCCCATCCTGATCCAGATTTTCCTGGTCTATTACGGCCTGCCGGCTGCAACCGGCTTTCGCCTTGCGCCGGAGGTTGCGGGCATCGCCGCCATCGCGCTGAACTCCAGCTTCTTCATTTCCGAAATCATGCGCGGCTCGCTTCCCGAGATCGACTCCGGCCAGGTCGAGGCATCGACCGCGCTTGGCCTGTCGCGGCCGGTCATCTGGGCGCAGATCATCCTGCCGCAACTGCTTCGCCGCATCTCGCCGATGCTGGTCAACGAGGGCACCGTCATCGTCAAGGGAACGGCCCTTCTGGCCGTCATCACGGTGGTGGAGGCATTGCGCGTCGCCCAGCAGATCGGCGCCGCGCGGTTTCGCCCGTTCGAGCCCATCGTCGCGGCGGCGCTCATGTTCCTTGCCATCAACCTGACGCTCGCCTTCGTCGGCTGGCTTCTGGAACGCCGCTTCGCAAAGGAGCGCCGCTGATGGGCCTCGACCTTTCCATTCTCGTCGACAATCTGCCGCTGTTCGCTCAAGGCGCATGGCTGACGCTCAGAATAACGTTCATCGCCTTCCTTGCCGGCATGACCATCGGCACGCTGGCCGCCATCGCTGCCCTGTCATCCATCGCGCCGCTGCGCTGGCTGGTGGCCGCCTATGTGACGATCATGCGCGGCATACCCTTCATCGTGCTGGTGTTCCTGACGCAATATGGCCTGCCAGCGGCAGGCGTGCGGAGCCCGGCCTTGTTCAACGGCACGGTCGCCTTGTCGCTCTTCGCGGGGGCCTACTACACGGAGATCATCCGCGCCTGCGTTCTGTCGCTGCCGCGCGGCCAGTGGGAATCGGCACGCGCCATCGGCATGTCGCCCTTTGCCGCGGCGCGCAATATCGTGGTGCCGCAGGTGCTGGCGCCGATGGTGCCCCCGGTCGTCAACTGCACCATGACGATGATCAAGGAAAGCTCGGTCCTGTCGTCGATCACCGTGGCGGAGCTGACGTTCCAGGGCCTCGTCGTGCAGGGCAACACCTTCGCCCCGTTCGAAGTGTTCATCGCGGTGGCGATATTCTACTGGCTGATCACCGGCCTTTTCGGCTTTTTGGCCGGCCTTCTGGAGCGCCGCCTCAATGCCGGGCGCGGCAACCGCACCCTGTCGCCGCTCGTGGCGCGCTACCTTATCCTGGAAGGGAGGACGGCGCGATGACGGCCCCTGCCCTGCGCGCCACCAATCTGACGCGGCGCTTCGGCGATGTCGTGGCGCTGGACAGCGTCTATTTCGACATTCCGCGCGGACAGGTCGTCAGCCTTGTCGGCCCGTCCGGCTGCGGCAAATCCACCCTTCTGCGCACGCTTCTGTGGCTCGATCCGCCCGATGACGGCTTCGTGGAAGTGGGCGGCAGCTTTCTGGGCCGCGAGTTGAACCCGCAGGGCGTGGTGCGCCGACAGACCGCGCGCGAGATCGACCGCATACGCCCGCGCATCGGCATGGTTTACCAGCAGCTCAACCTCTGGCCGCATCTGAGCGCAATGGAAAACGTGGTGCGCCCGCAGATGGTGGTGGCCGGGCGCAACCGCGCCGAAGCGGAGGCAGAGGCCCGACGCCTGTTCGACAGGCTTCGCATCACGCCGCTTGCCGACCGTAAGCCCAGCGCCCTTTCCGGCGGGCAGAAGCAGCGCGTCGCCATAGCGCGGGCGCTGGCCATGGGGCCAGAGATCATGCTGTTCGACGAGCCGACCTCGGCGCTCGACCCCGAGCTTGTCGGCGAAGTTTTGCAGTTGCTGCGCGAATTCGCGCAAGCCGGCATGACCATGCTGGTCGTCACGCATGAGCTGGGCTTTGCGCGCGATATCGCATCGCGCCTTCTGTTCATGGATCGCGGCCGCATCATCGCCGACGGCGACCCGCGCACGATCATCCAGGCGCGCGACAATGAGCGCGTGGCCGACTTTTTCGACAAGGTTTGCGCCTTCCACCCCCAGTTCCGCCATACCCCCGCCTCTTCAGGAGCCGCATCATGAAAACCGTCAACCGGGCCTATACCGGCATACCCAGCTATCTGCGGTCGCGCATCGCGACCACGCCTGCCGATTACGCCGGTGCCGCGATCGGCATTCTCGGCATTCCCTTCGACGAGGGCTCGCCCTTTCTGCCGGGCTCGCGCATGGGGCCGCGCGCCATCCGCGAGCATTCGCTGCGGTTTCCCTATGGCGACCCGCTCTACGATCCCGATACGGGAGAGGAATATCTGGGCACCGAGCTGACAGGCGGGCTGATCGTCGATTGCGGCGATGTGGACATTCGCCCGGCCAATCCCGGCCGCACCTTCGAGCTGATCACCGCCCGCGTACGCGAGATGCTGGATGCCGGCCTGTTTCCGGTGATGCTGGGCGGCGATCATTCGATCACCTATCCGATCTTCGAGGCCTTCGACACGCCGATGCACGTCATACAGTTCGACGCGCACCAGGATTTTGCCGAGATCGACGAGGATCTCGACCGCACCAACAGCCATGCCTTCCGGCACATCACCGGCATGGATACCTGCCTGTCGCTGACCCAGATCGGCATTCGCGGGCTGCGCACCACACGCACGCATGTGGAAGAGCTGCGCGCCATGGGCAACCGGGTCGTCTGCATGAGCGAGACGCGCCGCCTTGGGGCCGAGGGCATCGCCGCGCTTCTTCCCGAAGGTTCGGATGTCTACGTGACCATCGACGTCGATGCGCTGGACATGTCGCTCGTGCCCGGCTGCGTCTCGGCAGAGCCGGACGGCCTCACCTTTCCGCAATTGATGGACAGCCTCAAGGCCATCGCGGCGCGGCATCGCATTCGCGGCTTCGACTTTGTGGAGGTTAACCCGCCGCTCGATGTCGGCACCGGGGCGACATCCTATCTGGGGGCGCTCGTCGTTACGGGCTTCCTCGGCTTCATCTGCAACCAGCCCTGGTGGGCCGAACAGCGCGACCGGGCCATGGCGGTGCCGGCATGACGAACACACCCGAACGGTTCACCGTACCGGCCGGCCACGGCCTGGCCATCCGCCTGTCGACGGGTGACGAGATCACCATCGTCAACGAAAGCGGCACGCAGGTGGTCGACACCTGGGCCTTCAGCGCCGAAGAGCCGGCGCATGCCATGTCGATGGAGCACAGCCGCGTCGAGAACAGCCGCCTCAGCGCCCTGCCCGGCGGCGTCTATGTCACCGACCGCCGCATTCCCATACTGGCGGTCGTCACCGACAAGTCGCCCGGTATCCACGACACGATCATGGCGGCCTGCGATGCGCAGCGTTATGTCAACCTTGGCTGCACGGAGCCGCATCGAAGCTGCGCCGACAATCTGCGGCAGGCCATGGATGCGGCAGGCTTCACGCTTGCGCGGGTGCCGCAGCCGCTGAACCTTTTCATGAACATTCCCATCGGCGCGGATTTCAGCCTGACGCAGGGCGCACCGGCCGGCGCGCCCGGAGATTTCGTGACGCTGCGCGCGCTGATGGATTGTGTGGTGGCATTGTCGTCGTGTCCGCAGGACATAACGCCCATCAATGGCGGTCGGCCGACGGATGTCCCCGTACTCGTGACACGGGCTGCAACCGATTGAGTTCGGACGCGCATCCCCTACGAGACTCTGCGGCATTATCTTAGAGGTTTGAGTGCCGAATGGCACAACGCTGTCATCACATCCGGCTCTTATTTGCCGGATGTGACACGCGGGCGCCGCTTCTGCATGCTGAGGTTACAACCTACACCTGCTGATGCCTAACTCGGGACGCAATGGCTGCTTCGCGTCGCCATTTTCGGCCGTTCACCATTCCATTTCCGGAAGCTAAAAGCGGAGACTCCCCCTGCACGGGCAAGTCGGCAATATCGGCGGAAAACGACGGGAAACCTAATCTTGGTTGCTTATGGCCACAAGAACTTCGAGCTGAATGCATCAATTGCCATCCGGGATGTTTACCGACTGTTTTTGGTGTTCAGCGGAGACCAGCAGCTTTTTGAACTGGCGCCCGCGGCGGATGATCCACTCAGACTGATGCGCGACGATCATTTCGCCGACGAGATTATTCATTTGTTGGTTGGCACAGCGGTCGCCAATCGCGTTCAAGCAGAACATATGAGCCTGCTGCGAAACGATCCCGCAGAGTCGATGCACCAGCCTATTACCTTGCGGTGCGGCTCGCTCCAGCCAGACATCCTGAATGGCGGCCAAGAGATCCCGCTGACTTTTGATCAGGCATGCAACAAGATAATCCATGCAATGCATATTGTGCCAGATTGCGGAAACCCGGCTGAAAATCCGCTGACCAGCGAGGTGAAACTCCGAGGCCGCCTCGGGAAGTCAGCGTGGTCCGCGTACCTCAACATCCCCCAGTATGTGCGAGCATCGATCCTAAACTTTCGAGACCGCACGTGATCGGATAACGGCCATGCAGGTCGAGGGCGTTCTTCGAAAGGTAAGGGCGGTCGGCCATCGGTATAACTGAGCCGTAGGTGATGCAGTTAGGGTCATCCGAGAGGCCATTTAGGTCAATCAAGTATTAGGGTACGTCTATTCCGGCAGGCGGATATTTCCAAGTGCCCTTAATCTTGACGGGCGATGCAGATACTACCTTTGTTGCCTGGTTCAAGCGATCCTTCATTGCCGGGATGTCCTCGATCTCGAAAAATGAAATTGAGGCCTGTGGCTGCCCGTGGCTATGGAAAACTTGTTTGAAATGGGTTTCCTTGAACGGCACATGCGCGCTGCTGCCGCCGAAGCTGCCGTTGTTCGCTACGATCACCATTTGGTACATGTGGTAATGCAACGCCGCGACCATCTGGTCGAAAGTACCGATATCCTGATTTAGGGCCGGGATGGCGAATACGTCCGATCGGTCCCTGAGGTCCGACGCGAGCCTAAGATCGGTCGCATCGTAGCAGACGGCAGAGGTAAGCCAAAGCGGATCGGCAGCTGGATTCACGGCCCAGTTGTAGCCGACCAGCCACTGGACCGGTCGAAAGCCGCGGATCAGCTTTTTGTCTTCCCAGTCCTTTTCCATCCTCGCGAGATGATGCTTTCCCTGGCGTCTCGTCTTGACCTGCAGGCCACGGCCAGCAACCAGCTGCGGCAGTATCCACAGCGCGGAATTGACCGGCGCCTTGCCCGGCTCCACCACCTCATAGGCGAGGCCAGCCAGGATAATAGTCTTGTAGTCTCGGGCGAACCGGATCAGGTGGGTCTTGATGTCTTTTGGGTGGACGGCGAGCTCCGGAAGGATCAGCCAGTCCAGTCGCTTTTCATGCTTATGGTGTGTCGCCCGCAGATCCAGCATCTTTTTGACCGCCGCTAATGCCGTGGAAAGATGATTGCGATGCTTCTTCCTGATCGCGGGCGCGGAAAGCGTTAGATCCGTCTCTGTAATTTCGTGCGGCTCGGGCGTGATGGTCTGTATGACGCAACCGCGCAGCGGACGATCTCCATGTGGATGTGTCAGCAGCGGCGCCAGTATAGGTAACATCAATGTGCCGGTGGCGTCCCCTACCTGCAGCTTGGCCGTTCTCAGCTTGTCACGCATGAATAGTAAAAGTTGACGGTGGTTGTATTTTAACCACTCACCGTCTTCGATCCTGCAGCCGGGCCATGCCAGCATCGAATAAAGCAGATCCTCCGTCGTCTGAGAGATTGCCAGCCAGTCGTCACCGAAACCTTCATGCCCATTATGGAGGCCATAGGAACGTTGGAACCAGTGGCTCCTGACCTGACGATAGATCGTTCTGGTCTCTCGCCAGGACGTTGTGCGGACTTCCGTGAAATCAAGGTTCCCGGTCAGGATAAACCTGGCGAGGTAACCCATCTGGAATTTCCAGCGAAGGCTCGCTTCACACCAGCTAGGCGGTTGATAAAGCACCTGCAGGAAGCCTTCGGCCTCGTTGGCCTCCGTAGCGATCCGAAGCTCCATTACCTCCGGATGTCGGGGGTCGTCCGATACCCTCATCTCGATGATAGACGGCGGGATGATCTCGGGCAGATCCTCCTTCAGCATCATCGCCGCGAATGCGTGCATAAAACTGAGGACGCCGATCTCGTTACGAAGGTCGATCCTGTCCAAGCGTCGGGACGAAAGCGAGTGTACTAGGGGTACCCAACCATCCGACGGAGATCCTTCCGGTGCTTCCAAAATCCAGGCCGGGCGGAGTTCCGCCGCGAATGCCGGGTCGCGCATGGCGATACTCTCTAAAATACCCCTGTCAATGCTACCGACCAGCAATTGGCGCGCATCGTTTTCGTCGAGCACTGAGCGCCGTGCCATCACCGCGAGAATAGCAAAATCATCGTAGCTCGATGGCTCCCGATCCCGGTTCAGGAACGAGAGAAATTCCAGATAAAGCTGCGTTTCCGGCATCCGAAGCCGATCGTCGAACTGGGTCGCTATTCGGGACCGGGTCACCGCCAACATCAGCAGGGCCTGCTGCCGGAGGTACCAGGGGGTCGTTGGGGTGGCGGTCGAAACCACCAGGATGGCCTCGTCCGCCAGTATTGCCCGGTATTCGTTGACGTCGACAGCACTCGGGAGGTACTCGTCATCCTCGACGAAGCCAGTTTCCGTCGCGCCGGCCTTGAAGAGTTCCGAAAGGCAATACAAGGCAACGAGCCGCGGCTGGCCTTGCGTACGTTTAAGGTAGGGGCGCAGCAGTTCTAGAACCTGCTTCAGGACGTGCGGGGACGGCCATATATCCAGCCCGATCCTGAGAAGGCGCACATTCGATGGATCGTCCATCCATTGTTGGACAAGCGCGAATGCGAAGTTGCGCGCTTCGTCGTCAAGCTCCGAACGGGTCATGCCTTCGCGGCGGAAGGCCGTCTCGTCCGCGAGCGTATCTGCGTCGGTTTCTGCGGCCTGGCTGTTTTCCAGAAGCGGTCGGAGAGACCTGAAAGTGCTCCTGAAGCGCGCGGCCGAAAATCTGGCGACCGTGGTGTCGCGCACGTCGGGAACCGGCAGCAATCGCTCTTTGGCGGTTTTCCGGCTTTGGGTATAGTGCTCCTGAGCTCGAACGAGGCTTTGCACAGCGTCGATGATTTCCTCACCTCCGGCAGCATCGAACCCCCCGGAGATAGCGCTCTGAATCCTGGCCATCTTTCGACCCTGGCGAAGCAGTGGCCGATTGCCCTCTCGAAATTCAACCGCCTCGGTCTTCTCGGGGGATACCAGCAGGCCAGGAGAAGTTTCGGTCAGGACATCCTGAAGCCAGGAAAAAGTCGCGTCCTTGATCTCTTTAAGGGAGATTTCTCTTGGGACAGTCAGAACCAGCCGGACATCATCGACATAACGCGACGTGTCGCGAAGCGTGGCGCCGGCGAAGATCGGTGTCTTCCTGCAAGCTGCCAATTGCCGATCGAAGTTTAGGAGAGCAAGGTTTGCGAAGAAGCCCGCGGGAACGAGACCTTGAGGAAGACAGATTTTTCTGAAGCCCGGAATTTTGATGCCCTTTTCGGCATATTCGTCGACTTCTCCCAGATCCTGCTTGTGCCACCGCCAACTCAGTACCTGTGCCGCGAGCGAATAGAAGTCTGGGTCGTCTTCTCCACGCCTTATGCCATCCAGCTGCTCGATGAGCATCGCCGGACGGACCCGATCGTAGAATTGCTTTAGGTCTGAGGTGACAATAACAACTCGGCGCCCCTCGGCGTCCAGCGCCCGGGCAATCTCCTCCGGTCGACCGATAAAGCTGCGATAGTCGATCGAGAAAGACCGGTAGAGCTTGGACGAACCCCAACGGTGATGTAGCCCGCCGACCCCGTCTGGATCGCAGAAGAGCCGGTTGCCGTAGGATATGACGGCGCTCCAGGCTTTTTCCTTGTCTTCAGACGGGCGGGGGTCACCTTGCAGCGTCTCTACTCGATCCGCCAGGCAGAGCATAAGGGAGGTGGCCGCGACCTGGTCACGCAGACTGACGTGGGCCAATGGCCGGAGGTTCACCTCCCGGGGATCATCAGGCTTCCAGATGCCATCCTTGGCCACATACCACTTCTGGCTTTTGGGTGCCGGTACAAGGCGAAGGGGCTGGGGAGTCCATGTCCCGGTCCGCAGCTCGTCGCCGATAGATCTCAGGAACTTCGGCAGGTTCGCGGTGGCGTAGTCCAGCTCGAGCGTATCCGAGAACCAGTTGTGGTACCTGATCCACGCCGAAGCCTTCTTCCAGGCCTGGATCAGGACGTACTCTTGCGAGACATCCTCAAGTGTCGGTTTTAGGCGCTCCATGCATTCCCCTCGGCGCCTAACCGCTTAGTGGGCAGGCGAAATCTTCGAGCAGATAGTGCGGAGGATTATGGTCGATCGCAATCACGAATCTGGATTCCGGCTCATGCTCCTGGTGACAATTGGCGCAGGGTGAAAAACCTAGCTAGGCAGCTTTATATAGTTGCTGTCTGGAGGCGGTAAGACTATGTCGCTATGACGCGGTTACGGCAGGTTTCTGCTCTTAACGAAGCGTTGGCACAATGGCATGGCGGATGACTGCCTCGGTTTCGCAAAAAAGCAAAAGCGGACAGTCCGGAGTTGGTCCCAAAACGGCTGTCAGCCCGTGCGTGAGCAAGTTCCGCAGCCAGTGAGCTTTTTCATAAGCTTTCCCATCGGTGTGGATCTAGCCGGACGCAGGGCGCACCGGCCGGTGAACCCAAGGATTTCGTGACGCTACGCGCGCTGATGGATTATGTCGTCGCCCAATGGCGGTCGGCCGACTGATGTCCCCTACTGGTCACATGGGCCGTGGCAGGTTGAGTTCGGACGCAGGAACTTAGGTCAAACAGATTGCACCTCAGGCTGTGTAGTCGATGCGAAGGCGGTCGATGAAAACCGCTTGGGCTGCCTTGTTCAACCCTTGCCCTCCGGCGGCGCGTCGAGCGCTTTGAACCAGGCGGCATAGGGTGTCGTGCGCACAAGATGCCGGTTCAGGTCCGGCGCGCCATCCTCCCACCAGACCGGCCCGCGTTCGCCCAGCCCCGTTTTGGCTTGGTGAACCTCGGCGCGAGCGGCCTTTTCCGCTTGCCTGTCACCGGTCGCCAAGGCGGACCGAACCGCCCGGCGGGCGCTCATCAGTTGATGCACCAGCCGGCTGCGTTCGTCTTCGGGCAGATGCGGGTTCGCACGGCGCCAGAGCCGCCCGCGTACGACGATGTAGCGGCCATCCGGCGTCGTCGTCGGTTCTGCGGTCCGTTTCACCATATCGACGACCGGCCGGCGGCCGCCTTACCCAAAGCGTTCACAGGCTCGGGCCCACGGCTCGCCATTGGATAACGGCCAAAACCACTCATTCGGGTACCATGGCCAACAGGTCGAGTTGCGGCGGCGCGGCGGCTTCGCCTCCATCGGTCAGGCTTGAGAGGGAAACGCCGAGAAGCCGGATACCCTTCGCGCTGGGTGGCCGTTCCTCCAGCATGCGCAGGGCGAGGCTGTGGAACGCATCGCTGTCCTGCAACGGAACGGCCAGCGTGCTGCGACGGGTGATCTGATGAAAATCGGCATATTTAATCTTCAACGTCATCGTGCGCCCCCGAATCTGGCGCGCGGCACAAGCTGCCCAGACTTTTTCCGCGATAGGTGCCAGCGCCTCGCGCAGCTCTTCCTGCGTGTAGAGATCGCGCGAGAAGGTGCTTTCCGCGCCGATAGATTTGCGGATCCGGTTTGCGCGCACGGGCCGATGGTCGATGCCGCGTGCGATATTGTAATAATAGGGCCCGCTCTTGCCGAAATGGCGGACCAACTCCGCCTCCGAGCGTTCGCGCAGGTCCAGGCCGGTACGAATTCCCAACCGTTCCATGCGTGCGGCGGTGGCGGGCCCTACCCCGTGAAACCGGCCGACCGGCAAGGCAGCGACGTAGCCTGCGCCCTGCGAAGGGCGGATGACGAAAAGCCCGTCGGGCTTGCGCTGGTCGGAAGCGAGTTTGGCGAGAAACTTGTTGTAGGAAACGCCGGCCGAGGCCGTCAGCCCCGTAACCTCCCGGATGCGCCGACGAATGATTTCGGCAACGGCGGTTGCCGTCTGGTCTTCCGCAAGGCTGTCCGTGACATCCAGATAGGCTTCGTCGAGTGACAGCGGCTCTATCAATTCCGTCTGCTCGGCGAAAATGGCCCTGATCTGCATGGATACGGCCTTGTAGACCTCGAACCTCGGCTTGACGAAAACCAGATCCGGGCAACGCCGCCGTGCAGTCACCGAAGGCATGGCCGAACGGACGCCGTAGACGCGTGCTTCGTAACTTGCGGCAGCCACGACCCCGCGCTCGCGAGAGCCACCCACCGCTACGGGCCTACCCCGAAGGGACGGGTCGTCCCGCTGCTCGACGGACGCGAAGAACGCATCCATGTCGATGTGAATGATCTTGCGTTCAGACGGCGCGCTTTGTTGCTCCGGTACGGTATCCGAGACTGTCTCCACCATCCCGTTTCCGAGGTCCATCGCACTTTATTCCCAACCCTGGATGCCGCATGCCACAGCCACGTCAGCGCTCGACCAATTAGAACATAAAGCGAACGAACGGCGCAATCCCCGGAACTGAACTTAAGTGTGCGTCCTTGGAAAATCCCTTCGCCCAATGGGCAACCGAACCGTCCGGGCGACGTTGCCGACAATGGACACCAAGCGGATACCGATATGACGGTGACAGACTGCGCCATGACCGTTGCAATCGTCGGAAACGCGCCCGACATGGCCGATCTCTCGTCGGAAATCGATGCTTGCAACATGGTCGTACGATTCAACAATGCTCCCGGCCTTGGTCGGTGGGCCGGCCAGCGGGTGACCCATCTTGCGCTTGTGAATCGAGGCGGCCAGCCCCAGGAGTGGGTCAAGGACAACGGTTTCGACAGTATGACCGCGCTTCGCAGTGCGAGCGAAGTCATCTTCCCGTTCCCTCTCCTGCAGGACGGGCCATCCGGTCTGTGCTGGACGCAGGAAATGACACTGGCCCTGGCGCCCTTCGACCTGCGGCCGCGGACGTTGGATGAGGACATTCACGATGCTGCTCGTGAAGCGCTGCGTGCGTTCGGCGCCATCGATCCGATATGTCCCAGCACCGGCTATCTCGTCGCCTTCGATCTGCTACGGCGCCATCCGGATTGGACGATTGCCATCTATGGTTTCGGTTTTACAGGATGGCCGCTGCATCCCTGGTCGGCGGAACGCTCCTGGTTCCAGGAGCAGCACCGCAGGGGCGCGCTGGAGCTAAAACCCCTTCGATAGCCCATTGCGCTTAACTCTTCAGCGTAGCGGCAACGCCGGGTGTGCAGGTCGGAGACCGCCCGCGCGAAGCGGCATATTGCACTGCGGCAGGTTTCTGTCACAATCATAAGTCAATGGTGCATTCTTATCCAGCCGCTGCGGTTCGGACGGAGGAAATCCATGGCTCATCATGCCGAACGCATCGATTGGCTCGATGTCGCGAAGGGCGGTTCGATACTGCTGGTGGTTCTGTATCATTCCACCATGTACCTGCGGCTTGAAGATCAGGCATCCTATGCCTTCGTTCAGCTCAACACGCTGATGGAGCCGGTACGAATGCCGCTGTTTTTCTGCATTTCGGGCTTTCTGGCGGCTGGCATGTTTCGGCGGAGCTGGGGCGATCTCTTTCGGCGCCGCATTCTGCTTTTCGCGTATCTCTTCGCGCTCTGGACGCTGATCCGCTTCTACTTCTATCGCTACGCCATCGATAACACGCTGACACCGCAGGAGGGCGATCTCCACGCCGACCTGCTGACGGCCTGGCTTGTTCCCAGCTCCGGCCTTTGGTTCATCTGGGCACTGGCCCTTTACGCGATTGTCGCCAAGGCACTGCGCCCCTGGGCCATGCCGGCCCTGGCCGGGGCTACGGCCATCTCGGTTGCAACCTTTGCAGGCTTTCTGCCGCTTACCAGTTTCGCCCATCACAATGTGCTGGCCTACGCGCCGTTCTTTCTTGCCGGGGCCTGGTTCGGGGCGCCAGCTGTGGAATGGCTGGGCCAGAGGCCGTTGCCGGTGCTGCTGATCGGAGGCGGTCTCTTTACGGCGTTGCTCGCGGCATTGCCGGCGCTGGATGGCATGGCCTTCGGCATAGGCCGCACGGCTTTGTCGGCGGTGGCCTTGGCTACGGCCAGCGCAGTTGCGGTCTACGCCGCACGGCTTGCGCCGGTGCGGGAGACGCTTGGCTATTTCGGTCGCAACTCGTTGCCGATTTATGTCGGGCATACGCCCGTCGTCTCGCTTCTCGCGGCCGGTCTGGCGGCCTATGCCATCCATGTGCCGCTGCTGCGCTACTGGGGTGTTCCGTTTACGATGGTGGTGGCCATAGCGGTCGCCATGGCGATCTACGTTACCGCCAGACGCGTGGGCCTGGACTGGCTGTATCGCGTGCCGAACGTCGTGGTGCAGCACCTTCCACGCCGCGCGTGATGCCGGCGGGCATGGAACGGGCACATGCGGTGAATTGCCAAACGTCGCGCGCGAGCTAGGCCGTCTTCACCCGCGACAGAAAGTTACGGAGCTCCGTCGTTCGCCGTGTTGCGATCGTGACTTCCTCGTCGATCCCGATCTGCCAGGCCGTGTCCGGTCCACCGCCTTCGTCCAGATCCTCGAGCGCGGCAGCATAGTCATTTACCGATTGTTCGCTGCGGCTCATCCCTGCCTCGACCAGGTCTTGCGCCTGACGACGCAGGGCACCGGCAATTTCGGTGATCGTCAGTTCCGGATGGTACTGGACGCCCCAGAAGACACCATTGCCGAAGCGGATTTCGGCGGCCTCTATCGGCGTGCTTCGCGTCTGCGCCAGAACCGTTCCACCGGGGCCAAGAGCCTCGACAATGCCGGAGTGCATTGCAGGGGCATCCCATACGATCGGGCGTCCGTGCAACATGGGGTGGGTACGTCCCGCTTCGGTCGCGGTGATCCCCCGGGCGAAGCCGGCCTCCATGGCCTGCCGCCGGGGGCGGCATGTTCCGCCGGAAGCGACGGCGGCGATCTGCAGACCTGCGCAAGATCCGAAGGCCGGTACGCCGGCGTCGAAGAGAGCGGTCGCAAAGCGGGCTGCTGCGCGTGTTTCCGTCGACTCCTTATGCATGGCTATGGGCGATCCCGCATAAAGAACGCCGTCGATGATGCTCAGGTCAGGCAAGTCCGAACCGTCGATGCAGGAGCAATTGTGAATGCTGACGCCGGGCTCCAGCTCCCGGAGCGTCGCTGCGTATGTTTCATGGGAGGCAGCGCCCGAGGACTTGCGACGATCCTCCTGCTGCTCGGCGGTTTCGCTGGCGACGATGAGAAGAGTAAGAGCCACGGTGTTCCAATTGCATCTATGTTCAGGTCTCGGTGACGCGGAACATGCGGCGGTCGGCGTGGTTCCCTTCCCCATATCGCGAGCTGGCTAATTGGTCGCACCTGCAACGCACAATTTCACAGAAACGTCTTCGGGCTTTCCACGTTGTGCAACGCAAGGCAATCACCGCTCCTCCTACCTGGCGCATCGGTAATCGTCTTCACCGACTTGCGCATTCCAGGAGAGACAGAGAATGAAAGTAGCGGTTGTCACCGGTGCGAGCGCCGGGATCGGGCTTGCGATTGCCGAACGCTTTGCGAAATCCGGCTGGCAGGTCGCTATTCTCGCCCGTGGTGCCGCCCGCTTGGACGAGGCGAAACGACAGTTCGAACGCCATGGCGGCGGTGTTCTAACAATAGAGGCCGACGTTGCGGACCCAGCCGCAGTCAGCGCCGCAGCCGACCGTGTGATCGCCGAGTTCGGGCGGATCGACGCGTGGGTCAACAATGCGATGACTACGGTCGTCGCGCCCGCTCATGAGATCACCCCCGAGGAATACCAGCAGGTTGCGGCATCCACCTACCTTTCGCAGGTCTACGGCACGCTTGCTGCGCTGCGCCAGATGCGCCGTCAGGGAAAAGGCGCGATCATTCAGGTCTCGTCCGGCCTTGCCATACGGGCAGCGCCCCTGCAGGCCGCCTACTGCGCGGCAAAGGCCGCCGTCGGCGGATTCACGGACTCGCTGCGGAGCGAACTGATCGCCGAAAAGTCGCCGATTACCCTGTCTGTCGTTTACCTGCCGGGGGTGAACACACCGCAACCAACCTGGGCGCGCAATCGCACCGGCCATGAACAGGTCATCCCGGACCCCTTGTTCGATCCGCGCCTGTGTGCCGAGGCCGTCTACTCTTCCGTCCGCAATCCGCAGCGCGAGATCTGGGTTGGGCGGTCGACGATGATGATGGCGCTCGGCCAGGCATTGGCGCCGGGCATCGCGGACCGAAAGGCGGCGAGCATGATGCAGGCGCAGCAAGGCGATGCGATGCCGCCCCGCGACGGCAACCTCGCAGCGCCAGCGGAAGGGCTGGCCCGCATCGATGGGCCGAGGACGCGAGATGTCGTCGGCTCTCGCTCCGAGTACATAACGAGCCGTGATGTGCGCCTGCTCAAGGTGGCTGCTGCCGGCGGCCTGCTGCTCGCAGGCGCGGCATTGAGGGCCCTGACACGTGGCACCCTGGGGAAGCGTGGATGACCTTTTTCGAGCGCGTTGCCACCTTGCTTCCCGGAAACCTCAGAGACCGTCGCCGCGGAGAACGCACGGATGGGTATTTGGCGCTGGAGGATTATGGAGCCATCGGCGAAGGGCGTTCGGTTGCGCTGTCCGGGGCCGATGGCTCGATAGACTGGTGGTGCGTTCCGAACATGGATTCACCCCCGCTCTTCGACCGCTTGCTCGACGGCGAGAATGGCGGCCGGTTCGTGATCTGCCCGGACGAGCCGTTCGAGGTCGAGCAGCGCTATCGCGAGGCCAGCAACGTCTTCGAGACCGTGTTCACCACGGCCAGGGGCAAAGCGGTCATGACGGAGTCGCTGAACAGCGGCACGGCGGGACGCCTGCCCTGGGGCGAACTCGCACGCCGTGTCGAATGCGTCAGCGGTTCCCTCACCTTCGATGTTCTGATGCGGCCGGGCCGTCGCGGCGACACGGTAAATCCCTATCATTCGACCATCGGCAAGCAGACCGTGTTCAATGTCGGGACGGTACTGGGGTTGTTCCTGCATTCGCCGGAGCTCGAAATGGATTGGTCCGACGAATGCGTGTCCGGCCGCTTCGAAATGCACGAGGGTGAGAAGCGCACGCTGGCCATCGTCGTCTGCAGCGACGGTCCGCTTGTCGTTCCATCGATCGAGGAGATCGACGAGCGGATCGACATTTCCGACAATGAGTGGCGGGTCTGGGCCGACCGGGTCGCCTATGACGGGGAAAACCGCCATGCTTTCCTGCGCAGCGCGCTAGCCTTGAAACTGCTTTTGTTTTCGCCCTCGGGCGCCATCGCCGCTGCCCCGACAACCTCGCTTCCCGAAAAGATCGGCGGCCCGAAGAACTACGATTACCGCTACGCCTGGGTGCGTGACGCCGGCTACACCATCAAGGCGTTCCTTGCCGCCGGTGCGGAAGCCGAGGCGAAGGCGGCGTTCTCGTGGCTGCTCGACCAGATCGAAGAGCACGGCACGCAGGTCTGCTACGCGCTCGACGGCGGTCCCGTCTCCGGCGTCCATGAATGGGCAATGCCCGGTTATCAGGGCTCCAAGCCGGTCGTCACCGGAAACGTCGCCGCCAAGCAGCGCCAGCACGGAGTCTATGGCGATATTTTCGAGACGGCGTCACGCTTCGTGGAGCGCGGCAACATACTCGATAACCGCAGTGCCGCGACGCTTTCCGGCCTGGCCGACGAGTGCGCCGATCTGTGGCGCACCCCGGACAGCGGCATCTGGGAGCTGGAAGACATCCAGCACTACACGATGTCGAAGATAAGCTGCTGGCAGGCACTTGCCCGCGCGGTGGAGCTGGCCGATGCCGGGCAGCTTCCCACGACATGTCGCGAGCGCTGGACCCGCGAACGCGACCGGATCGCCGCCTGGATCGAAGAGCATTGCTGGTCCGAGAAGGCCGGCGCCTTCACCATGTACCCCGGCACGACGCGCCTGGATGCTTCATTGGCGCTTGCCGTGCGCTTCGGCTTCGACGGCCGCGACCGCCTTCGCGCGACGCTCGAAGCCATCGACCGGGAACTCGGCAAAGGGCCGTTCCACTACCGCTACTCCGGCGCGGAGAAAGAGGAAGGCTGCTTCCTCGCCTGCTCATACTGGATGGTGGAGGCCTGGGCGATCCTCGGGCAGGCCGGGGAAGCGCGCCAAAGGCTGACCGGACTGGACCGTGCGCTGGAGCATGGCGCCGGAGTGCTTTCCGAAATGATCGACCCGGCGACCGGCGCCTACCTCGGCAACATGCCGCAAGGCCTCAGCCACCTCGCACATATCATGGCGATGTCGACGCTTTGTGGCGAGGAGGCAGAATGAGCGGGCCGTTGTCGGAAAACCATCGCAGCCTGACCGACCACGTGCAGATGCGCCATGATGACGAAAACCGCGTCTCGCCGCGTCTTGCTGCAATCCTTGCAGATCGTGCGCAGCCGGACCTGGCCGACGAGGCCCCCAAATGCCTGACAGGGTCGCAGTACCGCACCCTGCGTGCGGTTCTGGCGCAAGTGGTTCCGCATGACATACCGGGCCTCGATCTTGCAAAGCGCATAGATATGAACCTCCATTCGCGGGCTGGTAACGGGTGGCGCACCGAGCGCCTGCCGGACGACGCAAAGGCCTATGCCCTGGCGCTCGATACGCTCGATGCCGCAAGCCGGCGGGATGGCGCATCGGGCTTCGCGGGTCTGCCGACGGCCGCGCAGCAGCGTATGCTGACCACCATCGCGGAAGGGACATTCGTTCGCCCCGCGGCCACCGGTCTGGACGCCGCGCAGATGTCGGACTGGTTCGAGGATCTGCGTTCGGATGCCGTGAGGCTTTATGTAGCGCATCCCCAGGCCATCGCCTCGATCGGTTACGAGGGGCAGGCAAACGGTGCGCATGGCGGCGCAGCCTTCGAAGGCTGGACCGATGCCGAGATCGAGGGCACGCGATGAACCTTGATCGTATGGTGCGCTACCGGGACGAAGACATGGTCGATGCCGTGGTGATCGGCACCGGAGCGGGCGGCGCGCCTCTTCTTTCCCGACTCGCGCGGGCGGGATTGAAGGTGGTGGCCCTCGAAGCCGGTGCCAATCGCCATCCGGAAAGCGAGTTCGTTGCCGACGAGACTGCCTCGGCAGACCTTTACTGGATGCGCGAGCGGATCAGCGGCGGTGCGACGCCCGAGGCATTCGGCGCCAACAACAGCGGCATCGGCGTTGGTGGCTCGACGTTGCACTGGGGCGCCTTCGTGCCACGGGTCGACCGCCGCGATCTTCGCCTGCAGACAGAGACCGGCAAGGGCGTGGACTGGCCGCTCGGCTATGATGAGCTCGTTCCCTACTATGAGGATGTCGAGCGCTTTATCGGCGTTTCCGGGCCGGCAAGCTATCCCTGGGATGAAAGCCGACGCTACCCGCACCCTCCGGTGGCACGCAACGCACCGGCGCGCGCGATGGCGCATGCCTGTACGGCCCTTGGCGTTCGCCATGCCGATGCGCCCGCCGCGCTGGTCTCCCGACGCGTCGAGCAGGAAGGGCACGGAATACGCCATGCCTGCGTGGGATGCGGTTACTGTCACCAGGGCTGCCGCAACGGCTCGAAGTCGTCTATGGACGTGACCTACCTGCCCCTGGCCGTTGCACACGGGGCCGAGATCCGTGCGGAGTGCATGGCGCATGGCTTCGAGAGGGACGCTCAAGGCAACATCAGCGCCGTCGTCTATACGAAAGACGGTCGCAACCGGCGGCAGCGCTGCGCTGCCGTCTTTCTCTGCGCCGGCGCCATCGAGACGCCCCGGCTGCTGCTGCACACGGGCCTTGCCAATTCCAGCGGGCAGGTTGGACGCAATTACACCGCCCATGTCGCGACCCAGGTCTGGGGAACCTTCGAACCCGAGATGCACATGCATCGTGGCTATCCGTCGTCGATGATGACCGAAGAGATGGTGCGCCCCGAAAAGGCTCAGTTCGCCGGCGGCTATCTTGTTCAGAGCCTTGGCGTCGTCCTGCAGACCTTTGCGGACCAGGTTGCGCGCGGCCGCGGACTGTGGGGGCGCGAGCTGATAGAGTATCTCCATCGCTACAACCATCTTGCCGGCATCGGCATCAACGGCGAATGCCTGCCAAGCGACGACAACCGCCTGACGCTCTCGGACGAGCGGGACGAAAACGGGATGGCCAAGCCGCTTATCCGCTTCTCCTATGGCGAAAACGAAAAGGCGTTGAAGGCCCACGCAGTCGCGTTCATGCGCTCGCTCTGGGAGGCCGCGGGCGCAACGGACATCTGGGTACTCGAGCGCACCGCGCACACGATCGGAACATGCCGCATGGGCCTGAGCGGTGATGACGCCGTGGTCGACCGGTTCGGACGCACTTTCGACATCGGCAATCTCTGGATCGCCGACAACTCCGTGTTTCCAACCTCGCTTGCGGCCAACCCGGCCTTGACCATCATGGCCCTCAGCCTGCGTACCGCCGACGCCTTCCTCCGCTCCGATGGCCGCGCCTGAGGCAGCCGGAGGGGGCTTCCAATGGGCACCGATCAGGCAGGCGGAGGGTCCAACGGCTCTCCTTCGAGGCCAAAGCGCCTGGCGACATCGGGCGCATAGCGCAGAAGATCGGGCCGCAGCCGAAGGAGCGCCAGATCCTTGGCCTTGGCCTCCAGCATCACGTCGAACTGAAGGCCGTCCGCCTGCCGCATGAAGTTGGCAAATTCGAACGGGTTGCAGAAATCGGCATGCCCGGTGAAGACGGGCTGCGTCAGCCGCATCTTCTTCTTGCCTGTCTTGCGATCGATCGTCTCCTGCTCTCGCATCTGCGTTTGCGGGGACGAGAAGTGTACCTTCGGCTGCTGGCCGCTGGGCCATGTCCGCAAGATTGCTTGAAGGGTGGCCCGCAGATCGGCGCGCTCCGGGTTCAGGCACCAGAAGTGCTGATGATCGAAGATGAGGCGCACGCCGGTATGCTCGTGGATCCAGAGCACGTCGGCGGCGGAAAAGCGCAGGTCGTCATGCTCCAGAACGAGCCGGCGTCGCACCGGTTCGGGCAGCCGATGCCAGGTTTCGACCCATCGTGCACGCGCGGCTTCCACGTCGCCATAGGTCCCGCCGACATGGATAACCAGCACGGCTTCCGGGCCGAGTTCCATGAGATCCAGCATCTGCGCCTGGGAAAGAAGGTCGCGCACGCTGCGCTCGACGAGCGCGTCGTCCGGGCTGTTGATCACGATGTACTGCGATGGGTGGAACGACAACCGCATGTCGAGCCGCCGCGCCTTCTGTCCGAGCGCGGCAAGCTCGGCATGGCTTTCGTCAACCATCGCGTGGAACTGCGGCATGTCCGGATGCGTGGCATAGGGCGCAAGATCCGACGACATCCGGTACATCCGGATATCGTGTCGGTCCAGATGATCGAGGATCGCGTCGACATATTCGAGCGACACCTTCAGATGCGGATCACTGGCCGCACGACGCGTGTCGTTGCTCTTCAGATCGTCCCGCGCCATCACCTTTACGGGAAAGCCGAGCCGCGCCGTTCGTTCATTCATGCGTGGATTGTCTCCGGAATTTCAGGATCGGCGCCCAAACCCAAGCAGCCCGCCGCATGTCAGGCCAGCCGGTCGAGGAGAGCCTCCACCGCTTCCCATCGTTCGGCATCCGTCTGGGAGGCAACCTCAAGAACCAGCTTGCAGTCCGACCAGCGAAGCGGCCCGTCTGTCTCTAGCCTTATCCGCTTCTGCAACGCCGCCGCATCTGCCTGCACGAAAGTCGCCGCCACGGCTTTCGGCCCGGCGTCGAGCCGGCGGATGCCCAACGTCTGGCAGCGCAGACGCAATGCCGCCAACGCAAACATCGTTTCCAGGCTTGCTGGCATTGGGCCAAAGCGGTCCAGCGTGTCACTGTGCAGCCTGTCCAGACCAGGCTCGTCATCGACCCGATCGAGCGCAGAGGCAAGCTCGATACGAAGTTCGGGTTCGGGCAGATGCTCTGCCGGAACCGTGCCTTCGATACCGATGCCAACCTGCGCACGCCACTCGTCCTGTGGGGTCTCGCCCCGCGCATTCGCAAGCGAGCGCTGAAGCATCCGGCGGTAGAGCGAAACGCCGATCATGCGCAGATGCCCTGCCTGCTCTTCGCCGAGCAGTTCGCCGGCACCGCGAAGGTCCAGGTCGCGTGCGCTGATTGCAAAGCCCGCGCCGAGCTGGTTGAGCCGCTCCAGCGTCTCAAGCCGTTGGCGTGCGGCGCCGGTCGGTTCTTCGCCGGGTTCCGTCGCAAGAAGCATCGCGCCGCGGCGCGCACCGCGCCCAACTCGACCACGCAACTGGTGGAGTTGCGCCAGCCCGAAGCGGTCCGGCCGCGTGACGACAATGGTGTTGGCCACGGCAATGTCGATGCCGCTTTCCACGATATTGGTGGCAACCAACACATCCGCCCCTCCGTCTGCGAAGGCCAGCATGACGCGGTCGGCCTCGGCGGCCTTCATCCGGCCGTGGAGCACCGCCACCTCCAGCTCCGGGACGATGCCGCGGATCCGCTCCGCCATCGTGTCGATATCCTCGATCCTGGGGCAGATGACGAAGGAGCGCCCTCCTCCCTTATGCTCCTCGCGCAGCGCATTACGGATCGTCGCATCCTCGAAGGCGACGCTGGTGGTGCGCACAGGGCGCCGGCGCGTCGGCGGGGTTGCGATCACGCTGACATCGTGCAGCCCGACAAAACCGGCCTGCAAGGTGCGGGGGATCGGCGTCGCGGTCATCGAAAGGACGTGCAGATTTTCTGCCAGTTGGCGCATTGCCGCTTTGTGGCGGCTGCCGAAGCGCTGTTCCTCATCGATGACCACGAGTGCAAGGTCATCGAAATCGACGCCCTTTCCGCAGATTGCATGCGTGGCGACCAGAATGCGGGCCGTGCCATCTGCCATCGCTGCCTTTGCGGCCCGGGCCTCGGCTGGCTTCTGGATACGGGAAAGCTGCACGACCTCGAGTCCGTGCCGGGCAAACCGCTTGCGGAACACGTCGAAGTGCTGGCGCGCCAGGATCGTGGTGGGTGCGACCACCGCAACCTGTCGCCCCGCAAACACGGCCGCCGCCGCCGCGCGCAGAGCAATCTCCGTCTTGCCGAAACCGACATCGCCGCACAACAGCCGGTCCATCGGGCGGCCCGAGGCGAGATCGCTCAGAACGTCGCTTGCGGCCTTTGCCTGGTCGGGCGTGGGGTCATAGGGGAAGCGGGCGCAGAAATGCTCGAAGGCAACGCGGTCGGGCCGGATCGGCTCGCAGCGCATGGCCTCGCGCTCGCGCAAGAGCGCCGTCATCCTTTCGGCCGTGCGCCCGACCTCGCCGATCATCGCGTCACGCTTGGTGACCCATCCGCCGCCTTTCAACTTGTCGAGCGGGGCATCCTCGCCACTGCCGCCATAGCGCCAAAGGGCGCCCACTTCGTCCATCGGAACGAGAAGCGTTGCGTTGTCGGCGTAGCGAAGGCGCATCGCCTCGGATCTCCCGTCGAGATCTTCCAGACCCTCGAGCACACCGACCCCGTGATCGAAGTGGACAATCGCGTCGCCGATCGAGAATGCCTCCGCGGCCTGCGTGGATGCGTCGAAGCTTGCATCGCTTCGCTCCTGCAGGCTCTGGCCGACGAGATCGCGCAAGGCAACCACGACGATGCGCTCTCCGTGACTGACGAACCCCTCGTCGATTGGCGCAGCCAGCCAATGTGCGGTGCCGGTAGCGGCACTGCGCACGGCATCCCAGTTGGCAGCCTCACCAAGGGGCGTCCCAAGCCTGCGGGACAGCCGGCGCGCCCAAAACCGGAACATTTGGCCCGAGCGACCTGCAAGAACGAAGCGGTAGTCCTTATCGATCAGCGGTGCCGCGAAGCGGTAACAGGCTTCCAACGGATCGGCTTCGCCGGCAAAGGCAGGCAAATGAGCTTCGCCGCGTTCAGTGGAACCTTCGTGCACCACCGCGCCCAGTCGCGCGGCGAGACTGCCTTGCCACTCGTCCTTGCCGAGGAAGTCGGCATTGTTCTCGCCTTCGGCTGCAATTGCCAGGAATTCGGCGGCGCGATCTTCGACACCCTCCTCGATGAGGATTTCGCTGTCAGGCACATAGTCGAAGATCGTCTCGACATCGCTATAGGCCTGGGTCAGAAGCAGGGCGCGGCTTCCGGCTTCTTCGCCGACGCATTCGCCGGCAGGATCGACGATCAGATTTTCTGTCGAACCTACGGAGCGTTGCGTCGTCGGATCGTAGGACCGGATGGCCCGGACGCGTCCATCCTCGTACTCGACCCGGCACGGGCGCGGCGCGGCCGCTGGAAAAACCTCCAGTACGTGGCCGCGAACGGCAATTTCGCCGTGCGCGTCGACGCGCTCGTCCAGCGTATAACCGAGGTCCAGAAGCCTGGCCTTCGCGGTCTCGACATCAAGCGTATCGCCGACGGCAATTTCCACATGGAGGTTGCGCCAGATCCGGCGCGGCGGAACGCGACGAAGGACGGAAGCTGCGGTTGTGACGATGACGCCCGGACGCCGGCGACGGTCGAGCAGCCAGCGCAAGACGGCCATGCGGGTTCCGGAGGCTTCGACACTTGCCGGTATCCCTTCTTCGGGGAAACCGTCCCAGCGAGGGAAGAAAGCCGCAGCCTCGTTGTCGGCGGCGAGCGTGCACACCAGCGAGGCGATATCCCGTGCCCGGCGCGATGTCTGCGCGACATAGAGAAGTGGGGATGCGCCCTTGGAAGAATACCGTTGGTGGAGAACCGCAGCGACGGCTGCGGTGGGGTTCAGCGGCTGAAGATGTTCCGCGTGCTCGACGATGTCCTCGACAGATGTCTTCTTCAGCATGGTGCCCGCTCCCGAGGATTGCCGAGTGTCACTCGGTCAAGCAGAAGGCTTCGAGAGCGGTATCGGTTGCTGCGTGCGACCAGAAGGCGCGCCTTTCGCGCCCGTGACCTCAGGCAAGGTGTTTGCATTTATCGGGATAGCTGGCTTCTTCATTTATCCTTGAATTGCCAGCTTCGGATGCCGAGCGCCTTGATCCGGGACGCCAGCGTGGTTGGCCGGAGCTGGAGCAGTTCGGCGGCGCCGCCTGCGCCGGAAACCTTTCCCTTGGCGAGCCGAAGCGCTTGTTCGATGTCGGCGCGCTCGGCAGCCAGCCGCTCGATCTCGGGCCGTGGCCTTCCATCGACTGCAATCGCATTCCTGCCCGATCCGGCGCGGTCGTCGATACGCGCGGCGCGGCCCGGAGAAGCAGGAAGGTCGATCAGGAGACGTCCGTCCTTCGCCAGGATGATCGCCCGTTCGAGCACGTTCTGCAGTTCCCGAATGTTGCCCGGCCAATCGTAGTCGAGAAGATGCTGCATGTCGGCGCTGCTGATGCGCAGGTCCTTGGGGCCGCCCTTGCGTGTCGGGCTTTCGAGAAAATGGGTGACGAGAAGCGGGATGTCCTCTGAGCGCTCGCGCAGCGGTACGAGTTCGATCGGAAAGACGTTCAGGCGGAAATAGAGATCGGAGCGGAAGCGTCCGGCGGCAACCTCGGCCTGCAGGTCGCGGTTCGTCGCCGCGATGATCCGTACGTCGACCTCGCGCGTCTTTTCCTCGCCGATCCGCTCGTACTGACCCTCCTGCAGGATACGCAGGAGCTTTCCCTGAAGCTCGAGCGGAATCTCGCCGACCTCGTCGAGAAACAGCGTGCCTCCGTCTGCGAGCTCGAAACGTCCGGCGCGGTCACGGAGCGCGCCCGTGAATGCGCCCCGCGCATGGCCGAAAAACTCGGATTCGAACAGATCGCGCGGCACGGCGGCGCAGTTGACGCGGATGAGAGGCCGGTTGCCGCGCCCGCTTGCCTCGTGGATGGCGCGTGCGACGAGCTCCTTGCCGGTCCCGGATTCTCCGGTGACAAGAACAGCGGCGTCGGAAGGCGCCACGAGGCCGATGCGTCGGCGCAGCATCTCGACCGAGGCCGATCGCCCGACGATCCCGCGATCATGGAACTCGTTGCGGATTTCCTCCTGAAGATAGGCGTTCTCCATCTCGAGGCGTTGCCGCAGCCGGTCGTTCTCGGCCAGCGCTCCGCGAAGCTCCTCCTGCGCACGGCGGCGCTGGGTCACGTCGCGGAAGACGATCACCGCCCCTACGACAACGCCTCGCTCGCGGATCGGAGTAGATGTGTATTCGACCGGGAACGACGTGCCGTCGCGCCGGAAAAAGACCTCGTCGTCCACCGTATGAACCGCCCCATCGCGAAAGGCCGCGTAGATCGGGCACGCATGGTTGGCGTAGGGGCGGCCATCTGCATGATGGTGATGCACGGTTTCATGCATATCGCGACCGACGAGGTCCTCGGCGCGCCAACCGAGCAGCGCTTCGGCGGCAGGGTTGAGGAATGTCGTCTTACCGTCCGCGTTGACACCGTAGATACCCTCACCGGCCGCACGAAGGATCAACTGGTTCTCACGCTCGATATCGCGGAAGATGCGATCGATCCGCTGCCACTCGGCGATTCCCGCGTCGTGGAAGCGGTTGGCTGACGCGTCGGTCGCGTGGCGCGCCTGCTCCTTCAGGTCGATCACCGTGAGCAGGATGAGCGTCTGGCCGTCAGGCCCCTCGATGCGATCGCCGCGATACTCCACCTCGATATCGCCGCCGCCTGCATGCCGGGGTGTAAGGCCGCGCGTCCAGTAGTGTCCGAGGGTCTGCACCGCATCGCAGAAGACGATCAGCGCGGGGAGCTGCCCGGGATGCAAAGCGGAAAACCGGGCATCAAGAAGTGCTCCATCGGCAGCGCCAAGGAGCCGTTCGGCAGAAGTGTTTGCGCCGACCACCCGGTCACGGGACGGATCGACGACGAGAATGGCCAGCGAGATGGGAACGGTTGGCAGTGTCAGCATCATGAGTTGATCTAACGAGATTTCGTATTTTTACGAAACGAAATTTCGTGATTGTTCTCGTCGGCTGTGTCCAACGCGCCGACGGTAGCCCGCAATCCGACTTGGCATGGCGTTTGCATCGAGGACGACAGCCCCGCCTCGAACAAGGATGCTGCCTCATGGGTCTCTTCGACAGTCCGTTCCTTCCAGGCACCGCGCTTGGCCGCTGCGCGTGCGGAAAGCATGTCAGCGATGCCGAGCACGACGCCGCGCTCCGCCTTGAGGCGCGAGCGGTGGCAGAGGACAGCAATGCGCGGGTGACGCGCGTCGTCGAAAGCGCCCTGGTACGTGCCATCTTCCCGCAAGACCGCTCGCGCCGCGCGTTCCTCAAGGCAGTTGGCACCACGACCGCCGCGGCCGCCATCGCGCAGTTCTTGCCGGTCGGGATGCTTTCGGAGGTTCTTGCCCAGGGGACAGGGCCGCTCGAAAAGACCGACCTCAACGTCGGTTTCATTCCGATCACTTGCGCGACACCGATCATCATGGCGCACCCGATGGGCTTCTACGAGCGCCAGGGGCTTAACGTGAACGTGGTGAAGACGGCGGGCTGGGCGGTGATCCGCGACCTGACGATGAACGGCGAGTACGACGCTGCCCATATGCTGGCGCCGATGCCGATCGCCATCACCATGGGCGCCGGCGCAAACGCCGTGCCCTACACTATGCCGGCGGTTGAGAACATCAACGGGCAGGCGATCACGCTGGCCATGAAGCAACGCGACCGTCGCGACCCGGCAGACTGGAAGGGCTTCCGCTTCGCAGTGCCCTTCGACTATTCGATGCACAACTACCTGTTGCGCTACTATCTGGCGGAAGCCGGCATCGACCCGGATGCCGACGTCTCCATTCGCGCCGTGCCGCCGCCAGAGATGGTCGCCAATCTACGTGCCGACAACATCGACGGCTTCCTTGCGCCCGATCCGGTGAACCAGCGCGCAGTCTATGACGGCGTCGGTTTCATCCACATGCTGTCCAAGGAGATCTGGGATGGGCATCCGTGCTGCGGCTTTGCGGCCTCACGCGCCTTCGTCGAGGGTTCGCCGAACACCTACGCCGCACTTCTGCGCGCCATCATGGAGGCGACGGCTTACGCGACAGACCCGGAGCATCGCGCCGAGATCGCCACCGCCATCGCGCCACAGGAATATCTCAACCAGCCCGAAACGGTCGTGAACCAGGTGTTGACGGGCACCTATGCCGACGGCCTCGGCACCGTGCAGCGGGATCCGAACCGCATCGACTTCGAGCCTTTCCCCTGGGAGAGCTTCGCGGTCTGGATCATGACGCAGATGAAGCGTTGGGGTCAGGTGCAGGGCGATATCGACTATGCCGGCATCGCCTCCGAGGTCTATCTCGCCACCGACGCCCGCCGCCTGATGGAAGAGGCCGGCCTGACGCCGCCTGCCGAGACCACCAAGACCTTCTCGGTCATGGGCAAGGCATTCGACCCGGCGGACCCGGAGGGCTACCTCGCCTCCTTCCCGATCAAGCGGAGCTGACGCATGACGCTTTCGCAGAATATGCGGGCGGGCCTCCTGTCGCTTGCCATCCTCGCGACCTTCCTGGTGCTCTGGCACTGGAGTACCGGCGGGGGCACGGCGGCCGAGGGGCTCGACCCCGAATATGCAGCGCTGATGGGCGCGCAGGTTACGCAGGGCGCCTCGGCCATGCCCGGGCCCGTCGACCTCTTCTCTACGCTCTGGGGCCATCTGTCCGACCCGTTCTACGACCGGGGCCCGAACTCGAAGGGCATCGGCATCCAGCTCGCCTACTCGCTCGGCCGCGTTCTTCTTGGCTTCGCTCTGGCGTTCATCGTGGCGGTGCCACTCGGCTTCCTGATCGGCATGTCGCCGCTGGTGTCGAAGGCGCTGAACCCGTTCATCCAGATCATGAAGCCGGTCTCGCCGCTGGCCTGGATGCCGCTCGCACTTTACACGATCCAGGATTCATCGACCTCGGCGATCTTCGTCATCTTCATCTGCTCGATCTGGCCGATGCTGGTGAACACCGCCTTCGGCGTCGCCAATACCCGCAAGGAGTGGCTGAACGTCGCCCGCACGCTGGAAATCTCGCCGCTGAAGCGGGCCTTTACGGTGATCCTGCCGGCCGCTGCGCCGACTATCGTCACCGGCATGCGGATTTCGATCGGCATTGCATGGCTGGTCATCGTCGCGGCCGAAATGCTCGTGGGCGGAACGGGCATCGGCTACTTCGTCTGGAACGAATGGAACAACCTATCCATCGTCAACGTCATCGTCGCCATCCTGATGATCGGCGTCATCGGCATGATCCTCGACCAGATTCTTGCAGGCGCCGCGCGCCTCGTGACGTTCCCGGAGTGAGGCGAGCGCAATGAATAACATTCTCTCGCTCAAGCGCCGCCCAGCGACCCAACAGCAAACCCGGACGGGAGCTTCCATGCCCGGCAAAAGACTGATCTCCATCGAAGGCATCGCCAAGCGCTATCCGCGCAAAGGCGAAGGCGAACTGACGATCTTCGAGGACCTCTGGCTGGCGATCGACCGTGGCGAGTTCGTCTGCATCATCGGCCATTCGGGGTGCGGCAAGACGACCGTTCTCAACATCCTTGCCGGGCTCGACGCGCCCTCGGACGGCGTCGTCATCGTCGACGGCAAGGAAATCGACGGCCCCTCGCTCGATCGCGCGGTCATCTTTCAGGGCCACGCCCTGCTGCCCTGGATGAGCGTTCTGGGCAACGTCTCCTACGCCGTGTCGGCCCGCCAGCCGAAATGGAGCAAGGATAAGGTCCGCGAACACGCGATGCGCTTCATCGAGCTTGTCGGGCTGGGGCAAGCGGCAAACCGCAAGCCGGCCGAACTGTCCGGCGGCATGAAGCAACGCGTCGGCATTGCCCGCGCGCTGTCGATCGAGCCGAAAACGCTGCTCATGGACGAGCCGTTCTCGGCGCTCGACGCTCTGACCCGCGGCACCCTGCAGGACGAGGTGCGGCGCATCTGCGTCTCCTCCGACCAGACCGTCCTGATGATCACGCATGACGTCGATGAGGCGATCTATCTCGCCGACAAGATCGTGCTGATGACGAACGGGCCGGGCGCGCACGTCGCCGAGATCGTTCACAACACGTTGCCGCGCGACCGCGTACGCAACGACCTGCACCGGCTACCCGGCTACTACGCGCTGCGCAACCATCTGATGGACTTCCTGGTCACCCGCTCGGCCACCTTCCGACAGGAGATTGCCGGCGGCCTCTCCTGGAACGCCAAGGCGCCGCCGGTGGTCCAGCCCATCGCCGACGCGGGACCCGCGCTCGCTGCTGCTGCCGAGGCGCAGACCGACGGCCGCGCGGCTTCCTGAACAGAACATGCCGCGCCCGCCGGGGGTGCGGAACACGCTCAGTATGAAAGGAAACATTGCAATGAAACGCATGGATCTGGTCGAAAAGATATTCGACGTGAAGCGCGAGAAAAACCTGACCTGGAAGGGTATCGCCGAGGAGATCGGCGGCTATTCGCAGCTCTACATCATGACGGCGCTGCTGGGTCAGATGCGCCTGCCAAAGGTGCAGGCCGCCAAGGCTGCGGCGCTGTTCGGCCTTACGCCGGCCGAAGAAAAGATGCTCGGGGAAGTGCCCTACCGAGGCGAGCAGAGCCTTGTGCCGCCGACGGACCCGACGCTCTACCGCTTTCACGAGGCGATCATGGTCTTCGGCCCCACGATGAAGGAATATATCCACGAGGAGTTCGGCGACGGCATCATGTCTGCCATCGACTTCGACCTTCAGATGGAGCGGGAGCCGAACGACGCAGGCGATCGGGTGCGCATCACCATGTCCGGAAAGTTCCTGCCGTACCGCTACCATCAGCCGGAGGGCAATTTCCCCGCTCTCGGCTACAAGCAGGACTGAGCGCCCGCTCGACAAGCGACGGACGGCGCCGGCAAGGTGGGCGCCGTCCAATGCCGGAGGAAACCAGTGCTTGAACAACGACCGCCGCTTCCACCTTTCGATGCGCAGACCGCGGCCATCAAGGCGCGGCGGGCCGAAGACGCCTGGAACGGCCGCGACCCCGTAAAGGTCTCGCTGGCCTACACCGAAGACTCCTGGTGGCGAAACCGATCCGAATTCTTTCAGGGGCGCGAGGCGATCGTCGCCTTCCTTACCCGCAAATGGGACCGCGAGCACGAATATCGCCTGATCAAGGAAGTCTGGGCATTTCACGGCAACCAGATCGCCGCCCGGTTCGCCTACGAATGGCGCGATGGCGAGGGCCGATGGTTTCGCAGCCATGGCAACGAGCAATGGCGCTTCGATGAGAATGGCCTGATGGAGCGCCGCGAGGCCTCGATCAACGACGTGGAGATCAGCCAGGCAGAGCGACTGTTCCTGTGGGAGGGCCAGAAGCGCCCCGACGATTATCCCGGCCTGACCGAACTGGGGCTCTAACGAATAATTATCGGCGCCTGCGGGCGATCCAGAATAAGCGGCCGCCTCGCGCTTGGCTCACCCCGTCCTTCAGGTGACGCGTCCACGCGCCGTGACGGGCCAGAGTTCAATGGCGCCATCCGGCATCCGAACATGAACGGCGTCCACCATGTTGCTGACGACGCAGGCGTGATTGGGGACAATCTCGACCCTGTCGCCGACTGACAATGGGATCGGGTTTGCGCTGGTCAGGCGTCCGTGCTCTTCGGAAAGCTGGTCGATCGTCACGTCCGGCAGACCGCAGACCAGACCGTGGCCGACAAGACCGAGCAGGTCGGAGGTCAGGACCTTGGTTCCCGCGTCGATCACCGCGCGCTGCGGCGTCGGCTTTGAGACGACGGTCGCGACGACCCGTAGCGCGCAGTTCGCCTCCGCAGCGGCACCGCGGGCGATAAGCGAGCGATCATTGTAGACATAGGTGCCGGGCCGGTACTCCGTGATGATGCCATCGGCACGCGTCTCCCAAAGATCGGGCGTTCCGCCGGACGAGACGACAGGCACCTCCAGCCCCTGACGTTCGATGGCCGCCTTCGCTTTCGCAAGGAACGTGGTTGCCGAAGCCTGGCCGCCGGCGGCGGGATAGGTCATCAGCCCGCCGAACTCCAGCCCCGGCGCCTCCGCGATGCGCCTGGCCAAAGAGGCAGCCTCCTCGGCAGACTGGACGCCGCAGCGGGCTCCACCCGTGTCGCATTCCACAAGGACGCGCAGGGATTGCGGCTCGCCCTCAAAGGCCGCAGACAAGCCTTCGACGACCTCCTGGCTATCGGCCACGGTGGAAAGGCGGGTGCGCCGCGCCAATGTCCTCAGCCGTGCCAGCTTCGCGGTCCCAAGCACCGGATATGACAGGAAGACGTCCATGATGGTGGGAGCCTCGTCCAGAAGCGCTTCGACTTCCCCGATCTTCTGGCAGGTGATGCCGACGGCCCCGGCCGCGATCTGCGCAACTGCAAGCTTTGCCAGCTTGTGGGTCTTGATGTGGGGACGCACGGCGAGCCCTGCTCGGCCAGATGAGCCTGCGCACGGGATATGTTGCGCAGCGCGATGGCGAGATCGATCACCACCGCCGGGGTCTCGAATGCAGGTCCCATCATACTCTCCCGAAAGGCGGTTGACAAAGATCAAGGCATGACCATTGATAAGGCATTCCGCTGTTGCGGTCAAACGTCCGTTATAGCGGACATGACTCGAGGAGAATGGCAATGACTGTGAAGGCTGTAGTTCTTGGGCTCATGGCGACCGCATCCGTCGCCCTTCTCCCGACGGGTGCCCAGGCGGCAAAGCTGGACGACGTTCTGGCGCGCGGGACGCTCGTGGTCGGCACCGGATCGACCAATGCGCCCTGGCACTTCAAGGATGCGTCCGACACGCTCCAGGGCTTCGACGTCGACATGGCCAAGATCGTCGCCAAGGCGCTGTTCGGCGACGCGGAGAAGGTCGAGTTCGTCAACCAGTCGTCCGACGCCCGCATCCCCAACATCACGACGGGCAAGGTCGACATGACCTGCCAGTTCATGACCGTGACCGGCGAGCGCGCCCAGCAGGTCAACTTCACGATTCCCTACTACCGCGAGGGCGTCGGCCTGATGTTGCAGGAAAGCGGCGAGTATGCCGACTACGATGCGTTGAAGGCAGCGGGCTCGTCCGTGACCATCGCCGTTCTTCAGAACGTCTATGCCGAAGAGCTCGTCCACAAGGCCCTGCCCGAGGCGAAGGTCGACCAGTACGAGTCGCAGGACCTCCTCTACCAGGCGCTCCAGTCGGGCCGTGCCGACGCCGCAGCCACCGACCAGTCGTCGATCGCCTGGTACGTCACGCAGAACCCCGGCCAATACAAGGACGCTGGGTACGGCTGGAGCCCGCAAACCTATGCCTGCGCCGTTGCCAAGGGCGATCAGGACTGGCTGAACTTCGTCAACACCGCGCTGCACGAGGCGATGACCGGCGTCGAGTTCGACACCTACGCGGCATCCTTCAAGATGTGGTTCGGGAAGGATCTGCCGCCCCCGGCGATCGGCTTCCCCGTCGAGTTCAAGTAACCGTCCGAACCGGCGGTCCGGCCATCCAGTCCGGACCGCCCCGACCCGATTGTCCCCGCCACGCGAGCGATCCCGATGGGATATACCCTCAACTTCGACGCCGTCTGGCGGAACTTTGATAACCTTCTGTGGGGTCTCGGCCTCAGCCTCGTGCTTGCGGTTGTCGCAATCGGCATCGGCTGCGTCCTCGGGCTTGTGCTCGCCTTCGGTCGGATCAGCCGGATGCGCATGCTTTCAGCGCCGGCCGGCGCCTATGTCACCCTGTTCCGCAACCTGCCGCTTCTCGTCATCGTCCTGTTCTCCTTCTTCGCGCTACCCCAGCTCGGGCTTCGCCTGTCGAAGCAGAGCTCCTTCGTACTGGCGCTGGCGCTCTACTCGGCCGCCTACCTTGCCGAGGTGTTCCGCGGCGGCCTCATCGGCGTTCCCAAGGGCCTGCGCGAAGCAGGTCTCGCCATTGGCCTGACAGAAGGACAGATCCGCCGTCGCATCATCCTGCCGGTCATGATCCGCGCCGTGCTGCCGGCGCTTGGGAGTACGTTCATCGGCCTCTTCAAGGACACCTCGCTCGCCGCCGCGATTGCGGTTCCCGAACTCACCTTCGAAGCGCGCAAGATCAACGTCGAGACCTTCCGCGTGATCGAGACATGGATCGTGGCGAGCGGCCTCTACATCGCGACCTGCTCGATCCTGGCCGCCATCCTGCGCCGCGTCGAAGCGCGGCTCTCCGTCTCGAGGTAGGGCCCGTGAACGCACCTCCCTCCTTCTTCGAGATCGTCTGGCTGGCGCGCTGGCCGCTTCTCTACGGCCTCGGCACCACGGTCGCGATCTCCTTCCTTGCCATTCTCGGCGGCACGGTACTCGGCACCGGCCTTGGCCTTGCGCTTACATACGGCAACCGCTTCGTCCGCCTACTGGCGCGCGTCTACACCGATGTGATCCGGGGAACGCCGGTTCTTGTGCTGGTTCTCGCCAGTTTCTACATCCTCGGCACTGTTGGGCTAGACCTGACCGCCTTCCAGGCCGGCGTCCTGGCGCTGACGTTATTCTGCGCCTCGCATGTGGGCGAGATCACGCGCGGCGCACTCCAGACCGTTCACAAGGGGCAGACCGAGGCTGCCAAGGCGATTGGCCTGACTTTCGGGCAGACCTTTCGATACGTGCTTGGGCCCCAGGCGCTGCGCCTGGCGCTGCCGCCCTTGATCAATACGGCAGCCGAGATGGTGAAGGCGTCGACGCTGCTTTCCGTGATCGGCGTCGCCGAGCTACTCCTTCGCACGCAGGAGGTCATCAGCCGCGCCTTCCACAGCCTCGAATTCTATCTCTTCGCCGGCTTCCTCTACTTCATCGTCAACTACGCCATCGAGCGTCTCGGCCGCCATGTCGAGCGCCGCGTGAGCGTCGCGTGAAAGGCGCTCCCATGACAGCGAACCTTTTGGAGATACGAGACCTTCGGAAGAGCTACGGCCCCGTCGAGGTCCTGAAGGGCGTCGATTGCGACGTAAAGCCCGGCGAAGTGATCTCGATCATCGGCTCGTCAGGCTCCGGCAAGACCACGATGCTGCGCTGCATCAACATGCTGGAAGAGTTCGAGGGCGGCACGATCCGCATCGATGGCGAGGAAATCGGCTTCACCACCGCAAACGGTCAGCGCCGGCGCAAGGCGGAAAAAGAGATCGCGCGTCAACGCGCGCTGACCGGCATGGCCTTCCAGCAATTCAACCTCTTCCCGCACATGACGGCGCTGGAAAACGTCACGCTTGGCCTGACCCTCGTTCGAAAGATGGGCCGCGACGAGGCAAAGGCACTTGGGGAAACCTGGCTCGATCGTGTCGGCCTTCTGGGCCGCAAGGACCAGTACCCGTCCAAGTTGTCGGGCGGCCAGCAGCAGCGGGTGGCGATCGCCCGCGCCATCGCCATGAGCCCGCGCCTGATGCTGTTCGACGAGGTGACATCGGCGCTCGATCCAGAACTCGTCGCCGAGGTGCTGCAGGTCGTACGCTCGCTTGCCGAAGACGGCATGACCATGCTCCTCGTGACCCACGAAATGCGCTTCGCCTACGAGGTGTCGAGCCGCGTCATCTTCATGAACGGTGGGCGCATCGGCGAAGAGGGCGACCCGCGCGAGATGTTCGCCGCTCCGAAGACCGAGCGCCTCGCCGCTTTCCTTCAATCCTCACGCTTCAACTGACAGGATAAATCATATGACCCTCAAGCGCTATGGAGCCGGCGAGACCGGCGCCGGCGGCAAGCCGTTGCCCTTCGCCCGCGCCGTGGAAGCCGATGGCTGGCTCTACGTCTCCGGCCAGGTGGCCATGGAGAACGGCGAGATCGTACCGGGCGGAATCATCCAGCAGACGCACAGGACGATGCAAAACCTGATCGCCATCCTCACCGAGGCCGGCTACGACCTGGGAGATGTCGTGCGTGTCGGCGTGTGGCTCGACGACCCGCGCGATTTCTGGAGCTTCAACGCCGTCTATGCCGAGTATTTCGGGGCTGCGCCGCCGGCCCGCGCCTGCGTGCAGTCGTCCATGATGGTCGATTGCAAGGTCGAGATTGACTGCGTGGCCTACAAGCGGAAATAACCGCCGGATCGAGATCGGAGAGCGGGATGGATTTGCGCGAGGAGAAGACCGTCAACCGGCGGGCCCGTGGGCTCGACCGGGCCTTCGAGATTCTCGACGCTCTGCGCGAGGCAGGCCGCCCGCTCCGTCCCAACGAGATCGCGGCTGCGATGGGCGCTCCGCGATCGACCATCTATGAGATCGTTTCCGCCCTCGTGAAGCTCGACGTCCTGGAAGCGGCCGACGCCGAAGGGCGCGTCTTCCTCGGTCGCCGCCTGTTTCTCTACGGGCAGGCCTACGGCCACCATTCCGACATGCCGAGCCGCGTTTCGATGGTGCTGGACCGCCTGGCGGCCGAGACGCAGGAGACTGCCCAGTTCTGTCTCCTCGATGGCAACAAGTACACGGTCGCGATGATGCGCGAAGGCTCGCGGCCCTTTCGCATCTCGTCCAGCGTCGGCGAGCGCACGCCTATTCCGTGGACTGCCTCCGGCCGCCTTCTGCTTGGCCACCTCAGCCAGGAAGAGATCCGCGCCTTTGTGCCGGCAGAGGATTTCCAACTGCCGTCCGGGGAGTGGCTCCCGCTCGACGAGTTCGCCAGGCAGGCCCATAAGGCCGTCGCGGACGGCTACTTCACCTTCGATTCGATCGTCGACAGCTACACGCACTGCTTTGCGGTGCCGATTACCCGGCCGGACGGCACGGCGGCGGCCACACTCTGCCTTGTCGCACCGAAGGCCGATGCCCTTCGCAACCACGCTGACTATCTGACCAAGCTCGCCTCGGCCGCCACAGCGCTCGAGCCCTCCTTCGCCTGAACACGCTGTCGGTGCTTGAGGCCCGCGCGCGTGAAAGGCGCCGAACTGCCCCCTGATTCCATAAGGTCTAGCGCTTGTGCCCCCCGGGCCTCGTGTCGGCGAAGCCGAGGGCGGGCCATTGAAGCTGTCCAGATGCGGCTGAAGCTCGAACAGGATCGCCAGTAGGCGGCGCGCCAGATCCTGCGGCACTGTCTGCGGCAACTCCTTATAGGCTTTGTGCGTCGCCGATCCTCTGTGTCTTCGCTGCGAGATAACAGATCGGCCGGAACCAGCCGATCGACAATCCGGCGGGTGGGTTAGATCGACGCGGTTCGAGTTTTGGCGCAGGGCGGGCATGCCAACCATCGTGCTTGGCTTGACACCGCATAATCTCGGCGGTCCGGATGAGCATCTCGACATTGCCGAACTGCCGGTGCTGGCCTCCATACTGGCGCTGACCGTATATGATTGCCTTGCAGGAGCACCCGCATGCTGACCACCTCTTTCGGCTACAAGGGCGCGTTCACCGCGCCGCACCGCATCGCCGCGCTGGCCGGCCAGAGCGTGCTTGCCGAAGGCGGAACGGCTGTGGAGGCGATGATATCGGCGGCGGCGACGATTGCCGTCGTCTATCCCCATATGAACGGCATCGGCGGTGACGGCTTCTGGCTGGTCCGAAGAAAGGGCGAAAGCCCGGTCGGCATTTCGGCATGTGGCCGCGCGGCCATGCGTGCGACACCCCAATGGTATCGCGACCGGGATTGCAGCGTCATACCGACCCGTGGCGCGCTTGTCGCCGTTACCGTGCCGGGCACCATCGCGGGCTGGGCAAAGGCGCTCAACCTCATGCCCGAGGGGCGCCGCCTGCCGCTGTCGCGGCTGCTGGCCCCTGCCATCGACTATGCCGCCGAAGGCATCGCCGTCAGCCAGAACCAGGCCGTGACGACCGCCGCGAAACTCGACGAACTGAAGAATGTGGACAGCTTCGCCGAAATCTACCTGCCGGGCGGCGCCGTGCCGGCGGCCGGCTCCAGGCTGCGGCAGGAGGCGCTTGCGTCCACTTTGCGCCATCTTGCCGAGCACGGGCTGGACGGCTTCTACCGGGGGGCCATCGCAGAGGCCAACGCCCGCTTTCTCGAGCGCGCCGGAAGCCCGCTGCAACTGGCGGACTTCAACCGCTTCGACGCGGAATTGGTCGAGCCCCTGTCGGTCACCACGCGGTGGGGCCGCCTGTACAACATGACGCCACCCACGCAGGGCGTGTCGGCACTGATGATCCTGGCTCTCTACGACAGGCTCCTGCGGGATGAAGCCTCCTGCTCCGCCGACCATATCCATCTGCTGGTCGAAGCCACGAAACAGGCTTTCATCCTGCGCAATGACGGCCTTGGCGATCCCGACCATATGGCGGAGGCCGCATCGACCTGGCTGGCGCCCGATCGTCTGGATGCGCTGGCAAGCCAGGTGGACCGTGGCCGGGCGCTTGCTTGGCCGCATGTCGCCAAACGCGGCGATACCATCTGGATGGGAGCCGCCGACAGCGAAGGAACCGTCGTAAGCTTCATTCAAAGTGTCTTCTGGGAGTTCGGCTCCGGCCTGACAGCGCCTGAAACCGGCATTCAGTTCCAGAACAGGGGTTCGGCCTTCTCGCTGCAGCCCGGGCCAAACCAGCTCCGCCCCGGCGCACGCCCCTTCCATACGTTGAACCCCGCCATGGCCGAGCTTTCGGACGGACGCCTGATGGCTTACGGCACCATGGGCGGCGAAGGACAACCGCAGACCCAGGCGGCGGTTTTTACCCGCCATGTCCACCACGGCATGCCGTTGCAGGCCGCCATCACCGCGCCGCGCTGGCTTCTGGGCCGCACATGGGGAGAGGACAGCACCACCTTGAAGCTCGAAGGGCGGTTCGATACGCAGACGGTGGAAACGCTGCGTCAGCGCGGCCACGCAACCGAGCTTCTGGCGAATTTCAGCGATGCGATGGGCCATGCGGGCGCAGCCGTGCTGCATCCCGATGGGCTTATGGAAGCGGCCACCGATCCGCGATCGGATGGGGCCGCCCTCGCCTTCTGACCAGGGCCGTATTGCCGCGCGGTTTAAGCGCCCGTTACGCGCCAGATGACGTCGCCCACATCGTCGGCCATCAGGACCGCACCATCGGCCGCCAGCGCCACCCCCACCGGGCGACCGAACGAGAATTTCTCATCCGGCGACAGGAAACCGGTCAGGATGTCGCGAGGCATGCCGACGGGCTTGCCATTATCGAAAGCGACGAAGGCCAGCTTGTAGCCCGACAGCTTCGAGCGGTTCCACGAGCCATGCTGGCCGATGGCCATGCCGGCCGGGAAGCCGGGCAACGTTCCTTCCGGAAGCCAGCAGAGCCCGAGCGACGCCGTATGTCCGCCGAGCGCATAATCGGGCTGCGTCGCCGAGGCGACTTTCGCTTTGTCCTGCGGCACGCGATCGTCCACCACGCGGTTCCAGTAGCAGTATGGCCATCCGTAGAAGGCGCCATCGCGAACGGAGGTCAGATAATCGGGCGGTGTTTCATCGCCGAGACCATCGCGCTCGTTGACGACCGTCCACAGCAGCCCGCCCTCGGGCTCGAAGGCCATGCCGACGGGGTTGCGCAAGCCACCCGCATAGATGCGCGATTGCCCCGTCGCCAGATCGTATTCGTGGATACAAGCGCGGTTTTCTTCCGCGGCCATGCCTTCGTCGCCGATATTGCTCAACGAGCCGACGGCCACATACAGCTTCGAGCCGTCCTTGCTGGCAATGAGATTGCGCGTCCAGTGCCCGCCGGGAATAAGGTCCATCAGCTTCGTGGCGGGCGCCGTTATCCGGTTCGAACCGGGCACGTAGGGGTAGGCCAGCAAGGCGTCGCTGGCGCCGACATAGAGCGTCCCGTTGACAAGCGCGAACCCGAATGGCTGGCGAACCCCTTCGATATAGGCGTGGCTTTCCTCGGCAACTCCATCGCCGTCGGCATCGCGCAGCAGCGTGATCCGGTTGGGGCTGTTACCCGCGGCACGGGCCCGCTTCATCGTTGCGGACATGGCATGGTCGAAGAGGGAACGCGGGGTCTCCTGCTCTCCCATCGATTCGGCCACCAGGACATCGCCATTCGGCAGAACGTGCATATTGCGCGGATGCACCAACTTTCGCGCAAAGGCATTGACCTTCAACCCCGGCGCGGCAACGGGCTTGTGGTCGCCCTCCCATCCCCTGGCCGTCGGCATCTTCAGCGTCGGCACCTTGCCTTGCGGCTTGGCAAGCGGAATAGCCGGAGCCGCGCCATAGACCGGCGCCGTCTGGCCCTGGCCCGAGTGACGGATGGCGACTGCACATTGCCCTACCAAGGCTACGAATCTGGCAAAGAGGGTGGCCTCGCTCACAAGCGGTGTCCTTTTTCCGGCGTTGTCGGCACTGACATAGACAACAGGATCGTCGCCGTCGCAATGCGGAAGAGGACGACGCAGTTCATAGACCCGCTTCGTCGTTATCGCGCACATCGGGGAAGGCACATTCTTCGGCTGCCGCCCTGCCCGCATCTTGACGCAGGGTGCGTTTCGGACATTTCGAAACTGAACATGGTGCCTTGACGGGCGCGTGACCGAAAAAAGGGAGGCTGGAATGGCCAGGACTTTTGGAATGGTGCTTGGACTTGGGCTTGCGGCGCTGACGATCACCGGCTGCACGACCAATGAGCGGACGCTGGCAGGCGCCGGCATCGGCGGCGCCGGCGGCGCGCTTGTCGGCAATGCGATCGGCGGCACCGACGGCGCGATCATCGGCGGCCTGGCAGGCGCCGGTGGCGGCGCGCTGATCGGCCGAGCCACCGCCCCGCGCGACGATCGCCGCTATGTCGACGATCGCCGTTACGACCGGCGCGACTATGACCGGCGCGACGATCGCTACTACCGCGACGACCGGTACTACCGGGACGGCCGGCGTTATTGATCCGCAGGGCGCACATCCGCATTGATGGCGGATCAGCCTTGATGCAATCTTGATCGGCGCCGAAACGCGAGCGCTACGCGTATGGGGCGCCGGGCTGGTTGAGGCTGAAATGAGCGAGGGCGCAGTCGCTGCGCCCTCTGACTGCAGGTACCGCCGCTGGTGCCGTCACTCATGCTTTTCCACAAATTCTATCCAACGCAGGCCGCACTTTTCAAAATTCATGATTTCAATGGGTTGTTTGCGTAGCCTCAACGCTGGCTACTGTGAGTCGCTCACGACTTGTTACTTCTCGTTTCTCCTCGCTGCGACTATCCGGGAAGGCCGATTGCTGTACCTGCACTGCGCCTCTATCGGCATGGGACGGGGAGGCGTCGGATGCGCATACACGTCATCATGTGCGAAAAGGGGCGAGACTTTATGAAGCGTGAGGGACGCTTTATTGGTCGGCCCGACCTGATTGATTTCCCAGACTTCAAGCCGGCCTACGAATGGCTTGCCGACCGCATGGAGGAACGGATCGGGCCGCCACCCGATGGCGTCCCGCGGTGGCCGGTCTGGGCTTGGCGACTGTGGCGGAAAGGCCCGAAACCCCGTATGGACGATAAGGACTTCCGCCACTTGCGCGATCATGTCCTCGTCTCGCTTGAAGTTCCCGACGAGACGGTTGTACTTAGCGATTTCGGCGCCTGGCACGCGTGCCTGAACGATTGGTGCCTGGCGGATGAGCGTGCGCGTGATCGAGGCATGGCGGAGGACGAAGCGTTCGAGGCCGATCTGACGGCTGCCGGAATAAGAATGTGCGATCGTCCCTATCCCGAACCATTCAGAAGCAGGGTTCGCAATAGCTGGCAACGCATCTTCAATGTCGCGGGCAGCGATGATATTCAGGCGACCGCCTGGTTTTTCGATGAAAGGCACGTCGTCGACGAGAACTGGTTCGAGTATCGCTGATCTGCCGATGGCGGCGCATCGACTTGTCCTCGTAGCAAACTTGTAATTAGCATCCCCGTACCGACTGGTTTCATCGTTACGGGGATGTGCGGCATGTGCAATCATTGTGTGATGGAGGGCGTGAAGCGGTCGATGCTGTCGCGCCGGGCGCTTCTGGGCGGCGCCCTCGTCGCCGGAGCCGCCGCGGCGATGCCGGGCGCATTCCTCCGGCCCGCTCTTGCCCAGGCCCAGGCCCAGGCCGGCCGCGTCGTAGACCTGACGCACACATACGATTCTGATTTCCCGACCTTCGACGGCAAACCCGGCATCACCTATGAATGGGCGGTCAAGTTCGAGGACAGCGGCTATCAGCTGCACAAGCTGACCATCTTCGAGCACACCGGCACCCATATCGATGCGCCGCTGCACTTCAGCGCCGATGGCACCAGCGTCGATGAACTCGAGCCGCGAAGCCTTGTTGCCCCGCTGGCCATCATCGACATCACCGATCGGGCCCGGGAAGAGGCAAACGCCACGGTGGAGGCAGCAGACATCGAAGCGTGGATCAGTGCCAATGGCGACCTGCCCGCAGGCGCGGTCGTGGCGCTGCGGTCCGGCTGGGCGGCAAAGGTGGGCCAGCCCGCCTTCCGCAACGACGAGGCCGGCGCATTCGCCTTTCCGGGCTTTGCAAAGTCGGCAACGGATCTGCTTCTGGAGCATGACGTAGCAGCCATCGGCGTCGATACGCTGTCGCTCGATCCCGGAAACTCGGCCGACTTCGCGGTGCATAATTCCTGGTTGCCCGCCGGACGCTACGGCATCGAGGGGCTTGCCAACCTGGAAGAGCTGCCCGTCCTCGGGGCGACCATCGTGGTCGGCGCACCGAAGCACCGTGGCGGCACAGGCGGCCCTGCCCGCGTGCTGGCGCTGGTCTGATGGCCGTCGTTCCGTTGCTCGGCGATGGTGATGCCGCCCCGGAAGCCGTCGCGGTGTTCGACGAAATCCGTGCACGACGCGGTACGGATTATGTCAACAACTTCTGGCGTGCCTTGGCGCACGATCCGGTGGAACTTCGCGATGTCTGGGACAGCATCGACAGGGTGATGGCCGACGGTGCGCTGGACCCGCTCACCAAGGAGCTGATCTATATTGCCGTGTCGACGGCCCATGGATGCAGCTATTGCGTGCACTCGCACACGGCCGGCGCGAGGGCCAAGGGCCTGACGCCGGACATGCACAGGGAGCTTCTGGCCGTCATCGCGCTGGCCAGCCGCACCAACGCCTTGGCGACGTCGCTCGGGGTGCCGGTCGACGAGCGGTTCGACGTTTCGGACCGGTGACCGGGCCTACACGCGCAATGCGCGCTGCCGCCCGTACAGCAGCAGCAGGGCAAGCAGCGTCAGCCCGAAGATGATCTGCCGCGCCCAGACATCGAGGTTGAGCGTTATGAGCACGCTTTGCAGCAGCGTCAGCACGACGGCGCCAGCGACCGTGCCCAGATAGCCGCCCGTGCCGCCTGCAAGCGACGTGCCGCCGATGACGACGGCGATGATGGATGGCAGCACATACTGGTTGCCGACGCTGATGAAGCTCGTGCCCGTATAGCCGATGACGAACAGGCCGGTCAGGCCCGCGAAGAACCCGGACAAGCCGTAGAGCAGGATGCGAACGGCCGGTACGGGAATGCCGGTCAATGCCGCCGCGCGCTCGTTGGAGCCGATGGCATAGACCGAAAAGCCGAAGCGGGTCCGGCGCAGCATGAACAGCATGAGCACCGCGATGGCCGCCCACACGAACAGGATTCCCGGAATGCCGAAGATAAGCGGCCTGTTCACGAAGGCAGACAAAGCGGGCGCGGCGCTGCCCGAAGGCACACCCTGCGAGTAGACCACCAGTGCACCCTGTATGACGGCCGTCATGCCCAGCGTCATGACCAGTGGCGGGATGCGCAGCAGCGTTATGCCGCAGCCATTGACGAGGCCGATCAGGAACGGCACGCCCGCCGCCGCCAGAATGGCGAAGGGCAGCGCGGCGTTGCTGCCGTTCATCACGTTTCCGGCCAGAACCGCGCCCAGCGAGATCATCGCCCCGACGGACAGATCTATGCCTTCCCGGCCGCCGAGGATGACGAGATTCTGGCCTGCCGCGACGATGCCGAGGATTGCCGCGACGGTCAGCAGGCTGACGATCTGCGATCCGCGCGCGAAACCAGGCGAAAGGATCTCGCCGATGGCCAGCAGGCCTGCGGCGGCACACAGGGCCAGAAACAGCGGGTCGGCGACGATGGTGCGGAGGGAGCGGGTCATGCGGTGCGCCTTGTCACGACGACGCCGCCGGCCAGGGCCAGAAGAACGATAAGCCCCTGCACGAGCGTCTGGTATTCGAAGGGCAGCCCGGCGAAGAAGATGACGTTGCCGATCAACCCGAGCACGAGCGCGCCGAGAATGGAGCCCACCGCTCCGCCCTGCCCGCCCGACAGCGCGGTGCCGCCAAGGACCACCGCGGAGATGGCCGACAGCGCGAGGGCGCCGCCCAGCAGCGGATCTCCCGATGCGGTCTCGCCTGTCAGGCAAAGGGCCGCGACAGCCGAGAACAGGCCGGACAGCCCGTAGGCCAGGATGCGAAGACGCACCACCGAAAGGCCGGTCTGGAAGGCGCCGGCGCGGTTGCCGCCGACGGCCAGAAGATGGGCCTGGAAGACGCTGCGCGACAGGATGGCGACGCAGAGCGCCGCGGCCGCAAGGATCAGAAGTACGGTCGGGACGCCCAGCACCGTGCCGGAATACACCATCCAGTAGCCGTCGGGCACGGGAAGGCCGGCTTGCGGCAGCACCCAGATGGCAGCTCCCGCCAGAACGATGCCGGTTGCGAATGTAGTGACGATGGGCTGAAGCCGCAGCACGGAAACGAGCACGCCGTTGAGCAGCCCGACCAGAAGCCCCGTCGCAAGGCCGGCCGCCATGCCATAGGGAATAGCGTCCGGTCCGTTGCCGAGCGCCGCGAAGACAGAGACGGTCACCACGTTGCTCAGCGCCACGATACTGCCGACCGACAGGTCGATATCGCCGGCCAGGATGACGTATGTCTGCCCGATGGCGACGAGGATGAGCGGAAGAAAGGTCGTCAGGTTGGATTGCAGTACGGCCGGCTGGACGAAGGATGGCTGCAATACCGTGTTGACCGCCGCCAGCAGGACAAGGACCGCCAGCGTAATCAGCCAGGGGCGATTGTGAAGCAGCCGTCTCATGCGGCCTCCCCATAGGCGGCGCGCGTCAGGTCCAGCGCCGTCATGCGCGAGCCGGAAAGCTCGGTCACCACGCGGCCGCCGTTGAAGACGAGGCAGCGGTCCGTCTGGTCGAGCACTTCGGAATCCTCCGACGAATAGAACAGGATGGCGGCCCCTTCGTCCGCCAGGCGCCGCATCAGCGCGAACAGGTCCGCCTTGGCGCCGAGGTCGATGCCCTTGGTCGGATCGTCCAGCAGCAGAAGCCGCGGCCTCGTGGCAAGCCAGCGTGCGATGAAGATCTTCTGCTGGTTGCCGCCCGACAACGAGCCGATGGGCGCGTCCAGGCTGGCATAGCGTGTCCCCAGATCGCCGGCGGCCGCCTCGGCGCGCTGGCGCAAAGTCTTCGGGCGCAGCAGCCGCGTGCCCTCCCGCGCCAGAATGCCGGCAACGGCGTTCTCAAAGATCGAGCGTCCGTGCAGGGCGGCGTCGCGTCCACGATCCCCCGACACATAGGCGATGCCGCGGCGCACGGCATCGCCCGGCCTGCGGATGGAAACCTCTGCGCCATCCAGTGTCAGAGTTCCGCCGATGGCGGGTTCTGCTCCGAAGAGGCTGCGCAGCAATGCCGATTGCCCCTGCCCCTGCAACCCGGCAAGGCCGACGACTTCGCCCGGCCAAATCTTCAGCGAGACATCGCGGAACCGGTCGGCGGACAGCGCATCGAGCGCAAGAAGCGGTTGGCCCGTACGGACTGGGGCATGCGCCGGCCTTTGCGGCAGGACGACATCTCCCACCATGTGATGCACGACGGCGGCACGATCTGTGGAAGCCACGTCGAGCGCCGCTACGCTTTCTCCGTTGCGCATGACGGTGATGCGGTCGCAGACGGCGAAGACTTCGTCCAGCCGGTGCGAAATCATGATGGTGGAGACACCGTCGCCGCGCTTTGCCCGCAATATCTCGAACAGCCGTGCCGCCTGTCGTCCATCGAGGGCGGCGGTCGCCTCGTCCATGATCATCAGCTTTGGCCGGGTGGCGAAGACCTTGAGGATTTCCACGATCTGCCGCTCGTCGGGCGACAGGTCCGCAACCGTCGCCGATGGGGTCAGCGAGGCGCCGACCACGCCGGAAAAGAGGCCGATCAGTTGGTCCGCTTCGCGCCGCAGCGCCGCCCTGTCGACGAAACCAAAGCGGCGCGGCTCGTGCCCGAGGAAGATGTTGCTCTCGACCGACAGTTGCGGAACGAGGCTCAGCTCCTGATAGAACAGCGACACGCCGGCGCGCTCGGCCTCGCGCGGCGAGGCGAAGCTGCGCTCCTGTCCGTCGATGCGAAGCGTTCCGCCGCTGGGGGCAAGCGCACCTGCGATAACCTTGCACAGCGTGCTCTTGCCGCAGCCATTGGCGCCAAGCAAAGCGTGGATCTCGCCGCGCTGCACGACGAGATCACCCTTGACCAGCGCCCTGACCGCGCCGAAGGATTTGGCGACGTGCGTCGCCTCCAGTATGGCCGCCATGAAAACTCCCTGCCGCGACGGGATCGGGCCGGGGCATGACCCCGGCCCGCGCGTCCTACTTGAAGAAGGCCTCTGCTTCTTCCGGAGTGACCGTTGCCGTAACCGACCAGTAGCCGGGCTTGTCCTCGGCGGCCTTCAGGTTTTCGGCAAGGTTGTCATTGTCGACGAAGGGAATGGGAATGTAGATGGCATTGGCGTTCGGGCCACCGAAGACGCCATCCTTGAATTCCTTGCCCTGCAAGGCCAGGACCGCCACGTTGAGTGCGCTGGCCATGACGCCCGGAGGGTTGACGGAGGCGGCCGAATTGAGCCCCTCGCTTTCCCAGCGGGTCATGAAATCCTTGCGGATCTCGCCGGTGGCCGCGATGGAATCCTTCTTGCCCGCGGCCTCGATCGCGCGCCACGCCCCGTCCGCCATTCCGTCCTGCACCCACACGCCCTGGATGTCCGGATAGGTGGCAAGCAGGTTCTGCATCGTCTGCTGGCCCTGTGCCTGGTCCCAGTTGGCGTTCGCCTCGTTCAGGATCTTGATATCGGGATGCTGCGCGAAGACTTCGCGATACCCGGCAACGCGGGCTTCGTTCGCCGGATTGCCGGCAATGCCGTTGATGGTGACGAGGTTGCCCTTGCCGCCCAGCGCCTCGGCCAGCCATTCGGCCGACTGCGCCGCCCAAGCCTTCTGGTCGATCCCGACATAGATGGCGTCCTTCGACGCAACCTCGGCATCGGTTGCGATCACCAGGATATCGCGCGCCTTGGCCTGCGCGAAGACCGGGCTGAAAGCCGTGGGGCTGCCCGGATTGATGATGATGGCGTTCACGCCCTGATTGATGAAGTTGCGGATATGGCCGATCTGGCCCTGCACGTCGACATCGCCGCTCTGCACGACGACTTCGACATCCACGCCCTTGTCCTTCCAGGCCGCCGCGGCAGCCTGCGCCTCTTCGATCATCTGGGTTCGCCATTCCGAACCGACGAAGCTGTTCGACAGCCCGATGCGGAATGTCTCCGCATGCGCCACACCTGCCATGAGCGCGCCGAATACGGCCGCGCCGACCAGTTTACCGAGCATGATTTCCTCCCGAGATCTCCAACCCAGGGTAGAAATGTAATCGATAACATCGGCCGATGCAATCAGCTCCGGATGGCTGCCGTGGAGGCACGGACGACGAGTTCCACCGACAGGATCGTCTCGGCCTTCGTGTCCCGTCCGGCCAACAGATCCAGCATCAGACGCGCGGCGGCGGAGCCGATCTCTTCCCTTTGCTGGCGGATGGTCGTCAATGCGGGCGTCACATGGGCGGCAAACTCGATATCGTCGAAGCCCACGACCGACAGATCGTCCGGCACGGTCAGACCCAACCGCTGGAGCTCGGCAATAAACCCGCAGGCCATCTCGTCATTGTCGCAGATCACGGCGGTCGGCCGATCGCGCATCGCCGCGATCCGGTGGGCCGCTGCCCGCCCGCTCTCCAGCGAAAAGTTGCCGCTCAGGCTCCATTGCGGATCGAGCGCAAGGCCGCTCGCCGCAAGCCCAGCCAGTAGCCCTTCCGTGCGCGCCTGCGTCAACCGGTTGTCGGGCGGCCCTTCCAGATGGCCGATCCGGCGATGGCCGAGTTTCACCAGATGCGCCACCGCAAGGAACGCGCCGCCAGCATTGTCGGCCCTGACACTCGGCGCATGCAGCCCTTCGATCCACTCGCAGGCCTGCACCACGGGGGGTGCGGCCTCGGCAGTCAGGACGTCCGGGGGGATGGAGCCGTCCAGGACGATAAGACCGTCGGTCCTGGATCGGCTTGCGAGGTCGAACAGCCTTCCCCTTTCGTCCGGCATGACGCGCGTATCGGCGATCAGGAGGTTCAGTCCCTCCGCCCGCAGCACTGCGCCGATGCCGGCGAGAATGCGCGAGAAGAACGGGTTGGCGATGCTGGGCACCAGCGCCAGGACACCGCCGGTACGGTTCTGCCGCAAGTTGCGCGCGGCCAGATTGACCGTGTAGCCCGACTCGCGGATCGCCTGCTCCACCGTAAGACGGGTCGCCTCGGACACCAGCGCGGGGTTGGACAGGGTACGGCTGACCGTGGCCGTGGAAACGCCGGCAATCCGGGCGACATCCCGCACCCTCGGCGGTTTGCCCGCTTCGCCTGCCCTTGCCCTGCGCACCGTCATGACCGCTCGCCCCGCCAAAAGCGCGTTAATGCCGAGTATGCGCTGCTTGTAAAGCAAAACGCGCTGTGCGACCCTTGCATGCAATCGATTACAGAAGCCGCTGTCAATCCGGCTCGCTGCAGGGAGGTTGCAGATGAAGACGATGAAGGGCCCCGGCCTGTTCCTGGCTCAGTTCGTCGGGGACGAGGCCCCCTTCGACACGCTCGATGGGCTTGCCGGGTGGGCAGCCGATTGCGGCTATATCGGCCTGCAGGTGCCGACGGGCGACATGCGCTTGATGGATGTCGGCCTTGCGGCCACATCGCGCGATTACGCGCAGGAGCTTGCCGGGCGGCTGGGCGCACACGGTACGGTTTTCACCGAATTGTCCGCCCATCTGCAGGGCCAGCTCGTTGCCGTGCATCCGGCCTATGATCTTCTGTTCGACGGGTTTGCCCCGGAGGCCGTGCGCGGCCGGCCGCAGGCGCGTCAGGAGTGGGCGGTGGACCAGCTCCGCAAGACGCTGTCCGCCGCGGCAAACCTTGGCCTGCCGGCCATCGCGGCCTTCTCGGGGGCGCTGGCCTGGCCGTATGTTTACCCATGGCCGCAGCGCCCCGCCGGCTTGATCGAGGCGGCCTTCGACGAACTGGCACAACGCTGGAAACCGATCCTCGACCATGCGGAGGATGTCGGCGTCGACATCTGCTTCGAGATCCACCCCGGCGAAGACCTGCATGACGGCATCTCCTATGAGATGTTCCTCGAGCGGGTCGGCGGCCATCAGCGGGCCCGCATGCTCTACGATCCGTCCCACTATGTGCTGCAGGGGCTGGATTACCTGCAGAACATCGACATCTACCACGAGCGCATCTCGATGTTTCACGTCAAGGATGCCGAGTTCAACCCCACCGGCCGGCAGGGCGTCTATGGCGGCTATCAGCCCTGGATAGACCGCGCCGGGCGGTTCCGCAGCCCGGGCGATGGACAGGTGGACTTTACCGCCGTCTTCTCGAAGCTCGCGCAATACGATTTCGACGGCTGGGCGGTCGTCGAGTGGGAGTGCGCCCTCAAGCATCCGGAAGACGGTGCGCGCGAGGGCGCGGCCTTCGTGCGCGATCATATCATTCGCGTCACCGACCGTGCCTTCGACGACTTCGCCGCCGCCGGTACGGACGACGCGCGCAACCGACAGATCCTCGGTCTCGGGAGATGACATTGAACACGGACACGACCCCCATCCGCCTCGGCATGGTCGGCGGCGGCAGCGGCGCCTTTATCGGTGGCGTCCATCGCATGGCGGCCAGGCTGGACGGCCGGTACACGCTGGTTGCCGGTGCGCTGTCGTCCACCCCGGAAAAGGCACGGGAAAGCGGCCTGGCGCTCGGACTTGCGCCCGACCGCACCTATGACGACTTCCGCCGGATGGCGCAGAGGGAAGCACGGTTGAAGGATGGCATCGAGGCCGTCGCCATCGTGACGCCCAACCACATGCACCTGCCGGCCGCGACCGAATTCCTGAAGCGCGGCATCCACGTGATCTGCGACAAGCCGCTGACGGGAACGCTGGCCGAGGCACGGCGCATGCGCGCCGCCGTGGAGCGTGGAAACGCCCTGTTCGTGCTGACGCACAACTACTCGGCCTACCCGCTGATCCGTCAGGCGCGACAGATGATCGCCGAGGGTGCATTGGGCCGATTGCGCGTGGTGCAGGTGGAGTATGCCCAGGACTGGCTGACCGACAGCGTCGAAAAGGCCGGCTCCAAGCAGGCCGAATGGCGTACCGACCCCGAGCGGGCCGGCCTCGGTGGGGCACTGGGCGACATCGGTACGCATGCCTTTCATCTGGCGTCCTATGTCTCGGGGCTTGCCATCGAGCGGCTGGCGGCCGACCTCCAGTCGTTCGGTGACGGCCGCGCGCTGGACGACAATGCCCATGTCCTGTTGCAGTACGAAGGCGGGGCGCGCGGCATGCTCTGGTGCAGCCAGGTGGCTCCGGGGCACGAGAACGGATTGCGCCTGCGCCTGTTCGGCGACAAGGGCGGGCTCGACTGGCAGCAGGAGCAGCCCAACGTGCTGCGCTATACACGGCATGGAGAGGCGACGCGCCTGATCACGCGCAACGGCGCGGGGTCCGATGCCGCGTCGGCCACCGCGTCACGCGTGCCGGCCGGGCACCCGGAGGGCTATATCGAGGCGTTCGCCAATATCTACTCCGACGCTGCGGCGCTGATCCGCGCGGCGCAGGGCAAGGGCGAAAAGCCGGATGCGGTGCTGCCCGGCATCGAGGACGGCGTGGAAGGGGTGGCCTTCGTGGACGCGTGCGTGCGATCCGCCAGGTCGAACGGCGCCTTCGTCGCGCTGCGGCGCTAGATCGACCCGTTCCGGATAATCCTTACCGGTATCGGTTGAAGGCGGCCGAATGACCTATACAGTCGGAGCCGGCGCACAGGATGTGCGAGGATTTCGGGAGGGGATTGGAATGGCTGAATCACTGGGCGGCAAGGTCGCGGTCATCACCGGGGCGGCATCGGGCATCGGCCTTGCCACGACAGAGGCGCTTTTGGAACAGGGCGCGCGCGTGGTGCTGGTGGACCGCAACGCCGAAAGTCTTCACGAACTGGCCGGGCGGCTTGGAGGGGATGCGATCCCGCAGGTGACGGACCTGCTCGATCCGGCGAGCTGCAACGCCATGGTGCCGGAAATCCTCGCCAAGGTGCCGCAGATCGACATCCTGTACTGCAATGCCGGCACCTATATCGGCGGCGAGCTGACCGAGACGACCTCCGATGCGATCGACCGGATGTTGAACCTCAACATCAACGCCGTCATGAAGAACGTGCACGACGTGGCGCCGCATATGATCGAGCGCAAGACCGGCGATATCGTCGTCACCTCCTCCATCGCGGGCCATTATCCCACATGGTGGGAGCCGGTCTACGCATCGTCCAAATGGGCCATGACGTGCTTCGTGCAGACGATGCGCCGGCAGATGATTCCACACGGTATCCGCGTGGGCCAGGTTTCGCCGGGGCCGGTCGTGTCCGCCCTCCTGGCCGACTGGCCGGAAGAGAACCTGCGCAAGGCCAAGGAATCCGGCAGCCTGATCGACCCGTCCGAGGTGGCCGACGCAGTCGTCTACATGCTGACGCGCAAGCGCACCGTAACCATCCGCGACATTCTGGTGCTGCCGACCAATTTCGACCGGGTATAGGCGAAGCCCGGTTTCAGATCAGGCCATACTGCCGTGCCTTGTTGCGCAGGAACGGCAGTCCCTGGCCAAGAACCTCCTCGCGGTCGGGCGCCACGGGACGCCAGACCGACAGGGCGCTGGCGATCTGCGGCGGTACGCTGATGAAGCTTTCCATGGCCATGCCGCCCTTGAAGCCGATGGCGGCAAGGGTGGCGAAGACCTCGTCCCACTGGACGGTATCGCAGCCGGGGGTGCCACGGTCGCTTGCCGACAGATGAATATATTTCAGGTGCTCACGCGCCTTGAGGATGCCGTTGGCCAGCCCCTTCTCCTCGATATTCATGTGGTAGGTATCGAGATGGATGAAGACGTTGTCCGCGCCCACCTTCTCCACCATGGCGACGGCCTGCTCGGCCGTGTTGAGGATATGGTTTTCGTAGCGGTTCACCGCCTCCAGCCCATACTCCATGCCGAGCCCTGCAGCATAAGCGGCCGCCGCGCGCACGACCCGCGCCGTTGCATCGATTTCGGCTTCGGTGGGCGGAAAGCCGGTGCGCTGGCCGATACCGCCATAGATCACGCCGCTCATCGCCTTGGCGCCGATGGCATGAGAGCGATCCAGCGCCAGTTTCAGAAAGGCCAGCGCGCCATCCGGATCGTTGGTCGGAAGGCGATCGAGCGGCATGCCGAGAGAGCAGACGCATTCGACCTCGTGCTTTTCAAGCAGGCGCCTGGTGTGGTCGGTATCGACGCCTTCCGGATCCAGCATGGTGATTTCCAGAAAGTCGATCCCGTGTCGGACCGCCTCGGGTATGGCGTACTCCGCCGCCTCGCGGTTCCATTCCATCGCCCACATCGCGGTGTGCACGCCAAATCCGCTCACGCCCATCGCCCTGCCCCTCCTGCGGCATTGAACCCGGACATTACATCAGCTTGTCGTGGGGGATGGGCAAGTCCCGTATGCGCTACTGCTTGAAAATGAAAATGACGCCGACCGCGCTGTAGGCTGCCACGTAAAGCCAGATCACCGCGGCAAGACGCCGTGCGTTCGCGCCATCGACATGTTTGCGCAACCGTCTGTAAAGGCTGATATCCAGCATACCGAGCGGCACCGATACGGCGAGCGCTGCGCCGACGCACGCCGCCCAGAGAACCGCCGGCGTCGCCTGAAGATTGGCCAGAACAAGATGCGTTACCGGCACGTGGATGAGATACAGGGCATAGCTGTAATCCCCGAGCCGCTCTGCGGCCCAGCCGAAACTGCCGCGCTTCGGCTCCTTAGTCGAGACGCCATACACCATCGCGACAAGGATGACCGCGGCAAGCGAGCCGACAATGCGGCCATAGGCAAGGTCGACCGACATGGTCACTGCGCCCAGACCCAGGGCGATCACGGCCCAGATCGGTTGCACCCGCCCCTGCCGCAGGATCGTCGGGATCAGCAATCCCCCGGCAAAGGCCGCGTTCCCCGGCAGAAAGAACGCCTGCAGCAGCGTGGGCGACAAGGTATTGCCCATCTGCTCCGGGTCGATAATCGAAGCAACGCCGATTGCGGCAAGCCATGCGATGGCGAATGGAACAACGAACCTTGCTCCTGCTGCCACCGCCAGCAGAAACAGGATGACGTAGAAGAAGACCTCGAGAACGAGGGTCCATTCGATATTAAGCTCGAACACGACCCGCGTGCCGACGAGCGCCAACGACATCGCCCGGACATCGGCATCGAGCTCGCCCGTCCGAATAAACGCCACGACGACGAAAACCAGAATGAACAACGGGTAGATGCGCACCAGCCGGTGGGCGAGAAAGAGCGTCGGAGGCGTGCGGTGCAGGAGATCCGCCATCAAGGCGCCGGAGATCGCAAAGAAGATCGCAACACCGAGAAGGCCGAATTTTCCGTCGAAGATGTCGGCAAACCGTCGATCATCGAACTCAAAGGCGATGTAGTGCGATATATGATAGATCGCCACGGCCAGCGCGGCCAGCGCGCGCATCCATTGGATGTTGACGTTTCTATGCTTTGCGCGGCCGATGGTTTGCACGTCGTCTCTCCTGCTCGTTGAGACGATAGAGTGAACTTATCATCAGTGGTTTAAGATACCTGGCGTTGGGCCGCAGAAATTCCCCACGCCAGAAGCGCGGAAGCGCGAGCCGCATCCTTGGCTTCGACATAGCAGCGCAACTCCGGCGCGTTGCCGGATGCTCGGAAATGCACCACGGAACCGTCGGCCAGAACGAAGCGGACACCGTCGATCGCATCGACACCGACGGTCCCGCCCTGTTCGGCAAACAGCGCCGCTGCGAAGGCTTCGTCCGCACCAAGGCGTGTGAGGAAGGCCGCGCTTTTTTCCGGGGCCACATTTTCCAGCCTGTCCGCCAGGGCATGGCCGGGCGAAAGGGCGTCCACCGCGTGCCGTAGCGATCCGCCTTTGGCCCGCGCTTCTGCCAACGCGGCTATGATGGGCAGGACTGCATCCCGCGTCGGAAGCGCGTGCAAGGTCCGCCCGGCACGGGTTAGATCGCCACCCAGCAGCACGCCGCCATTTGCCTCGAAGCCAAGTACGCCCGGCAGATTGTCTGCGCGGAGCTGTTCCATGCCCTCGATCACGTAAGGGGAGCCCACACGCGTCCTCAGCACCCGCTGCGCAACGCCCGACCGCTCGACAGCGGTACTGGAGGTGACTGGCGTTACGATGGCGTCGATGTCGAGATGCATCGCAGTCATCAGGCCGAGCAGATCGCCGCGAACGAAGTTTCCATCGCTGTCTGCAACCAGTGGTCGATCACCGTCACCGTCGGTGGATACGATCGCGTCGAACCGGCCTTCTTGCGCCCAGCCTTGGACAAGCTCGATATCGCGTGGATGGTGCGCTTCCGTATCGATCGGAATGAAGCGCTCCGACCGCCCAAGCGGAACGACCGTTGCGCCAAGCGCGCCGATCAACTCGACAAGAATATCGCGACCGACGGCGCTCTGCTGGTAGACGCCGACCTGCAGCCCGGCCAGCGCACCCGTACCGAAGAACGCGCGGTATCGGTCCAGATAGGCCTGCACCACGTCCACGGTCGCAAACTCGCACTCTGCCGGCGCTACGAACGGGCCGGAAGCCATGTATGCGGAGCGTATGGCGGCTTCGTCCGCCTTCGTGATCTCTCCCGACGGCAGATAGAATTTCAGTCCGTTACGGTCTTCGGGAATGTGGCTTCCCGTCACCATGATCGCCGGGCATCCCCGCGCCATGGCAGCCATGGCGAGCGCCGGGGTTGGAAGCGTTCCGGCATCCAGCGGCCGCCACCCTGCGGCACAGGCCCCGGCCGCGCAGTCGCCGGCGATGGCAGGGCTGCTATCGCGAAGATCGCGACCGATCAGAACGTCGCCGGGCGACCTGGTGTCGACGATGCTCAGGAAGGCCGATGTCCATTGGCGCGCGGCGGCACCCTGAAGATCCACGACCAGTCCGCGCAGCCCGCTTGTCCCGAATTTGAGATCGCTTGCAGCCATGGCCGTCAGGTCCGTGCGTACACGTCGTCGAGCCGCACGATGTCGTCCTCGCCGGTATAGCTGCCAACCTGCACCTCGATGATGCGAAGATCGATCTTGCCTGGATTGCGAAGCCGGTGCACGCAGCCGATCGGCAGATAGGCGGCCTCGTTTTCATGATAATAGCGGACGGTATCGTCGATGGTGACCTCGGCCGTGCCGCGCACGACGATCCAGTGCTCGGCGCGATGGTAGTGGCGCTGCAGAGACAGCGTCCCGCCCGCCTTCACGCAGATATGCTTGACCTGGAACCGGTCACCGATATCGATGCGCTGATACCACCCCCATGGACGGTGTATCCGCAAATGGTCGGTCGCCTCGCCGAAGCCTTCGGTGCGCAACTGGGTGACGAGATCCTTGACCTTTGAAGCCTGGTCCTTGGAAGCGACAAGCACCGCATCCGGCGTCGTCACCACCACCACTCCGTCCAGCCCGACGACCGTCGTCAAATGGCCATCCGACATCACCAGGCTGTTCGTCACCCCGATCGTCGAAACAGGGCCCTCGATCACGTTGCCGGCATCATCGTGCTTCTTGACGTCGTAGACGGAATCCCAGGCGCCGATATCGGACCAGCCGAAACTGGCCTTCACCACGCCGGCGCGATCGGTCTTTTCCATGATCGCATAATCGATGGAGATCTTCGGCGAGGTCGAGAAGCTCTCGGCGTCGAGACGCAGAAAGTCGAGATCGCGCTTGCCCCCCGCGACGGCGGCCGAGGCGGCCTGAATTATATCCGGGCAACGCTGCTCCATTTCCGCAATCATCGTATCCGACCGGAACAGGAAGTTTCCGCTGTTCCAGAGGAGGCCTTCCGAAACGTAGCGCGCCGCCGTCTCGGCGTCGGGCTTTTCGACGAAGCGATCGACGACGAAACTGTTCTGTGACGCCAATGCCTTGCCGGCCGCGATATATCCATAACCGGAAGCCGGGAATGTCGGCACGATGCCGATCGTCATGATCTTGCCGGTGGCGGCCTGCGAGGCAGCGATCGTGCAATCGTGAACGAAAGCCGCATCGTCGTCGATGACATGATCGCCTGCAAGGACGAGGCAGAGCGAGCCGGCCTGCCGTGCCTCTACCATGACGGCGGCAACGGCCACGGCGGCGGCGGAGTCGCGCCGTTCAGGCTCGAGAACGATTTCGCCCTGCACGCCCAGCGAGCGCATCTGCTCTGCTACGACAAACCTGAAGTCGTTGGACGTTATGATGATCGGCTGATTGAAGTTCGGCCCGGCTACCCGTGTCAGTGTGCCCTGAAAGGTGGACAGGCCGTCATCCATGATGGCGATGAACTGCTTGGGCATCGTCTCGCGGGAAATCGGCCACAGCCGCGTTCCGGCACCGCCGACCATGATGACGGGAGTGATCTTCGCTGCCAGGCCGCCATCAAAATCCATCACACGCTCCAGTTTCCTATCGCGCGCAGAGACAAGCGATATCGAGGCTCGGGAACCGGGTGATTATGTGCTTTCCCGACGGATATCAACTAGAAGTCTATGATTGGCAACTCGTCAACAACTTGCCCGGGTTCATGATTTCGTGAGGGTCCAACGCGGACTTAATCGCCTGCATGGTGCGGATTTCAGCGGGACTGCGTGAGAAACCCAGCCATTCGCGCTTCAGCGTTCCGATGCCATGCTCTGCCGAGACAGAGCCCCCTTCCCCGCGCACGCGCTCGTAAACCAGCTCGTCCAGCGCGTGGGCCGTCGGCGCGTCCATTTCGTCGCGGTGCAGGATCAGGTGCAGGTTGCCGTCCCCCATATGGCCAAAGAACAGGCTCCGCGTACCGGGAAAGACGTTTTCGATGGCCGCGGTCAGGCCGTCGACAAAGGCCGGCATGGCCTGCAGCTCGATGCTGACGTCGAAGTTCATCAGGCCCGGCAGCGCGTCATCCAGCCCGGCCGCCTCACGCACCGCCCAGAATGCCCGGGCATCGGCGTAGGAACGCGCCATCAGCGCATCCTCGACAAGCCCGTCCTCGAAGGCGGTTTCCAGCAGCGCCTCCAGCGGCTGCTCGGCCTCGATGAGAATGCACACGGCCGGCGTAGCGGCGAACGGGCGCGTTTTCGCCAGCAGGCAGCCAATATCGTAATAGGCTGGCCACAAAGCCTCGAACGCGGATAGCGTCACGGCGGAGCGGGCCGCCGCCAGAAGCGCGGTTGCCGCCCTGGCATCCGGCAGCGCGCACAGCGCGGTATAGGTCTCACCGGGCTTCGGCCACAGGCGGAAGACGGCGCGCGTGACGACGCCGAGCGTCCCCTCCGAGCCGACGAAGAGGCTCTTCAGGTCATAGCCCGTATTGTCCTTCAACTGGCCGCCCAGATGCGACAGCACCGTCCCGTCGGCCAGCACAACCTCCAGCCCCAGCACGTTCGCCCGCGTGGTGCCGTAGCGGATGACGCGCGGGCCGCCGCCATTGGTTGCCACGAGGCCGCCGATCTGGCAGGAGCCGCGTGACCCGTAGTCGATGGGAAACACGAAGCCGGCCTCCGCCGCCGCTTCCTGTGCGACGGCCAGCACGGTGCCCGCCCGCACGCACATGGTTGCGGCCTGTGCGTCCACCGCCTCGACGCCATGGAAGCGCGCCAGCGACAACGCCACCTCGCCCGCTAGAGCGTTGGCGCCGCCGGCAAGGCCCGTCATGCCGCCTTGCGGAACGACGCGAAGCCTATGCCGATGGCAGATCGCCAAGGCCTGCGACACCGCATCCACATCTGCCGGCCGCAGAAGCGCGGCGGGCAGAGTGCGGCCGGTGCGGCTTTCGTCGGTGCGCGACGCCTCCGGGACATCCGGTCCGATAAGGCAGCCGGACGGCCCGAGGCAGGCCAACAGTTCGTCGAACGCCTCTCGCATGCGGTCAGGCGATCGCCATCAGGCTGGCATTGCCGCCCGCGGCTGCCGTGTTGATGCTGGTGGAGCGCTCCTCGACCAGCCATTCCAGACGATAGAAACCACCCTCGGCAATTTCTGCCGACGTCATCGCCTGCACGAGGGCGATACCCCCGTCCTTTTCGGTCAGGCGCCGCTGCAGATTGGCGACGCGCTCCGCATTACCCTCCACCAGCACGGCAGCGATGTCGGCGGGGATGGCACCGTCCCTCAACAAGGCGGGCTGCAGATCCAACGGCAGGCGGTCGAGGGCGAACCTGTCGAAATCGCGCGCCGGGATCGCCGCCGAATTGCCCGTTGCGAAGGCCGCGCCCATCTGCACGGCGAGCCCCTCTTCCGTTTCGGCCAGAAGCAACACCCGTCCGCGCGGATGGATATCGTAGACGTTCCGCTCTCCGACCGGCCCCGGCAGTTCGGTCGAATAGCCGAGAAGCGTTTCCTCGGCCTGCGCCCGGACCTTGTCGGCCGCCGCCGCCTGCCCGATCTGGACAAGCCAGTTGGCATAATCGCTCAACCGCGCCGGTGCCTTCCCCCGGAAGGCGGGCTCCGGCTGCGCCGCCAGAAGCCGCCGCAGGTAAAGCGGCCCGCCGGCCTTGGGCCCCGTACCGGACAGGCCCCGTCCTCCGAAGGGCTGCACGCCGACCACCGCGCCGATGACGTTGCGGTTGACATAGACGTTGCCGACGGCGATGCGGCCAAGCACCGTTTCGATGGTTTCGTCGATGCGCGTATGCAGGCCGAAGGTCAGCCCGTATCCCGTCGCATTGATCGCCTCGATCAGCGGGGCCAGATCGGCGCGGCGGTATCGAACGACGTGCAGGACGGGCCCGAACACCTCGCGCTTCAACGCTGCGATATCGTCGATCTCGACGATGGTGGGCGCCACGAAGGTTCCGTGTTCCGCCTCCGGCGGCAGGGTCTGGCGGCTGACTGCGTAGCCCTTGTCCCGCATGGCTTGCACATGCGCCTCGATGGTCTTGCGCGCCTCGTCGGTGATGACGGGGCCGATGTCGGACGAAAGGCGGTCGGTGCGCCCGATCGCCAGTTCGTCAAGGGCGCCGCGCAACATTGCGAGGGTGCGGTCGGCGGCCTCTTCCTGCACGCACAGGATACGCAGGGCCGAGCATCGCTGTCCGGCGCTATCGAAGGCCGAGGCGACGACATCTCCCACGACCTGCTCGGTCAACGCCGAGGAATCGACGATCATCGCATTCTGTCCGCCCGTCTCGGCGATCAGCGGCGCGATGCGCCCATCGGCCGTGCGGCGCCCGGCAAGGCTGGCCTCGATAAGCCGGGCAACGTCCGTGGACCCGGTAAACATGACGCCGGACACGTCCGGGGCGGCAGTCAGCGCCGCGCCGACATCGCCCGCGCCAGGCGTGAAGATCAGCGCGTCGTCGGGCACGCCCGCCGCATGCATCAGGCGCACGGCCTCGGCCGCCACGAGGGGCGTCTCTTCGGCCGGCTTGGCCAGAACGGCATTGCCTGCGGCCAGGGCCGCCGCGACCTGCCCGGTGAAGATGGCCAGCGGAAAGTTCCAGGGGCTGATGCAAGCAATGACGCCCAGTGGCCGGCATTCCGCCTGCGATCCAAGCTGACGGATCTCGGCGGCGTAGTAGCGCAGGAAATCCACCGCCTCGCGCAGCTCGGCCACGGCGTTGGGAAGGCTCTTGCCCGCCTCGCGCACAGTGATACCAAGCAGGCGCGCGGTGTTCTCCTCGAACAGCTCCGCCGCACGGTCGAGAATGGCGGCGCGCTCGTCGGTCGAGCGGGCCCCCCATGCGCTTGCGCCGGCGCGAGCGCGTTGCACGAGAGTGTCGATCTTGCCGGGATCGACCGTCTCGACGGTGCCGACCACTTCGCGGCGATCGGCCGGATTGGCCACCACCTGAAGATCGCCGGTGCCGCTGCCATGGGGGGCGCGCGCCGTCCAGTTTTCCGAGGCACTGGCCTTCAGCCTTTCGCCCAGCGTCGCCAGCACCGCTTCGTCGGCAAGGTCGACACCGCTGGAGTTCATCCGGCGGTCTCCGTACAGCCGTGCCGGCAGCAGGATGGCCGGGTTGGTGCTGCCGAGCGGTTCGATGGCGGATGCGGCGTCGACGGGATCGGTCACCAACTCGTCGACGGGAACCGCCTCGTCGGCGATGCGATTGACGAAAGACGAGTTGGCGCCGTTCTCCAGAAGGCGGCGCACCAGATAGGCCAGAAGCGTCTCGTGCGTGCCGACCGGTGCATAGATGCGGCAGGGCCTGTCCAGATTTTCGGGGCCGACGACTTCCTCGTAGAGCGGTTCGCCCATCCCGTGCAGGCACTGGAACTCGTACTGGCCGCGAACATATTTTGCCGGATCGGCCATCATGTAGATGGTGGCCAGCGTCTGCGCATTGTGGGTTGCGAACTGCGGGAAGACAGCGTCCGGCGCGGCCAGCAGCCGACGGGCGCACGCGATATAGGCGACGTCTGTGTGCACCTTGCGCGTATAGACCGGGAAATCGGCAAAGCCGTCCACCTGCGCGCGCTTGATCTCCGCATCCCAGTAGGCGCCCTTGACCAGCCGCACCATGAGGCGATGGCCGCTGCGCCGCCCCAGATCCACCAGCCAGTCGATGACCAGAGGGCAGCGCTTGCCATAGGCCTGCACCACGAAACCGATGCCGTCCCAGCCATTGAGCTCGGGCTCGAAGGCCAGCCTTTCGAGAAGGTCGAGTGAAATCTCGAGCCTGTCGGCCTCCTCCGCGTCGATGTTGAGGCCGATGTCGTAGCGCCTGCACAGAAGCGCCAATGCCGCCAGGCGCGGGTAGAGCTCGTCCATGACGCGTTCGGCCTTGGCGCGTGCATAGCGCGGATGCAGGGCCGACAATTTGATGGAGATGCCGGGCCCTTCCTGCACGCCCTTGCCGCCCGAGGCCGCACCGATGGCGTGGATGGCTCTTTCGTATTCCGCAAGGTAGCGCGCGGCATCGGCCGCCGTCATCGCGGCTTCGCCCAGCATGTCGTAGGAGTAGCGGAAGCCCTTGCGCTCCATCGCGCGGCTGCGCTTCAGCGCCTCTTCGATGGTCTCGCCCCGCACGAACTGCTCGCCCATCAGACGCATGGCGATATCCAGCCCCTGCCGGATGACGGGCTCGCCGAAGCGGCCGACAAGCCGCGTCAGAGCACGGGAAAGGCCGGCCTCGCTGACGGTGGCCGTCAGCCTGCCCGTGACCAGCAGGCCCCACGTCGCCGCGTTGACGAAAAGCGAATTGTCATCGTCGATATGGGCGCGCCAATCCCCCCTGGAAATCTTGTCGCGGATCAGCGCATCCCGTGTCGCCTTGTCCGGAATGCGCAGCAACGCCTCGGCAAGGCACATCAATGCGATGCCTTCCTGGCTCGACAGCGAGTATTCGTGGATAAGGCCGGGTACGCCGCTGTTGCTTGCCTTGGCGCGCAGGCCGCGAACCAGCTTCCCGGCCAGGGTGCGGATGCGCTCGGCGGTGGCAGGCGCCTGCCGCGCGGCATCCAGCAGCGGCGGCAGGCATTCCGGTTCCGCCAGTCGGGTCGCCTGCGTTATGGCGCGCCGCAAGGGCGTATTGGCCGTCACCCGCGCATCGAAGGCGCCGAAGGGCTGGGGTTGCTCCGCATGATCCGCGATCCGGTTGGCTACGCTCATCTTTGTCTCCAAGGAGCGCACGCCGCGCCCACTGCCGGTATCCAGATAATCAGGCAACGCGCGGAGGTGAATGCCGTTCTTTCGCAAGATTGCCGAATTATGTTCGGCGAACGCGCCATCAGGCCGAACTGCCGTATCTACAATTGCGACTCCAGTGGCAGCCAGCCGACAACCCTCGCCAGTATCCGCCGGCCGAGGCTGGCTTCGGGCTCCTGCGTCAGCTGGACGGCAACCCCCGATTCCGTCGCGCTCCATATCAGGCCGTCATCGCCATCCAGCGTAACGCGGTAGCTCATTGCCGGCGATATTTCCTCGGCGAAGATGCGATCCATCTCGGCAACGAGCTCCGGTACCGCAAAGAGTACGCCCATCTCGGTGTTCAGGGAAACGGAGCGCGGATCGAAATTGAGAGAGCCGACGAAGCCCGCCGTTCCGTCGCTGGTGAAGGCCTTCGTATGCAGGCTCGCCTGGCTGGAGCCGCGCAGGCTGATCCCGCCGGAGGCCGCGGTGGGTTTGAGCTCGAACAGCTTTACGCCGCTGCGCAGGAGCGGCTCGCGGTAGGGCGCATACCCGCCGTGGACCGCCGCGACATCGGTGGCCGCCAGGGAATTGGTCAGCACCGTCACGTCGACGCCCTTCTCCACCAGCCGGGAAAAGAACAGCGTGCCCTCGTCGCCCGGAATGAAGTAGGGGGACGAGATGTTGAGCTGCCGCTCGCTGGACGCCAGAAGCGGCACCAGTTCTTCCAGCAGCGCGTTGCGGCCGCTTTTGCCGGCGGCCTTCTCGGCCGGGTCGGATACCAGCCGCGCCTCCTGCGTCCAGTGCACGTCGGCGTCGTCGAACAGCGAAGCCACGGTAAGGCGCTCGCGCAGGCGCTGGACATAAGGGTTGGCGGGGGCAGTATCGGCCAGCCGGCCAAACGCCTGACGCAGCCCGTCCAGCGGCGGGGCCTTGCGTTCGGCCAGGGCGCGCACCGGCAGCGCCAGACCGCTGTTCCAGTATTCGTCGAAGATCACTTCCGCCTGGCCGGCCATTTCGCCGATGGCGATAATGTCCAGGTCGCGGAAATTCGACGCCTCTGCCGCATCGAAATACTCGTCGCCGATGTTTCTGCCGCCCACGAGGGCAATCTGGCCATCGGCAATCCAGGCCTTGTTGTGCATGCGCCGGTTCACGCTCACCATGCGCAGCGCCATTTCGATGCCGCGGCGAATGTTGTTTTCGCGGGCATGGGTGGGATTGAACAGCCGCACCTCGATCAGCGGATGACTGTCGACAGCCAAAAACGTCTTGTCGGACAGGGATACGCCGATATCGTCCAGAAGCAGGCGCACGCGCACGCCCCTGTCCGCCGCCGCCAGCGCCTCGCGCAGGATGAGACGGCCGGTCAGATCGTCGTTCCAGATATAATACATGAGGTCCAGGCTGCGCCCGGCGATGCGTGCGGACAAGGCGCGCGCGGCAAACGCGTCGAGGTTGGACGATACGAGCACGAGCCCGCTTTCCGCATCGTGGCCCTTGCGCAGCCCATCCACATAGGCGTCCAGCACGGTCGGCGCCCCGTCGCGTGGCAAAGCGTGGCTGGGCGCGCCGCGTGCGCCCTCCGCGAAGCGACCGAAGGCGTAAGCGGCAATCACCGAGGCCGCGGCAAACACCAGAACGACGACAAGCGCGATGGCCAGAAAACGCATCATGAACCGATGGAACCCGAATATCGCCCCATGGGGCAGAATGCCGCATGGGACGGAAGTCTTGTTAGGGCCGTTTCAACGAAGTCCGGCGCAAACTGCTGTCGCGCCTACGCCTTTGTCATGATTGCCAGCCTTTCATGCCTCAGTTATCGCATTAGAGACAAAAGGCAACGGCAGCCCTCCCCTTGCGAGGGTTGAAACTGCACACGATTCTCGGCTACAGTCAGCTATAAAATTTCGTTCAAATTATTAATATTAACGTTTATATCGATCTGGAGTTTCGACCGTGCATTTGTCCGGCCCCCCAAAGGATGCCGAACCGGTTGGTCCCGCTTTATCCGCGGAGCCGATGTCACCTGAGCTGCGGTCTCATGTTCTTCAGTTGGTCGCCACGGCGCGCATGCTCGGCAAGGCCGAAATGATCTGCGAAATCGACGCCGATGCGGACCCCTCGGTACGCATCGAGTTCGAGCGTCGGCTGCACGAGGCGCGCCACGATCTGGAAGCCGCCATCATGGGCCGGGGCGAAAGCGCCCCCTTCACCCTGCCGGCCACGATCGTTCCTGTGATGAGCCTCCCGACCCGTCAGCCGGAATCAGCGCCGGCGGCAGAAAAGACCGCTGCCTACAGCGATTGGGATGCGGACCGGCCGCGCTTTGGATCCATGCCGGCCGTCATAACGCTTCTTGTCGCCTTGGGGCTGTTCGCGCATTGGGCCTATGGCGGCTCGTTCGGCGCATCCGACACGTTCCAGTACTATGTCGCGCGCGAGCGCTGCCTGGCGGTGTCGGACGCCATCCTGGACCTGCGCAATGGCCGCCCGCAGAGACTGCAGGGCGACCTGCCGTCGCTGCAGCGGGAGGAGGCTGATTGCGCATCGCGCAACATGTACGCGGCAACGTGGAAATAGGCCTCCATCTGCAGGTCAGTGCGCCAGCAGAAGCGGTATCGGGCTATCGTTCAGGAGTTCGCTCGTGACCCCGCCCAGAACGGCTTGCTGCATGCGGGAATGTGCATAGGCACCCATCACCAGAAGGTCCGCTCCCTGATCCAGGGCATGGTTGCGCAACGCATCGGCGACGTTGCGGCGCGCCGCGGTCAACACCGTTTCTGAAGCCGATATGCCATGCGCCGACAGATAGCCAACCAGCTTTTCGGCGGGCTGGATGTTGGACACATCCTTCTCTCCGCGCACGGTGACGATTTGAACGTCGCCGGCCTGGTGCAGCATGGGCAATGCTTCACGCACCGCGCGCACGGCCGGCACGCTGCCATCCCAGGCGACGAGGACCTTTGATGGCAGGGTGCCTGGGCTTGTGGCGGGAACGCGGATCACAGGACGGCCGCTGCGGAAAAGCAGCGCCTCGACGATCTCGCGTTCGTCGCGCAGGCTGCTGCCGCCGGCATCCACCACCACGACATCCTGCAACTGGGCGCGCAGGGCCGCACGGCCGACCAGAGCCAGGAAATCGAGCGAGATCAACTGTGCTTCCGGATCGATGCCCGCCTGCCGCGCAGCCGAGGCCGCCAGGTCGATGCTGGCATGCGCCTGCGCTTCCAGCTTGCGTGTCTGCTCGGCCAGCATCTGGCCCGGCATGTCGGTGACCAGGCTGTACGGAATCCAGGCCGGCTGCGGCGACAGGAAATCGATGGTAAGACGCCCGCCGAAGTGCCGTGTGATGGCAATGGCCATCGCGGTTGCGGGGCTGGCGGCGCTGCGCACTTGCGCCTCGGGCAGGAGCGTCAGCATGACAGTCTTGTACGCAGGTGACATGAACGGGATTCCTCTTGTTGCGGACGGGGTCATTCCCGTCCAAATCCGGTTTTGCCGATGAGCACCTTTTCAACTTCCAGTATCAGCAACAGAACGATGCCGACCAAAAGGATCAGCGTCCCGTCTGCAAAAGGCACCGGTGCGCTGGCAAACAGCGCATGCATGACCGGAAGGTAAGTGAATGCGAACTGCGCCAGCGTGACCGCCGCCAAGGCGAGCAGAAGCACGGGCGTGCCGAGAATGCCGCGCAGGCTGATCGAGCCCTGATGCAGGTAGCGGACGTTGAAGAGGTAGAAGATTTCCATCACCACCAGCTGGTTGACCACCATGGTGCGGGCGATATCGACGCCATGGCCACGCCAGAGCGCCCAGTTGAAGATGAAGAAGACGCCAAGCGTGAAGAGCAGAGAGACAAAGCAGATCCGCCACAGCAGGAACGGCGACAGGAGCGGCGCATCGGCGGAGCGTGGCGGACGATCCATCACGCGCGGCTCCGGCGGTTCGAAGGCCAGCACGAGGCCGAGTGTGATGGTGAGGATCATGTTGATCCACAGGATCTGCGCCGGCGACATCGGCAAGGTCGCACCGATGAACAGGGCGACAACGACAGCCAGGACTTCGCCGCCATTGGTGGGCAGCGTCCAGGCGATCACCTTGCGGATGTTGTCGTAGACGGTGCGCCCTTCCCGCACGGCGGCAACGATGGAGGCGAAATCGTCGTTCGCCAGCACCATCTCCGCCGCTTCCTTGGCGGCCTCCGTACCCTTGCGGCCCATGGCCACGCCGACGTCGGCCTGCTTGAGGGACGGAGCGTCATTAACGCCGTCGCCCGTCATGGCAACCACCTGCCCGTTGGATTGCAGGGCGCGGACGATACGCAGCTTGTGCTCCGGATTGGTCCGCGCGAAAACGCTGACCGAGCGCGCCACCGAAGGAAGATCGGCTTCGGCCACTTCATCCAGTTCCGCCCCCGTCATCGCCTTCGGGTCGTCCGCCAGATGCAACTGCCGCGCGATGGCGGCCGCCGTGTCCTTATGGTCGCCTGTGATCATCTTGACCGTGATGCCGGCCGTGCGGCAATCGGCGATGGCCGTGATGGCCTCGTCGCGGGGCGGATCGATCAGGCCGACGATGCCCACGAATGTCAGTCCCTCGCCCAGCCGCTCCATGGCAAGGGTCGTCTCTCCTGCGGAGGCTGGACGGGCGGCAAAGCCGAGCACGCGTTCGCCACGCGAGGCCGCGTCGGCGATCTCGCCCTCCCAGCGCGCGGTATCCGCGCCGGCGGCCATGGCCAGCAGGCGCTCCGGCGCACCCTTTACGAACACCCAGCGCTCTGCGTCGGGCCCGGCGTGCAGCGTCGCCATGAAGCGATGCTCCGCATCGAACGGGATCGTATCCTGCCGCTTCCATGCGGCGAGGCCATCGGGCGTCAGGCCGGCCTTGCGCGCCAGCGCCAACAGAGCGCCTTCCATCGGATCACCCAGAACGCGCCAGTCGCCATCCGTGTGGACCAGCTCGGCATCGTTACAAAGCGCCGCGCAGTAAAGAAGAAGGTCGGTTTCGCCTTGGGGAAGCGGCGCCACCGCGACGAAACCATCGCCCACCCGGCCTTCGGGCCGGTACCCCGCCCCTTCCACGACGGCCGCAAGACCCGGAGTAACCAGATGACGCGCGGTCATCTCGTTGCGGGTGAGCGTACCCGTCTTGTCCGAGCAGATGACGGATGTCGCGCCGAGCGTTTCCACCGCCGGCAGGCGGCGCACGATGGCGTGGCGGGCCGCCATGCGCTGCACGCCGATGGCCAGGGTAATGGTTATGACCGCAGGGAGACCCTCCGGCACGACGCCGACCGCCAGGGACACCACGACCATCAGCGCGTCCACCGCGTTGTAGCCGCGCACCAGCGTGGCGAAGGCGAAAAGCAGCACCGAGAGCGCCAGCGCGAAATAGGTGAACAACGTGCCGAAATGGTTGATCTGGCGCAGCAGCGGCGTCTGCAGGCTTTCGACCGCCCCCATCAGCGCGCTGATCCGGCCGATCTCCGTGTTGCCGCCTGTCCCGACAACGACGGCACGCGCCTGCCCCGTTGCCATCAGCGTTCCGGAGTAGAGCATGGAGGCGCGGTCGCCCAGCGCCGCGGCATCCGCCACGGGCTCGGCGGATTTGTGCGCCGGTACAGATTCGCCCGTCAGCACCGCCTCGTCGACAAGCGCGGCACGCGCTTCGATGATGCGCAGGTCGGCGGGCACCTTGTCTCCGGCTTCCAGCAGTACGATATCGCCCGGCACGAGGTCGGCGACCGCCAGCTTGGTCCGCCGTCCGTCCCGCAGGGCGAAGGCGTGGGGCGCGATCATGTCGCGGATCGCGTCCAGCGCGTTCTCTGCCTTGCCTTCCTGAACGAAGCCGATAACGGCATTGATGAAGACGACGGCCACGATCACCGCGCCATCTATGACGTGGTTGAGCGCGAAGGCTGCAAGCGAGGCGGCAAGCAGGAAGTAGATCAGCACATTGTTGAACTGCGCCAGAAAGCGCATGGCGGGGTGCTTCCGGCGCCGTTCGGGCAGACGGTTCGGGCCATGCGTGGCCAGACGCTCGCGCGCCTCCTCGCCCGTAAGGCCATCGGCCCGCGCGGCAAGAACACGCATGACGTGCGTGGGCGACATCGAATAGGCGTTATCGAGTGCGCTTTCCTGGGCCTCGGCATCCGGCGCTTTGCTCATGTCCGCGCTCCCGCTCTCCGTCATCTGCCACCAAAGGTTGCTTCATGAACGATTCGCGGCAAGCAGGAATTGATCGAAATCAAAAAAGCATGGGCTGGCCAACGTTTGCGGGAAGGCGTAACATGCGTTACGGATAACTTGTACTCGTTCCAATCCATGTCATATGTGTGGAACGGTCCGGCACGATCGAGCGGCACAAGACCGCCGAGCCGGGAGACGTCAAGCAGAGGAAGCAGGGAAATGCCCCCATATCGCTCACGCACGACCACGCACGGCCGCAACATGGCCGGTGCCCGTGGCCTGTGGCGCGCCACCGGCATGAAGGACAGCGATTTCGGCAAGCCGATCATCGCGGTGGTCAACTCGTTCACGCAGTTCGTGCCGGGGCATGTGCACCTGAAGGATCTTGGCCAGCTCGTCGCGCGGGAGATCGAGCTTGCCGGCGGTGTCGCCAAGGAGTTCAACACGATCGCCGTGGATGACGGCATCGCGATGGGGCATGATGGCATGCTGTATTCGCTGCCCTCGCGCGAGCTGATCGCCGACAGCGTCGAATACATGGTGAACGCCCATTGCGCGGACGCCATGGTGTGCATTTCCAACTGCGACAAGATCACGCCCGGCATGCTGATGGCCGCCATGCGGCTGAACATACCGGTCGTCTTCGTGTCTGGCGGCCCGATGGAGGCCGGCAAGGTGACCCGGGAAGGCACCGAAAAGAAGCTCGACCTCGTCGACGCGATGGTGGCCGCGGCCGACGACCGCATCTCCGACGAAGAGGTGCAGGCGATCGAACGGTCGGCCTGCCCCACCTGCGGCTCCTGCTCCGGCATGTTCACCGCCAACTCCATGAACTGCCTGACGGAGGCGCTCGGGCTTTCGCTGCCGGGCAACGGGTCCACGCTGGCCACCCATGCCGACAGGCGCCGCCTCTTCGTCGAGGCCGGCCACCTGGTGGTAGATCTGGCGCGCCGTTATTACGAACAGGACGATGCGTCGGTCCTGCCGCGCTCCATCGCCACCTTTGCCGCCTTTGAAAACGCGATGACGCTGGACATCGCCATGGGCGGCTCCACCAACACCGTCCTTCACCTCCTGGCGGCGGCACACGAAGCCGAGGTGGATTTCACCATGGAGGACATCGACCGCCTGTCCCGGCGCGTGCCCGTCCTGTGCAAGGTGGCCCCCGCCGTTGCCAACGTCCACATGGAGGATGTGCACCACGCCGGCGGCATCATGGGCATTCTGGGTGAGCTGGATCGCGGCGGCCTCCTGGATACCAGCGTCGGCTGCGTCCATGCCGAAAGCATGGCCGACGCGCTCGACCGCTGGGACGTCATCCGGACCGAAAGCCGTTCGGTCAGCGAGTTCTTCCGCGCCGCGCCGGGCGGCGTGCCGACGCAGGTGGCCTTCAGCCAGGATCGTCGCTTCGCCGATCTGGATACCGACCGCCAGAAGGGTGTCATCCGCAACGTCGAGCATGCCTACTCCAAGGATGGCGGCCTGGCGGTACTGTACGGCAATCTGGCCGAGTACGGCTGCATCGTCAAAACGGCGGGCGTGGATGAAAGCATCCTGAAATTCCACGGCACCGCACGCATCTTCGAAAGCCAGGACGCAGCTGTCTACGGCATCCTCAACAAGCAGGTGCAGGCTGGCGACGTGGTGTTGATCCGCTACGAAGGCCCGCGCGGCGGCCCCGGCATGCAGGAAATGCTCTATCCAACGAGCTATTTGAAGTCCAAGGGCCTCGGAAAGGCCTGCGCGCTGGTGACGGACGGACGCTTTTCGGGCGGCTCTTCCGGCCTGTCGATCGGCCACGTCTCGCCCGAGGCGGCGGAAGGCGGCACCATCGGTCTGGTGCGGGACGGTGACCGGATCGAGATTGACATCCCCAACCGCAGCATCCATCTGGCCGTGGCCGATGACGAACTGGCACATCGCCGCGCCGAACAGGAAAAGCTCGGCTGGCAGCCGGCCGAGCCGCGCAAGCGCCGTGTCACCGCTGCGCTGCGGGCCTATGCGTCCATGACGACAAGCGCCGCCAAGGGCGCCGTCCGCAACATCTGACCAGACGGGCGACGGCGCCTCGTGCGCCGTCGCCCGCTTCCGGCATTCAAATCTTGAAGTGGCGCAACTGCCGTCCGCCATCTTTCAGATGCAGATAGGCACCGTCGAATTGCGCCATGGCCCGCAGCTTGGGCCAGTCGGCGATGACGGCCTCCTTGTTGTGGAACAGCACGATGTTCTGCGACTTCAGATCCTGAAGCACCCGGTTCACATGCACCACCGACAGGCCCACGGCATCGCTGAGGTCCGATTGCGTGAGCGGAAAGGGAATGCGTCCGGCCTCCGCCAGACCGACATTCTCCAGCCTGACCGCCAGTTCGCACAGGAGATGGCATATGCGGCGCGGACCCGGCCTGCGGCCGACATTGACGATCCATTCCCGGAACATCGATCCGTCGATCAGCGTATCGCGCCACAACAGGTTGGCCAGGTGGGGGTGCCGTCGCACCCACTGCCGGAATATGGAATGCGGAACGAGCCCGAGTTGGCAGGGCGTCGCCGCCGCGAGACTATGGTCCATCACATCGACATGGAGGCTGTAGAAATCGGGAAAGTCGCCCGGCGTGTGGAAGGACATGATCTGTCGCTTGCCGTCGACGAGGATCTTGTACCGGCAGGCCAGGCCCGCGATGATGACGCAGCAGTGGCGGGGGCTGGAGCCTTCTTCCGCGATCAGATGGCCGGCCGCGACATTCATGACGGTCATGTCCAGCGCGGCGATCGCCGCCTCGTCCTCCGGCAGGAGATTGCCGATACCGGACAGCTTGCGCGCCAGCATCTGGGCACCTGACGGTTGATACAGCATATGCATCCAGTCCTCTCCGCATGCAACACGAAGCCCCGGAAAGCACAAAACGTTACCGCGGCGGCCTCGTCATGTGGCTTCCCGGATGAATATTACATCCCTTGAAGACCCGAACCAGAAGCCTAAGGCCGCGGTTAATATACCGCTTTTTGCCCTGGCCAAAATACGTCTTCTGAACTAGTTCGGCTGAAATTCTAGCGGATATACACCGACCGGTAGATCACGATCGGATCATCCAGATCGCGCATCATCTCGCGTCGGTCCGCGCGCCTTGCAAGGTCTATCCGTTGCAGGCATGCGGCATAGGCGTCGGTGCCCCGCCGAAAGCCGTAATCGCTGCATTGTGCCTCGTCTGCAGCGCGCACCTCTTCGGGCGTCAGGGTTCGGCACCCTGCCGGAATGGCCGACAGAAGCAGAAGTGGCACAAGGATGGCCTTTAAGGGAATGGGCATGTCGGTCGGTCTCCTCCCCGAGACGGGACGACACTGCACCCGCTCCCGGCCGGCCGCAAGCCCGCTATAAAGGATTACCCCGCGTCGCTGCCGCGCTCCGTCGCCACGGACACGCCACCGGCATCCTCCAGCGCACGGGCAAGGTCCGGCGTGGCGCGCTTTTGCAGGATGATAAGGGCCGCAGTGGCCAGCGGAAGCAGCCCCTCGCCGCCGTTTTCGGCATGGCGCTGGATGTCGTCCCGCATGCGGGGCGTCCAGAACGTGGCCAGATGGTCGGCCATGCCAAGCGCGCCCGGCTCGTGGCCCTGGCTTTCGAAGAACTTCGCGATCTGGTTGGCCATCCGCACCAGCGTATCCAGCGTATCGGCGCGCCCGCTCATTCCGCCGGCTCCGCCGGTACAATCCTGCGGCTGCGGCTTGCGAGCGCCTCGTAACGCTCCTGCCAGTCGCTCGGACCGTTGGATGGCGATACCTGAACCGCCGTCACCTTGTATTCGGGGCAGTTGGTGGCCCAGTCGGAATAGTCGGTCGTCACCACATTGGCCTGTGTGAGCGGGTGGTGGAACGTCGTGTAGACGACACCCGGCGCAACCCTGTCGGTGATGTGGGCGCGCAGGGCCGTCTCCCCGGCCCGGCTGGCGACGCGCACGAAGTCGCGGTCCTTGATGCCGCGCTCTTCCGCGTCGTGCGGGTGGATTTCGAGCAGGTCCTCCTCGTGCCAGCGGACATTTTCGGTGCGCCGCGTCTGCGCCCCGACATTATATTGACTGAGGGTGCGGCCGGTGGTCAGCAGTAGCGGATAGCGGGGGCCGGTCCGCTCGTCCGTGGGCACGTACTCCGTCAGCACGAACAGGCCCTTGCCGCGTACGAAACCGTCCATGTGCATGGTCGGCGTGCCGTCCGGCGCGGCCTCGTTGACCGGCCATTGCAGGGAACCCGCCTGGTCCAGCCGGTCGTATGTCACGCCGCGGAACGTCGGCGTCAGGGCGGCGATCTCGTCCATGATGCGCGACGGATGGTCGTAGGACATCTCGTAGCCCAAGGCATTGGACAGCATCTGGGTGATCTCCCAGTCGGCATAGCCGTTGCGCGGGGTCATGACGCGGCGCACCCGTTGTATGCGCCGTTCCGCATTGGTGAATGTCCCGTCCTTTTCCAGGAAGGTCGAGCCGGGCAGGAAGACATGCGCGTGGACGGCCGTCTCGTTGAGGAACAGGTCCTGCACGACGACGCATTCCATCGCGTCGAGCCCGGCGGCGACATGGCGGGTATTGGGGTCGGACTGGAGGATGTCTTCGCCCTGGATGTAGATCCCCTTAAAGCGGCCGGCGACCGCTTCGTCGAGCATGTTGGGTATGCGCAGGCCGGGCTCCGCGTCGAGGTGCACGCCCCACGCATCCTCGAACAGGCCGCGCGCCGCGCCGTCAGAAACATGCCGGTAGCCCGAAAACTCGTGCGGGAAGGAGCCCATGTCGCAGGCCCCCTGCACATTGTTCTGGCCGCGTAGCGGATTGACGCCGCTGCCAGGCTTGCCGACGTTGCCGGTGGCCATCGCAAGGTTGGCGATCGCCATGACGGTGGTGGAGCCCTGGCTGTGCTCTGTCACCCCGAGCCCGTAATAGATGGCGGCATTGCCGCCCGTCGCGTACAGGCGCGCCGCCTGGCGCACATCGGCCGCCGGGACACCGGTGCGGTCTTGCACGGCTTCGGGGGAATGGCGCTCCTGCGCCACGAAGGACGCCCATTCGGCAAAGGCATCCAGGTCGCATCGGTTGCGGATATAGTCCTCGTCTATGAGGCCCTCGGTCACGATCACATGGGCCATCGCCGTCAGCATCGCAACGTTGGTGCCGGGGCGCAGCGGCAAGTGGAAAGCGGCTTCCACATGCGGCGTCCGCACGAGGTCGATCCGGCGCGGGTCCACCACGATCAGCTTTGCGCCCTGCCGCAGCCGCCGCTTCATGCGGGAGCCGAAGACAGGGTGCCCGTCGGTGGGGTTGGCGCCGATCACCATGATGACGTCGGCATGGTCGACGGAATCGAAATCCTGCGTGCCGGCGGACGTACCGAAAGTGGTTTTCAGGCCATAACCGGTGGGAGAGTGGCAGACGCGCGCGCACGTATCGACATTGTTGTTGCCGAAGCCTGCGCGCACCAGCTTCTGCACCAGGAACGTTTCCTCGTTGGTGCAGCGCGACGAGGTGATGCCGCCGACGCTTCCCGTGCCATGCCTGGCCTGGATGCGCCGAAACTCGGACGCGGCGTAGGCGATCGCCTCTTCCCAGCTCACCTCTTGCCACGGATCGGCCGTCGAGGCGCGGATCATCGGCGTGGTGATCCGCTCCCGGTGGTTGGCGTAGCCCCAGGCGAAGCGCCCCTTGACGCAGGAATGACCGTGATTGGCCTTGCCGTCCTTCCACGGCACCATGCGGACCAGCTCTTCGCCGCGCATTTCGGCCTTGAAGGTGCAGCCCACACCGCAATAGGCGCAGGTGGTGATCGCCGAATGCTCCGGCTGGCCGATCTCGATAACCTTGCGCTCCGTCAGCGTGGCGGTCGGGCAGGCCTGGACACAGGCGCCGCACGAAACGCATTCCGACGAGAAGAAATCCTGCGACTGGCTGGGCGATACGCGGCTGTCGAAGCCGCGCCCGGCTATGGTGAGGGCGAATGTGCCCTGCACTTCCTCGCAGGCGCGTACACAGCGCGAGCATACGATGCACTTGGACGGATCGTAGGTGAAATAGGGGTTGGATTCGTCCTTGGGCATATAGGCGAAATTGTCCGCCTCGCCGTTCCGCGCCTTGACGTGGTTGGCGCCGTCGTAGCCGTACCGGACCTCGCGCAGGCCGACGGCCCCGGCCATGTCCTGCAGCTCGCAATCGCCATTGGCCGCGCAGGTTAGGCAGTCCAGCGGGTGGTCCGAGATGTAGAGCTCCATCACCCCCTTGCGCAGCGTCTTCAGGCGCTCGGTCTGGGTACGCACGACCATGCCCTCCGTAACCGGCGTCGTGCAGGAGGCCGGCGTGCCCATGCGGCCATCCACCTCCACCAGGCAGAGCCGGCATGAGCCGAATGGCTCCAGGCTGTCGGTCGCGCACAGCTTCGGGATGGCGGTTCCCATCTCGGAGGCCGCCCGCATGATCGACGTTCCCGCGGCGGCCGTCACGCGGACGCCATCGATCGTCAGGGAAACGGTCTGGCCCGACGCACTGGGCGGGGTGCCAAAATCCTTTTCATGGATCAGGGACATGGGGTCGCCTCCTCTGCCGTCAGCGGGCCGCTTCCAGCGATGCCGGCAAGGCCCGCAGGGTCAGGTCGAAATCTTCGGGAAAATGCGTCATCGCGCTGGACACCGGATACGGCGTGAAGCCGCCGAGCGCGCAGAGCGAGCCGAACTTCATGGTCTGGCACAGGTCGGCCAGAAGGCCGAGATCCGCCCCCACCGGCGCCAGCGTCTGCCGCGCGGCAAGGATGCGGTCCATCACCTCCTGCCCGCGCACCGCGCCGATGCGGCAGGGCGTGCATTTGCCGCAACTTTCGACCGCGCAGAACTCCAGCGCAAAGCGCGCCATCCGGGCCATGTCGACCGTATCGTCGAAAACGGTGATGCCGCCATGGCCGATCAACCCGTCCTTCGCCGCGAAAGCCTCGTAGTCGAAGGGCGTGTCGAACAGATGTGGCGGGAAGTACGCGCCCAGCGGCCCGCCCACCTGCACGGCGCGCACCGGCCGCCCGCTGGCCGTGCCGCCGCCTACCCCAAGCACCAGTTCGCCGAGCGTTATGCCGAAAGGCACCTCGTAAAGGCCGCCATAGCGGATATTGCCGGCAAGCTGCACCGGCATCGTCCCGCGCGAGCGGCCGATGCCCATGGCGTTGTAGCTTTCGGGGCCGTCGGCAAACAGCGCCGGCACCGTCGCCAGGCTCAGCACATTGTTGATGACGGTCGGTTTGCCGAACAGGCCCTGCAATGCCGGCAGCGGCGGCTTGGCCCGCACGATCCCGCGCTTGCCCTCTATCGAGTTGAGCAGCGCCGTTTCCTCGCCGCAGACATAGGCCCCCGCTCCGACCCTGACTTCCATGTCGAAGGCGATGCCGGAAGAATCGATATCGGCGCCGAGCCAGCCAGCCTCCCGGCTTTGCGCGATGGCGCCTTCCATTGCGGCAATCGCATGAGGGTACTCGGAGCGAATGTATATGTAGCCGTACCGGGCGCCCACGGTGACCCCGCAGATCGCCATGCCCTCGACCATGCGGAAGGGGTCGCCCTCCATCAGCATCCTGTCGGCAAAGGTGCCGCTGTCGCCCTCGTCGGCGTTGCAGACGACGAATTTCTCGTCGCCATCGGCTTTGAAAACAGTTTCCCACTTGATGCCGGTCGGAAACCCGGCTCCGCCGCGTCCGCGCAGGCCGGACGCCTTCACCGTATCGACGCGCTGCTGCGGCAGCATCGCCAGCGCCGCCTTCAGCCCCCTCCAGCCGCCATGGGCCGCGTAATCGGCCTGCGATCGCGGATCGACGATGCCGCACAGGGCAAAGGTGCTGCGCACCTGCCCTTTCAAAAATGGATGATCCTCCGGCCGGCCGATGCGCAAGGGATGCTCCCCGCCCTCGAAGACCCCGGCCTCCACAAGCCCGGCTACATCCTCCGGCGTGACCGGCCCATAGCCGATGCGGCCACCGGGCATTTCCACCTCGATCAGCGGCTCCAGGAAATGCGCCCCGCGCGATCCGTTGCGGATCAGGACGATTTCGATACCCAGCCCGTTGGCGGCCTCGACTAGCCGCCTGGCAACTTCATCGGCGCCGACGCTGACGGCGGCGGCATCTCCGGGCACGAAGAGCTTGCGGCTCATAGTCCGGCCTCCGCCAGCACGGTGGCCAGCCGCTCGGTCGTCAGGCGCGCATGCAACTTTCCGTCCACCATGGCGGCCGGCGACAGCGAACATAGGCCAAGGCAGTACACCGGCTCAAGCGTTACCGCGCCGTCACCGCCGGTCGCGTGCATGGGTATGCCGAGCTGGCGCTCGGCGGCCTCGGCGAGCGCGTCCGCTCCACGCGACTTGCAGGCCTCGGCGATGCACAGCTTGACGACATGGCGGCCGGCAGGCCGGCGGCGGAAATCATGATAGAAGGTGACCACACCATGCACTTCGGCGCGCGACAGGTTGAGCGCGTCGGCAATCGCCGGCACCATGGCGTCGTCCACGAAACCGAATTCGCCCACCACATCGTGCAGTATGGGCAGCAGCGCACCTTTGCGACCGGCATGGGCGGCAAGTATTTCGGCCAGCCGTCCGGCATCGTACCCGTGATTGCCACCTACCCTGTCCAGCATTGCGCACTCCTCCTGCAGGGTGGAAGAGTCGATCCAAATTTAGAACCAGTCAAATAGTCGGCGTCACTGGTTGATAGACGATGTCTATCAATGTGGTCCGAGCATGTCGGCCAGCGCCTGTCGCAGATGGGCCGACCGCCCGCAGGACAGCGCGATCCGCGCCATCACGGAGCTTGGATGGCGGTTGGGCACCACCAACCCGACCGGTTGCGGCCGCGCCGGCGGATCGAACGGCATGGTGGAGATGGCCGGATCGCAGGCAATGGTCTGGGCGTAGGTCTGCGGCAGGATGCAGGAAAACTCTCCAACCCGCACCATGGACAGGAGGGCGGCATAGGAATTGGCCATGGCCGCCGGCCGGACATCGAGGCCGATGCCGGCCAGATGCGCGTCGAGGATACGGCGGTTCTGCATGTCGGGCGCCAGAAGACACAGAGGCGTTGCGACCGCCTCGGCCCAGCCGATCGCGGCGCGGCCGGCCAACGGCCCCCCGGACGGCGTGGCGAAGATATAGGTCTCGCGGTACAGCGTGGCCGAAATCACGTCGGGCAGCGGCTCGTTGTCCAGATAGGTCATGCCGACGTCGATCTCGTAGCCGGCGAGCGCACGGTCGATCTCACGCGAGGTCAGGGAATGGATCTGCACCGCAACCGCCGAATGCAGGCTGCGCAGGGCCGCAACGAAGACTCCGCATACCGGCATGGCCGCCGGGATGATGCCAAGCCGCATCAAGCCGGTCACATCGCCGCCGGGCGGCGTCTCTGCCGCATCGCGCAGGCCCGAAACATCCGCCAGAAGCTGTTGCGCCCACGGCAGCGCGGCCTCGCCCTCGACCGTCAAACCGGCAAAACGCCGGTCCCTCAACACCAGGCGCACGCCGAGCTCGTCTTCGAGGGCGCCGATCCCGGACGACAGGGTCGGCTGCGTTACGCCGCAGGCAGCCGCCGCGCGGCCGAAATGCCGCTCTCGCGCCAGCGCGACGAAATACTCGATGGTCCGGATCTGCATGCGCCCTCCTTGCGACGCGCATAAGGCCCGAAGCGTGGAAGCACCGTCAACAGGCATGGGCATGTCACAGGCGCCAAGGGGCATTACCTTTGGGCGGACGGAACACGCCGGAGCGCGACGACGATGACACAGACAGGACCGGACAGCTTCATCCACCGATACAGTGCGGGGCAGGACCAAACCCGCCGCCCCTTGCTGCTGCTGCACGGAACAGGCGGAAACGAGGATGACCTTGTCGACCTCGGCCAGACGGTATCGCCCGGCTCTTCCCTGTTGTCGCCGCGTGGCAAGGTCACCGAAAACGGCATGCCGCGCTTTTTCCGCCGGCTTGCCGAAGGCGTCTTCGACGAGGAGGACGTGAGGTTCCGGGCCAACGAACTGGCCGATTTCGTAGCGGAGTCGCGCCTGGCCTACGGGCTGGATACGCCGATTGCCTTCGGCTTTTCCAACGGCGCCAACATCGCGGCGGCGCTTCTGCTGCTGCGTCCGGAGGCGCTTGCCGGCGCGGTGCTGCTGCGGGCCATGGTGCCGCTGCGGCAGATGCCCTCACCCGACCTGTCGGGCAAGCGGATATTGATGCTGTCGGGCGCCATGGATCCGATCATCCCCGCCGCCAACGCGGCAATGCTTGCAGAGCATCTCAAGGCGTGCGGAGCCGATGTCACCTACCGAAACCTGCCGGCGTCGCACGGGCTGACGCAGGCGGACCTTCGCCATTCGGCGGAGTTTCTCGCCCTTTGACTTGAAGGCGCGATGGCTTACGAAAGGGGCTGCGCAGATTCGAGCCGGGGGCAGGTCTCATTCCAAGCTTCGCATTCCTTGCATCCGATACGCCGGAAGCGCAGTCGGCCCTGTCGCGGCTGACCGCGCTTTACGATGCCGTGCCCGCCGACGAGGCCGACGTGATCGTGGCGCTGGGCGGCGACGGCTTCATGCTTCAGGTGCTGCACCGCTTCATGAACAGCGGCAAGGCCATCTACGGCATGAACCGGGGCACGGTCGGCTTCCTGATGAACGCCTACCGCGAGGAAGGTCTCGAAGCGCGTCTGAGCGTCGCGCTTCGCAGCACCATCCACCCGCTTCGCATGGTGGCGAGCGACAAGAACGGCCGCGACTACGAGGCGTTGGCGATCAACGAGGTGGCGTTGTTCCGCCAATCCTTCCAGATCGCGCGGCTTCGCATTTCCATCGACGGCAAGGTCCGGCTGGACGAACTCGCCTGCGATGGCGTCATGGTGGCCACGGCCACCGGCTCGACGGCCTACAATCTGTCGGCCGGCGGCCCCATCATCCCCATTGATGCGCCGCTGCTGGCGTTGACGCCCGTCAGCCCGTTCCGCCCGCGGCGCTGGCGCGGCGCGGTGCTGCACAACCGGCAGACGGTGGAGATCGAGGTGCTGGAACCGGAGAAGCGGCCCGTCAACGCCGTGGCCGACCATTTCGAGGTCAAGTCCATCCTGCGCATCCGCATAAACGAGGAGCGCGGCTCCAGCTGCGCGATCCTGTTCGACCGCGACCATAGCTGGGACGAGCGCATCCTGGCGGAGCAGTTCCGCTACTAGTCGAGGTCGCTGGCGTCGGGCGCCTTGGGCCGGAGCATCTCGAACACCTCGCGCGTCACGGCATAGTCCATGTAGCCGAGGCGCGATAAGGGCGCGGCCAGCGCCATGTCGATCCGCCCATCGCGGATCAGCGCGTCGTCGAGATGGATGCCGACCACCTGCCCGATCACCACCACATTGCCGGAATGCCCGCCATCGATATCGCGCGGGTGGAACCACTCCGTCACCTTGCATTCCAGGGCGGCAGGGCTTTCCGCAACGCGCGGCGCCGAGACGAGGTGGCAGGGCGCCTCGGTCAGACCGGAAAACGGAAACTCGCTCGTGCCGCGCGGCGCCGGCGCGGAACTGCGGTTCAAGGCTTCGGCCAGTTGCTCCGTTACGAAATTGCAGACGAATTCGCCGCTTTCGATCGCGAAGGTGGCGGAGTCCTTCATGCCGGCAGACGAGAACATCACCAGTTTGGGCTTGTCCGAAATGGCGTTGAAGAAGCTGTAGGGCGACAGATTCACCGCACCAATGCGCGACCGTGTAGAGATCCAGCCGATGGGCCGGGGCGACACGATAGCCTTGAACGGATCGTGCGCGAGGCCGTGGCGATTGTCGGACGTCTCGTAGAACATGGTGCCTCAGCCCTTCGCCAGCGTAACGATCTGCGACAGTTCGGGGCGCGGACGCTCCGACCGCTCGTCCGCCGGTGTCCCTACATAGAGGAAGCCGGCCACCTTCTCTTCCGGCGAAATGCCAAGGGCAGCCTTGGCACCCTCGTCATAGGCCGGCCACTCCGTCAGCCAGGTGGCGGCATAGCCATGCGCGCCCATCGCATGGATCAGATTCATGGTCAGCGCGCCGGCGGACAGCACCTGTTCCCATTCCGGTATCTTGAAGTGCGGGGCAGCTCTGGACACCACGACGATAACGAGCGGCGCGCGGGTGAAGCGGTCCAGCTCGAAGGCGCGGCGCGCCTCCGAAAGCGGCCCCTCATTGCTTTCGGCGATGTCGGCCATCGTCTTGCCCAGCAGCGCGGAGGCGTCGTCGCGAATGAGAATCAGGCGCCATGGCGCAAGCTTGCCGTGATCGGGCACGCGGACAGCGAGCCGCAGAATCTGGTCGAGTTCCTCACCCTCGGGCGCCGGCGCCTTGATATCGGGGATCGAGATCGAACGCCGCGTCGCCAGATGGTGCTTCAGTTCCGTCATCGTCGTCGATCTTCCTCTGCCATCATCACTTTTCGGCCTGATTTTCAGGCGCACCTTGCGCCCCGACCGGATCGTCAGCCATATCGGGGCGACCAAACTTTGCCAATGCGAAATGGGATGAAGGGCTGCGCGTGAGAAAGTCGAGTGCCATGTTGCTTGTCGCGCTCGCAGTGGCGTCGTCGAACGCGTATGCGCAGGGCGGCCCGCCCCCGGGCGGCGGGGAAGACGACGGCGGCGGCGCCTATGCCTCGCCCTCGGGCATTCCCGACGCGATGCAGAACGAACGTCTCGGCATTCCTTTCGGCAATGGACGCGGCCCGCAGGACCGGATCGAGCTGCCGATGCCCGCCGACGGCCTGTCGTCCTATGCGGTGCCCAACCTGCCCGCCATTCCGGGCGATATCCTGCCGCAGCTCGATGAGGCTGCCCATGGCGGCGCGCTGACGTTCAATGCGCGCATGGGCGAGGATGGCGCCACCATTCCGGACGGCCTGGTCTGGCGGCTTTTCTCCACCCGTCTCAACCGGGAAGGCAAGCTGCAACTGATCGGCATCCAGCGGGGCGGCAGTGTCCAGTTCAACGTACCGACGGGCTCCTACCTGCTGCATGTCGGATATGGCCGCGCCGGGGTGACCAAGCGCATCGACTTCGACGGCAAGCGTTTGACGGATTCCGTCGTTCTGGAGGCGGGCGGATTGCGGCTCAGCGCCACCACCGGCAACGGCGAGCCGATCACCTCCAAGCTCCTCACCTTCGACATCTATACGCAGGGGCCGACCGCGCAGGACCGGCGACTGGTGGCCGAGGACGTCGTGCCCGGAACCGTGGTGCGGCTGAACGCCGGCGACTATCATGTCGTTTCCAACTATGGCGCGGTCAACGCGGTGGCGCGTGCCGACATCAAGGTGGAAACCGCGCGCGTTACCGACGCACGGCTGACGCAGCGTGCGGCGGAGGTGACGTTGAAGCTGGTGCGCGAGGCCGGAGGCGAGGCGCTTGCCGACACCGCCTGGTCGATCTCGTCCTCGCAGGGCGACCTCATCCGCGAGAATGTCGGTGCTTTCTCGTCCATGGTGCTGGCCGAGGGCGAATACCTCATCGTCGCCAAGAACAAGGACCGCATCTACCAGCGCGTCTACAATGTCGCGGCCGGCCAGAACGAAGAGGTCGAGCTGGTGGCCAACGGCACCGCCTCGCCTCAGGCGCCGGCCGACGGCAGCGGCGACGAGATATCCGCCGGCCCGGTGCCGAGCTTCGAGGAGTTGGAAGGCGAAGCGGCGGCAGAGGCCGCCGGCGACGCATCGGGCGATGCAGATCTGGGCTCCGGCGACTGACTACCGCGCGCGCCGGCTGCGTGGCAAGGTAAGCTCATGTCCTCAAGCCATTGAAAAGAGACATATTCGATGCCGACGCAGTCGGCATGACGAACCGCACGAAAGACTGCCTGCCATGATGCTCGACCGGGGCAATGCGCCCTTCAATCCGCGCCAAATGCCGGCACGCCTGGGTGCGCCAAGGTCGGAGCCGACGTCATGACCATCCAGCGCATCGGCCTGCCGCTTGCGCGGCGCATCGCCCTGGCGGCACAGGGCTTTGCACAGCCACGCCCAAACGCCGTGCAAAAGGGGCACCTGCGCCGCGTGCTGGACAGGTTGGCCTTGCACCAGATCGACAGCGTCAACGTGCTGGCGCGTGCCCATTACTTGCCCGCCTTCTCGCGCCTTGGCGCCTATGACCGCGCGCTTTTCGACCGCGCCGCTTGGGGCCCCCGCCGGGAGCGCCGCGTTTTCGAGTATTGGGCGCACGAAGCTTCGCTGCTGCCCATGGACCTGTTCCCCCTGTTGCGCTGGAGGATGGAGCGGGCCGATCGCGGGATGGCCGGTTACAAGGGCATGCGCCTGTTTGCCGGCGAGCGGCGGGCCGAGGCCATGGCGCTGCTGGAGCGCATCCGCGCCGAAGGTCCGATGGCGGCGTCGGAGTTCGAATCCAGCCGCACCGGCTGGTGGGAGTGGAGCGAATCCAAGCGTATCCTGGAATGGCTGTTTTATGCCGGCCATATCACCACCGCCACGCGGCGGCGTAGCTTCGAGCGCGTCTACGACCTGACCGAAAGGGTCATTCCGCAAGCGGTCATGGCGCTGCCGCCGGTGCCGGAGGCCGAAGCGCACCGCGCGCTGATCCTGCGGTCGGCGAAGGCACTGGGCATCGCCACTGCCGGAGAGCTCAGGGACTACTTTCGCCTTGGGCCGGAAGAGACGCGCACCGCCATTGCCGAACTGGTCGAGGATGGCGCCCTGTTGCCCGTGGCAGTGGATGGCTGGCCGGCCGCCTACATCGATCCGGAGGCCCGCAAGCCGCGGCGCATCGATGCGGCGGCCCTGCTGGCGCCCTTCGACCCCATCGTCTGGGAGCGGGCACGGGCGGAACGGCTGTTCGGCTTCCGCTATCGGATCGAAATCTATGTTCCCGCCGAGTTGCGTCAGCACGGCTATTACGTGCTGCCGTTTCTGTTAGGCGATACGCTGGTGGCACGGGTGGACCTGAAGGCCGACCGGCAGGCCCGCATGCTGCGGGTTCATGCCATCCACGTCGAGCAGGGCGCACCGGACGGCACCGTCGAGGCGCTGGAAACCGAACTGTCGGCCCTTGCCGGATGGCTGGATCTGGATGGCGTGACGCGGCCCGATATCGTGGATCACGAATGACGGGCCGCGTCAGCCGCCTCAGGCGGCGCGCTCGCGCTTGAGGTCCGGCGGAACCGCCTCTTCCGTCAGGCGCGCAAGCGCCTCTTCCAGCGGCAGGGACTGCTGGTCGCGAGAGCCCAGACGACGCAGGTTGACGGTATTCTCCTCCGCCTCGCGGCGTCCGCAGACAAGGATCACGGGCACCTTGGCCAGCGAATGCTCGCGGACCTTGTAGTTGATCTTCTCGTTCCGCAAATCGGTCTCGACGTGAAGCCCGGCGCGGCGGAAGCGCTGCGCCACCTCGCGGGCATAATCGTCCGCCTCGTCCGTGATGGTTGCCACAACCACCTGCACCGGCGCGAGCCACAGCGGGAAATGCCCGGCGAAGTTTTCGATCAGGATGCCGAGGAAGCGCTCCATCGAGCCGCACACGGCACGATGGATCATCACCGGTTGCCGCTTCTCGGACGACTGGTCGATATAGAAGGCCCCGAACCGCTCCGGCAGATTGAAATCCACCTGGGTCGTGCCGCATTGCCAGTCACGCCCGATGGCGTCCTTCAATGTATACTCGAACTTCGGACCGTAAAATGCTCCCTCACCTTCGAGAATGCCCGTCTTGATGCGGCCGCCGGACTGCATCCGGATGGTTTCCAGCACCTCGCTCATCACGCCTTCGGCGCGATCCCAGAGCGCATCGGAGCCGACGCGCTTGTCCGGACGCGTCGACAATTTGACGACGACTTCCTCGAAGCCGAAATCGCGGTAGACCGACAGGATCAAATCGTTGATCCGCAGGCATTCGGCTGCAAGCTGCTCGTCGGTGCAGAACACATGCGCATCATCCTGCGTAAAGCCGCGTACCCGCATCAGGCCATGCAGGGCGCCGGACGGCTCATAGCGATGGACGGAGCCGAATTCGGCCAGCCGGATGGGCAGTTCGCGGTATGACTTCAGGCCATGCTTGAAGATCATGACATGGCCCGGGCAGTTCATCGGCTTGAGCGCGAAGACCCGGTCGTCGTCCGATTCCTCGTCGGCCACGGTGACCGCAAACATGTTGTTGCGGTACCAGCCCCAGTGGCCCGATGTCTCCCACAGGGAATGGTCCAGCACCTGGGGCGCATTCACCTCTTCGTAGGTGCCGGCAAGCCGCCTGCGCATATAGGCAACCAGCGTCTGGAAGATGCGCCAGCCCTTGCCGTGCCAGAAGACGACGCCGGGCCCCTCTTCCTGGAAATGGAACAGGTCCATCTCCCGGCCGAGGCGGCGATGGTCGCGCTTCTCGGCCTCTTCCAGCATGTGCAGATAGGCTTTCAGCTCTTCCGCCGTGGCCCAGGCCGTGCCGTAGATGCGCGTCAGCATCGGGTTGTTGGAATCGCCGCGCCAATAGGCGCCGGCCACCTTCATCAGCTTGAAGTTCTCGCCGATCTGGCCCGTGGAGGCCATGTGCGGTCCACGGCACAGGTCGAACCAGTCGCCCTGGCTGTAGATCTTCAGATCCTGCCCCTCGGGGATGGCATCGACGAGCTCGACCTTGAACGCCTCGCCCTTGTCGGCAAACACCTGCCGCGCCTTGTCGCGCGTCCAGACCTGCTTGGTGAAGGGAGCGTTGCGGCGGATGATCTCCACCATCTTCTTTTCGATGACCGGCAGATCATCGGGCGTAAAGGGCGTGTCACGCGCGAAGTCGTAGTAGAAGCCGTTCTCGATCACCGGGCCGATCGTCACCTGCGTCCCCGGCCACAATTCCTGCACCGCTTCGGCCATGACATGCGCCGCGTCGTGGCGGATGAGTTCCAGCGCGCGCGGATCTTCCCGGGTGATGATCTCCAGCTTGCCGCCCTGCCCGACGGCATCGGCAAGATCGCGCACTTCGCCATCGAGCGCGTAGGCAACGGCCTTTTTGGCCAGCGACTTGGAGATGCCCATCGCAATGTCCGCCCCGGTCGTTTCCGGGGCGTATTGGCGTATGGAACCATCGGGGAATTGAAGGTCGATCATGTCATGTCCTTTCCGCTCACCCCCGCCTACCATGCGGGAAAGCTTATCGATCGATGGCCGGCCACCGACGGGCCGGACCGCCGCCTTCTAGCCCATCGTCGCGCAAACGGAAATGCTTCAGCGATGATGGCGACATTGCGTGGAGACATCGTCCGGCACCGGATCGTGCCCGGCCTTGCCGAAGGGGCCGCAGCGGGACACACGCCGTGCCGACAGCCAGCCGCCCCGCCACAGGCCATGCCGCGCAATGGCCTCGTAGGCGTATTCGGAGCAGGTCGGAATGTGGCGGCAATGCCCGCCCACCAGCGGCGAGAATGTCAACTGGTAGAGGCGCACGAACCCCATGCCGAACAGGCGGCCGGGCGTCTTGCGGTACGGTCCGTCATAATTGCGCCCGCGCGCCGCGGCCATGGCTCAGGCGGTCCGTTGGCGCGCGTCGATCTCGTCCAGAGCGGTCACGACGGCATCGAAGGTCAGCATGGTGGAGGCATGGCGCGCCCTGTAATCCTTGACCGGCTCCAGGAAGCGCAGTTCGGCGAACCGGCCCTCCGGGGGCGACGCGCCGTTGCTCAGCATGGCCTGCATGGCCTGCCGCACCGACCGGAGCTCGGCCGGCGTCGCGCCGACGATCACCTTGGCCATGATAGCCGAGGACGCCTGGCCAAGCGCGCAGGCACGGACCTCATGGGCGAAATCGGATACGACCCCGCCCTCAAGACAGACATCCACGGTTACCGTGGAGCCGCACAGGCGCGAATGGGCGGTCGCGCTGGCATCGGGGGCCGGCAGCCGGCCGATGCGTTCGATATTGCCTGCCAGTTCCAGGATGCGGGTATTGTAGACATCGTCGATCATGGGGCACCATCTCAGCGCGGATACATATCCGCGCGTGGAGCATCTACCCATCCGCGGATCGAGCCCGTATATAGGAGTGAAGCCGCGTCTCCAAAAGCCGAAGATGACAAGACGCGACGGTCAAAGGTTGAGGAATGGACGCCACCGTCAGAAAGTTTTCCGGGTCGGCCGGCCAGGACAGCCACCCGCGCCCGACGCGCGAGGAAGCGGAAGCCGCCGTCCAGACCCTGATACGCTGGGCCGGAGACGATCCGCGCCGCGAGGGGCTTGTCGATACGCCGCAACGTGTGGTGCGGGCCTATGAAGAGATTTTCGGCGGCTATTGCATCAATCCTGCCGACATTCTTGCGCGCACCTTCGAGGAGGTGTCCGGCTACGACGACATGGTGCTGGTGCGCGATATCGACTTCGTCTCGCATTGCGAGCATCACATGGTGCCCATCATCGGCAAGGCGCACGTGGCCTATTTCCCGGATGGACAGGTTCTCGGCCTGTCCAAGGTGGCCCGCGTCGTCGACCTGTATGCGCGTCGCCTGCAGACGCAGGAAACCATGACCGAGGAAATCGCGGCCATCATCGACGGCGCCCTCGCCCCGCGCGGCGTTGCCGTGCTGATCGAGGCGGAGCACATGTGCATGTCGATGCGCGGCATCCGCAGCAAGGGCTCCATAACCACCACCAGCTCGTTCTACGGCGTGTTCAAGGACGACAAGTCCGAGCGCGACCGCTTCCTGTCGATGATCCTGAACCGATGAGCGACGCCACCCTGGAGCGCGAAGAAGGCGCGCGGCTGATGCCGCGCTTCGACGATGCCGGCCTGATTACGGCGGTGGTGACGGACGGCACCAGCGGCGATGTGCTCATGCTTGCCCACATGAACCGCGAGGCGCTGGACCTGTCCATCGCCACCGGCATCGCCCATTACTGGAGCCGCTCGCGCAGGAAACTGTGGAAGAAGGGCGAGACATCCGGCGCGCTGCAGACCATCCAGGAAATGCGGATCGACTGCGACCAGGACGCCGTCTGGCTGAAGGTGAGCGTCGCCCGGCCGGAAGAAACCTGCCACACCGGCCGCACGTCCTGCTTCTATCGGCGCGTCGAACTCGGCAAGCCGTCCGGCGAGTTGACCGAGGTTCTTGCGAAGGCTTTGCGCTGAGCCGTCAGCGCGGCGCTAGATGGCATCGCACAGGACGGCATAGGCACCATCGATATCGGCCACCAGGGCCGCCGTGGCGGCATCTGCATCGCCGCGCCCCAGCGCATCGTGCAGCGCCTGGTGCCAGGTATTGGAGATGCGGAAATTTCCCGTTTCCCGCAGCAGGTGGAAATAGGGACTGATCTGCAGCCATAGCTTTTCGATCATGCCAAGCAGGATCGGCGAACCGGCCTGTCGATAGATCCGGAAATGGAAATCGTAATTGGCGGCGATGTAAAGCTCCGGGTCGTTGGTCCGCTCCGCCTGCCGAAGCCTGTCGAGTGGCTGGGCCAGATCCGTCAGGAAGGCCTTGCTGCTGCGTGCAGTTGCCCACCGCACCGCCGCCGACTCCACTTCAAGCCGCACATTGCGCAGATCGTCCAGCCGCTCCCGCGTCAACTGCGGGATGCCGATGGTGCGACCGGAAATGACCGTGAGGGCGCCCGCCTCCGTCAGCCGCGTCAGCGCTTCCCGGACGGGCATCGGGCTTACCTCGAAGGCATTGGCCAGGCTGGCGACGGTAATGGATTGGGCCGGTGCGATCCCCCCTTCCAGAATGAGCTCGCACAGACGCCGGAAAACGCCGTCCTGCAGGGTTTCCTTGCGCAGAGGCAGGACGCGGTCTCGGATGGCGGACATGAATGGCTCCCGGCATGAATCACAGCAGCAAGGATAGCCCCTCGAAGGACGGACTTGAAGTCCTTTCGATTTTTGATCTAATATCAATTTAGAGCGTTGAGAATGATCGCAGGGAGATGCGATCCATGCGCTTCAGGGAGGAAATAATGACGTTCGCGACCCGATGCGGGACGCTGGCGATGGCGCTTGGCCTGTCGGCCCTGATGACGCCCTTCGCCACCGCCCAGGAGAAGCACAAGGTCTTTCTGTCGATGAGCTACATCGGCAACGACTGGCAGGCAGAGGCCTCCAACATGGTCAAGGCCATGGCGGCATCTGCCGGGCTTAAGGACAAGGTGGACCTGGAAGTACAGGTTGCCGGCCCGAATGCCCAACGGCAGATCCAGCAGATCAACGCCATGGTGCAGGCTGGCGCGGATGCCATCATCGTCTACCCGATCTCGCCGACCGCGCTGAACCAGGTCGTCAAGAATGCCTGCGCCAAGGGCGTCAAGATCGTCGCCTACGATGCCGAGATCACCGAACCCTGCGCTTACAACGTTACGATCGACCAGGCAGAGGCCGGCAGGCGCACGGCTGAATGGCTTGCCGACAGGCTGGGCGGCAAGGGCAACATCGTTCTGGTCACGGGCGTTCCCGGCACATCGGTGGATACGGCCCGCACGGCGGCCGCCAAGGAAGTGTTCGCCAAGTTTCCCGATATCAAGGTGGTGGGCGAGGCTGTCGGCATGTGGAGCCAGGCCGTGGCGCGCACCGAACTGTCCAAGCTGCTCGCAACCCGCAACTGGGATGGTATCGACGGCCTGTGGATGCAGGTCGGCTGCTATACCGCCAACGCGATGCAGCTTGAGGCGGGGCACACCGCCGAACAGCTGAAACCATGCGCCGGCGAAGGATCGAACGGCGGTCGCATCCAGATGCTGCCGGCGGGCACCGAGGTGGAGGGCGCCGATGGCCCCTATGCACCCCTGGGCGCGCCCCGCATCTCCTATGCCTCGCCGCCCTATTCCGGCGCCTACGCGCTGAAGCTGGCTGTCGAGATGCTCGACGGCAAGACCGATGTGCCGCAACATACGACGCTTCCCCTGCCCATCGTCACCAACGAGACGGTCAAGCTTTGCGAAACGGGAAGCTGGGACGAAATGAAGAACGGCTGCAATGCGTTCAAGCCGTCCATCGTTGCCAATCCCGGGTGGTTCGCGTCCATCTTCTCGGAAGAAACGCCGGAAGTGGGCCTGAACGCCGCCCTTGTGGGCCAGCCGGAACAATGAGCCCGTCTGCCTCGCCCGCCGTTTCCTTCGACGCGGTGTCCAAGGCGTTCGGCGCGACGAAGGCCGTCAGCGACGTCAGCTTCCGGGTCGAGCGCGGCATGGTCCACGCTCTCCTGGGGGAAAACGGCGCCGGCAAATCCACCACGATGAAGCTGCTGTCCGGGCTGATCGCCCCGGACAGCGGCACCATCGCCATCGATGGCCGCACAGTACAACTGTCCAGCCCGCGCGATGCGCACCGGGCCGGCGTCCGAACCGCCTTCCAGGAATTGACCCTGGTCCGGGACCTGTCGGTGCTCGAAAACATGCTTCTGCCGAGCGCGCCGACGAGCCTGTTCGGCACATTGCGCCGGCGCGCCGTGGCGGACCGCGTCGAATCGCATTTTGAAAGGCTCGGCATGCGTGTCGACCTGCATGCGGAAGCCGGCAGCCTGGACCTCGCCATGCGCCAGAAGATCGAGATCGCCCGCGCACTCTTCCGCGAACCGTCGATCCTGCTGCTAGACGAGCCGACCTCGGCCCTGACAGGCAGCGATGTCGAATGGCTCGGCAGCATAATCGCCGATGCCCGCTCACGCGGCGTCACCGTGCTGTTCATATCCCACCGGATGCCGGAGGTGCGCGCCTTCTGCGATACGATGACGATCCTGCGCAACGGGAGCCACATCGCCAGCGGCAGCGTTGCGGAATTCACCGACGCCGAGGTGATCGAGATGATCATCGGCCGCTCCCTCGACCAGACGTTTCCGCCCCGCCGGAAGGCGACCGCGATGCAGTTGCCGGAGCCGGTGCTGGAAACGCAGGGGCTGTGTGCAGGTGAAAAGCTCAGGGACATCGACCTGCAATTGCGGCCAGGCGAAATCGTCGGTGTTGCGGCTTTGCAGGGCATGGGCCAGCTCGACCTGTTCTCGGCCTGCTTCGGCGCAACGCCGGTGCGCGGCGGCAGCCTTCTTGTGGACGGCAAGCCGGTCCATCTTTCCGCACCCGCCGATGCGCTGCACCCCTCTCTGCGGATCGGTTTCCTGCCGGAAGACCGTAAGACGCAAGGCCTGTTCCTGAAGCTCGACGGCACCATCAACGCCAGCCTGCCGGTGATAGAGCGCTTTACCCGCGGCGGCCTGATCGACCGAGAGGCGGAGCGGACGGCGACGGAACGCGTGTTCGCGACCGTCGACGTTTCGCCCGTCGCCTCCTTCACCGAGGCGGGCGCGTTCTCCGGCGGCAACCAGCAGAAGATCGCCATCGCCAAATGGCTGGTGGCGGAAAGCCGCATCCTGCTTCTCTTCGATCCGACGCGCGGCATCGATGTCGGCACCAAGCATCAGCTTTATGAACTGATGCGCGCTTTTGCCGATGCCGGCGGCGCGATCCTGTTCCACTCCACCGAGATCCCCGAACTGGTCCATCTGAGCGACCGGATGATCGTCCTTTACGAAGGACGCGTCGCGGCAAGGCTAAGTGTCGACGAGGCGGACGAGCGCACCATCATGAACGCGGCGCTGGGCGGCGCGCACAGCCTGCTGGCTGCCGGCGTGGGAGAGGCCGCATGAGCCGGGCGACACCATTTTCGCAAGCGCGTCCCGCGGCCGCGGGCTCTGTCCCCCGCTGGCTGTCGCGCAACCGCGCAGCGCTGACGGCACTCGTCGTCTTCCTGCTGCTGTTCGCCTTCGTGGACTGGCTCAGCCCCGGTCCGATGACCTATTTCGACATCTCGTTCCAGGCAAGCGGCGGCACCGCGCTGGCGCTGGCAGCGATGGGGCAGACGCTGGTGGTCCTGTCCGGGGGCTTCGACCTTTCGGCCGGGGCGGTCGTTTCGCTGGTCAATGCCGTGCTGGCCGCCAGCATGGACCCCACCCAGATGGAGGCCTCGGTATTCCTGTGGACGCTTGTCGGCATTGCCGTCGGCATGGGCGTCGGGGCCGTCAACGGGCTGTTCGTCGCCTTCCTGCGCCTGCAACCCATCGTGGTGACGCTGTCGACGATGTTCATCGTGCAGGGGCTGACACTGCTCGTGCTCAACCAGCCCGGCGGCTTCGTGTCGCCGTCCCTCGGCAATCTCTACATGGGCGATGCCGTACCCGAGCTTGTCCCCGCCTCGCTGGTGCTTCTGGGCGTGGCAGTGCTGTTCTGGCTCTGGCTGAAGAAAACCCGTTTCGGCGTCGCCCTCTATGCCGTGGGCAGCGATCCTGCGGCAGCCGAAGCGACCGGCGTGCGTGTACCCTGGGTGCGCTTCGGCGCCTATGTCCTCGCCGGCGGGTTCTATGGACTTGCGGGGGTGTTCGTCAGCGCCCAGACAGGGTCGGGCGATCCGCTCGTCGGCAATTCCCTGCTGTTGTCCATGTTCGCGGCGGTCGTCATTGGCGGTACGCGGCTGGGCGGCGGCAAGGGCGGCCTCGTCGGCACGATCTTCGGCGCCTTCGTGCTGATGATCGTAGTGAACATCCTTCTGGCGCTCAACGTGTCGGCCTATTACTCCACCATCGCCGAAGGGGTGGTGCTGCTGGCTGCCGTTCTGCTGGGCTCGTTCGCACGCGACAGCGTCCTGTTGGGCCAGTTGCAGCGCCTGCGTGGCATTGCCGCGTCGCATGCGGCGGGCACGCACGTATCCAGGCGCGGCACCGTCGACCGGCGGCTGCCTTTCGCCACCGCAGCGGCAAGGCCCCGCCCGCCGTCCGACAGTATCGCCGCGCCCGGCTTCATCCGGCGCAATGGGGCCACCCTGCGCCATGCGCTGCCGGCCTATATCTGCCTGGTGCTGGTGCTGATCGCCACGCAATTCCTGCTCGGCAATACGCTGGCGAGCTGGGGCTTCTGGAACTCACTTCTGGTCCTGTCCACTTTCCTGGTCATCCTGGCGCTCGGGCAAGGCTCCGTTATCCTGACGGGTGGGCTGGACCTTTCCGTGCCGTGGACCATCGGCCTGTCCGGCATCCTCCTGGCCGGCATCGTGCAAGGGTCCGACGTCGCCCTTTTGTATGCGGTGCCGCTGGTGATTCTGGTCGCCGCGTGCATCGGGCTTCTCAACGGGCTCGGCGTCGTCGCACTGGGCCTGTCGCCCATCGTCGTCACGCTTGCCGCCAACGGCATTCTGCAAGGCATTGCGCTGATCTACTCCAACGGCACGCCCTCGGGCTTCGCATCGCCCTGGTTGCGCTGGCTGATGACGGGCCGCCTCGGTCAGATCACGCCGGTTCTCGTGCTGCTGGCGGTCTTCCTGGTGGCCGGCACGCTGTTGCTCGGGCGCACGGCCTTCGGCCGGCGTATCTATGCCGTCGGCAACAGCATGGAAGCGGCGCGCCTGTCCGGCGTCCGCACCGGCCGCGTCGTTATCGGCGTCTATGTCCTTTCGGCGCTCTGCGCCGCGCTGGTGGGCATTTTGCTGACCGGCTTTTCCGGACAGGCAAGCCTTGGCATGGGCGATGATTACCTGCTGCCGTCCATTGCCATCGTCGTCGTCGGCGGCGCGCTGATCACCGGCGGTCGCGGCCACTTCCTCGGCATGGTGGGCGGCGCATTGCTGCTCACCGCCCTGCAGACGCTGCTGGCCGGCACCACCCTTCCCTACGCCTTCCGGGCCATCTTCTTCGGCTGCGTCGTGCTGGCAGCCGTGATCGCCCTTCGAGAAAAACGGAGCTGAACGGAATGTCGCAGAACATCATGAGCGGTCTCGGCGGGCAGCGCGTCATCGTGACGGCAGGGGCCGGCGGCATCGGCGAGGCGACCGTGCGGCTGCTGCATGCAGAGGGATGCCGCATCGCCCTTTGCGACGTATCCGACGAAGCGCTGGGCAGGATCGGCTCGGAGCTGCCCGGCATCACCACCCTGCGCGCCGACGTATCCGACGAAGGCGATGTCGCGCGGTTCTTCGAGGCTGCACTGTCGGCGCTCGGCGGCCTCGACGCCCTCGTCAACAATGCCGGCATCGCCGGGCCGACCGGCGGGGTGGAGGATATCTCGGTGGCGGATTGGCGGCGTTGCCTGGATATCGGCCTGACCGGCCAGTTCCTGTGCGCGCGCCTGGCCGTTCCGCACATCAAGGCGGCTGGCGGAGGCGCCATCGTCAACATGTCGTCTTCCGCCGGGCGCCACGGCTATGCCTACCGCACGCCGTATGCGGCCGCCAAATGGGGCGTGGTCGGCTTTACCCAATCGCTCGCCAAGGAGCTCGGGCCGTCCAATATCCGCGTCAATGCCGTACTGCCCGGCATCGTGGAAGGACCGCGCATGGACGGCGTCATCCGCGACCGTGCAGAACGGCTCGACCTGTCCTTCGACGAGATGAAGGCGCAATACCTCCAGACCGTATCGCTGAGGCGCATGGTGACGCCGCAGGATGTGGCGGCGTCCATCGCGTTCCTGATGTCGGATGCCGGCCGCAACCTTTCGGCGATGTCCTTCAACGTCGACGGCAATGTGGAGACGCTGTGATGGAGACGGTCGCAGTCATCGGCGCAGGCCTGATCGGCCGCGCATGGGCCATTACCTTCGCACGGGCGGGATGCCGCGTGCGCCTGTGGGACCCGGAGCCGAAGGCCATTCCGGAGGCACTCGCCTATATCGCATCCGTGGTCGACGACCTCGTCCGCAACGATCTGGCTGGCGGCCTCAGCCGGGATGCCATGATCGACGGCATTAAAGGCAGCGATACGCTTGCGGCGGCATTGCAAGGTGCACTCTGGGTGCAGGAGTGCGGCCCCGAGCGCATCGACACAAAACGGGAAACCTTCGCCCTCATGGACGAGATGGCCTCGCAGGAGGCCATACTGGCATCGTCATCCTCTGCCCTTCTGCCCTCGGCGATTTCCGAAGGGCTTGCAGGTCGGCAACGCTGCGTCGTGGCGCATCCCATCAACCCGCCTTATCTGGTTCCTGCGGTGGAGCTGGTGCCGGCGCCGTGGACGGACGCGCGGACGATGGAGCGCGGCGCCGAGTTTCTGCGAGCCATCGGCCAGGTGCCGCTGGTCATGGAACGCGAGATCGACGGCTTCATCATGAACCGGCTGCAGGGCGCCTTGCTGGACGAGGCATTCCGCCTGGTCGAGGGCGGCTATGCCAGCGCTGCCGATGTGGACCGTGGCATTGCCGATGGCCTGGCGCTGCGCTGGAGCTTCATCGGACCTTTCGAAACGATAGACCTGAATGCGCCGGGCGGCATCGAAGATTATGTCGCGCGCTACGGGCCCATGTATGCCGGCCTTGCGGAAAGCATGCGCCGCCAGCCCGACTGGGCCGGCATAACGGCGGCCGGCATCGGAGCGGAGCGCCGGCAGGCCCTGCCCGCAGACGGCCTGTCGGAACGGCAGCGCTGGCGCGACGCGCGCCTTATGGCGTTGCGCGCCCACAAACGCGCCGCCGACGCGCAATTCGGCAAGTGACCCGACCAGAGGAAACGATCATGTCCACCACCCCCGCCCCGACCGCCATGCCTTCCGGAAAGGTCATCATAACCTGTGCCGTTACCGGCGCCATCCATACGCCGACCATGTCGCCCTATCTGCCGATCACGCCCGACGAGATCGCAGCGGATGCCATCGGCGCGGCCGAGGCCGGAGCGGCGATCCTGCACCTGCATGCCCGCAACCCGGAAAACGGCAGGCCCGACCAGACGCCGGAGGCCTTCGCCAGGTTCCTGCCCCGGGTCAAGCAGGCCACCGACGCCGCCATCAACATCACGACCGGTGGCAGCCCGTACATGAAGGTGGAAGAACGCGTGCTGCCGGCAGCCACCTTCAAGCCGGAAGTCGCTTCCCTGAACATGGGGTCGATCAATTTCGGGCTGTATCACCTCGCCCCGCGCTACGAGACGTTCAAGTTCGACTGGGAGAAGCCGCATCTTGAGGCGACGCGGGACCTTGTCTTCCGCAACTCGTTCAAGGACATCGAGTACATACTGGAGACCTGCTACGACAACGGCACGCGTTTCGAGTTCGAGTGCTACGACATCGCGCATCTCTACAACCTCGCCCATTTTGCCGATCGCGGCCTCGTGAAGGCGCCGTTCTTCGTGCAGTCCGTGTTCGGCCTGCTCGGCGGCATCGGCACTCACCCCGAAGATGTCATGCACATGAAGCGGACGGCGGACCGGCTCTTCGGCGACAATTACCGCTGGTCGGTGCTGGGTGCCGGCTCCAGCCAGTTACGCATCGCAACGCAGGCCGCCGCGATGGGCGGCAATGTCCGCGTCGGGCTGGAGGATTCGCTCTGGGCCGGCAAGGGCAAGCTTGCCACGTCCAGCGCGGACCAGGTGCGGATGGTGCATCAGGTCATCGAGGGGCTCGGCCTCTCGGTCGCGACACCGGCCGAGGCCAGGGCGATCCTGCAATTGAAGGGCGGCGACAAGGTCGGCTTCTGAACAGGCCGCCGGCCAGCGTAGAAGAAGGGGAGGTTCTACATGCGCATCGAGGTTCTTTTGGACGTCAAGACGACGTTGGGTGAAGGCCCGCTCTGGGACGCCGAACAGGAGCGTCTCTATTTCATCGACAGCTTCGACGGTCGTGTTTTCCGCACGACGGTCGACGGAGGCGAAATCCGCGCCTGGGACGTGCCGGGCAAGATCGGCTCGATGGCCCTGCGCAAGGATGGCGAAGGGGCGATCGTTTCCCTGCAGCAAGGCTTCCACGCGCTGGACTTCAAGTCCGGCGATTGCGACCTGATCCACGATCCGGAGCCGGACAGTCCCGCCAACCGAATCAACGACGGCAAGGTGGACAGGCGCGGACGGTTCTTTGCCGGCTCCATGGACACGATGGAGGAAGGCCCCTTCGGCGCCCTCTACCGGCTCGACCCCGACTTTTCCGTGCATAGGATCGACACCGACATCATCTGCTCCAACGGGCCGTGCTTTTCTCCGGACGACAAAACCTTCTATTTCGCCGATACCTGGACGGGCGAGATCTGGGCCTACGACTACGACATCGAAACGGGCACCGCTTCCAACCGGCGGACCTTCGCGCGCGTGGACACATCCAGGGGCGGCGCGGCGGACGGCTCCACCGTGGATGCCGAAGGATGCCTCTGGAACGCCCTCGTCTATGATGGCCGGCTGGTGCGCTACACCCCGGACGGCGCAGTGGACCGTATCGTCGACATGCCGGTGAAGAAGGTGACGAGCGTCATGTTCGGGGGGCCGAACCTCGATATCCTGTTCGTCACCTCCATGGCGAAACCGCCCTTGCCGCGCTTTCCCGGCGACGGCGTCCAGCGCGGCAGCCTTTTCGCGCTGCACGACCTCGGCGTCCGCGGCCTGCCGGAGCCTCGCTTCGGGGCGTAAGGGGATCCACGAATTCCGTTTGGCGGCGCGATGAACTAATCTGCGCGCAAGAGCGGCCGACTGGCCGACGGAATCACATGGTCACTGAATGTTCCGACGGGTCTTCAAGCGTAACGAACCCTTCCGAGGTAGCCTCCAGCCTATTGCGGTACAGGAGCGCCCCCGTACCGGCGTGGCCCTGGCCCTCGGAGGCGGCGCGGCGCGCGGCTGGGCCCATATCGGCGTTCTGCGCGCACTGGACGAAGGCGGCATCCCGATCAGCATGATTGCCGGCACCTCCATCGGTGCGCTTGTCGGCGGCTGCTATCTCGCCGGCAAGCTCGATGCGCTGGAAGAGTTCGCCTGCTCTCTCACCCGGCGCGGTATCATCCGCTTCCTCGATTTCAGCATCAGCGGCGCGGGGCTGATCGGCGGCATGCGGCTGAACCGCAGGCTGGTCGAAGCCCTGTCCGACATGCAGATAGAGAGCCTTCCCAAACGCCTTGTCTGCGTGGCGACCGAAGCGCGCACTGGGCACGAAGTCTGGATCGACTCCGGCTCTCTCGTCACCGGCATGCGCGCCTCTTACGCCCTGCCCGGCGTTTTCCTGCCGGTCAAGTGCGGCGGGCGGATGCTGATGGACGGAGCCCTCGTCAACCCCGTGCCCGTGGCCGTGTGCCGCGTCTACGAGGAGCCGTTGGTGGTGGCGGTAAACCTGAATTACGACCTGTTCGGGCGGGCGGCTGTGCTGCGCCTGCGCGCCGGCGCCGACAAAGGCGGCGACGACACCCCGCGCGACGAAGAGGTGAAGCCCGACAAGGTGGGCATCGCCCGTTCCATGGTGGACGCCTTCGGTATCATCCAGGATCGCATATCGCGCGCCCGGCTGGCCGGCGACCCGCCGGACCTGTCGCTGCACCCCCGCGTGCGGGATATCGGCTTGTCGGAGTTTTTCCGCGCGCGAGAGGCGATCGACTTCGGCTATGCCGAGGCGCAGCGGCAATTGCCGGAAATCGCCCGGCTGGCGGAAAGTCTGCCCCGGCGCTGAACCCGCCGGGGCGATGCTGCTTCAACCGGCAGCGGTGTGGATATAGGCGCGCATGTCCTCGGCCTCGCGCTCTGCATCCTCGATCCGCCGCTTGACGACGTCGCCGATGGAGATGACACCCACCAGCACGCCATCCTCGCACACGGGCAGGTGGCGGAAGCGTCCGCGCGTCATGAGATCCATCACCTCGTCGACGGTCATCTCTTCCCGCGCGGTCACGACCTTCGTCGTCATCACGTCGGCCACCTTGCCCACCAGGGCCTGCGGGCCGTCGCGGCCGATGACGCGGACGATATCCCGCTCGGAAAGGATGCCGGCCACCCGCCCACCTTCGGACAGGGCCACAAGGGCGCCGATCCGCCGCTCCGACAGGATCGCCACCGCGTCCGACACCGTCACGTCCGGACTGATCGTTTCGACCGAACGTCCCTTGGATTCCAGTATTTGCCTGACCGTCATCGTTTCCTCCACAATGATCTTTTCCGGAGGATGGTGCGCCAGGCGCGGTCTTTCGGCAAGACGCGCCGGCAATCAATGATGGGTGTTGCGCCAGGGGACGGGGTCGAAGAAGCCGAAAGCGAGAAAGCCGAGGGCGAAGCCGCCAAGATGTGCTTCCCAGGCCACCGATGCGCCGTCACCGCCAAAGCCGACCGAACCGATGGCGATATTGGTGGCAAAGAAGATGAGCGTGAAGATGAGGACGGTCCGGTTGGATAGCGACTGCGCCACCGTCATACGCGGCGCAAGCGCGATCGCACCCGAGGTCAGTTGGCCCGGCGCGCCCAGCGCAAAGCGACATGCCCCGCCCATCAGGGCTGAAACGACGCCCGATGCGCCGATCATCGGCTGCAGGAGGTCCGGGTTCATGATGTAGAACAGCGCCGCGCCGCCCAGCGCGCCGGCCAGCGAAAACAGGACGAAGCGGCCACTGCCCAGGCGCCGCGCAACCGGCGTGCCGAATGCGACGAGCCACAGCGTGTTGGCGCCGAGATGGCCCCAGCTTCCGTGCAGGAAGGCATGCGTGAACGGCGCCCACAGATCCGCGCCCGACGGCCGCGACAGGCATTCCTGTATCGGCAGCGAGTAACAGGCCGGGATCAGGGCAAAGTCGAGCAGCACCCGGAAATCCGAATCTTCGCTCAAAAGGTTCATCCTGACGAAGTGGATCGCGGCCAGAAGCGCAATCGTGGCCAGCACGATGCCCGGTATGTTGAAGGCCGGCGGATTGGATGGCCGTACGGGCCGATACTCTGGCGTCACGCGGGAATTGTCCTCGAAGGAGCGGATAAACCTTTGATAAAGCCTGTTTTCACCGCCATCCAGTTTATTTCATGGCAAAAGCGGCGCTTTCAGGGGGGTTATCCCCCGCCTCTGTTAACCCGCCTATCATGCCCCGTTAAGCGACCTTGCAACCGGATTTACGATTGCCATCTCCGCCCGCTGCCGGACAGGTTAACGCCGGCACCGTGTCGGCGCATGCCCGCATTAACTTTTGCCCCGGCAATTGCGGGCATGGGGATGGCGGCTGGAAACCTGTTTGAATTCGCATTCTTTTAAGCTTGCGGGGATGTTACCGACACCGCTGAAATGCATCGAAACGGCTTCAGGCGGCCGCAAGCACGAGGTCTGAACAGCCCGCCACGGATTTGAGACAGATTGTCTCCCGCGTCTTGGAAAGCCGGTAAAAGGGCACTGCCATTGTCATTCCCGAAGACGGGAGACATGGCCGTGAACAAGTTTCTGACCATCAGCACTGTGGCAATCGGGTTCGTACTCGGGGTGTTCACCGCCCCTGCGAAGGCGGACATGCCGGTAACCGGACCGACGAGCCAGCCGGTTGGACATTACGTGTTCTGCCAGTCCTACCCCGAGCAATGCCAGCCGAACCGGCAGGTGCGGTTGACCCGCATGGACGACGCCACGTGGCGCCTGATCGTCGAGGTGAACAACACGGTCAACACGGCGATCACGCCGAAGACCGATCTGGAAATGCACGGTGTGCCGGAGCTCTGGTCGTACCCGACCACCGAGGGCGACTGCGAGGACTTCGCGCTTCTCAAGCAGTACATGCTGGAAAAGGCCGGCCTGCCGCGCTCTTCCCTGCTCATCACCGTCGTTCAGCAGCCGAACGGCGAAGGCCATGCCGTACTGACCGTGCGCACCGACGCCGGCGACTACGTCCTCGACAATCTGGACGAGCGGGTCCTGCGCTGGACCGATACCCCCTACCGCTTCCTGAAGCGCCAGGCGGAAGCCAATTCGGGCAAGTGGGCCGGCATCGCCGACGACCGCGACATGATGCTGGTCGGCAGCGTCCGCTAACTTCTGAGCGCAGCAAAAAGGGCCGCCGCGATGCCGCGACGGCCCTTTATCTATTTGCAGGTGACCGCGTGGGCGGATCAGTCTTCCAGGTCGATATCCAGGATGGTCATGGTGAAATGGTACGAGAGCTCGCCCTCGTCCGTATCCTTGGCGATCAGGCCGGCGAATTCGTCGTTGACATAGACTTCGGCGGTATCGCCGCTCTTCTTCGGCAGCGCCCGCACTTCGATGTCGCCACCCTTGAAGGTCTTCTTCAGGTAGGATTCGAGCTTCTTGATCTCATCACCCTTCACGGGCATCTCCTTGATTGTTCGGTCCGCATGTCCGGACGGATTCTTGTGTTGGGTCGGCTACCGGGGCCGAGGCGTTCGCGCCCCGGCAGGCAACGAACTAGTCGTCGCAGCCGGTGCACTGGTCCATGCTGCGCGCCGGCTCGGGGCAACCGGATGTTCCGATGATCTTGGCCGGAACGCCCGCTACCGTGGAGTTGGGCGGAACTTCCTTCAGGACGACAGAGCCCGCCGCAATGCGCGAGCAACGGCCGATCTCTATGTTGCCGAGGATCTTTGCCCCGGCGCCAATGAGCACGCCGTCGCCGATCTTGGGATGCCGGTCGCCGAATTCCTTGCCCGTTCCGCCCAGGGTCACATCCTGCAGGATAGAGACATTGTCGCCAATCCGCGCGGTGAAGCCCACGACAAGGCCCGTCGCATGATCGAGGAAGATGCCGCGTCCCATCTGCATGGCCGGGTGGATGTCGGTCTGGAAGACCGAGGACGAGCGCGATTGGATGTACAAGGCGAAGTCGCGCCGGCCCTGCTGCCACAGCCAGTGCGCCAGCCGGTGCGCCTGGATGGCGTGGAAACCCTTGAAGTACAACAGAGGCTCGACATACCGCTCGCAGGCCGGGTCGCGGTCGAAGACGGCCTGCAGGTCGATGCGGAGCGTATCGGCAAAGGCGGGTTCGGCAGCGGCCATCTGGCCGAACGCCTGGACGATCAGCGCGGCCGGCACGTCCGGGTGGCCAAGGCGAGAGGCAACGCGGTGCGCCAGCGCGGCTTCCAGCGTATCGTGGTTCAGGATGGTCGCGTAGATGAAGCCGCTGAGCGCAGGTTCGCTTTCGCCGATCGCCAGCGCCTCGTCGCGGATGCCCAGCCAGATCGGATCGACCGCCTGTAGGCGCTCACGTGTCCTGTTGCCGATGACGCTCATAGAAGCTCCTGCATGCCCTTAACGCCGGTTCACCGGAAATAGATAGTCTGGCGCGCGGTCCACGTCAGCCCAGGCGCTTCAATTAAACGAGGAAGCATCGGGCGTGAACCCGCGTTCGGCGAGAAAGCGCAAAACCGCCGCCTTGAAGTTGCGGTCTCCCACCGCCAGCATATGGTCTCGCCCCTCCAGCGCAAGGGCTTTGGCATCCGGCATAAGCTGCGCCAGCTTGTCGGCCGACCCTGCGATATCGTCTTTCGTACCGACGGCGATCAGCGTCGGCACGTCGAGCGCGGCGATCGCCTCGCGCGAAGGCTCCTGCCTGTTGGCCTGGATGCAGGCGGCAAGCGCCAGCCTGTCGCTGCGCGTCCTGTCGGCGAAACTGCGGAACATGCGGCCGCGCTCGTGCGTGACATCGTCCAGCGAGGGGGCCAGCAATGCCTCGGCGATCGGGTCCCAGTCGCCGACGCCTTCCACGAGGCCGTAGCCGAGGCCGCCAAGGATCAGCGCCGCGACGCGCGCCCGATGCTCCAGCGCGGCGAAGACGGAGATGCGCGCGCCCATGGAATAGCCGAACCATACCGCCTTGTTCAGGGACAGATGATCCAGAAGGGCTATGCAGTCTCCCGCCATGACCGGAGGCGTATACAACGGGGCCTCGTGCGGCTTGTCGCTGGCGCCGTGGCCGCGATGATCCAGCGCGATGACGCGGTAGCCGGCATCGCCGAGGGTCTGGACCCAGCCCGGCTCTATCCAGTTGACGCGTGCGGACGAGGCAAAGCCATGCACGAGCAGGATCGGCAGGCCGTCACGCGGCCCTTCGTCCAGATAGGCGAATTTCAATCCATCGTTCTCGAAGGTTTCCATGCCGCGTTCCCGTGCCGATCCCGTCCGCCTGTTACCCTACCCGCTTTGCAGAAGGCTACCCCCCGCACGATACAATCGAAGCATTGCCTAACCGGGCCCCTTTCCAATATGGTCCGCGCCGACGCGACACGCTGAATGAACGGAGACGGTCTCATGGCCGCGCACGCAACGCCCCATTTCCAGAACGACGCCGGACACGCCACGATCGAGATCGGCGTGAAGGAATTCATGTGCGTCGGCGCGACGGCGCCTTTCGACCATCCGCACGTCTATCTCGACATGGGCGACGAGACCGAGAAGGTCTGCCCATACTGCTCGACGCTCTATCGCTTCAACGCCGCCCTGCATTACGACCAAACGGTGCCGGCCGGATGCTACTACGAAGATCCGCGCGCGCGCGCCGCCTGAGGCGTTGCACGATATCGCCATTGTCGGGGCCGGCATTGCCGGTCTGACGACAGCCCTGTGCCTGGCCCGCACCGGCTCTCGCGTTCGCGTATTCGAGCGCGCGGCAGCGGCCCAGCCGGTTGGCGCCGGCATCCAGCTTTCGCCCAATGCGCTGCGGGTCATGGCCCGGCTGGGCTGCCTGGAAGCGCTGGTGGCGCGCGGGACGCTTGCTGCCGCGGTAACGCTGCGCGACGGGCGTACCGGCCGCACGCTCGCTGATGTGCCGGTGCAGGCCGCCGATGGCACACCCTATCTGTCCATCCACCGCGCCGACCTGCATTCCGTGCTGCTGGATGCAGCCCTGGCCGATGCCGCGATCAGCGTGAGCTTCGGACACACATTGACGGCCCTAAACGAAACGGAGGCTTGGGTAGGCCTGCGCTTCGGTGCCGACGAACATGTGTTCAAGCTTCTGGTGGCGGCCGATGGCGTCGGCTCTGCCGTCGCGGCCGACCTCGGCTTTTCTTCACCCGGGCGCTCTCCGTATGCGGCCTGGCGCTTTCTGCGGCCTGCGGGCAATGGCGAAACCAGCGGTATAGAGGCCTGGCTGGACGCGCGCTGGCACGCGGTGACCTATCCCGTGCACGCCGGGGGCTCGCGTAACCTCGTCGTCATCGCGCGGACCGATTTCGTGGCGCCGGACGACGGCTCCCCCGCCCGACTGGCCGCCGCCCTGTCGGGCCGCGCCGCCCCCGGCCTTGTCGAAACCATACAAGGGGGCGCCTTCGTCGGATGCTGGCAGATGTCGGCCGTTCCGCCTGAGCGCCCCTATGCGAAGGGAAACCGCATCGTGCTTGTCGGTGATGCGGCGCACGGGATGCTGCCGTTTGCGGCGCAGGGCGCAGCCATGGGCATCGAGGATGCGGCCGTGTTGGCCGCCTGCCTTGCCGATGGCGCGCCTGAGCCTTTGACGCGCTACGAGGCGCTGCGGCGGCCGCGCATTGCCAGCGTGCTGAAGCGGGTACGCTTCCACGACCGTGTCTACCACCTGCCGCGCCCCGTTTCGCTGGCGCGCGATGCGGTCATGCGCCTGACGCCGCCGGCCCGGCTGGCGGCATCGCTGTCATGGCTCTACGACTGGGCGCCACCCGAATTGCCCGGGTCCGCCTTTGAAACATCGCAAAGAAACGCTAGCTGACAATCGACCGGGAGCGCCTTGCGGCTCTGAACGCCGCCAGGCAATGCACCCGAAATCTGTAAGGGACAGATAGAAAAAGGTCGATCCGTGTCAAAAATCAAGAAGGCCGCCCGCCTGGCCTGTATCGGAGCGCTCGTGACATCGACGGCGCTTGCCGGCCCGCTGTCCGCGATGGCTCAGGAGCCCGCCCCCGAAACGCAGCAGGAAGTGCCACCACCGGAGCCTGAGCCGCAGCCGGCGCCCCCGATCGAGGAGCCGCCCGTGGAACCGCCTGCCGAGATCACCCCGCCGCCACCGGCGGAAGTGCCTGCCCCACCGCCGGTGGAGGAGCCCGCACCCCAGCCCGAACCGGAGCCTCAGCCAGAGCCGCAACCCAAGCCGATCCCGCAGCCTCCGGTAGAAGTGCCGCCCGCACCGCCAGAGGAGATCGCACCGCCGGCCGAGGAGGCTCCGCCTGCCCCGTTGGAGGTACCTGCACCCGCCGAGCCCGGCCCGTCGGAGCCCGTTCCGGCCGAGCCTGCACCGCCGCCCCCCTCACCCGTGCCGCCCGCATCCGAAACACGCGCGGACCCGAACGCGACCGTCGGAGACCCGGAAGACCTGCCGGTCGACCAAGGGACAGAAAGCGACGTGCCGGCGCAACCGGAAGAGACGGCTCCGCCAGCCCCGACACCTCCCGAGCCCGCCCCGGATGCCGCGCCGGCCCCCGATGGCGCCACGCAGCCCGTACCGGTTCCGCCGTCTCAGCCGACACCGCCGCCAGGCGTCGAGGAGCCCGCGCCCGAAGCTGCAACTCCGCCGCCGCCACCGGCCGAAGCCGCACCTCCGGCAGAGCAGCCGCAGCCGGTGGATGCGGAAATCCAGACCGCACCCGTTGCACCCGGCGAGGTCGGCGCCAGCGATGCCCGTGTGCAACGCCTGATCGAACCCGTAGAGATTCAGCCGATCACGCAGCAGGCCGGGCAGCGGATCGAGGCTGCGCCGCAGCCGCAGCTACCGCCCGACGTGGAGGTTGTGCAGCGCTCGGGCAACCGCGATATCCTGACCATCGTCGGAGCGGGCCTTGCCGGCGCGGCGGCCGGGGCCGCGGCATCCTATTTCATCCGCCCGGACGACCGGCAGCGCTTGCAACGCGATTCCCGCGATTACTATGTGGAACAGCTTCCACGCGGAATGACGCGTGAAACGGTAGTGCGCGACAATGGCGTGCAGGTGGTGACGATCACCAATGAGTATGGCGACGTCATCCAGCGCTCGCGCATCAGCCCGGACGGACGCGAGGACGTCCTGTTCTACGATCCCTATGCGGAAGACGACACGCGTGCCGGCTACGCCTACGACGCGGGCGCCGACCTGCCGCCGCTGCGCGTCGCCATTCCGCGAGACCGCTACATCGTGGATGTGATGCAGCCGGACGAAGACCTGTACTACGATACGATCGTCGCGCCTCCGGTCGAGACGGTGGAGCGCATCTATTCGGTGGACGAGGTGCGGCGCTCGGCCCGTATCCGCGACAAAGTACGGCGCATCGACCTGGCGACGATCAACTTCGCGTTCGGCTCTGCCGATATCGAACAGGACGAGGTTCGCAACCTGCAGGCCCTGGCCGATGCCGTTGCGCGGGTGATCGACGAGAACCCTTCAGAGTCATTCCTGCTGGAGGGACATACGGACGCCGTGGGCAGCAATATCGCCAACCTTGCGCTATCGGATCGACGCGCAGAGTCCGTTGCGGTGGCGCTGACGGAATATTTCGGCATCCCGCCTGAAAACCTGATCACGCAGGGCTATGGCGAAGAACAGCTGAAGGTCGTCACGCAGGAGCCCAACCGGGAAAACCGCCGCGTCACGCTTCGGCGCATAACGCCCCTGGTCAAGCCGGTCGTCACCAGCCAGCGTTGAATGGCGTAGGGGCCGCCACGGCGGCCCCTTCCTGGCGGCTTGAAGGCCCCCGGCCGGCGAGTGATGTCTTCTATTCCTGGGCAGGCGGCGTCCTGTCGGATGCCAGGAAGTTTCCAAGCGGCTGCAGGCTGTCCACATAGCTGGCGAGGATCTTCACGCCCACCATGATCGGCACCGCCAGGAACATGCCGGTGACACCCCAGATCCAGCCCCAGAACGCCACCGAAAGAAACACGGCAGCGGCATTCATCTCCAGCCGCCGTCCGACGATCATCGGCGTCAGGAACTGCCCTTCCAGCGAGGTGCAGGCAAAATAGACGAGCACGGGAATCAACGCCGCGGTCACATCGCCGAACTCCGCCAGCGCGATGACACCGACCAGCGCCATGCCGACGATCGCGCCGATATAGGGAATGAAGTTGAGGACGGTGGCCAGCGCGCCGAAAACGGCCGGCGTCGGCATGTTGACCATCCACAGGCTGAACCCCACGGCAACGCCCAGTCCGATATTGATGAGCGTGATGGTGAACAGGTAGCGAGACAGCTCCTTTTCGATTTCATGCGCGATGGAGAGGGCCCGCTTCTTGTCCGAAAAGGTCGGCATCGACTGGACGAGTTTCTGGTGGAACAGATCTCCCGATGCCAGCAGGAAGAACAGGAAGATCAGCGCAAAGCCAACTCCCGCCAGCATCTGCGGCGCACTGTTGGCCGCCGTATCCAGCAATGTGGGCGAGCGCACCACCACTTCGCGGGGCTCTTCCGGCTGCGGCCCCTGCACCTCATCCTGCGGTACGGTGACCGCCGATGCATCCTCCACGCCGCTGCGCAGGCGCGTTAGCCGACCGAACTGCTGCTGGACGGACGACACTTCCTCTTCCACGGCCTGCGCGTAGCTCGGCGCGTTGCGCACGATCTGCGTCAGCGGATCGCTGAGGGCGTAGAACATCGCCGTCAGGCCGACCAGCGTTCCCAGCACCAGGAAGATTGCGGTAATCGGCTCGGGCACCTTCAGCCGGCGCCGGAAGAAGCGGACGATCGGGCTGAGCACCAGGGCGAACAGAAGCGCGAACACGACCGGCAGGATGAAGCTTGCCGTCAGGTACAGCATGCCCCCGAAGAGGATGAGAAAAATGCCGATGACGGCCCAACGGGGGCCCACCTGAACGGTCTGCTTGGTGACGAGCCCGATATTCGGGGCAACAATGGTTTTGCCCTCGTCTGACGACCTGTCGTCTGCCATCGTATTCTCACCCCTCGATCTGGTGAGCTAACGTGTCGCAGGCATGGTCGTTCCGCCGGCAACCGCCTCTTGCCAGGCAGCAAGCAAAAAGGGGCGGCGCAATGCGCCACCCCTTGGAAAAAAGCGATGTTGCTGCCGGGTTCTAATGCAGGATCTGCGACAGGAACAGCCGGGTCCGCTCGTGCTGCGGATTGCGGAAGAACTCTTCCGGTACGTTCTGCTCTACGATCTGGCCGGCATCCATGAAGATGACGCGATCCGCGACCTGGCGTGCGAAGCCCATTTCGTGCGTGACGCAGATCATGGTCATGCCCTCTTCGGCCAGGCCCACCATGACGTCCAGCACTTCCTTGATCATTTCCGGATCGAGCGCCGAGGTCGGCTCGTCGAACAGCATGACCTTGGGGCTCATGCAGAGCGAGCGGGCGATGGCCACGCGCTGCTGCTGGCCGCCCGAAAGCTGGCCCGGATATTTATGCGCCTGATCCGGGATCTTGACCCGGGTCAGATAGTGCATCGCGATTTCCTCGGCCTTGGCCTTGGGCATTTTGCGCACCCAGATCGGGGCAAGGGTGCAGTTTTCCAGAATCGTCAGATGCGGGAACAGGTTGAAGTGCTGGAACACCATGCCGACCTCGCGACGCACGACGTCGATCTTCTTGAGGTCGTTGGTCAGCTCGACATTGTCGACGATGATCTGGCCCTTCTGGTGTTCTTCCAGCCGGTTGATGCACCGGATCATCGTGGACTTGCCGGAACCGGATGGGCCGCAGACGACGATACGCTCGCCGGTGCGGACCTTCAGGTTGATGTCGCGCAGCACATGGAACTCGCCGTACCACTTGTTGACATTGATGAGTTCGATGGCGGTTTCGCCGGTCTTGGTGGCCACCTTGGCCGCTGTTTCAACGCTCATGCCGAAACTCCGAGATATTGGGGGAAAACCGGCGGCCGCAGGGGCGACCGCCGTTGGATCTATTATTCGGCTAGTGCTTGTGGCCGGTACTCAGGCGCCCTTCCATGTAGATGGAGTAGCGCGACATGGCGAAGCAGAACAACCAGAACACGAAACCGGCGAAGACGAGGCCCGTTGCCGGCGTGGATGGGGTTATCCAGGCCGGGTCGTTGAAGCCGCGCCGAACCGTACCGAGCAGATCTGCGATACCGATGATGTAGACAAGGCTCGTATCCTTGAACAGGCCGATGAAGGTGTTCACGATACCCGGGATCACCAGCCGCAACGCCTGCGGCAGGATAATCATCCGCATCTTCTGCCAGTAGGTCAGCGCCATTGCGTCGGCGCCTTCATACTGGCCCTTCGGAATGGCCTGGAGCCCGCCGCGGATCACTTCCGCCATGTAGGCGGCAGAGAACAGGGCGACACCCACCAGGACACGCAGGAGCTGGTTGAAGCTCGTGCCTGCCGGCATGAACAGCGGCAACATGAAGTTGGCCATGAACAGCACGGTGATCAGCGGAACGCCGCGCCAGAACTCGATGAAGATCACCGAGAGCAGCCGCACCGCCGGCATGGACGAGACCCGCCCGAGCGCCAGCAGGATACCGATGGGCAGCGATGCGACGATGCCGACAACCGCCACCACCAGTGTCACCAGCAGGCCGCCCCAGAGGTTCGTGGGAACATGGGAAAGGCCGAAATGCGTGGTCAGCACCAGCGTGAGGGCTGCCGCCACGATGGGCGGTACGATCAGCGAAACAGCCGCAGACTTGCGCTCCGCCGTCGCGGCCGTCGCCGCCAACGCCAACAGGTTCGCACCCAGCGCGGCAAACAGCGCAACCGCAGACAATTGCGAGAAGCGGTAGGTCAGGATGCCGACCCGGCCGGAATTGAGGACATAGTTGGCAAGGATGGCCGCCAGCGAAACCGCCAGCAGAACCTTGGCCGCCTTCATCATCACGTGCCGGTTGACGAGCGGGCTTATCGCAACGGCCTGCGCCACGGCGATGGCCGCCGCGACCAGGAAGAAGAGCGCGATGGCGCCGCCGCCGAGGGTGAAACGGCCGCCCGTGAGCAGGACGAGCGCCACCGGCGGCAGCACCGCGAGCAGCAGCACCGCGGTCAGCTTCTTGAACGGCACGCGCGGAATGGCGACGGCGACAAGAAGCACGGCGAAAGCCGCGAACACCAGGTCGACGCGCCAACGCTGGTCCACCGGATAGAGGCCGTAGACGAACTGGCTGAAGCGGGCCCGGATGAAGGCCCAGCAGGCACCGACCGCCTGCCCGTCCTGCGCAAGACATGCCGTACGGTCCTGCCCGGTGAAGACGGCGGTGGCGAAGCCCCACTGATAGATGTTCCAGGCAAGCCAGGCGACGAACAACGACAGAACGATGGTCAGCACGCTGTCGAACGGGGTGGCGAACAGATGCGTGCGCGTCCAGCCGAACACACCCCTTTCGCTGCCCGGCGGCGGTAGTGCCGCCTTCGGCTCGCGGGCGACATATGCGGAAACTTGTTCTTCCATGCGGTTAATTCCCCCGATCGAAGAACTGAAGATGATTGCGGTTCATGGGGGTTCCTCAGCGTTCGACCAGCCGCATGCGACGGTTGAACCAGTTCATCAGGATGGACACGGTGAGGCTCAATCCGAGATAGACCGTCATCCAGATCATCACGACCTCGATAGACTGGCCCGACTGGTTGAGAACGGTCGATCCGACGGCAACGAGATCGGGGTAACCGATCGCAAGGCCCAGCGACGAATTCTTGGTCAGGTTGAGATACTGGCTTGTCAGCGGCGGGATGATGACCCGCAGCGCCTGCGGCACGATCACCAGACGCAGCGCAAGATTGCGGCGCAGCCCCAGCGAAGCCGCAGCCTCGCTTTGCCCCTTGGATACCGCCAGCACGCCGGCGCGCACGATCTCCGCGATGAAGGAGGCCGTATAGACCGACAAAGCGAGGAAGATGGCCAGGAACTCCGGCCGGATCTGGAAGCCGCCCGTCAGGTTGAAGGTACCGCGTGTCGGTGTTTCCAGCGTTGCCGGCATGCCGGTTGCCAGGAAGACGACAAGCGGCAGCGCGACGATCAGGCCGAGTGCGATGGGCCACAGCTTGCGCCGCTTGCCCGTCTTCATCTGCTGCGCGCGGAATATCCGGCCCAGGATGAACGTCAGCACGATGCCGGCCAGCAGCGCCACCCCCGTCATCCAGGCGAGATCGCCCCAGACGGCAATGGGTGTCTGCAGGCCCCGATTGGACAGGTAGACTTCGCCCGGGAACTCGATGGCCTGGCGCGGCAGCGGCAGCACCGCCAGCACGCCGAAATACCAGAACAGGATCACCAGCAGCGGCGGTATGTTGCGGAAGATCTCGACATAGGCCGTCGCCATGCTGCGCACGACGAAATTGTGCGACAGCCGGCCCAGTCCGACGATGAATCCCAGGATCGTCGCAAAGACGACGCCGGTCCCCGCGACGATGAGCGTGTTGACGAGACCAACCAGAAGGGCATGCCCGTAGGTGGAATCGCTCGTGTAGCCGATCGGCACCTGGGAGATGTCGAAACCGGCCCTCCCCTCGAGGAAGCCGAAGCCGGAAGCGATATTGGCTGAGCGAAGGTTGGTCGCGGTGTTGTGAACGATCCACCAGCCGAACGCGAAAATAGCGCCGACCAGCAGAACCTGGATGACCAGGCCTCGCACCGTGGGATTTGTCCAAAGGCTTTCGCGAGCCTCAGCGGATTTCAACGACTGTGTGTCTGCCGTCATGAGGTTCCGTCAAATTTTTAAAGCGAAATCAAGAAACCGCGGACCTTGAAGGCCCGCGGTCGATTGTCATGCCGTCGGTTCAGCGAACCGGCGGAGCGTACTGCAAGCCGCCATTGGTCCACAGCGCGTTCTGGCCGCGGGCGATACCCAGTGGCGAACCTGCGCCGACATTGCGCTCGAACATTTCGCCATAGTTGCCGACGGCCTTGACGGCCTGGGCAGCCCAGTCGGCCGGAAGGCCGGCATCGGCGCCGAACGTGCCCTCGGTGCCGAGAAGACGACGGATCTCGACGTTGTCGGAGGTCTTCATCTCTTCGACGTTCGCCTGCGTGATGCCGAACTCTTCGGCGTTCAGCAGGGCGAAGTGCACCCACTTCACGACGTCGAACCACTGCGGGTCACCCTGGCGCACGGCAGGACCGAGCGGCTCCTTGGAGATGATCTCCGGCAGCACGATATGCTCGTCCGGGTTGCCCAGCTCGAGGCGCGACGCATACAGGCCGGAAGCGTCCGTCGTCAGCGCATCGCAACGGCCGCTGTCGTAGGCGGCGTTGACGTCTGCCTGGGACTCGATGACGACCGGATTGTACTCGAGGTTGTTGGCGCGGAAGTAATCCGCGAGGTTCAGCTCGGTGGTGGTGCCGCTCTGCACGCAGACCGTGGCGCCCGAAAGCTGCAGGGCCGAATTGACGCCGAGCGCCTCGCGCACCATGAAGCCCTGGCCGTCATAGTAATTGACGCCGGCGAAATCCAGGCCGAGCGCCGTATCGCGGCTCATCGTCCAGGTGGTGTTACGGGCCAGAACGTCGACTTCGTTGTTCTGAAGGGCCGGGAAACGCTGCACGGCCGAGAGCGGCGTGAAGGTTACCTTGGTGCCGTCACCGAAGATGGCGGCCGCGATGGCGCGGCAGTAATCGACATCGAGGCCGGCCCATTCGCCGTCATCCTTCTGATAGCCGAAACCCGGAAGGCCGGTATTGACGCCGCAGCGGACCGTACCGCGCTCCTTGGTGGCCGCGAGCGTCTGTGCGGATGCGGTCCCCGCCGCGACACCCAGTGCCGAGAGGCAGAGGGCGGCAGTCAGAAGCTTCAATTTCATAGAACACCTTCCGTTTGAATATGAACGTATCGAAATCATTGCCGAGCATAAGGCCGCGCGGTATCCACGCCATGACTTCGACTGACGGCAATCACATGCGATAAAAATTGGCAGGTCAAGCTTCAGCCGCATTTTTTGCACGAGCGAAAGGTGTACTCGAAATTACTGCACGTTCCGTGATCAAAAGGACGTAAACTTGAGCAACAATCAGAAGTCTTCAACACGTAATCGTCATCTGCACACGCAGGCCGCTCATGCGGGGTGGGATCCGGCGACCCACGATGGCTTCATCCATCCCCCTGTCGTGCATGCTTCCACGGTGCTGTTTCCCGACACGGAAACCATGCGCCGGGGCGCACAGCGATATACTTACGGGCTTCGCGGCACACCCACGACCGAGGCGCTGGAAGCTGCGCTGGACGTCATGGAAGGCTCGGCGGGGACGATCCTGGTGCCGTCCGGCCTGGCTGCGATCACCGTACCTCTTCTGGCGTTCCTGAGTGCCGGGGATCATCTACTTTGCGTAGATTCGGTCTATGGGCCGACGCGCCGCTTCTGTGCACAGATGCTGCAGCGCACAGGTGTGGATATCACCTACTTCCATCCGGACGACGACCTCGAATCGCACATGCGGCCCGAGACGCGGGTCGTGTTTCTGGAGGCGCCCGGATCCAACACGTTCGAGATGCTCGACGTGGCGCGGGCCTGCGAAATCGCCCATGCGGGCGGCGCCGTGACGATGATGGACAACACCTGGGCGACGCCCATGTATTTCCGGCCGTTGGAACACGGTGTGGACCTGTCCATCCATGCCCTGACCAAGTATCCGGCCGGCCATTCCGACGTGATGCTGGGCAGCGTATCGGCCACGCGCGAAACCTACGGGCGCCTCCGCGAGGCGCAGATGGCGCTGGGCGTCAACGCGGCCCCCGACGATGCCTATCTGACGCTGCGCGGCCTGCGCACCATGCCCACCCGGATCGAGCGTCATGGCCGCTCCGCGCTGGAAATCGCGCAATGGCTGGAGGGGCGTCCGGGCGTTGCCCGGGTGCTTCATCCGGCCCTGCCCTCCTTTGCCGGCCATGCCTTGTATGAACGGCAGTTCTCCGGCTCGACGGGGCTGTTCTCGATGGTGCTGGACGGCGGCGGCAACCAAGAGGCCGCGGCCTTCCTGGATGCCCTGGAGCTTTTTGGACTGGGTTACTCCTGGGGCGGCTTCGAGAGCCTGGCGCTGCAGCCGGACCTGTCCGACCGTGTCGCCGCGAAGGCGCCGGCCGAAGGCCCCGTCATCCGGCTGCAGATCGGCCTGGAAGACGTTTCGGACCTGCAGGAAGATATCGAGCGCGGCTTCGCGGCCGTCGAGGCGCTCCGCGCCTGACGCCGGCATCGCCCCCGCGTCACGACCGGTGACGCGGGGCGATATCCTGCTTCATCTTCTCGAACTGCTTGCGCAGTTTATCGGGCGGCTGACGCGGCTTCAGATCGACCCCGCTGGACAGGCGTTCCGCGATCGCCTCCAGCGCCATGATGCGGGCGTAGCGCTTGTCGTTGGCCGGCACCAGAACCCACGGCGCATTGGCGGCGCCGGTGCGCGCCAGCATGTCGTTGGCGGCGTCCTCGTATTCGTACCATTTGTCGCGATTGCGAAAATCCTCGTAGCTCAGTTTCCACCGCTTCAGCGGATTTTCCATGCGATCGCGGAAGCGCACGAACTGCTCGTCGGCGGTGATATAAAGAAAAAGCTTCACGACGCGGATGCCGCTATCCGTCAACGACCGCTCGAAGGCGACGATCTCGTCATAGGCGCGCTGCCACTCGCCCTCGCTGGCATAGCCCTCGACACGCTCGACCAGGACACGGCCGTACCAGGAGCGGTCGAATACGGCGATGCCGCCTTTCGACGGCAGCTTTTCCCAGAAGCGCGCCATATAGTGACGCTGCTTGTCGGCCTCGGACGGTGCCGATATCGGCCACACCTTGAAGCCGCGCGGGTCCATCACCGTCGACATCCGCCTGATGGTGCCGCCCTTGCCGGCGGCATCCCACCCTTCGAACACGACGACGGCACTGTCGCCGGTATTCAGGTAGGCCTGTTGTAGCTGCACGAAGGTCTTCTGCACGGCTTTCTTGCGCTGGCTGTATGCGACCTTGTCGAGATGCTGGCTCATATCCAGTCGGTCGAGACGGGGCACGCCCGCCTCGTCGGAAAAGGTTGTGCCCATGCCGTACCCCCGAAAAAAGAGAGCGGCACGAGGCCGCTCTCAAGTCTGGCTGGAGTATCAGGTCACGAAACCCGATGCCCCCTTAACGCGCCTCCGGCGATTTGGTTGCCGTGTGGACGATCGCATCGCAGTCGCAACCAAGCGGGGCCTGCGACGTTTAGGACCGGAACGCCCACCGGCGTGACGGGCGCTTGCAGTTGCCCGATAAAAGACCAAGCCAGGCGCAGGAGATTATGCATGTTCCGCGACAAGCCCACGGCCTATGACAGGCTGACGGATGCCATCAGCGATATCGGAGATCGGATCGCTGAGCTCGAAGGCCAGATAGCCGACCGGGTCAACCCCAAGCCGAGCACGTTCGAGCGTCTCAAGCGCGAAGTCTCCCGCCTGCCGGGCCTGCCGCATCAGCGCAGCCGTTGGGATTTCCTGTCCAATCTGCATCTGCCAAGCGCCGACGACGCACGCAGCCAGCTCGATCGCGCCCAGCGCTCGCTGCGTTCCGGCGCGCATGAGGTGAGCGACCATGTAAGAGAGGGCGCAGGGACGCTGCGCTCTTACCTGCCGGCAATCACGCCGGCGCTGGGTAGCCTGCGCTTGCCTGCCGCATCCGACATCCAGGCGCTGCGCCGCCGCCACCGCCCGCAGGGCCTGCTGGACCATGTCCGCAACAATCCCGGCCTGTCGACGGCCGTGGTGGTGGGTGGCGTCGTGCTTGCCGCCGGCGCGGCGCTGTATGCCAGCAACAAGATTGCCGAGCATGCCGAAGAGCCCGATTACGACGTCGTGCGCAAGGAAGGCGACATCGAGATCCGCGATTACGAGGCCATGCTCGTCGCCGAGACGGTCAAGGGCGGTTACCACGAGAAGGCGCGACGCCTTGGCTTCGAGGCGCTCTACAACTTCATCCGTGCCCATAACCGGTCCGGCAAGAAGATCGCCATGACGACGCCGGTCCTGCAGCAGCTGTCCGAAGGCGACGGCAAGGCAAAGGGATGGGCGATCCGCTTCATCATGCCGAGCAAGTACTCCAAGTCGAGCCTGCCGGCACCGGAGACCGACGATGTGCGCATCGAAGAGGTACCGGCGCGGCGGATGGTGGCGATCCGCTTCGGCGGCGTGTTCAACGCCTCGCTGGCCAGCAAGAAGCTGATGGCGCTCTACAACTACCTCGCCGACGAGAACCTGAAGCAGAAGGGCGATCCGGTCTACGCCTTCTACAACCCGCCCTGGACGCCCGGCTTCCTGCGTCGGAACGAGATTCTGATCGAGGTCGAATCCTGATAATAAAATGATACCGCTCAACGTGGTGTCATGATACCTCACAACGAAACCCCCGGCTTTCCGGGGGTTTCGGACGTTTCGAAGCTGTCTTATTTTGCCGTCGGCAGCTTGATTGTCGCAAGCTTTGCCGTTATGGAGTGCGTCGAAAGCGGCCGATCGGTCGCCTTTTTCGTGTGTTGGGTATGACCCCGGCCTCCGAACGCACCTTTCCAAAGGGCATTGAGATGAAAACCTTCTCGCAGAAGAACGAGACGGTCGAGAAGAAGTGGATCCTGATCGACGCCGAAGGGCTTGTCGTCGGCCGCCTCGCGTCGCTCGTCGCACTCCGCCTTCGTGGCAAGCATAAGCCGACCTTCACCCCGCACATCGACGACGGTGACAATGTCATCATCGTCAACGCCGACAAGGTGGTGTTCACGGGCAAGAAGTTCCAGGACAAGACCTATTACTGGCACACCGGCTACGCCGGCGGCATCAAGGAGCGCAAGGCGCGCGAGATCCTCGAGGGTCGCTTCCCCGAGCGCGTGCTCGAGAAGGCCGTCGAGCGCATGCTGCCGCGCGGCCCGCTTGGCCGTCGCCAGTTGAAGAACCTGCGCGTCTATGCCGGCGCGGAACATCCGCACACGGCCCAGACGCCTGAAACGCTGGATGTCAAGGCGCTCAACGCCAAGAACACGAGGGCTGCATAATGGCCGATCTGAACTCCCTCCAGGATCTCGGCGCCAGCCCGGCCGCGCAGCCGGAAGCGCCCGTCCATGTCCAGAAGCTTGACGCCCAGGGCCGCGCCTACGCGACCGGCAAGCGCAAGGATGCGGTTGCCCGCGTCTGGGTCAAGCCGGGCAGCGGCAAGATCACGATCAACAACCGCGACTTCTCGGAATACTTCGCGCGTCCGGTGCTGCAGATGGTGCTGCGTCAGCCCATCGTCGCCGCAGCGCGCGATGGCCAGTTCGACGTTGTCGCCACGGTTGCCGGCGGCGGTCTTTCCGGCCAGGCCGGTGCCGTGCGCCACGGCATCTCGCGCGCCCTCACCTACTACGAGCCGGGCCTTCGCTCGGTTCTCAAGAAGGGCGGCTTCCTGACGCGCGACAGCCGTACGGTCGAGCGCAAGAAGTACGGCAAGGCCAAGGCCCGTCGTTCGTTCCAGTTCTCGAAGCGCTGACATTTTCGCGTTTCATTTCGGACTTACGAGGGTCGCAGGAAACTGCGGCCCTTTTCTTTTATGCGAGCGGAGTATGGCCATGGCCGGAAAATCGATCGACCACGCGTTTACCGCCACCGGCAATCTCGGTGCGGCATCCGACCCGACCTATGCGGGTGTGCCCTCGTTTCTGCGCCGTCGCTTCACCAAGGACGTGTCGGGCACCGACGCCGCCGTCTGGGGCATTCCTTTCGACAGCGCGGTCTCGAACAGGCCCGGCGCGCGCTTCGGGCCGGCAGCCATCCGCCGCGCGTCCATCATCTTCGACAACGACCCGCAATATCCCTTCGGCATCGACCTGTTCGAACGCATGGGCGTGGTCGACTACGGAGACTGCCTGCTCGATTATCGCCTGCCGGAAACCGCGCATGAAGCGATCCGCGCAGAGGCTTCGGCGCTTATGGCAAAGACCGGCTTCCTGCTGACGCTCGGCGGCGACCACTCGATCACCTGGCCGCTGCTGCAGGCGCATGCGGAAAGGCACGGCCCGCTTGGCTTGATCCATTTCGATGCGCATCAGGATACCTGGCCCATCGCCATCGCGGCGGATGGATCGCAGCGCGTCGACCATGGTTCGTTCCTGATTGCGGCGGTCGAGGCCGGCCTCGTCGACCCGCAACGGTCGATCCAGGTGGGCATCCGCACCCATGCGCCCGAAAGCTGCGGCATCGAGATCATCCATGGCGATGCGCTGGACGAGATGAGCGCCGCCGAGATTGCCGCGCGCATTACGGCACGCGCCGGCTCCGGCCCCGCATACCTGACCTTCGACATCGACTGCCTGGACGTGGCCTTTGCGCCGGGCACGGGCACCCCCGTTGCGGGAGGGCCGTCCAGCGCGCGAATGCTGTCGGTGCTGCGCAGGCTCGGCCATCTTCCCATCGTCGGCGCAGACGTGGTGGAGGTATCTCCGCCCTACGACCACGCGGACATGACCGCGATTGCTGCCGCCACGGTGGCTATGTATATGCTCGGCCTGAGGGCCGAAAAGCTCGAAAGCGGAGTAAGGCAGGCATGAAACCGCGTATCTTCATCGACGGCGAACACGGCACCACGGGCCTTCAGATACGCGCGCGCCTGGCAGGCCGCGACGATATCGAGCTGACCTCCATCCCCGAGGCGGAGCGGCGCAATGCCGACCTGCGCGAAGAGATGCTGCACGCCGCCAATATCGCGATCCTGTGCCTTCCCGACGATACCTCGCGCGATGTGGTCGCCCTTCTCGGCGGCAACAGTTCGACGCGGCTGATCGATACCAGCACCGCTTTTCGCACCGCCGAGGGGTGGGTCTACGGCTTTGCCGAACTGGAGCCGGACCAGGCCGGGCGCATTCGGGAAGCGCGCCTTGTCGCCAATCCCGGCTGCTACCCGACGGGGGCTATCGCGCTGTTGCGTCCGCTGCGGGACGCCGGCCTGCTGCCGGCCGATTATCCCGTTTCGGTCAACGCGGTGTCCGGCTACACGGGCGGCGGCAAACAGATGATTGCCCAGATGGAAGATCCGACACGCGAGGACGCCATCGCCTCCCCGCATTTCCTGTACGGGCTGGACCTGCAGCACAAGCACCTGCCCGAGATGCGGACCTATGGCCGGCTGCCCAGGGACCCGATCTTCGCGCCGTCGGTTGGGCGTTTCGCGCAGGGCATGCTGGTGCAGGTGCCGTTGCATCTGGAGGGCGTCTCGCCCGAAACCATCCATGGGGCGCTGGCCGAGCACTATGAGGGGCAGGATATCGTAACGGTGGCGTCGCTGACCGAGAGCGCCGGCGTAAAGCGGCTGGACCCGACGGAACTTGCGGGCACCGACCGCATGAAGCTGCATGTCTTTGCATCCAGGGACGCAAGCCGCGTCAACCTCGTGGCGCTGCTGGACAATCTCGGCAAAGGGGCTTCCGGCGCCGCCGTCCAGAACATGGATCTGATGCTGGCCGGCTGATCAGCCGGCCCTAGCGCCCTCGGGCGCCCCGACGCGCGGAAACATCGGCCGCGCGTGAATAACCGAAAGCGTCAGCACGCCGATAGCTCCGGCCTGATGCAGCAAGGCCCATTCGATCGGCACATGCATGAGAAGCGTTGCGATGCCGAGGCCGGCCTGCGCCAGCACGGCGCCAACCAGCCAGAGCGCGCCCAGCGAATAGTGAGCGGACGGCGCTGCGCGCAGGCAGCGCACGGCATGAACGATCACCACCGTCAGGAGCAGGTAGGCCCCCAACCGGTGGAAGAACTGCACCGCCTTCACATTCTCGAAGAAATTGTGCCAGACGGGCTGCATGGAGAACAGGCCGGACGGCACGACCGCGCCGTCCATCAGCGGCCAGGTATTGTAGGCCAGGCCGGCATTGAGGCCGGCGACGAGCCCGCCCAGATAGATCTGGAACAGGCAGAGGAACACGATGGCCAGCGCCATGCGCCGGCTGCCGCGCGACGGGGTGGCATCGGCCCGCAATGGCCGCAAGCCTTCGGCAACCCACAGGGTCGCGATGAAGATGATGCAGGCGGTGGTGAGATGAACCGCCAGCCGGTACTGGCTGACGTCTGTGCGCTCCGTCAGGCCGGAGGCCACCATCCACCAGCCGATGGCGCCCTGCAGGCCACCAAGCGCAAGAATGCCGAGAAGACGGGGCTTCAGACGGCTTTCGAGCCGGCCCGTGGCCCAGAAGAAGGCGAGCCCGACCGCAAAGACGAAGCCGACGCCCCGCGCCAGAAAGCGATGCGCCCATTCCCACCAGAAGATCGTCTTGAACGCATCCAGGCTCATGCCGCGATTGACGAGCTGGTATTGCGGTATCTGGCGATAGAGGTCGAACTCTTCCTGCCATTCGGCGGCGGACAGCGGCGGGATAATGCCGTGAATGGGCTTCCACTCGGTGATCGAAAGCCCGGATTCGGTCAATCGCGTCGCGCCGCCAACCACCACGAGGGCAAACACCATCGCCGCCGCCAGATACAGCCAAAGCCGGATCGCCCGATTGGAACCGGTGGTTCCGGCGCGTGTGCCGGCCGGTTGGCGTGAGATGACCTGCGTGTCGACCATGGGGATGCCATTCCAGATACGGTGTCGCACATCCGGCCTTGCGTCCGGCGCACAAAGCGATCATTTGGACCCAAATCGATGATGCCGCAAGCGGGCCATCCAGCGCCTCGGTCAAAATGCGGTCAACACAGGATCGCCGAATGCCCGTCCGCCTGAAGAAACTGATCGGCACCGTGCTCCTGATCGTCATCGTGATCCTGTACGCCATCATCGCCACCGCCATCGCCTCGGCAACGCTGGCCAATGCAAGCGGCTGGGTGCAGCTTCTCTACTTCCTGCTGACGGGCCTGATCTGGATCCTGCCGGCGATGGTCATCATCAAGTGGATGGAGACGCCGCCGCGCCGCTGACGACTTAGCGTTTGGTTAACTATGATGCGACTATAGTTAACCAAGGGTTGTAATCGGCGGATAAGATGGCACGTTTCGGTGGATTGGCTGCGGCATTCTGCGCGTCTGCGCTGGCCACTGCCTGCACGACGTATCAGCCGCCCGCCCCGGCCTTCCACCCTGCCCTCACCGGCGAGCATTACGTCGATTCCGGCGACAGGCTGCGCATCACCGTCTATGGCGAGGACGATCTTTCCAGCCAGTACGCGGTAGACCAGGCCGGCTATCTTTCGATGCCCCTGATCGGCAACGTGCCGGCGCGCGGGCAGACGACCAGCCAATTGCAGGGGGCTATCGAAGCGCGGTTCCGCGACGGCTTCCTGCTGCATCCAAGCGTCGCGATCGAGGTGGCGGAGTATCGCCCGGTCTTCGTGATGGGCAGCGTCGGCGGGCCGGGCCGCCACGCCTTTCTGCCGGGGATGACGGTGCAGAACGCCATTGCCGCCGCCGGCGGCTTCGGCCCTTCGGCCGACCAGGCGAGCGTCGACCTGACGCGCGCCGTCAACGGGCAGGTCATGACTGGCCGCGTCCTGATTACCGATCCCGTCATTCCAGGTGACACCATCATGGTGCGCGACCGGTTCTGAGCGTCGCGGCAGCCAGGGGCCGCCGCGATGCAGAATGGTCAGAGCAGACCGCGGCCCGCCAAATTGCGCATCAGGTGGCTGACGCCGAACGTCCATGGCTCGCAGGCATCCGTTGCGCGGATTTCGTTGACGAGCGTGCCGAGGCGCGGCGAATGGATGGCGACGATATCGCCCTCCTTATGCGTGAAGCCCTGCCCTGCCACATCGCGATCGTCCGTCGGGGCGAACAGGGTGCCGAGGAAGAGGACAAGGCCATCGGGATAGGCATGATGGCTGTTGAGCGTCTGTGCCGCCAGATCGGCCGGATCGCGGCTGATCTTGTCCATCAGCGAGAAGCCCGACAGCACATAGCCTTCCCGGCCTTCCACCGTCAGGTCCAGGCGCGCATTGCGGATATCGTCCAGGTTAAAATCCGCGTCGAAGAAGCGGATGACCGGGCCGATCGCACAGCTTGCATTGTTGTCCTTGGCCTTCGACAGCAGCAGCGCCGAACGCCCTTCGAAATCGCGCAGGTTGACGTCGTTGCCGAGCGTGGCGCCGACGACCGTCCCTTCCGAGGCGATCACCAGCACGATTTCCGGCTCCGGGTTGTTCCAGGCCGAGTCCGGGCGCACGCCGGCAAGCTGGTTGGAGCCGACCGACGACAGGATCTGCGCCTTGGTGAAGATTTCGGCATCGGGGCCGATGCCGACTTCCAGATACTGGCTCCAGACGCCCTTTTCGGTCAGGACGCGCTTCAGCTCCATCGCTTCCGCAGAGCCGGGCTTCAACGCCTGCAGATCGTCGCCGATCAGGCGGCCCACCTCTTCGCGGATGGAGCGGGCTGCCGTTGGGTCGCCCTTGGCGCGCTCTTCGATGACGCGCTCCAGCATCGAGACGGCGAAGGTGACGCCGGCCGCCTTGACGGCCTGAAGGTCGATCGGGGCGATCAGCCAGGGCCGCGACGCATCCCGCGTGTCGGGATGGGCGTTGGAAAGGATGTCCTCGAAGCGCCCGACAGTCTCGCCGGCGGCGGCGCGCAGTGCGGCCGCCGGGTCTTTGCTTTCGCACAGGTCGCGCATGGTGGCGAAGGTGGCAGAGATATCCACCACATCGCCATCGCGGATCGCCGCCACGCAGGGGCCGATGTCCGGCCGCCATATGCGCGCCGCCAATGCGGCCGCGCCGGCATCCTGCGGCAGTGGCGGCAGGCTGGCTGCGCCGTCAGCCATTGTACGCCACCACGGCCTGCTCCTGCCGGCCGAGACCTTCGATGCCGAGAGCCACCGTTTCGCCGGCCTTCAGGTAGCGCGGCGGCTTCTTGCCCATGCCGACGCCGGGAGGGGTGCCGGTGGTGATGACGTCGCCGGCCTCGAGCTTCATGAACTTCGAGAGATAAGCGATGATGTGGGCGATCGTGAAGATCATGGTCGAGGTATTGCCCGTCTGCATACGCTGGCCGTCGACATCCAGCCACATGTCGAGCTTCTGCGGATCGGCGATCTCGTCACGCGTGACAAGCCACGGGCCGAGAGGGCCGAAGGTCGGCGCGCTCTTGCCCTTGGTCCACTGGCCGCCGCGCTCGATCTGCCATGCCCGCTCGGACACATCGTTGCAGATCGTGTAACCGGCGACATGCGACAGCGCATCCGCTTCCGATACGTTGTACGCATCCTTGCCGATCACGATGGCGATCTCGACTTCCCAGTCGGTCTTTTCCGAGCCGGCCGGCACGATCACCGGGTCGAAGGGGCCGCTCAACGACGAGGGCGACTTGTTGAAGACGATCGGCTCTTCCGGGATCGGCAGGTTCGATTCATGCGCATGGTCGACGTAGTTGAGGCCGATGCACAGGAAGTTGCCGGCGCGCGGCACCACCGCGCCAAGGCGCACGCCCTCGGGCGCTGCCGGCAGCGAAGCCAGATCGGCCTTGCGGAGCTTGTCCAGCGCGGCATCGGAAAGGTTGTCCGGCGTAAAGTCGGTCACGATGGACGACACATCGCGGACGACGCCGTCATCACCGAGGATGCCGGGCTTTTCCTGGCCGGCCGGGCCGAAGCGTACGAGTTTCATCGAAATAATCCCTCTTTTCCCTGGGGGCGCACAGCGCCGCACCTGCTTTGGACAGGACCCGTCCGCCGTAACATAGGTTACGGCCGAGCGACAGGCCTATTTGCCCCAGCTGAGCGCCAGTGGCTGCACTTCGCGGGCGAGTTCCAGCAAGCCTTCACGCGTGGCGGGGTGGATCTGCTCCATCGGATGGCGCACCCGGTCGCAGCCGATGACGCCGCCTTCCTGCATGACGGTCTTGGCCGCCCGCAGGCCGCACTGCCGGTTTTCGTAATTGACCAAGGGCAGCACATGCGCATACGCCTTTGCCGCCTCGGCGCGGTTGCCGGCACGGTGATGGTCGAAGACCGGGCGCAGAAGGTCGGGCAGCAGTGCGCTCGACATGGTGCCGGTGGCTCCGGCGTCGAGATCCGCCATCATGGTGATCGCCTCTTCGCCGTCGAACGGCCCTTCGATCACGTCGCCGCCGGCCTCGACAAGGGCGCGCAGCTTGGCGGCCGCCTGCGGCGTCTCGATCTTGAAGTAGCGGACCAGTTCCAGCTCGCGCGCCATGCGCACCAGGAACGGCACCGAAAGCGTAACGCCCGACAGCGGCGCATCCTGCACCATCACCGGAATGCCGGCCGCTTCGGACACACGCTGGAAATGCTCGAAGATGTGCTTTTCGTCGGCGCGCAGCGCGGCGCCATGATACGGCGGCATCATCATCAGGATGGCGGCGCCCTGCCCTGCGGCGCTCTTGGCTCGGGCTGCCGCGATGTCCGTGGAGAAGTGGCTGCACGTCACCATGACAGGCACCCGGCCGGCCACATGCTCCAGGCAAAGCCGGGTCAGCGTCTCGCGCTCATCGTCCGACAAAAGGAACTGCTCGGAGTAGTTGGCAAGAATGCAGATGCCGTCGACACCCTGGTCGATCATGCAATCCATGACGCGGCGCTGACCTTCCAGGTCCAGCGCGCCGTCTTCCAGAAACGGCGTCGGTGCGACCGGGAACAGGCCCGTGAACGGCTGGCGCGCGGTAGAACTCATTCTCAATTCCCCTCCCTGGGATCGTCCATCGTACGGCGTGGCAACGGGCGGGCCGCGCGTTCACACCCCATTGTGGCGTGGTAACGCGGTCCGCCCGCCGTGCAAAGCGAAAAGTATGATTAATCGAGCATCTCGGCCGGCAGGCTCTGGCCGAAATACTTCTCATAGATCGCGTTCAGCTTGCCATTGTGCAGGTTGGTGCCGACCCACTCGTCCAGGTAGGCCTTGAACGCGTCGTCGTTCTTCCGCAGCCCGATGGCCATGGGATAGGCGGCCATTTCCAGCTTCACCTCCATGTCGAGCCCCGGGTTCTGCTGCGCTAGCGCCTGCGCGGTGGAAAGCGCGGCGGCAAACAGTTCCTGCTGGCCCGTGGCAACGGCGGTCGTCGCGGTCGCCTCGTCCTCGTACCGCACGATGTTGGCGTCGGACCCGGCTTCCTTGACGGTGCGGGTCAGCTCGATATCGGCCGTGGTGCCGCGCGCGACGGCGATGGACTGGCCGGCAAGCCCGGCAGCATCGGTGATTTCCATGGAAGCCGGAGCGGCGATGACCACCGGGATCACGCCATAGGGGCGCGAGTAATCGATGACCTTCTTGCGCTCTTCGGTAATCGAGAAGGACGCGATCACGGCATCGACGCGGTTGGAGATCAGGAAGGGCACGCGGTTTGCGCCGGAAACGGCGACGACTTCCAGCGTGACGCCCAGATCTTCCGCCAGAAGCTTGGCCGTCTCGATGTCGGACCCGGTCTGCTGCGCGGTGCCGTCGAGCATGCCGTAGGGCGGATGGCCGAGGTCTACCGCGACGACGATGCTGCCGCGCGCCTTGATGTCCGCCAGCGTGTCGGCGCTTGCCGGAGCCGCAACGGCTGCAAGCGTCACTCCGAAGGCCAGCGCGCCGGCCAGAAAACTCTTCATCATATGGTCTCTCCCTGAAATCGACTTTGAGGTTCGATGGATGTCGGCCGCGATCAAAGCCCGTTGCCGATGAATTGCCGCAGCTCCTCTGTCTGCGGGTTTGCGAGCATGTCGCCTTGGCCGGTCTCCCAGACCTTGCCCTGGTGCATGAAGACGACGAGGTCGGCGACCTTCTGCGCGAAGGCCATTTCGTGGGTGACGAGCACCATCGTCATGCCCTCGGACGCAAGGCGCGCGATGACGCGCAGCACCTCGCCCGTCAGTTCGGGGTCGAGTGCCGAGGTCACCTCGTCGAAAAGCATCAGGCGGGGCCGCATGGCCAGCGACCGGGCGATGGCGACGCGCTGCTGCTGTCCGCCAGACAACTGCTCCGGATAGGCCTGCGCCTTGTCCGAAAGGCCGACCTCGGCCAGCACCTCGGCCGCAAGGGCATGGGCGGCCTGGCCCTTGACGCCGTTGACCTTGCGCGGCGCCAGGGTGACGTTCTGCTCTACCGTCAGATGCGGGAAGAGATTGTAGCTCTGGAAGACGATGCCGACATCCTTGCGCAGATCGCGCAGGTCGAAGTCGTTGGCATGCAGGCTGCGGCCGCAGACGGTCAACTCGCCGGAATTGATCTTCTCGAGCCCGTTGATGCAGCGCAGCGCGGTACTCTTGCCCGAGCCGCTCCGGCCGATCAGCGCAACCACTTGGCCGGGTTTGACGTCGAGCGTGATGCCTTTCAGAACCTCGAGCGAGCCGAAGCTCTTTCGCACATCGCGAAAGCGCACAAGCGGTGCCGACTGATCGGTCATGGGGTCTGCCCTTTGCGGAAGTGTCGGTGCGTTCATGGATCAGGCCTCCGAACGGTTCAGGCGGCGCTCGAAGCGGCGGGCATAGACCGAGAGCGGATAGCAGACCGCGAAATACAGGAGCGCCGCGAAGGTGAAGACGACGAAGGGCTGCAACGTCGCATTGTTGAGGATCTTGGCCGAATAGGTCAGGTCGAAGAAGCCGATGACCACCGAGTAGGAGGTGTTCTTGACGATCTGGACCAGAAACCCGACCGTGGGCGGCACGGCGATGCGCAACGCCTGGGGCAGGATCACGTAGACGAAGCGCTGGGTGCTTGTCAGGGCAAGGCACTCGCCCGCTTCCCACTGCGTTTTCGGCACGGAAAGGATACAGCCTTTCCAGATTTCGCCGAGATAGGCGCTGGAATAGAGCGTCATGGCGATGCCCGCCGACACCAGGGCCGACAGCGAATAGCCATAGATGCTGAGGCCGAAATAGACCACGAACATGATGACCGGCAGCGGTATGCCCTGGATGAGCTGCACGTAGAGGCTGAAGGCCCGTGCCACCCAGCGATTGCGGGCGCTGCGCCCAAGCGCCACCGGAAGGCCGACGATGGTGCCGCCGACAAAACCCAGCAGCGACAGGAGGATGGTCCAGCCGGCGCCCTGCACGAGAAACCAGTATTGCGGAAAAGTCAGGCCGAGCAACATGGATCGCGCCTCCTCAAAGCGGGGTCTTCAGTTTACGCAGGCGCGGAAAGGCTGCCTGCGCCACGCCGTGCAACAGCAGCCGCAGCGCCGACGCGAGCGCCAGGTAGACGACGGCGATGACGAGGTAGACCTCGAAGCCGCGGAAGGTGAAGGACTGGATCTGGTAGGCGACGCCCGTCAGCTCGTTCGCCGAGATCTGCGACATGATCGAGGTGGCCAGCATCATCAGGATGAACTGGCTGACCAGCGCGGGATATACGCGCTCCACGGCCTGCGGCAGTTGCACGCTGAAGAACATCTGGCTGCGCGACATGGCGAGGCAGGAGGCCGCTTCAAGCTGTCCGCGCGGAATGGACTGGAAGCCCGCACGCATGATCTCGGCCGTATAGGCGCCGACATTGATGACCAGCGCTATGACGGCGGCGTTGAAAGGCCCGATCCGCGCGCCCATCACGGCCAGCCCGAAGAAGAGCCAGAACACCTGGATGACAAGCGGCGTGTTGCGGATGCCCTCGACATAGATGGTCACGATGCGGCGCGCCCATGCCGGCCCGGACAGCCGGGCCACGGCCGCGGCGGTGCCGAGGACGAAGCCCGGCACGATGGAAACGAGCGTCATCCAGGCCGTCTGCTGGATCCCCACCCAGATGTCGGGCATGTATTCCCGCAAAAACGAGAAGTCGAATTCGTAAGACATGAGAGCTCCCGCCCTGCGGAAGACTTCCACAAGGTAATCTCACTACTGAACTGTGCGTGTGCGTTGTGTACCGCCGGGCCTGCTGCCCGTGGCCCTAGGCCGCCTCGACTATGGACAAGTGTTTCACCCCTCCCGAATTCACTTGCATGGCGCGAGTGAATGAACTTGACTTCGGGACGGCTATCATAGAATGGCTATTGCGTGCAATGACCAATTTTAGAACCAGGTGACGTGATGTCCGAAGCGATCGACACGATTGTCCCGACGATCCTCTTGAACCCGAAAGACAATGTTACGGTGGCGCGCGAGGCGCTGGAAGCCGGCGTTGCGCTTGGGGCGGGCATCGCCACCCTCGAAGCCGTGCCGAGTGGCCACAAGGTCGCCATCCGCGCCATCGCCGCCGGCGAACCGGTGTTGAAATACGGTCAGGTGATCGGTATCGCCTCGCGCGATATCCGCCCCGGCGAGCATGTCCACCTGCAGAACCTTGCCATGCAGGAATCCAACGCCGCCCACAATTTTGCGGCGGATGCGCGCGAAACCCCTCTCCTCCCCGAAGCCGAACGCCGGACCTTCGAGGGTTACCTGCGCCCCGACGGCCAGGTGGGCACGCGCAACTACATCGGCATCATCTCGTCCGTGAACTGTTCGGCCACCGTTTCGCGCGCCATCGCCGATCACTTCAACCGTGGCGGCGGGCTGGCCGGGTTCGACAATGTCGACGGTGTCGTCGCGCTGACGCACGGCACCGGCTGCGCCATCAACATGCAGACAGAGGGATACCAGTTTCTCATTCGCACCTTGAGCGGGTATGCGCGCAACCCGAATTTCGGCGGCATCCTGATGATCGGTCTCGGATGCGAGACCAACCAGATCTCCTTCATCACCGAAAAATACGGGCTTGAGGAAGGCCCGTTGATGCGCACGATGACGATCCAGCAGCTGGGTGGCACGCGCAAGACCGTCGAGATCGCCTCCGGAATCATCCGCGAGATGCTGCCCCAGGTGAATGCGGCAACACGAACGCCGCAGCCGGTATCCAAGCTCAAGGTTGCCCTTCAGTGCGGTGGCTCGGACGGGTATTCCGGCATCTCGGCCAACCCGGCGCTCGGCTATGCGGCGGATTTGATCGTCGAGAACGGCGGCACGGCCGTCTTGAGCGAGACACCGGAAATCTATGGTGCCGAACATCTGCTCACCCGGCGCGCCACATCGCCGGCAGTTGCGCAGAAGTTGATGGACCGAATCGACTGGTGGCGTGAGTATACGGCGCGCCACGGGGCCGAGTTGAACAACAACCCGTCGCACGGCAACAAGGCGGGCGGCTTGACCACGATCCTCGAAAAATCCCTCGGCGCAGTGGCCAAGGGGGGCACGATGCCGCTCGAGGCCGTCTACGAATATGCCGAGCCCATCGACAGGACGGGCTTCGTCTTCATGGACACGCCGGGCTACGACCCCGTCGCCGTCACCGGGCAGGTGGCCGGCGGCTGCCAGGTGGTGGTCTTCACCACCGGCCGTGGCTCCGTGTCGGGCTTCAAGCCGGCGCCCTGCATCAAGGTTGCCACCAATAACGACATGTACGAGCACATGAGCGACGACATGGACGTGAACTGCGGCGGCATCGTCACCGGCGAGGATTCGATCGAGGCGGCCGGCCGTCGCATCTTCGAGAAGGTGCTGGCGGTGGCGTCCGGCGACAAGCCGCTCAGCGAAGTCTACGACTACGGCGACAATGAATTCGTGCCGTGGCAGCTTGGCGCCGTGACCTGACCCGATGAGCATGGCGGCTGAGGCGACAGGAACGGGCAGACGGCCGGCCTATGCGCGGATCTGCGATGCCGTGCGCACGGGCATCGAGCGCGGCACCCTGCCGGCCGGCGCCGTGCTTCTGGAAGGGCCGCTGGCCGAATTGTTCAATTCCAGCCGGTCGCCGGTGAAGCAGGCGCTTGCGCAGCTCGAGTCCGAGGGGCTTCTGTCGCGCTTCCAGGGCCGCGGCCTGATGGTCAGCGGTGCGGACCGTCCGCTGCGCCTGGAACTGACGCAGGAGCATCTGGCAATCGGCGAGGAGGCACTCGCCGATGAACGCACCAACACCGCCGACCTGTATTACTACGAGGTCGAACGCGAGATCCTGAAGCGCTCGCTGTTCGGCCGGTTCCGCGTCAACGAGCTGGCGCTGGCCCGGCATTACGGGGTCGGCCGCACGGTGGCGCGTGAAATTCTGTTGAAGGCGCAACTGGCGGGCATCGTGACCAAGGGCGAAAAGGCCCATTGGTGGATTGTACCCCTCAACGAGGAGCGGCTGCGCAACCTGTACCAACTGCGGGAGCTGCTGGAGCCGGTGGCGTTGCAGGCGGCAGCGGCGCACCTTCCGGCCGATGTCCTGGATGACATCCGCAAGAGGCTCGATCGGGCCATGCAGCGGTTTCCCGACCTTGGCATCGCCGAGCTCGACCAGTTGGAGAAGGACCTCCACACCGACTGTCTCGCCTTCTGTCCCAACCGCGAAATTTTGGAAGCTTTGGGCCGCAGCCGCGCCTCCATCATCTCCGGCAAGCATATGCAGAGCATCCTCATGCGTACGCCGCGGACGGACGCATTCCTGGACGAGCATTCGGCCGTCGTCACCTGGCTGGCCAAAGGCCGGCCGGCGGAGGCTGCGGACGCGCTTCTGAACCACCTGGTGATCTCACGCGAGAAGGGTGTGGAGCGCCTTGCGGAATTTCACCGGCGGTTCAGCGCGACGGCGGTTGACTACATCGTCGATTGACCGCATTCACGCTGCGGGATTGAAAAGTCATATAAATGCGGGAGGGGACATGAACAGGATCGACCTTCAGGGGCGCGTGGCCGTCGTGACAGGTGGGGCGCGCGGCCTTGGCGCCGCGACGGCGCGCCGCTTCATCGACAGCGGGGCACGGGTGGCCATCTGGGACATCGACGCCGCCGCCATAGACGAGGCTGTCGCGATGCTGGGCGATGGCGTCGAGGGCCGGGTCGTGGAACTGACGGACGACGAGGCCGTCAGGGAGGCGGCCGAGGCGCTGGAGCGCGAGGCCGGCAGCTTGGATATCCTGGTCAACAATGCCGGCATCACCGGCGGCAACGGCAAGACCTGGGAGCTGGACCCCGATGTCTGGCGCAAGGTGATCGAGGTCAACCTCGTCGCGCCCTATCTGACCAGCCGTGCCGTGGTGCCGGGCATGGTCCGGCGCGGCTATGGCCGCATCGTCAACATTGCCTCCATCGCCGGCAAGGAGGGCAACCCCAACGCCTCGCACTACTCGGCCTCCAAGGCCGGGCTGATCGGGCTCACGAAATCGCTGGCCAAGGAACTTGCCGGCAGTGGCGTCATCGTCAACGCGGTCACGCCGGCGGCGGCGCGCACGCCGATCTTCGACCAGATGAGCCAGGAGCATATCGACTACATGCTCTCCAAGATCCCCCTCGCCCGGTTCCTGGAGCCGTCGGAAGCGGCCGCGATGATCGCCTGGCTTGCCTCCGAGGAGTGCTCGTTCTCGACCGGGGCGGTCTTCGATCTTTCGGGCGGACGCGCCGTCTACTAGAGCATTACTTGAGAAGAAAGCGTCTTCGGTGAGCTGACGTTCACCGAGGATGCCCTAGCCGAAATAGACGCAGATGCGCCGGCCGCCGATGATCTCCACCGGGATCTCCATGTCGTAGATTTTGGCAAGGGCTTCCGTCGTGATCAGCTCCGACGGAGGCCCCTGCATCGCCAGTCGGCCATCGCGCATGGCCACGATATGGTCGGCGTAGCAGGAGGCGAAGTTGATGTCGTGCAGCACCACGACGACCGTCTTGCCGAGCTTGTCGGCGGCGTTGCGGACAAGCTGCATCATCGCCACGGCGTGTTTCATGTCGAGATTGTTGAGCGGCTCGTCCAGAAGCACATAGTCGGTATCCTGCGCCAGCACCATGGCCACGAATGCGCGCTGCCGCTGGCCGCCCGACAATTCGTCGAGGAACCGTTCGGACAGATCGCCAAGGTTCAGAAAGCCGATCGCCTCGTCCACCTTGGCGGCGTCGGCGGCCGTCAGCCGCCCCTTCGAATGGGGATACCGTCCGAACGAGACAAGGTCGCGGACGGTCAGGCGCATGGCGATCTGGTTGTCCTGCTTGAGGATCGACAGCCGCTTTGCCAGGACGTCGCCCGGCGTACCGGATACGTCCAGCCCGCCAACCGTCACCACCCCCGAGCTCATCGGCGTCAGCCGCGCAACCATCGACAGGAAAGTCGATTTGCCCGCGCCGTTGGGTCCGATGATGGCGGTCACGCCGCCGGCCGGTATCTGCAGCGATACCCCGTCGACCACGGCCACGTCGCCGTAGGCCTTGGTGAGTTGTCCCGTTTCGATCATCGGGCGGCACCCCGCAAGAGCATGATGATGAACATGATTCCGCCGGCGAACTCGATGACGATGCTGAGCGCCGTATAGAAGGCGAAAAGGCGCTCCACGATCATCTGACCTCCGACGAGGCAGATGATGGATATCAGCACCGCTGCCGGTACGACATGCCGGTGGCGGTGCGAGGGGATGGCAAGGTAGGCCAGATTGGCTACCAGCAGCCCGAAAAAGGTGACAGGCCCGACAAGCGCCGTCGAAATTGCCACCAAAAGGGCGACGCACAGCAGAATGCCGCGCACGGCCCGCCGATGGTCGACGCCGAGGCCGATGCTGGTATCGCGGCCGAGCGCCAGCACATCCAGGACCGACAGGTTGCGCAGGGCAAGCACGGACACGATGGTCAGCACGACCGCCGAGATGCCCAGCAATTGCGGGTCGACCGTATTGAAGCTGGCAAAGAGGCGATCCTGCAGCACCACGAACTCGTTCGGGTCCATCAACCGCTGCATGAGCCCCGACAGGCTGCGGAAGAATACGCCGAAGACGACGCCGACCAGCAGCATCAAATGCAGGCTGCGCATGCCGCCCGAGAAGAGCAGCTTGTAGAGCAGGATCGAAAAGCCCGCCATCACCGCCACCTGCACCATGAAAAGCAGGCGCGGATCGAGCCCCGACAGCGCGATGGCGCCGAAGAAGAACAGGATGCAGGTCTGGATCAGCACGAATAGCGAATCGAACCCCATGATGGACGGGGTGAGGATGCGATTGTTGGTGACCGTCTGGAACAGGACCGTCGAAATCGAGACAGCCGCGGCGACGACCACAAGGGCGGCAAGACGCATGCCACGGTACGGCAGCACGAAGCTCCAGCTTCCCCGCGCACCGAGCGTCAGGAAGAGGACGATGCACACGAGCGCCGCCGCACCCATGAGAGACAGGATCAGCGCCGGCGAAACGCGCCGGCTGGTCAGCGGCTCAGCCAAGGCGCTTCCTGTCCTTCAGCAGCAGATACAGGAACAGGCCAGACCCCAGAACACCGACGATGGTGCCGAGCGGAACCTCGTAGGGGGCGCGGATGGTGCGGCCGACAATATCGCAGACGAGCACGAAGAGCGCGCCCGTCAGGGCTACCCAGGGCAGGCCACGGCGCACATTGTCGCCGATGGCCATGGAGACGAGGTTGGGCACGATCAGCCCCAGGAACGGGATGGAGCCCACCGTGACGACGACGACGGCCGTGACCAGCGAGACGATGGTGAGGCCAAGCGCCAGCACACGGCCGTAATGCAGGCCGAGATTGGTTGTGAAGCTGCGGCCGAGGCCCGCCACCGTGAAGCGGTCGGCGGCGATATAGGCGGCCACAGTCAGCGCCAGAGCCAGCCACAGCAACTCGTAGCGGCCGCGTAGTACGCCCGAAAAATCGCCCATCGTCCACGCGCCAAGCGACTGCATGAGATCGTAGCGGTAGGCGAAGAAGGTCGTTCCGGCATTGATGACCCCGCCCAGCATGATGCCGACCAGCGGCACGACAAGCGTCGAGCGATGCGGAATGCGCGCGAGAATCGCCATGAAAAGCGCCGTGCCTGCCAGGGCAAACAGGCTGGCCACCAGCATCTTGCCCATGACGGGCAAGGCCGGCGCAAAAATCAGCACCACAAGCAGGCCGAGGCTGGCCGACTCGACCGTGCCGGCCGTCGATGGCTCGACGAAGCGGTTGCGCGCCAGCATCTGCATCAACAGGCCGGCTACGGCCATCGCCGCCCCTGCCAGCAGCAAAGACAGGGTGCGCGGCAGGCGGCTGACGGCCAGGATCTCCAGCGCAGCCGCATCGGCCCGGCCGGTCAGGACATCGAGGAAGGATACCTCGCTGACGCCGATAAACAGGCTGGCGGCGGCCAGAAGGGCCACCGCCAGCACCATGCAGGGGAAGAGATAACGTTGCATCGCGAAGGTCACGCGCGGCGCCGGGGGCGCCATGCGAATGGTCCGGTTACTGGCCGGACTTGTCCAGCGCCTGCGTGATCTGGTCGACGTTCTGCTGCATCGCCTGCAGGCCGCCGCCGATCAGGTACCAGTTGGCCGGCGTCAGGTAGACGACCTGCCCGTCCTTCCAGGCGCTGGTGCCACCGACAAGCTCGTTGTCGAGCATGGCCGCCGCTGCGCCACGGCCGATGGCTGCGTCGCGGTCGATGACGAAGAGCCAGTCCGGGTTCGTCTTCGCGATATACTCGAACGAGATCGCCTCGCCATGGTTGGCGACGGCAAGGTTGGGATCCGCAGGCTCGAAACCGAAGGTGTCGTGCAGCACGCCGAAACGCGACCCCTTGCCATAGGCGCTCATCTTGTTGCCGGTCGTCAGCACGATCAGTGCGTTGCCGGCCTCGCCGGCCTTTGCATGGAGCGCCTCGATGGAGGCATCCAGCTTTTCCAGCGCCGCGTCGGCCTGCGCCTCCTTGCCGAACACCGTCGCAAGGGTCTTCACGTTCTTCTCGGCGCTGGCGACGAAGTTCTGCTGGTCGACCGTCATGTCCAGCGTCGGCGCGATGGCCGACAGGGCCTCCGCCTTCGGACCCGAGCGCCCGCCGACGATAATGAGGTCCGGCTGCAAGGCGTTGACCGCCTCCAGATCCGGCTCGAACAGCGAACCGACCTTCTCGACCTCGGCAAAGGGCTGCAAATAGTCCGGCAGGACTACCTGCGGCACGCCCGCAACTTGGACGCCCAGGGCGCCCAGCGTATCCAGGCTCGCCATATCGAACGCAACCACCGTCTGCGGCTTCAGCGGAACCTCCTGCGTGCCGCGCGCATCCTCGACCGAGATGGTCTCCTGCGCCTTTGCGACGACTGCGAAGCTCATGGTGCAGGCGGCCAGAAGACCGGCGATCAGAGGGGTGGACAGGCGGCGGGGTTGCGGCTGCACGGTGGACGCTCCTTCAATTCAGGGTCGAATCTGACGGCACCATTAAAATTATGATTGAAAAATTCAAGATTAAACTTTCGTGATGTCGGAAGGATTTTCCGGGGCAGAGCGGGTATTGAGGGCAATCGACCGCCTAGGGCACATGCGGCAAAAGCCGCTTTCTTGTATCGCGCGGGCAAATCGCCGACATTGGCCATGGTTTTCGGAAGGCGTATCCAAATGGCGGCAGGCACGGACGACATGCGACAGGAACGCGAGCGCCCCCAGCGCATGGGCGATCTTGCCACCCTGCCCGTCTTCTTCGATCTTTCCGGCAAGCGCGTCATCATGGCCGGCGGCTCCGATGCGGCCGCCTGGAAGGCCGAACTGCTGGCGGCGGCCGGCGCTGCGGTAAGGCTTCACGCCGAGGAAGACGGGCTTTCCGATGAAATGCGCTCGGTGCTGGAGGCCGCCTTCGAGCGCGGCAGCATCGTGCATGTGGCGCGCGGCTGGGCCGAGGCCGACTTCGAGGGCGCGGCGCTGGCCGTCGCCGACTGCGAGACGGAGGCCGAGGCCGAAAGCTTTGCCGCCGCAGCCCATCGCGCCGGCGTGCCCGTCAACGTCATCGACAAGCCCGCCTACTGCCAGTTCCGTTTCGGCACCATCGTCAACCGCTCGCCCGTCGTCGTCGGCATCTCGACCGATGGTGCGGCGCCGATCCTGGGCCAGGCGATCCGCCGGCGGATCGAAACCCTGCTGCCGCTGTCCCTGACCGGGTGGGCGCGCCTAGCCACGCGCCTGCGCAGCAACGTGATGGACAGCCTGATGCCAGGGCCGCAGCGCCGCAGCTTCTGGGAGCGGTTCTCCGACAGCGCCTTCACGCGGAAGGCCCCGGACGATGCCGCAGAGGCAGAGGCGCGCGGCTGGGTCGAGGATCTTGCACGCTCGCCCTCGGCCGGCGGAAGGGTCACGCTTGTCGGCGCCGGCCCCGGTGAGGCCGAGTTGCTGACGCTCAAGGCGGTGCGCGCGCTTCAGGCAGCGGATGTGATCCTGTTCGACGACCTCGTATCCGACGACATCCTGGAGCTGGCGCGCCGCGAGGCCAAGCGCATGCTGGTCGGCAAGCGCGCCTCGCGCGATAGCTGCCGGCAAGAAGACATCAACCGGATGATGATCCAGTTCGCCAAGGCCGGTAAGCATGTCGTACGGCTGAAGAGCGGCGATGTTTCCATCTTCGGCCGCGCGGGCGAAGAGATCGCCGAACTGCGTCAGGAAGGCATTCCGGTGCGCATCGTGCCCGGCATCACCGCGGCGTCCGCGCTTGCGGCCGGCTTCGGCGTTTCGCTGACGCATCGCGACTGCGCGCAGCAGGTGCGTTTCGTCACGGCGCACTCCCGCAAGGGGGGCTTGCCGGAAGACCTCGACTGGCACGCGCTGGCCGACGACAACGCCACGACGATCTTCTACATGGGCGGTCGCATGGCGCCCCGCATTTCCGAAAGGCTGATCGCAGAGGGCCTGCCGGCCGAGACCCCGGTTGCGGTGGCGGCAAACCTGTCGCGCGACGACGAAACGCGCGGCGTCGGCACACTTGCCGGCCTTGGCGCGCTGGTGGAACGGGTCGGCGTCGACCGCCCGATCCTGATCGGCGTCGGACGGGTGTTCTCCGAATGCGAGGCCAACGTTACCGAGGGCTACGAGCCGGTGGGCATGTCCCGCCTGCCCGCCCGCGTCGCGTAAGCCGGCATCAGAGATAGTCCGACGGTTTCTTCTGCCGGTAGCCGTGATGCGCCTTCAGCGTGTCGAGCACCTCGATGGCGGCGCGCGCGATGGGCGTGCCCGGCGGAAAGATCGCCGCTGCGCCGAAGTCGCGTAGGGCCTGCTCGTCCTGCGGGGGGATGACCCCGCCCACCACGATCATGATGTCCGGCCGCCCGCGCTGCGCAAGTGCCTGCCGCAGTTCCGGCACAAGCGTCAGGTGCCCCGCCGCCAGCGACGAAACCCCCACCACATGGACATCCTCGCCGATGGCCTGTTCGGCAACCTCGTCCGGCGTGGCGAAGAGCGGGCCGATGACGACGCCGAAGCCAAGGTCGCCGAAAGCCGACGCAATCACCTTCTGGCCCCGATCGTGCCCATCCTGCCCCATCTTGGCCACCAGGATGCGCGGCGCGGAGCCTTCAAGCTCGCGGAAATCCTCCACAAGCGCCGTCGCGCGCACCGTCGCCGCGTCCGGCTCGCCGAAGGCACGGGCATAGACGCCGCTGTTGACCTGGATTTCGGCGCGATGGCGGCTCCAGGCCTGTTCCAGGGCTTCTGAGATCTCGCCCACCGTCGCCTTGGCGCGGGCCGCCACGACTGCGAGTTCCAGAAGGTTGCCCTGCCCTCGCGCCGCCGCGGTCAGCGCCGCCAGGGATCGGGCCACGTCGGCCTCGTTGCGCTCGGCGCGAAGCCGCTTCAGCTTGTCGATCTGGCGGGCGCGCACGGCCGAATTGTCGACCTTCAGCACCTCGATCTCCTGCTCCTCGCCCACCACATGGCGGTTGACGCCGACGACCGTCTGGTGGCCGGAATCGATCCGCGCCTGCGTGCGCGCGGCGGCCTCCTCGATCCGCAGTTTCGGCACGCCGCTTTCGATGGCGCGCGCCATCCCGCCGAGCGATTCCACCTCGTCGATATGCGCTATGGCCCTGTCGGCCAGATCCTGCGTCAGGCGCTCGACATAGGCCGAGCCGCCCCACGGGTCGATGATGCGCGTCGTGCCGCTTTCCAGTTGCAGCAGAAGCTGGGTATTACGCGCGATCCGCGCCGAAAAATCGGTCGGCAGCGCCAAGGCCTCGTCCAGCGAGTTGGTGTGCAGCGACTGGGTATGCCCCTGCGTGGCGGCCATCGCTTCGATCGCCGTCCGCGTGACGTTGTTGAACACGTCCTGCGCCGTCAGCGACCAGCCCGATGTCTGGCAGTGCGCGCGCAGCGCCAGCGACTTCTCGTTTTTCGGATCGAACTGCGAGACGAGCCGGCTCCACAGCAGCCGGCCGGCACGAAGCTTGGCCACCTCCATGAAGAAGTTCATGCCGACCGCCCAGAAAAAGGACAGGCGGGGAGCGAAGGAATCGACCGGCAGGCCGGCGGCGATTCCGGCGCGGATATATTCGACCCCGTCGGCGAGCGTGTAGGCAAGCTCCAGATCGGCCGTCGCCCCGGCTTCCTGCATGTGATAGCCGGAAATCGATATGGAATTGAACCGCGGCATGTGCCGCGAGGTGTAGCCGAAAATATCGGAGACGATCCGCATCGACCCGGCCGGCGGGTAGATGTAGGTATTGCGGACCATGAACTCCTTCAGAATATCGTTCTGGATCGTGCCCGACAGCTTCTCGGGCGGAACGCCCTGCTCTTCCCCCGCCACGATGTACAGCGCCAGGATCGGTAGGACGGCGCCGTTCATCGTCATCGATACGCTCATCTTGTCGAGCGGGATGCCGTCGAACAGGGTGCGCATATCGTAGATGGAATCGATCGCCACACCCGCCATGCCGACATCGCCGGCCACGCGCGGATGATCGCTGTCGTAGCCGCGATGCGTCGCAAGGTCGAAGGCCACGGACAGGCCCTTCTGCCCGGCCTGCAGGTTACGCCGATAGAAGGCGTTGGACTCTTCCGCCGTCGAGAACCCCGCATACTGCCGGATCGTCCATGGCTGGTTCACATACATCGTCGGATATGGACCGCGCAGAAAGGGCGGCATGCCCGGATAGCCGTCCACGGCTTCCAGCCCGGCGCGGTCGTCGGTGCCGTAGCACGGCTTGACCTCGATGCCCTCCGGCGTCTGCCAGACACGCCCGCCCCCGGCATCGACAGGCGCCGGATTGCGCCGGGACAGTTTGGAAAAGTCGGGAATGGAAGTCATGCCGCGGTCTCCCCGGCTTCGAAGGCGGCAGCATCGCGGAAGGCATCGAAGGCAAAGGCGCTGCGCCGCGAGGCAAGGGTTGCGGACGGACGCTCGCGAGCATCCGGGTAATGGGTGACGCCCAATATGGCGGCACGGCCGTCGGCGATGGCGGCGGCCCTGTGCTGCCGTGTGCGCGCCAGCGCGGCCGCCCAGGATCCGTCTTCGCCGGCTGCCGCAAGGCCGCCCGCTGCCTCCAGACGCTGGAAGGCCTGCCAGCCGGCCTCGGCAAGATCGTCCGTCAGCTTTTCGAAGGCCCCCGCCCCCGCAGCCGGATCGGCCACCGAGGCCAGATGGCTTTCATCCATCAGGATGATCTGCAGATTGCGCGCCATGCGGCGGGCAAAGGCATCCGGCAGGCCGGAGGCCAGCGTATGCGGAAGGACGCAGACCGTATCCGCGCCGCCGACGGCGGCGGCAAATACGGCAAGCGTGTTGCGCAGCATGTTGGTGGCCACGTCCTGCCGGGTCAGCATCCGGAACGAGGTTTCCGCATCCACACGGATGGAGGCCGATGGCAAGCGGCAGGCGGAGGCGATCTCGGCCCACAACAACCGCACCGCCCTGAACTTCGCCAGCGTCATGAACACATCGGCATCGGCACAGAGTTCCAGCGTCAGGCGCTCGGCTGCCCTGTCCGCCGGCAGGCCGGCCTGCTCCATGGTACGCAGGGCCGCAACGGCGGAAGACAGCACCGCCGCGATCTCCTGCACCGCGTCGGCACCGGCATTGTGGTGCGCACGCCCGGATGCGCAGGCCAACGGCCCCTGGAAACCCGCTTCCAGAAGCCGCGCAACCATCGGCACATGGACCATCGACGCATCCAGCCGGAACGACACTTTCGACAGCGATGGCGGCAGCCGCGCGGCATCGAGGCAGGCCAGCACGGCCTCCGCCGCATCCTGGCCATAGCCGTTCGCGCTGCATATCTCGACCGGCTGGCGGTCGAGCTCCAGGCCGGCCAAGGCATCGGCCGCCTGCGATGCGGGCAGCCCGAAGCCGAAGGCCGCGTCGCTGCCGGCAAGGCAAAGGCGCAGGACATTGGCGCCCTCGGCGATATCTTCCGCCGCCTGGGCGCCCGCTCTTGCCGGGTCCGTATCGTCTATGCGCTGGACGATCTGCCACGGCGCCGCGCCGGCCTGCCGGAAGGCGCGCGGCCGCGCTTCGGCCGCCTTGCCGTAAAGCGGCTCCAGGATCAGGCCCTCGATGGTCGGCGAGCGCAGCGCATCGAAGGCCTCGTCGCCCAACACTCGGGCAACCCGCCTTCGCCACTCGTCTCCGGCGCTATCCAAATACGACGTCACGCATCTCTCCCGACGGGCTCGCGGCTGCAGTCCGGTTGCCAGATTAGAGCCTTTCGACCCATGTGTGAAATCTGTGCGCAGTTGTGCCTTGCGCCCGGCCTTGCCGCAACCAGGGCGGCATGCCATGGAACGTGCGTCAGGCATCGAAAGGCGGATCATGAGCCCGGTCAATCAGGAGACAGCGGATGTCGTGGTGATCGGCGCCGGCGTCGTCGGCCTGATGGCCGGCCGGGCGCTGCGCGCCGAAGGGCGGCAGGTGCTGGTGCTCGACAAAAGCGGCCCCGCTTCCGGCGCCAGCGCCGGGAATGCCGGTATCCTGGCCTTTCCGGAAATTCTGCCGCTGGCTTCGCCCGGCATTCTGCGCCAGGCCCCGCGCTGGCTGGCCGACCCGCTCGGACCGCTGGCGATTCGCCCCGCATACGCACTCAGGATCGCGCCATGGCTGCTGCGCTTTGCCGCCGCCAGCCGCCCGGCCCGCCACGCCGAAATCTTGGCCGCGCAGGCAACGATCATGCGGCTGGCCGAGGCGGAGATGCAGCGCGTCCTGCTGGAGCCGGTCCTTGCCCGTCATGCGATGACGACGGGCACCCTCGATCTGTACGACGGGGCATCCGCCTTCGACAGCGCCAGAGGTGACTGGGCGGCCAAGGAAAAGGCCGGCTTCGCCTTCAAAGTCGTTGGCGGCGACGAAATCGAATCCTTGCAGCCGGGGCTGCACGCGCGTTTCCGGCAGAAGGCCGTCTATACCGAGGACGGCCGCCAGATCATCGATCCGCGCCTGTTCACCCTTGCCTTGGCACAGAGGCTGGAGGCGGAGGGCGGCGCCCTGCGCCGGGACGAGGTGCTGAAGGTCGAGCCGGCCGAGGCCGGCGCAGTGCTGACGCTGCCGGGCAACCGGCGCCTGTCCGCAAAGACGGTCGTCGTGGCGGCCGGCGCCTGGTCGAAGCGGCTCGCCGGCTGGCTCGGCGACGCGGTGCCGCTGGAGACGGAACGCGGATACAACACCACATTGCCGGCCGGCGCTTTCGACCTGCGCCGACAACTTTACTTCAACGGTCATGGCTTTGTCGCGACGCCCATTGGGGGCGGCGTGCGGATCGGCGGCGCGGTGGAACTGGGCGGCCTGAACCTGCCTCCCAACTGGAAGCGGTCGGATGCCATGCTGGCCAAGGCCGCGCAGTTTCTGCCGGGGCTGCGGACGGAAGGCGGAACGCGCTGGATGGGGTTCCGGCCATCCATGCCCGATACGCTTGCCGTTATCGGCTATTCCGCCGCCGGCCGACATATCATCCACGCCTTCGGCCATGGACATCTCGGCCTGACGCAATCTGCCGCGACAGCGCGTCTCGTGGCAGAGCTGGCCGCCGGCCGCGCGCCATCCATCGACCTTGCCCCCTTCTCACCCCGACGCTTCAAGCAGACACGGTAGCGACATGGCACGACATTCCTTTTTCTGCCTCGACGGGCATACATGCGGCAATCCGGTGCGGCTGGTGGCCGGCGGCGGCCCCATCCTGTCCGGGGCCAACATGATCGAGAAGCGCGCCCACTTCCTGGCCGAGTTCGACTGGGTGCGCACCGGCCTGATGTTCGAGCCACGCGGCCACGACATGATGTCGGGCTCGATCCTCTATCCGCCGACGCGGCCCGATTGCGATATCGCCATCCTGTTCATCGAAACATCCGGCTGTCTGCCCATGTGCGGCCATGGCACCATCGGCACGGTGACGATGGCGCTGGAGCATGGACTGGTGACCCCGAAGGAGCCCGGCACGCTGAGGCTCGATACGCCGGCCGGCCTGGTCGTGGCCACTTACAGGCAGGTTGGCGACCATGTGGAAGAGGTGCGGCTGGTCAACGTTCCGGCCTTCCTCCATTCGGAAGGGCTGGAGGTGGAGTGCCCGGGGCTCGGCAGGCTTACCGTGGATGTCGCCTATGGCGGAAATTTCTACGCCATCGTCGATCCGCAGGAGAACTTCCGTGACATGGCGGACTTTACCGCCGGGCAGCTCGTGGCCCTGTCCGGTCCGCTGCGCCGCGCGCTGAACGACAAATACAGCTTCGTGCATCCGGAAAAGCCGGAGATTGCCGGCCTGTCGCACATTCTGTGGACGGGCGCGCCGCGCCACGGCGAAGCGCATGCGCGCAATGCGGTTTTCTACGGGGACAAGGCCATCGACCGGTCGCCCTGCGGAACGGGCACTTCGGCAAGAATCGCCCAATGGGCCGCCAAGGGAAAGCTGAAGCCCGGTGACGACTTCGTGCACGAGAGCATCATAGGCTCTCTCTTCAAAGGCCGGGTCGAGGGGGAAACGACCGTTGCCGGCAAGCCCGCCATAATACCATCGGTGGCAGGCTGGGCGCGTCTGACGGGCTACAACACGATCTTCATCGATGATCGGGACCCGTTCGCCCATGGGTTTCAGGTTATCTGAAAAAGACGGGCGCCGAGGGTATCCCCCCGGCGCCCGAGATCGGTCAAAAGACCGCGAGATATCGCAGCAGCGAAATGATCCCGATGATGATGACGATGGCCTGGACGATCTGCTTGATCCGGCCATCCAGCGGCAGTTGCTGGACGAGCCAAAGAACGAGGACCACGACCAGGAACGTGATCAATATACTGATGAGTACGCCCATCCGCTTAAGACTCCCTGCCGCCAACGCGGCTTACCGACCCTTGCTGCTCAAGGGCCTTCACAGGCTTGTCATCTAGAGCAGTCGCCCGGCGCGGCGAGGGGTCGCACACGTTGAGGAACACTTGGCCCGTCGGGAAGTTTTGCCATCGGGCGCCAGGATCGAACAGGGAGGTTCGAAATGAGAACGCGATCCATCGTTGTCCTCGCAGCGTCCGCACTCTTCATGATGCCTGCAATCGCCTTGGCGGATTGCCACGATACGGCAGGAAAAACGGCCGGAACGATTTCCAAGGATGGGACCACGGCGCCGATGCAGGCGCCGGATCAGATGGCCGAGCGCCAGCCCGACGGCGGCACGACGACCAACATGGAAGGCGGCTCCATGGCCGCCGGCACATCCGGAACCGGCCAGGGCAGCGGCATCGTGCAGGATGGTACGACGATGCCCATGGCCAGTGAGCCGGGCGAAGCGGACACGAACGTCGCAACGTCGCCCGCGGATGTCGCGGCCCAGCAGGAGGGCGGCGAAACAGCCGCCGCGCAAGCGCGCGACGGCTGCACGAACTGAAGCCGGGGCACCGGGCGGGGGGCTGCCCGGTGCCAACCCATCACATCGCCGGCATCAGCACCGTATCGATGACATGCACCACGCCATTCGATTGCAGGACGTCGGCCTGCGTCACGGTCGCCACATTGCCGTTGGCATCGGTGACGGTGATCGCGTTTCCGGCCATGCCGAGCGTCAGCTCCTCGCCCTCGACCGTCTTGACCTTGTGGGCCCCGCCATCGTCGCGGATCATGCCCATGGCCGCTTCGGCCGTCGCACGCGCCGGAACGACATGGTAGGTCAGGATCTTGGTAAGCTGCGCCTTGTTCTCGGGCTTGACGAGCTCTTCCACCGTGCCGGCCGGAAGCTTTTCAAACGCGGCATTGTCGGGCGCGAAGACGGTAAAGGGCCCCGGTCCGCCGAGCGTTTCCACCAGTCCGGCTGCCTTCACCGCGGCGACGAGCGTCGTCAGGTTGGAGGCGTTCACGGCATTTTCGGCGATCGTCTTGTTGGCATACATCGGTGCGCCGCCAACCGTTACGCTGCCGCCTTCCTGCGACATGGCCATGCTCTCGACAGGCATCGAGCTGCCCTTGTCGGCTTCGGCGAATGCAGCGGTGCCCATGGCGAGGCCGATGACACCGGCAAATAGGATCGTCTTCATGATTTTCTCCCTGTGTGTTCCTTGCAGCCAGCAGATACGAAGCCGTGCTGCCGCCGGATGCATGCCGAAAAAAAAGTTCGCCGCTTCGCCCACTCCCTGAAGCGGCAAGTCGCCCTAGTTTGCCGCCTACGCAGCGATCCGCACCGGGAGCCGATGGGGATGACCCAGCAAGACACACGTATGATCCTTGCGGCGGCGCTGGAGCGGACGGGGCGTGGCGATCACGACGCCTTTGCGACCGTCTATCGCATGACGAGCGCGAAACTGTTCGGCATTTGCCTGCGTATCTTGCCTACGCGGCAGGAGGCGGAAGAAACCTTGCAGGACGTATATGTCAGCGTATGGCGGAAAGCGGCGCAGTTCGATGCGGGCCGGGCGAGTGCGATCAGCTGGCTTGCGGCAATCGCGCATAACCGCGCTATCGACCGCCTGCGCTCTGCAAGAACGCACCGCCGCTCCGAAGTGACCGAGGACGCCGCCCACGATATCGCCGACGACCGGCCGGACGCCGACCAGATCCTGCTGTTCGGCGAGGAACTCACGAGGCTCGATCAGTGCCTGGACCAGTTGGAAGAGCGCGCAAGATGGGCCATCCGCTCTGCATTCCTGACGGGGCGCACCCATGATGACCTGTCGAAAGCTGCCGCGATGCCGGTCGGCACCTTGAAAAGCATCATCCGCCGAGGCCTGATGAAGCTGCGGGGGTGCATGGAGCCATGAGCGCGGCGGACGAATTCAACGACGAGGATTTTCTTGCGGCAGAGTACGCGCTCGGCACGCTGGACGATGCCGCGCGCCGGCAGGCCCGCCACCGCTACGAAACCGAGCCGGCCTTTGCCGCCGAGGTGGATCGCTGGAACAGCGCCCTGGCGCCGCTGGGTGCCTCGACGCCCTCGGTCGCTCCTCCGGCTGCCCTGTGGAGCAGGATCGCCGAGCAGACCCGCCGGCCCGTGCAAGTTCATTTGGCAGCCAGAAACACCGTTTCGGCCGTCTGGCGCTGGCTTGCGGTCGGCGGCATGGCCGCCGCTTTTGCCAGCATCGTGGCGCTGCTTGTTGTCATGCAGCCGGTGGAGCGCCCTACGGGGCCCGGCTTCAGCTCCGTCATCGCGGCACAATCGGGAGAACCGCTTGCCGTGGTGACCCTGGCCGCCGACGGTCGCTCGGCCACAGTCACGCCGCTTAGAATGCCCCTCGAAGCCGGCCGCGCCGCAGAGCTATGGTACGTCCCGGCCGGCGGCGCGCCGCGCTCCATGGGTGTGGTCGACGCGGGCCAGACCTATGTCATGACCCTCGATGATGCCCTGCACGCCGACGCGCATGGTGACGCGTTTGCCATCTCCGACGAGCCGTCCGGCGGTTCTCCTACCGGCCAGCCCACTGGCCCGGTCCTTGGCCAGGGCATGGTCAACGCGGTTTAGGCAGCGGCGTTTTCGACGCGTAGCAGTCCTGCGGCATGAGTCCGCGCGCAATTGTCGCACGCCTGTTAAGGCTGGCCCCGATCGGAAGAATACGTTGAAATTTCGGTGCCCTGCGCCATGTTTAAGGGATGCGGATTCGGGGAGGTTCAACGATGGAATACGACGTTTTCCAGGTTCCGGTTCGAGTCTTCTTCGGCATCGGCGTGCCGCGGGACATCGTGACCGTGACACAGGCTTATGCCTGGCTTCAAAATTGCCGGACGGTGCATCGAACGGAAGTACACGTATCGGCCGTACAGGCCTGCAAGGCCGCCTTTGCCAAGCAGGTCAACGCCGAGACGGTCCGCCGATCCGTTGCACGGTTTGCCGAGCATTCCGGCATGTTGGTGCCGGAGGTCGACATTGCCCCCGCAACCACCGGCCTCAAGGTGCCATCGCGCCTGTCGGCCTGATCGTCAGGCGTCTTCCGTCAGATCCTTCAGGGGCGCGACAGCCTCGAAGGCGATACCACCACTTTGGAAGTCTATCGAAGCGGTACCGTTGATTTCGGCCGACAAGGCGCCCTCGATGATCCGCGTGCCGAAGCCACGGCGTTCCGGCTTGCGGACCGGAGGCCCGCCCTGCTCGCTCCAGTGGAACCGCAGAACCGGCCCATCGGCAGCGTCTTCCAAAGTCCAGGCGATTGCGATCGTGCCGTCCGCAGTGGACAGAGCCCCGTATTTGGACGCATTGGTGGCCAGTTCATGCAAGGCGAGCGCGAATGCCGAAACCGACCGCGCGCCCAGCACCACACGAGGCCCCCCGACACGGAACGCCCCGCCATCGAACGGCTTGATGGCCGAAGTGACGACATCCTCAAGCTGGGCTGCTGAAAATCCGTCCTGCGTCAGCAGGTCCTGCGCCATGGACAGCGCCTGCATCCGCCCGAAGGCGATTTCCTGCGCTTCTTCCAGCGTCTTGGCCGAGCGCATCGACTGCGCGAATACCGATTGCGCCGTCGCCAGGGAATTCTTGACGCGGTGGTTCAATTCCCGCGCAAGGAGCTTTCGGTGTTCCTCCGCCTCCTTGCGCGCGGTGATATCCAGCGATATTCCCGCCATGCCTGTCGCCCGGTCGGTGATATCGGAACTCACCTGCCCCCGAACCTCGACCCAGCGCGTTTCGCCCGAACGCGTCCTGATACGATACTCGATGTCGAATTCGTCGCCCGAGGCGATCGCCGCCTCCACGGTCTCGCGCCACCGATCCCTGTCTTCCGGAACGATGGCGTCCTGCAGATCCGCGTAGCTGAAGGGCTCATCACCCTCGCGACCGAAATTCGCCTTGCAATGCCGGGAGGCGACAAGCCGCTGACTTTTCAGATCGAGGGTCCAGACGCCCATCCCCGCAGCGTTGAGGATGAAGCGCATCCTGCTTTCGCTCTGCATCAGGTCGAGCATGCGCCGCTCGACTTCCGATTCCATCTCGCCATGCGCGTTCTGCAACTCGGACACGCGCCTGCGATCCGGCGAAACGTCGAACTGGGAGGCGAAGAAATAGGTGAGGTTGCCGTCCTCGTCGAACACCGGAGAGACGAGCAGCCGGTTCCAGAAGGACGATCCGTCCTTGCGGTAATTCAGAAGATCGACCTCGATGGCCTCGCGCCGCGCTACGGCGTTGCGGATGCGGGTGACGTCGTCGGCATTGGTGCCGGTTCCCTGCAGGAAGCGGCAATTGCGGCCCAGAATCTCGTGGCGCTCATAACCCGTCAGCTTGCTGAAGGCGTCGTTGACGAAAATGATCGGGTTGTCGGGCTGGTGCGGGTCGGTGATCAGCATCGGCATGCGCGTCGTTCGCACCGCTGCCGCGAACGGATCGGTGGATGCCGATGCCTTGTGGATCTCGCCTTCGATCCGGCTCTCTTCCTGTCGATCCATCTCACCTCGCAACCGGTGCATGCGAATGTCGCGCACCATCGAAAGTGGACGTTATTAGCGGTTGAAGGCGGCGTTATCCAGACGTCGCACCAAACGCAGCTTTGCCGCCCGGAGTGATATGCTTAGCACCCTACGGAAAATGTCGAATCGACGACCAGGGGAATTTGGATGAGGAGAATGAGCCAAGGCTGGTGCGGTCGAGAAGACTCGAACTTCCACGGGTTGCCCCACAGCGACCTCAACGCTGCGCGTCTACCAATTCCGCCACGACCGCACGCCGTGTACCGGTCAAGACCGGCGGGCCGATCTTGCGACCGGTGGCGGGCATGTAACAAAGCGGGGTGACGCACACAAGCCTATTTCGCTCGCCCCCGCGATTTTTCAGCCGATGTTCTGGAACACTTCCGGAAAAGACGGCTCGACGCTACATAGACGGCATGGACCAGCCCATTGCCCCATCCGCCCCGGCGCGCCTTTCGACGCACAGCTCCCACTTCCCGGCCGCCTCCGGCACGCCGCCGGTGGACTGGTTGATTCGGGCAGGCTTGACCCCCTACCCCGAGGCGCTGGCGTGGATGGAAGCACGTGTGGCAGCCATCGCCGCCGGCGAGGCGCCCGAGGCCGTTCTCTTGGTGGAGCATCCCCCGCTTTATACTGCGGGCACCAGCGCGCACGCCGACGATTTGACAGATCCGAACCGGTTTCCGGTCTTCGATGCCGGGCGCGGCGGCGAATATACCTATCACGGCCCCGGCCAGCGCGTTGCCTATGTGATGCTGGACCTGAAGCGCCGGCGTCCCGACGTTCGGGCTTTCGTCGCTGCGCTCGAGCAATGGATCATCGCAACCCTTGCCGACATGCAGGTAAAGGGCGAGCGGCGGGAGGACAGGGTCGGCGTTTGGGTGTCCCGCCCCGAGCGCCCGCCCGGGCCTGACGGTGCGCCGGCGGAAGACAAGGTGGCCGCCATCGGCATCCGCATCCGCCGCTGGGTGACGTTTCACGGCATCAGCCTGAATGTCGATCCGGACCTGTCGCATTTCTCCGGCATCGTGCCATGCGGCGTTCGTGGCCACGGCGTGACCAGCCTTGCCGATCTGGGCCTGTTGGTGTCCATGCCCGAAGTGGATTCCATGCTGCGCCGCAATTTCGAGATCGTTTTCGGGCCCACGGTATGAGCGTCTATGTCGATGCCGACGCCTGCCCGGTGAAAGACGATATCCTGGATGTCGCAGGCCGTTACGGCGTGGATGTCACCTACGTTTCGAATGGCGGGCTCATGCCGTCGAAATTTCCCGGTGCCCGGCTGGTTACGGTGCCGGCCGGCGCCGATGCGGCCGATGACTGGATCGCCGACAACGTCGGCCCAGGCGATGTCGTGATAACGGCCGACATACCGCTGGCCGCCAGAAGCCTTGCCAAGGGCGCGACGGTGCTGAACGTCAACGGCCGGCCCTTCACCCCCGAAAGCATCGGCGCGGCGCTTTCCTATCGCGCCTTCAACCAGCATTTGCGCGAAACCGGAGAAAGCAAAGGCCATAATGCCGCCTTCTCGGCGGCGGATCGTTCGCGTTTCCGGCAGGAATTGAACAGGGTGCTGCAACGCAGCGCCTGACCGCATCGAGGGGCAGACATGGCCAGGGACAAGGATAGCGGACTGGTGTACCGCCACGCGGCCATGACGCGCGTGACGCATTGGGCCTGGGCTATCGCCCTTTTCTTCCTGCTTCTGTCCGGCTTGCAGATCTTCATGGCGCGGCCCGACCTTTATATCGGCCGCCAGTCGGGCTTTTCCTTCGACAACACCATCCTGTCCATCGGAGCCGTGGTGGAAAGCGGCCAGTTGCGCGGCGTGACGCAAATTTTCGGGCACAGCTTCGACACCACCGGCTGGCTCGGCGTCGTCGACGAAGGCGGGCGGATGACGGCGAAGTCGTTTCCGGGCTGGATGACGATCCCCTCTTACCGCGACCTCGCCACCGGGCGGATCGTCCATTTCTTCTTTGCGTGGATACTCGTTGCCGCGCTGGCCCTCTGGTTGGTATCGAGCCTCCTCAACAAGCATCTGTGGCGCGATATCGTCCCCAAGTCCGGCGATGCACGCGCATTGCCGCAGGACATTGCCGATCATGCGCGATTGCGCCTGCATCATCGTCGCGCCTATGGCCCGCTGCAAAAACTCAGCTATGCGCTGATCCTGCTGGTGGCGCTGCCGCTGATGATCGCAACGGGGCTGACCATGTCGCCGGGCGTCAATGCGATGGTGCCGTTTCTGGCCGATCTTTTCGGCGGGCGGCAGAGTGCCCGGACATTGCATTTCGCGATCATGCTCGTGCTGGTCGCCTTTTTTGTCGTGCACGTGGTCATGGTGGTTCTGGCAGGACCGCTCAACGAACTGCGCTCGATGATCACGGGCTGGTACCGCACCGATGGAGAACGCCCATGACGCCCGACCCGCGACGCAGACGGCTGCTTCTCGGCGGCGCGGCGACACTGGGCACCCTGCCCCTGACAGGATGTTTCGACGGCGCGGTCGAGCGTGGCGGCACGATGCGCGAGGTGCTGGCCTCGGCCAATGGCCTGACATACCGGGTGCAGAGGCTGCTGCTCAACTCCAATGCGCTGGCGCAGGAGTTTCCGGCCAGCGAAATCCGTCAGCCGATGCGGCCCAACGGCGTCACCAACCCGCAGGACGCCGATTACCGGCAATTGGCATCCAACGCCTTTGCCGATTATCGGCTGACGATCGACGGCCTGGTCGACAGGCCCGCCAGCTATTCGCTGGCCGAGCTGCGCAACATGCCGAACCGCACGCAGATCACCCGTCACGACTGCGTGGAAGGCTGGAGCTGCATCGCCATGTGGACGGGCGTTCCGCTGGGCCTCGTCCTGGATGCCGTGGGCGTGCAATCCGGGGCGCGCTATGCGGTGTTCTCGTGCTTCGACACGCTGGAAATGGGTTTTGCGGGTCCGGTGCGCTATTACGAGTCGATCGACCTGATCGATGCGCGCCACCCGCAGACGATCCTTGCGCATGCGATGAACGGGCAGCCTCTGCCCATATCTAACGGCGCGCCGCTGCGCCTGCGCGTCGAGCGGCAGTTGGGTTACAAGATGGCCAAATATGTCAGCCGCATCACGCTGGCCGCCAGCCTGGACGGCTTCGGAGACGGGTATGGCGGATACTGGGAAGACCGCGGCTACGACTGGTTTGCCGGTATCTGATTTCCGATGGCTCCAAGGCCGATCGCCCGCCCCGCAGCCACCATGTCGGCACGGCGCAAGGCGCGCCTTTGCGCCGCCTCTTCGTCGTCGCCCCACAATTCGATGTTCCAGTCTTCGTCGATATGGGCCAGCTCGAACGCCGTCGACGCATCGAGGCGACCTTCCAGAACCGCAAAGGCCAGGATCACGGAGCCGGTCAACGTCGTCATCTGGTGCAGGGCGGCGACCGTCAGCGGGTCTGCAATGGCACGCGCCATGACGTTGAACGCCCGGACCGTCTCCGACGGTTGTGCGACATGGATGATGCCGGAGGTGATGTGGAACGGTCCGCCGACACGCTTGCCTGCCCAGTCGATGATGGGGTCCCAGCCTTCGGCCTGCCGCGCCACCAGCCTTTCGGGACTGTCGGCGCGGTAGAACAGAAGATCGGTCTCGATATAGCGGGCCAGATCGCCCTGCGTTTCGGCAAGGCGCGGCGCGACGCCGTCGATCGCGGTGTTGAGGAGCCGGGTCAGCGGCATCGACGATGGATCGATGCGCTCGCCCTGCATCGCCCATTCCTGCGCGATGGCGTCGGCAAGCTCCCTGGTCGTCGCCGCCAGCACCGCACGGCCAGGCGTGCGCACAAGCCGCCCGTCCAGAAGAACGCGCCAATGCCCATCGGCCTCGGCCGTCGATGCCGTTTCATAGAAGCGCCGCGGGAGTTCCGGTGGCTTGGGTGCGGTGTCTGTCATGGTAGGAGCTCAGGCAGTTTCGAACGGAGCGGGTGTCCAGCGCGACGGATCGTCATGCGCGCGCCAGCCATCCAGCAACTGGCCGAGATGGTTGCAATCGGTTGCAACCGCGGTCGCTCCGGCGGAGCGCAGGGCATCCGGCTGCGCCGCGCCCCAGGCAACCCCGATGCCGGTGGCGCCGGCCGCGCGCGCCATCGCCATATCGAAGGCGGCATCGCCGATAACCACCGTGTCGGACGGACTGACACCGACTTCGGCACAGCTTTCCAGCACCATGGCCGGGTGCGGCTTGGACGGACAATCGTCTGCGGTGCGCACCACATGGAAGCGGTCTTCAAGCCCATGCGTGGCAAGAATGAAATCCACCCCGCGGCGCGATTTGCCGGTGACCATGCCAACGAGATTCTCGTCGACCGACGACAGGCGAGTTACAAGGTCGCGCATGCCGGGAAACAGGGGCTCGTGCACCTGCCCGGCCGCCCGCGCCGCCTGAAACGTCACGCGGTAGGCATCCGCCAGATCTTCCGCCTCGGCAAGCGTGGAGCCCGGCCGCAATCTCTGCATCGCCTCGGCCAGTGACAGGCCGATGATGCCGTGTATGGCGGTGTCGGCGGGCGCGACCAGCCCACGGGCGCGAAAGGCCCCTTGCATCGTGCTGCAGATGACGGCGAAGCTGTCGGCGATGGTGCCGTCGCAATCGAACAGGAACAGGCGCATCAATCCCCCTCCGCGGCCTCGTCGAAGCCGAACAGGTTCCACGTCTGCACCATGTGCGGCGGCAGCGGGGCGATCTGATCTACGACGCCGCCGTCGGGGTGCGGAATGATGATGCGCCTTGCATGGAGATGCAGCTTCTTCTGCACGCCGCCGGGAAATTCCCAATTGGTGTCATGCTCGAAATATTTCGGATCGCCGAGGATCGGATGACCGATATGGGCGGCATGAACACGCAACTGGTGCGTACGCCCCGTATATGGCTCCATCTCCAGCCAGGCAAAGCTTTGCGCCACCTGATCAATGACACGGTAGTGCGTCAACGCATGGTCGGCCCCGTCGTCGCCGTGCTTGGCAATGCGCATCCTGTCGCCGTCCGGCGTCTGTTCCTTGGCGAGGTAGGTAGAGATGCGGCCTTCCTTCGGCGCAGGGACACCCTTCACCAACGCCCAGTAGACCTTTTTCGTCTCCCGCTCGCGGAAGGCCTTCGTCAGCGCCACGGCCGCCGTGCGCGTGCGCGCCACGACGAGGATCCCGGTCGTGTCCCTGTCGATGCGATGCACCAGGCGCGGCCTCTCGCCCCGGCGGTTGCGCCAGGATTCCAGCATCTTGTCCACATGCCGCGTCACGCCCGATCCACCCTGGACGGCCAGTCCGGCAGGCTTGTTGAAGACGAAGACCTTGTCGTCCTCATAGATCAGCATCTGCGACAGGACATCCGCGTCATGCCGGTCGCGGATGGTGTTGGCCGTCAGCGGCGCCACTTTCAGCCGCGCTGCATCGCCCTGCATGGGCGGCACCCGGATGATCTGCCCTTCCTCGAGCCGCGTATCGGTCTTGGCCCGGCCACCGTCGATACGGACCTGGCCCGAGCGCAAAAGCTTCTGCAGATGGCCGAAACCGAGGCCCGGGTAATGCAGCTTGAACCAGCGGTCGAGCCTCAGGCCGGCCTCTTCCGCGTCGACGCGGACCTGCTCCACGCTTGACATGACATATCCTTAAAATTCGCGTTCCGGCCCCTCGATAGAGCAATATCCGCGCTTAGGCGAGGCTTCTTGCAAGCCAGAGACCGCAGAACAGGGCTGCGACGCCGAGGCCGAGGGAAGCAGCCACATAAACCACCGCCAGCAGTTGCTGCCCGCGCTCCCACAGCGCGGCCGTATCGAGGGAAAAGGACGAGAACGTCGTGTATCCGCCCAGCACCCCTGTTGCGATCAGCAGCCGCAGCGCTTCCGAAGCCTCGAACCTGCGTGCGATCACCTCGATCAGCACACCCATGGCGAAGGAGCCGGTGACGTTGACGAGGAAGGTCCCGTACGGAAACCCCACGCCGAACAGGCCGCTGGCCGCAATGGTGGCCAGGTAGCGCAGCACGGACCCGACGGCGCCACCGGCAGCCACCAGGGCGATGTCGCGCAGGATCATGGTTCGCCGCGTTCACGGCGAAGGCGGGCCCACTCGGCCATCCGCTTGCCGATCTCGCGCTCCGCGCCACGCGGCACCGGCCGGTAAAAGCTCTGCCGACCCAGCTCCTGCGGAAAGTAGTTCTGCCCTGAAAAGGCTTCCGGCTCGTCATGATCGTAGCGGTAGCCGGTGCCGTAGCCCTCTTCCTTCATCAGCTTCGTCGGCGCGTTCAGGATCTGGCGCGGCGGCAGCAGAGAGCCACCCTCCCGGGCAGTCCGCATCGCGGCCTTGTAGGCAGTGTACACCGCATTCGACTTCGGTGCCGCCGCCAGATAGACGGTAGCCTGCGCCAGCGCCAGCTCACCCTCCGGGCTGCCAAGATAGTCGTAGGCATCCTTGGCCGCGTTGGCGACGCCGAGCGCCTGCGGATCGGCAAGGCCGATATCCTCCACGGCCATCCGCACGAGCCGGCGGCCGAGATAAAGCGGGTCTTCGCCAGCATCCAGCATGCGGCACAGATAGTACAGGGCGGCATCCGGATCGGACCCGCGCACCGACTTATGCAGCGCCGAAATCAGATTATAGTGCCCGTCCTGCCCCTTGTCGTAGATCGGCGCGCGCCGCTGCACGATCTCCTGCAGCGTATCGGCCGAGAAGGTTTCGCCCGGCTTGGCCGCGCGCCACACCTCTTCGGCAAGGGTCAGCACCGCGCGCCCATCGCCATCGGCCATGCGAAGCAGGGATTGCCGGGCGTCCTCATCCAGCGGAAGGGGCCGGCCCTCGACGGCTTCCGCGCGCTCAAGCAAGCTCGAAAGTGCCTCCGCATCATGCGGACGGAAGGTCAACACCCGCGCCCGCGACAAGAGAGCCGCATTCAGCTCGAAGGATGGATTCTCGGTCGTCGCCCCGATCAGGACAACCGTCCCATCTTCCATGACGGGCAGGAAAGAATCCTGCTGGGCCCGGTTGAAGCGATGGATCTCGTCGACGAACAACAAGGTGCGCCGACCGTTGGACCGCCGCAACCGTGCCGTCTCGAAAACTTTCTTCAAATCGGCGACGCCGGAGAAGATGGCGGAGATCTGCTCGAAGGCGAAGTCCACCTCATGGGCCAGGAGCCGCGCCACCGTCGTCTTGCCTGTCCCCGGCGGGCCCCAGAAGATGACCGAGCCGAGTGAGCGCGATTCCAGCATGCGCGTCAACACGCCGTCCGGCCCCGTCAAATGCGGCTGCCCGACCACCTCCGACAGGCTCGCGGGGCGCAGCCTGTCGGCCAGCGGCCGGCCTGCATCGCCCTTGCCGGCCCGATCGCCAGGATCGGACGCTTGCGCCTTGTGCGGCCCGCGACCTTGCTGGTCCTGTCCGGCGAAAAGATCGGCCATGCTCAACTCCTGGCCTGTGGTGGATCAGCGGATGGACTGCGTCAACCTCTGCCCATTGCGCTCGATTGCATAGTTCCAGCCTCTGGAGCGCATATCGAGGATGGTTGCAAGCTTTTCCGTCGTATCGACCGCCTCGCCGTTGACCTCCAGCACGATGTCGCGCTGCTGCAGGCGCAGCCTTGCGGCGATGGACCCTTCCCCGATGCCGGTCACCACAACGCCCCGCTTGGTCGTCGGCATTTCCAGTTCATCGGCAACGCGCGGCGACAGATTGGCAACCGTCGCGCCCGAGAAGGGGTTGTTGCCCTCGATCGTGCGTTCGTCCCGGGCGGGGGTTTCCGGCGCAACCCGCAATGCCAGGTCCACCATGCGCTCCTGCCCGCCCGAAAGGATGGTCAGCCGGGCCGTCTTGTCCACCCCGATCGTTGCCAGCCGGTATCCGAGTGCGTCCGGGCCATCGATCAGGAAATCATCCATACGCATGACGACGTCGCCCGGCTTCAGCCCGGCATCCGCCGCAGCGCCGTCGGGCACGACCTCCTGCACCAGCGCGCCCGTCGGGCGCGGCATGCCGAGAGCCTCGGCGATATCGCCGGTCACGGGGGCAAAGCCCGCCCCGATATAGGGCCGCTCGAAGCGGCCGCCGCGCTTTGCCGCGTCCACGAAAACGCGCACCATGTTGGACGGGATGGCGAAGCCGATACCGTTGGACCCGCCCGAGCGGCTGAAGATGGCCGTGTTGACGCCGATCAGCCTGCCTTGCATGTCGATCAAGGGGCCACCCGAGTTTCCGGGGTTGATGGCGGCATCGGTCTGGATGAAATAGCCGAAATCGTTGACACCCACATGCGTGCGCGCAAGCGCGGAAACGATTCCGCTGGTCACCGTCTGCCCGATGCCGAACGGATTGCCGATGGCCAGCACCAGATCGCCGATGGATATCTGGTCGGAATCGGAGAATGCGATGGTCGAGAAGGTTTCATCCGCATCGATGCGCAGCACGGCAAGGTCGGCCCGCGCATCCTTCATCAACACGGTGGAGGCGTATTCCCGCCCATCGCCCAACGCGATCTTCACCTCGTCGGCGCCATCGACCACATGATTGTTGGTGACGACCAGCCCGGTCTCGTCGACGATCACGCCGGACCCGAGCGATGATTCCATCCGTGGACGCCCCTGGAAACTGCGGCCCAGAAACTGCTCGAAGAAGGGGTCGCCCGCAAAGGGCGACCGTGTGGCCACCTCGCGGGCGGCATACACATTCACCACGGCTGGTGCGGTTTCCTTCACCAGCGGGGCGAAGGTCAGCTTGATCTGCCCCTCACTTTGCGGAACCTGCGACATGCCGGACGCCGTTGGCACGGGCACGGTTGCCGGCTGTGCCGAAACGCTGGACAGGCAGGCGATGGAGAGAAAAAGGGCGGAGGCGCTGCGGAGAAGAAAGGAAGACACTGGTGGCAACCCGAATCGTGCGCTGAAGACGTCTGACTACTGCCGACAGACTGGCACGAAAAAAGGGCCAAACGGCCCTTTTGCATTCGATGCTGCGCCGAGGCTCAATTAGCGGCGATAACCGGTTCGAACTTCTGCAGGGCAGCATTCTCTGCGGGCAGATCCGCCGTAGCGTAGCTCGCTGTCAGGATGGCAAACGCAGCCAGGGCTCCCAGAAGAACATAAACGGTGCGGCGCATCGAGAACTCGCTAGCGGTGGGTTGGGAGTTCACATTGTCCATGGCAGTCGTTTAATCCGCGTAAACGCCGGCAATCGAATGTGCCGACAGGTTTCAGTTGCCAGGTACAATGCGGGCGAACGCATTATGGTTGCTCCGGCAGCCATCGCTTTTCGCGCGAAACGGCATATCGCACGAAGGACCGGCGCTCGCTATCACCTGTTTGCAACAGTATGGGCACCCCGTCAGAACTACCTTGAGTTACCTATCCCCGGACGGCGGCGTCACCAGTCCGAAGCGGATAAGGCTGGCGGCCAGATCCACGGCCGCCGTCTCCACCGACCGGAAGCGAATACCCAGTATGTCCTGCGCAGGCGCGGTGTCCAACCGGCGCGCAGTGCCGAGCTCACCTGCCAGCATCGCCGCCCGCCGCGACACGTGCGCCGCCGTACGCACCGCCCAATCCGGCAAGGGCCAGCTATAGAGCCGCCGCCCATAGGCCGGATAAGCACGCGCCAAAATCTGCGAGATCTCACGCAAGGGTACGGTATCGGCGCTGACCAGAAAGCGCCGTCCGGCGGCTTCAGGATTGTCGATGGCGCGGACATGCGCGTCCGCCACATCGCGGACATCCACGATGCCGAATCGAACATTGGGAAGCGCCGGCACCCGCCCATTCATCATCATGGCCACGATCCGTGCCGATGTGCCGGCGACGCCATCGAGAAGCGGACCGAATACCAATGAGGGATTTATCGTGACCAGCTCGGTCTGCGTCTGCGCCAAGGTTTCACACGCTGACTTTTCGGCCAGCGTCTTCGACACGGCGTAGGGCGATATGAGATCGCTGTCGACATTGGAAAAATCCGCCTCTCCGAATGCGGTCGTGCGTGGCGGGTGACCATACATCACCGATGCGACGGACGATGTCAGCACCACGCGCCGCACGCCCTGCCTTGCCGCTGCGCGGCACACCCGTACAGTGCCGTCGCGCGCCGCCGGCACGAGGCCGAACTTGTCGCCCGGCTGCGCTACGGGAAAGGGCGATGCGGTGTGGACTACGGCGCGGCAGCCTGCGGCGGCCTCTTCCCACCCCTCGTCGCGCGTCAGGTCAGCGGCGACGATCGAGAGGCGATCCACCGGGGCGCCATACTGCACCATCGTCTGCCGCAGCGCCTCACCCTTGGCGGTATTGCGAACGGTGCCGCGGACACGGTGGCCCGCCTGCAGAAGGTTCAGCACGATATGCTTGGCGATGAACCCCGATGCACCGGACACCAGTATCCTATCGCCGTCACCATCGCGCATGATCGCCTAATCCCTCTGCTGCACGGTCGCCTTGACCGGTCTGCCTGCAGATAGAGCGGCAACGGGCGGAATACGACCGCAGTCCGGGCAGTAAACGTGCGGACAATAAAAAAGGGCCCGACCGGGCCCTTTTTCCTAACCGGTCCGTTTGGACCTTAAATCAGGCTTCGTCGCCGGCATCGGCCTCGGCGCGCGCGCGATCGGCTGCGCCACGGGCTTCCGGATCACGGTCGACGAACTCGATCACGGCCAGCGGGGCGTTGTCGCCGCGGCGGAAGCCAGCCTTGAGAACGCGCGTGTAGCCGCCATTACGGTCGGCGTAGCGGGTGGCCAGCGTATCGAACAGCTTGCGGATGACGGTCTCGTCGCGCACCTGGCTGATCGCCTGGCGGCGGGCATGCAGGTCGCCGCGCTTGCCGAGCGTGATCAGCTTTTCAACCACGGGACGAAGATCCTTGGCCTTCGGCAGCGTGGTGACGATCTGCTCGTGCTCGATCAGCGAGGCCGCCATGTTGGCAAACATCGCCTTGCGGTGCGAAGCGGTACGGTTGAGTTTACGGCCGCGGTTTCCGTGACGCATGGTGTTGACTCCTTGAAGGGCCGGTCTCCCGGCGGTCGGCATCCTCGCTCCCGTTTGCCGGGGCATGTGCCTTTGAATGATTGTTCCCACCGGCCGAAGCCGGCACTGTCATAAATGTCGCCGCCCCGAGGATCGGGGCGGCGACCTGTCCGGATCAGTACTGATCTTCGTAGCGCTTGGCCAGGTCGTCGATGTTCTCGGGCGGCCAAGCCGGCACTTCCATGCCGAGATGCAGGCCCATGGAGGCCAGCACTTCCTTGATTTCGTTCAGCGACTTGCGGCCGAAGTTCGGGGTACGGAGCATCTCCGCCTCGGTCTTCTGGATCAGGTCGCCGATATAGACGATGTTGTCGTTCTTCAGGCAGTTCGCCGAACGGACCGACAGCTCCAGCTCGTCCACCTTCTTCAGGAGGGCCGGGTTGAAGGCCAGTTCCGCGATCTGCTCTTCCGAGCCACGGACATCACGCTGCGGCTCTTCGAAGTTCACGAAGACGGCAAGCTGGTCCTGCAGGATGCGCGCTGCGTAGGCCACGGCATCTTCACCCGAGATCGAACCATCGGTCTCGATCTGCATCGTCAGCTTGTCCTTGTTCAGGTCCTGCCCCTCGCGGGTATTCTCGACCTTGTAGGACACCTTCTTGACCGGCGAGAACAGCGCATCGACGGGGATAAGGCCAATCGGCGCATCCTCGGCACGGTTCTGGTCGGCGGGCACATAGCCCTTGCCGGTATTGACGGTCAGCTCCATGCGGATCTCGGCGCCATCGTCGAGCGTGCAGATTTCGTGATCCGGGTTGAGGATTTCGATGTCACCCACGGTCTGGATGTCGCCCGCCGTCACGACGCCGGGGCCGGACTTGCGCAACACCATGCGCTTCGGGCCTTCGCCCTGCATGCCGATGTTGATTTCCTTGACGTTCAGGACGATGTCCGTCACGTCCTCGCGCACGCCGGCGATCGAGGAGAACTCGTGCAGCACGCCGTCGATCTGGATCGCGGTCACGGCCGCGCCCTGCAGCGACGACAGGAGAACGCGCCGCAGCGCATTGCCGAGCGTCAGGCCGAAACCGCGCTCGAGCGGCTCCGCCGTCAAAGAGGCCCTTGTCCTGCTCGTGCTGTTGAACACGACCTGGTTGGGCTTGGTAAGGTCTTGCCAGTTGCTGGCGATCATCGCGCTTGCCTTTCAGCTACCCCGCCACCATCCATTCGTGGCGATAGGTCTCAGTGAGAAGGATCCCCCCTCTCGAAACGGGCAAAACCGCACTGCCGGATCGACAGTGCGGTTCATGTCCACGATATGGCGTCAGACGCGGCGCTTCTTGCGCGGGCGAACACCATTGTGCGGTATCGGCGTCACGTCGCGGATCGACGTGATGGTAAAGCCGGCGGCCTGAAGCGCGCGGAGCGCGGATTCACGACCCGAACCCGGCCCGGAAACCTCGACTTCCAACGTACGCATGCCGTGCTCCTGCGCCTTCTTGGCGGCGTCTTCGGCGGCGATCTGCGCAGCGAAGGGCGTCGACTTGCGCGAGCCCTTGAAACCCTGGGCACCGGCGGAGGACCAGGCAATCGCATTGCCCTGCGCATCCGTGATGGTGATCAGCGTATTGTTGAAGGAGGAATTCACGTGGGCCACGCCGGACGTGATGTTCTTGCGCTCGCGACGACGAACGCGCTGTGCTTCCTTGGCCATTATCTCTCTTTCTCAAGATCTCGACACCGCCGTGATACCAGCGGCTACACCCGCGAAGGGATAACCCTCCGCAGCGTGGCGCGGCAGCGTCGCCGCGCCAGCAGAATTACTTCTTCTTGCCGGCGATCGGCTTGGCCGGGCCCTTGCGGGTGCGCGCATTGGTATGCGTGCGCTGGCCACGAACCGGCAGGCTGCGACGATGACGCAGGCCGCGGTAGCAGCCGAGGTCCATCAGGCGCTTGATGTTCATCGACGTCTCGCGACGCAGATCACCCTCGACCTGGTAGTCCCGGTCGATGATCTCGCGGATCTGAAGGACTTCGGCGTCGGTCAGATCGTTGACGCGGCGTTCCGACGCGAGCCGGGCCTTGTCCACGATCTCCTGCGCGAAGCGCGGGCCGATGCCGTGAATGTACTGAAGCGCGATGACGACGCGCTTGCTGCTTGGGATGTTGACGCCAGCGATACGTGCCACGTCCGTACTCCTAGTTTCGGGGCCGCTCGGCCCTTCCGGTTAAAGGGGGCCGATAAGCGAAAGCGATCGGCAAGCCCCAGACATGAGACCGCACCGACCGCAAAGGATTCGCGAATGGGCGGCTTATAAAAAATAGACGGCCCGGAGTCAACCGAACCCAGGCGTTTCAGGCTGTGCCGTTAGCGGCATCGCCTTCCAGCGCATTGCGGATCTGCTGCGTTACCTCGTCCATCGCAGCCATGCCGTCGATCGTGTGAACGAGGTTTCGCTCCCGGTAGTAGGGGCCGACCGCGGCGGTCATGTCCCGGAACTCACCCAGACGGCGCCGGAAAACGTCCGGATTGTCGTCCTTGCGGACCGGCAGCCCCTTCGCCTCGGTCTCGGCGGCACGGCGCGCGATGCGCTCGACGAGGCGCCCCTCGTCCACCTTGAACTCGATCACGCGGTCGAGCCTGAGCCCCTTCTCCTGCAACATCGTCTCAAGCGCAACGGCCTGGGCGACCGTGCGCGGGAACCCGTCGAGGATAAAGCCCTTGCGCGCATCATCCTGTTCGATGCGGTCCGCGACGATGCCGATGACGACCTCGTCCGGCACAAGCTGGCCGGCATCCATCAGGGCTTGTGCCTTGCGGCCCACCTCGGTGCCCTGTGCAACGGCTTCGCGGAGCATGTCCCCGGTGGAGAGTTGTGGAATGCCGTAGGCTTCCGTCAACCGCTGGGCCTGGGTCCCCTTCCCGGCTCCCGGCGGTCCGAGCAGAATCAGTCTCATCGATTTCCCCGTTTGCCCCCGCGGAGCTTCGCCTTCTTGACGAGCCCCTCATATTGATGCGCCAGCAGGTGTCCCTGTACCTGCGCAACCGTATCCATCGTCACAGAGACGACGATCAGCAGCGACGTCCCCCCGAGATAGAACGGAATACCGACCGCTGAAATCAGAAATTCCGGCAGAAGGCAGATGGCGACAAGATAGATCGCGCCCAGCACCGTGATCCGCGTCAGCACGTAATCGATGTACTCGGCCGTCCGCTCACCGGGCCGGATGCCCGGGATGAAGCCGCCATGCTTCTTCAGATTGTCGGCCGTGTCCTTGGGATTGAACACGATCGCTGTGTAGAAGAACGCGAAAAAGGCGATCATCGACGCATAGAGGATCATGTAGAGCGGCTGGCCATGGCCGAGCGACGCCACAAGCCCCGTGGCCCAGCCGGGTAGCTGGCTGGTGTCCGAGAAATTGGCGATCGTGACCGGCAGCAGCAACAGCGACGACGCGAAGATCGGAGGAATGACGCCTGCCGTGTTGAGCTTGAGCGGCAGATGCGAGGTATCGCCCTGGAACATGCGATTGCCGACCTGGCGCTTCGGATACTGGATCAGAAGGCGACGCTGGGCCCGCTCGAAGAACACGATGAAGGCGATGCAGCCGACGGCGACCACGATGACCAGCAGGATCACGAAGCTCGACAGCGCACCGGTGCGGCCAAGCTCCAGGAGGTTGGCGATGGCCGAAGGCAGGTTTGCCACGATGCCGGCGAAAATGATCAGCGAGATGCCGTTGCCGATGCCGCGCGCGGTGATCTGCTCGCCCAGCCACATCAGGAACATCGTGCCGCCGACCAGCGTGATGACGCTGGAGACCACGAAGAACATCCCCGGGTCGGTCACGATGTTGCTGGAAGACTGGAGCCCCACGGCGATGCCGTAGGCCTGGACCGTCGCCAGCAGGACCGTGCCGTAGCGCGTATACTGGTTGATGATCTTGCGGCCTTGCTCGCCCTCTTTCTTGAGCGCCTCGAGCGAGGGCACCACGGAGGTCATGAGCTGGATGATGATCGACGCGGAAATGTACGGCATGATGCCGAGGGCGAAGATGGCCATGCGGCCGACGGCCCCGCCGGCGAACATGTTGAACACGCCGAGAATGCCGGTGGATTGCTGCTGGAACGCCTGCGCCAACGCCTCCGGATCGATGCCGGGCATCGGGATGTAGGTTCCGAGGCGGTAGACCAGGAGCGCGCCGAGCGTGAACCAGATCCGCTTCTTCAGGTCTTCTGCCTTGGAGAAGGCAGCGAAATTCAGGTTTGCGGCAAGTTGTTCCGCGGCCGATGCCATCTTGAAAATATCTCCGGATAGAACCCATGCCCGCCCGTTGGTGGCACGACGCGGGCATCGGTTTCCAACTTCAGCCTCTGCGCCGCCATTCCTGCCGCGCGCCGGGCCTATGCGCCCACGCCCCCTTGGGGTTACGTCGCCGAAAGCCGGAGACGAGGCATGGAATCACATGACGAAGCGGCCCAAAGAGGCCGCTTCCTTAGTCTCAATCTGGCGAGTTACGCCTCGCGACGCAAGAGGGCCCGATCAGGCTTCGGCGACGGCCGGCAGCGTGACGGATCCGCCCGCCTTCTCGACCTTCTCGACCGCGGCCTTGGACGCGCCTTGCACCGTGATCTGCAGCTTGGCCTTCAGTTCGCCGTCCGCCAGCAGACGGATACCGTCGCGCTGGCGACGCACCAGGCCGGCGGCCTTGAGCGCTTCGAAGTCCACTGCCGACTTGGCATCGAGCTTGCCGGCGTCGATCGCCTGCTGGATGCGGCCGACCGAAACGATGTTGTAGTCCTTCGCGAAGATATTCACGAAGCCACGCTTCGGCAGACGACGATACAGCGGCATCTGGCCGCCTTCGAAGCCGTTGATGGCCACGCCGGAGCGCGACTTCTGACCCTTGACGCCACGGCCGCCGGTCTTGCCGGAGCCCGAGCCGATGCCACGGCCCACGCGCTTGCGGGAATGGGTTGCGCCTTCGATATCGGCGAGTTCGTTGAGCTTCATTTCTGCTACTCCCGGCTCACTGGCCGTCGACGACGCGGACGAGGTGGCTGACCTTGGCGATCATGCCACGAACGGAGGGGGTATCCTCCAGCGTCCGGCGACGGTGCATCTTGTTGAGACCGAGGCCGACGAGGGTCTGGCGCTGGTCGTTGGGGCGGCGAAGCGGGCTACCGATCTGCTCGACGGTGATCGTCTTCCCGGTCACTTTGTTCTCAGCCATGACATGGCTCCTTGTTCAATGGTTCGTCCTGCGTACTGCCGAGGGTGGCCGCATCGCTGCGGCCTCGCCTCATCAGCCTTCGCTGTCGGAACCGACCAGGTCGCGACGCCGAGCCTGCAGCGTCGAATACTTGATACCGCGACGGGCAGCGACATCCTTCGGATGCATCTGGCCCTTCAGCGCGTCGAACGTGGCGCGAACCATGTTGTACGGGTTCGAGGAACCGAGCGACTTGGCGACGACGTCGTGCATGCCGACCGCTTCGAAGACGGCGCGCATCGGGCCACCCGCGATGATTCCGGTACCGGCCTCGGCCGTGCGCAGCAGCACCTTGCCGGCGCCGTGACGGCCCTGCACGTCGTGGTGGAGCGTACGAGCGTCACGCAGCGGCACGAAGATCATGTCGCGCTTGGCGGCTTCCGTCGCCTTGCGGATCGCTTCCGGCACTTCGCGCGCCTTGCCATGGCCGAAGCCGACACGGCCCTTGAGATCGCCGACGACGACGAGTGCGGCGAAGCCGAAGCGACGACCACCCTTCACCACCTTGGCGACGCGGTTGATGTGAACCAGCTTGTCTACGAAACCGTCATCACGCTCTTCGCGATCGTTCCGTTCATTACGAGGCGCCATATCCTGTTCCTTATTCTTTTCCGGAGGCGTCCGACAATGGAGCCGCCCTTGAAGAGAGGCTCCGGTGAAACCGGCGATATCGTCCGCAACGCGATCTGTGTCGCGATGGGCGCCCAGGCGGATACCCGCCAGGCCGCAGCCGGATGAAATCGAGCGGCTTAAAGCATAATCCGGCGGCCGGGAAAACCCTGACCGCCGGAAAATAGCATCTTAGCGAAGACGGCGCCCGAAGGCGCCCTGCCCTGCGTCAGAAGTTCAACCCACCTTCACGGGCAGCGTCGGCGAGAGCCTTGACGCGGCCATGATAGATGAACGAACCGCGATCGAAGACGACATCCGTGATGCCGGCCTGCTTTGCACGTTCGGCAACGAGCTTGCCGACCGCCTTGGCAGCCTCGACATCGGCGCCCGTCTTGAGGCCACCGCGAAGCGTCGTGTCCAGCGTGGACGCGGCCGCCAGCGTATGACCGACGGAATCGTCGATGACCTGGGCGTAGATGTTCTTCGAAGAACGGTGGACCGACAGGCGAGGACGCCCGTTGGCGACCGCCTTGAGCGATCTGCGAACGCGGGCCGCGCGGCGCCGCAAAATATCTTTCTGGCTAGCCATGACCCGACCTTACTTCTTCTTGCCTTCCTTGCGGACGATCTTCTCGCCAGCATAGCGGACGCCCTTGCCCTTGTAGGGCTCAGGGCCGCGATACTCGCGGATCTCCGCGGCGACCTGACCGACGCGTTGCTTGTCGATGCCGGTGATCACGATTTCCGTCGGCTTGGGGACGGCAACCTGGATACCTTCCGGCACCTGATACACGACGTCGTGGCTGAAGCCGAGCGCGAGCTGCAGGTTCTTGCCCTGCATCGCGGCACGATAGCCAACGCCGGTGATTTCGAGGCGCTTCTCGAACCCGTCCTTCACACCCGAAAGGATGTTCGAGATCATGGTACGGGACATGCCCCACTTGGAACGCGCGTCCTTCGAGCTGTCGCGCGGATCCACCTGGATGGATCCGTCCTCGAGCTTTACGAGAACCTCGTCGTTGACCACGAAGGACAATTCGCCCTTGGGTCCCTTTGCCGTGACGGTCTGCCCTTCGACGGACGCCGTAACGCCGCTCGGAAGGGAGACCGGCTTTTTACCAATACGAGACATCGTCAAACCTGTCCGTTAAACGGTTGATCGGTTGCCCTGCCGGTCAGAAGACGCGGCAAAGCACCTCACCACCGACATTTTGTTCGCGTGCGCTGTGGTCGGCCATAACGCCCTTGGGCGTCGAGAGGACCGAGATGCCGAGGCCGTTGGCGACCTGCGGGATCGTCTTCGACGACACGTAGACGCGGCGGCCAGGCTTGGAGACGCGCGCGATCTCACGGATCACAGGTGCCCCCTCGTAGTATTTCAGTTCGATGTTGAACTCGGCGGTGCCGTTTTCAAACCGGGTTTCGCTGTAACCGCGGATGTAACCCTCTTCCTTGAGGACATCCAGGACGCGAGCACGCAGCTTCGACGCGGGCGTAGCCACCGTCGACTTGTTGCGCATGATCGCGTTGCGGATACGGGTCAGCATATCGCCGAGCGGATCTGACAGAGCCATGATCTTCTCTCCTTACCAGCTCGACTTCACGACGCCGGGGATCTGGCCGTTGTTGCCAAGTTCCCGGAGCGCGATACGCGACATCTTCAATTTGCGATAGTAGGCACGCGGACGCCCCGTAACCTCGCAGCGATTGCGCACGCGAACCTTGGTCGAGTTGCGGGGCAACTCGGCAAGCTTCAGCTGCGCACGGAAGCGATCTTCCATGCTTGCGGATTGATCGGTGGTGATCGCCTTAAGCGCCTCACGCTTGGCGGCAAACTTTGCCACCAGGCGCTCGCGGCGCTTGTTCTTCTCGATCGCGCTCTTCTTAGCCATTCTTTAGGTCCTTTTCGCCTGCCGTTACTGGCGGAAGGGGAAGTTGAACGCCTTCAAAAGCGCCCGGGCTTCCTCGTCGGTCTTCGCCGTCGTACACACGATGATGTCCATGCCCCACATCTGATCAACCTTATCGTAGTTGATCTCGGGGAACACGATATGCTCCTTGAGGCCCATAGCAAAATTACCACGGCCGTCAAAGCTTTTCGGGTTCAGACCCCGAAAATCCCGCACGCGCGGAAGGGCGATCTGGATCAGCCGGTCAAGGAACTCGTACATACGGTCCTTGCGCAGCGTTACCTTGGCGCCGATCGGCATGCCTTCGCGGACCTTGAAGCCCGCGATCGAGGTGCGTGCCTTGGTGATGACCGGCTTCTGGCCGGCGATCATCGCAAGGTCCTCGGCGGCGACCGACGGCTTCTTGGAGTCGCCCGTGGCCTCGCCAACACCCATGTTGATCACGATCTTGTCCAGGCGCGGAAGCTGCATCACGTTCGCATAATTGAACTGTGACTGGAGCTCCTTGCGGATCTCGTCGCGATAGACCGCCTTCAGGCGGGGTTCGTACTTGGCCTCAGCCATCGATCTGTTCTCCCGAACGCTTGGCGACGCGAACCTTGCGGCCGTCTTCGAGGACCTTGAAGCCCACGCGCGTCGGCTTCCCATCCTTGTCCTGGAGTGCCAGGTTCGAAAGATGGATCGGCGCCTCCTTGGAGATGATCCCAGCCTCTTGCGAGGCGGACTGGCGCTGATGCCGCTTGACCATATTCACGCCACGGACGACCGCACGGTCCTCCTTGGGCATGACCTGAACGACTTCACCGGAACGACCCTTGTCCTTGCCAGTGAGTACGACGACCTTGTCGCCTTTGCGAATCTTCTGCATGATTCCGGTTCCTCAGAGCACTTCCGGCGCCAGCGAGATGATCTTCATGTGGTTCCGACCACGAAGCTCGCGGGGGACCGGGCCGAAGATACGCGTGCCGACCGGCTCTTTCTTGTTGTCGATTAGGACGGCGGCGTTACGGTCGAACCGGATCACCGAACCATCGGCTCTGCGGATGTCCTTGGCGGTACGAACCACCACGGCCTTCATCACATCGCCCTTCTTAACGCGGCCGCGCGGAATGGCCTCCTTGATGGAAACGACGATAACGTCGCCCACCGAGGCGTACTTCCGCTTGGAACCGCCCAGCACCTTGATGCACATGACACGACGGGCGCCGGAATTATCCGCCACATCGAGGTTTGTTTGCATCTGAATCATGTCAGGCCGCCTTCAATAACGGACCGGGGAGCAGCGCATGAACGGCTCACCCGGGCAAAAAACTTCAGTTAGCCGCCGCTTGGTTAGCGACGACGATCCAGGTCTTGTCACGCGAGATCGGGCGCGTCTCCTCGATGGAGACGATATCGCCCACCTTGTACTGGTTGGACTCGTCGTGCGCCTTGTACTTCTTGGACCGGCGAACGGTCTTCTTGAAGAGCGGGTGCGTGAAGCGACGCTCCACGAGCACGACGACCGTCTTGTCATTCTTATCGGAGACCACGGTCCCCTGCAAAACGCGTTTCGGCATAGTGTTCTACCTTCAGGCCTTTTTCTCGGCCGCCTTCTGGCGTGCGATGGACTTGATCCGGGCGATGTCGCGACGGACTTCCTTCACACGCGCGGTGTTCTCGAGCTGCCCCGTAGCACGTTGGAAGCGCAGATTGAACTGCTCCTTCTTCAGATTGCCGAGTTCCGTATTCAGCTCGTCGGATGTCTTGGTCCGGATATCGGAGGCTTTCATAGTCGCTCTCCCCTCACTCGGCAATGCGCTGGATGAAGCGCGTCTTGATCGGCAATTTCGCGGCGCCCAGACGGAGCGCTTCACGGGCGATGTCTTCAGGCACGCCGTCGATCTCGAACATGATCCGGCCCGGGGCAACCCTGGCTGCCCAGTACTCGATCGCGCCCTTGCCCTTACCCATGCGGACTTCGGTCGGCTTTGCGGTAACCGGCAGGTCGGGGAAGATGCGAATCCACACCCGGCCCTGACGCTTCATCTGACGGGTGATCGCGCGGCGGGCCGCCTCGATCTGCCGGGCGGTGACCCGCTCCGGCTCCAGCGCCTTCAGACCATAGGCGCCGAAATTGAGCAGCGAACCACCCTTGGAGGCGCCATGGATACGACCCTTGAACGCCTTGCGGAACTTCGTGCGCTTTGGCTGCAACATTTCAGTCTACTCCGAAACCTGTTGATCAGGCGTGTTCGCGCTCGCGGCGACGGTTACCGCCACCGGATGCTTCGCCTTCGACCGCACGGCGCTCGGAGGCCAGCGGATCATGTTCGAGGATCTCACCCTTGAAGATCCACACCTTGACGCCACAGACACCGTAGGCCGTATGGGCCTCGGCCGTGCCGTAGTCAACATCCGCACGCAGCGTATGCAGCGGAACGCGACCTTCGCGGTACCACTCCATGCGCGCGATCTCTGCGCCGCCAAGACGGCCGCTGCAGTTGATGCGGATGCCTTCGGCGCCGAGACGCATGGCGGACTGCACCGCCCGCTTCATCGCACGGCGGAAAGCCACGCGACGCTCGAGCTGCTGGGCGATGGACTGGGCAACCAGCGTCGCATCCGTCTCAGGCTTGCGGATTTCCACGATATTGACGTGGGTTTCCGCATTGGTCAGGTGCGAGAGCTTCTTGCGAAGCTTCTCGATGTCCGCGCCCTTCTTGCCGATGACGATACCCGGACGAGCCGAGTGGATCGTGATGCGGCACTTCTTGTGCGGACGCTCGATGACGACCTTCGACACCGCCGCCTGCTTCAACTCGTCGAGCAGGTACTTGCGGATCGCCAGGTCCTCGTGGAGCAGCTGACCGTATTCACCGGTATTGGCGTACCAGCGAGAATCCCAGGTCCGGTTGATGCCGAGACGCAGGCCGGTCGGATTGACTTTCTGACCCATTACGCGGCCTCCTCTACAGCCACTTCGCGCACCACGATGGTCAGGTGCGAGAACGGCTTCTCGACCCGGCTCGCACGACCGCGACCGCGGGCGTGGAAGCGCTTCATGGTGATCGACTTGCCGACGTAAGCCTCGGCGACGACCAGCGCGTCGATGTCGAGATCATGATTGTTCTCGGCGTTCGCGATCGCGCTTTCCAGCGTTTTCTTGACCGTCTCGGCGATCCGCTTGCGCGAGAAGGTCAGGTCCGCGAGGGCGCGGTCGACCTTCTTGCCGCGGATCAGCTGCGCGACGAGATTGAGTTTCTGCGGGCTGACGCGAAGCGTACGGGCAACCGCCCTGGCCTCGTTGTCCTTCAGCGCGCGCTCGGCCTTGGCCTTGCCCATGGTTACTTCCTCTTCGCCTTCTTGTCGGCGCCGTGGCCGTAATAGGTGCGGGTCGGTGAAAACTCGCCGAACTTGTGTCCGACCATGTCTTCGTTGACCGAGACCGGAATGTGCTTGGAGCCGTTGTAGACGCCGAAGGTCAATCCGACGAACTGCGGCAGGATGGTGGAGCGGCGGCTCCAGATCTTGATCACTTCGTTGCGGCCACCCGACCGAGCCTTCTCTGCCTTCTTTAGCAGGTAGCCATCAACGAACGGACCCTTCCAGACGGAACGTGTCATAGAGAAATCCTTCCCTTACTTCTTGCGCTGATGGCGCGAACGCATGATGAACTTGTCCGTGGACTTGTTCTGACGCGTGCGCTTGCCCTTGGTCGGCTTGCCCCACGGGGTCACCGGATGGCGGCCACCGGAGGTGCGGCCTTCACCACCGCCATGCGGGTGGTCGACCGGGTTCATGGCAACGCCGCGAACGTGCGGACGCTTGCCGAGCCAGACGGCACGACCCGCCTTGCCCAGATTGATGTTGCCGTGGTCCGGGTTGGATACCGCACCGACGGTCGCAAAGCATGCACCGGGAACGAGACGTTGCTCGCCCGAGTTGAGGCGCAGGATCGCCATGCCCTGGTCGCGGCCGACGAGCTGGGCGTAGGCACCGGCCGAACGGGCGATCTGACCACCCTTCTCCGGCTTCATCTCCACATTGTGGATGATGGTGCCAACCGGCATCGCCGACAACGGCATCGCATTGCCCGGCTTGACGTCGACGCCGGAGAGGCCGGACACGACCTGGTCGCCGGCAGCAAGACGCTGCGGAGCCAGGATGTAGGCCATTTCCCCGTCTTCGTAACGCAGCAGGGCGATGAACGCGGTGCGGTTGGGATCGTACTCGATCCGCTCCACCGTTGCCACCGCGTCGAGCTTGCGACGCTTGAAGTCGATCTTGCGGTAGGTCCGCTTGTGACCGCCGCCCTGATAACGGGCGGTGATCCGGCCGGTGTTGTTACGGCCGCCCTTCTGCGTCAGGCCTTCCGTCAATTGCTTGACCGGCTTGCCCTTCCAGAGGCCCGAACGGTCGACGATAACCAGCTGGCGCTGGCTTGGCGTGACCGGTTTGAAATTCTTCAATGCCATCGATCTATATCCTCAAGGCTCGCTCTCAGAGGCCGGTCGAGACGTCGATGCTCTGGCCTTCGGCCAAAGTAACGATCGCACGCTTCTGGTCGCTCTGGCGGCCGGGGCGGCCCCGGAAGCGGCGTACCTTGCCCTTGCGGACGAGGGTGTTCACCGCCTTGACCTTCACACCGAACAGCTGCTCGACAGCTGCCTTGATCTCCGGCTTGGTCGCATCGCCGGGGACATTGAAGATCACCTGGTTCTGTTCGGAGACCAGTGTCGACTTTTCAGTGATCACCGGGCTCGTAATGACGTCGTAGTGGCGCAGGTCGGTCATTTGAAGCGCTCCTCGAGGGCCTCGACGGCGGCCTTGGACAGGACCAGCGTCTGGCGACGGAGAATGTCGTAGACGTTGATGCCCTGGATAGGCAGTACGTCGATGTTCGGGATGGCGCGAGCCGACCGGGCGAAGTTGGCGTCGAGCTCGGCGCCACCGATGAACAGCGCATTCCGCAGGCCGAGACCGTTGAGCTGCGTTGCCGTCGCCTTGGTCTTGCCTTCCGTCGAGCTGAGATCGTCGATGACAATCAGGCTGTCCGACTTGAACTTGGCCGACAGCGCATGACGCAGCGCGAGCTGGCGCAGCTTCTTCGGCAGGTCGTGCTCATGGTTCCGGGAAACCGGGCCGTGGGCCTTGCCACCACCGCGGAACTGCGGAGCGCGAGCCGAACCGTGACGTGCACGGCCGGTGCCCTTCTGCTTGTAGAGCTTGGCACCGGTGCGCGCGATCTCGGCGCGACCGAGCGTCTGGTGCGTGCCCTGCTGGCGCTTGGCCAGCTGGTAGCGCACCATGCGCTGCAGAATGTCCGCACGTGGCTCCAGGCCGAAGATCTCTTCTGCCAGGCTGACCGTGCCGGCGTCGCCGCCGCTGAGGGTCTTGATCTTGATGTCAACCATTACTCGGCTCCCTCGGCAGCCGTGGCTTCCGTACCGCTGTTGGCAGCGGACGAGCGAAGCGCAGCCGGCTTCGGCGCGTTATCCGGAAGCGCGGCCTTGACCGCGTCACGAATGTAGATCCAGCCACCCTTCGAACCCGGGACGGCGCCCCGGATGAGGATAAGGCCCTTGTCGACGTCTGTGCGGACGACTTCCAGGTTCTGGGTCGTGACGCGCACGCTGCCCATGTGACCGGCCATCTTCTTGTTCTTGAAGACCTTGCCCGGATCCTGGCGCTGACCGGTCGAACCATGCGAGCGGTGCGAAACCGAAACGCCGTGGGTCGCACGCAGACCACCGAAATTATGACGCTTCATGGCGCCGGCGAAGCCCTTGCCGATCGACGTGCCGGTGACATCCACCAGCTGGCCGGCCACGAAGTGGTCTGCCGTGATCTCGGCGCCGACATCGACGAGGTTCTCGGGGGATACCCGGAACTCGGCGACCTTGCGCTTGGGCTCGACCGAGGCCTGGGCGAAAACGCCGCGCAAGGCCTTGGACGTGTTCTTTACCTTCGCCAGACCGGCACCGAGCTGAACGGCGGTGTAACCGTTCTTCTCCTGGGTGCGCTGCGCGACGACCTGGAGGTTCTCGACCTTGAGAACCGTGACCGGAACATGCTCGCCAGCGTCATTGTAGACGCGGGTCATGCCGACCTTCTGTGCTATAACACCTGAACGCATGGGCGTAGTCCTTCCCGTGCTCGGATCAGAGCTTGATCTCGACATCGACGCCAGCGGCGAGGTCGAGCTTCATGAGGGCATCGACGGTCTGCGGCGTCGGGTCAACGATGTCGAGGAGACGCTTGTGCGTCCGCATCTCGAACTGCTCGCGAGACTTCTTGTCGATATGGGGCGAGCGGTTCACTGTGAACTTCTCGATACGGGTCGGCAGCGGGATGGGCCCGCGCACATTCGCGCCCGTGCGCTTCGCCGTCGAAACGATCTCGCGTGTCGAAGCGTCCAGGACCCGATGGTCGAACGCCTTCAGGCGGATGCGGATATTCTGGCCGTTCATTGCATTCGTCCTCTCGTCGGAGCCTTGCCGGAGAACCGGTGCTATCCGAGCGCTTGTCAGTCTTCAGCCAATTCAACTAGCACGCTGAACCTCTCAGCGCACCAACCGCCCCGTCGCCGGGGCTTTGGCCGGCCCACCGCTCGAAAGCGGCGGGCCGAACCCGAAACTCAGTCGATTACTCGACGATAGCGGACACGATGCCGGCGCCGACGGTGCGGCCGCCTTCACGGATAGCGAAGCGCAGCTTCTCTTCCATCGCGATCGGAACGATCAGCGCGACGTCCATCGTCACGTTGTCGCCCGGCATGACCATCTCCGTGCCTTCCGGAAGCGTGACGATGCCCGTCACGTCCGTCGTGCGGAAGTAGAACTGCGGACGGTAGTTCGTGAAGAACGGCGTATGACGGCCGCCCTCTTCCTTCGTCAGGATGTACGCCTCGGCCTTGAACTTCGTGTGCGGCTTCACCGATCCCGGCTTGCACAGCACCTGGCCGCGCTCAACGCCCTCACGGTCGACACCGCGGATCAGCGCGCCGATGTTGTCGCCGGCCTGG
>NZ_BBWQ01000004.1 GCF_001463885.1 Aureimonas altamirensis | reverse complement strand
GCCCATCTGGCTCTCCAATCAAATTTCGTCAGGCCCGCAGGCCTTGAAGGAATGCCTGTCCCGGACCGGGTCAGGCGTATTTCTTCTGGATCTCTTCAGCGACCTGGTTCGGCACCTGCTCGTAGTGATCGAACTGCATCGAGTACTGCGCACGCCCCTGCGACATGGAGCGCAGCGTGTTCACGTAGCCGAACATGTTCGCCAGCGGGACCATGGCGTTGACCGCCGTCACGATGCCCCGGTTCTCCGTGCCCTGGATCTGGCCACGGCGGGAGTTCAAGTCACCGATCACGTCACCGACGTAATCCTCAGGCGTCACGACCTCGACCTTCATGATCGGCTCGAGCAGCTTGGGGCCCGCCTTCTGGATGGCTTCGCGGAACGCAGCCCGCGATGCGATTTCGAAGGCCAGGACCGAGGAGTCGACGTCGTGGTATGCACCGTCGATCAGCTCGGCCTTGATGTCGACCATCGGGAAGCCGGCCAGAGGACCGGAGGTCATCACGGACTCGACGCCCTTGTTGACGCCCGGAATGTACTCCTTGGGCACCGCGCCGCCGACGATCTTCGACTCGAAGCTGAAGCCTTCGCCGAGTTCGGCCGGCTCGAAGACCATCTTGACGCGGGCGAACTGGCCCGTACCACCGGTCTGCTTCTTGTGCGTGTAGTCGACCTCGGCCTTGCGGCTGATGGTCTCGCGGTAGGCAACCTGCGGAGCGCCGATATTGGCCTCGACCTTGAACTCGCGCTTCATGCGATCGACGAGAATGTCCAGATGAAGCTCGCCCATGCCGGCGATGATCGTCTGGCCGGACTCTTCGTCCGTCTTGACGCGGAAGGACGGATCCTCGGCAGCCAGGCGGTTGAGCGCGAGGCCCATCTTTTCCTGGTCGCCCTTGGTCTTCGGCTCGATCGCGATCTCGATGACCGGCTCGGGGAACTCCATCCGCTCCAGGATGACCGGCTTCAGCGGGTCGCAGAGCGTATCGCCCGTGGTGACTTCCTTGAGGCCTGCCAGGGCGACGATGTCGCCGGCGAAAGCCTCTTCGATGTCCTCACGCGAGTTGGAGTGCATCTGCAGCATGCGGCCGATGCGCTCTTTCTTCTCCTTGACCGTGTTCTGCAGCGACACGCCCTTGGCGAGCTTGCCGGAGTAGATGCGGCAGAAGGTGAGCGAGCCGACGAACGGATCGTTCATGATCTTGAAGGCGAGCATCGACAGCGGCTCGTCGTCGGAAGACGCACGGGTGGTCTCCGTCTCGGTCTTCGGATCGATGCCCTTGATCGCCGGAACTTCGACCGGAGACGGCAGGAAATCGACGACGGCGTCGAGAAGCGGCTGAACGCCCTTGTTTTTGAAGGCCGAACCGCAGAGGACCGGCGTGAACCAGACATCGCACGTGCCCTTGCGGATTAGGCGACGCAGCTCTTCGATCGACGGCATCGTGCCTTCGAGATAGGCTTCCATCGCGGCTTCGTCGACTTCGACGGCAGCCTCGATCATCAGCTCGCGATACTCGGCGGCCTGGTCGGCCAGCTCGGCCGGGATCTCAACGACATCCCACTGGGCGCCGAGGGTTTCGTCGCGCCAGATCAGGGCCTTCATCTCGATCAGGTCGATGACGCCCTTGAAGTCGTTCTCGGCACCGATCGGAAGCTGGACGACGACCGCACGCGCACCGAGGCGCGACTTGATCATCTCGACGCAGCGGAAGAAGTCCGCGCCCGTCTTGTCCATCTTGTTGACGAAGATCATGCGCGGGACATGATACTTGTCGGCCTGGCGCCAGACGGTTTCCGTCTGCGGCTCGACACCGGCATTGGCGTCGAGAAGAGCGATCGCACCGTCGAGAACGCGCAAGGAACGCTCGACTTCGATGGTGAAGTCGACGTGGCCCGGCGTATCGATGATGTTGAAGCGACGCTTCTTGCCGTCACGGCCTTCCCAGAAGGTGGTCGTGGCAGCGGACGTGATCGTGATGCCGCGCTCCTGCTCCTGCTCCATCCAGTCCATCGTCGCGGCGCCGTCATGGACTTCGCCGATCTTGTGGGACTTGCCGGTGTAGAACAGGATCCGCTCGGTGGTCGTGGTCTTGCCGGCATCGATGTGGGCCATGATGCCGAAGTTGCGGTAGTCCTCGATCTTATATTCGCGGGCCATAAGCGTCGCCTTTCGATATCAGCTTCGGGATTACCAGCGGTAGTGCGAGAAGGCGCGGTTCGCTTCCGCCATGCGGTGCGTGTCTTCGCGCTTCTTGACTGCGGTACCCCGGTTGTTGGCGGCATCGAGAAGCTCGCCCGACAGGCGATCGACCATCGTCGTCTCGTTGCGATTGCGCGCAGCCGTGATCAGCCAGCGGATCGCCAGTGCCTGACGGCGCTCGGGGCGAACATCGACCGGAACCTGATACGTCGCACCACCGACGCGGCGCGAACGAACTTCGACGTGCGGCGCGACGTTTTCGAGCGCCTGATGGAAGATCACCAGCGATTCCTGGCGGCTCTTCTCGTGGATGGAGTCGAAGGCACCGTAAACGATACGCTCGGCCACCGACTTCTTGCCATCATACATGATGGCGTTCATGAACTTCGTGACAACAAGGTCACCGAACTTCGGATCCGGATTGATCTCGCGCTTTTCAGCAGAATGGCGACGGGACATCTATTGGTCTCTCGTTCTCGATCTGACGTGCAGGCTTACTTCGGACGCTTCGCGCCGTACTTGGAACGGCGCTGCTTGCGATCCTTGACGCCCTGCGTATCCAGCACGCCGCGAATGATGTGGTAGCGCACACCGGGAAGATCCTTCACGCGGCCGCCGCGGATCATCACCACGGAGTGCTCCTGAAGGTTATGCCCCTCGCCCGGAATGTAGCCGATGACTTCGAAGCCATTGACCAGGCGCACCTTGGCGACCTTACGAAGAGCCGAGTTCGGCTTCTTCGGCGTCGTCGTGTAGACGCGCGTGCAAACGCCCCGCTTCTGCGGGTTGGCCTGGAGTGCCGGAACCGTGTTGCGCTCGGTAGGACGAACGCGCGGCTTGCGGATCAGCTGGTTAATGGTCGGCATCCCAACCTTCCCTCTTCTTTCTCGTCTCGGTTCAAAACGCGACGCCAATCGCCGGATGAGCCAGACAGCTCATACACGAAGCCGGGCAAACCATCCGCATACTGCGGACTGCCCGGCACAAAGCAGAGGACCGGAAACCCGATCATGCGACCAGCGATGGTGCGTCTCGTTGAACTGAGCCTTGTTTGAAACGAATGTCCCGGACGCGGCGTCCTGGAACGAAACTGGCTTCACATCGGCTCTGTTGCGCGGTGTTTAACGATTCCACCCGTCATCGTCAAGCCCCCGCAATACAAGCAGAACTTATCTTTGCGGCCCCGCACCCCTGACGGGTGCCCGGCCATGACGGCCGTCGGGCGGGACCGGCAAACCGGCCCCGCCCGACATTGCTTCACTCAGCGAAGATCACCTTCCGCCTGCCACACGCCATCGGGCGCCTGGCCCGATCAGGACATGTCGGACAGAAGGTTGTCGGGCTGGCCGGCAGCCGACGTCTTGCGCTTGTCATCGATGATCAGGTCGTCCCGCGAGGTCGCGATACGCCGGATCTGCGTCATCATTCCGCCGGTGCCGGCGGGAATCAGGCGGCCAACGATCACGTTCTCCTTGAGGCCCTGCAGCGTGTCGGTCTTGCCGGCAACCGCCGCCTCGGTGAGGACACGGGTCGTCTCCTGGAAGGACGCCGCCGAGATGAAGGACGGTGTCTGCAGCGAAGCCTTGGTGATGCCGAGCAGCACCGGCACGCCGGAGGCGGGCTTCTTGCCCTCCTCTTCCAGCTTCTCGTTCAGCTCGGCCAGCTCGATCCGGTCGACATTGTCGCCCGGGATATAGCCGGAGTCGCCCGAGTCGACGATCTCGACCTTCTGCAGCATCTGCCGGACGATGACCTCGATGTGCTTGTCGTTGATCAGCACGCCCTGCAGGCGATACACTTCCTGGATCTCGTTGACGAGATAGGAAGCCAGCGCCTCGACGCCCCGGATCGCCAGGATGTCGTGCGGGGCCGGGTTGCCGTCGAGGATGTAGTCGCCCTTCTCGATGATGTCGCCTTCCTGGAGATGGAACGGCTTACCCTTCGGGATGAGATACTCCACCGGCTCGACGCCGTCCTCGTGCGGCTCGATGACGATGCGACGCTTGTTCTTGTAGTCGCGGCCGAAGCGAACCGTGCCGTCGATCTCGGCGATCACGGCATTGTCCTTCGGACGACGAGCCTCGAACAACTCGGCGACGCGCGGCAGACCACCGGTGATGTCCTTCGTCTTCGCGCTTTCCATCGGAATACGCGACAGGACGTCACCCGCCTTGATCTTGGTGCCCGGCTCCACCGACAGGATCGCATCGACGGACAGGAGATAGCGTGCGTCGGAGCCGCGCTGCAGCTTCAACACCTCGCCATCGGGGCCCTTGATGACGATCGCCGGCTTCAGGTCCGAACCGCGCGGGTTGGCGCGCCAATCGATGACCTGACGCTTGGTGATGCCGGTCGACTCGTCGGCCTGCTCGGAGACCGACAGGCCCTCGACCAGATCCTCGAACTCGACAGTGCCTTCCAGCTCGGTCAGAACCGGGCGGGTATACGGGTCCCACTCTGCGATACGCTGACCACGACGCACCTTGTCGCCATCGTCGACGAAGATACGCGAACCGTAGGTCACCCGGTGGCTGGCCCGCTCCTTGCCGCCCTGATCGAGAATCAGGATCGCCATGTTGCGGCCCATGGCCACGAGACGCCCTTCGGAGTCACGCACCACGTTGCGGTTGCGGATCTTGACCGTGCCCTCGTACGAGGCTTCCAGGAAGGACTGGTCGACGACCTGCGCGGTACCGCCCATGTGGAAGGTTCGCATGGTGAGCTGCGTACCCGGCTCGCCGATCGACTGCGCCGCGATGACGCCGACGGCCTCGCCCATGTTGACGGGCGTGCCGCGTGCCAGATCGCGTCCGTAGCAGACCGCGCAGATGCCCGTGCGGACTTCGCAGGTCAGCGCGGAGCGGATCTTGATCGACTGCACGCCGGCCTTCTCGATCACCTCGACATCGCGCTCGTCGATGTTGTGTCCACCTGCCACGAGCACATCGCCCGTGACGGGATGGAGGACATCTTCCAGCGCGGTGCGGCCCAGGACACGCTGCCCCAGCGTCGCGACCACCTGGCCGGCATCGACGATGGGTTGCATGGTCAGGCCGTTCAGCGTGCCGCAGTCGGACTGCGTGATGATGCAGTCCTGCGCCACGTCGACGAGACGACGCGTCAGGTAACCCGAGTTGGCCGTCTTCAACGCCGTATCCGCGAGGCCCTTGCGGGCGCCGTGGGTGGAGTTGAAGTACTCGAGAACGGTCAGGCCTTCCTTGAAGTTCGAGATGATCGGCGTCTCGATGATCTCGCCCGAGGGCTTGGTCATCAGACCGCGCATCGCGGCAAGCTGGCGCATCTGCGTCGGCGAGCCGCGCGCACCGGAGTGCGACATCATGTAGATCGAGTTCATCGGACGCTGGCGACCGCCATCGTCGAACTCGACCGCCTTGATGCGGGCCATCATCTCGTCGGCGATCTTGTCCGTGCACTTAGCCCAGGCATCGACCACCTTGTTGTACTTCTCGCCCTGGGTGATCAGGCCGTCATTGTACTGCTGCTCGTATTCCTTCGCGAGCGCCTGCGTCTCGGCGATCAGCTTTTCCTTCGTGTCGGGGATGAGCATGTCATCCTTGCCGAAGGAAATGCCGGCCATGCACGCATGCTTGAAGCCGAGCTGCATGATGCGGTCGCAGAAGATCACCGTCTCCTTCTGACCGCAGTGACGGTACACCTGGTCGATGAGGCGCGAGATATTCTTCTTCGTCATCAGCTCGTTGGCGATGTCGAAGGGAATGTTCACGTTCTTCGGCAGGAGCTGACCGATCAGCAGGCGGCCCGGCGTCGTCTCGTAGACCTTGGAGACGAGATTGCCGTCCTTGTCCACGGACTTGAAGCGACCCCGGATCTTGGTGTGCAGCGTGATCGACTTGGCGTGCAGCGCATGCTCCATCTCGCCGATGTCGGAGAACGCCATGCCCTGCCCGGGCTCGTTCTCGTTCATGATCGAGAGGTAGTAGAGGCCAAGAACCATGTCCTGCGACGGCACGATGATCGGCTGACCATTGGCCGGGTGCAGGATGTTGTTGGTCGACATCATAAGGACGCGTGCTTCCAGCTGCGCCTCGATGGACAGCGGAACGTGGACGGCCATCTGGTCGCCGTCGAAGTCGGCGTTGAAGGCCGTGCAGACCAGCGGATGAAGCTGGATCGCCTTGCCCTCGATGAGGATCGGTTCGAAGGCCTGGATGCCGAGACGGTGCAGCGTCGGCGCGCGGTTCAGGAGAACCGGGTGCTCGCGGATGACCTCGTCCAGGATATCCCAGACTTCCGGACGCTCTTTCTCGACCAGCTTCTTCGCCTGCTTGACGGTCGAGGAATAGCCCTTGGCGTCAAGGCGCGCGTAGATGAACGGTTTGAACAGCTCGAGCGCCATCTTCTTCGGCAGGCCGCATTGATGAAGCTTCAGTTCCGGGCCGGTCACGATGACCGAACGGCCGGAATAGTCGACGCGCTTGCCGAGCAGGTTCTGCCGGAAGCGGCCCTGCTTGCCCTTGAGCATGTCGGACAGCGACTTCAGCGGACGCTTGTTGGCGCCCGTGATGACGCGGCCGCGGCGGCCGTTGTCGAACAGGGCGTCGACGGCCTCCTGCAGCATACGCTTTTCGTTGCGGATGATGATGCCCGGCGCACGCAGCTCGATCAGCCGCTTGAGGCGGTTGTTACGGTTGATGACGCGACGGTACAGGTCGTTGAGGTCGGACGTCGCGAAACGTCCGCCATCCAGCGGCACCAGCGGGCGCAGGTCCGGCGGGATCACCGGAACGACGCTCATGATCATCCATTCGGGCCGGTTGCCCGACTCCAGGAAGTTTTCGACGATCTTGAGACGCTTCATCAGCTTCTTCGTCTTCAGATCGGATGTCGTCTCGGCCAGCTCGGCGCGCAGGTCGCCGGCGATCTTCTCCAGGTCCATGGAGGACAGGAGTTCCTGGATCGCCTCGGCACCGATGAGCGCGGTGAAGGAATCCTCACCATACTCCTCGGTGGCGATCATGTACTCCTCTTCCGTCAGGAGCTGATGCTCCTTCAGGGCGGTGAGACCTGGCTCGGTGACGATGTAGTTCTCGAAGTACAGGACGCGCTCGATATCCTTGAGCGTCATGTCGAGCAGCGTGCCGATGCGGCTGGGCAACGACTTCAGGAACCAGATGTGAGCGACCGGCGCGGCCAGCTCGATGTGCCCCATGCGCTCGCGGCGCACGCGCGACAAGGTAACCTCGACGCCGCACTTCTCGCAGATTATGCCCTTGTACTTCATGCGCTTGTACTTGCCGCACAAGCACTCGTAATCCTTGATCGGACCGAAGATACGAGCGCAGAACAGGCCATCGCGCTCGGGCTTGAAGGTCCGGTAGTTGATCGTCTCGGGCTTCTTGATCTCGCCGAACGACCAGGAAAGGATCTTCTCCGGGCTCGCCAGCGAGATCCGGATCGAATCGAAAGACTGGGCCTGCACCTGAGGATTGAAGAGATTCATGACCTCTTGATTCATGGTGCTTTCTCCTTCTGGGGCCTCGATGCCCCGCTCCGCCGCGCAAACGACGCACAACGATAATCCCGGTGGTCAGGCCACCGCCGCGACGTGCGGCGATGGCCCGGCGCGCCCATCCTTGGGCGCGCCCTGCCGATTACTCGGCTGCGTCGGGCAACTGATCGTCCCGGTTTGCCGCCTGCGGCTGCTCGGAGATGTTCGACAGGTCGACATCGAGGCCAAGCGAGCGCATTTCCTTGACGAGAACGTTGAAGCTCTCGGGGATGCCGGACTCGAAGGCATCGTCGCCGCGCACGATCGACTCGTACACCTTGGTACGACCGGCCACGTCGTCGGACTTGACGGTGAGCATCTCCTGCAGCGTGTAGGCCGCGCCATACGCCTCGAGTGCCCACACCTCCATCTCGCCGAAGCGCTGACCGCCGAACTGGGCCTTGCCGCCCAGCGGCTGCTGCGTGACCAGCGAGTAGGGTCCGATGGACCGCGCGTGGATCTTGTCGTCCACCAGATGGTGCAGCTTCAGCATGTAGATGTAGCCGACGGTGACCTGACGATCGAACGGCTCGCCGGTACGCCCGTCATAGAGCGTGACCTGACCCGAACCGTTCAAACCGGCCTTCTCCAGCATCTCGACGATGTCGTGCTCGTTCGCGCCGTCGAAGACCGGCGTCGCGATGGAGACGCCGCGCTTCATCTGGCGTGCCAGCGTGATGACGGACTCGTCATCGAAGCCGGCCACCTTCTCGTTGCGATCGCTGTCGCCGAGCAGGCCGGAAATCTCCGTCCGCAGCGGCTTCACGTCGTGGCTCTCCTGGTACTGCTCCAGCAGCTCGCCGATGCGGCGACCCATGCCGGCGCAGGCCCAGCCGAGATGCGTCTCGAGGATCTGCCCGACATTCATGCGCGAAGGCACGCCGAGCGGATTGAGAACGATATCGACATGCGTGCCGTCTTCGTTGAAGGGCATATCCTCCACCGGAACGATCCGCGAGACCACGCCCTTGTTGCCGTGACGGCCGGCCATCTTGTCGCCCGGCTGGATCTTGCGCTTGACCGCGACGAAGACCTTGACCTGCTTCATGACGCCCGGGGGCAACTCGTCGCCCCGCTGCACCTTCTCGACCTTGTCCATGAAGCGCCCTTCGAGCGTCTTCTTGGATTCGTCGTAGACGTTGCGCAGGTCTTCCAGCTCGCCCTGCAGCTTCTCGTCTTCCACGGCGAACATCCACCACTGCGAGCGGGGATACTCCTGGATGACGGACGCCGACAAGGTCGCGCCCTTCTTGAAGCCCTTGGGGCCGGCAACCGCCGACTTGCCATCGAGCATCTCGATCAGGCGGCCATAAACGTTGCGGTCCAGGATGGCCTGCTCATCGTCGCGGTCCTTGGCCAGGCGCTCGATTTCCTCGCGCTCGATGGCCATGGCGCGCTCGTCCTTCTCGACGCCGTGCCGGTTGAAGACGCGAACCTCGACGACCGTGCCATACGTGCCGGGAGGCATGCGGCTGGACGTGTCGCGGACATCCGACGCCTTTTCGCCGAAGATGGCGCGCAGAAGCTTTTCTTCCGGCGTCATCGGGCTTTCGCCCTTGGGCGTGATCTTGCCGACGAGGATGTCGCCCGGCTGGACCTCGGCGCCGATATAGACGATGCCGGCTTCGTCGAGGTTCTTCAGCGCTTCTTCCGAGACGTTCGGAATATCGCGCGTAATTTCCTCGGGTCCAAGCTTGGTATCGCGCGCCATGACCTCGAACTCCTCGATGTGGATCGAGGTGAAGACGTCGTCGGCGACGATGCGCTCGGACAGGAGGATCGAATCCTCGTAGTTGTAGCCGTTCCAGGGCATGAACGCGACGAGCACGTTGCGGCCGAGGGCCAGATCGCCAAGATCGGTGGACGGGCCATCCGCGATGATGTCGCCCTTCCGGACCCGGTCACCCATCTTCACCAGCGGGCGCTGGTTGATGCAGGTGGACTGGTTGGAGCGCTGGAACTTCATCAGACGGTAGATATCGACGCCGGACTTGCCGGCCTCGAGATCTTCCGTCGCGCGAATGACGATACGCGTGGCGTCGACCTGATCGACCACGCCGGTGCGCCGGGCCGCGATGGCGGCGCCGGAATCCCGCGCGACGACCGACTCCATGCCGGTGCCGACGAAAGGCGCCTCGGCGCGCACCAGCGGCACGGCCTGACGCTGCATGTTCGAGCCCATGAGCGCGCGGTTGGCGTCGTCGTTCTCGAGGAACGGGATGAGCGCCGCAGCCACCGAAACGATCTGCTTCGGCGACACGTCCATGAGGTCGATGTTCTCACGCGGGGTGATCACGTTGTCGCCGGCATGCCGGCAGACCACGAGATCGTCGACGAAGGTGTTCCCGTCGGTCAGCACGGCATTGGCCTGCGCGACGTGGTGCTTAGCCTCTTCCATGGCGGAGAGGTAGACCACGTCGTTGGTGACCTTGCCCTCGATCACGCGGCGGTACGGGCTTTCGATGAAGCCATACTTGTTGACGCGCGCGAAGGTGGCCAGCGAGTTGATCAGACCGATGTTCGGGCCTTCCGGCGTCTCGATCGGGCAGATGCGGCCGTAATGCGTCGGGTGCACGTCGCGCACCTCGAAGCCGGCGCGCTCGCGCGTCAGACCGCCGGGTCCGAGCGCCGAGATGCGACGCTTGTGCGTGATCTCGGAGAGCGGGTTGGTCTGGTCCATGAACTGCGACAGCTGCGACGATCCGAAGAACTCGCGCACGGCCGCTGCCGCCGGCTTGGCGTTGATCAGGTCCTGCGGCATGACCGTGTCGATCTCGACAGAGGACATGCGCTCCTTGATGGCGCGTTCCATGCGCAGCAGGCCAACGCGATACTGGTTTTCCATCAGCTCGCCGACCGAACGGACGCGACGGTTGCCCAGATTGTCGATGTCGTCGATCTCACCCTTGCCGTCACGCAGGTCGACCAGCGTCCGCACCACGGCGACGATGTCTTCCTTGCGCAGCACGCGCACGGTGTCCTCGGCGTCGACGTCCAGACGCATGTTCATCTTGACGCGGCCAACGGCCGACAGATCGTAGCGCTCGGAGTCGAAGAACAGCGACTGGAACATCGCCTCGGCGGTTTCCATCGTGGGCGGCTCGCCCGGACGCATGACGCGATAGATGTCGAACAGCGCGTCCTGACGGGTCTCGTTCTTGTCGGCAGCGAGCGTGCTGCGGATGTAGGCGCCCACGGTGACGTGATCGATGTCCAGAACGGAAATGTCCTCGTGACCGGCATCGACCAGGACCTTGAGGGTCTTCTCGTCGATCTCGTCGCCGGCTTCGAGATACACTTCGCCCGTCTGCTCGTTGACGATGTCTTCCGCAAGGTAGTTGCCGAACAGGTCCTCGTCGGAGGCGCGCAGCGCCTTGACGCCCTTGTCCTTCAACTGGCGGGCCTGACGCGCCGTGACCTTCTTGCCGGCCTCGACCAGGATCTCACCCGAATCGGCGTCGACAAGGTCCGTCAGCGGCTTCTGGCCGCGGATCCGCTCCATCGAGAACGGAATGCGCCAGCCCTTGTCGTCCTTCTCGAACTGGATGATGTTGTAGAAGGTGGAGAGGATCTCCTCCCCATCCATGCCGAGCGCCATCAGGAGGCTCGTTACCGGGATCTTGCGGCGACGATCGATACGCGCATGGACGATGTCCTTGGCGTCGAACTCGATGTCGAGCCACGAACCGCGATACGGAATGACGCGCGCGGCAAACAGCAGCTTGCCCGAGGAGTGGCTCTTGCCCTTGTCGTGGTCGAAGAAGACGCCCGGCGAGCGGTGCATCTGCGAGACGATAACGCGCTCCGTGCCATTGACGATGAAGGTGCCGTTGGACGTCATCAGGGGCATGTCGCCCATGTAGACGTCCTGCTCCTTGATGTCCTTGATGGACTTGGAACCGGTATCCTCGTCGACATCGAACACGATGAGGCGCAGCGTCACCTTGAGCGGCGCCGCGAAGGTCAGGTCGCGCTGCCGGCACTCGTCGACATCGAATTTCGGCTGCTCGAACTCGTACTTGACGAATTCCAGCATCGAATTGCCCGAAAAATCGGAAATCGGGAAGACAGACTTGAATACGGACTGAAGCCCCTCGTCCGGACGACCGCCATCGGGCTCGTCCACCATGAGGAACTGATCGTAGGATGCCTTCTGCACCTCGATCAGATTGGGCATTTCGGCAACCTCGGGGATATGCCCGAAGAACTTGCGTACGCGCCTGCGACCGCTAAACGTCGTCGTCTGAGACATCGTCGCTCCTTGCTCTCGACAGTGCCCTCGCCGAAGGGCTCAAACTCCGGAGCCATCCCGGCCGGGACAGCCCCACCGCCCTCTCGAAGGCGGCTTAGACCTATGCGGACCATCGGCCCATCCGCGTCTTCCCGAGTGCCCGCCGGCGGATACCGGACCATCGGAAAGAAGCGGTTGCCGCATGCCGCACGCCCATCCTGGGGAAGGCCTGCGGTGGCAGCACGGAAGGCGGGACGGCAAAATGCCGTCCCGCCCACCAATTTCACGCCGGCTTGCGCCAGAAGCGCAATTACTTGACGTCGACCTTGGCGCCAGCCTTCTCGAGCTGGTCCTTGATCTTCGCTGCTTCGTCCTTGGACACAGCTTCCTTGACCGGCTTCGGAGCGCCGTCGACCAGGTCCTTGGCTTCCTTGAGGCCGAGACCCGTGATCGCACGGACTTCCTTGATCACGTTGATCTTCTGAGCGCCGGCATCGACGAGGATCACGTCGAACTCGGTCTTCTCTTCCTCGACGGCGGCAGCAGCACCGGCGCCACCGGCAGCCGCGACGGCAACCGGAGCAGCGGCGGAAACGCCCCACTTCTCTTCAAGCAACTTTGACAGCTCAGCCGCCTCGAGGACGGTCAGGCTGGACAGGTCTTCAACGATCTTGGCGAGATCAGCCATTGTAGTATTCCCTTAGGTTCGAATATTCAGAATGCAGCGAGGAACAAGCCTCAGGCCGCTTCGTCCTTCTTGGCATATGCCCCGAACACGCGTGCAAGCTGTGCCGCAGGCGCTGCGACCACACCCGCGATGCGGGTAGCCGGCGTCTGAACCATGGCGATAAGCTTGGCGCGCAGCTCGTCGAGCGACGGGAGCGAGGCGAGAGCCTTTACCCCATCGGCGTCGAGGGCGGTGGTGCCCATGGCCCCGCCGAGGATGACAAGCTTGTCATTGCCCTTGGCGAAGTCGTTGGCCACCTTCGGCGCCGCGACCGGATCGGTCGAATAGGCGATCAGAGTCTGTCCTTCGAACAGCTTGCTGATCTTCTCGGCGTCGGTGCCTTGAAGAGCGATTTTGGCGAGACGGTTCTTCGCGACTTTGACGGTGCCACCCTGTTCGCGCATCTTGGAACGAAGATCGTTCATCTGCGCGACGGTGAGACCGGCGTAGCGAGCCACCACGATCGACCCCGAGTCCTTGAAGGTCTCGTGAAGATCGGTGACGAACTCGCGCTTTTCCGCTCTGTCCACTGCCACTCTCCAGTTGGAGCCTTCCCTTGCGGGACGCTCCGGTTGCCTTCGCCGCCCGGATCATCCGGACGACAGCGAGGATCCTGTCCCCTTGGCGTCACTGGAGCCGCAAAGGGCCCCGCATCGTCAGCTCAAGGCATTCAGAGGTTCGAACCAAACACCGGGTTACCCCGGGAAATCCGGAACTCTCACCGTCTCATGCAGGCTTGTGGATTAAGAAAACCGGACGAACCGGCTCTCGCCTGCAATCTCGGACAGGAAACGAAGACCGTTTCCGGCCTTCGCATACCCGGGCCCGAAGGCCCGGGGATTCGATCAGGGAAGGATGCACATATAGGCGTGCAACCCTGCCCTGTTAACCCCCTTGTCGGGTCAGGCCTGCGCCTGCACCGTCGAAGGGTCTATCTTGAGGCCGGGGCCCATGGTCGACGACAGCGCGACGCGCTGCACGTAGGTACCCTTGGCGCCCGACGGCTTGGCCTTCTGCACCGCGTCGGCGAAGGCACGAATGTTCTCGACCAGCGCATCGGCGCCGAAAGAGGCCTTGCCAACGCCGGCATGCACGATGCCGGCCTTTTCGACGCGGAACTCGACAGCACCGCCCTTGGAAGCCTTGACGGCCGCCGCGACGTCCGGCGTCACCGTGCCGACGCGCGGGTTCGGCATCAGGCCGCGCGGGCCGAGCACCTTACCGAGACGGCCGACGAGACCCATCATGTCGGGAGTCGCGATGGCGCGGTCGAAATCGATCTCGCCGCCCTGCACCTTCTCGACCAGGTCTTCGGCGCCGACGATATCGGCACCGGCAGCCTTGGCTTCTTCGGCCTTGTCGCCGCGTGCGAAGACCGCGACGCGAACGGTACGGCCCGTGCCGTTGGGCAGGTTGACCACGCCGCGGACCATCTGGTCCGCATGGCGCGGATCGACGCCGAGGTTCATGGCGACCTCGATCGTCTCGTCGAACTTGGCGGTGGCGCGCTCCTTGAGCATCTTCACCGCGTCGGCGATGTCATAGAGCTTGTCGCGGTCCAGGCCGTCGCGGGCCTTCGAAATACGCTTGCCGATCTTAGCCATCGTCTCAGCCCACCACTTCCAGGCCCATGGAGCGGGCAGAGCCCTCGACCATCGCCATTGCCGCATCAACGTCGTTCGCGTTGAGGTCTTTCATCTTCTTCTCGGCGATCTCGCGGACCTGGTCGCGCGTGACCTTGCCGGCGCCCGCCTTGCCCGGCTCCTTGGAGCCCGACTTGATGTTGGCCGCCTTCTTGAGGAAGAACGTGACCGGAGGCGTCTTCATCACGAAGGTGAAGGACTTGTCCTGGTAGTAGGTGATGACCACCGGTACCGGGGAGCCCTTCTCCATCTCCTGGGTCTGCGCGTTGAACGCCTTGCAGAACTCCATGATGTTGATGCCGCGCTGACCGAGAGCCGGGCCGATGGGCGGCGACGGCGTGGCGGATCCGGCGGCAACCTGCAGCTTGAGCTGCCCTGCAACTTTCTTAGCCATTACTTTCTGCCTTTGTCTTCATGCCGGCTTGCCGGCGATGGAGCCGCCATGAGTGCGGCCCGCTTGCAGTGGCGCGGTGCGGCGAGACCCGGCCGGCAAAAGCCGGAACGCCTTCCGCGCCGGACGCCGCCCGAAGGCGGCGGACGATCAGACCTTTTCGACCTGACCGAATTCGAGATCGACCGGCGTTGCACGACCGAAGATGGACACTTCCACCTTGAGACGGGCACGCTCCTGATCGACTTCCTGGACGATGCCGTTGAACGAGGCGAACGGCCCGTCCGACACGCGAACCTGCTCGCCGATGTCGAAGGTGATGCTGGCCTTCGGCCGCTCCACACCCTCCTGCACCTGGCTGAGAATATGCGTGGCCTCTGCCTCCGAGATCGGCACCGGCCGATTGTCGGGCCCGAGGAAACCCGTGACCTTCGGCGTATTCTTGATCAGCGAGAAGACCTGATCGGTCAGCTCGGCCTTGACCAGAACATAGCCCGGGAAGAACTTGCGCTCGGCGTCGACCTTGCGGCCGCGGCGCACCTCGACGACCTTTTCGGTCGGCACGAGAATCTTCTCGAACTTGTCGGAGAGCCCCTTCTGCCGGGCCTGCTCCTCGATCGATTCAGCGACCTTCTTCTCGAAATTCGAGTAGGCGTGAACGATGTACCAACGGGCTGCCATTCCTAGATTGCCTTCCTGCACTCAGCGGCCAGCGCTCATGATGAAACCGACTGCAAACCCGAGGGCCTGATCGGCTATAAAGAAGAACGCAGCAGCGAACACGACCATGATGAGCACCATGATCGTGGAGATCAACGTTTCCCGACGGGTGGGCCATGTCACTTTCGAGACTTCGGTCCGCACCTGCTGAAGGAACGTGAAGGGATTTGACTTCGAGGCCATATACCGCCCATGGCATTAGGCGCGTAAAAGCTGACGACCCAGCCCCACGCACCTCGTGTCCGTTGATCTGCGTATTAGCGTCCTGCGCAACGATTCACAAGAGGGACCTGGAAATTTCTTGTCGACGCCAGATGCGACCTGGCTGACTGAAACCGGCCGGACGGAACTGACGTGGACAGACGAATGGCAGGGGCAACAGGGCTCGAACCTGTGACCTGCGGTTTTGGAGACCGCCGCTCTACCAACTGAGCTATACCCCTACGGACAGCGCGCATGGCGCATCCGACTGCTGGCCCCAAGGCCTGCTTTCACGCTCGGCAATAATGCCATGGGCGGCATTTTGCAAGCCGATTCGCCGGCCCTCGGCGCAGGAAATATCCTGGCTGCGTCCAAACGAAAACGGCGGCCCGAAGGCCGCCGCCGATACTCAGGCCACGCGGCCGCCGATTACTCGACGATAGCGGACACGATGCCGGCGCCGACGGTGCGGCCACCTTCACGGATAGCGAAGCGCAGCTTCTCTTCCATCGCGATCGGAACGATCAGCGCGACGTCCATCGTCACGTTGTCGCCCGGCATGACCATCTCCGTGCCTTCCGGAAGCGTGACGATGCCCGTCACGTCCGTGGTACGGAAATAGAACTGCGGACGGTAGTTCGTGAAGAACGGCGTATGACGGCCGCCCTCTTCCTTCGTCAGGATGTACGCCTCGGCCTTGAACTTCGTGTGCGGCTTCACCGAACCCGGCTTGCACAGCACCTGGCCGCGCTCGACGCCCTCACGGTCGACACCGCGGATCAGCGCGCCGATGTTGTCGCCGGCCTGA
>NZ_BBWQ01000003.1 GCF_001463885.1 Aureimonas altamirensis | reverse complement strand
CCCTGGTCCAGAAGCTTGCGGAACATCTCGACGCCCGTAACCGTCGTCTTCTTGGAGTCGCGGATGCCGACGATCTCGACTTCCTCGCCAACCTTGACGATCCCGCGCTCGACGCGGCCCGTCACAACCGTACCGCGACCCGAAATCGAGAACACGTCCTCGATCGGCATCAGGAACGGCTGGTCGATCGGACGCTCCGGCGTCGGGATGTACGCATCGACCGCTGCCATCAGCTCGCGGACCGCGTCTTCGCCGATCTTCTTGTCCGAATCCTCAAGCGCTGCAAGCGCCGAACCCTTCACGATCGGAATGTCGTCGCCCGGGAACTCGTAGCTCGACAGAAGCTCGCGAACCTCGAGCTCGACAAGCTCGAGAAGCTCCGCGTCGTCAACCTGGTCGACCTTGTTCAGGAACACCACGATCGCCGGAACGCCAACCTGACGCGCCAGAAGAATGTGCTCGCGCGTCTGCGGCATCGGGCCGTCCGCCGCCGAACAAACGAGGATCGCCCCGTCCATCTGCGCCGCACCCGTGATCATGTTCTTCACATAGTCCGCGTGACCCGGGCAGTCCACGTGCGCGTAGTGACGGTTCTCCGTCTCGTACTCAACGTGCGCCGTCGAAATCGTGATGCCGCGCGCCTTCTCTTCCGGCGCCGCGTCAATCTGGTCGTACGCACGGAACTCGCCGAAGTACTTCGTGATCGCCGCCGTCAGCGACGTCTTGCCATGGTCAACGTGACCAATCGTGCCGATGTTGACGTGCGGCTTGTTACGCTCGAATTTGCTCTT
>NZ_BBWQ01000002.1 GCF_001463885.1 Aureimonas altamirensis | reverse complement strand
GGCCATGTATCGGTTTCCTGACGCTTAGCTCTCTGAGAACTGCGGCGCGACATATAGGCTTGCAATGATAAAAACAAGCGCCTCGCAGTTGATCGCCCGATTAGCGGCAAAGAGATGAGCGAGGTGCACCGCCGGGCAGCAATGTCATGAACCGGGGAGTGGAGCGGGTAGCGGGAATCGAACCCGCGTATTCAGCTTGGAAGGCTGCTGCTCTACCATTGAGCTATACCCGCGCACGTCCGAAACGCCATGCTGTCCGAGGCAGTGGTGGAGGGAGTTGGATTTGAACCAACGTAGGCTAAGCCAACGGATTTACAGTCCGTCCCCTTTAACCACTCGGGCATCCCTCCGTACCTGCCTTGCCGGAGCCTGGCATCGAAGCGGCGCCGCCGAAAGGCCATCGCTGCTTCGGGCGGCGTTATGAAGAGACGGGACCTTTCTGTCAACAGGGCCGCACACAAAAGCGCGGACGGGCCGGCCAGGCCATTGTTCCGCTGCGCAAAACCGCTTGTGAGGGCGCTTCCACGAAGGCTCCAAACCCGGTATGAGCGGGCATGAACGATCACCCGTCCCACACACCCAAAGATTCGCACTATGCAAGGCTGCGGCGCGTCCATCGCGATCGCGCCCGTGAAACGGCGCCTGCCGCCACCGACGATGGCATCGTGCGCCTGTACGGCCTCCACACGGTTGCGGCCGCGCTGGCCAATCCACGGCGCAAGGCGATTCGCCTGCGCGTGACGCGCAATGCCATGAACCGGCTTGGGCTGGAGGCGGAAGCCATCTCCTGTCCTGTGGAGATCGTCGATCCACGGCAGCTCGACGGCGAACTGGGCGGCGATGCCGTGCACCAGGGTGTGCTGCTGGAAGCCCAGCCCCTGCCAAGCCCCGGCCTTGGCAAACTTGGCAAGACGGACCTCGTGCTTGTGCTCGACCAGGTCACCGATCCGCATAATGTGGGCGCCATCCTACGCTCGGCCACGGCCTTCGGCGCCGGTGCGGTCATCACCACCAGCCGGCACTCGCCGCAGGAATCGGGCGTGCTGGCCAAGGCCGCATCCGGTGCGCTGGAAGAGATTCCCTATATCCAGGTCGTCAACCTTGCCGACGCCCTCGAAACCCTGAAGCAGGATGGCTTCCAGACCATCGGCCTGGATTCGGACGGGCCTGTTGCGCTGGAGCCGGCTTTTGGCGCGGGCAAGGTGGCGCTGGTTCTTGGCAGCGAGGGCAAGGGGCTGCGGCAGAAGACCCGCTCTACGGTGGACACCCTGGCGCGTCTGGAAGTGCCGGGGGCCATCCGCTCGCTCAACGTATCGAACGCCGCTGCAGTATCGCTGTACGCGGCGCGGCGTTACCTGTCGCAGGCCTGAGCGGACAGGCTTTCCGGACAATCCGACAGCAGGCGCCACGCGGCACGCGCTTCGGCGCGGCGCAGAATCTCGTGCATAGTCATAAGCTTCGACTCTGAATCAGCCGGTGCGCCGGGGTTGGAGCGCTGGCGCAACCGCTCCAGCACCAGAAGCTCGAACATCAGTCGACGGCGGAGCTGTTCCACCTCCCTCGCCTGCCGCTCCAGCCTTGCTTCCTGCATACGCACGTCGCCCCGTCGTCGCGCCGCCCTCATGCAATTGTGTCACATGGGAGACGCGGTTGTGAAAAGCGCGCCATATCGACGCCATTCTTCGTAGCGGAAGCGCCCGCCAGATGCCATGCTGCCCCCAAATCACGGACAACCACCCAGAACGGCCGTGACAGGGAGGGATGCTTGGGGGCGTTACTTGCATTTTCGCGCGCGGTCGACCGGCTGAACGCCGGCTTCGCGGTGATTGCCGATTATCTCGTTCTGTTTGCCGTGCTGATCAGCGCGGGGAACGCCATTTCGCGATACCTCTTCCACGTCAGCTCGAACTCGATGCTGGAAATCCAGTGGTACATGTTCGCGGGGATGGTGCTTCTTGGGGCGTCCTATACGCTCAAGCTGAACGAGCATGTGCGGGTGGACCTGATCTACTCCGCCCTGTCGACCCGCAACCGGCTGCTGGTGGACATATTCGGCCTCGTGGTCCTGTACCTGCCGGTGATCTTCTATCTGTTCTGGCTGTGCTGGCCGTTTTTCTGGCGTTCTTTCACGAGCGGCGAAACCTCGATGAATGCCGGCGGCCTGACATTGTGGCCCGCGAAGGCGACCCTGCCTTTGGGCTTCGGCCTTCTGTTTCTGCAAGGCCTGTCCGAACTCATCAAGCGCTTTGCGGCCCTGCAGGGATTGATGACGCTCGAGACGCGCTACGAAAAACCTTTGCAGTAATACAAGCAGCGCCCCCCGGGAGGAGACTTAAGACGCATGTTCGAATATGGTCCGATGCCGCCGCTGATGTTCGGCTGCATGATCGTCTTTCTTCTGATCGGATTTCCCGTCGCCTTTTCGTTGGCGGCCGTCGGCATGCTGTTCGGCGTTCTGGGCATCGTCTTCGATCATTTCAGCCCCGCATTGCTGAACGCCCTGCCGTTGCGGTTCTACGGTACGATTTCCAACGATCTTCTGCTGGCGATCCCCTTCTTTACCTTCATGGGCGCGATCCTAGAGCGGTGCGGCCTTGCGGAAGATCTGCTGGAAGGCTCCGGGCAGTTGTTCGGCCCCCTGCCCGGGGGGCTCGCCTATGCGGTCATCCTGGTCGGCGCGGTTCTGGGCGCGATCACCGGCACGGTCGCGGCCTCCGTGATCGCCATGGGCGTCGTGTCGCTGCCCGTCATGATGCGCTACGGCTATAATATGCGGCTGGCCACCGGCGTCATCGCCGCGTCCGGCACGATCACGCAAGTCATTCCACCCTCGCTGGTGCTCATCATCCTGGCCGACCAGCTCGGCCGCTCGGTCGGCGACATGTATGCCGGCGCCATCGGACCCTCGATCCTTCAGATCCTGCTGTTCCTTGCCTTCATCTTCGTCCTGTCGCGCCTGAAGCCCGAAATGATGCCGCCGCTTCCGCCCGAGGCGCGCACCATGACCGGCTGGAAGCTGCTATGGCGCGTCGCCAAGGCAATGGTGCCGTCGCTGGTGCTGATCTTCGTCGTGCTCGGCACGATGTTCATGGGCTTGGCGACGCCGACCGAAGCGGGCGCGATGGGCGCCGTCGGCGCGATGATCCTTGCCGCCATGCACCGTCGCCTGAGCTGGCGCCTGATCCGCGAAGCCATGGCGATGACGATGCGGCTGACGGCGATGGTCGTCTTCATCCTGCTCGGAGCCACCGTCTTCAGCCTCGTCTTCCAGGGCATGGATGGCGGGCACTGGATCCAGTATCTCCTGTCTCACATTCCCGGCGGCGCGGTCGGCTTTCTGATCTTCGTCAACATCTTCATCTTCTTCATCGCCTTCTTCCTCGATTTCTTCGAGATCGCCTTCATCGTGGTGCCGCTGCTGGTGCCTGTGGCGGAGGCGCTGGGCATCGACCTGATCTGGTTCGGCGTGCTCTTGTGCGTGAACATGCAGACATCCTTCATGCACCCGCCGTTCGGCTTCGCGCTTTTCTATCTGCGCGGAATCGCACCGCCCCAGGTGAAGACGTCCGACATCTATCTCGGTGCCATCCCTTGGCTGTGCCTGCAGTTGGTGCTGGTGGCGATCCTGATCTTCTGGCCGGAGTCGGTGACGTATTTCCTGACACCCGAAGCGGTCATCGACCCGGCGAGCATCCAGCTCAACATTCCGATGCCCGGCGAAACCGGCGGACCGGCCGCCGCGCCAAGTTTCGGCGCCCCTGCCGCGCCAAGTTTCGGGGCGCCACCCGCGCCCAGCTTCGGGGCTCCACCTGCGCCCAGCTTCGGAGCGCCGAACTGATCATGAAAAAGGGGCCGCGAGGCCCCTTTTCAACATCCGGCGCGTGGCGTGCCGCAACGGCTACTTTCCGGCGGCCTGCTGTCCGTAGACATAGGTGTCGTACGAGTATTCGGCGACGCGGAACCACTCATAGGTCTGCGAGCGGAACTGGCTCCACGGCTCGTAGATGGCCTTCCACTTCGGGTTCTCCTCGTTCAGCCGGGCGTAGAGCGCCATGGCCGAATCGTAGGAGGCATTCAGGATATCGCGCGGCAGCGGCCGCAACTGGACACCCTTGCCGACCAGCGAGCGGATCGCGCTCATGTTCTTCACGTCGTACTGCGCCAGCATATTGGTGTTGGCGGCGGCGGCTGCCGTTTGCAGGGCAGTCTTGTACTCGTCCGGCAGGGCCTCGTACTGCTCTTTGTTGAACATGAAGTGCACGGTCAGGCCGCCTTCCCAGAAGGCCGGGTAATAGTAGTAGGGCGCCACCTGGTAGAAGCCGAGCTTCTCATCGTCATAGGGGCCGATCCACTCGGTTGCGTCGATGGTGCCCCGCTCCAGCGCGGGATAGATGTCGCCGCCGGCAAGCTGCTGCGGCACGACGCCCAGCGGCTCCAGCACGCGGCCGGCAAGGCCGGCAATGCGCATCTTCAGGCCGTCGAGATCGGCGACGCTGTTGATTTCCTTGCGGAACCAGCCGCCCATCTGCACGCCGGTATTGCCGCCGGGCACGCCGATGACGCCGTAATCGGCCAGGAATGCGTTGTAGAGATCGTTGCCGCCGCCCTGGTAAAGCCATGCGTTCTGCTGGCGGGCATTGAGGCCGAAGGGGATGGTGGCGCCGATGGCGAAGGTCGGATCCTTGCCGACGTAGTAATAGGCTGCCGTGTGACAGGCTTCCACCGTGCCGTCCTGCACGGCGTCCAGCGCGGCCAGGCCGGGCACGAGTTCACCGGCCGGAAACACATCTATGGTGAAGCGGCCGCCTGTCAGCGCCTTCACCGTATCCGACAGGCTCTTGGCACCGCCGAAGATCGTATCCAGCGTATTTGGAAAGCTGGACGTCAGGCGCCAGCGGATTTCCGGCTGGCTCTGCGCTAAAGCTGGCGTGGCCAGGGCGGCCACCGATGCGGCGCCCGCGCCTGCACCTCTCAAGAAACGACGTCTGTTCAAAACCCTTCCCCCCTCAGTGGTGCGGGAGAAATCTCCCGCCCACGTTGAGAGTGAAGCTTAGACGTTGCGTTTACACAAGACGATTTTCGTGACGCCCCGCACGCTAGTTGCCGGCCGCCTGACGGCTGTAATTGTACGTATCGTTCGTATATTCGGCCACCCGGAACCACTCATAGCTCTGTGAGCGGAACTGGTTCCAGGGATCGTAGAGCGCCTTCCATTTCGGGTTGGTCTCGTCGAGCTGCCGATACAGCGCCTGCGCAGAGTCGTAAGCCGCGTCCATCACGTCGCGCGGCAGCGCGCGCAGTTGTACGCCCTTGCCGACGAGCGAGCGGATGGCCGTCATGTTCTTGGTATCGTAATCGGCCAGCATCGAGATGTTGCAGGCCTTGGCCGCGGTATCGAGCGCCGTGCGGTAGGACTGCGGAAGCTCTTCGTACTTGGCTTTGTTGAATACGTAATGGACGGTCGGCCCGGCTTCCCAGAAGGCGGGATAATAGTAATAGGGCGCAACCTGATAGAAGCCGAGCTTCTCGTCGTCGTAGGGGCCGACGAACTCGGTGGCATCCAGCGTGCCGCGCTCCAGCGCCGGATAGACGTCGCCGCCGGCAAGTTGCTGACCGATGACGCCAAGCGGCGACAGCACCTGCCCGGCGATGCCGGCAATGCGCATCTTCAGGCCCTTGAGGTCCTCGACGCTGTTGATTTCCTTGCGGAACCAGCCGCCCATCTGCGTCCCGGTATTGCCGCCGGGCCGCGCCACCACATTGTAGGCCTCCAGGAACTGGTCGATGGCCTCGTTGCCCCCGCCATTGTAGAGCCATGCGTTCTGCTGGCGGGCGTTCAGGCCGAACGGAATGGACGAGCCGATGGCGAAGGTGGGGTCCTTGCCGACGTAATAATACAGCACGGTATGGGCGCACTCGACGGTCTGGTCCTGCACGGCATCCAGTGCCGACAGGCCGGGCACCAATTCACCGGCGGGGAAGATGTCGATCTTGAACTTGCCCTCCGTCAGCTCGGAGATCGTCCGCGAAAAGAGCTGGCAGTTGCCGTAGAGCGTATCGAGCGTGTTGGGAAAGCTGGAGGTGAGCCGCCAGCGGATCGATGGCGCCTCCTGTGCGAGCGCAGGGGCGGCAAGCGTTCCACCGGCCGCGGCCCCACCGGCCACAACCCCGGACTTCAGCAGAAATTGACGACGGTCCATATGTCCTCCCGACACGAAACTTTTTAGACGCGGGATATGACGTCAGGCGAACGCCGAAAACAAGCAGGGATGATCGTTCAAAGCGTCATTCGCATCGCGCAAGATTCTGCTGGTGCAAGCCGCATGCGACTGTGCTACATGCGCGCTCGGGCCGGCTTAGCTCAGATGGTAGAGCACCTGATTTGTAATCAGGGGGTCACGGGTTCGATCCCTGTAGCCGGCACCAGCAACATCGACGCCTGGCACCTGTATGTGCGATTCCCAAGCTGCGGCATGGTGCGTGGAACCCGGCTGATTCCGGAACCGCACCATCACCCCTGTGCCCTCATGAGCCTTTCGTACTCCGCTTCCGAAGTACCGTAGGCGTCACCGGCTAACGCCATGAGCCCCTTACGGTCCCGAACCGTGATCGTCCCCCGGCTTGCACGGATCAGATGGCACCCCTCGAGTATGTGGGTTGCATCGGTGACGCTTGCGCGTCGCGTTCCAAGCATGAATGAAAGAACCGTATGAGTGAGGTGCAGCTCGTTGGTTTCCAGCCGATCCTGAACCATCAGGAGCGACCGCGCCAAGCGCGGCTCGACCCCGTAATTGGCATTGGCAAAAGCGGTCTGGGCGGTTTGTGTCAGTAGAAAGTGGATGTAGCGAAGCACAAGGCGCAGCAGCGTCGGGCGCTGAAGAACGATCTCGCGGAAACGGGCCGACGGAAAACGGATTGCCTCGCCTTCTCCCTGGACGATAGCCTTGAGTACGCTGCTTCCATCGTCGAGAAGAGCCGCAACGCCGGTAACGCCTTCGCGTCCGAACATTCCAACCTCGATCCGCCCCTGATCCGACTGTGCGACCAGGGAAACGAAGCCCCGCTCCATGAAGTGGACGTGTTCGATAGGCCCGCGGTGCTCGAACAGGGTCGAGCGAAGAGCCAGACTGACCTTTTCGCCATCTCCGATCAGGGCGTCGAAATCTTCGGCATCCATGTGTGCGAGCAGGCGGTTGCGACATTCGGTTTGGGGAATCGGAGCCACGCGATTGTCCACGTTCGGGGCAAGAGCCTGCAATCTCCCAGCCGCATGCGCCCGTGTAGATGGCACGCGATGAAGTCTAGCTACCGTTACTCCACCGCAGAGCAACCATTAATCTTACTGATTGCTCCCAGTGCCCTGTCGCAGAAGGGCTATGATTTCGTTGGGCTGCTACCTTTGTCGAAACATAGGCGTCGCCGTTGGCACGGGTCCGAACTTGCACAGGGCGGGCCCTGATCAACACCGACCGTTGGTTCTGTACGGAAGCGTACGAGGCGAGAACCATCCACCGGCTCTGCTGTTAGCTCGTGGTGATGGGTCCGAATATTCGCACGACCAGCTCACGCTGAAAGGAAATCCCATGAACCGACGTACATTAATGACGACCGCGGTCGGAACGACCGCTTTGGCCATGCTGCCGGTGGCAGTATTGGCTCAGTCCGCTGGCGCCGCGACCGACGAGGCGAAGCTTCCAGCACTCCTGAACGGAAATTTCTCCACCGCCACGAGCCAGATTGCGAAGCGTAAAGCCTCGAGCCCGGCGGTTCGGAATTTTGCGGACATGGAGATCAAGGAACAGGCAGCGGTGGCCAAGGCCTTCGGTGCCGCACCAGGTGCTACCGAGATTCCGGCCGACAAGGCACCTATGCTGGACCAGTTGAATGCGGCCGAAGGGGCAGCATTCGACGCCATGTACATCGATGGGCAGATCGCGGGGCACCGCGAACTTCTTCGTATCCACGAAGCCTATGCCCGAAGTGGACAGGATCCCATGGCGCGCGGCGCATCGATCGTCGGCGTCACCGGGATCGAAACTCATCTCTTCCTGCTCGAGAATATCCGCCGCCAGATTTAGGCGGCCTGGCTGCTTTCCCCGCCCCGGTAGGATCGGCGCTTTCGGTAGCAGCGACCTGTCAGCGCCTGGAGGGCGCTGATCTTTGCGGCATCAGGGTTAGCTTGAGCTGCATAAGCGAGTGTCCGTCTCGATCCACCACAGATGCTCTTACTTCGGCGCTGGGGCAGAACTTGTCGCCTGCGTCCTTCACGACCTCGGCCGTCGACTGCACAAGTGTAAGACATGCGGCATGGTCATCCGCAAGCACAGTGCCCACGTCATCGTTGATCGTCACCGCGCCAGCGACATGGAAGAAATACAGTGGCATCTATTTGTCCGCCGATGCGTTTTAATCAGTGGCGGCGGCACGCTTGAAGGCTCCGGGCCGACGTTTGTACACCGCGCCAATTCCGCTGCGCAGATCCATTCATCTGCCAGCTGTTCGACATCTTAACGGCGTGGCGCGAAAACGGTTCGGCGGAGGACATGCGACTTATGCACCCAACCAATCTGCTCATCCGGAAACTGGAATGCTTTCACCCCTTGTCGGGCGCAGATCGGGCTCTGCTCGAGAGTATCAGCAAGCCCATTATCGAGGTTCCTGCGCGTCACGATCTGGTGCAGGAGGGCGAAACTCCCGAGAATGTATTCCTGATCGTTTCCGGGTTCGCCTGTCGCTACAAGCTTACGGCCGAGGGAAGACGCCAGATTATGGCGTTCTTCGTGCCCGGCGATTTCTGCGACTTCCAGGTCTTCATCCTCAACCAGATGGATCACAATATCGGAACGCTTTCCCGATGCCACGTCGTTGAGATGTCGCGTGAGGATATCGTCACACTGACTGAGCACCCGGCAATCGGCCGAGCCTTCTGGTGGGCTTCGCTTGTTGACGCCGCGGTTTTGCGAGAGTGGATCGTGAACCTCGGTCAACGATCCGCCTATGAGCGCATCGCGCATCTATTGTCCGAACTGTTGATCCGATTGCGCGTCGTGGGCCAGGTTCGCGACAACTCCTCCTACACCCTGCCGATCACGCAAGGCGACCTCGCGGAAACCATGGGTCTTACCATAGTCACCGCGAACCGGGTCCTTATGAAACTGCGAGAAAAAGGGCTGATTACGGTGAGCGGTCGAGAGCTCATTATTCACGATGTGAAAGCTCTGGAGAGTGAAAGCGGCTTCGACCCCAAATATCTCCACCTTCAGCAATACGCATCCCCATTATAATAGTTGAATGACGCCGTCGTCCGCCGCTGCTTTTCTTACATTACCGAGGGAGCCCGAACGGTCATGCGTTGCAGCCGAGCCGGCCTTTTGAAAAACGCTTCGTTGGGATGAACGGACGTCAAGATTGGGGGTAGTAGAGCTCATGTCGGTGATAAATCTCACTGCTGCGGAGACCACGGCACTGCGCAAACTGCAACGCTCCATACAATCCGGCTGTTTTGCGGAAGAATTGAACGCCGAAGAGTTTCAAGCCATTGAAGGTCTGCGGCTGGCCCAAATGGTACAAGTGCGGGGCTTTGGGGCCACGTATCGCCTGTTCATAACCGACACGGGATGTCAGGCGGTCGAGGCTCGAAATGCCTAGGCGCACAGAACTCGGCCGGGCAAGGGTGGTGAGCCTTGAGCCGATCGGCGACAGCGTGCCTGAACGATGTGTCGACCTTGCGCCGGACGCGCGCTCGCTTCTTCTGATACTCGCCGATGGAGGAGTCCCGGTTTCACGACTGGTCCCCTCCCTCTGCCCATTCGTCCAGATACTCGAAGCTCGCGGATTGATAGAGACCTACCGGGCGGCAGGCGGAGACCCGAGCGTTCGGCTCACATACGATGGCAGCGATCTGCATGAGCGGGGGCTCCTGGAAGGCCGGCACCGATCGTTCAATTCGGCTGGCCCGGAGCCGCGACGGGCATCCTGAATGTAAAGCAGGTCTCGGAATGGTCGGAGGTGGCGGTCAGGGTACCGCCATGCGCCTTCGCGATTTCGCTGGCGATGAAAAGTCCAAGGCCCAGGCCGTGCTGTGACGGCCGCACCTTACCGCGATAGAAGGGTTGGAACAGGTTGGCCATGGCCGCATCCGGAATGGCTTCGCCGCTGTTACAGACGGTGAGTTCGAAGCAGCTCCCAACGACCGTGGCATTGATGGTGATGGGCCGATCCGGTGCGCCATGGGTAATGGCATTGCCGAGCAGATTGGAAAAAAGTTGCCCGATCCGATCCACGTCGACGTCGATCGTATGATCCAATCGGAAGTCCGTCATGATTTCGCGGTCGGGATGCGCCGACGTGATCTCATCGATAACCTTGGTCAGCACCGGCTCGATACGGGCGCCCTGCGATATTTCGATGCCAATGCCGCTGCCGAGGCGACCCCGGGCAAAATCCAGGAGATTATCGATCAAGCCGCCCATCCGCTGGGCGCTCTCGTTCATCAGACGCAATATGCGAATGCGCTTCGGATCGGCTTCATCTCTCGACAGAAGTTTGACCCCTGATGCAAATGAAGCCAGCGGATTGCGTAGATCGTGTCCCAGCACGGCGACAAACTGCTCGCGCAGCTCACCGGTCGCCAATTCCTGGGAAAGCTTCAGTTGACTTGCTGCAAGGCTGACCCGGCTTTCCTCCAGGCTGTTTTGGCTCTGATGGAAATCGCTCTGGCTGCGTGTCAGAGCCTCCCGGCTGGCACCGAGGCTCTCGCCGCTTGCCTGAAGCTCCGACTGGCTTCTTGCCAGGTCGGATCGCGTGTCCTGAAGCTTCCAGTGTGCATCGAGGTGAAAGGCGATCAACTGGGCAAACATGCGGAACATGCCGACCGCAGCCGTACCTTTCAGCTTACGCGGATGGGGATCGATCGCACATAGCGTTCCGAAAACCTCACCCGTGGACAGGATGATGGGGACCGAGATGTAGCTCTGGAAGCCGTATAGAGCGGGCGTATGATGCGCGGCATAGTCCGGGTCTTCGGCCACATGATCGATGACGATTTCGCGCCGCAGCTCCCTGATCTCGCTGCAGATCGTCGTCTCGACCGGCAGCTCGCCACCAGCCATCAGCCCGAAATGGATGTTGTCGAGAACCTCGCAGGCGATCCATCGGCTATCGCTGACTCTCGCGACGGCCGCAAAACCCATACCGGTTGCCTCACACACCACCTGCAGGATGGTCGGGACAGCATCGATTTCCTTTATGGTGTCGATGCCTCTCAATATGTCTTCCACGCTGCGGCTCTCGTTCTCTCCCAACCGAATCCTTAATAGGGCAGCCGCCAATCTTGCGCCAGCAGGTTGCAGGACACTGTCCCATGCCCCAAGAGGGCCTGCTTGCGGACAAGGCGATGTATAAGCGTGCTTGCAGAGGGTCTGACGCGGTATTCAAGACTTTGAACTAAAACCGGTAGCCAACCAACAGTAGGCCGGATGGCTGAACGTCGTCCCTGACGATGGGGCTGTCCTTGGCATCCCCGAGCAGCAGGCCCACCCCGGCTTCCCCCCGCAGGAACCAGTTCTCGCTCAAGGGCGCCGTTGCCGCGACGCTGAAGTCGATCCGCTTGAGACCGGCACCCGCATCATAGGCTTCGTAGCCCGAACGCTGCGATTGTGCGGCATCGACGCCGAAGTAAGCCTGCATGTGATTGTCGTCCGCAACCGTTGCCGACGCCTCGGCGCTGAGCAGAAGCCGCCTGCCGACTGCGTGGCTTACTTCGATGCCTGCAACGCCGACGAAGCCTTCGTCGCCGCCGATGGTCTGCTCGCCCTGAAGGAAAAGACTCGCAATTCCCAGACCAAGGCTGGCACGGCCGCCCACCGTTGCGCCCTCGTCCACATCGCCCATACCAAGAAGATAATCGCTGTCGTCTTCGGAGCGGCCGCTATTGTAACCCACAAGACCGCTGAACCGCAGGTGTTCGGTGGAATAGAGCGTCGCTTCCAGGCCGCTTTGGTCGATCTTCAGCCACTCGCCGAAGGTTGCCGAAATATAGGGAATGGCGGAAACCTCGAACTTGTCCGCGCCCTCATATTCGGGCTCGACGCGCGCCCCGCCGCCTATGACGACGTCCCACTCGCCCAGCTTTTGGGAAAGCCGGCCGAAGCGTGAAGGATGAGGCTCTGCAGCCGCAGCGATTTCCGCTGGGGCGGGCGACTGCGGCGCAAGACGATCGCCGGCAGCGGCCGAACCGGAGGACAGTCCGATGGCAAGCATGGCGCCGAGGCCGGCATTCAGGCGTGCAGGCGCCGAATTGAACGAAACGACCATCGATAGCTCCGATACGCGCTGACAAACTACGAGCATCACCGAAACGGGCGACGCATAGGCGGTTGCGGTGCTGGATTCCTATGTCAGGCGCCGGAACCACAGGATGCAGTTTTGTTAAGAGATATGACGATCTCGCCTTCACTTCGCCGCAGCGATTGAAGGCGGGTTACCGCGCGCCCCAGACCCGGCTCACCAGAGCGTCAGCAGCGCACCGCCGAAGGCTTCCTGCACATGGCCGATGCCGCGCAGCAACGAGACGAGGAAAAGGAAGACGAGCGAATCCAGTACCGTACGCCGCCACCGATCCGGATCGATCGCCAGTTCCGCCGCGTCGGTCCAGTTCGACAAGCGGGGCACGAAGCGCGGAACGTCCAGGCGGTAAAGCTCGAAGCGCCGCCCATGCAGGCGCAGCAACTCGGCCTCTTCCTTCTGGATGACGGGCATGAAGATGGCGATGGTCAAGAAAGCGGAGATCGCCGAGATCGCCAGGCTGCCCGTCTGGGCGGCGATACCGACGACGGCCAGGAGAGAGAAGAGGTAGAGCGGGTTTCGCGTCAGCGAGTAAGGCCCGACCGTCACCAACTGGCGAACCTTTCTGCCGCCGATGTAGAGCGTGCACCAGGACCGACCCAGTATTGCGACGATGATGAGCATCATACCGAAATGTTCGGTCCCCTCGCGTTGCCACGAGCCCACGCTCCACGGCCCGGACGCGATCAGGAAAAAGGGCAACGCCATCACGAAGACGAAGCGGATGTTTCGCTTGCGCCGTAACTGGGTTGTCGAAAGCGTATCGTCGGCAAATGATCCGCGCACGGTGATCCTCCAGCAAACGAACGGGCTGACTTGCCCGCCGGCCGTTCCTTGGTAGCCGTGCCTCGACCCTGCCGGTGCTTTGTTTGATGTTGTTTTGTTACGATCGTCGCATTGCCGTCTCGCCGATCCGGCTGGGCAGACAGATGCAGGCCGCAAGCCCGTGCGGCTCGTTGTCATGGAAGGACAATGTCGCGTCGTGCGCCTTGACGATCTCCGCGACGATCGACAACCCAAGGCCGAAGCCCGGGTCGGTTTGCGCGTTACGGGACTCTTCGAGTTTGAAGAAGGGCTCCGTCACCAGCAATCGCTGGTCGGGCGGTATGCCCGGCCCGTCGTCCGAAACGCAGATACGGATCTTGTCGGCCCGCGTGTCCAGCGTAATCTCGACACGGGTACCGAACTTGACCCCGTTGTCGCACAGATTGCTGATGGCCCTCATAAGAGACATGGGCCGACAAATGGCGACCACACCGGACGGGCCGCTATACGTTACGGAGTGGCCGACATCCGCAAACTCCGCCTGGACGGTCTGCAACAAGCTGGAAATATCGACCCGCTCTTCGGATTCGCCGCGCGCGTCGATACGCAGATACGCCAAGGTCTGGGATGCCAAAGCGTCGATACGGTCGACGTCGGCCAGCATCGATGTCCTGAGGGCCTCGTCCTCGACCCGTTCGACCCGCATCTTCAGCCGGGTCAACGGGGTGCGCAGATCGTGGCTCACACCGCGCAACATGCGCATGCGCATATCCACCATGGCGCGGATGCGCGCGCGCATGGCGTTGAGAGCGCGCGACAGCCGAATGACTTCGCGTGTCCCCTCTTCCCGGATATGCCGTTCTTCGGAGATGCCGTCCGTCCGATCGAGTTCATGCACGATGCGATCGATCGGCCTGACGATGGTACGCGCGGCATAGAAGGAGAACAGAAGCAGAAGTGTTGCAAAGGACAGGATGTAATAGGTCAGCGGGCCGGTGAAATCGTCGGATTCGAGTGGCGCCGGCAGGTTGGTGGCCAGCAGCATCGTATCCGGCCCGACGGGCAGCGCCAGCGCGCGCCGTCCATCCACCATAAGCCATGCCGCTCCGGGCATGATCTCGCGGTCGGGCGGGAACAGCGTTTCGATGGCCATTTGTGCAAACGACAAAGACGTCGATGCTGCGGCCATATCGTTCAACGCGGCTTCGGGCACGATTTGCAGATCGAATCCGAAATCGGCGGCCCGTGCCAGAAGCCAGCTCTGCTCTTGCGCCGTGGCATCGCCGAGCACCTCGGCAACCATCGTCAAGCGATCGAGGATCGCGTCCATGTCATCGGATGGAAACAGGCGATCACGCAACGGCTCGGTCAGGGTCTCGATGGAAACGACAAGCACGACGGCCAGCAGGATAATGATGGCGAGCTGCCCGGATAATGTCCGCGGCGTCAATCTATCGAGGAGCCACCTCACGCCCGGTCCACATTGGCTGTGAACATGTAGCCGCCAAGGCGCACCGTGGTCAGGAGGGTCGGGTTTGCGGGGTCGGTTTCGATCTTCTGGCGCAACCGCCGGATATGAACGTCGATACTGCGCTCGATGGGGCCGGCCAGTCCGGCATGCGTCATCGTCAAGAGTTCCTCGCGCGACAGGACCTTGCCCGCATTGCGGCAGAGCGCGATGAGCAGATCGAATTCGGTGGTCGTCAGGGCGACGCGCGTGCCTTCGGGGTTTCGCAGTTGCCGTCTCTGCGGGTCGATAGACCAACCCTCGAAGCGCCAGGCCCCTGTGTGGCTTCGTTCCTGCGGGCCGTAGGAAGCTCTCCGAAGCAGTCCGCGAATCCGGGCGACGAGTTCCCTTGTGCTGAAGGGCTTGGTGACATAGTCGTCGGCGCCGAGTTCCAGGCCGACGATGCGATCGACTTCTTCCTGCTGCGCCGTCAGCATGAGAATTGGAATGGTGCTGGTTGCGCGCAGGCGGCGACAGATGGCGAAGCCGTCCTCGCCCGGCAACATGAGGTCGAGCACGATCAGATCGAACGTCGTGCCGCTCATGCGCAGATTCAGTTCGCGTCCGTCGCCGGCGATCTCGGCATGAAGACCGGAGTTGCCGAGCTCGGCAGCCAGCATCTCGGCAATCTCCCGATCGTCTTCGACAATGAGGATGCAGGGTCTGGCCGGCGTGTGATGCGATATCGTGTCTGCGGAGTTCATCAAGCCGGGCCCACTGGAGTAGCGCAACCGTATCGGGTTTGGTCCTCATCCTCGAACATAGGATAGCATCCCTTTGATCAAGGCGTCGAAGGTAACCCGGCATCTGGGTGTGCTGGCGAGGTTTTCGTGCATGACGAGGAAGGTTTCGAGCTCCAGCGAGAAGGCCTCACCCAGAACCTTTACGAGTTCGGGCTCACGGGCTGCAAGCCTGGTTTGGCAGGCCCCTATTCCGCAGCCGGCCCGGATCAGCGCAAGCTGCGCCAGATTGCTGTCCACCTTCAGCGCGGCGTGCATACTGTCCAGAATTGGAAGACGCTTGCGCATGGCGCGGATGAACTCCGTCTGTCTGTCGAAACCGATCATCCTGTGACCGGCCAGATCGTCGGCGCTTTCCGGAACACCGCGAGCCTGAAGATAACGGGAATGCGCGAAGAGAGCGATCGGGATGGCGCCGATCCGCCTGACGATCAAGGCATCCTGAACCGGCTTGGCCATGCGGATTGCGATATCCGCCTCCTGGCGAAGCAGATCCTCCACCGCATCCGACAGGGACAATTCGATGACGATGCCCGGATGTGCCTCGCCGAGCGCGGCAAGGATTGGCGGGAGTATCTCCACACCCACGACCTCGCTGGCGCTGACGCGCACGGTACCTTTTACAGTCTCGCCGACGTTCGGGGCGTAGCTTGAAGCCGCCCTGATAAGCGCCGCGGCATCGGACGCCACAAGCGCGGCGTGTGGCTTGAGGCTTTCGGCCGCGTCCGTTGCCACCAATCCATGCGGCGTGCGCAGGAAGAGCTGAACACCCAAGGCGGCTTCCAGCGCGGCGACGTGGCGACCGACGGTGGGCTGGGTCAGCCCAAGCTCTCGCGAAGCTGCCGACAGCGATCCGCATTCCATGACGGACAGGAAGGTGCGGAAATGGTCCCAGTTGGGGTCATTCTGGCTCATGCATTTTTGTATAGCTGCCAGAGGAATTTATGCAATTTCGTTTCTGGCCGAGAAGGCTCACCTGTCTCTTACCGATTGTTGGAGACGAGACATGACATCCTCACACGTAAACAACGTTCTTGTACTGGGGGCGACCGGAGGCATCGGCGGCGAGGTTGGCCGCAGCCTGCTGAAACGCGGCTGGGCCGTGCGCGCCATGACCAGAAACCCAACGGCGGCGGCAGCGGCTCAGCCGGAGTTCGAGTGGGTGAAAGGCGATGCCCTGAACCCGGCCGATGTCCGGATGGCTGCCGCCGGGGCGCGCGTCATCGTTCATGCCGTCAATCCGCCGGGGTATGTCGACTGGGGCAAGCTCGTCCTGCCCATGCTCGACAATACAATTGCCGCAGCCAAATCAGTCGGCGCCACGATCGTGCTACCAGGGACGATCTACAATTTCGGGCCCGACGCATTTCCTGTGCTTGCCGAAAGCTCGCCACAGAACCCCGCGACGGTCAAAGGCGCTATCCGTGTCGAAATGGAGCGCCGACTGAAGCAGGCGACCACGGAGGGCATCCGCGCCATAATCCTGCGCGCCGGGGATTTCTTCGGCCCGAGCGCCGGTAACAACTGGTTTTCGCAAGGGATCACCAGTCCGGGGCAGAAGCTGACATCGATCACCTATCCAGGCAGACCCGGCATCGGCCACCAATGGGCCTACCTGCCGGACGTTGCCGAGATCATGGTTCGGCTGATCGAGAAGCACGATACCATTCCCGCCTTTGCGACATACCACATGGAAGGGTTCTGGGACCCGGATGGCACAGCGATGACAGAAGCGATACGGCGTGCCGCAGGCGACCGCACGCTCACGATCAAGCGCTTTCCGTGGTGGATGGTATCCATTCTATGGCCATTCGTACCCTTCTTCCGAGAGGTGAGGGAGATGCGTTATCTATGGCAGCAGCCCTTGCGCATGCCGAACGCTCATCTTGTGGCGACGATCGGCCCTGAACCCGCAACGCCCATCGACACGGCCCTGCAGATTACACTAAGCGCTTTAGGTTGCCTGCCTAAGCAAGTCTGACCCCGTGGATAAACTTTCTGCGGAACAAAAAGCGACCGGCAACCCCTTGAGTTATTAACACTCAAAGGGAGGCCGACATGAAACGGCTAGCGCATGTGGCTTTACTTGCCACCACCATGCTTGCGACGCAGGCCTTTGCTCAAACGAGCGTGCCCAATACAGCTCCGGCCGAAGAGGCGGCACCCCCAACAGAAACGACACCGATGCCCGCCGACGGTGCACAGCCGGGCGCTGCGGCAACGACGGAGCCGTCTACCGCCACTGCCGATCAGGGCGGGTTCGTCACGTACCAGGAAGGCACGCAGATGCTGGCTTCCGGTTTGATGGGCGCCAATGTGATGGGCGCCGACAACGAAAACATCGGTACCGTCGATGATCTTCTGCTGAGCGACAATGGCCAGGTGGAAGCCGTCATTGTCGGCGTCGGCGGGTTTCTGGGCGTCGGAACCAAAAACGTGGCAATTGCCGTCGATCAGCTCGACTTCGCAATGAGCGAGAATACGGAAGCCGGTGCCGGTGCCGGTGCTGGTGACACTGCGGAGCCTGCAGTCCCGTCCGGCTCGACGACAATGACGCCCGCGACACCGCCCGCTGAAAACAACTCTGCGACGGGCGGCGCTGCCACCCCGCAAACAGGCGGTGATGGTTGGGGCTGGACCGGGGCCGGCATCGATCATGTGACCGTAAGTTACACACGTGAGCAGCTGGAAGCCGCGCCCGAGTTCGAGGCGGCGGAATAAACCATCGGTCCTCTGCTCCGCGCACGCCCGGTTTGGCGGCTGCCGATATCTGCAAAGGGTATGCAATGTCAGACGATCTGAAACATCTCACGATTTCCGAAGTGCCCGGCAATCTGACGGTCAGGCATCACGATGCGGTACTGGCATCGAGTACGCGGGCCCTGAAGGTGAGCGGAGAGCGCGAAGGGGCCGCTTATTATTTCCCGGCTTCCGACGTTTACACCGAGCATATGAGCGCGCTTGGCCCAGGTGAATTGCCCGATGGCAGGCGCGTGAACTTCCTGACGATTACTGCGTCCGGGGGTGGCCTGCAGGATGCTGCCTGGGAGATTTCCGACGACACCGGAGGTCAGCTCAGCGGTTACATCGGGTTCGATCCAACCTTGGTCGGCCTGACCGGCCTGTAGGCGGCGCAACTGAGACAGCGCAGCCCCGCCACTTAACTTGAAACACGATGAAGGAGATGTCCGATGGTTACCACAGTCGGAACTGAGAACACGTTTGAGAAGCTCGTTCAGAACCTGCTTATCCTCGAACACGATGCGATCGCCGCGTACGAGTCGACGATCGATAAACTCGAAGACCAGGCCTCCAAAACCAGGATCGCCGAGTTCAAGGCCGATCACGAAAGCCACGTGAGCGAATTGACGCGGCTGGCGGGCGCAATCGGTACCACCGCCCCGCAGGAAGGTGACGCCAAACAGTACCTGACGACGGGGAAGGTCGCTCTGGCATCGCTGATCGGGGACAAGACGATCCTCAAGGCGATGTCGACCAACGAGATCGAGACCAAGATGGCGTACGACCAAGCCTCGAAAAACGAAACCGCGACCCCGGACGCCCGGGCGTTTTTTCAGAAAGCCTTTGCGGATGAATCCCGCCACAAGCAATGGATGGACGCTGCCGCTGCCGGCTGACGGAACGCCGCCGCCCGTGCCTCGGATGACCTGGGGCACGGGGGCCGTGCGGTGCAATGGCGGTACATCGCTATGAGTGCTCAGGGGTTGGTTCATGGCCCGATTTGCGACGACTGCGTGCATCTATGCGTAGATATGCAGCAGCTTTTCGCGCCTGGGGGCCCGTGGGAAGTCCCCTGGATGGAGACCATTCTTCCTGCGGTCGAAAAGCTGGCGTCACGGCACGCCGACCGAACGGTGTTCACCCGATTTGTGCCACCGGCGCGAGCCGAGGACACATATGGGAGCTGGCAGCGTTACTACCGGCGCTGGGCGAATGTGACACTGGACCAGATGGATCCGGGGTTGGTGGATCTGGTGCCGCCGCTGGCCCGGTTCGTTCCCCCGGCCAGGATGATCGATAAACGGGTCTATTCTCCGTGGATGGAGGGCGACCTCGATCGTCTGCTGTCGCAAAGTCGTGTCCGGTCTCTTGTTGTCAGCGGCGGCGAGACCGACGTTTGCGTTCTTGCCACCGTGCTCGGCGCCGTCGATCGCGGCTACCGGGTCATAGTGGCCACCGACGCCATTTGCAGTTCGGCCGATGAAACGCACGATGCTCTGATGCAGCTTTATCGCTCACGGTTCACCGAGCAGATCGAGATGGCAAGCGTGGTCGAGATATTGGATAGCTGGCGTCCTTAAAATCGGCAGGCCGAGGCAGCGTGATCGCCTGTTGGAATCCCATTGCGTCCAGTTCGTCGCACCAACGGAACGGAGCTGCGCAGCACCCCTTATTCCTTCAACGGAGCACGGAGGATGCAATGTCCAGAACAACCAATGTCGGTGAAAACCCGAACGACAAGATGCCGGATGGCAATCCGCTGAAGCCGGGCGAGGTCGTGACCGACGATGATGCCAGCTCGGCCGAAATGGAACGCGAAGTCGAGGAAGACCTCGACGAGATGGACGAGGACGGTGACGCCGAAGACATCGACGATGTCGGCGCCGAAGGCCTGCGGTTACCCAGCGATGATGGCCGGCCGGGCCACCTTGACGAAGAGGACGAGCAGCCCGGACTGGCTTGAACCCGGACCAGAGCTGCGCCGATCGCGTCCAACGCTTCACTGCTGCAAATACAGGAGGCAGTCATGCCAGATAGATATCAAGACGAGAACAAGCTCGACGAGCGCCCGAAACCGGGCGACCAGGACCGCCCGATGACCACCGAGGAAAAGCTGGACACGTCGCTGGAAGATACGTTCCCGACATCCGACCCCGTCCCGGCAAGCCATGTGGACGGGCCCGAAGTCATCCATACGGACGAACCGGCCCATGCGGACAAAGGCCCGGCCGAGCGGAAGGGCTTGTCACCCACCTACGACGATGGGGTCGAAGTGGGAGAGGAAGACGCTCCGCTCGACGATGCCGGCAACCCGCTGAACGACGATGCGGGTGCGGATCGCCGATGAGCATCACGGACAAGGGCTTATCCATTCTCGTTTTTGCCGCCTACCACCAGTTGGCGAGTGGAGAGATCGTCCGGGATGTCGTCCTGAATGATGGATCGGGTCATCGAGCCGATCCGGATGGCATATCCGAAATGGTGAACGCGGAAATGATCGAGGTCGACGGTGACCGGGGTCGCCTCACCGACCGCGGTCTGGAAACGCTGGCCCGCCTGATCGACGCGATACGCGCGGCATAGCGCGTATCGAAAGGCCCGACATTTCCAAAAAACTGTAGAGGCGGCCGGCGTTTTCGCCGGCCGCCTTATTCATAGCGCGGCGATCAGGACGCCGCCGAGCGCACCGAGGACGACGACCAGCCAGGGCGCGACTTTCCAGGCGGTGAGCAGGACAAAGCAGGCAAGGCCAAGTGCGAAGGACAGGTCGTCGACGATGGCGCTCGTAAACAACGGATCGTAGAGCGCAGTTGCAAGAATTCCGACAACCGCTGCGTTGGCGCCGCGCATAAAAGCCTGGGCGCTTGGACGGCTTCGCAAACCGTCCCAGAACGCCATTGCGCCGGCAAGCAGCAGAAAGCCTGGCAGGAAGATCGCAAGCAGGGCGACGGCAGCTCCGACAAGGCCGTTTGGCATGCTTGGCAGGAGCGCCCCGAGATAGGCGGCGAAGGAAAACAGCGGGCCCGGCACAGCCTGCGCCGCCCCATATCCGGCAAGGAACGTATCCGTCGACAGCCAACCGGTTTGCACGGTCGCGGCTTCCAGAAGCGGGAGAACCACATGGCCACCACCGAAGACCAGCGAGCCGGACCTGTAGAAGGCGTCGACGACGTCGAGCATATCGGAGCCGAAAGCGGACGCGATGAGGGGAAGACCGACAAGCAGAGCCAGGAACAGGGCCAGGCTGCCGATGCCGAAGGCGCGCGTAACGCCGAAATTCAGAGGCGCGGTAGGCCGTGACGCATCGGAGCGGCACCATAGAAGCCCGGCACCGGCTCCGGTAGCGATTGCGGCGACCTGACCGAACGCCCCCGGCACGAGAGCCAGTATCAGGACGGCCGCCACCGCAATCGTTGCGCGTTCCCGATCGGGACAGAGGCTTCGGGCCATGCCAAGAACCGCCTGGGCGACGATCGCCACCGCGACGATCTTCAGGCCCAGGATGGCGCCGTGCTGCAGCGGCCCGCCGAATGAGGCGGCGCTGTATGCGAAGGCCAACAGACATATCGCCGACGGAAGGGTGAACATGGCAAAGGCGGCCAACGCACCCCATGGGCCGGCCCGCAGAAACCCCAGCGCAGCCCCAACCTGGCTCGACGTCGGGCCCGGCAGAAACTGGCACAAGGCGACGAGATCGGCATAGCCGCCATCGTCGATCCAGCGGCGGCGCGCCACGAACTCGGTGCGGAAGTAGCCAAGATGCGCAATCGGACCGCCGAAGGAGGTCAAGCCGAGCTTCAGGAAGGCAAGCGCGACCTCCCTTGGCGAGCCGTGATGCCGGGATGTCGGGTCGGCGAGCGTGTCCGGGGCGTCCTTCATCGAAACCTGTTCACGGTGAAACGCGCTACGCCAGATGACATGGGGGATATGACAAGCCGGTGACGATGCCGGATCGATGCGGCCCCTTTCGCCTCATCTGCCGTCGGGGCGGCGATGGCCCAGTCTGGCGAATTGAGCATCCAGCTTGAGTTGTGCAGAATCGGGCTCTGCGAACCCTCCATCGACCAGCCCGTTGCGCCATCCATGCCAGTAGGCGCGCGAGACTTCGCCCAGCGCACACGGCGTGCCGCTGAGCCCGTCGAGATATCCGCACAACACATCACCCTCATCCAAAGTGCGAAACTCGGCGACGGTTTCGACGGGTTGAAAGATCTGCACGGAGAATGACCCCTTCACCAAATGGGATACCCGCCAGACGCCGGGGCTTTCACTGACCCCACCGGGGCCGTCACAATAACGGTGCCTGGCCGCATCGTCATCCTCCTGCCCCGGTCGACACCGGGGCCGACGACCGACTGGGTTGCTCCAACAATGAGGCCCATCGATGAACCATACTCTGTCGCCGTTCCCCACCGATACGCAATCGCAGCACGATGCGGTAGCGCAAGCACCGACCAAGACGCCGCAGGCGCGCCGGGTTCGCTCCGCGGCCCGGTCCGAGGACTATGTGGCGCGACTCGCGGTCGCCGATTCGGTCCGCAACGATGCCTACCGCGTCCGCTATCGCAGTTATGTGGCCGGTGGCCACATCGAGCCGAATGCATCCGGCCTGTTCAAGGACATTTATGACGACATGCCGAATGCCAGCACCATCGTGATCTACGATGGCGATGTCGCCATCGCATCGGTGCGCACCTGCACGCTGGCGCGCGGAACCGACCTGACCTCACCGGCGCGCGATGCGTTCCGCGACGAAGTCGACGACCTGTTGAACAGGGATGAGGGCAGTTCGTTTTCGGGCCGCGGTATCGAGGTCACGCGCCTGGTTCGCAGCCCCGAGGCCGAGAACAACCAGGGATTGGTTTTCCTGCTCTATCGCATGGCCGGATATGTGGCCCTGTGCGCCCACAGCCAGGTGCATCTGGCCTGTGTGCGCGCCAACCACGCGCCCTTCTACCGCCGTCTCGGCTATGAGGCGGCATCCGACCTGCGCCCCTATCCCGGGCTGAGCTGCCCGATGCGCCTGATGGCAAGCGACCGCCCGCGATACGACAAGGTACGCCAGGCCGTACCCGCCATGGACCCGCTGGCGGGCTCCACCGGAAATCTCGACGGCTTCTTCAAGGGCGAAGCCGTAACCCTGTCGCTGAAGGGAGCCTGAGCGATGTTGAAGTTTCTTGTCATCTTCTTCGCCATCATCCCCCTCGCCTCTTTCAGCTGGGGATTGCAGCGACATTTCCGCGCGCCAGACGGCATGCCATCCGGCATGCGCGCCCTGACGGCCGCCAGCACCATCGCCACCTTGCTGTTTCTGTATCTGGTGGTCACGGGCGACACTGCCGGCGCGCCGGCTGCGGGCTTCATCGCCCTGTGCTGCGCTTCGACGGCGCTGTTCTGGTGGGCGGTCCGGACCACAAGCCACAGGCCGCCGCAACTGGCGCACAGCGAAGCCGATCCCGATGCACTTCACCAGGCGGGGCCATATGCCTTCGTGCGCCATCCTTTCTATCTGGCCTACTGCCTGTTCTGGTTCGGGACGGCGATGGCGGTGGGCGGAATACAATGGCTGGTCGCGACTCCTTTGATCATATGGTACTTCGCAATTGCAAAAGGTGAAGAAAGGCGCTTTCTCAATACGACGATGGCAGCGTCCTACACCGAGTACCGGGGTCGGACCGGAATGATCGTTCCAAAGGTGCACGGGATGCTGCGGCGGTGATGCGTTGGGAGTCAGTCCAGGCTTTGTCGAGGAGAGGCGCAGCTACGCTGCGCCGCCTTCTCCGGTTAAAGCCGCCGCAGTCGCGCCAGGACGACGAAACGCTTTACGACCAGGCAAGCCTGCTGTTCTACCTGAGCATGCTCTTCACGGCGACGGGCGTCGTCAACGCGATCTTCATCGTACTCAACTTCCATCCCTTCGAGCGCCCGCTGCTGCCGCTGGCGGGCGTCGTCATCCTTTTCATCTACGCGCTCATCATGGATGCGGCGCTGCGCTGGCGGCGCACCAACCGCGCATTCGCCTATCTGAAGCGCGCATGCGTCCTGTATTTCACGCTCGGCATCGCATGGGGCGCGCTCATCAACCTGCTCGCCTACTATGGAGATAACGGGCAACACGCTTTGATCATCGGCCTTGCGCTGGGTGTCGTATCCACCCCGATCATCTGCGTTCCGGCCATCGTCGCCTTCAGTTTCTTCGTGCCGGTTGCAACCCTGTCCATCATCGCGGTCGCATTTCTGGGCATGGCCGATGCGGTCACAGCCATCGCCTTCACCTCCTATACGCTCTACGCCATCGTCGGCATCATCTGCACCAACCTCGCCTTCGACGGTCGCTCCCGGGCGCAGGCTGCCCTTCGGCGCGAAATCACCACCGTGAATATCTTCCTTCGGGAATTTCAGGAGGGGTCTTCCGACTGGCTCTGGGAAACCGATGCAAGGGGCCACCTGCGGTCGATGCCGGCAAATCTGCCGCTTCTGCCCGGCCGGGGTGCCGACGCGCCCGCCGAAAGGCGCCTCGACACCGTCATGCAGGCGTCCGAGGATGCCGATCGGCATCCACAACTGGCGGACTTCATCGCAAGAGGGCTTGCCTTCCGCGACATCACCGCGACGGCCAGAAGCGGCGCGCAACAACGCTGGTTCCAGTTGACCGGACACCCGGTGCACAGCGACGACGGGCAGATCACCGGTTTTCGGGGTATCGGCCGCGATATCACGGAGCGCTACGAAGCGGACCGGAAACTGGCCTATATGGCGCGCCATGACGGGCTGACCGGGCTTCTTAACCGCAAGGCCTTCGTGGCCCTGATCGAGGATGCCTGCCGCAATGGCGGACGTTTCGTGCTTGTCAGCATCGACCTCGACGACTTCAAGACTACCAACGACACCTACGGCCACCACCTCGGCGACCAGCTCCTGGCAACCGTTGCGGACCGTATCCGGTCCATCCTGCGGCCGTCGGACGCGGCGGGGCGGCTTGGCGGGGACGAATTCGCCGTGCTGTTTGCCGACATGGACCTGGAAGAGGGCGTCGCGGCGGCAGACCGGCTGTCGGAGCTTATTACCGCACGCATGGCGCTGCACGGCCGCAGCGTGAAGCCGAGCGCCAGCCTTGGCCTTGCCGCATCGAAGGACGACGGTATGGATGCGTCGCGGCTGTTCTTCATGGCCGACCTGGCCCTGTACAAGGCGAAGGCCGAGGGGAAAGGCATCGTCTATGCGTTCACGCGCGAGCTCGAGGAAGAGTATCACGCCCGGCTGCTTCAGGAGGAAGAGCTGGCCGAGGCGATCGATCGCGGCCAGATCGCCGTCGTCTATCAGCCCATCGTCGATCTTTTCACCGGACAGGTCGTCTGCCTGGAGGCGCTGGCGCGCTGGTGGCATCCCGACCGGGGGGCCGTATCACCCGACAAATTCATCCCGGTGGCGGAAGCAAGCGGGCTGATCGACCGGCTGGGAGAACTGGTTCTGCGGCGCGCCTGCGAGGCCGCCGGCCAGTGGCCGGCTACCGTGCAGGTCAACGTGAACCTGTCGCCGCAACAGCTTGCAAGCGGGCGCTTTCCGGGCCTTCTCGCCGACGTGCTTGCCGAGACGGGGCTGGCGCCATCGAGACTCGGCATCGAAATCACCGAAAGCATCTTCATCGATTTCTTCAACGAGGCGCTGGACCAGCTATCGGCGATCAAGGCGCTTGGGGTGAAGCTCGTGCTCGACGATTTCGGTACCGGCTACTCTTCGCTCGGTTATGTCCGCAAGATCAACGTCGATGGGCTGAAGATCGACGCCAGTTTCCTTCGCCAGTTGCCCGACCGGAAGGTGGAAGCCATCATCCGGACCGTTGCCCGCCTGACGGCCGATCTGAACATTCACCTGGTCGCCGAAGGCATAGAAAACCACACCCAGCTACAGTGGCTGCGCGCCAACGGCATCCATTTCGGCCAGGGATATTTGCTCGGTCGGCCACGAGACGATCCGCCGATGGGCAAGGTCGACATCGCCCCCTGATCGGCGGCTTACGCCGCGCGCGCAACCCTTGTCTCAACCCTGTCCTTCCGGGGCGGCAGGATGCGCGCCGGAATGCCGACTGCGGTGTGGTAGGCCGGAACATCCGTCAGCACCACCGCATTGGCGCCGATGACGGCATGGTCGCCGATCGTCACGTCGCCGAGAATCTTGGCTCCGGCGCCGATATCGACATGCCCGCCGAGCCTGGGCGACCCGGTTTCGCCCGCTGCCAGCGTTACCTGCTGGAAAATCATGCAGTTGGGGCCGATGCGGCTGTCGGGATGGATGACGATGCCATTGGGATGCGGCATCAGGAAGCCACCGCCGATATCGGCTTCGAGATTGATCTCGCACTGCGTGACCACCGACCAGAAGCGATGCACGTTCTTCCACCATTGCTGCCGGAAAACGCGGAGCAACCCAGATGACTGCGAGGCCTTCTGATAGTTACGGATCGCCTGGATCAAACGCCGGGACGGATCCCACAGACGTTGCGGTTTTTCCCGCGACCAGTCTGCTACCGACGCCGAAACCAGCTCGACACCCACCTTTGCCATGCGACGAGACTCCCTCGATACAACGCTCTTGATCGGCGTACTTCATGGGAAGCTATCTCTGTTCCGGACGTAAACGCGCAAGGGTTGTCTGACCTCAACTAAAGGTTGAGCTCGCACGACCGATCATCAGATCGGCGTAGCATTTCCCGGCGGGTGGCAAATGGAACCCCTGCCCTGCTTGCAGGTTGGGCTTGCGACCCTAGAAATCTCTTTATTGTGAACGGAGGACAAAGCATGGGTATTTTCGATCGCATCAAGAACGCAATCTGGGGTGAGGCCGAGGCCGCAGAGCCGGCGGCAACCGCAGAGCCGACAGCAACCCCGACTGCGCAGCCGACGACTGCTCCGGCTACGCCATCGGCACCATCGCCATCGACGACGGCCCAGGCCGCTCCGGCGCCCACTCCCTCGGCACCGTCGGCATCGACAGCGGGCAGTGCGGAAGTGGACATCGGCGCGGTGCTGGACAATGCGGTTTCGAAAAGCGGTCAGTCGCTCAACTGGAAAACCTCCATCGTCGATCTGATGAAGGCGCTTGGGCTCGACAGCAGCCTTTCCAGCCGCAAGGAACTGGCACAGGAGCTTGGCTATACCGGCGACACGGACGATTCCGCCACGATGAACATCTGGCTGCACAAGCAGGTTATCCAGAAGCTCAAGGCCAATGGCGGCAAGGTGCCCGCCGATCTGAGCTGACACCACCGGGCGTCAGGCATCGATCTGCATTTGCAGGGGCGGTCCGCCATTCCGGCGGGCCGCCCCATTTTTATGTCGCGCGTGACTTTGCGTCCGGTTTGGTGTAGGACGCACGCAGGATCCGGCAAAACTCGAGCATGCGGTGCTTCCGTTGCCGGCGCACCCCTTGCCCTATCGAACCCATTGCCGTTGGATTGCGGAGCGCGATCCTGCCTTCATAAGGATTGCCGACATGCCGTTTCCCGCCACCAACGCCGCGCTTGCGCGCGCCCTTGCCACACAAGCCTACGACGAACCGACAGAGGTGCAGGCCGCCGTGCTGCGCCCCGACGCCGAAGGCCGCGACCTGCTGGTGTCGGCCCAGACCGGCTCGGGCAAGACGGTCGCCTTCGGCCTTGCCATCGCCTCGACCCTTTTGGGCGATGCCGAGCGTTTCGACGCCGGCTCCGCCCCGCTTGCGCTGATCATCGCACCGACCCGTGAGCTGGCACTGCAGGTGCATCGCGAGCTGACCTGGCTGTATGCCGAAACGGGTGCTTCCATCGCCACCTGCGTCGGCGGCATGGACCCGCGCACCGAGCAACGGCGCCTGCGCGCCGGCTGCCATATCGTTGTTGGAACGCCGGGCCGCCTGCGCGACCATTTCGAGCGCGGTGCGCTGTCGCTGGCGTCGCTGCGCGCCGTCGTTCTGGACGAAGCAGACGAGATGCTGGACCTCGGGTTCCGCGAAGATCTCGAACTGCTTCTGGAAGCGACGCCGAAAGGCCGACGCACGCTTCTGTTCTCGGCTACGCTGCCGAAATCCATCGTCAGCCTGACTGGCCAGTACCAGACCAACGCGCTGCGCATCCAGACGAGCAACGGCACGAAGGCGCATGCGGATATCGCCTACAAGGCCATCCGCATCATGCCCAATGAAACCGAGCACGCGACCGTCAACCTGCTGCGCTACCACGATGCCGGCAGCGCCATCGTATTCTGCAACACGCGGGAAGCGGTTCGCCGCCTGCACGCAAGCCTTGTCGAGCGCGGCTTCACCGCCGTCGCCCTGTCGGGCGAGCTGGGCCAAAAGGAGCGCAACGCCGCCATGCAGGCACTGCGCGACGGGCATGCCCGCGTCTGTGTCGCCACCGACGTCGCGGCACGCGGGATCGATCTTCCCAATCTGGGCCTCGTCATCCATGCCGAGCTGCCGTCCGACAGCGAGACGCTGCAGCATCGCAGTGGCCGCACCGGGCGTGCCGGCCGCAAGGGCGTCTCGGTGCTGCTGGTACCGCCGGCACGCCGCCGCAAGGCCGAGCGCCTGCTGGCCGAGGCCAGCGTTCGCCCGCAATGGGGCCCGGCGCCTTCGCCGGACGACGTTCGCCGCAAGGACGAGGAGCGCTTCCTGTCCGACCCGCTCCTTTCCGGGGAATCCACCGAGGAAGAGACCGCGCTGGCCCAGAGGCTGGCCGAGGGCCGTTCCCCGCTGGAGCTGGCCGCCGCATTGGTGCGGCTGTACCGCCAGAAACTGCCTGCCGCCGAGGATATCGGCGATCCGGGCTCGGACATGGGCAAGGGCCGTCCGGAACGTGACTTCGCTCCCGCCGCCCGTGGACCTGCCGGTGACATGGTATGGTTCAAGGTCGGGGTCGGCCGCAACGCCAACGCCGACCCGCGCTGGCTGCTGCCCATGATCTGCCGTCGCGGCAAGATCAGCCGGCAGGAAATCGGCGCGATCCGCATCTTCGAACGGGAAACCCGTTTCGAGGTGGCGGAATCCGCGGCAGGCGGCTTTGCGGAAGCGGCCCGTCACGCCGATGGCGACGATGCCACGATCACGCCGAGCACCGCGCCGGATGCGAAGATGTTCTCCAAGCCGGCCTTCAGCAAGTACGGCAAGCCGGCCTACTCGAAGTCGGGCAAGCCGGCATCGGGCAAGCCGTCATTCGGCAAGCCCGGCTTCGGCAAGCAGCGTAGTGCCGGCGCCAAGGCGCACCACAAGGGCCAGGCTGCGGGCTGACCCATCGTTTTCGAGGCGGCTTCGACAGTGAAGCCGCCTCGATACGCCGTCTAGAACTGGCGGCCCAGCTTCGCGTCCACCGAGTGCCGGTTGGCCCCGATGGCAAAGAAGTAGAATGTGATCGCCGCCCAGAGGATCGATTTCTCGGCGCCGGAATAGCCTTCGCCCCGCGTGATCCAGTGGAACCACACCGTGACGAGCAGGACGATGGTCGTGCCGAGGGCGGCCGGGCGGGTGAACAGGCCGATGGCCAGCAGCAGCCCACCGAAGAATTCCGTGATCGCCAGAAGCGGCGACCAGAAGACCCCCGGATAGAAGCCGAGCCCCTCTACCATTCCGATCGCGCCGAAGGGGTTGAGGATTTTCGGAAAGCCGTGCGTCATCAGCGCGACGCCGCAGATGACGCGCAACAGCGTCTCCGCCGGAGTGCCGAGTGCGCCGTAGAAGCCCGAAAGCGCCGGAATGCGCAGCCGGGTGCGGTCCATGTGATTGCTCATGTCTTGTCCTGTCATACTGTCGGGCAGCCGCCGGAAGGCCATTCGCCCGCGGAACCCAAGTCCGCCGGCAGGCTGCCATTGAAGGTCTGGTCGTCGATCAGGAAAGACGGGTTCGAGGGGGCGGGTCGTCCCGCGCGGGCGGTTGGCCTTCCGGCAGCCCCACCACATGGGAAGGCAACCAGGCTCCATCGGCAAAGCGTGCCGCCGGCGCGTGGCCACGTCCCAGCACCGCCATGCCGCATTTGGCGTCAGTCTTGGATTGCATCGGCAGCGCGGCGGAAGCCGGCTCCACCGGGCAACTGCGCTGCACCTCCTGCTTGGAGGGGCATCCGCCGGCAATGACCAGCCCCGCGCGCGACGTCAGGGTTGCCGCGAGGCTGAAGGCGATGACCAGAAACAGGCGCAGGGCGTAGCTCACAAAAACTTCTCTACGGGACAGTCGAGCAGGCGGCAAGGCCCGACTGCAACGCAACATTCCGCGCTCTAGCCGGCCAGGGCCCGCCACAAGGCAAGGCCGGCCCATGCCGTGTTTGCGACGATCATGGCCAGCACGGAAAACGAGCCGAGATCCTTGGCCTGCTGTGCGAAGGCCGAAAACTCCGGCGACACCCTGTCGACCAGCAGCTCGATGGCCGTGTTGACCGCTTCGAAGGCGAACAGGCCGCAAAGCAGCACGAACTGCCCCACAAGGGCGCCGGCCCCTGCCCCTGCCAGGGCAAGACCCCCCATCGCGGCGACAGCCCCCAGCAGCTCGTGCCGGAAGGCCGTCTCCGCCATCAGGCGCCGGAGGCCGCCCATCGAATAGGACAAGGCGCCGGCCAGATGACGCAGCCCCATTTGTTTGGCGGGGGCCGTGCGAAAGCCCATATCGGCGCTCATGAACGCTGCTCCGGCAGTTGCGCGAGCACACCGCCGGCCCTGCCCCGGCACGCGGCAAACATGTCGAGCGCCGGCTGATAGGCAGAGGTGGCCACCTCCGAGAGGCCCAGCATGGTATGGAACACGTTGTCATGCGACAGCGGCGCATCGGCAAGGTTGCGGACGCAGCCCTGGTCTAGGCCGACAAGTGCGGCATAGGACGGCGAAAACCACGCGATCATCGGGACGCGGGTCTGCGTATCGGGCGCCATGAAATAGGGCGCGCCATGCAGGAAAAGCCCATTCTCGCCAAGTGATTCCCCGTGGTCGGAAACGAAGAAGAGGTTGGTTGCCAGCTCCTGGTGCCTGTCCAGAAGGCGGATCGCCTCGGCCAGGATGTGATCCGTATAGGCAATGGTGTTGTCGTAGGCGTTGACGATCTCTTCGCGCGTGCAGTCGGCGAACTGGCTTGTGTGGCAGGCCGGTTTGAAGCGCTCGAACGCGGCCGGGTAGCGGGCAGAGTAGGCCGGCCCGTGGCTTCCGAGCTGGTGCAGCACGATCACGCTGTTGCCCTTGACGCCATCCAGTGCCACGGCAAGCCGGTTGACGAGGACATCATCCAGGCATTCGCCGCCCTCGCAGTAGCGATCGTCGGCCTTTGCGGGCAGAAACTCGTACGCCATGCGGTCGGCGACCTGCATGGAGCCGGTATCGTTGTCGTACCACGCCACGGAAAGCCCGGCATGGGACAGGACGTCGGTCAGGTTCTGCGTCGCCAGCGCCTTCGGCTCCGTATAATCGGCCCTTGGATAGACCGAGAACATGCAGGGCACCGAGACGGCCGTCGATGTGCCGCAGCTCGATACGTCGTTGAAGCTGGCCACGTTCAGCGCCCGCAATTCCGGCGTCGTATCCCGCGCGTAGCCGGCCAGGCCGAAGTTTTGCGCCCGCGCCGTCTCGCCCACGACGAACACCGTGACGACCGGCTTCTGCGACCTGGCGACCCGCTCGGACTGCCGGGCATCGAGCCCGAGCGGCTCGGCGACGATGTTGCGCTCCCGCGTCAGGCGGTCGGCGTATCGGACGGCGGCGCCGATGGGTGCGACGGGGTTGAGGCTGGCCATCAGGTCGCGATGCGCGCGGAACGTGCCGGAGAAGGCCTGGTAGTTGGCGAAGACGATGCCGATTGCCAGAAGAAGCGCGGGGAAAATGACCAGGCTGTTGCGCCGCACCTTGGAAAGGAAGGGCCTGTGCCGGATGCGCACCGCTGCGATGAAGGCGGCCGGCAGCAGCCCGTAGATAAGAAGATGCAGCGCCATATCGGGGGAGACGAGGTGGCGCGCCTCGCCCGGTGTCGTCAACAGGATGTTCTGGATCATCTGCCGGTCGATCACCGTGCCGAACGTGTCGGTATAGTAGGAGGCCGCAGCGGCGACCAGCACGAGCAGGATGAACAGGGGTTTTATCAGATACTTGACGGAAACGGTGGTGAGCCCCGCCAGGAACAGCGCGAACAGCCCCGCCGCAAACATGGCAAGGGCTTCGACATGCTCCCCGAAATAGGCGAACGCCTTGGCCCAGAACGTGGCGTTGGTTGCGAAAAGTATGTAGGCGGCGGTGAGCGCCGAAAGCGCGACACTGCCGATTACGGGTCGGGAAGGACGCATCCTGCCTCCGTCTGCGAAATTGCGGATGGCGAAGGCAGTATCGGGCCCGCATGTCGGGCGACTGGCCGGCACTATACAATTTCGTATAGTTGTCGATGCCGGGTGTGCGGGAGTGGCGGATGAAACTGTTGCTGATCGAGGATGATTCCGGCATCGCCGGCTATATCGGCGCCGGCCTTGCCGAGGCGGGCCACGGCGTGGACAGGGCGGCGGACGGTTTGTCCGGCATGGAGCTGGCCTGCACGCGCGATTACGATGCCCTGATCGTCGACAGGATGCTGCCGGGCCTGGACGGGTTGTCGCTGGTGCGCGCCCTGCGCTCGGCCGGGCGCGATGCGCCGATCCTGTTTCTTACCTCGCTGGGGGGCGTCGACGACCGGGTCGAGGGGCTGGAGGCCGGCGCCGACGACTATCTTCTGAAGCCCTTTGCCTTTTCCGAGCTTCTGGCGCGGCTGAACGCTCTGACGCGGCGCGGGCCCGCCCGGCGCGAGGAAACGGTGCTGGAAGCAGGCGAACTGCGGATGAACCTCGTTTCGCGCAGCGTGACGCGCGGCGGCGTCGCGGTGGACCTGCAGCCGCGCGAGTTCCAGCTTCTGGAATATCTGATGCGCAACAAGGGGCGCCTCGTCACCCGCACCATGCTGCTGGAGCGCGTCTGGGATTTCCATTTCGACCCGCAGACCAATGTGGTGGAAACGCATATCAGCCGGCTGCGTGCCAAGGTGGACAAACCCTTCGGCAACGAGATCATCCGCACCGTGCGCGGCTCGGGCTACATACTGGAAGCCTGACGACCCATGTTCCGCACCCTCGCCTTCCGCTTTGCCGGAACCTATGCGCTGATCTTCACCCTGTTCGTCTCGATGATCCTGGGCGTCGTCTATATCGTCGCCACGCAGGAAATTCGCGGCATTTCGGAGCGCGAGATCCAATACGACATGCAGGCGCTGCGCTCGGCCTACGACACCGGCGGCATATCGCAGCTATCGCTGGCCATCAGCGAGCACGCCGAAGGCGCGCCCGGCGACGATTTCTATCTTCTGGCCGAAAACGGGCGGATGATCGCCGGCAATATCCCGAAGGACGTATGGCACGAAGGCTGGCAGGAAATGCGTCTGCCGCACGCCATCGTGCAGGCCGACCAGGACCTGAAAGACGCGGCCGCGATGAACAGCGACGACGAAGTCCGCCTGTTCAGCTTCGGGGAAACGATGGGCCCCTATCAGGTGCTGGCCGGACGCAATTCGCATATCCTGCACGAGACGCAGGAGATCGTCCTGTTCTGCCTGCTCGTGGGCAGCGTCGCCATCGCCATCGGCGCCCTCGTCACGGGTTTCGCCTTGAGCCGGGAGCCGGCCGCCCGGGTGAACGCCATCCTGGCGCTGACGCGGCAGGTCACCTCGGGGCGTTTCGACGGGCGGCTGCCCGTCAGGCGGCGCGGCGACGAGATCGACCGGCTGGCCGAGCATATCAATGTCATGCTGGCGCGGATCGAGCGGTTGATGGACAGTCTGCGGCAGGTGTCCACCGACATCGCGCACGATCTGCGCACGCCGCTGGCACGGCTGCGGCAGCGGCTGGACCGCCTTCAGGCGCATCCGCCGACGCCTTCCGAGTTCGATGCCGCGATGGATGGCGCCATTGCCGAGGCCGACGGGATCATCGAGACATTCAATGCCCTGCTGCGCATCGCCCAGGTGGAAGCCGGCGTGCGCCGCGAGCGGTTTCGCACCACCGACCTGTCTGCCTTGACCGCGCGGATCTGCGACATCTACGCCGATGTCGCGGCCGATGCCGGGCACACGTTGACCTTCGATACGGACAGCGCCCTGCAGGTTTCGGGCGATCCGGACCTTCTCACGCAGATGATGGCGAATCTGATCGAGAACGCGATCAACCATGCGCCCGCGCCGGCCCGCATCGCCGTGACGCTCCGCGGCCAGGCGGACGGGCCGGTGCTGTGGCGTATCGAGGATGACGGTCCCGGCATACCGGAGGCCGAGCGCGGCAACGTCTTCCGCCGCCTGTACCGCCTGAACTCCAGCCGCAGCACACCGGGCAACGGGCTTGGCCTGTCAATGGTGGCCGCTATCGCGGACCTCCACCGGGCCACCGTCCGCCTCGACGACGCCGCGCCCGGCCTGCGCGTCAGCCTGCGTTTCGACGGGCTGGTCGACGAAGACGGAGGTGCTGGCCGCAACCCCCTCGCTGTCGACGACGGAAATATCGGCAAAGCCGGCTGACGCCAGCGGATAGGCGGCTTCCCGCCCGAATACGCCCGACAGCGCCGGCCGGCCGCCGACATACCAGGTGAATGGGGGCCGGCCACCCCGCACCTTCAATGCCAATGGCGCACCGGAGGCGCCGGGGGCAAGTTCGATCCGGGCACCGGCTGGCGGGTAGACGATCTGGGGCGCGTCGGCGGGCTGAAGCCGCCCGGCCACAGTGCCCACCTTGCGCATATGAGACGGCAACCGGGCATTGCCCGCGGCCAGGATTCCGGGTGGCGGCCCGGGCAACCGCTCGGCGCCGCCAAGCCTGGAGAAGACACCCTTCAACAGCGGAAGCGCCGCATCCTGCCCCACAAGGCCGGGAACGGGCACGCCGTCCGGCCGGCCCACCCAGACGCCTGCCACATACCGCCCGTCATAGCCGAGGCTCCAGGCGTCGCGGTAGCCGTAGGACGTACCCGTCTTGTAGGCGAGGCTGCCCGGCGGACCGCTGGCGGTCGTCGGCGCGCCGGCCAGAACCGATGTCACATACCATGCCGCCGCCTGCGACAGCATGCGGTGGCCGCCTTGCCGGGGCCCCTCCTCATACGACAGCGGCATGGCCAGCCCGCCATTGGCGAGGCCCCCGTACAGGCGCAGGAGATCTTCCAGCGAGATGCCGAGCCCGCCCAGACCGATGGCCAGCCCGGGCAGGCTGTTGCTGCCCAGCTCCGGCGTGGCCCCTGCCCGCCGCATGCGCTGGATAAGCCGCGACGGCCCGACGGCGCGCAGCAGCTCCACGGCGGGCAGGTTGCGCGACAATTGCAGGGCGCGGCGAACCGTCATCACGCCCTCGTAGCCATGGTCGAAATTCTGCGGCCGGTAACCCGCGAAGCTGGTGGGACGGTCGTCCACCAGACTTTCCGGGTGCGCCACGCCGCGTTCGAACGCCAGGCCGTAGATCAGCGGCTTCAACGTCGATCCGGGAGAGCGGCGCGCCCGTGTCAGGTCCACATAACCCTGGCGCGTCCGATCGAACATGTCGGCCGAGCCTACCTGCGCGACAACCTCGCCTGTGCGATAGTCGCCCACCATCAGCGCCAGCCCGGCGGTGCCGGGCAGATTGGCGGATTCGCGACGGGCGTAATCTTCCAGGCGCGCCTGCAGCCCGGCATCGATGGTCAGGCGATAGAGCACCCGGCCGGGGTTGTCGCGCCGCAGCCTGTCGGTCAGATGCGCGGCCATCATCGGCATGGCGCGGCGTTGGCGCGGGATCGGCTCGCGCATGGCACGGTCGGCCTCGGCCTGCGACAGGACTTCAAGTTCGGCCATCCGCGCCAGGACACGGTTGCGCGCGCGTTCCGCACGCTCGGGATAAAGGTCCGGCCGGAACCGCTCGGGCGCTTGCGGCAACGCCACCAGAAGCGCGGCCTCACCTGCCGTCAGGCGGCGCGGCTCCTTGCCGAACCAGGCAAGACTGGCGGCCCGTATCCCTTCCACCGGCCCACCATAGGGCGCCAGGCGCAGATACAGGCTGGCGATTTCGTCCTTGGTGAAGCGCCGTTCCAGCGCCAGCGCAACCACGGCCTGTTCCAGTTTGGCCGTCATGCTGCCGGTCGGCAGGCCGCGCACCATGCGCGCCACCTGCATGGTCAGCGTCGATCCGCCGGAGACGATCCGCCCATGCCGCACCGACTGCCATGCCGCACGGCCGATGGCCAGCCAGTCGATGCCGGAATGGCCTTCGAAGCGCCTGTCCTCCCAGGCCAGCAGCATGCTTAAAAAGCGCGGGTCGACATCGGCCAGCGCCACATCCATGCGCCATCGGCCCGCATCCACGGGAAAGACCCGGAGCAACGCGCCGTTCCTGTCCAGCGCCACGGCCCCCAATTGCGGCTCGCGCCAATCGGCAAGCCGCCTGTCGCCCTCCTGCCGCACGAGGCCCGATACGGCCAGAAGCCCGACAAGAACGGCCAGCAGCGCCGGCAGGATAAGCCAGCGCCCAACCCTCATTGCAGCGGACCGACGACTTCGACAAGGCTCTCCTCTGTCCGCGCCCGCCGCTCCGGCTGGTACATGTTCTCCACCAGCGCGGCCGGATGCAGGAAACGGCCCGGCGAGACGGCCCGCACGATGTAGGCAAAGCGCATCGGCGCGACGTCGCCATCATCCTTGTCGACCGAAGCGATGAACCGGTCGGCCCGAAACTCCGTGTGCGCGGCATCGTCCGTCAGGTCCAGGAAATCCAGTGCGGCCACATCCCCGCCCTTCAGGATCGAAGGGTTGTCGATCTCTAAGCCGGCGGGCAGCGGATCGTCGACGATCAGGCGTGCCGACTGCCGGTCGATGGGCGTCACCTCGATGACGGCCACCAGCCGGTCGCCCTGCGCAACGGTATCAAGCGATGCGGGCGCTCCATCCAGCGTATAGACGCTGCGCGCGATGGCATATCCGGCGCTCTCGCCCGGCAGGGCCACGGTCGGCTTGCCGCGCACGGTGATTTCCGCCGTCAGCGCCTTGGCGCCGGCATTGCGGATTGCTGCCGGCGCAGCCAGCGAGGCCGCATCGAAGCGGGTGGCATAGGCGCCTTCGCGCCGCTCTCCATCGAGTTCCAGCACGGATTTGTCGCGCGTTACGATGGCATGGGCCGCCAGAAGCGACCATGCTTCGTCCTGCGTCGAGGTATAGCGCGCGGCTGCCCGCTCCATGCCGACCTTGCGCACCAGCGGGTCCAGATCCGTACCGGGAATGTCCTGCTCCAGGCCAAGTGTCACGACGCCGGCCGCATCGCGCAGCGCGGAGCCGTAATCGGATCGGCCCAACCGGTCGCCATCGCTGTCGAGTGCGCTCGCAACTGCCGTGCGGTAAACGGTCTCGGCACGGAGCCGGTCACCGTAGAGGGCCAGTGCGGCCGCAAGCTGGGCGCGGGCCAGCGGTGTGGCGAACTCGTCCATGCGGTTGTCCGCCACATAGCGCAGGTCGCCGATCGCCGCACGGCCATTGCGGGCCAGCACGTAATAGGCATAGGCAGCGGACGCCCAGTCCGGCTTTTCCGGCAGATAGGCAACCTGGTTTGCCAGGTTGTCGAGCGCCAGCGACAGCGCTTCGGCCGGCACGGGCTGGCCCTTGGCGGCGGCACGCGACAGGAAATCCGTGACATAGGAATCGAGCCACAGATCGCCGTAATCCGGCGCCCAGAGGCCGAAGCTTCCCGAGGAGCCCTGGTTGGCCAGAATGCCCGAGATGGCCTTAATGACGCGCTCGCCGATATCGGGCCGCTCGCCGAGGCCCGCCGACAGGATCGTCTCGTCGAGATAGAGCATCGGCAGCACGCGGCTGGTGAGCTGCTCCGTACAGCCATAGGGATACAGATCCAGGGCGCGTACCGCACCCGCGACGTCGAAGCCGGGGAAGCTCGACACGGTCAGCGTCGCCGAGGCGGTATCCGGTGCAAGATCGACGAAGATGTCCTGCCCCAGCGTCAGGCTGCGGCCGGCGGCCAGTTCGAGGCTGGAGCGCCGTACGACGTCCGGCCTGAGCGAACGCACGGCCACGCGCATCTGTTTCGTCAGCACCTCTCCGTCCGGCGGTGTCATCTCGAGCGTCAGGGTGGCCTCCCCCTCGTCGATGGCGGTCATCTGGACGAGGCGGCGTATCCGCTGCCCCTCGGCAAGCTCGACCGTGCCCGCCACCGCGCCGTCCAGCCGCAGGACGCCGTCGCCGCCGGTCAAGGCATAGCGGACGGCCCCTGCCGGGCCATCGGCATGGGCAAGGTCGAGCGCGATGCGCGACGTATCGCCGGGGCCGAGGAACAGCGGCCGGCTGATCTGCGCCACCACCGGATCGCGCACCGTAACGCTGGCGTCGGCCTGGCCGACGCCCGTGTCGCTCCAGGCGATGGCCATCAGCTTCAACTCGCCGTCGAAGTCGGGAATATCCAGCGGCACCACGGCGCGGCCGGTACCGTCCAACTGCACCACGCCGGAAAAGAGCGAGACCAGCTCGTCCATCGCAGGCGGGCTGACGGCATCTGCGCCGGCATCGCCGCCGGAGCGCACCGAGCCCGGCGCACCCTGCATGCGGTCGATCAGGCGGCTATAGAGATCGCGGATATCGACACCCAGCCGGCGCTGGCCGAAATACCAGTCGCCGGGCGACGGGGGCTGGAAGTCGGTAATGTTGAGGATACCCGCATCGACGGCGGCAAGCGTCAGGAAGGCACGCTCGCCGGGGCGCACCCCCGACACCTGTACGGGCACGTCCAGCCGCCGGCGCGGACGCATGGATTGCGGCGCTTCGATAGTAACCGACAGCGCCCTTTCCCCCGGGTCCACCGCCGCATAGGCAAGGCCGATGGCACGCGCCGGCATCTGCCGCGCCTCGATATCCATGGGCCGCCAGGCGAAGGCCGTCACATAGGCGCCGGCGCCCCATTCCGCGGTTACGGGCAGGCGCGCCTCTCCACCGCCGGCGGGAACATCCACGACCGTGCGGCCGATGACGCCCTCGCGCATGACGACGATCTCGGCGCGCCCGGCAAACCGGGGCTCGATACGCACCACGGCTTCCTCGCCGACGCTGTAGCGGGGTTTGTCGAGTGTCAGGCGGGCCATGTCGGGCGTATCGGCCGAACCCGCTGCAACATACCAGCCCGCATTGAAGGACAGGCTGGCCGGCACGGCATCCGGGGCGGAGACCACCAGTTCGTAGCCGCCCCAGTCGACCGGCACGGACAGGTTCGCCGGGTCCCCGCCGGCAAGATCGAGCGTACCATCCGCCACGCGCTCCACCCGCCGGATCGGCTCGAAGTTCCACCGGCCATTGGTGGAGTACCACTGAAAATCCGTTGTCACGCGGTTCAGCACCCAGTTCACCCCGGGTGCGGCCACTGGCTGCCCATCCTCGCCGAACAGCGCGACGGAGAAGCTGGCCTGTGAACCCTGCGGAACCGACCCGTCGAAGGCGGGCCTGACAGCCAGCCGCGACCCACGCGAAATCAGCGGAACATCGACGCGGCGCTCCACCGGGCGGCCACCGGCATCCGTGACGCGCACGATCAACTCGGCGGACACCGGACGCGTCGTGCCCGGAACATCGATCACGGGCAAGGACAAGGCCGCACGGCCATCTTCATCGGTGGCAATGGGCTCCAGCGCCTGGCGTCCGGGCGTCGACTCCTCGTCGGCAAGGCCGAACAGCCACCCGCTCAGCCCGGGGAGGCTGCGCACGGCGCTGACCACGATTTCGCCCTCTACCGTCAGGTTGGCGGCCGGCGCCCCGAACAGATAGCGCACGTCGAAGGACAATTCCGGCGGCGCTTGCGGATCGATGGGCCCCGGTTGCGGCAGATCGAAATCGATCTTCTGCGGCTCGAAATCCTGAACCTGGACACTGGTCGAGGCGATGGCCGGACGCTCCGGATCGATGTGCAAGGCCATTCGCCAGCCGCCACGCATGGCTGCGGCGGGCAGATCGACAGCCTGCGCAGTGCCGCCGGCATCGCCCGTCGCCACCGCGCGCCGCAGATACTCCACCCCATCGGGCCGGGTAACGACGAGCGTCAGCGCGGCACCCTCCACCGCGCGGGCCTCACCATCGCGGACCAGCATCGTCAGGTTGACGGTGTCGCCCGGGCGATAGATTCCACGATCCGGCGTCAGGAACACATCCATCGGCCCGGCCGGTGCACGCCCTTCCACCCCCCTGTCCGTCAGGTCGAAGGGGGCGGTCGTCATATCCAGGAACACGAAGTCCTGCCCATCGCCCCGCGAAGCCGTCAACACCGCCGGCCTCTGCCCGCCGTCGCCGGCGCTGAGGCCCGGCGCGAAGACCGCGCGCCCCTCCGCATCGGTCCGGGCCTGCCCCAGAACCTCGTTATTGGCGGCGACGAGTTCCAGATCGATCCCTTCCAGCGCCTCGGCGGTCCCAAGCGAGCGGGCGGAAACGGTCAGTCCGTCGGCGCCGGACAGCGTTGTCAGGCCGATATCGGTGAGCACGAACCATTGCTGCGCGGGGGCGTCGTCCTCGCGCGGCCTGTTGGCCGGCGCGGCCGACAGGATGTAGACGCCGGGCCGGGCCTCGGCCAGCACGTCGCGCAGCGGAATGGCGGTCACCGTCTCTGCGTTCGTGGCGCCCGAGACATCCATTTCGCCGTGCCAGACCTCCTCGCCGGTCTCGCCTGCAATCGTATCGAGCTGATAGGTGGCAAGCTGCGACAGGAACGTGCTTTCGCCTATCGTCCGGGCCAGTTGCCGGTCGCCGATCCGCAGCAGGCGCAGCTTCAGCCGGTCGGTGTTGATGCTGGTGACGGGAATGGAAACCGCGCCGCCGGCCGGCAGGACATAGGCATTGCCGGCAAAATGCGCTGCGGGATCGCGGTCGCGAACATAGATGTTTGTTTCGGCCTGATGCGGCAGCGTCTCTCCGGATGCGGCCGGGATGCCGGCGCGCGCAAGGATGCGGTATCGCTGCCCATGCTTCACCCCCTCCACGCAGATCTGGCTGCCGGATGCCGAGACGGGATAATCGTCACCGCCGTCGACCGACAGGAAGTCGCCCGCAATATCGCCGCCGGAAAGGGATGGCGTCAGATCCTCGGAGAAGTTCAGGCAGATGCGGGGCGTCGCTGCATTATTGTCCACGCTGTTGCCGACGATCCGGAAGCCGTGCGCCGCAAGCGCCTCGTCGAGCCGTCTGGCGATCGCATCGTCGGCGTTCAACGAAACCGCAAGCCGCCACGCGGCGATGGCCGGCTTCCACTCGCCATCCTCGCCGAGCGCGGTGGCCATGACATCGAGCGCCTCTGCCTGCTGGGCCGGGTCTTCGGCCAGCACGAACGCCGAAATGGACGCCGTACGACGCAGGGACGCATTGTCCTGCCGTGCATCCCAATCGTCGGGGCGCGTGTTCAGGGCATCGCGCGCCTCTGCCAGCCAGGACGAAGCGTCCTTCGAAGGGCCGTCCTGCGACAGCCGGGCATTGCGCGCCTCGTCGATCAGCGATGCCGGCAGGAAGGGCAACAGCTTTTCGCGGGCGGCGACCGCATTCGGGTCGGCAATCGTGGCAAGCACGATGCGGCCCGAAAGCGCACCGGGCGTCTGCCGCAGCTCTCCCACCTCTTCCTTCAGGAAGCACCAGCCGCTCGACCGGTTGAGCGTGAAAGCCTTGCAGCGATTATCGGACAGGCAGGCCGTCTCGCAGATGTTCTCGTCGACGTCGCGCAGGATATCGTAGTCATGGCCGAAATAATCGGCATCCGGTGTCGGCACGATGCGGCGCTCGGCCGGCTGTGCCGATGCCGCCTCGACCAGCAGCAGCATTGCAAGAAGCACCTTTGCCGCCAAACGACCGAAACCAGCCATGATAACCTCCCCCCACTGAACGCGACGAAGAGTAGAACAACGCTTCGTGAACGCAAAGAGACAGGGCCAGGCTCTAGAGCGCCATCGCCGGTGCTGCGGACCGCGCTTTGGCGCGGGCGGCGACATGATCGCCGAGGCGAAGCGCCAGCGCCACGGCGGGCAGCGTCGGATTTGCCTGACCGGCGGTCGGGAAGACGGAGCTGCCGGCAAGGTACAGATTGCCGAGATCGAAAGAGCGGCAATCGCCATCGACCACGCCGTCCGAACGGTGTTGCGCCATCCGCGTCAGCCCGATCTGGTGGTAGCCATCCAACGCCTGCGCGCGGGCGTGCTCCACCAGCGCATCCGGGGAAACGCGATAGTGCAGCGTCCCGATCTGTTCGGCCTGCAGCCAGCGGTCGAGGATCGCATGGGAGCGCACCACCGAATCGAGATCGGCGTTGGAAAAGCGCAGATCCACCGCCAGCCGACCATCGGCAGACAGAACGGCCCGGCTGTCCGGGTTCGGTGCATGCTCGGCGTGATAGCGCAGCAGGTAACGGCCTTCGGGGTTGAACAGGGCGAATGTCTTTCCCTCCACCCCACGCCGCAGCAATTGCCGGACGATGCCCTGGCAGGCGCGCAGATCGATGCGGGAGCGGCGCAGATTGGCGAAATGGCCGGCCATCGCGTCCTGACGCGGCCCTGCGGGCGCAAGTCCGGTGCGCACCCTGGGCAGGACGGAAAGGCCCTTCATCGCCATGTAGAGGGTAGAGAGAAGGCCGCTGCCATGTGCGGGGTCCGAGATCGAATAGCTTTCCAGCCAGAAGGCCGTATTCAACAACTCCTGCTGCATCTGGACGGCAGGCCCGAGGGTTAGGCGCCGTCGGCTGACGCCCCCGGCGCGCTGCCGCTGAAACCACAGGCTGCGCGCAAAGCGCGGATCGTTGAAGCGGATTTCGGCCAGATATCCCGTCAGGTGCCCGCAATAGTAGCGGCCAAGCGGTCCGTCTTCCCCGCCGAACAAATCCGGCCGGTCGCGACGCGTCTGCAGAAGCAGCCGCGTATTTTCCAGCCCGCCCGCCGCCAGCGCGAAGGCGCCCGCAGCAACCGGCACAATGCGTCCGGCGCGCTCCACCTCTATGGCGGTGACACGCTGGGACGCGGGATCCACGATCAGGCGGCGGGCCACGCAGCCCGTATGGATCTTCAGGTTGGGCAGGTCGCGAATGGCGTTCGCGTGCAAGGCGGCAATATCGCTGCAACCGCTCCACCACTCGGTGTTGCCGTCATCGACCGTCCTGTCGCCGGACGCGTCAACCGGAAGTTCGGTGGGCTCGCATCCAAGAAAGCGCAACGCCTCGGCATAATGGGAGGCCATGTCCGCATGGGCGATGGGCCAGCCGGAATGGGAAACATGGCCGCGCCGCGGAAAATCGATATCGTCGAAGCGGACGCAACGGCCGCCCCACAGATTGGCGGTGCCGCCCAGCGCGCGCATGACGGCCGTTTCGGCGCCGACATGATGATTGTTCAGAAGTTCGACTGCCGGCACTTCCGCGCGGTGGCCGGACGAGACGGGATAGCCCGCTTCCAGGACCGTAACGGTAAGCCCCTGTCGTGCGCATCGGAAAGCCAGCGCCAGGCCGACGGGGCCGGAGCCGACGATGCAGATATCCGCAATAACGGCGGTATCTGGCGTGTCGTCTATGATCATACGCCTGCCAAGCGTTGCCGCGTCCGGTTTGGGCGAATGCCCTCGACAATCGCAGCGAAGCCTTGCACGTCTTCGCAGGTGCAGCAAGACGAAACTACAACTTTAGGTGTATAATCAACCTTAAGGGGTCAGTAGCTTCCGCCTTGCGCGATCAGCTCCTCGATCGTCATGGCGGAGGGGGCCGGCCGGGGCGCGGCCGGCGCCATGCTGGCCGCGATGCTGCGCGGCGAATAGCGCGGCGATGGGCGGGAGGTGAACATATCCTGCGTCTGCGTCGGGTTCTTGCGCTTTTCGTAGAAGGCGTTACCGCCGGCAATGGCCACGTAGTGCATGTTGTTATACGGGTAGGAATAGCCCGCCGTATGGAAGAACATGGCGTTGTTGCCGACGCCCGTATGCCGCGCGCCGCGCAGCACCTTGCGTGCCGTGGCTTCCGCCAGATCCCGCCCGGCGCCCATCGGCTTGGTGAGTACGCCGGGGGCAAACTGGTTCTTCTGCCCGACGACGCCGCAGACCGATTCCGGATAGCGACCCGAATTCTTGCGGTTCATCACCACGGTTCCGACGGCGACCATGCCCTCTTCGCTGGAGCGGTTGGACTCGAAATACATGACGCGCGTCATGCATTCATGCTCGCTCATCGTCCGCTGCTTGACCGAGGCGCAGCCGGACACGAGCATGATGGTCGACAGAAGCAGTAGGGTCGGGGCGCCAAGCCGCATCGGAGGGTTCCAGCCGTCGCAAACAGGCCGGCATTCTATCGCCCCAGCCTTAACGCCGCGTTGACGCAACAGCTCTCATTCGACGGTTTCGGCCGCGTCGACGATGCGAAAAGCCGCCTGCGCCCGGCCCTGGAAATGATCGAGGGTGATGGATCCTGCCAGATGCAACGGCCTGTCGCTGCCGGCCAGGAGCCGCTCTGCCATGGGCGTGCCGCCCGCCCTGAAGGCAACGGCAGAGACGGCGGCCCCATCCGCCGCAGCCAGGCGCAGGCGCACATGCCCTCCCGCCCCGAAAAGCTGCGCATTCTGCACACGGTGGCGTGGCATCGCGAAAACGGGTTGCGCGTGGCCGGAGCCATAAGGCCCGGCGCGGCGCAGCGTTTCGGCCAGTTCCAGCGTCAGGCCGCGCGCCGAGATCGCCCCGTCGAGGCGCAGCCCGTCGGCGTCGCGCAGCGCCTCTACCTTGTCCGATGCAGCCGCCTCGACGAAACTGCGCAAATCGCCGAGCCGTTCGCGGCGGATGGTCAGCCCGGCGGCCATGGCGTGGCCACCGCCCTTTTCGAGAATGCCGGCCAGCACAGCCTCGCGCACCAGCCCGCCTATGTTGAAGCCCGGTATCGACCTTGCGGAGCCGCTGCCCTTGCCGGCAGCGTCGAAGGCGATGGCGATGGCCGGGCGGTTGAAACGCTCTTTCAGCCGTGCCGCCACCAGCCCCACGATGCCGGGATGCCAGTTTTCGCGCGCGGTGACGAGCACGGAAGGTCCGGGGCCGTCCCCCTGCTCGCCCAGAACCTCCAGCTCGGCCTGATCGAGCATGGCGCGCTCCATCGTCTGGCGCTCTTCGTTCAGGAGATGAAGCCGACCGGCAATCTCGTCGGCCTCGTTGACGTCGTCCACCGTCAACAGACGGCTGCCCAACGCCGGATCGCCGATCCGCCCGCCGGCATTGATGCGCGGCCCGAGCAGAAAGCCCAGGTGATGCGACGAGATGGGGCCGGACAGGCGCGCGGCCCGCGCCAATGCGGCAAGGCCGACATTGCGCTGGGCGCGCATGGCCGCCATGCCGCGTATGACGAATGCCCGGTTGAGGCCGAGCAGAGGCACCACGTCGCACACCGTGGCTAGCGCCACGAGGTCGAGTTCGTCCATCAGGTCGGGCAGGTTCGGCACGCCACGCGCCCGCAGGACGCGCGATACGGAAACCAGTGTCATGAAGACGACGCCGGCGGCACAGAGATGGCCGAGGCCGGACAGATCGTCCTGCCGGTTGGGATTGACGACGGCAAGAGCCGCAGGCAGCTCGGCCCCTGTCTGATGATGGTCCAGCACCACCACATCCGCACGCCCGGCAACGGCGGCGATGGCCTCCGGGCTGGTCGTGCCGCAATCCACAGTCACGATCAGGGTGGCGCCGGCATCGGCCAGCGCCGTCAGCGCCGCCGGGTTGGGGCCATAGCCCTCAGTCAACCGGTCGGGGATGCGGATCGGCGCTTCGATGCCGAACCGCAGCAGATAGCGATGCAGCAATGCCGCGGATGCAGCGCCGTCGACGTCGTAGTCGCCGAAGATGGCGATCCGCTCCTTGCGCGCGATGGCGTCGGCGATACGCGCCGCGGCCACGTCCATATCGGTCAGGTTGGACGGATCGGGCATCAAGTCGCGGATGGTGGGCGCCAGGAAGCGTTCCGCATCATCGGGCGCGATGCCGCGCGCCGCCAGCACACGTGAAACGATATCGGGCAGGCCGTGGGCCTGGCTCATCTGGGTGGCGAGCGCCTCGGATCGCGGGTCGAGGGCATGGAGCCAGCGCCGCCCCCCCAGGGAACGCTCGACATTGAGGAAAATCCGCTCCGTACCGAAGGCCGACATCAGAGACCGAATTTTTCCCGGTCGTAGTGGCGCGCGCGGATGTGGCGGACCGTCCGCGAATAGGAGCGCATCACCAGCGTATGCGTCTCGATGCGGTTGGAATACATGCGCACGCCGTTCAACAGATTGCCGTCGGTTACGCCCGTCGCTGCAAAGATGACGTCGCCGGAGGCGAGGTCGTCCAGCGTGTAGATGCGATAGGGGTCGCGTACGCCCATTTCTTCGGCGCGGGCGCGCTTTTCGTTGGTGTTGAGTTGCAGCCGGCCTTCCATCTGGCCGCCCATGCAGCGCAACGCCGCGGCCGCCAGTACACCCTCGGGTGCACCGCCGATGCCCATATAGACGTCGATACCTGTTTCTTCCGGGTCGGTCGTATGGATGACGCCGGCCACGTCGCCATCGCCGATAAGGCGGATGGCGGCGCCCAGCGCCCGGATCTCCTCGATCAATGGCGCGTGGCGCGGCCTATCGAGGATGCAGGCGGTGACCTGCGACACCGGAACGCCCTTCGCCTCCGCCAGCGCGGTGAGGTTTTCGGACGCGCTGCGACGCAGGCTGACGACGCCCGGCGGGTAGCCCGGCCCGATCGCGATCTTTTCCATGTAGACGTCGGGCGCGTTGAGAAGGCTGCCCTTGGCGGCCACGGCGATGACGGTGAGCGCGTTGGGCAGGTTCTTGGCGCAGATGGTGGTGCCTTCGAGCGGGTCGAGGGCGATATCCACATCGGGCCCCTGCCCCGTGCCGACCTCTTCGCCGATGAACAGCATGGGCGCCATGTCGCGCTCGCCCTCGCCGATGACGATGCGCCCCGCAATATGCATCTTGTTGAGTTCGCGGCGCATCGCATCGACGGCCGCCTGGTCGGCGGCCTTCTCGTCGCCCCGGCCGCGCCACAGGGCCGCGGCCACGGCGGCGCGCTCGGTGACCCGGGCGATTTCGATGGACAGCACCCGGTCCAGCGGGCTCTGCCTTTGGCTTTCACTCATTGCCATGCCTCCCAGAAGAACCGGAACCGACACTGTCAGGCCAGCTTCTCGATGCGGATCATGCGCGGGTCTCCCCGCAGGTGGCCATCGCGTTGCACGGCATCGAGCGCCTTGCGTACCGCAGCCTCTGTCGTCTCGTGCGTGATCAGGATGACGGGCTGAACGCCGCCATCCTCGTCTTCTCGACGGCGCTGGACGATCGATTCCAGCGATATCTGATTTTCCGCCATGCGCCGGGCAATGGCGGCGAAGGCGCCCACCTCGTCGGCGACCTGCAGCCGGATATAGTAGCCGCCTTCATGGGCCCGCATGCGCGCCCGGCGATAGGGTGCAAGCTGCTGCGGCGCGATGCCCAGCGTCGGGACGCTGGTGCCGGCCGCCACGTCCAGTATGTCCGACAGGACGGCCGAGGCCGTCGCGGCGCCGCCTGCGCCGGGGCCGGCCAGCAGAATGGAGCCGAGAAGGTCGGTATCCACGGCAACCGCGTTGACGACGCCATCCACGCGCGCCAGCGCCGCATTGGCGGGGATCATCGTGGGGTGAACGCGCTGCTCGATGCCGGTGTCGGTGCGCTGCGCCACAGCCAGAAGCTTGATGCGGAAGCCGAGTTCGGATGCCGCACGGATGTCTTCCAGCGTGATCTGCGAGATGCCCTCGATGTAGATCGCATCGAGGTCGATTTCGCAGCCGAATGCCAGCGAGGTCAGGATCGCCAGCTTGTGGGCGGCGTCGAAGCCGCCGATGTCGAATGTCGGGTCTGCCTCGGCATAGCCGAGGCCCTGCGCCTCGGCCAGCACGTCGGCGAAGGCGATGCCCTCGCGCTCCATCCGCGTCAGCATGTAGTTGCAGGTGCCGTTGAGGATGCCGTAGACGCGGCTGACGCCGTTGCCGCGCAAGGCCTCGCGCATGGTCTTGATGATGGGGATGCCGCCCGCCACCGCCGCCTCGAACAGGATGGTGGTGTTCTTGCGCTGGGCAAGTTTGGCCAGTTGCACGCCATGATGGGCCAGCAACGCCTTGTTGGCGGTGACCACCGGTATGCCCCTGTTGAGGGCGGCGCGCACGCTGTCCAGCGCCGGCCCATCGGACCCGCCGATCAGCTCGACATAGATGTCGATATCGCCTTCGGCCGCCAGCTTGACCGGATCGTCAAACCAGGCCGCCGCCGAAACGTCCACGCCCCTGTCGCGGTTGCGGTCGCGCGCGCTGACAGCCGTCAGCACCACCGCACGGCCGATCGTATCGGAGAAATGCTCCCGCTTGCCGGCCAGAATACGCGCGACCGACGCGCCGACGGTGCCAAGCCCGGCCAGGCCGAGCTTCAAGGGGGAAGCCATCACGATCCTCTACGTTTTCACGCCCCCGGGGCGAGACCGCCCGGGAGCCCGTTCACTGGAATGCACCACCCGGATGCACGCACCACCCGCGACGCGGGTGCCGGCTCAGACAGCCGACGCCACCTTCTGCCCCGCCTCGTCGCCGCTTGCAAGAAACCGGCGGATATTGCGCGCAGCCTGTCGGATGCGATGCTCGTTCTCGACCAGCGCGATCCGGACATGGTCATCGCCATATTCACCGAAGCCGATGCCCGGCGCCACGGCGACATCGGCCTTTTCGATCAGCAGCTTGGAGAATTCCAAGGAGCCCATGTCCCGGTAGGGAGCCGGAATCGGCACCCAGGCGAACATGGTGGAGGGCGGCGGCGGCACCTGCCATCCGGCACGGCCGAACGATTCGACCATCACGTCGCGGCGGTGGTGGTAGATGTCGCGCGCATGGCGCACCACCTCGTCGCCGGCATTGATGGCGGCGGCGGCGGCAACCTGAATGGGCGTGAAGGCGCCATAGTCGAGATAGGATTTCACGCGCGCCAGTGCGGCGATCAGCCTTTCGTTGCCAACGGCGAAGCCCACGCGCCAACCCGGCATGGAGAAGGTCTTGGACATGGAGGTGAACTCCACCGCAACGTCCATCGCCCCTTCCACCTGCAGCACCGACGGCGGCGGGGCGCCGTCGAAGTAGATCTCGGCATAGGCGAGGTCCGACAGGATGATGATCTCGTTGCGCCGGGCGAAGTCCACCACCTCGCGGTAGAAGTCGAGATCGGCCTGGTAGGCCGTGGGGTTGGCCGGATAATTGAGGATGATGGCGATCGGCTTGGGGATCGAGTGCCGCACCGCGCGGTCGATGGCCCGCATGAACTCTTCATCCGGGCGCGCCGGGATGGAGCGGATCGTGCCGCCCGTCATCAGGAAGCCGAAGGCGTGGATGGGATAGGTCGGGTTGGGGCACAATACGACATCGCCGGGCGCGGTTATCGCCTGCGCCATGTTGGCGAAGCCTTCCTTGGAGCCCAGCGTGGCAACGATCTGCGTATCCGGGTTCAGCTTCACGCCGAAGCGGCGCTCGTAATAGGTGGCCTGGGCGCGGCGCAGACCGGCAATGCCCTTGGACGCCGAGTAGCGGTGGGTACGCGGATCGCGAATCGCCTCGCACATCTTGTCCACCACGAAGGCCGGCGTCGGCAGGTCCGGGTTGCCCATGCCCAGATCGATGATGTCCACCCCGCGCGCCCGCGCCGCGGCCTTCTTGCGGTTGACCTCCTCGAAGACGTAGGGCGGAAGCCTGCGGACCTTGTGAAACTCTTCCATCGTGATTGTCCTTGCGCCGATTTGGGGTTCTTCGACCCGGCCACCCGAAGGACGGCAACAACGAGCATGACCGGGAAATCGTCCGGGGCAGCTCGCGTCGACGGTGTCGTTTGCGGGCGCTCCCCTCAGTTCGTCTGGGCCGGACCGGCTGCCCGCACACGGGCCGCGGTAGCCTGCAACTCGGCCACGCTCTGTTGATAGCGGCCGGCACTGGAGGGGGCGGCACCGCGCGTCGCGGCGTCGGCATAACGCGCCCGCGTTTCGGCCACCGTCTCGTCGCCAACCTGGGTGGTCGCGGCGGTCGGATAGGCTCCGATGACCGGATAGCCGTTCTTGTCGAGGCGCTGGCTGGACGGGCCGGGATCGATCCGGTCCAGCACGGGCGAGACGCGCAGCGGCGCGTCGTTCTGCGGAAGATAGCTCTGGCAGGCCGCGACGAGAGGCAGACACGCCAGTAGCGCCATTGCACCAGCCCTGCCCTTTGCCATCTGCGCCATTGCGTTTCCCCTCACGTCCTACATCCTTCCATAATCGCCATGCGCGAAGCAGGAAAGCGCAAATTTCGTGAAGGCGGTCTGGCACGCCTGCGTGTTCACCGCCCGAATCGGCGCTATACTAACCATCGGAAGCGCCAGGGAGACGCCGATGAGCCGCACTGCCGACACGGCCGAGGAAGGATTTGCGGCCTATGCCGTGAAGGACCCCGAAACCTTCGCGCTCAATATGGCGCGCGCCGTGGAACAGGCAGGCAAGGCGGCGTCGGCATGGCTGGCCCCGCGCGAGAACGGCACGATGGCCGACCCGGCCGGCGCCATCCATGGGGAGATGGCGGCCTCGCTTTCGCAGGTTGCGAATTACTGGCTTTCGGAGCCTGCCCGCGCCTTTCAGGCACAGACGCGGCTGATGGCTGGCTATCTGGGTTTGTGGACGGCGGCGGCGCAACGGCTGGCCGCGGCCGAGCATGCGGCCAACGACGCGCCGGCCGGTGCTCCCGACAAGCGCTTCGCCGACCCGGAATGGCAGAAGAACCTGTTCTTCGACTTTCTGCGGCAGGCCTATCTCATGACCGCGCGATGGGCGCAGGACATGGTGACGGAAGCGGAGGGGCTGGATGCCGGCACCCGCCAGCGGGCCCGCTTCTATGTCGGGCAGATCCTGAATGCGATTTCGCCGTCCAACTTCGTGCCGACCAATCCCGAGCTCTACCGGCAGACCGTGGCCGAAAACGGCGAGAACCTCGTCCGTGGAATGACGATGTTCGCCGAGGACATGGCGCGCGGAGCCGGCACGCTGCGGCTGCGGCAGACCGGCGGCGACGGCTTCTCGGTGGGTGGCAATCTTGCTTTGACGCCCGGCGCGGTGGTGGCGGAAAACGACATCTGCCAGATTATCCAGTACACGCCGACCACGAAAACGGTCTTCAAGCGGCCGCTGCTGATCTGCCCGCCCTGGATCAACAAGTTCTACATCCTGGACCTTGCACCCGGCAAAAGCTTCATTGCCTGGCTGGTCGAGCAGGGGCACACGGTCTTCGTGATCTCGTGGGTCAACCCGACCGAGCGTCATGCCGACAAGGACTGGCTTTCCTATATCGACGAGGGGATCGTCTTCGCGCTCGACACGATCCGCAAGGCGACGCGCCAGTCCGAGGTGAACGCGATGGGCTATTGCGTCGGCGGGACGCTGCTGTCGGCGGCGCTGGCGCTTCTGCACGCGCGGGGCGACGACCGCATCAGGACGGCGACGCTGCTGGCCACCCAGGTGGACTTTACCGATGCAGGCGAACTGCAGGTCTTCGTGGACGAGCGGCAGATCGCGGCGCTGGACACGGCCATGGCGGCATCCGGAACACTCGACGGCGGCCATATGGCGACGGCCTTCAACCTGTTGCGGTCGCAGGACCTGATCTGGCCCTATGTGGTCGGCAATTACATGAAGGGCCGCGAGCCGCCGCCCTTCGACCTTCTGTACTGGAACTCGGACGCCACGCGCATGACGCGCGCCAACCATCTGTTTTACCTGCGCAATTGCTATCTGGAGAATCGCCTGTCGCAGGGGCGGATGGAACTGGACGGCACGGTCATCGACATGTCTTCGGTGACCATTCCGGTCTACAGCCTCGCAACCAAAGAAGACCATATCGCGCCGGCGCGCAGCGTCTATACCGGCGCCATGGCCTTCGGCAGCGACGTCACCTACGTGCTGGGCGGCTCGGGCCACATCGCCGGTGTGGTCAACCCGCCGGCAAAGGGCAAGTACCAATACTGGACGGGCCCGGCGCCCGATGCCGGCACGAGCTTCGATGCATGGGCGCAGGCGGCGGATATGACGCCCGGCTCGTGGTGGCCGCATTGGCAAGGCTGGATCGAGGCGCATGCCGGCAAGCGCGTCAAGGCACGCGAGCCCGGCATTGGCGGCAAGACCATCGAACCGGCGCCGGGGCGCTATGTACGCGGGGCTTGAAGAGCGTGCCCCAAGGTGCGACATGAGGGGCAGCTAAATTCTTGCAAGTGCAGCGCCCATGACAACCTACCTGGAAGCGGAAGCCAATCCGCAACGCAATACCGGCAGCATCCGTCTTTACGACGAAGCGGCCTTTGCCGGCATGCGGAAGGCCTGTCAGCTCACCGCCCGATGCCTGGACGAACTGGCCGGCCTGGTGGCGCCGGGCGTGCCGACGCAGGTGCTGGACGATTTCGTCTTCGATTTCGCCATGCGCAACGGCGCGCTGCCCGCAACGCTCAACTATCGCGGCTACACCAAAAGCACCTGCACCTCGATCAACCATGTCGTCTGCCACGGCATCCCCAACGAAAAGCCGCTGAAGGAAGGCGACATCGTCAATATCGACGTGACGCTGATCGTCGACGGCTTCTATGGCGATTCCTCCAGAATGTATCCGGTGGGCCGGGTCAAGCGCGCGGCCGAGCGGCTGTGCGAGATCACCTACCGCTCGCTGCTTCTGGCCATCGAAGAGGTGAAGCCCGGCGCGCATCTCGGCGATATCGGCGCCGCCATACAGGATTACGCGGAAGCGGAGCGTTGCTCCGTGGTGCGTGATTTCTGCGGCCATGGCGTCGGCAAGATCTTCCATGACGCGCCGAACGTCCTGCATTACGGCCGCCGGGGCGAAGGGGCTGAGCTGAAGCCCGGCATGATCTTCACCATCGAGCCGATGATCAATCTCGGGCGACCGCATGTGAAGGTGCTGTCGGACGGATGGACGGCCGTCACCCGCGATCGCTCGCTGACGGCGCAGTACGAGCATACGGTCGGCGTGACCGATACGGGCTGCGAGGTGTTCACCTTCTCGCCCGGCGGGCTCGATACGCCCGGCATCGTCCTCGACCCCATCAATCTCTGAGACGATCCTGCATGGTCAAGCGTGGGCGGCGCGGCCTCGGCGAAGCGGCGGGTTTCGGGCTGGCGCGGCATGGCGGGCCGACGCCGCACGAAGCGATCCCCGTTCCGGCGCTGCCGGATACACCTCATTATGCCGGGCACCGGGACCGCCTGCGCGAGCGCTTCGAGGCGGCAGGCGCCGACGCGCTGCCCGATTACGAGCTTCTCGAACTCGTCCTCTTCCGGTCCATTCCCCGGCGCGACGTGAAGCCACTGGCCAAGGCGCTGATCCGGCGTTTCGGCAGCATTGCCGACATTGCAGGGGCCAGCGTTTCGAGGCTGATGGAAGTTGACGGGATCGGGCACGCGACCGCGCTGGACCTTCGCATCATCGCAGCCTTTTCCGGCCGTGCGATGAAGGCCGATGTGGCGCGGCGCGATGTGCTGTCATCCATCGCCAGCGTGGTCGATTATCTCGGCGCATCGATGGGGCAACTCGGCCGCGAACAGTTCCGCATCCTGTTTCTCGACAATCGCAACGGCCTTATCGCCGACGAGGTGCAGCATGAGGGCACGGTGGACTATACGCCCGTCACCCCGCGCGAGATCATGCGCCGCGCGCTGGAGCTGGACGCCGTATCCATCGTGCTTTGCCACAACCACCCGTCAGGCGACGTGACCCCGTCCCTCGCCGATATCGACATGACCCGGCAGATCATCGGCATGGCGACGCCGCTTGGCATACGGGTCCACGATCATATCATCGTGGGGCGCGGCAAAAGCCTGTCGATGCGCACGGAACGCTATATCGACTGACCGCCCCCGGTTACTGCAGCCGGTGTTCCGAGCCGAACCGAAGCTCGCGCGGGCGGATCAACCCCTGATGCATGACGCTGACGGAATGGATGGTGGCCTCGACCTCCGTGCGCCAATGGTCGAGAAACCTGTGCAGGCGCGGAAACTGGGGGGCGATATCCTCGAACTGCCAAAGGAAGCTCTGCAGGAAATCCGGATGGTCGGGCATATGGTAGAGAACCTCCGCCGTGGTGGCGGAAAAACCGGACAGCATCTTCTGGAACGCAGGATCTGCAACGCGACTGATCATGGACGCAACACTCCTTGGCGCAAAGTTGCGGACCTTTGGGCCGCACTTCAGGGATGCTGCGCCCAACCGTTTCGGCCAAGCCGCGCACCATCAGGTGCAGCGCAAGAATCTTCCCAAAGTTTCAGTCTTTCGGCAAGTGCCCTCCGGTAGACAGGATCGCCTCCGTCGTATCGATGTCGCAACTGGCTGCCGCCCCCAGTTCCACCAGCCGGACCGACTCGCAATCGCGCACCAGCCGTCTTGCGCCGGTATCGCCGGACAGCGTGTCGACGGCTGCCGCCATCGACGCCGGCAGAATGACGGGATTGCGCATTGCGCCCTGGTCCGTGGCGACGACGAGCGATCCGGGTACGAAGGCGGCGATGAGCGCGTCGATATGGGCCGTCTCGAGCAGCGGCATATCGGCCGGCACCATCATCACGCCATCGGCCGGCATGCCGGCCGCAAAGCCCATCTTCACCGAGCCCGCCAGCCCGCCATCGTGATCGGGGTTCACCAGCACACGCGTCGGCAGCGCTTCGATCAGCGGCCTCAGCCGATCGGCATCATGCCCGACAACGGTTGTGATGCCGGCAAGGCGGCTGGCAGCGAGGCGACGGATGATCCGCACGATCTGAGGAACGCCGTCATACGTGGCCAGCAGCTTGTGGTGCGGCGCCGTGCGGCTGGACCGCCCCGCCGCCAGCACGACCGCCACCACCTCAGGCGGCAACGGACCCGCCCGTGGCAAGGTCGCGCACGGTGCGACGTTGTGCGGCGATGAGAGACGCAAGGATCGATACCGCGATTTCCGGCGGTGTCACTGAGCCGATGTCGAGGCCGATCGGCGCTTCTATCCGTGCGATGTCGGTGGCTGAAAGGCCCGCTTTGGCCAGCCGCTCGCTGCGCGCGGCATGCGATTTGCGGCTGCCCAGCGCGCCGATGTAGAACGCCGGCGACTTGCAGGCGGCAAGCAGGGCCGGATCGTCGATATCCGGATTGTGGCTCAGCGCGACAAGCGCCGACCGGGCATCCAGCGGATGGCCGGCCAGATGATCCTGCGGCCATGCTTCATGGATCTCGAAGCCGTCGAAACGGGCGACCGAGGCGAAGGCCCCGCGCGGGTCCACGATGGCGACGTCCAGCTCGGCCATGGCGGCCATTGCGGCAAGCGACTGGGCGATATGCACCGCGCCGATGATGATCAGCCTCGGCTGCGGCAGATAGACTTTCACGAAGAGGCCGCGCTCGGGCAAATGGAGGCAGGCGGAGCGGCTACCCATCGCCTGCGCGATTTCAGCACTGAGGGTGTCGCCGGCAAAGTCGGAGGCGAGGATCAGGCGGCTGTCGCCCGAAGCGGTGTCCGTTACCAACGCCACGGGGCGCCGGGTGCGGCGCTCTTCGTTGAGCGCGGCCAGATTGACGCGATCCATCAGGCGATCCGCTCGACAAGAACCTTTATGCGCCCGCCGCACGACAGGCCTGCCTGCCAGGCGCGCTGGTCGGAAACGCCGAACTCCAGCATGCGCGGCCGTCCATCGGCGATCACGTCCTGCGCCTGCGCAATCACATCCGCCTCGACGCACCCGCCCGAGACGGAGCCCTCGAATGCGCCGTCCAAGGCGATCAGAAGATGGCTGCCGACCGGTCGCGGCGACGAGCCCCATGTTTCGACGACGGTGGCAAGCGCCGCCGGACGCCCCTCGCCCGTCCAGGCTTCGGCCAGTTCGAGAACGTCCATGCTACCCACCTTTCATTGCCCTTACAGGCTATGAAACTGGCGCTCTTTGTAGAGAAGGCTAGGCGCGGCAGGCGCAACCTTGAGCCCCACGACCTCGCCGATAATGACCCGGTGGGTCGCCACGATGCGCGAATCGGTAACGCGACAGTCGAAACTGGCAAGCGCGCCCTTCAGCATCGGCGCGCCGGTGGCGGCGGTTTCCCAGCCGGCCATGGCGAAGCGCTCCTCCACGGGCAGCTTTCCCTCGCCGGCGAATGCACGTGCAACGGCCTCCTGCCCGGCTTCCAGCACATTGACGGCGAAAGCGCCATTTTCCGAGAAGCGGTCATTGCCGGCACTGGACAGATTGAGGCAGACGAGAAGCGTCGGTGGATCGTCCGAAACGGAGCAGACGGAAGTGACCGTCGTGCCGCGCAAGCCGAAGCGACCATCCGTCGTGACGATATGGACAGCCGCCGCGAAATGGCTCATCGCGTTGCGGAAGTCGAGGCGATCGATCAACGGCCCTGTCAGCAAATCCATGTCCAAATCTCCCCGGCACATGCGCCGTATCGCCTTGCGGCGATCGGACGATCCACGTCCTCAGGGTAGAAGTTAAGCATCATGCGCGGTTACACAACCTGCCCATTCGGGTGAGCGCCATTCATCGCCGTCGCTTGCGGCCTCATGCTTTCAGCATATACGTTCGCGGGAATCCAGTGTCAGGAGCATACAGAGGGTGATGATCCGCAATTCGAGGTGGCTGTTCGGCCCTGTGGTCTGTCTGGCGCTCCTGGCCCATCCGGTGCTGGCGCAGCAGCCGACACTGGGGGTCGCCGCGCCGTTGAGCGGGCCTTACGAAACGCTCGGACGGCAGTTTCTGGACGGCGTTCGTGCGGGGGCGCCCACCCTTTCCATCACCGAGCGGGATACGCCGTGCACCCCGGAAGGCGGCCGCGATACGGCACTGGCGTTCATTGCCGCCGACATCACGCTGGCCACCGGCTTTCTCTGCACGCCATCCGCCGAGGCGGCCCTGCCTGCCCTGACCGAAGCCGGCGTGCCTGTGCTGGTGGTGGGTGCACGCAGCGCGCGGCTGACGGATGTCCGACGTGGGCAAGAGCGGCAGGTCTGGCGCCTGGCGCCCCGGCCCGAAGGCGAGGCGCAGGCGCTCGCCACCGCCATCGCCGATCTGTGGCCGGGCCAGCCCTTCGGCATCGTCGAAGACGGATCGGTGCGCGCGCGCAGCCTGGCCGACGAATTGCGCGCCGCCCTGGCCCTGCGGGGGCTGGAGCCTGCGCTGGTGGACAATTACCGCCCCGCCGAAGACCGGCAATTCGCACTGGTGCGGCGTATAGGGCAAAGCGGCCTCACGCGGATCGTGGCCCTGGGCAGCGTGGCCGACACGGCCATCATCCTGCGCGATGCGGCGTCGCTGAACATCGATCTTGCGGTGCTGGGCGGCGAAAACCTGATCGACGAGGCAGGCGAACCCGCTTTGCCCGACGGCGTACGCGCCATTGCATCCAAAGGCTTCGCCGTCGCCGATGCCGACGCGGCGGCGCCGCGCCGGGAAGGCTATTTCCTGGATGGCCAGGCAGCGGGCCAGATCGCCGCCTCTGCCCTGGCCGCCGGGCAGGCCCCAGGCGCGGCGTTGAGCGGACAGACATTCGATACCGTCGCCGGGCCGGTACGCTTCGACCCCGAGGGAGAATCCGACATGCCAGGCTACGATGTGGTGGAATGGCAGGACGGGCGTTTCGTCGTGCAGCCGGAGGGTTGATCGTGGCGTGGCGGGCGGGCACGCGGAATGCGTTGACGGACATTGCGGGCATCAAGGTCGGGCACGCGGAGGATGCGCGGTTGCGCAGCGGCGTGACGGCCATCTTGTTCGACACGCCGGCGGTCGCTTCCGTCGCCATCCATGGCGGCGCGCCCGGCACGCGGGAAACGCCCCTTCTCGATGCGGAGAACCTCGTTACGGGCATCGATGGCATCTCGCTGTCCGGCGGATCGGCATTCGGGCTCGACGCCGCCTCTGGCCTGCAGGCGGCCCTGCGCGCGCAGGGGCGTGGCTTCGAGGTTGCCGGAATGCGCGTTCCGATCGTACCGGGCGCCATCCTGTTCGACCTTATCAATGGCGGCGACAAGGATTGGGGCCTGCACTCCCCGTACCGGGACCTCGGCCATGCCGCAGCATTGGCCGCCGGCGACGACCGGCGGCTGGGCACCGTAGGCGCCGGCTTCGGAGCGACGACGGCGACGTGCAAGGGCGGTCTCGGAACGGCGTCCTGCGTGCTGCCCAGCGGCATTACCGTGGCGGCGCTGGTGGCGGTGAACGCGGTCGGCTCTCCCCTCTTTGCCGGCACACGGCATTTCCGCGCCGCCGCCTACGAGATGGATGGCGAGTTCGGCGGGCTCGGCTTTCCGCCGCGCACCCCGACGGACAGCACCCCACCCGCCACCAAGTTGAACCCGACGCCCGGCGGCAACACCACGATCGCCGTCATTGCCACCGACGCCGTACTGGACAAGGCCGCCGCCAAACGGCTTGCCGTCGCGGCACATGATGGTTTTGCCCATGCCCTGTGGCCGGCCCATACCGACTTCGACGGCGATCTCGTCTTCGGCGTGGCAACCGGCGGCAGCGGCATCGCGCCGGACCCCGTCGCCCGCATCGACCTTGGCGCGGCGGCGGCCTCCGTCATGGCGCGCGCCATAGCGCGGGGCGTACATGCCGCACGGCCCGACCCGGGCGACATGGTGCCGGCCTGGAGCACGCTTTAGATTGAGGCGCGGCAGCGCGTCTGTTAAAGGGGCGCTTCTCCTCCAGCCACAGCGCCGAAAGTCAGAGCCGATGATCCCCCGTTATTCCCGCCCCGAAATGGTATCGATCTGGTCGCAGGAAACGAAGTTCCGCATCTGGTTCGAGATCGAGGCGCACGCGGCGGACGCCCTGGCGGATCTGGGCGTGATACCGAAGGAAGCGGCCCGGACGATCTGGGAAAAGGGCGGTGCGGCAACCTTCGACGTCGACCGGATCGACGAGATCGAGCGCGAGACCAAGCACGACGTGATCGCCTTCCTGACGCATCTGGCCGAATTCGTCGGGCCGGATGCCCGTTTCGTGCATCAGGGCATGACCTCGTCCGACGTGCTGGACACCTGCTTCAACGTGCAACTGCAGCGCGCCAGCACCCTGCTGCTGGCCGATCTGGATGCGCTGCTGGCGGCCCTGAAGCGCCGCGCCTTCGAGCACAAGGACACCGTCACCATCGGCCGCAGCCATGGCATCCATGCCGAGCCGACCACCTTCGGCGTCAAGATGGCGCTGGCCTATGTCGAGTTCGAGCGGGCGCGCGCCCGCCTTGTGGCCGCGCGCGAGGAAATCTCCACCGCGGCGATCTCGGGCGCGGTCGGCACGTTCGCCAATATCGACCCGCGCGTCGAGGAGCATGTTGCCGAGGCTATGGGCCTGAAGGTGGAGCCGGTCTCCACGCAGGTGATCCCGCGCGACAGGCATGCCATGTATTTTGCGACGCTTGCGGTCATCGCCTCGTCGGTGGAGCGGCTGGCCGTGGAAATCCGCCATCTGCAGCGCACCGAAGTGCTCGAGGCCGAGGAGTATTTCTCGCCCGGCCAGAAGGGCTCGTCGGCGATGCCGCACAAGCGCAACCCGGTGCTGACCGAAAACCTCACGGGCCTTGCCCGCATGGTGCGCTCCTATGCCTTCCCGGCGATGGAAAACGTCGCTCTTTGGCACGAGCGCGATATCTCCCACTCCTCGGTGGAGCGGATGATCGGGCCGGACGCCACCATCACGCTGGACTTCGCGCTTGCCCGCCTGACGAACGTCATCGACAAGCTGCTCGTCTATCCCGAGCGGATGGACCGCAATCTCAACCAGTTCCGCGGGCTGGTCCATTCGCAGCGCGTGCTGCTTGCGCTGACCCAGGCGGGAAAATCGCGCGAGGATGCCTATCGTCTGGTGCAGCGCAACGCCATGAAGGTCTGGGAACAGGGCGCGGACTTCCTGGAAGAGCTCCTGGCGGACGCGGAAGTGCGCGAGGCACTGTCGGAAGAGGAGCTGCGCGAGAAGTTCGACCTTGGCTATCACACCAAGCATGTCGACACGATCTTCCGCCGCGTCTTCAAGGATGCAGTCCCGGCGGCGTGACGCCGGAGTAACCCGGCTTAGGCGATGCGGCGTCAGCCTGCCTTGCGCAGGCGGGCGTCCATTGCCGTGTCCACGTCGATCATCAGCATCTGGTGGTCCGAGAACGGCATGTCGATGATCTCGATCCGGCAGCGCCCCATGAGATCGCCCGATACGATGCAGGGGTCGAGGCTGGCCTTCCAGGGCCCAAGCCTGAAGGTGGGCGCCATCTTGCCGTTGAGATAGGTGAAGCGCCCATCGGCCAGCAGCGGCGTCAGCTCCTGCGCGCCGCCGAACATGTTGAAATCGCCGGTGATGATGGTGGGCGTCTCGCGCTCCCGCGCCCAGCTTGCAAGCTGTTCCAACTGGCGGTGGCGTACCCGCCGCAACAGCGAGCAGTGCGCCAGAAGCACACGGACGCCCGGCAGGTCGATGTCGTAGACCAGGCGCTTCTTGCCATCGTCCAGATACCGCGCCGTAAACGGAAGATCGCCCGTTGCAAGAAACGCGCTGGACTTGCCGCGCGACACCGACAGGCGGCGGAACCGCTTGCCGGCGCTGTACTTGCCATCGATTCGCACCGTGCGGTGATGGTCTTCGCACAGCACGGGAAACTGGTCGAAAAAGCCGTTGGTAACGGAGCCCTGGTCGATCTCCAGGAAGCAGGACAGGTCGGGCTGCAACTCCCGCAGCCTGTCTTTCAGGAAATTGAGCGCCCGCATCTGTGCCTGACGGGGCGTGTAGATGTGGTGGTGGGCCCGCCCGATATGGTGCTTGAGAGACCCGTCGATATCGCGCGCATATCCGAGATTGGCGTAAACGATCCGCAACTCGTACCCTTTCCGACGAAGCGGCCTGTCGGCCCGCGCGACATAGATGCGTGCCCCATCGGGCGAAATTCCGGCATGGATATTGGCTTTCGGCAGCGCAAATTCAACATCGCGTCACCGCGCCGGCATGGTGCACCGGATGCGTTTCCACTTTCGACCGATCTGTTCTAATTGCGGTCGAACCACAGCACATGGATGCCTGCCGCAATGCAACTCGACGCCGCCTTCTGGACGACCTGGTCGGTCGCGACGGGGATACTCAACTGGGGAATCATCTTCGGAGCGCTGATCTACATTCCGTTTAGGCGCTCGCCTGCGGCGGCCCAGGCATGGATGATCCTGTTCTTCTTTCTGCCCATCGCCGCGCTGCTGATCTATCTGGCGCTCGGCCATGCGGAACATCCGCGCTGGCGCAAGGACCGGTTAAAGCGCCTTCCCGCCGTTCTCAGCCGCGCCCTGGGCGACCTGACGCTCGAACAGCGCAGCGGGCACGAGGAGGCGCTTGCGCCGCGTTACGCCATGGCGGCGCGGCTGGTGCAGCGGCTGGGCCGCCAGCCATGCCTGCCCGGCAACCAGATAGATCTGGATGCGGATTACAACCGCGTGGTCGACCGCATCGTCGCCGATATCGACGATGCCAAGAACCACGTCCACATGCTGTTCTACATCCTGATGATGGACGAGGCCGGGGACAAGGTTCTGGCGGCGCTGGAGCGCGCGGCGCGGCGCGGCGTCACCTGCCGCCTCCTGATCGACGCGGTGGGCTCGTCCACCGACCGGCGGCGCATCGCCCGCCGCCTGGACGGATCGGGTGTCGCACTTCGGGTCATACTGCCGCTGCGCTTCTGGAACCGGGCGACGCGGGCCGATCTGCGCAACCATCGCAAGATCGTGGTGGTCGACGGGCATGTGGGCTGGGTCGGTTCGCAGAACATGCATCGCAACGAATACGAACCGAACACTTTCTACCGCGAGGTCATGGCCCGCGTCGTGGGCCCGGTGGTGCTGGAGATGCAGGCCGTCTTCATCGGTGACTGGTACCTGGAAACGGAAGAGGATATCGGCTCGCCGGACCTGATGCCCGTCACCGATTTCGCCGACGCGGAGGGCGGTGCGCTGGCCCAGCTTCTGCCGACGGGCCCGGATTACCCCGGGGCCCAAGTGGATACGCTGTTTACCGATCTCATCCACAACGCGCGGGACCGGGTCGTGCTGGCGACGCCCTATTTCATTCCCAACGAGCCGCTGCTGCAGGCCATGCGCACCGCCGTCGCCAAGGGCGTGACCGTTTCGTTGTTCGTAACCTACACCACCAATTCGGTGCTGATCGATCACGCGCAGCGCTCCTACTACGACGACCTCCTGTCGGCCGGGGTAGAAGTCATGCTGTACCGGGAGCGGTTCCTGCATGCCAAGCACCTGTCGATCGACGAGGATATCGCCATCATCGGCTCGGCCAACATGGATCGCCGCTCCTTCGAGCTGAATTCCGAAGTGACGCTGCTGATCTACGACGCCGACATGGTCCGCAGATTGCGCGGCATCGAACAGGAATACCGGGCAAGCAGCGAGCGCCTGGACGTCGAGAGCTGGGAGAAGCGCGGTTTCGCCACGCAGCTCGGCGAAAACATCATGCGGCTGATCAGTCCCCTGATGTAGACGCCCGCCGAACTTGACAAGAATGACGGGACCGCACATCTGGCAGCCATGCGCGTATCAGAAGCCGATATCCTCATCGTTCCCGGCTATACCGGGGCCTCAGACCAGCACTGGCAAAGCCGATGGGAGCGCAAGCTGTCCACCGCCAGCCGCGTCGTGCAGGCGGAATGGACCAAGCCCGTCCGCGAGGATTGGACGAAGGCGGTTGCCGATGCCGTCAACGCCACCACCAAGCCTTGCGTCATCGTGGCCCATTCGCTGGGCGTCGCCAGCGTCGTGCAGGCGATACCGCTGTTCAAGACTCCGATTGCCGGCGCTTTCTTCGTGGCGCCGCCGGACGTGTCGAACGAGGCGATCCGCCCCCGGCATCTGATGACGTTCGGCCCCTACCCGCGCGAGCCGCTGCCGTTTCCGTCGGTCGTGGTGGCCAGCCGCAACGATCACTATTCGAGCTTCGAAGCATCGGAAGATATCGCCGCGGCCTGGGGATCGCTGTTCATCGATGCCGGCGAGAGCGGACATCTGAACGCCGACAGCGGACACGGGCCCTGGCCCGAGGGCCTGTTGACCTTCGGCAAGTTCCTTGCCCGGCTGAAGGCTCCGCCGCATCATCATTGATGCGGCGAAGCGTCATGGCCGTCAGCGCCCGGTCGAGGCGCGCAGCGCGGCAAGACCGGCATTGAATATCGCCATGTCCGACGACAGGGTCACCAGGTCGACGCCCATCTTCCGGGCCCCTGCGGTCTCGTCCGCATCGAAGACGTAGAGCGCCGTGAACTTGCCGCAGGCCCGCGCCTTGGCGGCGATGGTCTGGATGGCAGCGGTGACCTCGGGTCCATCATGGCTGAGGCGCCCCCCGGTCAAGGCGATCGACAGGTCCGACGGGCCGATGAAGACGCCGTCCAGCCCCTCGACGGCCAGGATCTGGTCCAGCGCGGCGTAGGCCGCCGGCGTCTCGATCATAGCAAAGGCCAGGGTTTCGCGGTTTGCTGCCTCGAAATAGGCCTTGCCGCTGCCGTAGCCATGCAGCATCACCGCGCGCGTCGGCCCATAGGACCGCTGGCCGAGCGGCGGGTACTTCGCCGCCGCAACCAGCGCACGGGCATCGTCGGCCGATTCGATCATCGGCAGGATGACGCCGGTGGCGCCGTAATCCAGAACCCGCGACACCGTGGCATAGCCGCCCACGGGCACACGCACCAGCGAAGCCATGCCCATATGCGACGCGGTGGCGATGCCCCGGCCGACGCTGGCCTCGTCATGCATGCCGTGCTGCATGTCGAATGTCGCCAGATCGAAGCCACCTTGCAGCATCCGCTCCAGCAATTCGGGCTGCGTCAGGCTGGACCACGCGGATATCAGGAAACCGCGCGCTTCCAGCCGGCCGCGCAGATCGGGCGCCGCCATCAGGCGCTCTTGACCTGGGATTCCGCCTCAATCAGCAATTCGCTCATCCGGCGACGAAGCTGATGCTCGGACTGGGCGACGCCCGCAGCGGTGAAGTCGGCCATGATCTTGGCGACGACGTCTTCATCGCCCTCTTTCTGCAGGTCGGCCTTGACGACCTCCATCGCGTAGGCGTCGGCCTCGGCGCCGCTGCGGCCGAGCTTTTCCGCCGCCCAGAGTCCGAGAAGCTTGTTGCGCCGCGCCTCGACCCGAAACCGCAACTCCTGATCGTGGGCGTAACGGCTCTCGAATTCCTGCTTGCGGTCGTCGAATGTCATCGGGCTGCCTCTTCCATTTCGGGCCTCAACGCGTGGTGTGTAGAACATCACCTTGCACATTTGAAGCGTCGGCGCGCACCGTCCGGACGGAAGGCAGGAAATTCGGGGTAACGATTGTGAAAATGCGCCATTTGGTCTATTGACCCGGCAGAGAGCAGAGTTTTTTCCCGCCCGGGCCTCCCACCCTGGCGCTCCAGCACGATCGAGCACACGCAATGACACGTCGCCGCCGTATCTACGAAGGCAAGGGCAAGATTCTTTACGAAGGCCCGGAACCCGGCACGCTGGTGCAGTTCTTCAAGGACGACGCCACCGCCTTCAACAAGAAGAAGCACGAAGTGGTGGACGGCAAGGGCGTCCTCAACAACCGTATTTCCGAGTACATATTCAGCCATCTCAACCGGATCGGCATTCCCACGCACTTCATCCGCCGGCTCAACATGCGCGAGCAGTTGATCAAGGAAGTGGAGATCATCCCTCTGGAGGTGGTGGTGCGCAACGTGGCCGCCGGCTCGCTGGCCAAGCGCCTCGGCATCGAGGAAGGCACCGTGCTGCCGCGCTCGATCATCGAGTTCTACTACAAGGCCGACGCGCTGGACGATCCGATGGTCTCGGAAGAGCACATCACCGCGTTCGGCTGGGCCAGCCCGCAGGAAATCGACGACATCATGGCGCTCGCCATCCGCGTCAACGACTTCCTGACCGGCCTGTTCCTGGGCGTCGGCATCCAGCTCGTGGACTTCAAGATCGAAACCGGCCGCCTGTTCGAGGGCGACATGATGCGGATCATCGTCGCCGACGAGATCTCGCCCGATTCGTGCCGCCTCTGGGATGTGCAGACCCAGGACAAGCTGGACAAGGACAGGTTCCGCCGCGACATGGGCGGCCTCGTCGAGGCTTACCAGGAAGTCGCCCGGCGCCTTGGCATCATGAACGAAAACGATCCGCCCCGCCCTTCCGGGCCGGTGTTGGTAAAGTGACGCAAAGTCCTGCGTCGCGACCGGCGCCGGCTCTCAAACTCGTATATTCGCAAGGCAGGCTGAAACAGTGATCAAGGCGCGTATTGTCGTTACGTTGAAGAACGGCGTTCTCGACCCGCAGGGCAAGGCCATCGAGGGTGCGCTCGGCACCCTCGGCTTCGATGGCGTCGGCAGCGTGCGGCAAGGCAAGGTCTTCGACGTCGAAATCGACGGCGACGACGCTTCCGCCGCCGAGGCGAAGGTCAAGGCCATGTGCGAGAAGCTGCTCGCCAACACCGTCATCGAGAACTACGCCGTCGAAATCCGTTGACGTCGCGGCGGGCCCGCCCGCCCCATCCACGGTCCGGAGCTGAACCTTATGAAATCCGCCGTCGTCCTGTTGCCAGGCCTCAACCGGGACCGCGACATGATCGCCGCCCTCCGCACGATCAGCGGGCAGGAGCCCCTGACCGTCTGGCAGACCGAAACGGACATTCCGCCGGTTGACCTGATCGTCATTCCCGGCGGTTTCTCTTTCGGAGATTATCTGCGCTGCGGGGCCATTGCGGCGCGGTCTCCCGTCATGCGCGCCGTGGCCGACAAGGCCCGCGCCGGCGTACCCGTTCTGGGCGTCTGCAACGGCTTCCAGATCCTGTGCGAGGCCGGGCTTCTGCCCGGTGCGCTGATGCGCAACCGCAGCCTCAACTTCGTCTGCCGCGAAGTGAAGCTTGAAGTGGCGAACGCCGGAACCCGGTTCACCACGGCCTACAGCCCCGGACAGGTTATCCGGTGCCCTGTGGCCCACCATGACGGCAACTATTTCGCCGATGCCGACTCGCTTGCCCGCATCGAGGGGGAAGGCCAGGTCGTCTTCCGCTATGCCGAAGGCACCAACCCCAACGGGGCGGTCAACGACATTGCCGGCATCGTCAATGACGGCGGCAACGTTCTGGGGCTGATGCCGCATCCGGAAAACCTCATCGAGCCGGAGCATGGCGGCACCGACGGGCGCGGCATCTTCGAAAGCGCGCTGGGTCTTACCGACAGGGGGCTGGCCGCGTGAGGCCGTCTCTGCGCCTCGGTGCCTTTGCGGTGGTTTTGGGCGTCCTGGCCGGATGCAGCGGCAAGCCGCAGGAAGCGTCGATCGAAACAAGCGGCGAACCGGCGCTGAAGGTGATGGAGCGCGTGGCGCTGGCCGCCCGCGACTGCTGGTTCCGTGGCCGCGATACGGCCTTTGCCGGCTACAGCATGGCGCCGGAACTGGATTCCCATTCCGGACGGCCGCGCATCCTGGTGGTGCCGCGGTCCAACCCCGGCGGGTTGCCGCTTCTCGTCGTCGAGGGCCAGGGCAAGCCTGCACGCATCCAGACGTTCGGCCCGTTGCTGAATGGGCCGAACGGATCACGGATCGCTTCCGACGTCGCCCGCTGGCAAAGCGGCGACCGTACCTGCGCCAATGCATAAGCCTGTGCAGCTCGGGCTGCTCGGGCTGGCCTCGGCCGTGCTCCTGTGCGGCTGCGCCGTGGCGCGAACGGCACCGCCGGCGATGGCCGCAGCCCTGCAACCGAACGGCGAGGCGCTGAGCCGGGTCGAGGCCGACTATGTCGCGCAGACGGCGCGCACTCTGTATCGCGGCGCCACGGTAGAGCGGGCGGCGCGTTTCGTGTCCGGGCCGGCCGGCGCGCACGGCGCCTGTGTCCGTTCCCCCGCAGGGTCCGTCACCGGCGGCGACTATACGCTGATCGTGCTGCAAAGACGCGTCACCGATGACTATATCTCGCAAGCGGCCGACGACGCGCTCATCCTGCGGAGCGCATCGGAGGTTGCGGCATGCCGCGCCCGCGCGGCGGAGGCCGGTTTCTGGCTTCCGGCGCGATAACAAATCTGAACCCCTTCCCGTCCGCCATCCGGCGGACACCGCCTCAGGACCGCCGACGATGAACGAGATCGCCATCACCCCCGACCTGATCGCCGCGCATGGGCTGAAGCCCGACGAATACCAGCGCATTCTCGATCTGATCGGCCGCGAGCCTAGCATTACCGAGCTCGGCATCTTTTCGGCCATGTGGAACGAGCATTGCTCGTACAAATCCTCCAAGCGCTGGTTGCGGACCTTGCCCACCAAGGGGCCGCAGGTGATCCAGGGCCCCGGTGAAAATGCCGGCGTGGTGGACATCGGCGACGGCGACTGCGTGGTCTTCAAGATGGAGAGCCACAACCACCCCTCCTACATCGAGCCCTATCAGGGCGCGGCCACCGGTGTCGGCGGCATTTTGCGCGATGTCTTCACCATGGGTGCACGGCCTATCGCGGCCATGAACGCGCTGCGCTTCGGCGACCCGGACCACGAAAAGACCCGGCATCTGGTGGCGGGCGTCGTGGCCGGCGTCGGCGGCTATGGCAACTCGTTCGGGGTGCCGACGGTGGGCGGCGAAGTCAACTTCCACCCGCGCTACAACGGCAATTGCCTGGTCAACGCCTTCGCAGCCGGCATCGCCCGGACCGACGCGATCTTTTATTCCAAGGCGGAGGGCGTCGGCCTGCCGGTCGTCTATCTTGGCGCCAAGACCGGGCGCGACGGGGTGGGCGGCGCCACCATGGCCTCTGCCGAGTTCGACGAGAAGATCGAGGAAAAGCGCCCGACCGTACAGGTTGGCGATCCTTTCACCGAAAAGTGCCTTCTGGAAGCGTGCCTTGAGCTGATGAAGACGGGCGCCGTCATCGCCATCCAGGACATGGGCGCGGCCGGCCTGACCTGCTCGGCGGTGGAGATGGGCGCCAAAGGCGACCTCGGCATCGAACTGGATCTGAACGCCGTGCCGGTGCGCGAAGAGGCGATGACCCCGTACGAGATGATGCTTTCGGAAAGCCAGGAGCGCATGCTCATGGTTCTGGAGCCATCCAAGCGCGAAGTGGCCGAAGGCATCTTCCGTAAATGGGGGCTGGATTTCGCCGTGGTCGGTCGCACGACCGACGATCTGCGATTCCGCATCCTGTTCGACGGCAAGGAAGTGGCGAACCTGCCCATCAAGGAGCTCGGTGACGAAGCGCCCGAATACGACCGTCCGTGGCTGGAGCCGCGCCCGGCCGAAGTGCTGTCCGCGCAGGACGTGCCCGAACCGGCTGACTATTCGGAGGCGCTGCTGCGGGTGATCGGCTCGCCGGACATCGCCTCGCGCCGCTGGGTCTTCGAACAGTATGACACCCTGATCCAGGGCAACTCGCTGCAGCGCCCCGGCGGCGATGCCGGCGTCGTCCGCGTGGATGGGCACGCCACGAAGGCGCTTGCCTTTTCGTCCGATGTGACGCCCCGCTACTGCGAGGCCGACCCCTATCAGGGCGGCGCGCAGGCTGTGGCGGAGTGCTGGCGCAACCTGACCGCCGTCGGCGCGCTGCCGCTCGCGGCAACCGACAACCTGAATTTCGGCAACCCGGAAAAGCCGGAAGCGATGGGCCAGTTCGTCAAGGCCGTACAAGGCGTCGGCGCCGCCTGCGAGGCACTCGGCTTCCCGATCGTGTCCGGCAACGTCTCGCTCTACAACGAGACGCAGGGACAAGGCATCCTGCCCACGCCCACCATCGGAGGCGTCGGCCTGATTGCCGACAGGGCGCGGTGCGCGCGCACCGATACGCTGGCGGATGGCGACGTGATCCTTCTGATCGGGGGTGACGGCACGCATCTCGGCGCATCCATCTATCTGCGCGAGATCGCGGGCAGCGAGGCTGGCGCGCCGCCGCCGGTGGACCTTGACGCCGAAAAGCGCAACGGCGACTTCGTGCGCGGCCTGATCGCCGACGGCACGGTCAGGACCTGCCATGACCTGTCGGACGGCGGGCTTGTCGTCGCGCTGGCGGAAATGTGCATGGCCTCCGGCATCGGCGCGCGCATTGACACCGCAGGCGGCCCGGCCCATGCCGAGCTGTTCGGCGAGGACCAGGCCCGGTATCTGATTGCCGTTCCGCGCAATGCAGCGGCCTCCATCCTGGCGGCGGCGCCCGCCGCCTGCGTGCCGGCACGCCTGATCGGCGAAGCCGGAGGCGCCATGCTGGAGGTGTCCGACGTTCTGCAGGTTTCCGTGGCGGCCCTGAAGAGCCGGCACGAAGGCTGGTTCCCGGCCTACATGGCCGGCGAACTGCCATCCCTGCAGGCGGCCGAATAGACGGGGCCTCATTGCGGTTGGGCCGCACAGACCCTATCCTTTTGTCCTACGGTGCCGTGACAAGGAGTTGCACTTCATGCCGATGAACGCCCAAGACATCGAACGGATGATCAAGGACGGCATTCCCGACGCGGTCGTGACGATCCGCGATCTGGCCGGCGACGGCGACCACTATGCCGCCGAGGTGGTGGCGGAGAGTTTCAGGGGCAAGACACGGGTGCAGCAGCACCAGATGGTCTACCAGGCCCTTCAAGGAAATATGGGCGGCATCCTCCATGCGCTCGCATTGCAGACGAGCGCGCCCGCCCACGACCAGGAACAGCGGAGTTTGACATGAGCGGAATTCAGGACTGGATCGACAACGAGGTGAAGACGAACGACGTGATCGTCTTCATGAAAGGCACGCCGGCCTTTCCGCAATGCGGCTTTTCCGGCCAGGTGGTGCAGATCCTCGATTATCTCGGCGTGGACTATAAGGGCGTCAACGTCCTTTCATCCGACGAGCTGCGCAACGGCATCAAGGAATACGGCTCCTGGCCGACCATTCCGCAGGTGTATGTGAAGGGCGAATTCGTCGGCGGCTGCGATATCCTGCGGGAGATGTTCCAGGCCGGCGAACTGCAGCAGTTTTTTGCCGACAAGGGCATCGCGACCGAGGACCGGAGCGCGGCAACCGCCTGACCGGCGGGCCGTCGAAACCGATCGAAGAAAGGGCGGGGCGCCGGCGCCCCGCCCTTTTTTTATTCCGCAATCAGCCGATGACGGCGCGCAGATCGTGCCAGCCGGCCTCGTCCGGGGCCACCAGAAGGCCGCCGGCGACATGTCCGGGCAGGTAGACCGACCCGTCGAGCCGCCGCACATAGGCCCCCGCTTCCTGGCACATCATGGCTCCGGCCAGATGATCCCACGGCATCAGCTTGACGTAATAGAGGTAGTGGAGCGCACCCGACAGCGCGAGGCGATACTCCTGCGCAGCGCTGCGGAAGCTGGACAGGATGCGGGTTTCCCCGAAACCGGCCAGCGTGCGCCTGCGCTGCTCCAGCGGAAGCTGGCTGGTTGCCGCGGCCCCGACCATATCGGCCAGTGGCACGGGCCCGGCATATTGCATGCGTTTGGCCGCTTCGTCGCCGCTCTTGAAGAAGACGCCGCCGCCCTTTTCGCCCACCATCGCATCGTCGCCGAGCGGGTCGTAGATGACGCCGGCAATCGTTTCGCCCTTGCGCACCACCGCCGCCATGACGCCGAACATGGGCGCGCCACTGGCGAAGTTGGCTGTCCCGTCGATAGGATCGACGACGATGGCCAGGTCGGCGCCGGCCACCTTGTCGATAAGGCCGGCGTTTGCGGCCACGCCCTCTTCCCCGACGAAGGCCGCATCCGGAAATGCCTGCCGGCACGCTGCCTCTATGGCGCGCTCCGCGGCTTCGTCGGCCTCGGTGACAAGGTCGACGGCGGATGTCTTCTCGCGGATATCGCCGGCGGACAGCCGGCGAAAGCGGGGCATGATCTCGGACCGCGCCGCCTGCCGGAGAATGTCTGCGAGCTTGTCCGTATCGAATTGCGTCACGAGCGTTCCTTTCATCGGTCTTTCGGCATAAGGGCGGCAAAGTCGAACAGGCGCGCGTCGTGCAGGTGGCTCGGGCTGATGTTGCCGAGCGCCTTGGCGATCACGTCCTTGCGTCCGGGGTTGTTGCGTTCCATGTCGGCAAGGAACGCCTTCATGGCGTTGCGCTGCAGCCCATCCTGGCTGCCGCAGAGATCGCAGGGAATGATCGGGAAGCGCATGGCGGCGGCAAAGCGCGCGATATCGCCCTCGGACGAGGCGATCAGCGGCCGCAGGACCAGAAGGTCGCCATCGTCGTTCAGCAGCTTGGCCGGCATGGCCGCCAGTTTGCCACCGTGGAACATGTTGAGAAAGAAGGTTTCCAGGCTGTCGTCCCGGTGATGGCCGAGTACCAGCGCTTCGCAGCCCTCCTCCCGGGCAATCCGGTAGAGGTTGCCGCGTCGCAGCCGCGAGCAGAGGGCGCAATAGGTACCTCCGGCGGGAACCTTGGCCTTCACCACCGAATAGGTGTCGCGATACTCGATCCGATGGGCGATGCCATTGGATTTGAGGAAATCCGGCAGGACATGCTTGGGGAAGCCGGGCTGCCCCTGGTCGAGGTTGCAGGCAAGAATGTCGACGGGCAGCAACCCGCGCCATTGCAGGTCCACCAGAAGGGACAGCAAGGTGTAGGAGTCCTTGCCGCCGGAAATGCCCACCAGCCAGCGCGCCCCTGGCCGCACCATGGCGTGCGCACTCATGGTTTCGCGCACTTCGCGCAGCAGGCGCTTGCGAAGCTTGCGGAAGGAAACGCTGTCGGGCGCATCTTCGAACAGCGTGTGCGCGCCCTCGCCTTCCTGTGTCAGGTCCTGCGTGTCGCCAGCCTCGTCCAGCATGTTCGGCCCTCGTCCGGGATCATGCCAAGGCAATACGTCAGGCCGTGTCGGAACGGAACCCCGCCCCTGTTTCAAAGGGCAGTTTCATGACGGCACTGGCCGTCATCGGACGCGACAGGTAGTAGCCTTGCAGGTAATCGCAGCCGATATCGGCAAGCGTGCGGGCTGCCTCGGCGCTTTCCACCCCTTCGGCGACGACTTCCATGTCCAGCGCGTGACCAAGCCCCACCAGCGCGCGCAGCAGGCGCACGACACTCTCGCCCGTGCCGAGGTCGGCTGCGAAGCTGCGGTCGATCTTCAGACGGCTGACCCGCAGGTAGCGAATCGACTGAAGCGACGCATAGCCCTCGCCGAAATCGTCGATGACGATGCGCACACCGGCCGTGGACAACGGCATCAGCCGGCTCTGGATCACGTTCAGGTCGAGCGCGGTTTCCTCCGTGATCTCGACCTCGATCCTGTCGGGCGCCACCCCCCTGCGCGCGCAGAGCTCCAGAAGGATCTCGTCGGCCGGAATCTTGGCGGCCTCACGCGGGGACAGATTGACGGCGACCCGGACCGTATTTGCACCTAGCTGATCCAGTTGGAGCAGCATCGACAACGCGTTGTCGACCACCCGGCAGAACAGGTTTTCCGCCTGCCCGATCCGACCGGCCGTCCGGACGATCAGCGCAGGATTGATCGGTCCATGCACCGGATGCGTCCAGCGCAACAGGGCTTCGAGCGTGTCGAGGCGACCCGAGCGATGGTAGATGGGCTGGAACCAGACCTCGACCGCCGGCTTCTCCAGTGCATCGCCCAAGTCGCGCTCCAGATCGCGCTCCAGTTCGATGCGCTTCTGGAGAGAACCGTCGAACACGGCATGGCGGTTCTTTCCGGCGGATTTGGCGGCATACAGCGCCGCATCGGCCCGTGCGAGCAACTCCCCGACGCTGCCCTCTGCGGCAATGCAGATGCCGACGCTGCCGCTGACGCGGCTGGACTCGAAGGTTTCGAAAGGTGCCGATACGGTGGACAGGATACGGGACGCCAGCGCCTCGACCGGCTCCTGCCTTTCATCGTCGAGTTCCAGCAGCAGGGCGAATTCATCGCCGCCCAGCCGGGCGATGGATGTGCCGGCCGGCGTGGATTCATACAGTCGCCGCGCCACCTTCTGCAGCACCCGGTCGCCTGTCGCATGGCCGAAGACGTCATTGACGGCCTTGAAGTCATCCAGATCAAGCAACATCAGACACACGGGCCGGCTCGATGCCTGCAGTGCGGCCTCCAGGCTGCGCAGGATGCCGCTGCGGTTCAGAAGCCCGGTCAGCGCATCATGCGTCGCGCGATGGAGCATTTCTCGGGCGTTGGCGTCGGAACTCGCATTGGCGATCTCGAGCGACTGGGCCATCTCGCGCGCCTCGTGCGTCAACCTTGAAAAGTCGCGAAAGGCAAGATCGCCCTCCCGCGCCGCAAGCAGCAGCGCGATCAGGTAGATCGTAACGGTGATACCCAGCAGGACGGCATTGAAGTCGCCCTGCCAAAGGAGACAGCCGATGACCACCACGAGTGGCGGGGTAATGAAAAGGGTCGGCACCGGAGAATAGGACGCGCCATGCGTTATCGCACCGGCGGTGATGCCGCACAGGACGCTCAGGTAGAAGATCGAGTCCGGCGTCGTGAAGCCGGATGAAAGCAGGGCGACCAGCGCCCACACGATGCCGGACGAGAATGCAGCGAAACGATGCATCATCAGGTGCCAGGCGACGGACCCCGGCTCGTTTACGTCGAGGGGCCAGACCGGCATGCGGCTCAAAACGTAGCGCGCGACATTGACGGTCAGCGAGGCGGCGAACCACGCGAGGCCCAGTGCCGGGAGACCGCCCCGATAAGCGACGGCAAGGACGGCCAGACCGAGAATGCCGTTGACCGGGATGGCACGCCGCAGGCCGCGTCGGACCGCTGTCAGGCGATCGGCCTGGATCATGTCGTGGAGAGATGAATTACGGCCGGAGAGACTGGACAAAGGAACGCGGGCTTCGGTCGTGGTGACTGTGCCGCCAACTTACATCCAAAGTTGTGGAATTGATACCACAACCATCGGTCTATCTCAGGACTAACTTTAAAGGAAAAAGGGCCGCCCCGAAGGACGGCCCTTTCCGTTTGGCGATTGCCGATTCCTTAGCGCGAGTAGAACTCGACGACCAGGTTCGGCTCCATCTGAACCGGGTACGGCACATCGCCGAGACCCGGCACGCGAGCGAAAGTCGCGACCAATTTGTTGTGATCGACCTCGATGTAGTCCGGCACGTCGCGCTCTGCGAGCTGAACCGACTCGAGGACGACGACGAGCTGCTTGGACTTCTGGCGCACTTCGATGACATCGCCCGGCTTGCAGCGGTACGAGCCGATATTGGTACGCACGCCGTTGACGCTGACATGGCCGTGGTTGACGAACTGCCGTGCGGCAAAGATCGTCGGCACGAACTTCGAGCGATAGACGATGGCGTCCAGACGGGACTCCAGAAGACCGATCAGGTTTTCGGAGGTGTCGCCACGACGGCGGGCAGCCTCTTCATAGATGCGGCGGAACTGCTTCTCGGAGACGTCGCCATAATAGCCCTTCAGCTTCTGCTTGGCGCGCAGCTGCGTGCCGAAGTCGGAAAGTTTGGACTTGCGGCGCTGGCCATGCTGGCCCGGGCCGTACTGGCGGCGGTTGACCGGAGACTTCGGACGACCCCAGATGTTTTCACCAAGGCGTCGGTCGATCTTGTATTTCGCGGATTCGCGCTTGCTCATCGCATTTCCCTAGAGCGTTCGCCCGGACGAACCATTCGCCGGGCTCAGGAAACGCGCCCTCCTTTGCCCGCATTGCGGGCCGACAGAGCGGCCTAGGGCCGTTCACGGGACACGTAAAAAAACCGGCGGACCTTGCGGCCCGCCGATGAACGCTTCCTTAAACGAGCAGGGCCGAAGCGTCAACCCAGGTGCTGACGCTCGCCGGAACGGCGCGAGATGAACCAGACCGCATGGACGACGCCCGGAATGTAGCCGAGCAGAGTGAGTATCAGATTCACCCAGAAATGCTTTCCGAGACCGGTGGTGAGGAAGACGGCAAGAGGGGGAATGAAGATTGCGATGATGATGCGCAGAAGATCCATGGACCGCTTTCCACATTGATGCGTTCATTGATGCAACCGAAACGCCGAGGCATCCCTTCCGTTCCCGTAAGGGAAACCCGCCACGAAGGGGAACCGCCATGAACCGAACCCTGGTGACATTGGCCGTCTGGTGCATCGCCGCCGGCCCGGCGCTGGCCGATGCGGCCTTCCTCCAGCGCTTCGAGGGGCGCTTCAGCGGCGGCGGCACGATCCAGCGCGACGTCGACCCGCAGCCGCGCAAGGTCACCTGCAGGCTGACCGGCTCGCTTTCGGGCCCGAACGCATTGTCCATCAAGGGCAGCTGCCGCGCCGCCGTGATCTTTACCCGTCCGGTTGCCGCAACGATCCGCTACGACCCTGCGACCGACCGTTTCTCCGGAACATACGACGCCTCCACCACAGGCCCGGCGCAATTGTCCAACGGGCGGCTGAGCGGCAATGCCCTCACCCTTGCCGTCACGTACGCAAAGCCGATCTACGGCGACCGCAATGCCACGATGACCATCACCAATGCCGGCGATGGCGGCCTGTCCATGGTGGTCACCGACCGGATCGACGGCCGATCCGCCCAGACATCGGCGATCAGCCTGCGGCGGTGAGCCCGAAGCCGTGGACAAGCCGGCGTACGGCATAGACCGGCTGTCCCGCCGTGAACACGGCGCGGTCGAACCCTTCCGGCAGGGTGGATGGCGTGTCGGCCATCAGCCGCTCGGCCTGCCGGGCGATCGCCTCGGCCGGATCGAGCCAGTCGACCGGCCACGGAGCCACCTTGCGGAACGCGCCCACCAGAAACGGATAGTGGGTGCAGGCCAGGACGACGATGTCGGTTTTCCGCGTGTCGCGTTCGACGAAGCACGGGGCTATCTCGGCCAGCAACAGGTCCGGCTGGGCCCGGTCGCCGCGCATATGCGCCTCGGCCATGGCGGCCAGCCGGGGCGATCCGACCAGTTGCACCTCGCAGTCGCGGGCGAAGCTGTCGATGAGGCCGCGCGTATAGTCTCGCCGTACGGTGCCCGGCGTGGCCAGAACGCTTATGAGGCCGGAGCGCGTCTGTTCCGCCGCGGGCTTGATGGCGGGGACCGTCCCCACGAACGGAACATCGAAGCGCGCCCGCAACTCGGGCAGGACCAGCGTCGAGGCGGTGCCGCACGCAATGACGACCAGAGCCGGATCATGCGTGGCAAGAAGGCCGGCGAACATGCCGACGATGCGGTCCAGCAACGCCGCCTCTTCCCAGTCGCCATAGGGAAAGCCGGCGTCGTCGGCGATGTAGACATAGCGCCGGTCGGGCATGCGTGCCCGCAGCTCCCGCAGGACCGACAGCCCGCCGATGCCGCTGTCGAAAACCAGGATGGGCTTTTCGCTCATGCTTGCGGGGCGCCTTTCTGCAGCGCGCGGATGACGCCGCGCAACGCCCGGATCTCCGGTTCGGTGAAGGCTGCGCGCGTCAGCATGGTGCGCAGATTGTGCACCATCACGTCACGCTTTTCGGGCGGAAAGAAGTATCCCGTCGTCTCCAGCGCGTCTTCCAGATGGTCGAACAGGCGGTAGAGATCGTCCTTGGGGGCCGGGCTGAGGTCCGGTGCGTAGAAGCGCGGCCGCCCCTCGAACGGATTGCCCGAGCGCATCCACTCGTAGCTCATCAGCAGGACCGCCTGGGCGATGTTCAGCGAGGCGAAGGCCGGGTTGACGGGAAAGGTGACGATCTCGTCCGCCAGGTCCACCTCTTCGTTGGAAAGGCCAAAGCGCTCCCGGCCGAATAGGATGCCGCAGCCCTGCCCGGCCTCGACCCGCAGGCGCATCTGCGCGGACGCCTCGTCCGGGCCCCGCACCGGCTTGGTGGAATAGCGGGGGCGCGCCGTCGTCGCGGCGACATAGGTGAGATCGGCGACCGCCTCCTGCACCGTCGCAAAGATGCGCGCCGCCTCGATCACATGATCCGCCCTGGAGGCAGCAGCGACCGCCTTTTCATTGGGCCAGCCGTCCCGAGGGTTGACGATCCGCAGGTCGGACAACCCGAAATTGGCCATGGCCCGCGCGACCATGCCGATATTCTCGCCCAGTTGCGGCTCTACCAGCACGATCGCCGGCCCACCGCTCATCGTCTCGACCGTCCTGTCGGTTCCAGCCACGTCGACCTCTTCATACATCCACGACGCCGCCTGATAGCCTGTCGCGACGCAACGGAAAAGCGCCGCCTTGCTTTGCACATGCGAAGCTTCTTGCTATAGCCGCCCCGACGCTTCCCGGCCGCCTGCCGCCCAAGGCACGGCCGCATCCAACCGGAGGAATGGCATCGATGGCGAAAATCAAGGTTGCGAACCCGGTCGTCGAACTCGACGGCGACGAGATGACACGGATCATCTGGCACTTCATCAAGGACAAGTTGATCCACCCCTATCTCGATATCGACCTGGAGTATTATGATCTCTCGGTCGAGAACCGTGACGCCACCAACGATCAGGTCACCGTCGACGCGGCGAACGCCATCAAGAAGCATGGTGTCGGCGTCAAATGCGCCACGATCACGCCTGACGAGGCGCGTGTGGAAGAATTCAGCCTCAAGAAGATGTGGCGTTCGCCCAACGGCACGATCCGCAACATCCTGGGCGGCGTGATCTTCCGCGAGCCGATCATCATGAAGAACGTGCCCCGCCTGGTTCCGGGCTGGACGCAGCCCATCGTCGTCGGCCGCCATGCCTATGGCGACCAGTACCGCGCCACCGACTTCAAGTTTCCCGGCTCGGGCACGCTGACGATCAAGTTCGTCGGTGACGACGGCGAGACGATCGAGCACGAGGTGTTCAAGGCGCCCTCCTCCGGCGTCGCGCTGGCCATGTACAATCTGGATGATTCGATCCGCGATTTCGCGCGTGCCTCGCTGAACTACGGCCTGATGCGCAACTATCCGGTCTACCTGTCCACCAAGAACACCATCCTCAAGGCCTATGACGGGCGCTTCAAGGACATCTTCCAGGAAGTCTACGAAGCCGAGTTCAAGGCCGAGTTCGAGAAGCGGAAGATCTGGTACGAGCATCGCCTGATCGACGACATGGTCGCCTCGGCGCTCAAGTGGTCGGGCGGCTATGTCTGGGCCTGCAAGAACTACGATGGCGACGTGCAGTCCGACATCGTGGCGCAGGGTTTCGGCTCGCTCGGCCTGATGACCTCGGTTCTGATGACGCCGGACGGCAAGACGGTGGAAGCGGAAGCCGCGCACGGCACCGTCACGCGCCACTACCGCCAGCACCAGAAGGGGCAGGAGACGTCGACCAACTCGATCGCATCGATCTTCGCCTGGACGCGCGGCCTCGCGCATCGCGCCAAGCTGGACGACAATGCCGAGCTGAAGACCTTTGCCGAAACGCTCGAGCGCGTCTGCGTCCAGACCGTGGAAGCCGGCCACATGACCAAGGACCTGGCGCTGCTGATCGGTCCGGATCAGCCCTGGCTGTCCACGGCAGGCTTCCTGGACAAGATCGACGAAAACCTCGCCAAGGCGATGGCTGCCTGACCAAGGCCGCCTGAAACGACAAGGGGCGCCCCGGCCAGGCCGGGACGCCCCTTTTTTTGTTTCCGCCTCTGCGTTACCGCATGACCGGCATGGAGAATTCCGCGCCGGACTTGATGCCCGATGGCCAACGCGTCGTCACCGTTTTGGTCCGGGTCCAGAACTTGATCGAATCCGGCCCGTGCTGGTTCAAATCGCCGAAGGACGACCGCTTCCACCCGCCGAAGGAGTGGTAGGCGAGCGGCGTGGGGATCGGCACGTTGACGCCGATCATCCCGACATTGATGCGGGCGGCAAAATCCCGGGCGGCATCGCCGTCACGGGTGTAGATGGCGACGCCGTTGCCGTATTCGTGCTTCATCGGCAGGGCCAGCGCGGACTCGTAGTCGGCCGCACGCACGACCGACAGCACCGGACCGAAGATTTCCTGCTTGTAGATGTCCATATCGGGCGTCACCTCGTCGAAGAGGCAGGCGCCGACATAGAAGCCGTCTTCGTAGCCCTGCAGCTTGAACCCGCGCCCGTCGACGCGCAGCTTCGCGCCCTCTTCGACACCCGTGTCGATCAGCTTCAGGATCTTCTCCTGCGACGCCTTCGTCACGACCGGCCCGAAATCGGCGGTGGCGTCGGTATAGGGGGCGATCTTCAATTGCTCGACGCGCGGAATCAGCCGCTCGATCAGCGCGTCCGCCGTTGCCTGCCCCACCGGAACGGCGACGGAGATCGCCATGCAACGCTCTCCGGCCGAGCCGTAGCCCGCGCCGATCAACGCGTCGGCCGCCTGGTCGAGATCCGCATCGGGCATGATGATCATGTGGTTCTTGGCGCCGCCGAAGGTCTGCGCCCGTTTGCCGTAGCGCGCGGCCTCGCCATAGACATAGGCGGCGATCGGCGTGGAGCCGACGAAGGATACCGCGCCGATATCGGGATGCTGGAGGATGAGGTCCACTGCTTCCTTGTCGCCGTTGACGACATTGAGGATGCCCTTGGGCAGCCCCGCCTCGATCATCAGTTCGGCAAGGCGCATCGGAACCGACGGGTCGCGCTCGGATGGCTTCAGGATGAAGGCGTTGCCTGCGGCGATGGCCGGCGCGAACATCCACATCGGGATCATGGCCGGAAAGTTGAACGGCGTGATGCCGGCACCGATACCCACCGGCTGGCGCATGGAAAACATGTCGATGCCCGGGCCTGCGCCCTCGGTATACTCGCCCTTCTGGAGGTGCGGGATACCGATGACGAATTCGCACACTTCCAGCCCGCGCTGGATGTCGCCCTTGGAATCTTCAACGGTCTTGCCGTGCTCGGCTGAAAGAAGCTCGGCTAGTTCCTGCATGTTGTCGTTCAGAAGCTGAACGTACTTCATGAAGACACGGGCGCGGCGCTGCGGGTTGGTTGCGGCCCAGGCCGGCTGAGCGGCCTTGGCGGCATCCACGGCGGCCTGCAGGTCAGCGGCGTTGGCCAGGGAAAGCTGCGCGCTCACCTGCCCGGTCGACGGGTTGAACACGTCGGCGCTGCGGCCGGATGTACCGGCAACGCGGGCGCCGTTGATGAAATGGCCGATGCTGCTCATGAGGGAAAACTCCTCCGTTCCTGTTGCCGCGCAGCCTATCGGCTTGTGACTTTATTTCAATGTCACCACTCGCAGAACCGTTGTGCGGAAACTATAGTCGACCGCCATGGACTGGGACGACCTGAAGATATTTCTCGCCATTGCCCGCGACGGGCAGATCCTGGGTGCGGCGCGCCGGCTTGCCCTCAACCACGCAACCGTTGCGCGGCGTCTCGACCGTCTTGAGCTGACGCTCGGAGAACGTCTCTTCCTGCGCCGGTCCGGCGGCTGCGAGTTGACGGCTGCCGGCACCGCTCTGCTGCCGCGCGCGGAGCGCGTCGAGGCCGAGTTGCTGGCTGCCGAGGCCAGCGCACGCAGCGCCGGCGGCCAATTGACGGGGACGGTGCGTATCGGCGCGCCGGACGGGTTCGGCACGGCCTTCCTGGCGCCGCGGCTGTGGCGGCTGCTGGATGGACAGCCGCGCCTGACCCTGCAACTCGTGCCGGTGGCGCGTGCCTTTTCCCTATCGCGGCGCGAAGCCGATCTGGCGATCACGGTGGAAAAGCCCGACCAGGGGCGGCTGGTGTCCCGAAAGCTCGTCACCTATGGCCTCGGCCTCTACGCCGCGCGGGGCTATCTGGCTTCCCACGGAGAACCGAAGGATGCCGAGGCACTGGCGCGGCATCGGCTGATCGGCCATGTCGACGACCTCGTCTACAGCCGGTCGCTGCACTATGCCGAGGATGCCGGCCTGCGCTGGCAGGCCGATTACGAGATTTCATCCGCCGTCGGCCAGGTCGAGGCCGTCGCGGCCGGCGGCGGCATCGGCATCCTGCACCATTTCATGGCGCGCGGCAGGGCCGATCTGCAGCGGCTGCTGCCGGAGATCGCGATCGCCCGAACCTATTGGCTGGTGACGCACCAGAGCACCGCCAACCCCGCCGCCGTCCGCCATGTGGCCGACGGCATCCGCGATCTCGTCAACGATGAAAGGGCGGTCTTCGCCTGACGCGGCTTGTCAGGCGGCGGCCGAGGTGACGACCTGCGACTCGGCGGGCTTCTGCATGCCCGACAGGCGATTGTCGACGATGCGCCAGCGGTCCATTGCGCCCGCACACAAAGCGGGAAACAGCCAGGCCGGATCGCCGGACTCCACCTTCACGCGCGGCAGCGTCAGCGCCTCGCGTCGCGTGGCTCCGGCCACCACCGGCCCGTGCAGGCTGGAGAATGCCAAGGTGTAACCCGCCTCCTCGGCGCAGGCGATGACGTCGGGCGTCATGTCGTTTCTGGTGCCGAACGGATAGGCGAAGGAGCGGATCTCGCGGCCCATCTCGTCTTCCAGGCGCCGACGCGAATCCTTCAGTTCGGCCAGCGCCTCGTGGCGAGGCAGCCCGCCGAGCGAGCGGTGCGAAATCGAATGCGAGCCAATGGTGATGCCGCCATCCTGCACCTGACGCACTTCGTCGAAGCTCATCAGCTCGAAGCCGGACGGGCGGCCGGCAAGGATATAGGCCACCGACGGCACTCGATGCTTCTGCAGGATCGGCATGGCCACGGTGCGTACCGACGGATCGCCATCGTCGAACGTCACGAGAACCGAGCCGTCGGGCAAGGCTTTCCTTCCGGCAACGAATGCTTCGACATCGGCCAGCGAAACGGCTTTGCCGGTGCTGGCCAGATACCCCATCTCGCGGTCGAACTGGGCAGCCGAGACCGTGAAGGGCGAATGATGGTCCTCGCCGAAGCGATGATAGGTCAGGACGCGGATTTCAACTCCGGCGACTCGCCGGGAAGGCACGACGCGGCCAAGTCCACCGACGAGGCCTCGGGCGCCCTTTTTGGCGATCCATCGGCTGGTTGCAATGCTGTGGCCTGGCATGAGGCGCCCCTCTCGAAGACGGCTCCGACGCGCCGCTCTGCCGCTGCGGTCCGGAACATGCGATACATAAAAACCGGGTTGCCGATCAGATAGCGGCGCGCCTTCCAGGGCTGCCGGAGCATCAGATGCACCCATTCGATGCCGGAGCTGCGCATCCAGCGCGGTGCACGGACCAAGCCGCCGCCCCAATATTCGAACAGCCCCCCGACCGCCACCGTCAAGGCCGACGGAAGGGCCGCGCGGTGCCTGTCGATCCACTTTTCCTGCAACGGGTTGCCCATGCCCACCAGCACGAGATTGGCTCCGCAACGGCGGATGTCGGCCAGGACGGCCTCACTGGCGGCCGCGTCGATATAGCCGTGATGCGCGCCGACGAAGTCGACCCCGGGAAACATGGTCTGCGCGTTGGCACGAATGGTCTCGATGCGCTCGGGCGCACTGCCCACGAGGTAGCATCGTATGCCGCTGCCGCGGCTAAGCAGCATCGGGACGAGATCGGTGCCGTTGACGTTGTCCAGAAGCGTCACGCCGCGACCACGCGCGGCCCAGCGAACGCCGGTGCCATCACCGTAGACGACATCGGCGCGGTTGAGAATCGCCCGGTAGGCCGAGTCCTCGCAGGCATTGTTGAGCGTGTGCGCGTTGACGAAATAGAGCGAGCGTGGGCCCTCACCGTCGATCAGGGCGGCGATCCGCTGGAAGGCGGCCTCGATCGTTTCGTTCGCGATGGTGACGCCCAGGATCTGGCAGCGGTCCACGATCACATCTCCGGAAAGGCCGATGGCCGGAAGGCCTCGGAACCGGACGAAGTTTCGCATTCGCGGCATTGTGGCATCAAGAAGCCCTCGACCACTTCGGGTTAAGGGCTGCATCCACCTTTGGTAGAAGTTTTACGACCGTCCTTCGGGCACCGGCTTCAACCGGCCAGAGCGGCCGCGTTTGTCCGCCGCACGGCAGGCGGAAGATCGGTGATGCCGAGGCGGTGGCGGATGGCGCCCTTGTCGCCCACCAGCGTCTCGATCGAGTGCTTGTCGAGCGCCCCGAGAAAGGCGTTCAACGCCTCGCGGAGCGCGGAGTTGAGCGCGCAGCTATCCACCAGCGGACAATCGACAGCGCCGGTCTCGAAGCATTCGGCAAGCGAAAAGCTTTCTTCGGTCACCACGACCACGGCCTTGAGCGAGATTTCCGATGCGGGGCGCGCCAGACGTATGCCGCCATTACGGCCGCGAATCGTCTCGACGAAGCCGGCCACCACCAGCGGCTGAAGGATCTTGAACAGGAAGAGCTCGGAGACGGAGTATGCCGCGGCGATTTCACCCACCCGGCTCAACTTTCCAGGGTTGGCGGCGCAGTACATCAGCATCCGGATCGCATAGTTCGTCTGACGCGTGAGGCGCATCGGTTTCCTCCGAAAGCGGGGCGGCGTAAGGGTCGCTCCACACTGTTAGAACAATTCCAATCTTAATGAAAGGCCGCTAAACCATACCGGACTATAAAATTGGAGTTTTCAACTCAATTTTCAACGCAGCCTATTTTAAACTTTAGATGATATTGCAAAGTCCATAAATCCAGTTGATCATCCCCATAAAAAATGATGCTACTTCAATCGTGCCTTTTTTTGAGGCGGATGGGATGCTGTAGCCAACCGGGAAGCGGGCGCGATGCGCCCGAGGGGGACTAACAACAATATGGAATACTTCCTGCAACAATTGATCAACGGGATCACCCTCGGGTCGATCTACGGTTTGATCGCCATCGGATACACGATGGTGTACGGTATTATCGGCATGATCAATTTCGCCCACGGCGAAGTGTTCATGATCGGCTCATTCATCGCGCTTACGACATTTCTCATCCTCATATCTTTCGGGCTGACGTTCCTGCCGCTCATCCTGCTGCTGATCGTCATCGTGGCGATGTTGTTCACCTCGCTCTGGGGCTGGACCATCGAACGCATCGCCTATCGTCCGCTACGCGGCTCGTTCCGCCTGGCGCCGCTCATCACCGCCATCGGCATGTCGATCTTTCTGCAGAACTTCGTCCAGGTGACGCAGGGCGCGCGCGTCAAGCCGCTGCCGCCGCAGATCCAGGGCAGCATCCAGCTCATGCCGGGCGTGCAGATCTCCTACATGCAGATCACCATCATCGTGCTGACGCTGGTGCTGATGACGGTCTTCTCGCTCATCATCTCCCGCACCTCGCTGGGCCGCCAGCAGCGCGCCTGCGAGCAGGATGCCAAGATGGCCTCGCTGCTCGGCGTCAACGTAGACCGTACGATCTCGCTCACCTTCATCATGGGCGCGGCGCTCGCCTCGGTCGCCGGCCTGATGTACCTGCTCTATTACGGCGTCATCGATTTCTACATCGGCTTCCTGGCCGGCGTTAAGGCGTTCACGGCAGCGGTTCTCGGCGGTATCGGGTCGCTTCCCGGCGCAATGCTGGGCGGCTTGCTGATCGGCCTGATAGAGACATTCTGGTCGGGTTACTTCTCCGTCGAGTACAAGGACGTCGCCGCCTTCTCCATCCTGGCGATCGTGCTGATCTTCCTGCCCTCGGGCCTGCTTGGCCGCCCCGCCGTCGAGAAGGTCTGACCGTCATGTCCCGTACCACACCCGTCGACGTCAGCCCGGAAGCGGCTGAGATCACCAACGAGCAGCGCGCCGCCGCAATGCGCGGCGAGCCGCCCTTTTCAACCCAGCCCGTCAAGCGCAGCAAGATCGCGACGGCATTGAAGGAATCGGTCATCACGGCCGCCGTCGTGGCGGGCCTCGGCGTGTTCTTCCTGCTGCTGCGCACGGATATCGCGCCCGGCGGGCTCGTCCTGTCGTATCGCTGGGACATGTGGCTGATCGGCATCGGCCTTGCCTTCGCCATCCGGTTCATCCTCAGCCTGACCCTCTTCCAGGCCGAAAAGCCCCTCAAGGAGCGTTTCGGCGGCGGCAAGGCGCTATCGGGCGTCGGAAGCCGCTTCGGCAAGGTGCTGGCGGCGGTGCTGTTCCTGCTGGCCCTGACGTTCCCCTTCGTCATCGGCTACGTACTGCCGGGGCGCGAACGCTACATGATCGACCTGGCCATCCTGATCGTCACCTATGTGATGCTTGGATGGGGCCTCAACATCGTGGTCGGCCTGGCCGGTCTTCTCGACCTCGGCTATGTCGCCTTCTATGCGGTCGGCGCCTATTCGTTCGCGCTGCTCGCCATCAACTTCGACCTGGGCTTCTGGGTCTGCCTGCCGATGGCCGGCCTTTTCGCCGCCATGTGGGGCGTGATGCTGGGCTTTCCGGTGCTGCGCCTGCGGGGCGACTACCTTGCCATCGTAACCCTTGCCTTCGGCGAAATCATCCGCGTCGTTCTGTTGAACTGGGGCGAGTTCACCGGCGGTCCGAACGGCCTTCTGGGCATTCCGCGTCCGACATTCTTCGGGCTGGAGTTCGGGCGGGGCGAAGGCTCCTTCGCGGACTATTTCGGGCTGGAGCCTTCGACGCTCCATCGCTTCATCTACCTCTATTATATCATCCTGGCTCTCGCCCTCCTGACGAACTTCGTCACCATGCGGTTGCGCAAGCTGCCCATCGGCCGGGCCTGGGAAGCGCTGCGCGAGGACGAGATCGCCTGCCGCGCGCTGGGCATCAACACCACCAACGTCAAGCTGACGGCCTTCGCCACCGGCGCGATGTTCGGCGGCTTCGCCGGCTCGTTCTTCGCCACCCGGCAGGGCTTCATCTCGCCGGAAAGCTTCACCTTCCTGGAATCGGCGATCATCCTCGCCATCGTGGTTCTGGGTGGGCTGGGCTCGCAGATCGGCGTGGTGATCGCCTCGATCGTCATGATCGGCGGCATCGAACTCCTGCGTAACCTGACGGTTCTGCAGGCCGTGTTCGGCGCCAATTTCGACCCGACCGAGTATCGCATGCTGATCTTCGGCGTCGCCATGGTTGGTATCATGGTCTGGAAGCCGCGCGGCCTGGTGTCGTCACGGTCGCCATCGGCGGTCTACAAGGAAAAGAAAAAGATCGGCGCCGACATGGTGGCCCAGGGCGAAGGGCACTGACCATGATCGCCAATACGGAACATACAAGAATGGCATCCAGCCAGCGTTGGACGGCAGACCCCGTCCTGACGGTCGAGCATCTGACGATGCGCTTCGGTGGCCTCATGGCCATCGATGACCTGTCCTTCGAAGTCGGGCGCGGCGACATCACCGCGCTCATCGGTCCCAACGGCGCCGGCAAGACGACCGTGTTCAACTGCGTCACCGGTTTCTACAAGCCGACCGAGGGGCGCATCACCCTGCGGCGTGGGCGCGGCATACCCGCCCGCGCAGTCGAGGAACTGACGCGCAGCGGCCGCCAGACCATGAAGGCGGAAGGCGGCGAGCTTTTCCTGCTCGAGCGGATGGCCGACTTCCGGATCACCCACACCGCCGGCGTTGCCCGCACCTTCCAGAACATCCGGCTGTTCGGCGGCATGACGGTTTTCGAAAACCTGCTCGTCGCCCAGCACAACCGGCTGATGGTGGCTTCGGGCTTCACCTTCGCCGGGCTGGTCGGCCTGCCCTCCTATCGCCGTGCGCGGGAAGAGGCGCAGGACCTTGCGGTCGACTGGTTGAAACGGACGGCCCTCCTGGACCGTGCCGACGACCCGGCCGCCGATCTTTCCTACGGCGACCAGCGCCGGCTGGAGATCGCCCGCGCCATGTGCACGAAGCCGGCGCTCCTGTGCCTCGACGAGCCCGCGGCCGGCCTCAACCCCCGCGAATCCGCCGAGCTCAACGACCTGCTGCGCTCGATCCGCGACGATGACGGCGTGTCCATCCTGCTGATCGAGCATGACATGGGCGTCGTCATGGAGATTTCGGATCACATCGTGGTTCTGGACTACGGCAAGAAAATCTCGGACGGCACTCCCGACAGCGTCCGCAACGACCCCAACGTCATCGCCGCCTATCTGGGCGTCGACGACGAAGAGGTCGAGGCGGTGGAAGAGAAGCTCGAGCAGGGCGACGTCGACGCGGCCATCGCAGAAGCCAACCTAGACCAGGGAACCGCCCGATGAGCGCCGTCAATCCCAACGCCGCGGCGGCCGCAGCGCCGCTTCTGTCCATTCGCGGGGTCGAGACGTTCTACGGCAAGATCCAGGCGCTCCGGGGCGTCGACGTGGACGTCCACGAGGGCGAGATCGTCACGCTTATCGGCGCCAATGGCGCCGGCAAATCCACCCTCATGATGACGGTGTGCGGCAACCCGCGCGCCCGTTCCGGGCAGATCGTCTATCGCGGCGAAGACATCACCCATCTGCCGACGCACGACATCATGAAGCGTCAGATTGCCCAGTCTCCGGAAGGCCGCCGCATCTTCGGCCGCATGACGGTGATGGAAAACCTGCAGATGGGCACCACCCTGATCGGGCAGGATCACTTCGACGAGGATCTGCAACGCATCTTCACCCTCTTCCCGAGGTTGAAGGAGCGTATCGAGCAGCGGGCCGGAACTTTGTCGGGCGGCGAGCAGCAGATGCTTGCCATCGCCCGCGCCCTGATGAGCCGTCCCAAGCTTCTGCTTCTGGACGAACCGTCGCTGGGTCTGGCGCCGATCATCGTGAAGCAGATTTTCGAAGCGATCCGCCAGTTGAATCGAGACGAGGGCCTGACCGTTTTCCTGGTCGAGCAAAACGCCTTCCATGCCCTGCGCCTGGCGCATCGCGGCTACGTGATGGTCAACGGTTCGATAACGATGTCCGGCACCGGACGCGAACTCCTGGCGCGTGAAGAAATCCGCAGCGCCTATCTCGAAGGCGGGAGGCACTGATGCAGCCGGAAATGACGCTTCTCTGGGAAGTCACCCTTTTCGAATTCCTGCTGGTGACCGCGATCATCGGCGGCGGCATGGCCTACATGATCGGCCGGTCTACCGCCCTCACCTGGAGCGGGTGGGGGCTCATGGCCTTCTATGTCCTGTTGCTGACGATCGCCGTCCGCTTCATCCACTTCAGCCTGTTCCACGGAACGTTCTTCCTTCCGTTCGAAACGCTGCCGATCGCGCTGCACTATGCGGCGATCGACTACGTCGTTCTGTTCCTGCTCGCCGCCACAGGTCGCTGGCGTACCCGCTCGTCGCAGATGGCCCGCCAGTACCGCTTCCTCGACCAGCAAGCTTGAACTGGGCACGGATTGACGCCGCACAAGAATTAATCTTCCGGCGGCGTCTTTCCCATTTCATAATCCCCTGGACTGGTCTTTAATCCAGCAAGGGCACCGCGCGGCACCAGCATTCAGAGAGCCTGCCGGGGTGGATCGTCAACAACATGGGAAGGTCATGATGAAGAAAGCACTTTTGGCCGGTGTGGCCCTCAATCTCGTTCTGTCCGGCGCGGCTCTCGCCGACATCACGATCGGTGTTGCCGGTCCGATGACGGGTCAGTACGCCACGTTCGGCCAGCAGCTTCGCGTCGGCGCCGAGCAGGCCGTAAAGGATATCAACGCGGCCGGCGGCATCAACGGCGAGCAGCTGACGCTGTCGATCGGCGACGACGCCTGCGATCCGAAGCAGGCGGTGGCGGTTGCCAACCAGTACGCGTCGGAAGGCGTCGTCTTCGTGGCCGGTCACTTCTGCTCGGGCTCGTCCATCCCGGCCAGCCAGGTCTACGCCGAGGAAGGAATCGTGATGATTTCGCCCGCCTCGACCAACCCGGATTTCACCGACAAGCGTCCGGCTGACGGCATCTACCGCGTCTGCGGCCGCGACGACCAGCAGGGCGAAGTCGCCGGCGCCTATATCGCCGAGCATTTCGGCGACAAGAACGTCGCGATCCTCAACGACAAGTCGGCCTACGGCAAGGGCCTGGCCGACGAGACGCAGGCGGCCCTCGAGGCGGCCGGCAAGAAGCCTTCGCTGGTTGAAGCCTACACGGCCGGCGAAAAGGACTACACCGCGCTGGTTTCGAAGATGAAGCAGGCTGACATCGGCCTCGTCTACATCGGCGGCTATCACACCGAAGCCGGCCTGATCGCCCGCCAGATGAAGGAACAGGGCGTCACCGCCGTGATCATGTCCGGCGACGCCATCGTGACCGACGAGTACTGGGCGATCACCGGCGACGCCGGCGAAGGCACCCTGATGACCTTCTCGCCGGATCCGCGCAAGAACCCGATCGCCGAGCCGGTCGTCAAGGAAATCGAAGCCGAAGGCAAGTCTGCCGAAGGCTACGCGCTCTACACCTATGCGGCGATCCAGGCCTGGGCCGATGCCGTCAAGGCCGCCGGCTCTACGGACTACGAGCCCGTCGTCGAGGCACTGGACTCGGGTGACTTCTCCACCGTCATCGGCGACCTGAAGTTCGACGACAAGGGCGACGTCACGCTGCCCGGCTATGTCGTCTACGAGTGGAAGAACGGCGCATACGACTACGTCGAGACCGCGTCCGCACAGTAAGCGGACGTTATCGCTGACCTATCCGGACCGGGGCGGCCTTGCCGCCCCGGTTCTTTCGTTTCAGACCATCAGACTGCGTATGATCGGGTAGGCAAGCCGGTATCGGCGATAGGCCGCCTCGAAGGAACTTGCCGGCCCCTCGCGCGGGGAGAAGCGGCTTGCAACCGGCGGCATCGTCATGACGTCATCCGGCGAAGCGCCTTCGGCCGCACACAGCCCAAGACGCGCAGCGCCGAAGGCCGCACCGAAATCACCCGACGCAGGCAGGACGATATCCCGCCCCAGCACATCCGCCAGGATCTGCAGCCACGCAGCCGAGCGGGACCCTGCGCCGACGGCGATCAACGGTCCGTCGCCCTTGGCCCCACCTCCGGCTTCCTGGCAGGCGCGCATCGAAAAGGCCACGCCCTCCATCACCGACCGCGTCATGTCCAGCCGTGTCGTCTCGGCCGAGAGGCCGACGAAGGCGCCCCTGACGACCGCGTCGTTGTGGGGTGTGCGTTCTCCTGCCAGATAAGGCAGGAACAGAAGGCGCGAAGCCTCGTCCGGCGCCTGCTCGATTTCGCCGGCCAGGGTCTGAGGGGTTTGACCCACGACACCCGCCAGCCACTCCAGCGAGCCGGCCGCCGAAAGCGTCACGCCCATATGGTGCCACAGGCCCGGAATGGCATGGCAAAAGGTGTGAAGCGCGGTTTCCGGTGCCGGCTCGTAGCCGCGCGAAGGCGTGAACAGCACGCCGGACGTGCCCAGCGATACGAAGCCCGTTCCCGACTGGGTCACGCCGACACCGCATGCGGATGCAGCGTTGTCACCCGCGCCGCCGGCAACCACGATGCCGGCCGGCAGCCCCAGTTCGTGCGCCAGCTCATCCCGCAGCCGGCCAGCCACCTCGGTGCCCTCCACAAGGCCCGGCATCGCGGTCTCGTCGAGGCCGGTCTTTTCCAGCATGCGGGCAGACCAGCGCCGCGCGCCGGTATCGAGCCATGACGTTCCGGCCGAATCCGACAGGTCGGACAGCAATTCGCCCGTCAGCCACAGGCGCAGATAGTCCTTGGGCAGAAGGACATGCGACAGGCGCTCGCGCAGCTGCGGTTCGTGGCGCGCCACCCAGACCAGCTTGGGGGCGGTAAAGCCGGGAAATACGATATTGCCGGTGATGGCGCGCGACTCGTCGTCGTCGAGGGCCTGCGCCTCCTCGTGAGCCCGACTGTCGTTCCACAGGATGCAGGGCCGCAGAACCGCATGGTCGGCGTCCAGCAGCGTGGCGCCATGCATCTGGCCGGACAGGCCGATGCCCCTCACCTGCGCCATGGCTTGCGGCGCCTGACGGGCCAGCTCGACGATTGCCCCGCGCGCCGCCTCTATCCAGCTCGCTGGATCCTGCTCCGACCAGCCATAATGCGGCCGCTGTACCGACAGCGGCGCGTGCGCGGTGGCAACCGCCGTCTGCCGCTCGTCGATCAACAGGGCCTTGAGCGACGAGGTACCGAGATCGAGCCCGAGATAATATGCCAACAGCGCCTCCCGTGATGCGGCTTCATCGTTTATAGCCTGACGAGCCGAAGGCAAGCTCAAGGGTTCATCATGAGTCGCATCGTTTACACCAACGGTACCTATGTGCCCGAGGACGAAGCCCGTGTCTCCGTTTTCGATCGCGGCTTTCTTTTCGCCGACGCGGTCTATGAAGTGACCAGCGTGCTCGATGGACGGCTGATCGATTTTGCCGGGCATATGCGCCGCCTGCGCCGCTCGCTTGCCGAGCTTTCCCTGCCCTCGCCGGCGGACGACCAGCAACTGCTGGAGATCCATCGCGAGCTTCTGCGCCGAAACGCCCTCAACGAAGGCGGCGTCTACATGATGGTTTCGCGCGGGGTCGCCGACCGCGACTTCGTCTTTCCGCCCGAGACCACGCCGCCGACGCTGGTCGTCTTCACCCAAAGCTGGAACGAGGCGAAATCGCCCGAGATCGAGACCGGGTTGAAGGTGGCCTTCGTGCCCGACCTCAGATGGGGACGGCGCGATATCAAGACGGTGCAGCTCCTGTGGCCGTCCATGGCCAAGATGGAAGCCCGGCGGCAAGGCAAGGACGATGCCTGGCTGGTCGAGGACGGCATGGTCACCGAGGGCACATCCAACAATGCCTTCATCATCGGCACTGACGGGCACATCGTCACGCGGGCGCTGTCCAACTCCATCCTGCATGGCACGACGCGGGCCAGCCTGCTGCGCCTTGCCGCGGAACAGGGCCTGACGGTTGAGGAGCGCCCCTTCTCTACCGACGAGGCGCGAAACGCGGCGGAAGCGTTCATCACCTCGGCCGGCGCCTTCGTCATGCCCGTCACGGAAATCGACGGCGTCACCATCGGCGACGGCAAGCCGGGGCCCGTAACCCGGGCCTTGCGCCGCATCTACATGGAAGAGGCCCTGCGCACCGCGATTTGACTTCGCGGTCAATCAGCGGTCACTGGCGACAGAACGCCGCCTATGCAAGATCACGGCCAGACATCCGCTACCAAGGGGAGCATCATCCGAATGGAAACGCGTGACATCGTTCAGATTGCCCTGTTTGCGGCCATCATGGCCGTCCTTGGGCTGTTTCCGCCGCTGACCGTGCCGTTGATCGGCATCCCCATCACCGCGCAATCCATGGGCCCGATGCTGATGGGCGGTGTGCTCGGCGCCCGCAAGGGCGGATTGACGATGCTGCTGTTCATCCTGCTGGTCGCCGCCGGCCTGCCCCTCCTGTCCGGCGGGCGCGGCGGCCTCGGCTACCTCATGGGCCCGTGGTCGGGCTTCATCTACGGCTGGCTCGCCGCCGCCATCGTGGCGGGCTGGCTTACCGAACGCGCCTGGAGCAGGCTCAACTTCGTTTCTTCCTTTCTCATCTCCGTGGCGGGCGGCATCGGCATCGTCTACGCGGTCGGCGTGCCGTGGTATGCGGCGGCCTCCGGGATGGACCTTGTGTCCGCGTTCACGACATCGGTTCTGGCGTTCATCCCCGGCGATCTCATCAAGGCGGGCATCGCCGCAGCCGTCGTGGTGATGGTGAAACGGTCCTACCCGCTGATCCGGGGCCGTGTCGCCGCAAGCCATTGATCGTCTTTAACGACGTAACGCTGACGCGCGGCGGGGCAACCGTCCTGTCGCATGTCGGCCTGCAGTTGACGCAACGGCGTATCGGCATCGTCGGTGCCAACGGCTCGGGCAAGAGCAGCCTGTGCCGGCTGATCAACGGGCTGCTTCTGCCGACGTCAGGCCATGTCCGTGTTTTCGACCGCGACACGCGCGAAGACGCAAAGGCCATCCGGCGCGAGGTCGGTTTCGTCTTCCAGAACCCGGATAACCAGATCGTCTACCCCACCGTCGGCGAGGATCTTGCCTTCGGCCTGAAAAACCGGGGCATCGCGAAGGCGGAGATGCAGCCGCGCATCGCCGCCGCCCTGGCGGAGCGCGGGCTTGCCGGCTTCGAGGATCGGCTGGTGCACGAGTTGTCGGGCGGCCAGCGCCAGCTTGTCGCGCTGGCCGGCGTGCTTGTGCTGCGCCCCCGAATCCTGGTTCTGGACGAACCCACCACCCTGCTCGACCTGCGCAACACGCGAATGCTGATGCGGGCGCTGGACGAGGTTCCGGCGCAGGTGGTGATGGCGACCCACGATCTTTCCCTTCTGTCCGGTTTCGACCGGGTCATCTGCTTCGACAAAGGCGTCGTCGTGCATGACGGCCGGCCGGATGCGGTCGTGGCAGCGTATCGGGACATGCAGGCATGATCGCGGGCCTGTACATGGCCGGAGACAGCCCCATCCACCGGATGGAAGCCGGCCCCAAGCTGGCGGTTCTGGCGCTTGGCAGCACGCTGCTGTTCCTCGCCGGCGGCTGGCTCAGTGCGACGGCCGGCCTGTGCGCGGTCCTTGCGGCCTATGGGGTGGCCGGCCTGGGGCCACGCACGATCTGGCGGCAGTTTCGCGGGCTTCTTCCCATCCTGCTGCTGATCGGGCTGACACACGCCGTGCTGGGTGACTGGCGATCGGCCTTCGTTCCGCTGCTGCGGCTGACGGTGGTGGTGCTGGCGGCGAACCTCGTTACCCTGACGACGCGCAGCATGGACATCACGGCAGCGATCGAGCGCGGCCTTGTCCCGTTTTCGCGGATCATTCCACCCGCCAAGGTTGCCCTTGCGATATCCCTGACACTGCGTTTCATACCTGTTCTTGCAGCCATCAAGGACGAGATCCGCGAAGCGCAGCGCGCCCGCGGCCTGGAACGCAGCGTGATCGCTCTTGCCGTGCCATTGATCGTCCGTAGCCTCAGGATGACGGACGAGGTGGCCGAGGCCATCGAAGCGCGCAGCTAAAAGCATTATGCCGCACTGCAAAACCACGCTTGACTTGCAGCCCCGCTGCGGCGGACTCTGCCGATATGACAAAGATTCGCTCCCTGTGCGTCTATTGCGGCTCTTCCGCAGGTAACGCCCCTCACTATCTCGAAGCAGCATACGCCCTCGGCGAGGCCATGGGACGATCCGGCATCCGCCTCGTCTATGGCGGCGGCACGCGCGGCATCATGGGCGCGGTGTCGGATGGCGTCATCCGTGCGGGCGGACAGGTGACGGGCATCATCCCGCGATTCCTGATCGACATGGAAGCGACGGAGCGCGAATTGAAGCGCCTGGACGAGCTGATCGTCACCGAGGACATGCACGAGCGCAAGCACAAGATGTTCGAGCGCTCGGACGCCTTCGTTGCCCTGCCCGGCGGCATCGGCACGCTGGAAGAGCTTGTCGAGATCATGACCTGGGGCCAGCTCGGCCGTCACCGCAAGCCGATCGTCATTGCCAATATCGGCGATTTCTGGCGTCCGCTGGCCTCCCTGCTCGACCATATGACCGCGGAAGGCTTCATCCACACGGCGCATCAGGTGCGCCCGCTGGTCATCGACCGCGTGGAAGACATCCTCCCGTCCATCGAAGCCGCCGCCGCGACAACGTCGGACACCGGCCGCGAGGAAATCATCGAACGCCTGTGAGGCTTCAGCAGCCCGGCACGGCGTCGGCCTTGCGCGATCGCCGGCGACGCCGGCCATCGGCAATGAGCGACCAGGTATAGATGGCCAGCGCCACCCATATGAAGGCGAAGGCAACGAGCCTCCAAAGCCCGAAGGGTTCGCCGAACAGGTAGACCGCCGTCAGGACCAGCAGCGTCGGCACCATGTATTGCAGGATGCCGATGGTGGACAGTTTCAGCATGCGGGCGCCGGCGGCGAACAGGATCAGCGGAATTGCCGTGATCGGGCCGGAGCCGATCAGCAGCAGCGTTTCGCCGGTGCTGGCGCCGAAGCGTGCTTCGCCATGGGCGATCAGCCAGATGCAGACGGCAAGCGCCGGCAACAGCAGGATCAGCACTTCCAGAAAGAAGCCCTCCGCCGCGCCGATGGGGATGAGCTTGCGCAGCAGGCCATAGCTGCCGAAGGACAGGGCCAGGATCAGCGATACGATGGGCAGGCCACCGGCCATCACCGTCATCACCAGCACGCCGATCGCCGCAAGCGCGATAGCGACGCATTGCAGGCGCGTGGGGCGCTCTCCCAGAAATGCCGCCCCCAGCAGAATGCTGACCAGCGGGTTGATGTAATAGCCGAGTGCCGCCTCTACCGCCTGTCCATTGATGACGGCATAGACATACGTACCCCAGTTGAGCGTGATGATGGATGCCGTCAGCGCGGCAAGGCCAAGATAGGTGGGCGTCAGAAACGCGCGCATGCCCGCAAGGCGCCCGCGCCAGGCCAAAAGGATCGCGACGAAGGGGACCGCCCATGCGATGCGATGGGCGACGATCTCGGCAGTCGGAACATGCGAGAGGGATTTGAAGTAGAGCGGAACCACCAGGCCCCAGATCAGATAGGCACTGATCGCGGCAGCGTATCCACGACTTGATTCCGCCTCCACCACTTTCGGAGCCGGGCTTCTCTGTTCCATCGGGCTGCCGCCTTCCTATCGTTCAGGATGGCAGCTCTACCACTTATGCCGGGCGCGCCATCAAGCATTCTCGTCATGGCTGCGATCAGGCCCGATGATGGATAAAGCCCGCTGTCAGTCGTGATCGGGATGCTGGAAGGACCTCAACTCCGCCAGCCAGCCAAGGCTGTCATGATCGTCGGCCGTCGGGCGGCCGGGAAGCTTCGGCAGGTCGTCCGTATAGGGCAGCTTTCCTTCCGTGCCGTACTGAACCACGGGCCGCAGCGCCGACGGGTCGTCGAAGGCGCCGATGGCAAGGGCGACACCGTCCGGCGCCTCGTAGGTCAGCGGTGTTCCGCAATTCGGGCAGAAGCCACGCATGACGTGGCTGGACGACTGGAAGCGGGTGGGTCCGGCCTTGGTCCATTGCAGGCGCGCCGACCCGACGGAAACAAGAGGCGCGAAAAGATTGCCGAATGCCTTCTGGCACATGCGGCAATGGCAGATGGACGCATCGCCAAGCGCGCCTTCCAGCGTGAAACGGACCGCGCCGCATTGGCACCCGCCCTTCATCACCGGCCTGTTGTCCAGCGTCATCCCTGCTCCCCCTGCCCGGCGGCAAAAGTGTTCGTCGCCTCGACCAGGCTCGACAGCGTGCCGGGTTCGGAGAAGGCATGACCGGCATCCTCCACGATCCGCAATATGGATCGCGGCCAGGCCTTGTGCAGATCCCATGCCGTCACCGGCGGCGTCACCACATCGTAACGGCCCTGCACGATCGTGCCGGGTATGTCGGCAAGGGCCCCGGCATTGGCAATGAGCTGCCCCTCTTCCAGCCACAGTCGGTGGACGAAGAAGTGGTTCTCGATCCGGGCGAAGGCGATGGTTGCCTCGCCCGCCTGACCGTCGAGGCTCGAAGGCTGCGGCATGGAGCGCATGGAAACGGTTCTGGCTTCCCAATCCGTCCAGCTACGGGCGGCCCGCGCACGCACGGTGCGATCGTCGGATGTCAGCAGGCGGCGATAGGCCTCGATGGGGTCGTCGCGCTCTTCCATATCCAGCGGCGCCACGAAGCGTTCCCAGGCGTCGGGGAAGAGCCGGCTTGCGCCTTCGCGGTAGAACCAGTCCAGCTCGCTGCGACGGCCGGTGAACACGCCGCGCAGGATCAGGCCCGACACATTCTGCGGATGCGCCTGCGCATAGGCCAGGGCAAGCGTCGCGCCCCACGAGCCGCCGAAGACGAGCCAGCGCTCCGCGCCCGTCAGCAGGCGCAGCCGCTCGATGTCGGCGACAAGATCGTGCGTGGTGTTGTCTTCCAGCCGGCCCAGCGGTGTCGAGCGGCCACAGCCCCGCTGGTCGAACAGCAGGATACGGTAGCGGCCGGGATCGAAGAGCCTGCGATGCACGGGGCCGCACCCGCTGCCCGGCCCGCCATGCAGGAAAACCACCGGTATGCCGTCCGGGTTTCCGCAAAGCTCCCAGTAAAGCTGGTGGCCGCCGCCGACATCCAGCCGCCCCTGCCGGTATGGCTCGATCGCGGGAAACAGCAGTGTCGCTCCGTCCTTCATCTGCGTCTTTCCCAACTGGTGGTCCGCTCGCCCGTTGCAGCGTCGCGCCCATCCTTGAGGAGTATGCCTTCGGCGGCAAGCGCATCGCGGATGGCATCGGCTGCCGTAAATTCCTTGCGCTTCAACAGATCGAGACGCTCGGCGATCCGTTCAAGGGATGCGGCGTCGAGAGCGTCGGCGCGCAGCGGCTCGATACCGATCAGGCGCAGGCTGGCAAGCGCCGCAGCGGCCTCTCCGCCGTCGAACAACTCATGCACCCGCGCAAAGGCCGCCGACAGGGCCAGATCGTCCTTCAACGCATCCAGGAAGAGCGTGTCGGGCGCGGCATCCTCTGGGGTGGCCGACAGGCCCGCCGCACGGGCCATCCGCTCCCATCGATCCAGTTCGCGCAGGGCCTCTTCCAGGCGGGCCTGGGTGAAGTCGAGGGGCTCGCGGTAATGCGTCTTCAGGAGCGCCAGCCGCACGACCTCGCCCGGCCACGAACGGCCCCCGATCCTGGTGGTTGCCAGAATGTCGTTGATGGTGACGAAATTGCCCTCCGACTTGGACATCTTGCGCCCCTCGACCTGCACGAAGCCGTTGTGCAGCCAGACCTGCGCCATCCGGTCGGTGCCGTGCGCGCAGCAGGACTGGGCGATCTCGTTTTCATGGTGCGGAAAGATCAGGTCCAGGCCACCGCCATGGATGTCGAAGACCGGGCCGAGGTGCACCTCGCTCATGGCAGAGCATTCGATATGCCATCCCGGCCGCCCGCGACCGTCGATCCCCGCCGGCGACGACCATCCCGGCTCTTCCATGGTGGAGGGCTTCCACAAAACGAAGTCGGTCGGGTCTTTCTTGTATGACGCGACCTCCACCCGCGCGCCGGCGATCATCTCGTCCAGGCTGCGGCCGGACAAGGCTCCGTAATCGGGCATGGACGGCGTATGGAACAGCACGTGACCGTCGGCCACATAGGCGTTGCCCTTGTCGACCAGGGTTTCGATCATGGTCTTCATGGCGTCGATGTGGTCGGTCGCACGCGGCTCCACATCCGGCGGCAGCGCCCCGAGCGCGGCGATGTCGGCATGAAACTGCCGCGTCGTGCCCGCCGTCACCCGGGCGATGGCTTCATTCAACTGCAGGTCCGGATGCTCGCTCGCCGCACGCGCGTTGATCTTGTCGTCGACGTCGGTGATGTTGCGGACATAGCGCACATGCGCCTCGCCATAGAGGTGGCGCAGCAGGCGGTACAGCGTATCGAAGACGATAACGGGGCGCGCATTGCCGATATGGGCGAAATCGTAGACGGTCGGCCCGCAGACATACATGCGCACTTGCTTCGCATCGGCCGCACGGCCGGTATCCGCCCAGTCCAGCGGACGGAACTCTTCCTTGCGGCGCGTCAGCGTATTGGTCAGCGAAAGCCCGCGAAACCCGTCGTCCATGATGCATCATACCCCGTCATGACAGGCGGCGATTGCTAACCGGATTTCTCCGCAATGACAATTCGGAGGTGGCGGGCCCGGGCGCCCCTGGCCCGCAGCAACACGAAAGCGTGTTTCTTGCAGCGATGGCCGCAGGATTCGACGTTCACGCTTCGTTACAGCCCTTTTACTTTTTGTTAGCTGTAACGCGCAATATTACTGAGATACTCGCCGTTATCCGGTCGCAATTGTTCAGTTTAACGAAGGCCGGGACGAACAGATAACGAGACCAACGATGAAGACGCAGAACCAGACCCATGACCCATTCCGCTCCAGGCGCGAGCGCGAGAGCGAAGTAAAGCTGGTGCAGAAGTACCGGGGAATCGGGATCGCGGCGGTGGCTGCCGCAGGTTCGCGGATGGGCCGCGTTTCGGCAGGCGTTCAGCCGGCACCGCACGCCGGACATCTGGTCGAAGCCGTCGACTGAGCTTCGCGCGTCAGAATGCAAGCCGCCCCTGCGCGGGCGGCTCCGGCGCAGGGCGCGGCCGCTGGATATCCGGCGACATGTCCGCCGCCGAGTTGACGCGATCCGAAACCGCGTCGATCTGCCAATCCGCACCCTCGACATCGTCGAATATGCGTTGCAGCGCATCCGGCGCGACATGGCGGCAATCCAGCCAGAGCTGCTCGGCATTGCGCTTCAGCGTCACGGGCTCGCGCGGGTGGATATCGGCCAGCGGCCCCGCAGCCGCCCGCGTCAAGATGGCGACGGTGTCGATCTCGCTGCCATCGGGGGCAAGATAGGTTTCCATGATGGCGGCGAAGCCGAAAGGCTGCCCGTCGGCCGGCCGGATGAAATAGGGAATCGCCTTTCGGGTCGCCTGCTTGTGCCACTCGTAAAAGCCGCTTGCCGGCACGATGCACCGCCGGTGCGTCAATGCCGGTCGAAAGGCGTTTCGGACGGCGGCCGTCTCGGAGCGTGCGTTGAACAGAAGCGGCATGGAGGCGATGTCGCGCGTCCAGGCCGGGATCAGGCCCCAGCGCGCCAGCAGCGCCTGCCGGCCGGCCTGCCAGGCTTCGGGCCTGTGCTCGCTGCCGCCGATGACGACCAGGACGGGTTGGGTTGGCGCGATATTGTATCGCGCCGGAAACTCGTCCGGCAGCGCGACGTCGAACCGTTGGCTCACATCTTCGGGCTCATGGGTCAGGCAAAAGCGTCCGCACATATGTGGCAGATGGCGGCCGAATGGCGATCCGTCAAGCGACCGACCCAATCGTGAAAGGATCATGCATGACGCCGCGGCTTGCCGTATCCGCCTGTCTCTTCGATCCGCAAGGCCGCGTTTTGCTGGTGAAGCGACGCAACGCACCCTATGCCGGACGCTGGAGCCTGCCGGGTGGGCGCGTCGAGCCGGGCGAGAGCCTGGCCGAGGCGGTCCACCGCGAGGTGCTGGAGGAAACGGGAATCGAAGCAGGCCCGCTCACCTTCCTGTGCAGGATCGAGGCGGGCGAAGGAGTCCGGAGTTTCGAGATCGCGGTGTTCTTCGGACCGGTCGACCGGTCGGCGCAGGCAGGCGGCGACGCAGCCGCCACCGAATTGGTGGATCGTTTTGCCCTGGCCCGGCTGGCCGAGAGCGAGGACACGACACCGGGTCTCATCGAGATCGTAACCATGGCACAACAAAGACTGCCTGTGTCCGGCGGCACGCTTGCCAGCGGCGGGCTGTAGGGGCCATTCTTCACCCATGATGCAAAGCCTGCGCGACGCCCTTCCCGCCATCTTCGTCGTACTTGCCCTGGCGGGTCCGGGCGAGGCGCAGGAGGCTGCACCGATGCCGGCAGTGCCGGCCGCGCCGGCCGCCTACATGAAGCCGCTGGAGCGGCTGTCGACGATCCTCGGTTCCGTCCACTACCTGCGCAGCCTGTGTGGCGCGGACGACGCCGAGAGCTGGCGCGAGCGCATGAACGCCCTCCTGGACACGCAGAAGCCAAGCGACAGCGAGCGGCGGATTCTCGTCGCCCATTTCAACGGCGGTTATCGCGCTTTCGAGTCCACCTACCGGCGGTGTACGCCCTCGGCGGAACTGGCCGTCGACCGCTACCTGAAAGAAGGTGCAAAGCTTTCCACCGAGATCGCAACGCGCTACGGCACATGAGCGCGATGGTGGCCGCTACGCCGAAAAGCTTAACATTAATGGCAGCTTGTGTCCTTCGGGCCCTTTCCTTCCAAAAGCAAAGAGGCTTAAACGGGGTGTTCGCATCGAAACGCAAGGGGTTTGGTACATGATCGATCTGCATGGGGCCGAACTGGACGAAGCGGTGGCCGCCGAAAAGAAGCAGGTCGCCTTCGAGTACCATAACGAAGCCTGGGCCGACGGCATGTCGGACGGAATCGAAGCCGAGATCCTTGCCGAGACAGCCATCTCCACGGCCCTGACGGAGCTTGTCCGCCGTCATGGGGAAACCGAAGTGCTGGAGCTGATGGACACATTGCGCACCCGGATCGAGCACGGCGAGTTCCGCGGTGAACGCAATCTTCAATAAGTCTTTCGCCCTCGCGCTGCTTGTAGCAACCGGGGCGCTGCCGATGATGTCCGCCATCTCGGCCCCCGCGGCAGCCTTTTCGCAGATCCAGCCCGAGGAAGGCATATTCCAGCGCCGGGACGGCATCGTGACTGTGCCCCTGCCGCCGCTGGACGACGCGCGACCAACGATCGTCGAGCCCTCCCGGCGCGATTTCGACGAACCATCCGACATGCCGCCCGCGCCGCCGGGCGGGCCGGCCCATACGCCGGACGGCTCCATCCGCGATCAGGACGCGCCGCCAGGCAGGCCGGCCGCCGACGACGACGTGTCCGGCGCCCCCGATGCGCTGCCTTTGGCCGGCGACGATTCCGCCCCCCTTCCCGTCTTCTACGGCGACGACGAACTACCAAAGCCCGTCCGCGACCTGCGGGAACGGCTCCTGGATGCTGCACGCAGCGGCGACATCGAAAAGTTGCGCCCCTATCTGGAGCCGGGCGAAGACGGCACGGCCCTGTCGGTCTTTCCGCTGGACGGCGACCCGGTCGAATTCCTGAAGGCCAATTCAGGCGACGGCGACGGCGTCGAGCTGATGGCGATCCTGTTGGAAGTGCTGGAAAGCGGACATGTGCGCGTCGATGCCGGACGCGACAGCGAAATCTACGTCTGGCCCTACTTCACGCAGGTTCCGCTGGAGACGCTCGACAAGCCGAAGCTTGTCGAGCTGTTCGAACTGGTCACGGCCGGCGACTACCAGCGCATGCTCGAAAACGGCGCTTATGATTTCTACCGTGTCGGCATCTCGCCCGAGGGGCGGCTCGAATTCTTCCTGATGGCGGACTGACGAAACGGACTGAGGCGCGACGCCCGTCAGGCCTGCAACGCCTCTGCGAAGCGGGCGACCTCGCCCCGCGACGGCGTGGCCAACTCGCCCTCCCACATCACGCGCTTGCCGCGAACGATGGTGCCGACCGGCCAGCCGGTCACCTCGACGCCGTCATACGGTGTCCACTGCGCCCGCGAACCGATCCACGAATTGCGGATCGTCTCGCGCCGCTTGAGGTCGGCGACGGTGAAATCGGCATCATAGCCGACGGCGATCCGCCCCTTGCCCGCCAGCCCGAAAATGCGCTGCGGTCCGGCCGATGTCAGGTCCACGAAGCGGGCCAGGCTCAGCCGCCCCTTTGCCACGTGATCCAGCATGATGGGCACCAGCGTCTGCACGCCGGTCATGCCGGAGGGCGATGCCGGGTAGGGCTTGGCCTTTTCTTCCAGCGTGTGCGGCGCATGGTCGGAACCGAGCACGTCGACGATGCCTTGCGCAATGCCATGCCAGATGCCGCGGCGATGCGCTTCGGAGCGGACAGGCGGGTTCATCTGCAGCAGGGTGCCGAGGCGGGCATAATCCGCGTCGGACATGGTCAGGTGATGGGGCGTCGCCTCGCAGGTCGCATGCTCCTTATGCTCCGCCAGAAAAAGGATTTCCTCGGCCGTCGAGATATGAAGGACGTGGATGCGCGCACCGGTTTCGCGGGCGATCCGGACAAGCCGCCGCGTGCACTCCATGGCAGCGACTTCATCGCGCCAGACGGGGTGCGATGACGGGTCGCCCTCGATGCGCTCGGCCAGGCGCTCGCGCAGGCGATACTCGTCTTCCGAGTGGAAGGCCGCGCGGCGGCGCGTATTGCGCAGGATATCCCGCACGCCGTCATCGTCTTCCACAAGGAGCGAGCCTGTCGAAGAGCCCATGAACACCTTGATGCCGGCTGCGCCGGGCAGCCGCTCCAGTTCGGCGACGTCGCCGGCGTTTTCGCGCGTGCCGCCGACCCAGAAGGCGAAGTCGCAATGCATGCGATGATGCCCGCGCGCCACCTTGTCGGCCAGGGCCGCCTCGCTCGTGGTCAGCGGATCGGTGTTGGGCATCTCGAAAACGGTCGTGACGCCGCCCAGCACGGCCGCCCGCGACCCCGTCTCCAGATCTTCCTTATGGGTGGGGCCCGGCTCGCGGAAATGCACCTGGCTGTCGATGACGCCCGGCAGGATATGCAGCCCGGTGCAGTCGACGACCTCGCCTGCGGCCTCCGCCGAAATGCTTCCGATATGGGCGATGCGGCCGTCGTTGATGCCGATATCGCGCAGGCCCTCGCCGTCCTGATTGACGACCGTGCCACCCTTCAACACCGTTTCGAACCGCTCGGCCATCATCGCGCCCTCACCTTTTCGTCCAACCATGATCTGGGCGATACAGGGCCTGGAGCGGTTGCGCAACCGCCCCGGCCCGGCCATATCTGGCGGACGAACCAGCCCCTGGATGCCGCCATGCCCTCTGCCCGCCAGCCCGACCGAGCGACCCTTCATGTAACCGGTCCCGACGCCCGGCACTTCCTGCAGAACCTGATCACGACCGAGCTGGACGGCATGCCCGACGCCGAGGCGCGCCCCGGCGCATTGCTGACCCCGCAGGGCAAGATCCTGTTCGACTTTCTGGTGTCCAATCTTTCCGACGGCATCCGGCTGGACATCGCCGCATCGGCCCGTGACGCGTTTGCCAAGCGGCTGCAGCTCTATCGCCTGCGCGCCAAGGTGGAGATCGCCCCATCCGAAGAGGCCGTCGCGGCCGCCTGGGATACGGATGTGCCCGGCCTGCGCGACATGCGCTTTCCGGACAGGACCGTTCTGCGGCTCTACGGGCCGGAAGCCGAAGGCGCGGACGACGAGGCCGGCGCCTACCGGGCCATCCGCATCGCCGACGGGGTCGCGGAAGCGGAGGTGGATTTTCCGTCCGGCGACGTGTTCCCCCATGATGTGCTGCTGGACCAGAATGGCGGCGTCTCGTTCCGCAAGGGATGCTTCGTCGGACAGGAGGTCGTCTCGCGGATGCAGCATCGCGGTACGGCGCGACGGCGCATCATGGTGCTGCGGGCCGACTCGCACATTACTCCCGGCGCCAATGTGGAGGCCGGCGGGAAGACGATCGGAACGGTGCTTTCGTCCGCCGATACGGTGGCCATGGCCATGATCCGCATCGACCGTCTGGCCGATGCCCTGCGCGCCGACCTGCAACCCACTGCGGACGGCGTTGCGGTGAGCGCGGAGGTGCCCGCCTGGGCTGGCTACGCACTGCCGGAAGCGGGCGGGAGCGAAGAAGCGTGAGCGGCCGCGCACCCCGTGTCTGGCAGCGCATGCTGTCGGGCCGGCGTCTGGACCTGATGGACCCCTCGCCCCTCGATATCGAGTTGGCCGACATCGCGCACGGTTTGGCGCGGGTGGCCCGCTGGAACGGGCAGACAACCGGCGAACATGCCTTCTCCGTTGCGCAGCATTCTCTTGTCGTGGAGCAACTCGTTGCAGCCACCAGCAAGGATGCGCGCTGGCAATTGGCGGCACTGCTGCATGACGCGCCCGAATACGTCATCGGCGATATGATCTCGCCGTTCAAAAGCGTCCTCGGGGCGGGGTACAAGACAATCGAAAACCGCTTGCAACGGGCGATCCACCTGCGGTTCGGCCTGCCGGCGGACCTGCCGCCCGCGACCGCAAGGCTGGTGAAGCGGGCAGACAAGCTGTCGGCCTATTTCGAGGCGACACTTCTGGCCGGTTTTACCGTGCAGGAAGCGGAAGCCCTGTTCTGCCGTCCCGACGGCGCGACCGTGGATCCGTATCTGTTGCGACCGCTTCCGGCGGCCGAGGTGGAAGCCCTCTATATCGACCGCTTTTCAGCCCTCGACACCTTGGCGAAGGGCGCTGCTGTTCCAGTTTCAAGCTGACGGGAACGCCGCCGAAGGTAAAGACCGATGTCCTATCTCGTCGTATCCTCTCTCCGGGACCTGTCCGCCACAGTCGCGGAACATGGCGCGCTGGACCTCGTGACGCTGATCAACGCGGACACCGATGTGCCCCGCCCTGCCGAAATCGCGCCGGAGCGCCATCTGTTTCTGGGGATGAACGATATCGCGGCGCCGCTGGACGGCATGATCCTGCCGGGAGAAGACCATCTCGACGCCCTGCTGGAGTTCGGGCATCGATGGGACAGGCGCACACCGCTGGCCGTGCATTGCTGGGCCGGAATCTCTCGCTCCACCGCCGCCGCCTACATCCTGGCGATCGCGATCAACGAGGATCTGGACGAGGAAGCCCTGGCGCTGGAATTGCGGCGTCGGGCGCCGTCCGCGACGCCGAATGCGCTGCTGATCGCCATGGCCGACCGCAAGCTTGGCCGGCAGGGCCGCATGGTTGAGGCCATCCGCAGGATCGGTCGCGGCGCCGATGCCTTTTCCGGAACGCCCTTTATCCTTCCGCTGCAGCTCGAAGCGCACGCTCCAGCGCTGCAATGAATGCCCCGCGCGATTGCGGCTCGTCCTGGCCGCGGGGCACCCAGATGTTGCGCCCCAGAAAATGGCCGGTCAGCGCGAAGCCGTCGACCAGTTCGGCCCAGTTCGGTGCTTCGTCGGTGACAAGGCATCGCGGCAGCGGCAGCAGCCGGTCTGCCCAGGGCGCCCCTGCCGCCTGCGTCACCGCCCGGCCGGTGCGCGGCGATACATAGGCAAGGCCCTCGACGGCCCCCGTCAACGCACAGGCCGAAAGATCGAGGCCGAGGCCCAGCTCGTCCAGCAGGGCCATTTCGAACCCCAGCATCATGCCGCCGGCAAGGCGACAATCCTGAAGGTTCGGAAGCATGGTCAGGCATGCCTCGTACAGGCGCTCGTGCGGATCGCGTTCCGCAAGCAGGCGGATATGGGCGGCAAGCAGTTGCACGCCCTGCAACGCCAATGCGCTTTCCATGAAGGCGGCGGCGCGCATTTCCACCGGCTCGACGGTCAGCGTGCCGAGATGCTCGTCCAGGCGGGCGCGCCAATTGGCCTCCACCCGGTTACCCGGCTGCAGCACCGGCTGCTGGCGCCGAGACCGGCCGCCGCGGACCAGACCCAGATGCCGGCCGCGCGTTCGCGTCATCAGTTCGGCGACGACGCTGGTTTCGCCGTGGCGGCGCACCCCCAGTATGATCGCCTCTTCGCGCCATTCCATAAGCGTTCGGTCCGATGGCGGGGTGGGCGGCTCAGGACGAGAAGTCCAGCCCCATCTCGCGGTAGCGCTCCGGATCGTCGCTCCAGTGCTCGCGCACCTTGACGAACAGGAACAGGTGAACCTTCTGGTCGGCCGCCTCGGCGATTTCGGTGCGGGCAGCCTGCCCGATCGCCTTGATCGTCTCGCCCTTGCGGCCCAGCACGATGGCCTTCTGGCTATCGCGCTCGACATAGATGGTCTGCTCGATCCGCACGGAGCCGTTGGGCTTCTGCTCCCACAATTCCGTCTCCACCGTGGAGGCGTAGGGGATTTCCTGATGCAGCCGCAGGAACAGTTTCTCGCGCGTGATTTCGGCGGCAAGCTGGCGCAACGGCAGGTCGGAGATCTGATCTTCCGGATAGTACCAGGGCCCTTCGGGCAGACGTTCGGCAAGCCAGTTCATCAGGTCGTCGCAGCCGGAGCCGGTCAAGGCCGAGATCATGAAGACGCGCTCGAACTCGACGCGGGAGCTGAGATCCTGCGTCAGCGCCAGCAGCTTTTCGCGCTTGATGCGATCCACCTTGTTGAGCAGAAGCACGACCGGGCGCCGGGTTTCCTTGAGGCGTTCGACGATCGTCTCGACATCGGGCGAAACGCCGCGCTCCGCATCGACGATGGCCAGCACCACATCCGCATCCTTGGCGCCGCCCCATGCCGTGCGCACCATGGCCCTGTCCAACCGACGCCGCGGCTGGAATACGCCGGGCGTATCGACGAAGACGATCTGCGTGCGGTTGCGGATGGCGATGCCGCGCACGAGGGCGCGCGTCGTCTGGACCTTGTGGGTGACGATCGACACCTTGGTGCCGACAAGCTGGTTCACGAGGGTCGACTTGCCGGCGTTCGGCGCGCCGATCAGCGCCACGAAGCCCGAGCGCGTGGGCGCCGTTTCAAGTGTGGCGTCGCCGCCCGAGGTCTGGTCCTCAGTCAATTCAGAAGTTCTCTTTCGATCAATCACTATTCGGGGAAGGATATCCCGCTTCGGCATGCCGGCATAGGGGCTGCGATCAGCCCTTCGGCCAGATGCCTTCGCGGCGCAAAATCGTTTCGGCGGCTGCCGTCTCGGCCTGCCGCTTGGACCGCCCCTTGCCGGTTGCCGGGGCAATGCCGTCGATGTTGGCGGACACCGTGAAAAGCGGCTCATGGTCCGGCCCGCTCCGGTCGATCAGCGCGTAGGCCGGCGGCCGGCCGACCTTCTGGTGGGCCCATTCCTGCAATTCGGTCTTCGGATCGCGCCGTGCCGAGGCGGGCGCGGTGAGGCGGCTGCCCCAATGCTTCATCACGAAATCGCGTGCCGCGCCGTAGCCATGCTCCAGGTAGATGGCGGCGATCAACGCCTCCACCACGTCGGCACGGATGTTGCGCGTGCGCTGCGCCGCCAGCTTGGTCAACTCGCCGCCATGGCGGATATACCGTCCGAGGCCCAGTTCGTCGGCAATGGCGGCGCATGTTTCCGCCGAGACGAGCATGTTCAGGCGTACCGAAAGCTCGCCTTCCGGTGCGGTCGGAAACTCGACGAAGAGGCGCTCCGCGATGGCGAGGCCGAGCACCCTGTCGCCCAGAAATTCCATACGCTCGTAATTGGCGGCGTCGCGCCCCTGCTTCAGGCTCGAATGCGTCAGGGCAAGTTCAAGCCGATGGCTGTCCTTGAACGACAGCCCGATCAGCTTTTCCAGCCCGTCGAGGCTTTTGGTCAGCTCAACCATGTGAAGAAACGTTCGATCCGCAGGTCGGACGGCCAGCGCCAGAACTTCAGGGCCCAGTCGCCATCGAGCGAGAAGAAGATGATCTGCGCCTTGCCGACGAGGTTTTCGAAGGGCACGTAACCGACGCTGCCGCGGCTGTCGTCGGAATTGTCCCGGTTGTCGCCCATCATGAAGTAATGGCCGGCGGGCACCACGAATTCACGGGTGTTGTCGGCCATCGTGGTTGTCTTGTCCAAGGTCATGTAGCTGACGCCATTGGGCAGCGTCTCGCGGTACTGGGGCACCTCGATGCCGTTTGCCTCGGTGAAGAAGCCCGCCGGCTCCTTGGGTACGGCGGTGCCGTTGATGTAGAGCACGCCATCGCGCATCTGCACCGTATCGCCCGGCAGGCCGATCAGGCGCTTGATGAAATCGACATCCGTATCCGACGGCTTGCGGAACACGATGACGTCGCCGCGCTCCGGCTCGGATGCCAGGATACGGCCGTCGAACAGGTCGGGCGACAAGGGAAGCGAGTATTTCGAGTAGCCGTAGCTCCATTTGGTGACGAGCACGTAATCGCCCACCAGAAGCGTCGGGATCATGGAGCCGGATGGAATCGAAAATGGCTGCAGCAGCACCGTGCGGATGACGAGCGCCAGCGCCACCGCCTGGACCACGGCGATGACCACCTCGACGAAGCTGGACGATTCCTTTTTTGCGGCCCGTTCAGCCATCTCGGTTTTCCTCGATACATCGTGTGCAGGGGGCGGAAACTTCCGCCGTGTTGCAGAATTTTTCCATGATCTAAAGTGTTGTCGGTTTCAGGGCAATCGGCTGGCATTCATCGCGTCGGCAGCGCCTCGATGATGACGAAGGCTTGCGCCAGCGGATAATCGTCCGTGATGGTCAGGTGGATGGCGGCTTCCATGCCGTCCGGTAGAAGGTTGGCCAGCCGTTTGGCCGCGCCGCCCGTCAACTGCATCGTCGGCTTGCCGGATGGCGCGTTGACGACGCCCATGTCTCGCCAGAAGACGCCTTGGGACAGCCCCGTACCCAGCGCCTTGGCGCAGGCCTCCTTGGCGGCGAAGCGCTTGGCGTAGGAGGCCGCCCGCAGGGTGCGCGCGTTGGATTTGCGCCGCTCGACATCGGTGAAGACGCGCGCTTCGAACCGCGTGCCATGGCGCTCGAGCGTCGCCGCGACGCGGCGGATATCGATCAGGTCGCTGCCGATGCCGATGATCATGCCTGCCTCGTCCCTCCCTTGCGACGGTTCGCCTGATAGCCTTTCACCGCCGTGTAGAGAATGAAATAGGCCAGAACCCCGAACAGCGCTCCGAGGATCAGGGACCCGATCAGCATGGGCTCCAGATAAGGCTTCCAGATCGCCGCGACATCCATCGAGGACAGGGCTTCGCCGATGCCCTTGCGCCCCCCCTCGGCGCTGTGCGTACCGATCAGCAGCCGGCCGACCTCGTAGGTGCCGGCCCAGATCATGGGAAATGTCAGCGGATTGGCGATCGCCGTGCCCAACGCCGCCGCCGCCATGTTGCCGGAGATGCAGTAGGCGATGGCAAGGGCCATCAGGATATGCCCACCCAGAATCGGGCTGAACGCGGCGAAGACGCCGGCCGAGAAGCCTGCCGCGATGGCATGCGGCGTCGCCTTCAGACGCAGCACGCGCTTCTTGAAATAGCTGAACGACCGCCCCCACGAGCGCCGTGGCCAGAGGAAGAGCCTGACCCTGCCCCGGAGCGTTTCGGGCTTGCGACGGCGGAACAGCACGGACGGGCGACCTAAAGAGACCGGCTGCCGGGCTTGACCGCCGGGATCGCGGCAAGCTCGGGCGGTAGGGCGTCGGCCGGATAGGCCGGCACCTCGTATTGCGCCAGCGCGATCAACGGTACGCCGACATCCACCTTGCCGGCCGACCGGTCGATGACGCAGGCGGCGGCAACCACCTCGACGCCGATTTCCTGCAGGGCCTCGATGGTTTCGCGGATCGACAGCCCGGTGGAAACGATATCCTCCACGATGACGACGCGGGCGCCAGCGGCCACCTCGAAGCGGCGCAGCCGGAAACGGCCGTTCTCGCGCTCGACATAGATGGCGGGCGGGCCAAGATGGCGCGATGTCTCGTAGGCCGGGATCAAGCCGCCAACGGCGGGGCCGACGATGTAGTCGATCTTTCCGGGCACGGCAGCGCGGATCTTGTCGGCCAGCGCCCGGCAGAGGCGCTCCGTCAGGTCCGGATGCATGAAGACGCGCGCCTTCTGCAGGAAGATCGGGCTCCGCAAGCCGGAGGTCAAAATGAAATGACCCTCCAGATAGGCGCCCGCCTTGCGGAAGATTTCGATGACTTCGGACTGGTCCACGGGAGTTCCTGCCTGTTCCTGTTGCCTTCTCACCCGTTCACGCGGACGACATCCGTCACGCAGGCCTTGCCGCGCAACTGGTTCAGCGTACGGTTGAGATGCTGGAGGTTCCATACCTCAAGGTCGATCAGCATGACAGCGATATCCGGCGCGGAGGACACCGTTTCGAGCCCGCTGATATTGGCGTCGTTCAACGCCGTCGTCTCGGCGATCTCGGCAAGCGCGCCCGGCTCGTTCAGCGCCGATATGCGGATGCGCGCCGGAAAGCGCATGGTCATCTCGGCGTCGAGATCCCAGCGAATGTCCACCCAGCGTTCCGGCTCGTCCTCGAAGGCGGCCAGCGCCGGAGACTGGATGGGATAGATGGTGATGCCCTTGCCCGGCTCCATGATGCCGATGATACGGTCTCCCGGCACGGCCCCATCCGTACCGAAATGCACGGGCATGTCGTCGCCGACGCCGCGAATGGGAAGCGCCCCGCCATTGGCCTCGCCCTCGCCCCCCTCGCCGGGAATGCGGAAGATCATGCCGGTGGCGCTGCGAAGGCTGAACCATCCGCGTTCGTCGGACTTGACGCCATGGCGCACGGCGCGGGTATCCTGAAAATCGGGATGCACCGCGCGCAGCACGTCCGCCGAGGCGATCTCGCCGCGCCCCACCGCCGCAAGCGCATCCTCGACATCCTTGTGCCCCAGCTTGCCGAGATAGGGTTTCAGCCCATCGCGGGAGAAGCTCTTGCCGGCGCGCTGAAAGCTGCGCTCCAGGATCTGCTGGCCGAGGCCGGAATATTGCTTGCGGATGGCCAGCCGGGTGGCGCGGCGGATGGCGGCGCGCGCCTTGCCGGTGACGGCGATCGATTCCCAGGCCTGCGGCGGCGTCGCGGCCTTGGAGCGGATGATCTCCACCTCGTCGCCGTTGGCCAGTTCGGTGACGAGCGGCATGATACGGCCGTCGATCTTGCAGCCGACGCAGGTATCCCCGACATCGGTGTGCACGGCATAGGCGAAGTCGATGGGCGTCGCGCCGCGTGGCAGCGAGATGAGCCGCCCCTTCGGGGTGAAGCAGAAGACCTGATCCTGGAAAAGCTCGAGCTTGGTGTTTTCCAGAAACTCTTCCGGAGTGTCGCCCTGATTGAGAAGCTCGATCGTGCGGCGCAACCAGGCATAAGCGCTGGACTCGTTCGACAGCCGCATGTCCTGCTCGTCGCCGTCGATCCCGTCCTTGTAGAGTTCATGCGCGGCGATGCCGTATTCGGCGATGTCGTGCATGGCGCGCGTGCGGATCTGAAGTTCCACGCGCTGGCGCGAAGGACCGACGATGGTCGTATGCAGGGAGCGGTAGCCGTTCTGCTTGGGGATCGAGATGTAATCCTTGAAGCGGCCGGGCACCATCGGCCAGGTGCGATGGACGATACCGAGGGTGCGGTAGCAATCCTCTTCCGTCTCGACCAGCACGCGGAAGCCGAATATGTCGGACAACTGCTCCAGCGACAGCGCCTTGCGCTGCATCTTGGAGAAGACCGAATAGGGCTTCTTCTGCCGGCCGGACACATCGGCCTCGATGCCGTTTTCCGCCAGCTTGTCGGACAAAACGCGCTCGATCTCGTCGATGGTCCCGGCGTGTTTTTCCTTCAGCTCGTCGAGCCGCGCGGTCACCGTCTCGTAGGCTTCGAGATTGAGGTGCTTGAAGGACAGGTTCTCCAGTTCCTCGCGCATGTCCTGCATGCCCATGCGGCCCGCCAGCGCCGCATAGATGTCCATCGTCTCCTGCGCGATGCGGGCCCGCTTCTCGGGCCGCATGACGCCGAGCGTGCGCATGTTGTGGAGACGGTCGGCAAGCTTGACCAGCAGCACGCGAATATCGTCCGCGATGGCCAGCAGCAGCTTGCGCAGGTTTTCGGCCTGCTCGGCCTTCTTGCTGACCAGCTCCAGCCGCTTGAGCTTGGTCAGCCCCTCGACGAGCTGGCCGATCTTGGAGCCGAAAAGCTGGTCGATTTCCTTGCGGGTGGCGTCGGTATCCTCGATCGTGTCGTGCAGCAGGGCCACAGCGATGGTGGCTTCGTCGAGATGCAGATCCGTGAGGATGGCCGCCACTTCCAGCGGATGCGAGAAATAGGGGTCGCCGCTGGCGCGCTTCTGCGATCCATGCTTCTGCATGGCATAGACATAAGCCCTGTTCAGCAACGCCTCGTCGAGATCCGGCTTGTAGGCCGCGACACGTTCGACGAGTTCATACTGACGCATCATGGCAGGCGCATTTCCGTGAAGCTGACGACGACAAAGAGGGCGCGCCGGACATGCCGGCCGCGCCCTCCTTCATATAGGTTCTCCAAGGGGTGCACCGAAAGCCCCAATCGAGCGTAATCCGGCGCCGGAACCCTATCAGTAGTCGTCGTTCTTCTCGGGCGGGACAAGACCTTCGATACCGGCCAGGAGATCGTCCTCGGACATGCGGTCGAACGTAATCGTCTCGACTTCGTCAGCATCGGCCTCGGCGATGACCGGCTGGGCCTGCGTGCCCGGCGCGGGGGCGGCGGCTTCCGGCTCGTCCACCTCGACATGCTTCTGCAGCGAGTGGATGAGGTCTTCCTTCAGGTCGCCGGGCGACAAGGTCTCGTCGGCGATCTCGCGCAGGGCGACAACCGGGTTCTTGTCGTTGTCGCGGTCGACCGTGATCGGCTGACCCTGCGAAATCTGGCGTGCGCGGTGACTGGCGAGCAGGACGAGTTCGAAGCGGTTCTCGACCTTGTCGACGCAATCTTCTACGGTGACGCGGGCCATGCCTGTCTCCTCGATCAAGGGGATTTACGGGTTGAAGTTGCACCCTTTAACGACTTGACAAAGGCAATACAAGGGCATGCGACGGCCGCGCGCGAAAACCCCGCCGTTCCGCGCTTGTTGACAAGTCAACGATGCAGTTGGCAAGCCACGCATTTACGGCTATCGTCCAAGCGCTTCCGGCAAGTCATGCAACGCGTGGATGTCGGGATGCAGACAAGATTTCAACCAAGACATTTTCATGACGAAGGGCTTATGCACGTATTCGACTCCCGCGAAAAGATCGCTCTTTTCATCGATGGCGCCAACCTTTACGCCACGTCGCGCAACCTCGGCTTCGATATCGATTACAAGAAGCTTCTAGTCGCCTTCCAGAAGCGGGGATACCTGCTCCGCGCCTATTACTATACGGCGCTGGTGGAAGATCAGGAATATTCATCCATCCGGCCTCTGGTCGATTGGCTCGACTACAATGGCTACAAGGTCGTAACCAAGCCGGCGCGCGAATTCACCGATTCCACCGGCCGTCGCAAGATCAAGGGCAACATGGACATCGAGCTTGCGCTCAACGCCATGGAGCTGGTCGAGACGGTGGATCATTTCGTGCTGTTTTCCGGCGACGGGGACTTCCGTTCGCTGGTGGCGGCATTGCAGCGCAAGGGGCGCAAGGTCTCGGTCGTATCGACGCTGGTTTCCAATCCGCCGATGGTGTCGGACGATCTGCGCCGCCACGCCGACCACTTCATCGACCTGAACTCCCTCCGCGCCGAAGTGGGCCGCAACCCTGCCGAGCGCGAAGCGCGGCTGGCGCGTCGTGCCGAGGCGGAAGCCGACGTCGACGACGACGCCGTCTGAGCGCTTCATGCAGCTTGACGACCTGCCCGCCGCCGCGCATCCGGCGCCGGACTGCCCCATCTGCCCGCGCCTTGCCGCCTTTCGGCACGAATGGCAGGCGCGTGAACCGTCGTGGTTCAACGCGCCGGTTCCACCATTCATGCCGGTGGACGGGGCTGCATCCGTTCGCCTGTTGATCTCCGGCCTTGCGCCGGGCCTCAGGGGCGCCAACCGGACCGGGCGTCCCTTCACCGGCGACTATGCCGGCGACCTGCTCTATTCCACCTTGAAGACATTCGGTTTTGCGCGCGGCACCTTCGAGGCGCGGCCGGACGACACGCTTGAGCTGGTGGAAGCCGCGATCGCGAATGGGGTGCGCTGCGTTCCGCCGCAGAACAAGCCGACCGGGCCGGAAATCAACAATTGCCGCCGCTTCCTGACGCCGGTGGTGTCGGCAATGCCCAATCTGCGGGTTATCGTGACGCTGGGCCGCATCGCACACGAAACGACCCTTCGGGCGCTGGGCGTGCGGCTGGCGGAAGCGCCCTTTTCGCATTGCGGATCAGCGGACGTGGCCGGCTATACGATCGTCTCGAGTTACCATTGCTCCCGGTACAACACCAATACCGGCCGCCTTACGGAAGAGATGTTCCACGCCGTCTTCGCCAAGGCGCGGTCCGCGCTCGGCTAAGGCTTGCAGGGTCAATCCGCGCGGGCCTGTTTCATCAGGCGCTGCTTCTGGCGGTTCCAGTCGCGCTCCTTGATGGTCTCACGCTTGTCGGGCGCGTTCTTGCCCCGCGCGACGGCCAGCTCCAGCTTCGCCATGCCGCGGTCGTTGAAGTAGATTCGCAGGGGCACCAGCGTCATGCCGTCGCGCTGCACCGCGCCGGCCAGCCGGTTGCGCTGCGTCTTGTGGACCAGCAGCTTGCGGCGTCGCTTGGGCTCGTGGTTGAAGCGGTTGGCCTGCAGATATTCGGGCACGAACGAGTTGATGAGCCATATCTCACCGCCCTCCTCCGTCGCGTAGGACTCCGCTATGGTGGCCTTGCCCAGCCGCAGCGACTTGACCTCCGTCCCCGTCAGGACGAGTCCGGCCTCCAGCGTATCCATGATTTCGTAGTGAAACCGAGCCTTGCGGTTTTCCGCAACGATATTCGATTTCTGATCCTTCGCCTTGGCCATATCTCGCTTCAGTCTTGAAAAGGGCCGGCAATGCCGGCCCTGTGCATGTCTGGTCTCGTAATCAAATGGGGTTCGGGCCCCGGCGGGTCAAATCAGTTGATCAGCCCGGCATGGCGCAACGCCGCGTCGATGGCCTCTTCCGTCTGCCGCTCGATTGGCAGAAGCGGGGAACGCAGATTGTTGCGGATCTTGCCCAGGCGCTCCAGCGCATATTTGGGGCCGCCGGGGTTCGGCTCGATGAACATCGCCTTGTGCAGCGGCATCAGCTTGTCCTGGTAGGTCAACGCCTTGGCATAGTCCCCTGCCAGGCAGGCATTCTGGAACTCGGCGCAGAGCCGCGGGGCAACATTGGCCGTCACCGAAATGCAGCCATGGCCGCCATGGGCATTGAAGCCGAGTGCCGTCGCGTCCTCGCCGGAAAGCTGGATGAAGTCCGCCCCGATCGCCTGCCGCTGCTCGGAGACGCGGTCGAGCTTTGCCGTCGCATCCTTGACGCCGACGATGTTGGGAAACTCCTGCGCCAGGCGCGCCATCGTCTCCACGCTCATGTCGATGATGGAGCGCGGTGGAATGTTGTAGATCACGATAGGCAGGTCGATGGCGCGCGCAATGGCGGCATAATGGGCATAGAGGCCGCGCTGGTTTGGCTTGTTGTAATAGGGGGTGACGACGAGCACGCCATCGGCCCCGGCCCCTTGCGCGAAGCGCGCAAGATCGACCGCCTCGACCGTGTTGTTGGAGCCTGCGCCGGCCATCACCGGCACCCGGCCGGCGGCAACTTCGACACAGATTTCCACGACGCGCTTGTGTTCGGCATGGGTCAGCGTGGGGCTTTCGCCGGTCGTGCCGACGGGCACCAGCCCGTGGCTGCCTTCGGCGATCTGCCATTCGACGAGCGTGCGGAACCCCGCCTCGTCGAGGCTTCCATCTTCGTTGAACGGCGTTACGAGCGCCGTCATCGACCCCTTGAACATGACTGTCATTTCCTCTGCCGGCTCGCCCGATGCCGGGCGCCGGCGCAGGGCGGAAACCGGCGGTCCCAAGCCCTATGCGTTGCGATTGGGCGCACCATAGTAAAGGGCAACAGCCTAAACAAGCGTCACGCCCGGCGTGATTGGGGCGTGATGCCATCGTGATGCCATGCTTTACTCTCTTTTCACCTTGTCATGAGAGTTTTCAGGCGCTTAACCATTATCTGTCTGCGCGGCCACGGGCCACGCGGCCGACCCGAAAGGTTCCGATGAGCGCGCATTCCCGTGTCCGCCAACTCGCCCTTCAAACCGCGCTTGCCGGCCTGTTTGCCACCGGGGCGGCGGCCCAGTCGGCCATGCCCTCGGGCGTGCCGATGCCGACGCTGCGCTCGGCGCCGTCGGCGCCGATGCCTTCAGCGCCCGTGGACGACAGCCGTTTCGGCGCCCCGGTGCCACGGCCGGCCCCGAGCTTTCCGGGGGCGGCGCCCGCCGCGCCGGCTGCTTCCGCTCCGGCCGCTGCTGCCGCCTTCACCTCGTCCATCGCGGCGACATCGCGCAGCGCTTCGGTGCGCCCGGCGAGCGGCAGCCTCAAGGAGGGGCTGGACGCCACGCACAACAACATGGCGCGCGCCCGCGCGATCCGTGCGGGGATGGCGCCGAACTCGCTCGACCACAAGATCATGACCTGGGCTATCGCCCTGAAGGGCGGCGGTGACGTACCGGCGGCCGATATCGCCGCCGCAATGCAGGAATTGGCGGGCTGGCCGGGCATGCAGACCCTGCGGCAGAATTCGGAACGGGCGCTCTACCGTGAAAACCGCCCTGCCCGCGACATACTGGCCGCCTTCGGCAACAGTACGCCGCAGACGCCGGAAGGCACGATGGCCCTGGCACGGGCCAATATCGAAACCGGCCAGGCCGGGCGCGCAAAGCAGCTCATCCAGACCCTGTGGCGCACCGAGACGCTGGATCGCGGCACCGAGCAGAAGGTTCTCGGCACGTTCGGGACGCTGCTGACGAAGGCCGACCACAAGCATCGCATGGACATGCTGCTCTATGCCAACAAGGTCAATGACGCGCAGCGCATGGCCGGGCTTGCAAACTCGGAAACCCTGTTTAAGGCGCGTGCCGCGTCCATCCGGGGCGACGCCAATGCGGACCGCCTGCTGGCCGCCGTGCCGCAGAACCAGCATTCCGACCCCAGCTATATGTTCACCCTCGCCGAGAACCTGCGCAAGCAGAACAAGGTGCGCGAGGCGGCGCGCATCATGATGAACGCACCGCGCGATCCGGTGCAGCTTGTCGATCCGGACAGCTGGTGGAACGAGCAGCGAATCATATCCCGCATGCTGCTGGAGCAAGGCGCCCGCAAGGAGGCCTATCAACTGGCGGCGCGCCACTCGGCGCAGGGCGTCGTCGCGCGCGTCGAGGCCGACTTCCATGCTGGATGGTACGCGTTGCGCGCTCTTGGCGACCCGGCAACCGCCAGCCGCCACTTTGCCCGCGTGGCCGAGGCGTCGACCCGCCCGCTTACCCAATCCCGCGCCTATTACTGGCTTGGCCGCGCCGCCGAAGCGGGCGGCCCCGGCAACGCGCGCAACTATTACGCACAGGCCGCGCGCTACGGCGCTACCTATTATGGCCAGCTTGCCGCGGCCAAGCTTGGCCGCACGCCGGGCGACATCGCCTATCCGAGGCCGAGCAACTCCGACCGCCAGCGCTTTCAGAATCGAGATGCGGTGCGCGCGCTCGTCCGCATGCACGAGATCGGTTCCGACTGGCGCGCCGCGCAGCTCTATCGTTCTCTGGCCGACGAGCTGGACAGTCCGGGCGAGCTCGCAATGCTCGCATCCCTGGCCGAAAAGCGTGGAGATCACTCCATGTCGCTCGATGTCGGCAAGCGCGCATATTCCCGCGGCGTCGACGCCCCGGCGCTGGCCTTCCCCGTGGGCGTGATCCCTGACAGCGCGCGCATTTCAGCCGCTGGAAAGGCGCTCGCCTACGCCATCGCCAGGCAGGAAAGCGCCTTCAACCCCGGCGCACGCTCACCGGCGGGTGCGCTTGGGCTGCTACAGCTCATGCCGGCCACGGCCCGCTCGCTGGCACAGCAGAACGGCATGTCCTATTCCGAAGCGCGGCTTCTGAGCGACGTGTCCTACAATGCCCAGCTTGGCTCGCAATATCTCGGCCAGCAGATCGATGCCTTCAACGGCTCCTACGTCCTGACTTTCGCGGCATACAATGCGGGGCCACGCCGGGCGCGCGAGTGGATCCAGCGGTTCGGCGATCCGCGCGGCCAGCCCATCGACGAGGTGGTGGACTGGGTGGAGATGATTCCCTTCACCGAAACGCGCAACTACGTGCAGCGCGTGATGGAGAATTATCAGGTCTACAAGATCAGGCTTGGCGCCGGCTTCTCCATCGAGAGCGATTTGACCAACGGCCGCCGGGGCTAGCCCCCGGCAATCGCTTCGCGCGATACGAAAGCCCCTTCCGCGATTGGTGGAAGGGGCTTTTTTGTATGGCGGCCGCTGCACTTCCGGCACTGAGCGAAGACGATTGCCGTCACAAGACCAGGCCTGATGTGGGCGCTTCCCCATCGCAAGCGAACTAACCAACAGGCGCTGGCCAGCCCCCGGCGATCACCTCGTAGCACGAAAGCCCCTACCGCCGGTTGGCGAGAGGGGCTTTTTCGTATGGCGGTCGCCGCTCTTGCAGGAGGGGGCCAATCAGATGCCAGACGCAAAAAGGGGCCCGGCAAAGCCGGACCCCTTCACTTCGTATCGAGTGAACTCGATTAGAAGTTGCGCTGGAAGCGGAGGAAGCCAGAGGTCTGGTCGTCGGAGGCAACGCCACCGAAGTCGATGTTCTGGTACTTCACTTCGGCCAGGACGTTCATGTTGGCGGTCAGGTCGTAACCGATGTCGCCGACGACGGCCCAGTAGTCAGCCGACGAGAACACGAAGCCACCCGGAACTTCCGGAGCGACGAAGGCGTAGTCGAAGGTCTCGCCGTAGCGGCCCGACACGCCAGCCGTCAGACGGTTGAACTTCTGCGAGTAACCAGCACCGACCGACCACTCGAGGACGAGCGGGAAGGCACCCGGGGTCGGGTTCTCGAGCGTCGCGTTGCTCGGCAGGATGCCGCCGGCCGACGTGAAGCCGCTGATGACAGCGTAGCTCGTCGGGTCGGAAGCCCAGTGACCGTCGACCTTGAGGGTCGAGTCGGCAACCAGAAGATCCTGCAGCGTCAGGCCGGCCTTGAGGGCGAAGGCATCGTTGCTGCCGTCGACGTCACGAGCCGGAACGAACGGGAAGAAGGCCGGCAGGTCGAGGTCGTCGATGCCGAACAGATCGGCGACGTCTTCGGCGTTGAAGGTCTCGTCGTACACGGCGGAGAGGAACACGCCACCCCAGGCACCCGTGTAGGAGAGCTTGCCGTGAACGTCGGGAGCGATGTCACCCGTGCCGTCGTCTTCCAGGCCCAGCGTGGCAGCGAAGCCGCCCGTCGCAAAGGTGTAGGAGATCTGGTTGGTGTTGAAGTCGCCGATCGGGAGATCGTCGTCGGTCGGCAGACCGTCTTCGATGCCGCCGATGTCCGAGGACCACAGCGTGTCGCGGTAACCAGCGAGGAAGCCGCCGAGCTGCAGGTAGCCCTGCTCCATCGCGAACTCGTCTTCCGGCGAAGCGCCGGTGTTCTGAGCCTGCAGACGGAAGTAGGCGCGCAGGGTGCCGAGTTCGGTCTCTTCGCGAACGTCGAGGTTCAGACGGGCACGAACCGAGGACAGAGCCTGGTAGTCGTCACCCTCGGAGTTGCCAGCCGGGCTACCCGCGACGTTGTACTGGAAACGCAAGTAACCGCTGGTCTTGATGCAGGTTTCCGTTCCCGGGATGTAGTAGAAGCCCGTGCCGTAAACGTCGCAAACGCGGACGTATTCGACCGGCTCGGGCTCGACCATGACAATGGCGTCGGCAGCGCGAGCGCCGGATACTGCGACGAGGGCCGCAGCGGAGCCGAGAAGAAGGCTCTTGATGTTCATTTCCTGACCTCCAGTCAAGTTCACAAGGTATAGGGAGGGCCTTGATACGAAGGACAGCCTTCCCTGCCCCTTCCCCTTGAAAGAGGCAGGTTCGTCCCCCCGCCGCTTTCGAATCCCAACATAGCTACCAGTGGTTGGGACGCAATCTGTAAAACCTCTAGTTGTCAGTGCTGACGCTGCTTGGTCACACCCCTGTTGCCGTTTCGCCACGATTGCGTTTACCGCCTGTTAATAATTCGGGCAATTTGACGGCAGCTTGAGTTGGAAACGTCCAATTTCGGCGGAAAACCGGAAAGTCCAAGTAAACAATAAGGCCGCCGGTGCGCACCGGCGGCCTTCGTCGTTATGGAGCGATTACGGGATCGCGACCCTTGTTGGCGCGACACAACAAAAAGGCCCCCGGCGTAAACCGGGGGCCTTATGCTCTTGAAGCGGGTGGGGCGTGGAAGCCCCGCGCGGCTTAGAAGTTGCGCTGCAGACGGACGAAACCGCCGAGCTTGTCTTCCGTGATCTTGGCAGAAGCCGGCGTGCCCTGAGAAGGCTGCTCGATGTTCTGGTAGGTGACCTCGGTCAGCAGGTTCAGGTTCTTGGTAATGTCGTATCCGACGTTACCAACCAGATCGACCACGCCCAGAGCCTTGCCGTTCGGAATGACGACGCTGTCGAACGTCTCGCCGTAACGACCTGCGACCCCGACGCCGAGCTTGCCGAACTTCACGCTGTAGCCGGCACCGGCCGTCCACTGCAGCGGGATGCCGTCACGCGAGCCGTAGGAAGTGTCGAGCGTAGCGAAGTCGGTCTTTTCCGGAGCGTAGTGACCCTCGACCTTGAAGGTCGAGTCGGCCAGCAGCAGGTTGTCGACCCAGGCGCCGAGCTTGACGGCATAGCCTTCCTTGGCGTCGGACGAAGCCAGACCCGGAGCGTAGTAGACGTCTGCCTCGGAGTCGTAGACGCCGGCAACGTAAGCGCCACCCCAGCCAGCGCTGTAGGCGACCTTGGCGACCACGTCGAAGCTGTCGTCGCTGTCGGCATGACGGCTGGCTTTCGAGAAGACCGGGTTCTCAAGGCTCAGCGTGCCGGTCAGGCCGTCCATCGCATAGGTGTAGGAGACCAGGTTTGCCGTACGATCGCCGACTGCCAGATCCGAATCCGTGAGGAGGCCGTCTTCGGCGCCGCCGATGTCCGACGTCCAGAGCGAGTCGTACAGGCCGGCGGTCAGGCCGCCGAGCTGCAGGTAGCCGAACTTCATCTGGTAGGTGGCGCTGTCGGCGCCATTGGCGTTCTGGGCCTGCAGACGGACATAGCCGCGCAGCGTGCCAAGCTCGGTCTCTTCACGAACGTCGAAGTTCAGGCGGGCGCGAACCTTGGAAAGGCCGGCGTAGCCGCCACCCGTCTCGACGCTGCCGTTCTTGATCGTGGCGTTCTGATCGAAATTGTACTGGTAGCGGACATGGCCGCCGACCTTCAGGCAGGTCTCGGTACCGGGGATATAGAAGAACCCCTTGCCGTAGACGTCGCAGACGCGGACATATTCAGCCGGCTCGGGCTCGGCGGTGACGATGGCGTCGGCCGCGTGGGCCACACCCGATACCGCGACCAGAGCCGCAGCGGAGCCGAGAAGAAGGCTCTTGATGTTCATTTCCTGACCTCCAGTCAAGTTTACAGGTTGGGTTGGGCCTTGTTTCGAAGGACAGCCTTCCCTGCCCCATCCCTTGAAAGTGGCAGGCTCATCCCGCCGTCTTTCATCCTGCAAACTATTACCTGCAGATCATTCCAACAACGCACTTGGCCGTTGTCTTGGCACAGCATCGTCCGCTTGTTGCGCAGCAAGCACGAAACAACCACCTGCGGTGTGCGCAGGTGTTGATGCAAAGTTAAATTGAAACGTAGGGTTTATCCGCTGGTTCGGCGTCGGCGATGCTGCGACCTAAACTGGCGGTTTCATGTCAGCCACTTTTGCTATCTGGGATTGCGCCCCGGATAGACGGACCCGCTCTCAGATACGATGCAGCGAAGCGCCGAGTCCGATAAAGTCCCGCTCGCGGCAGGTCAGCACGATCACCTGCATGGAGGCGGCGGCGCGCCCAAGCGCCAGATGCATGCGCGCCAGGCGCTTTTCGTCCGTGTTGACGAGCGCATCGTCGAGGATGACGAAGGCCGGATGGCCGGCTTCGCGCAGGATTTCGGCGATGGCGAGCCGGGTGACGACGGCTACCTGCTCCCGCGCACCATGGGACAGCCGGTGGAACGGCTCTTCTACGCCGTTGCGCACGATGCTGCGCACGTCCATCGTTGCATCGTCGAATTCGATGATGCCACCCGGCTGCACGAGGCGCAGATAGGGCGCGACCTTCTCCTTCAGCGGACCAAGCCACCTTTCCCGTGCATCGCTGCGGCATTCTTCCAGTGTGGAATAAAGAAGACGGGAGGCCTCTGCTTCCACCGACAGGCGGGCCACGCGGCGCTCTGCATGTTCGATCTCGCCTTCAAGCCGTGCGATGCGCTCTTCCAGCGCAGACGCCCCTTCGACCCGAAGCTCGCCTTCCAACCCATGAACCTCTTGCGAAAGATCGCGAAGCGTACGAACGAGCTGATCCCGCGCCCGCCCCGCCCGGTCCAGTTCCAGCCGTGCGACCTCCGGGTCCGATGTCGCGGCATCCCGCGCCCGGGCCGCCAACGCAGCCTCTGCGGCGACCACCTCCTGCTCGGCTTCGGCGACGGCGTCCTGAAGCTTTTCCAGCGGCTCGGCACCGGCTGCGCTTTGGAGGGCTGCATCCGCCTGGGCGGCCCGTGCGACGGCATGTTCGTGCCGAACGTCCGCGCGCACCGCCTGCTCGGACAAGGCCGCAAGGAAGCCGCGCACCTGAGCCAACGCATCTTCGGCAGTGCGACGCGCAGATGCGACTTCCTCTCGCGATAGCGCAAGCGCGGGCCGATCGGGCGCGGGCTCGCCGGCAAGCTGGCCCTGTCGCTTCTCGAGCGTGACGATCTCCAGCTCCAGCGCCGCAAGCCCGGCGGGCGCCAGACGGGCAACATCCGCTGCCGCCTGTCGCCGTTGCGCTGCCTGCTCCTGCGAGCGGTCGTACGATGCCCGGGCCTCGTCGAGATTCTCGACGCCATGGCGCCCGGCGAGCCGAAGCCAGTTGCGCCGGGCCTCTTCGGCGCGGCGGACGAACTCTTCCGTTTCACCGCCGGCTTTGACGACGATGTCGCCGAAGCCTTCGATGCTGAACTGCGCCGTGCCGGACACCGGCAGGTCCGCTTCGGGGGCAACTGCACGACCGGCAGAATCAAGGATGCTTGCCTGACCGACCGGCTCGAAGCGAATATGCGCCGATGCCACCGAAAGGCGAATCTCGGCTTCCCGCAAGGCAAGGAACGCCGTCTCCATTTTCTCCAGGGCAGCTTTGGTTATTGGTTCGGCGACGCCGGACGGTTCACTGCCTGCCTGTATGGCCATGGCGCGCAGCACGGCCTCCCGCCGCTCCCGCAAGTCCGCCAGCCCCGCAATCAGCCGCTGCAACTCGGCATCGCGGCTTCGGTGACGTTCGGCCTCTTCCGCGGCCTCCTCGGCACGGCGCGCCTCTGCCACGGCCGCGTCGGCAGCCTCGAGCTGCTGTCTGGCAAGGGACAGCTTGTCGCGACAGTCCTGCTGCTCCCGTGCTGCTGCCTGCACGGCTTCGACCGCCGCTTCGTGATCGGCTTGAAGCGCCAGCCGGCGCTTTACAAGCTCCACGGCCCGCGCCCGGCTTTGCCGCGCCTGCTCCACGGCACGCTCCGCCAGCCTGTGCGCTTCCTGAAGCCCATCCACACGCCGGGCGGCGTCCTGAGCGACGGCAAGGTCCTTGTCGGCCTTGCCGACGGCATCTTCCGCCTCGTACCGGGCCAAAAGCCGCCTTCGGTCTCCGAGCCGCTCGAGTTTCGCCTCATAGCGGCGCTGCAATTCCTCCAGTTCGGCAAGCGATTGGCGCAATGTGGCCAATTCGTCCTCGGCCAGCCGCAGCGGCGAATCCGTGCGGACCCGAAGCGTCGCGGTAAAAAACCTGTCCTGGAGCGAGCGGGCCGCGGCCAGCATGGCCTCTCCCTGACCGCCGCCGAGGAAATGTCCCATCTCGCCTTCAAGCGATGCCGCCACCATGTTCCGGGCGGCGCCGACATCGACGCCTTCGGGCGCCCGCCCCTGCTGGATCCAGAGAAGACCGAAAGCGCCCTGATGCTCGGCCAGTTTCGGCGCTCCGCGCGCTGGGTGGGAAAAGCCGATGAGTTCGGCCAACCGATCCTCGACGGCGTCGCCCTCCAGCCGGCCGCCCGGCCAGGCAAGCTGCGCCTGCGGCCGCGTCAGGAACGACTTGGTCAAGGTGTAATCCACCGAACCGAGGCGAAACTCCACCGCGACTTCCGGCCGTCCGATACCGTCATAGGGCATGAATTCGCGGACCGCGTCCGTCTGCGCCCGATGACGGTGGAAGAACGCCGCGCGCAAGGCGGCGAGGACCGTGGATTTGCCGGCCTCGTTATCTCCGACGACGATGTTGAGACCCGGCTCCAGGCCGGCAATCTCCATCTGGCGGATGGAGGCGAAGCTGTCGATGCGCACCGACCTGATCTGCATGGTCATGTGGCGGCCTGCTGCCGGCGGTGTTCGACATAGGCCAGGCGCAACGCCAGCGCCGCAGCCTCGCGCTGCGGGTCGGCCGCATCCTCCGCGCGGGCGCGCAGCCGTTCCATGGCGGCGCGCACGAAGCCGGATATCTCCATCCGCTCGAAATCGGCCGCCTCCGGCCGATCGTATAGGCCGGACTCATCGGTGCGCAAGGCGAAGAGACGCGAGCCCCAGTAAGACAGCCTGTCCTGCATCGCCATGCGTCCATGCAGGGACACCGTGCCGGCCAGCTTCAGCGATACGAGGCTGCGCAGCGGATCGGCAAGAGTGGCCATGGCTTCGTCCAAGGCCTCGACCGCGTTGTCCACGAAGACCTCCAGCGAGGCCCAGTGCAGCCGCCCGGTATCGAGGCGGCGAACCCTGGCGCCCTCGCCCGGCAGGGCGATCTCCACCAAGGCGGCATAGCCCGGCGCGTTGGAGGTGAAGCGATCGGCCTCCGGCGTGCCACTATAGACGGTGCGCGGCGCGACCTCCAGAAAGCCATGCCAGTCGCCGAGGGCCAGATAGTCGAGCCGCGCCGTCTCCGCCCGCCGGTCGGAAATCGGATTGCCGCTTTCCGCAGCCTCCGGAAGCCGGTTGGCAACCGCGCCATGCGCAAGCCCGACACGCGCCGCCCCGGCCGGCGTCTCGGCCCGGTCGAACCATTCGGTTACATCCTGCCCCTCGTGCCGCCGCGTCAGTGGCGCCGCCAGAACAGCCAGGCGGCCATCGGCCAGCATGGTGATATCCGGTGTATCGGCGATCCGCAGATCCACCGGCAACGCGCCGCCGGCCCGTATCCGCGTCCATACGGACACCGGCAAGGCGGCATCGTGGTTGCCCGGCAGCATCACCCATGGGCCGGGAAAGCCGGCCATGGCGTCCAGCGTGCGGACGATGTCCCTGTCGCCGATCGTGTTGTCGTCGAAGGCATCGCCCGCAACCAGTATGGCAGCGCAGCCTTCGTCACGGGCCAAGGCCGCGATGCGCGCCACCACGGCAAACCGCTCTGCCCGCAATTCGGCGCGCACGTCCGGCTCGAAGCCGCCGAAGGGCTTGCCGATCTGCCAGTCTGCGGTGTGCAGAAACCGAATCATGCGGAACCTTTTGCGGTTGCGGGACATCATGAGGGGTAATGTCCGGACCTCTGCAGTTCAACCGGCCGAACGGATTTGAGGCGATGAACGACTCGCTGCTTTCTCCCTATCGCAAGAAGCGCGACTTCCAGCACACGAGCGAGCCGACCGGCGGCTCCGCCTCGGCGGATGGCCTACTCTTCGTGGTTCAGAAGCACGATGCCACCCGGCTGCATTACGATTTCCGGCTGGAATGGGATGGCGTCCTGAAGAGTTGGGCCGTGACGCGCGGACCGAGCCTCGACCCTGCGGACAAGCGTCTGGCGGTCCAGACGGAAGACCATCCGATGGACTACGGCAATTTCGAAGGGACCATACCCAAGGGGCAGTATGGCGGCGGAACGGTGATGCTTTGGGACACCGGCACCTGGGAGCCGGTCGGAGACGCGGCCAAGGGATTTGCCGATGGTAATCTGAAAATGCACCTTCACGGGGCGAAGATGCAGGGCCTGTGGGCCCTTATCCGCATGAAGCGGCGGCCGGGCGAAAAACGCGACAACTGGCTGCTGATCAAGGAAAAGGATGACGTGGCCAGCACCAGCCGCAATATCCTGCGCCTCGACCGAAGTGCAAAGACGGGACGCACCCTCCACCAGATCGCATCCGGTGCCGCCGCCGGCAAGCCTGCCGCAGCGAAGGCGTCTGCCCGCCAGCCTTCAGCTCGCCAGCCTTCTGCCCGAACACAGAAGCAGGCTGCGTTGCCGGCCTTTCGCCCCGTCCAGTTGGCGACGCTCTCCAGCACGGCGCCGACGAGCGACGCGTGGCTGCATGAGGTGAAATACGACGGGTACCGCATCCTGATCGCACGGGGCGGCGACAAGGTTCGGCTTTATACACGCAACGGCAAGGACTGGACCGACAAGTTCGGTGACCTGCTCCGGCACGTCGAGGCCTTGCCGGCGAGAAGCTTTCTCATCGATGGAGAAGTCGTTGCCTTTGACGGCGCCGGGCGGACAGACTTTTCGGCCCTGCAGGAAGCGCTCACCGACGGCGGCGCGCTGTCGTGCTTCTGTTTCGACCTTCTCGAGCATGATGGACAGGACCTGACCGGCAAGCCCCTTATCGAGCGCAAGGCCGCCCTTGAAAGCCTGATGGCAGGCACGCACGGATCTGCCCTTCACTACAGCCCGCATATCGTGGGCCATGGCGGCGATGTGCTTGCCGAACTATGCCGCAAAGGCCTTGAGGGCGTCGTCTCGAAGCGCGCCGATGCTCCTTACATGGCAGGCAGGTCCAAAGCCTGGCTGAAATCGAAGTGCGGCCGCCGGCAGGAATTCGTCATCGGCGGCTATTCCACCTCCGACAAGCCCGGCCGCCCATTCTCGTCCATCCTGGTCGGCGTGAACGAGGGAAAGAAGTTCGTCTATCGCGGCCGCGTCGGCTCTGGCTTCGACGGCACGGCCCTCGACGACCTTGCGGAACGCTTTGCATCCCTGTCGCGAAAAGACAGCCCATTCGACACCGTGCCGGCCGACATCCGTCGCGGCGCGCATTACCTTGACCCCGTGCTGGTGGCGGAGATCGATTTCGCCGAACTCACCCGCGAGGGTCATATCCGCCATGGCGTCTTCAAGGGTTTGCGCGAAGACAAGCCGGCCAAGCGGGTGGTGGAGGAGAAGCCGATGGACCAGGTCAAGCCGAGGGCCAAGGGGCGCAGGAAGTCGGACGGCAAGCCGGGCGATATCGAAGGGGTTCGGCTGACATCGCCGGAGCGCGTCGTCTTCGAGGGACAGGGCATCACCAAGCGCGACCTTGCCGAATATTATGTCATGGTGGCCGACCGGATGCTGGTCCATGCGGGCAAACGGCCGCTGTCCCTGGTGCGCTGCCCGCAGGGTGGCCAGAAGGCCTGCTTTTTCCAGAAGCACGATACGGGCGGATTTCCACCGCAGATGGGCCATGTCGATATCCGCGAGAAGGATGGCGAAAACGCCGTCTACCTGTCGCTGGACGGGCTCGGCAGCATCCTGGCAGCCGTGCAGATGGGCACGATGGAATTTCACATCTGGGGCGCGCATAATGACGATGTCGACAAGCCGGACCGGCTGGTCTTCGACCTCGACCCCGATGAGTCGCTCGGCTTTGCCGATGTCCGCCAGGCCGCACTCGAAATGCGCGACCGGCTGGCAGATGGCGGCTTGACGAGTTTTCCGATGGTAACCGGCGGCAAGGGCATCCACATCGTTGTCCCCCTGGTGCGGCGGCAGGACTGGCCGACACTCAAGGATTTCGCACGCGGTTTCGCCGAAGCCGTGACGCGGGACGAGCCGGACCGTTTCGTGGCGACGATGTCCAAGGCCCGGCGCAAGGGGCGCATCTTCATCGACTGGCTGCGCAACGAGCGCGGATCGACGGCGATTGCTCCCTATTCCACGCGCGCGCGAAAGGACGCACCGGTGGCGACGCCGGTAAGCTGGGACGAACTCGACGCGCTGTCATCCGCCGCGGCGTTTCACCTTGGGGATATGGCCGCGCGTATCGAACAGGCCGACCCCTGGGCCGAATACGCCTCCGTGCGCCAGTCGATCACACGTCGCATGATTGAGACATTGTCTTGATTCATCGCGCGTCGTGACGCACCTTCCCGCCCATGATGGGGAGGCTTCGAGCATGACGATTTATGCCTTGGGCGGCCAGTCGCCCGAGTTGCCGGCGGCGGGCGCGTTCTGGATCGCGCCGGGGGCACATGTGATCGGGCGGGTACGCATCGGCGACGATGTCGGAATCTGGTTCGGCAGCGTCCTGCGCGGCGACAATGAGTGGATCAGGATCGGCGCCGAAAGCAATGTACAGGAAAACTGCATCCTCCACACCGACCCGGGCTTTCCGCTGACCATCGGCAAGGGCTGCACCATCGGCCACGGCGCCGTGGTGCACGGCTGCACCATCGGTGACAACTGCCTGATCGGCATGGGAGCCACCATCCTGAACGGCGCGCGCATCGGCAACAACTGCATCGTCGGGGCCGGCGCGCTGGTGACGGAAAAGAAAGAGTTTCCCGACAACAGCCTTATCGTCGGCTCTCCGGCCAAGGTGATGCGCACCCTGGACGCCGCCGCGGAAGATGCGTTGCGCCAGTCGGCGCAGAAATATGTTCAGAACTGGCGGCGCTTTTCGCGCGATCTGCAGCCGACCGAGGATTGATCGATGCAGGATTTTCTAACCGATATCGCACGCGGACTGCCCGCGACGGTGCCCTTTGTCGGGCCGGAAGCGTTGGAGCGGCGGCTGGGCCTGCGCTTCAAGGCCCGGATCGGCGCAAACGAAAGCACGTTCGGACCCTCTCCGGCGGTGATCGAAGCGATGAGCCGCGCCGCAGCCGAAAGCTGGGCCTATGGCGACCCGGAGCAATACGAGCTCAAGGCCGCCATCGCCGCGCATCACGGTGTGGAGATCGCCAATGTGGCCGTAGGTGAAGGCGTCGACGGCCTGCTCGGCCTGACCGTGCAGTTGACGATTGCGCCGGGCGACCGGGTGGTGACGTCGCTGGGAGCCTATCCGACCTTCAACTACCATGTTGCAGGGCATGGCGGACGGCTGGATTTCGTCCCCTATGCGGACGACCGGGAAGATCCGACAGCCCTTCTGGAGCGCGCGCACAGCGTGCGGCCGAAGCTGCTCTACTTCGCCAATCCGGACAACCCGACAGGGTCGTGGTGGAATGCACCGGCAATCGAGCGGCTGATGGATGGCGTACCCGCCGGAACGCTGCTGATCCTCGACGAGGCCTACAGCGACCTCGCCCCTGCCGATGCGCTGCCCCCGCTCCTGCCCTTCCGGGACAATGTGTTGCGCTTCCGCACGTTTTCCAAAGCCTACGGAATGGCCGGAGTCCGCGTCGGCTATGTGCTTGGGCCGGCGGCGCTGATTGCCGAGTTCGACAAGGTGCGAAACCATTTCGGCGTATCGCGCATGGCGCAGGCCGGTGCGATCGCCGCACTGGCAGACCAGGCATATTTGCAAACCACCATCGGCAGGATCGTCGCGGCACGCGAGACCCTGTCTGATATCGCGCGGCGCAATGGACTGACGCCACTTCCCTCCGCCACCAACTTCGTCGCCATCGACTGCGGACGCGACGGCGATTTCGCCCGTCTTATATTGCAGGGTGTGCTGGAACGCGGCATCTTCATCCGCATGCCGGGTGTCGCCCCGCTGGATCGGATGATCCGCGTGACGGTGGGCACGGACGAAGAGCTGGCGCTGTTCGAGAACGCCCTTGCGGGCGCGCTCGAAAATGCCCGGGAAAAGGCGGCCTGAAGGCCCGAATTTGGGAGAACGCAATGAACATGGTGTCCTCGCTTGCAGCCGGCCGCAACCTGCGCATCTGGGCAATGGCCATCTGCCTTGCATCGGCAGGCGGGAGCGCGATGGCGGCAGAGCCGATCGTCGGCAACTGGAAAACGGAGAACGGAACCACCGTTGCCTTCCAGGATTGCGGCGGGGCCTATTGCGCGCGCATCCAGACGGGCGAGTTCAAGGGCCGCGAGATCGGCCGCATGAGCGGCAGCGGCAACGCCTACACCGGTACGGTGACGGACCCGCGCAACAGCAAGACCTATGAAGGCAGTGCCACCATCGCCGGCAATGCCCTGGAATTGAAGGGTTGCGTTGCGAAAGTCTTCTGCCGGTCGCAGCACTGGACGCGCTGACGCGCAGGCCGCTTGCGAAACCGTGCGGGCATTAACGTGGCGCTAACCCCGTTTGCCATCCGGGGTCAACATTGGAGCCATCTCCGGTTAAGGTTGAAACCGTAAAGTTAATGCCAACGCAGAAAGGAAACAGCCATGGTGCTTCGTCTGGCCGTCCTGACCCTTCTCCTGGCCATTTTCGCCTTCGGGTTCTCGACGCTCGTACACAGCAACAACGAGGCCAAGCGGCTTGCCTTCGCGCCGTTCTCGGGCTGCTACGACCAGGGTGTGGTCTGCTCGCCGCAGACAGAGGTTCGCTAGTAACCGATCGGCTTTTCAGGAACGGCCGGCGCAGGTAAAGGCTTGCGCATGAGCGACCGTTTTCTCCTTGCCGAACCGCTGCCCGTCGAGACACCCCCCGTGGAGCAGGGCCGCCTGTTCCACAATGCCGACGATGCCGTCGCCGCTCTGACGCGGCTGTACGACACCTCCGTCGACTTTCTGCTGCACAGCTTCGACACCGTGTTGAAGGACGGTTCGGCCGACCGCCGTTACCGGGCCTTCTACCCCGAGATCGCCTTGACGACGACGGGGCATACGAGGATCGATTCGCGGCTGTCCTTCGGCTTCGTCTCGGGCCCGGGCCACTATGCCACGACGATCACCCGGCCGGACCTGTTCGGAGACTATCTGCACAAGCAGATCGAGCAGCTCATCCACAATCACGGCCAGCCGCTGCGGATCGGCCATTCGGATACGCCGATCCCGCTGCACTTCGCTTTCCCGGAAGGCACCTATGTCGATGGCGCCCAGGCCGAGCGGCTGGGCATGCCGCTGCGCGACATCTTCGACGTACCGGACCTTGCGGCAACCGACGACCGGATCGTAAACGGCAATTTCGAGCCGGCGCCGGGCGAGGCATGGCCGCTCGCACCCTTTACCGCGCAGCGCGTCGACTATTCTCTGGCGCGGCTGTCGCATTATACGGCCACCAGCCCGCGCCATTTCCAGAATTTTGTGTTGTTCACCAACTACCAGTTCTACATCGACGAATTCGCAGCCATGGCCAGGGGCTTCATGGCCGAAGGCGGCCATGGTTACGCATCCTTCGTCGAGCCTGGCAATGTCGTGACGCCGGCCGGCGAGACAGTCGCCGGAAGTGGCGTCGCCCCGGCCCGGCTGCCGCAGATGCCGGCCTACCACCTGACGCGCGCCGACGGCAGCGGCATCACCATGGTCAATATCGGCGTCGGCCCGTCCAACGCCAAGACGATCACCGACCATGTTGCGGTGCTGCGGCCGCATGCCTGGCTGATGCTGGGCCATTGTGCGGGGCTGCGCAACACGCAGGCGCTGGGAGACTATGTGCTGGCACACGCCTATGTCCGGGAAGACCATGTGCTGGACGCCGACCTGCCCGTCTGGGTGCCGGTGCCGCCGCTGGCGGAAGTGCAGGTGGCGCTGGAGAAGGCGGTCGCCGACGTGACCGGGCTGGAGGGTTACGACCTCAAGCGCATCATGCGGACGGGTACGGTGGCCACCATCGACAACCGCAACTGGGAACTGCGCGACCAGAAAGAGCCGGTCGAGCGGCTATCGAAATCGCGCGCGATCGCGCTCGATATGGAATCGGCCACCATCGCCGCCAACGGCTATCGGTTCCGCGTGCCTTACGGCACCCTTTTGTGCGTCTCGGACAAGCCCCTGCACGGGGAGCTGAAACTGCCCGGAATGGCGACCGACTTCTACAAGCGGCAGGTTGCCCAGCATCTGGAGATCGGCATCCGCGCCATGCAGAGCCTTGCCGAAATGCCGCACGAGAAGCTGCATTCGCGCAAGCTGCGCTCCTTTTTCGAGACGGCCTTCCAGTAAGGCCGGCTACATCTCCTGGTAGACGGGGCCTTCGCCGCCCTGTGGCACCGTCCAGCGGATGTTGCCATTGGGATCCTTGATGTCGCACGTCTTGCAGTGGACGCAGTTCTGCGCATTGATCTGGTAGCGCAAATCCTGGCCTTCGCCGACCCATTCATACACGGCCGCCGGGCAGTATCGCTCCGAAAGGCCGGCATAGACGTCGTGTTCGGACGTCTTCTGCAGGGCCATGTCCCTGACCCGCAGGTGGACGGGCTGGTCTTCCTCGTGATTGGTGTTCGACAGGAACACCGAGGATGTCTTGTCGAAGGTCAGGACGCCATCGGGCTTGGGGTAGTCGATCGGCTTGTGGCGCGATGCGGGCTCCGTCGATTGCGCGTCGGTCTTGCCATGGCCGAGCGTGCCGAAGAGCGACAGGCGGAACAGCGAATTGGTCCACATGTCGAGCGCGCCCAGGGCGACACCGACATAGGTGCCGAACCGCGACCAGAGCGGCTTGACGTTGCGCACGGGAGAAAGATCGCGCCCGATGCTCGATTGCCGCCAGCCATCTTCATAGGCGGATAATTCGTCGCGCGAGCGGCCGGCGGCCAAGGCTTCGGCGGCGGCTTCCGCAGCCAGCATTCCGGAAGCGATGGCGTTATGGACGCCCTTGATGCGCGGCACGTTGACGAAGCCGGCCGAGCATCCCAGCAGCGCACCACCCGGGAAGACGAGTTTCGGCACCGATTGGAAGCCGCCCTCGCTGATGGCCCGCGCACCATAGGAGAGGCGCTTGCCCCCCTCCAGCAGTTCGGCCACGTCCGGATGGGTCTTGAACCGCTGGAACTCGCCGAAGGGCGACAGATACGGGTTCTTGTAGTTGAGGTGGGTGACGAAGCCGACATAGACCTTATTATCGGGCAGGTGATAGATGAAGGAGCCGCCGCCCGTATCGCTTTTCAGCGGCCAGCCGAAGGAGTGCTGGATCAAGCCCGGCTTGTGCTTTTCCGGCTTGATCTCCCACAATTCCTTGATGCCGAGGCCGAATTTCTGCGGCTCGCTGTCCCGTTCAAGCGAGAAGCGCTCGATGAGCTCCTTGGCAAGCGACCCACGGACGCCCTCCCCGATCAGCACATAGCGGCCCATCAGGGCCATGCCGCGCTGATAGTTGGGGCCGTGGCTGCCGTCACGCTCGATGCCCATATCGCCGGTCGCGACGCCGATCACGGCACCGGCTTCGTCGACGATCAGTTCGGAGGCGGCGAAGCCTGGATAGATCTCCACGCCCAGCTCTTCGGCCTTGCCCGCAAGCCATTTGCACACGAGGCCGAGCGATACGACGAAATTGCCGTGATTGTGCATAAGGCGGGGCATGCCGAAGCCCGGCAGGCGCAACGCGCCCTGGGGGCCATACAGATAGAACCGGTCGTCCGTAACCTTCTGCCTGATCGGGGTTTCTTCCTGCCGCCAGTCCGGCAGCAGGCGGTCGAGCGAGGATGGATCGAGGACGCAACCGGACAATATGTGCGCGCCGACTTCCGCGCCCTTTTCCAGAACGACGACGGACAGGTCCGGAGAAAGCTGCTTCAGGCGGATCGCAGCCGACAATCCGGCCGGGCCAGCGCCCACGATGACGACGTCGAACTCCATGCTTTCGCGCGCGGGCAGTTCGGCGTCGTTGGCTCCAACGGTCATGCAAGTCTCCCAACCCTTCATTCGGAAGAGGTTTGGAATGTTTCCACCTGGCTTTGCAACCGCCTTTTTCCGGTTGGAGAGCCGTTCGAGGCTCAATATGATGCGATCATGACGATCTTCGAGCCTGCAACGCCGATTCCCTCAGCCGCCCTGGCCGCGCTGCTGCGCTGGTACGATATGGTGGGCGTGGACGGATTCGTCGGCGAAACCGCGCGCAACCGCTTCGAGGAAACGGCGGTGGAAAATGCCGCGCGCAAGGCGACGACAAGGCCGCCGCAGACGCGGTCCGTGGCCGCCCCGGCGGCGCCGCCCCCCGTAGAGGCGCAGGCGCGGCAGGCGACACCGGCGGCCATTCCCGCATGGACCGTTCCGGTGCCCGGCACCGTGGCCGCCGACGATGCGCGCGACATGGCGCGGCACGCCGCGTCGCTGGCCGATCTGCAGGCTGCCTACGCGGCCTTCGAGGGGTGCGCGCTCAAGGCGACGGCCAAATCGCTGGTGTTCGGCAATGGCGCGGAGAACGCATCGCTGATGCTGATCGGAGAGGCTCCGGGGCGCGAGGAGGATATTGCCGGAGAGCCGTTCGTCGGCCGGTCCGGGCAATTGCTCAACCGCATGCTGGCGGCAATCGGCGTGGAGCGGACAGATGTCCGCGTGACAAACATCATCGCATGGCGGCCACCGGGCAACCGCTCGCCGACGCCGGCCGAAACCGAGATGTGCCTGCCCTTCGTCCTGCGGCAGATCGAGCTGGTGGCACCCAAGGTCGTCGTGTGCCTCGGCTCTCCGTCGGCCAAGGCGATCCTGTCCAGCAATGACGGAATCATGAAACTGCGCGGTCGCTGGAACGAGCTTTCGTTGCCGGGCCTTCCGGCGCCGATCCAGGCAACGGCCCTGCTGCACCCTGCCTATCTGCTGCGCCAGCCCGCACAGAAGCGATTGGCCTGGCGCGACCTGCTGGCCGTCAAGGACAGGCTGCACCGCGACTGACAGGATCGCGTCGGTTCGGCCGATGAATGTCGGAAAGGCGACACGATCCGTCGCTATGAGACTGGCGAAGGCGGTGCGGTGCCAATAGAGCATGTGCGGATGCTCGCGCCCGGCGGACGGTTTGGCGCCCATCGACAGAACACCTGCAAGGCCCGACATGCGCGCTCAACTTCTGCCTATCATTTCTCTGCTGACGTCGACTTTCTTCCTGATGGCCGGCGCCGGACTGCAGGGCATCCTCCTGCCGGTTCGCGGCTCTTTGGAGAACTGGTCTCCGTATCAGATCGGCTGGCTGGGCACGGGCTACGCGATCTTCTTCACGGTCGGCTGCCTGATCGCACCGCGCGTCGTGCGCAGCGCCGGGCATGTCCGCACCTTCTGCAGCCTGGCCGCCCTTCTGGCCATCGCGATCCTGCTTCACGCGATGATCGTTTCGCCGATCGGCTGGATCCTCTTGCGCGGCGTATCGGGTTTTGCGCTGGCCGGCTCGTACATGATCATCGAAAGCTGGCTGAACGAGCGCGTCACCAATGAATCGCGCGGGCGCATCTTCTCGCTTTACATGATGATATCGATGGCCGCGATGATGTCCGGCCAGTACGTTCTGCCGTTGAGCAATCCGCTGCTGGCCATACCGTTCATGCTGTGCGCGATCTTCTTCTGCCTTGCCGTCATCCCCAACGCCCTGTCGCGTGCGCAGAGCCCCAAGCCGTTGACCCAGGTCCGGCTGGACCTGCCGGCCTTGTTCCGCAACTCCCCGGCGGCGGCGGTCGGCGTGTTCCTAGCGGGCGTGCTGGCCGGTGCATGGTCCAACATGGCGCCCGTCTTCGGCACGGAGCTCGGCTTTTCCACGGCAAGCATCGCAACGCTGCTGGTGGCCACCATGGCCGGCGGCATGGTCTTCCAATATCCGCTGGGCCGTCTGTCGGACCGCATCGACCGACGCATGGTGATGACGGGCATCGGCGCGATGGGTGTCGTCGTGGCGACGGCGGCCATCGGCATTTCGTCCACCACGCCGGCGGTGCTGTTCTTCTTTGCCTTTCTGCTCGGCGGCATGATCTATCCGGCCTATTCGCTGGCCGTCGCCCACGCGAACGATTTTGCCGACGCCGCCGATTTCGTGAAGATTTCGGGCGGCATGCTGATTCTCTATGGCGTCGGTACGATGGGGGGCCCGCTCTTCGCCGCCTTCCTGATGGAAAACTACGGCGCCATGGGCATCTTCGTGGCCACCGGCTCGGCCCACGCGGCCTATGCGGCCTACACCCTGTATCGTACGACGCGGCGCCAGTCGCTGCCGGCCGAGATCCGCGACGACTTCCAGTCGACGCCGCTGGCCCGCACCCAGACGCCGGCCACCTTTGCGCTGGACCCGCGCGCCGAAGTGGCGAACGAAATCGCCACGGCGCAGCACGACGACGAAGAGGGTTTCCCGCCCGAGGCCGGGCCGACCGTCAGGGAGACGGCGGGCTGACCTTGCGGGCGCGCCGCCGCTCCAGCCCCAACCGGTGCTCTCGAAAGATAATGAAGAGGCCCGCGGATATGACGATGCAGGCACCCAGTAGCGTCGTTGCCGTTACCTCTTCGTTGAAGACGAAGTAGCCGATCACCACCGCCGCTATCATGGACGTGTATTCGAAGGGCGCGATGGTGGACGTGTCGGCATAGCGGTAGCAGGCCGTAAGCAGCAATTGCCCGACCCCGCCGCAAAGGCCCGCCCCGACAAGCAGCATCGCCTGCCTCCCGTCCGGCACAACCCAGCCGAACGGCACGGTCACCAGGGCGATGATGCTGCATGTCATGGAAAAATAGACGACGATCGTGGCCGTCTTTTCATGTGCCACCAGCCGCCGCACCTGGATCATCGCGATTGCCGCCATGGCGGCGCCGCCCAGCGAGGCCAGCGCGCCCACCGCATGGGCCGAATCCATGTCGCCCGAAGACAGGCTGAAATTCGGCGCGGCCACGATGACGATGCCGCACAGGCCAACAAGCACGGCAACCCAGCGATAGGCGCGCACAACCTCTTTCAGGAAGATCGCTGCGAAGACCACCGTCAGGAGCGGCGCCCCGTATGAAAGGGATATCCATTCCGGATAGGGCAGCCGGGACAGCGCGAAGAAACCCAGCCCCATCGAGGTGACGCCGACGATGCCGCGAATGAAATGGCCGCCGACATCGTCGGTGGCGAGAGCCGTCCTGAGATCGCCAAGCCACCAGAGATAGATGACCACCGGTATCAGCGCGAAGAAGGACCGGAAGAATACCAATTGCCCCGCCGGGACATCGTCGCCCACCGCCTTCAGGCAGGTCTGCATTCCGACGAAGATCATGACGGACAGCACCTTGAGGCCGATGCCGTAGAGCGGGCGCGGCTCCTGATGCGATGGCTTGGGCAGGCTGGGCATGGAAACGAGGCCGGACTGGACGCGGAGGGAACGAAAGTAACGGATGTTACGCCAGTCTTATTATCTCAACCGGCTTGCGTCGACCCATCGGCGCGGTGCAAACGGATCAAGTTCCCACCGTCGCGGTGGCATAGCGTGAGCGCGACGGCGGCATGACCAGCGAGGACGCGATGCGCGACGAAGACGGCGTTACGATCAGGCTCGAGGATTACCGCCCGGCCGACTTCCAGATCCACCATGTGGACATGACGGTCCGGCTTTTCGAAGGACATGCGGAGATCGACACGACGCTGGAGCTCGAGCGCCGGCCCGGCGCGCCGGCCGATGCGGAGCTGCGCCTCGACGGCGACGAACTCACCTTGACGACGCTGGCGCTGGATGGCGTTGCGGTGCCGGCCCAAGGCTTCGAGGCTGCCGCAGACAGGCTCACCTTGCGTGGCCTGCCGCAGAGCGGGCGGTTCAGGCTGGCGATCGGAACGCGGATCGAGCCTGAGCGCAACACCAAGCTGATGGGCCTCTATCGGTCCAACGGGGTCTGGTGCACGCAATGCGAGGCCGAGGGGTTTCGCCGCATCACCTATTTCCTCGACAGGCCGGACTGCCTTGCCACCTATCGCGTGCGGCTGGAGGCCGACCGCGAGGCTGCCCCTATCCTGCTTGCCAACGGCAACCCCGTCGGCGGCGGCCCGCTGGGCGAGCTACGGCATTTCGCCGAATGGTTCGACCCGCACCCCAAGCCTTCCTACCTCTTCGCCGTCGTCGCAGGCCGGCTCGACGCCGTAAGCGAGACCTTCGTGACCGGCAGCGGACGCGAGGTGGCCCTGACCATCTATACCGAGCGCGGATTGAGCGAGCGTGCCGGCTACGCCATGGATGCGCTGAAACGATCGATGCGATGGGATGAGCGCCGTTTCGGCCGCGAATACGATCTCGATGTCTTCAACATCGTCGCCATCTCGGATTTCAACATGGGCGCGATGGAGAACAAGGGGCTGAACGTATTCAACCACAAATACGTTCTCCTCGACCCCGACACAGCAACGGATGCCGACTACGCCGGCGTCGAAACCGTCATCGCACACGAGTATTTCCATAACTGGACGGGCAACCGCATCACCTGCCGCGACTGGTTCCAGCTCTGCCTCAAGGAAGGGCTGACGGTCTACCGGGACCAGGAGTTTTCGTCGGACGAACGCTCGCGCCCCGTCAAGCGGATCGCCAGCGTCCATACGCTGAAGGCGAACCAGTTCCCGGAAGACCAGGGGCCGCTGCAGCATCCGGTGCGCCCGACGCAGTACCGCGAGATCAACAATTTCTACACGGCGACGGTCTACGACAAGGGAAGCGAACTGGTCCGGATGATCGCCACCATCCTCGGCGAACAGAAATTCCGGGCCGGGATGGACCTGTATTTCGAGCGCCATGACGGCGAAGCGGCGACCATCGAAGACTTCGTGACCTGCTTCGAGGATGCCGGTGGCATCGACCTCAGCCAGTTCTTCCTGTGGTATCAGCAGGCCGGGACGCCGAAGCTGGAGGTTTCGCAGATCTACGACGAGACGGCGGGTCGGTTGACGCTGCGCCTGCGCCAATCCCTCGACAAGGGCGCGGCAGGCACGGGCACCCGGCCGATGCATATTCCGGTTCGCTACGGGCTGGTGGGCGCCAACGGACAGGATCTCGACGTCAGCGGGGCCAGCACCGACGCGCGCGTCGACGGAGACCTCATCCACCTGACCGGCGAAGAGGCGACGGTCACGTTCGACGGTCTCAGCGGACGTCCCTATCTGTCCATCCTGCGCGATTTCAGCGCGCCCGTGGATCTTCGCTACAACGAAGCGGAGGCCGACAGGCTGGCGCTGGCCCGGCTGGACCCCAACCCGTTCGGCCGGTGGCGCGCCCTGACCGACATGGTGGGCGACGCGCTCGTGGCGGCCATCCGCAACGGACAGGACGCCGCCCCGGACAGTGTCCTCGACGCCATGGTTGCGGCGGCGGCCGACGAGACGCTGGAGCCGGCCCTGCGTGCCCAAATGGTGAGCCTGCCCGGCGAAACGGAGCTCACGCGGCTTGTTGCCAGGGATGTGGACACAGACGTCATCCATGCGGTGCGCGTCAGCACACTGGCCGCCCTTGGCCGGCGGGGACAGGGCACGTTCGAGGCGCTCCGCCGCGAGCTGGCCGACACGGGCGCTTTCTCCCCCTCGGCACAGGCCGCCGGCCGGCGCGCACTCAGGAACACGCTTCTGGCGCCGCTGGCCACCGCCGCCCGCGATCCGTCGGTTGCGGTGACGCAATACGAGACGGCCCGCAACATGAGCGACCGCCTGGCCGCCCTGACCGTCCTGACCCATCATTTTGCCGGGTCCGCCGCCGCAGAGACGGCGCTTGGCGCCTTTTACGAACGCTTCGTGGACGATCAGCTTGTCCTGGACAAATGGTTCATGCTCCAGGCGAGCGCGCCGGACGCCGGCACGCTGGACAAGGTGGTAGCGTTGGCCGCGCACCCCGCCTTTCGCCTTGCCAACCCCAACCGGGCCCGCGCTTTGCTGGCCGGCCTGGCAGGGCTGAACCCCTACGTCTTCCACCGGGCCGACGGCGCCGGTTACCGCTGGATGGCGGATATGCTGGGCAAGCTCGATACGCTGAACCCCCAGACCGCGGCGCGCATGGCCACGGCCTTCCGCTCGTGGCGGTCGATGGAGCCGAAGCGCCGCGAGGCGGCACAGGCAGCCTTGAGCGAACTGGCCGGACGGGATGGCCTGTCGCGCGACCTGGCCGACATACTGGACCGCACCCTGCGCTGAAAGATCAACCCTTTCGCAAGGGTTTTAGCCCTTGGCGCACTGGACAAGTGATTCGGCCTCTGATTCATTGAGGCCGATTCGGGGGCCGGGCGGCGTAGGCGCGGCGGCAACGGCAAGCGGGGGCAATTGCCATGGTGGCGGACGCTGGGGGAGTGCCGGCCAGGCGCGGCATAGGCCGCCTCAGGCCGGTGCGCGCCACGCTCGACGGCCTGTCGCAAGCCGGCACGTGGCTGAAGCGCTTTTTCAGCAACCCGCAAGCCAATCTTGCCGGCCTGGAGCCGGGCCTGCGCAAGGCGATCCCCTTTCTTGCGGTGCTGTTCCTGATCATCCTGGCATTCGTGCGTTTCGTCTCACTGATGGAGCATCGCGGCGCGATCGAGACCGCGGCGCGCGAGCGCCTTGCCATAACGGCAACCATGCTGCGGCTGGACGACGCGCAAGACGGCGCGGGAGCCGCCACGGCGGCGGCCAGTGCCCGGCGCCTCCTGTCCGAGGCGCTGCCCCTCGGCATCGCCGACCACGGCGCAAAGGCTGTCGTGACGGATATTTCCGGCCGCATCGTTGCCTCCACCAATGGTGCGGACGCCCTGGTAGGCCGGAACGCAGCGGAATCCTTGGGCCAGGCGGAAGCACTGCTGGTCTTCGGCGAGCAGGCCGGCGTCATGCGTGCGGATATCGACGGCGAGGTTTCGCTGATCGCCGGAAGCATCCTCAATGCGCCGCTGGGTGCCGTCGTTCTGATCCAGCCGGAGCGCGCTTTGTTTGCCGACTGGCGGCGCATTGCCTCGATCAACGTCACCTTGTTCGCGCTGACCGGCATCGTGCTTCTGACAATTCTCCTCGCCTATTTTCGCCAGTCGGCACGGGTGGCAATGACGGACGCCATGCTTGCCGAAGCGCATCAGCGCGTCGACACCGCCCTGTCGCGCGGCCGTTGCGGCCTGTGGGACTGGGATCTGGCGCGCGGACGCATGTACTGGTCGCGGTCCATGTACGAAATCCTCGGCATGCGACCGCAGGAAGGCGTCCTCTCGTTCGGCGAGGTATCGCGCCTGATCCATCCGGATGACGGCAGCTTCTTCGAGATCGCGCGGCAGATCGCATCCGGACGCCTGGTCAATATGGAGCGCTCCTTCCGCATGCGCCGCTCGGACGGCCAGTTCATCTGGCTGCGCGCGCGCGCCGAAGTCGTGCGCAATGCGCAGAACGATATCCATCTGATCGGCGTGGCGGTGGATGTCAGCGAAAACCAGACGCTGGCGCGCATGACGAACGAGGCGAACACCCGCCTGCAAAACGCGATCGAGAACATCTCGGAAACCTTCGTGTTGTGGGACAGCCAGGATCGGCTCGTCCTCTGCAACTCGAAGTATCAGGAGGTCTTCGGCCTTTCCGACAGGGACATCGCATCCGGCGCGACGAAGGACAGCATCTCGGCAAGGTCGCGCAAGCCGATCGCCGAACGCAAGCTCACCAGCCCCAGCTTCGTCGCGGGCGAGCGCGCCTCCGAGGCGCTGCTGGCGGACGGCCGATGGCTGCAGGTGTCCGAGCGCCGGATGGGCGACGGCAGCTATGTGTCCATCGGCACCGACGTCACGCAGCTCAAGGTGCATCAGGAAAGACTGAGCGACAGCGAGCGGCGCCTGATGGCCACCATCAACGACCTGTCCGCCGCCCGGCGCGATGCCGAGGCCAAGGCGCGCGCCCTTTCGGAAATGAACGAAAGCTACATCGTCGAAAAGGACAGGGCGGAAGGGGCGAACCGCGCCAAGACGACCTTCCTTGCCAATATGAGCCACGAGTTGCGCACGCCACTGAACGCCATCATCGGCTTTTCAGAGATCATGCGCGATTGCGCCTTCGGGCCTATCGGCAACGAGAAGTACAGCGAATACGCGTCCGACATTCATCAGAGCGGGCACTATCTTCTCAAGCTCATCGACGACATCCTCGACATGTCGAAGATCGAGGCCGGCCGCATGGTCATGGCGCTCGAGCAAATCGATGTCGGCGCCGTCACCGGCGAGGCCATCCGCATCCTCGAAGTGCAGGCGGCAGCCAAGAAGCTGACCCTCAAGCGCGAACTTGCGGCCGAGATGCGCCTGAGAGGCGACCGGCGGGCGATGAAGCAGGTTCTGCTGAACCTGATGTCCAATGCGGTGAAGTTTACGCCCGATGGCGGCACGGTACGGCTGCGCACGCGCATAGCGGGCGGCCATGCGCTGATCTCCATTGCCGACAGCGGCATCGGCATTCCGGCGTCGGCCCTGTCGAAGCTGGGCCTCCCCTTCGAGCAGGTCGAGAACGAACTGACCCGCACGAACAAGGGTACGGGCCTTGGCCTGGCGATCGCCCGCTCGCTGGTGGAGTTGCAGGGCGGGTCCATGCGCATCTCCAGCCGGGTCGGCCGCGGAACGGTGGTCTCGTTCCGGATGCCGCTTCTGTCGCCGGCCGGCACGGACGCCTGAGCGCACCGATGCCGCCCAATCCATCAGCCTGCCTTGGCATCGGCCAGCGGTAACAGCTCTTCGAAGGCCGCGCGCACCGTTTCCGCGCGCCGGGCGATTTCGGGCTCTATGCCGGCAATCTCCTCCTGCCCGATCGCCCGCGCCATACGCTCGGCAAGGCCCCGTGGAAGATCTTCCACCGTGCGCGCACTGCCTGTGCCAAGCCGGTTCAACTGCACGATCCGGGTAAACAGGCGCATCGTCTCTGCCAGCTTGCGATCGATCAGCTCGGGACGCGCACTCTGCAGCGCATCGAGTATGTCGGCCGTCGAGGCGCCGATCAGCGTGTCGGCGACCGTGCCGGACAGGATCGCCCATTGCGCGATGAATTCCAGGTCGATCAGGCCGCCGGGAATGAGCTTCAGGTCCAGCGGACCGCGGGCCGGCTTGTCGCGGCCGATCCGCATGCGCATCGCCGCCACATCGGCGGCAAGCCCCTCATCATGCCGATGCACGTCGATGGCTTCGCGGATGATGGTGCCGACCTCTTCCATGAGCATCTGTCCGCCGACGATCGGACGCGATCGGGTGAGCGACATGCGCTCCCAGGTCCATGCCTCTTCGCGCTGATAGCGGCGGAAGGCGTCCACATGTGTCGCCAGCGGCCCCTTGTTGCCGGACGGCCGCAGGCGAAAATCCACCTCGTAGAGCACGCCCTCGGCCATCGGCGACGTCATCGCGGAAATCAGGCGCTGCGTCAGCCGCGTATAGTAAGTGGACACGGGCAGCGGCTTTTCGCCGTCCGATTCCTCGGCATCCTCGTCGTGATCGTAGAAGAGGATCAGGTCCACGTCGGAAGATGCCGTCAGTTCGTGGCTGCCGAGCCGGCCAAGCCCCTGAAGGCCGATCCGCCCACCCCGCACGCGGCCATGCCGCAGGGCGAACTCGGCCTCCACCGTGCGCAGCAGTGCCGGGATGATCGTATCGGCAAGGTCGGACAGCGCGGTGCCCGCCTCTTCCCCTTCGATTGCGCCCGACAGGAGACGCACCCCGATCAGGAACTTCTGTTCGTTGGCGAAGATGCGCAGCCTGTCGAGCCGGTCCTCGTGCGATGGGGAATCCGCAAGGAAGGCATCCAGCCTTTCGCCCATCAGCGCGCGGGTTGGCAGCTCTCCGTAGAAGGTCGGGTCGATGAGGGCGTCGAAGACGTGGGGCCGCCGCGCGATGGTTTCCGTCAGGCCCGGCGCGGAGGTGAGGATCAGCGCCATGAGATCCAGCAGGCGTGGGTTGGACGTGATGAGGGCAAAGAATTGCAGGCCGGCCGGCAACCCGGCAAGGAACCGGTCGAAGATCGCGATGGCGGCATCGGGATCCCGCCCTTCGGCAAAGGCGGACAGGATGTTGGGCAGCATCCTGGCGAGCTGCTCGCGTGCCGCCTCCGAGCGCATCGCACGATAGCGGGCCGCGCCCCAGCCGGAGACGATGTGGGCGATATCCTGCGGCCGGCGATAGCCGGCCTCCCGCAGCCACTCCAACGCTTCCTCGTCCGTTTCGTCGCTGAGCGCGGCCACCACGGCCGGCACGTCGCAGGCCTCCTGCCGCCCGGCGAACAGGCGGGCGAACCGCTTGTCGACGCGCGCCAGATGCATCAGCAGGGTGCGGGAGAACAGGTCGAGCGATGGAAACCCGGCCAGAAGCGCCACACGGGCAAGCTCATGGGGTGCGTCGGGCAAGGTATGGGTCTGCTCGTCGGCCATCATCTGCAGCACATGCTCCACATGCCGCAGAAACCAGTAGCTCTCGATCAGTTCGGCGCTGTCCTGTGAAGAAATCCAGCCGCCTTCGGACAGACGCTGCAGCGTATCCACCGTGCGCCGCTGGCGCAGCTCCGGGGCGCGCCCGCCGGCGATGAGTTGCTGCGTCTGGGCAATGAACTCGATTTCGCGGATGCCGCCGCGCCCCAATTTGACGTTGTGGCCGACAACGCCGAGACCGCTGAAACCGCGATGCCTGTCCATCCTGTCCTTCATGTGCTGGATATCGCGGATGGCCGAGAAATCCAGATAGCGGCGATAGACGAAGGGCGTGATCGCAGCCAGGAACTCGTCCGCGGCGACCGTGTCGCCGGCAATGCAGCGCGCCTTGATCATCGCCGCGCGCTCCCAGTCGCGGCCGGCGCTTTCATAGTAGACGAGGGCCGTCGGAAGCGGGATGGCAAGCGGCATGGCCGAGGGGTCGGGCCGCAGCCGAAGATCCGTGCGGAACACATAGCCCTGGCCGGTGCGCTCGCCGATCATGCGGACCATGCGCCGCGCCAGCCGCGAGAACATCTCGACGCATTCGGGCGGGTCGACGATGGCCGGCACATCCGGATCGAAGAGCAGGATAAGATCGATGTCGCTGGAATAGTTGAGTTCGCGCCCGCCCAGCTTGCCCATGCCCAGCACGAACAGCCCGCATCCAAGTTCCGGCCTGTCCGGGTCTGGCAGTTGCAGTTGCCCGCGACGGTGCAGGTCGGTCAGGCAGAAGCGCAGCGCACGGCTGGTACAGGCTTCTGCCAATGCCGACAGATGGCGGGTGACATAGTCCTCGTCCTCGACCCCGAACAGATCCAGCAAAGCCACGAGCAGGCTGAATTCGGACTTGGCAAGGCGCATCGCCGCCATCTCGCCCTTCTCGCCGGCATCCGCAGCCAGCGGTTGGGCAAGCTCGCGCAGGATATCCGACAAACGGGCCTGGGCCGATTCCGCGAACAGACGCTCGAGCCATTCGGGATGGGCGAGCAACAGCCCGTTCAGATAGGTCGACAGGTCCATGACGGCGCCCAGCCTTTGGCGGTCTGCCGTATCGCGCGCAAGGAAGCGGGCGAGCCTTTCGCAGCCGGCTTCCGCTGCTGCCGCGCCGAGATCGGCAAGCCAGGCCTCTGCCCGCGCCGCATCCATTGGAACAAGCTCCGCCTGCCCGCCGATCAGACTGTCCGTCACGCCCATGCCCCTCCCCATTACGCCGGGGAGCTTATCCCGTCGGGGAATTCGATCACAACCCGCAAGCCGGGTGCCCCATCTTCGATATGCACCGCGCCGCCGTGCAGCCGCGCGATGGCCTGCACCAGCGACAGGCCCAGCCCGGAGCCGGGTTTCGTCCGGCTGGAATCCAGCCGATAGAAGCGCTCGAACACACGTTCGCGCTGCGCCTCGGGGATACCCGGCCCATTATCCGCGATCACCAGGCGGCAGATGCCATCCCGCCTGGTCACGGATACCAGAACCTCCGACGCCCCGCCGGCGGCAACACCGTATTTCAGCGCATTGTCGATCAGGTTGGAAAGCGTCTGCGCGATCAGCTCGCGGCTCACCATCGCTTCTACCGGGCCGGGGGTATCTACCCGCAAGGTTGCGCCGGCCTCTTCGGCCAAAGGCTCGTACAGCTCGGCGACATCGGCCACCATGGCCGACAGGTCGACCTTGACCTTCTCCACCGGATGAGACCCCGCCTCCACCCGCCCGATCATCAAAAGCGCGTCGAAGGTGCGGATCATCTGGTCGGCTTCCGCCACCGCAGCTTCCAGCGCCTGGCGCGGCTCGGCCTGGCGGTCCACCAGGGCAGCCTCGGCCCGGTTGCGCAAACGGGTCAGCGGTGTCTTCAGGTCGTGGGCGATATTGTCGGATACCTGGCGCAGTCCTTCCTGCAGCAGGGCAACGCGCGCCAGGAGGGCGTTCATGTTTTCGGACAGGCGGTCGAACTCGTCCCCGGCGCCCGTGACCGGCAATCTCTCGTTGAGATCGCCCGCGAGGATGCGGCGCGACGAGCGAGACATGAGGTCGAGCCTGTGAAGGGCGTGACGGCCGACGAACAACCAGGCAAACAGCGCGCCGGCGCCCATGAGGCCGAGCGCCAGCACAAGCGCGTCGCGTACGACGGTGCGGATGCGTTCGACGTCGGTCGTATCGCGGCCGACAAGCACGCGCATGCCGTTGGGAAGCGTCACCACCTCGGCCACGGCCATGTGGTAGCGGTCGGATTCGTCCTCGGTGAAGCGTTCGTATCCGAATGGGCTGCCGATGAAGCCGGTCTTGTCGAGAACGCCGAAATCGAGGCTCTGAACGTTGCCGGACAGGATACGCCCGGTCGGGTCCGTGACGAGGTAAAGAGAAGCGCCCGGCTGGCGGGACCGCTGGTCGATGGACCGCACCAGCGCGACGATGCCGCCGCGGCCGTAGACACCGCCCAGCTCCCGGATTTCGTCCGAGATGATCGCGCGGCTCTGCTGCTGCAGGATGCCGGCCGCCGTCGCCGTGACATAGACGACGAGAACGATGGCGAAGATGGCGAACAGCGTCAGGAACACCGCCGAGAGGCGGACGGACGTCATCCGCATCAAGGCGCGCAACTTCCGCACCGGCGTCAATCCGTTCGCATGATGTAGCCGGAGCCCCGCACCGTATGAAGCAGCGGCGAGGAGAACTCGCGCTCGATCTTGGATCGCAGGCGAGAGATATGCACGTCGATCACGTTGGTCTGCGGGTCGAAATGATAATCCCAGACATTTTCCAGAAGCATGGTGCGGGTGACGACCTGGCCGGCATGCTTCATCAGATATTCGAGAAGCCGGAATTCGCGCGGCTGCAGGATGATGGGCTTGCCGCCGCGTCGAACCTCGTGGGACAGCCGGTCCAGCTCAAGATCGCCGACCCGGTAGGTGGTTTCCTGGTCCTTGGCGCCACGGCGGCGGCCCAGCACCTCTACCCGCGCCAGAAGCTCCGAAAATGAGAACGGCTTGGTGAGGTAGTCGTCGCCTCCGGCGCGCAAGCCCGTGACGCGATCATCCACCTGGCCCAGCGCCGACAGGATCAGCGCCGGCGTCTGGTTGCCCTTGGCACGAAGCCCCGAAATGAGCGACAGGCCATCGCGCCCCGGCAGCATCCTGTCGACGATCCAGACATCATAGCCCTGCGTGTCGGCAAGGTTGAATCCGGTATCGCCATCGGCGGCACGGTCGGCCACGTGGCCGGCCTCCCGCAGAGCCTTGACCAGATAGGACGCCGCTTCATTGTCGTCTTCGATAAGCAATATTCGCATGGGGGAAGATGTAGCGCCGTTCGGCGCCTCTGAAAACTGTGTCGTGCCGGCCATCTGCATCGCCCTGACCCTCACTCTGTGCAAATCGAAGCGACGCGGGGACGAACCCCGCGCCGCAATGGCTGAGCTTTCGCGATCAACCCTCGTCGATCGGCAGGGCGACGAAGCGGTTCTGATCGCCCGAGCGGATCTGGAACAGCGCCGCCTTGCGGCCGGCATCGGATGCGGCCTTGATGGCCGACTCGATATCGCCCTGGCTGCGGACTTCCGTACCGTTGACCGCAACGACGACATCGCCCACCTGCACGCCCCTGGTGGCGGCTTCGGAGTCCGGATCGATATCCGTCACCACGACGCCGTCGCCATCGTCGGAGGGGGTCAGCTTGAGGCCATAGCCCGCCAGCGCCGAAGGATCGGTGGGGACGCTGCGCTGCGTGCCGTTGGCCGAAGCCGACTCATCCAGCGATGACAGATCGCCCAGCGTGACCTTGAGGTCTTCCGCCGCGCCGTTGCGCCAGACGGTGATGTCCACCTCGGCACCCGGGCGGAAGTTGGCGATGTCGCGGGCAAGCTCGCGCGGGGTATCCACCGTCTGCCCGTTGACCGCGGTGATGACGTCGCCGGTGCGGATGCCGGCCTTGGATGCCGGCGTCTCGTTGTCGGGAAGGGTGACGATGGCGCCCTTGTCCTCGGAAAGGCCGACGGCGTCGGCAATGTCCTGGGAAACCGGGGCGATCTGCACGCCCAGCCAGCCGCGCTGGACCGAGCCGTTCTGCCGCAGCGAGTTGATGACGTTCTGCGCGGTGGACGCCGGAATGGCGAAGGCGATGCCCACATTGCCTCCGGACGGCGAGTAGATGGCCGTGTTGACGCCCACGACCTTGCCTTCGAGGTTGAAGGCCGGACCGCCGGAGTTGCCGCGGTTGACCGCCGCGTCGATCTGCAGGAAGTCGTCATAGGGGCCGGCGCCGATGTCGCGACCGCGCGCCGAGATGATGCCGGCGGTCACCGAGCCGCCGAGGCCGAACGGATTGCCCACGGCCACCACCCAGTCACCGACGCGCATGCGGGTGTCGTCGGCGAAGTCGACATAGGTGAACTTGACGTCGTCCTCGTTGACCTTCAGCAGCGCCAGGTCGGTGCGCGGGTCCGTACCGACCAGCTCGGCGTTGTATTCCTTGCCCTTGTCGGTCACGACGGTGAAGTTGTCGCCGTCCGCCACAACGTGGTTGTTGGTGACGATGTAGCCGTCATCGGAAATGAAGAAGCCTGAGCCCTGAGCCATGCTCGGCCGCTGCTGCGCACGCGGCCCCGGCCGGCCCTGCGGGCCGCCCGGCTGGCCCGGATTGCCGAAATCGAAGAAGCGGCGCAGCGGATGATCTTCGGGAAGGTTGTCGAAGGGCGACTGCATGCTTTCCCCGCGCGAGGCGACGGGGCGGGTTTCGCCGCGCACCCGTACCGACACGACCGCCGGGGAAACCTTGTCTACCACATCGGCGAAGCCGAACTGCTCCTTGGGGTTCTCGACCGTCACCGGCTGGGCATTGGACGGATAGGTGTTGGTCAGAACGCCACCGAAGGCAAAGCCGGCAATGCCGGCCGCAAGCGCGGCGGCGCTGACACGGCGCTTCAAGCGGGTATCCAGGAGCGTTTTCATCGAGCGACCTCTCAAGAGTGCTGAAACCAGTCGGGACAGCCGTTGCGCCGTCCCTGTCGCATCGATGTATAGTGGCGGCAGAATTACGGTAGCTTTGCCGCCTCATGAAATGTTCGTAAGGTTCTTCAGCTCCCGCTCTTCCTCTTCCGTCAGGCGTGGCTCGCTGCGATGCCGGCCGCGGGCGCGCACCAGAAGGAAGACCAGCCCGGCCAGCAGCAGCAGCACCGGAAAGCCCCACAGGAGAGCGGTGCCGAGGCGGAAGGGCGGGCGCAGCAGCACGAATTCGCCATAGCGATCGGTGAGATAGGACATCACCTGGCGGTCGCTGTCGCCGGCCTCCAGCCTTTCCCGCACCAGTAGGCGCAGATCCCGCGCCAGGGGCGCATCGCTGTCGTCTATCGACTGGTTCTGGCAGACCATGCAACGGAGCCCGGCCGACAGCGACCGGGCGCGGGCCTCCAGCGCCGGATCAGCAAGCACCTCGTCGGGCTGCACGGCATGGGCGGGGAGCAGCGCCGCAAACATCAGCATCAGGGCGAACAGCAGCCTCATGCGCCCGCCTCCAGCGACGCGGGCTTGCGCCGCCGCGCCGGCGCGCCGACACGCAGGCGCCTGTCGGCAAGGGAAACCGCCCCGCCAAGCGCCATCAGCACGCAGCCGTACCAGATGAGCGTCACCAGCGGCTTGTACCAGACACGCACGACATTGGCCCCGCCATTGGCCGACGCGTCGCCCAGCGACACATAGGTCTGGCTGAAGACGTGGGTGTAGATGCCCGCCTCGGTGGTCGGCATCTGCCGGGCCGGATAGAAGCGCTTGGCGCTTTCGATGGTCACCGTGCGGCGGTTATCGCGCACCAGCGAGAAGATGCCGACATCGTCGTGGTAGTTGGGGCCGTTGCGCGGTTCCAGCCGTTCGAAACGCAGCGTATTGCCGCCCACCTGCACCGTATCGCCGGGCGCCATCACGGTGACCGTCTCGGTTTCGAAGGCGCTGACGGCCACGATGCCGAGCAGCGTCACGCCGATGCCGAAATGCGCCAGCGCCGTGCCGAAGGCCGAGCGCGGCAGGCCCTTGAGGCGGGCAAGGGCAACGCGCCACGGCGCCTTGGGCAGGCCGGCGCGGTAGCCGAGATCGGCCAGGCTGCCCAGCATGATCCAGAATGCCAGCCCGAAACCGAAGGCGGCAAGGATGCGCGTGCCGTGCGTCAGGGCAAGGGTGATGATGGTGACGGCCATCGCGGCCCCCGCGACGGCATAGAGGCGCTGGGCCGCGGCGGCCAGGTCGGCCCGCTTCCAGGCCAGCAGCGGCCCGAAGGGCATCGCGAACAGAAGCGGCAGCATCAACGGGCCGAACGTCATGCTGAAGAAGGGCTCGCCGACGGAGATCTTCTCGCCGGTCAGGACTTCGAGGCCGAGCGGGTAGAGCGTGCCGATCAGCACCGTGGCGGTGGCGGTGGTGAGGAAGAGGTTGTTGAAGACGAGCGCCCCCTCGCGCGAGATCGGCGCGAACAACCCTCCTCCCTCCAGCTCGCTGGCGCGGAAGGCGAACAGCGCCAGCGAACCGCCGATAAAGACGAACAGGATGGCAAGGATGAAGACGCCGCGCTCCGGGTCCACCGCGAAGGAGTGGACGGAGGTGAGCACGCCCGAGCGCACCAGGAAGGTGCCGAGAAGCGATAGCGAGAAGGTGAGGATCGCCAGAAGGACGGTCCAGATTTTCAGCGCCGAGCGCTTTTCCATCACCAGCGCCGAATGCAGCAGCGCCGTGCCGGACAGCCAGGGCATGAAGGAGGCGTTCTCCACCGGGTCCCAGAACCACCAGCCACCCCAGCCGAGCTCGTAATAGGCCCAGTACGACCCCATCGCGATGCCGGCCGTCAGGAACACCCACGCGGCCAGTGTCCACGGCCGCACCCAGCGTGCCCAGGCGGCGTCGATGCGACCGTCGATCAGCGCAGCCACGGCAAAGGAGAAGGAAACCGAGAAACCGACATAGCCCAGATACAGCAGCGGCGGATGGATGGCGAGGCCGATATCCTGCAGGATCGGGTTGAGGTCCTGCCCCTCGATCGGCGCGGGGAATATGCGGGTGAAGGGGTTGGAGGTGAACAGGATGAAGGCCAGGAACGCCAGCGTGATCCACCCCTGCACCGCCAGCACATTGGCCTTCAGCGTGGCCGGCAGATCGCGGCCGAAGCTGGCGACGAGCGCGCCGAAAAGCGCCAGGATCAGCACCCACAGCAGCATGGAGCCTTCGTGATTGCCCCAGACTCCGGTAATCTTGTAGATCATCGGCTTCAGCGAATGCGAATTCTGGACGACATTCAGAACCGAGAAATCGGACCCCGCATAAGCCGTTGTGAGAGCCGCGAAGGACAGGCACAGAAGCGCGAAGATGCCGATGGACGTCGCCGAGCCGGTTTCCATCAGGCGCACATCGCCGCGCAGCGAGCCCACCAGCGGAACAAAGGACTGCACCAGCGCCAGGCAGGCCGCCAGAACCAGCGCGAAATGGCCGAGCTCGACCGTCATGAGCCTGCCCCCCGGACGGTGGAGGCGGGCGGCAACGGCTCGCCCTCCTGCCAGATGCCGCGCGCCTTCATGTCGTCGACGATTTCCTTGGGCATGTAGGTTTCATCGTGCTTGGCCAGCACGGTATCGGCGGCGAACACCCGGTCGGCCCCTAGCAAACCCTCGGTCACCACGCCCTGCCCTTCGCGGAAAAGGTCGGGCAGCAGGCCGGTATAGGTGACGGCGACGCTTTCCACCGTATCGGTGACCCGGAAGCGCACGGTGTTTCCGTCGCGCTCCACGGACCCGGTCTCCACCAGGCCGCCCAGGCGGATGCGCTGGCCGTCGCCGGGCGCACGCGCGACGATGTCCGTAGGCGAATTGAAGAAGGCGACACTGTCGGACAAGGCCGTCAGCACAAGGCCGGCCGCCGCGGCCACCACGGCCACCATCGCCGCCAGGCCGGCGGCCCGCTTCTGCTTGCGTGTCATTGCCCCTCCCCTCCGAGCGCATCGGCCAGCCCAAGCTCTTGCGCCAGCGCCGCGATGTCGCCCCGCTCCGGCGTGCCGGGTTCGAACGCCCGGCCGGCCGCCTGCAGGGCATCGCCTGCCCGTGCGTCGTCGCCCAGTATGGCATAGGAGCGGATCAGGCGCTTCCATCCCTCGACATCGGCGGGCGCGGCTTCCAGCCGCGCGGCAAGGCCCGCCACCATGCCCTCGATGCGCTGGCGCCGCTCTTCCGGCGGCAGGGCTGCGATTTCGGCTGCGGCGGCATCGGGCATTGGAGCGGCGTTCGTGCCTGAGCGGGCCCGCGCCTCGGCAAGGGCTGGCTCTGCGAAGCTACGCCACGGGGCCTCCGCCGGGCTGTCGTTCAACAGCGCCTGCCAGGCGTCTGCCGCCTCGGCAAAACGCGCCTGCTGCATGAGCTGCAGGGCAAGGAAAAAGCGCGGCAGCAACACCTGCGGGTCCAGCGCCAGAGCCGCGCTGAATGCCTCCGCCGCCTGCCCGGTGACACGCCCTTCCGACGCCATCACCTGCGCTTCGCCGAAGCCGGACAGCCGTGTGGGGGTGGGCCCCAGTATGTCGATGGCGCGCCGGTACGCATTTACGGCCTTTGTGGCCTCGCCATTGCGCAGATAGATCGGCGCCAGCGCATCCCACCCCTGGCCCTCGTTCGGATTGGTTGCCAGTCGCGCCTCGGCCATCGCAACAAGGGCGGCGACGTCGCCGCCATCGGGCGTGGCTTCGCGGGCGGCCAAGGGCATGTCGCCGGCGTCCGGCGAACCGAAGGAAAGATAGCCCGCGATGGCGGCAACGGGAATTGCGACCATCAGCATTGCCGCAACAGACCGGGAGCGCGACCGGCGTTGCGGCGCCTGCTGCGCCGTGCCGGCATCGGCTGCCTTCAGAAGCCGCCGTCCAATTTCGGCACGGGCGATGGCCGCCTCGGGCGCGGCGATGACGCCACGGCGGACATCGGCCTCCAGCTCGTCGAGCTGCGCCCGGTACACGACCATGTCGTGTTCGGCGCGGTGTGCGGCAGGGGCGGCCTCGCGGCGTAGCAAGGGCCAGACGCAAGCCAGACAGACAACGACCGTCAGGGCGCCCGCGATGATCCAGAACAGCATTTCCAACCCGATGCGACCGGCGATCCGAAACAGGAATCCATTGACGGTGCCCGACCGACGCCTGGAACCGTTCCAGACGCTTTAACAAAGTGTTGCGCGAAAACACAGTCACTTCCCTATCAGGAAGTGACGGAGCCTATCTGCAACGGAAGAAGTATGGACCGCTCAGGCTACCGGCGTCCAGACGTCGCCGGTGCGGCAGGCCGAGCCGACCTGCTGCACCGTCCGGCCCTGCCGCGTAACCGTATGCGTATAGCCACGGCAATCCTGGGAGCCGACACGATAGAGCTGCGTCGGCACGACCTGCCCCGCAAAGGCACCATCCTGCCAGGGCACGGGCTGGCCCACGGCGCCGAACTGAAGGGCCTGATACTCTGCCTTCAGTGCCGCCTGCTGCGCACTCCCGCCGAGACCCATCCCGACCAGCTCGCTGCCGAGCGCGCCCTGGGCGATCGATGGCGCGGCGGCCTGGCCTGCACCGCCCGCCGAAAGGCAGCCGCTCAAGGCGAGCGCGGCGGACACGAGAACGAGGGTTTGGGCAAGACCTTGCATGGAAAACCTCTGGCGAGGAACGCACATTGAACATATCGGGCATTGCGCCCGTTCAAGACATTGTTCCCTCTACGGCCCGTGGCAAGAGCAATTCTGCGCGCAAGCCCCCGATGGGGGCATTGCCGAGACGAAATTCCCCGCGGTATTGCAAAACTGTATCCGCCACGATCGAAAGGCCGAGCCCGCTGCCGGGCTTCGCCTCATCCAGGCGGCGGCCCCGTTTGGTTGCCTCTGCCTGCTCCTCCGGCGACAGTCCGGGCCCGTCATCGTCGATCGTGACGCGGAATCGGTCATTCCCCTCGGCATGCAGGCGCACCTCCACGCGGCCTGCCGCCCATTTGGCGGCATTCTCGACGAGATTGCCGATCATCTCTTCGAAATCCTCGCGCTCCCCTGCGAAAACGGCCCCATCCATATCGCTCGAAAGCGACAGGTCCAGCGCGGGGTTCAGCCGCGAGACAACCTTGGCCACGCGCTCCAGCGACGGCATGACCGGGGTTCGGATGACGGCGCCCTGCCCCAGCGCGGCAAGGCGCGCGCGGTCCAGATAGTGCTGCACCTGAACGCGCATGCGCTCGCTCTGCTCCGCCACGAGGCGTCCGTGCTCGCCACCGATCGACGCCGCCTCGTTGGTCAGGACCGCGATGGGCGTTTTCAACGAATGCGCAAGGTTGCCCACCTGCGTGCGTGCCCGTTCGACGATACGCCTGTTGCTGTCGATCAGGGCGTTCACCTCGGCGGCAAGTGGCTGCACCTCCACCGGCAGACGGCCGGACAACCGCTCGCTGCGACCGGCCCGCACCTCGCCCAGGGCCTGGCGGACACGGCGCAAGGGCGACAGCCCGTACAGGATGGCCAGTGCGTTGATCAGGATGGAGCTGGCGCCGAACCCGCCGAGATAGATCGACAGGCTGCGGTTGAACCGCGCGACGTCGGCTGCGACGACATCGGCATTGCCCATCACGCGAAACCGCGCCGCGTGGTTGTCGCCGTCCAGCACGACTTCGGCCTCTTCGACATAGACCGTCTCACCGTCGAGACCGGGCGCTTCGTAGGAGCGCCGATACTGGCCGTCGAACGGCGATTCCGCCGTCGTCGGGGCAGCGATCTCGCCCGGCCCCAGCGAAAAGGACGCAAGCCGGCCGGACGTGTTGTCGCTGGCGGGAAGCACCTCCCAGTACCAGCCCGACAAAGGCTGCGAGTAGCTGAGATCTCCGAGATCGGGAGAGCCGGACAAGGCACCCGTCTCCGAAACGGCGACGGTGTTGACGAGGTTGAAGAGCTGGGCGCGCACGACGGCCTCGAAGCCGGCCTCGGCCGTCTGTCGATAGAAGCTGGAGATCAGCCCGCCAACCACGATGAAGGCTGCGATGGCCCACAGGCTGGACAGCGCGACGACGCGCACGGCCAGACTGTCGGACAGGCGCGTGCGCAGGGTGCGCAAGGTTCCCATGCGCTAGCCGTGCGGCGCGGACAGGCGGTAGCCCAGGCCGCGCACGGTTTCGATCATATCGCTGCCGATCTTGCGCCGAAGCCTGCCGATGAAAACTTCGATCGTGTTGGAATCCCGGTCGAAATCCTGGTCGTACATATGCTCGGTCAGTTCCGATCGGGAAACGACATCGCCCTGATGATGCATCAGGTAGGCCAGCAGCCGATATTCGTGCGAGGTCAGTTTCAGCGGCGCGCCATCGAGCGTCGCGCGGGAGGCGCGCGTATCCAGGCGCAGCGGACCGCAGTGGATTTCCGACGATGCGTGGCCGGCCGCACGGCGGATCAAGGCGCGGACACGCGCCAGCACCTCCTCGATGTGGAAGGGTTTGGCGACATAATCGTCGGCGCCGGCATCGATGCCCGCCACCTTGTCGCTCCACCGGTCACGCGCGGTGAGAATCAGCACGGGCATGGCGCGTCCGTCGCGTCGCCAGCGCTCCAGCACGGAAATGCCATCCATCAGCGGCAGGCCCACATCCAGGATCACGGCGTCGTAAGGCTCGGTATCGCCGAGGAAATGGCCTTCCTCGCCGTCGCTTGCGCTGTCCACGACATAGCCGGAATTGGCCAGCGCAGCCGTGAGCTGCCGGTTCAGGTCTTTGTCGTCTTCCACCACGAGGATACGCATGGCGGCGTCCTTACTGCGGAATTGTGAGCGTTACGCGGCGCGGCCGGCTGCCATCGCGCCCCGGCACCAGCACGGTGACGACGCAAACCGTGCGCCCCCCTTGCTGGGCGGTCGTGACCGACAGAACCTGCCCGCCCGATTGGGCGGCGGCCTGCGAAGCAGCTGCGGAACAACTGCCCTGCGCAATGGCGTCGCCTGGCGGGACTGCGGCAGCGCCCGCCGCCAGCGCGGCGACCAGGCCGGCGATACGCAGTCGACCCTTCAATATACCCATGTGAGGTTCCGGCCGTGTCGTCGGTTCAATCGTCAATCCGTGGCAAGCGCCCCATGCCAAGCCACCATCCTTATGGAATAAGGCAGAAAGCTTGAATGTCGAATGAACGAGCGGCGCGGCCCGTCATGCCAGCGGCCGCCGGACGGCCAGGAAGCGAAGCAGCCCGTGGTAGTTGGGTTCCTCCGGCTGCCGCCGCGCTTCGGCGAACTGCAGTTTCAGATGCACGACGCCGCTATCGGCCACCGGCAGGGCCTTGTCGTGAAGGGCCTCGCAAAGCCGATCCATGATCTCGAACGTGGCGGCCTTGCTGCCGCCGCCGGTCCAGACATGCAGCGTCAGCACGTCTTCGGCGGCATTGTCGCGCCCGCAGGTCCAGTCCACGACAGCCGTCCGCCCCAGCGTGACATAGGGGAAGTCGTGCCCTTGCACCGAGCGGCCGAAGACGTTCGGCCCTCCCAGAAGCCGCGTTACGGCGGCATCTGCGGCAAGCGTGGAAAGGATTGCGGTTTCAACTGCGGCTTCCGCCATCTCGCGCGCTCCAGGTTCCGAATGCGATCCACTTCGGTAACATTGGTTAATGTGACGTGAGTTGGGGCGGTTGTCCACGATGCCGGCAAGGGAATCATTCACCTTGTCGGGAGCGTCGAAGGCTGTGGCTCAGGCCATGTAGGGCCAATTTTCCGGCAAGGCGGGATTGCCTCCGATAAAGCGCCGGCCGGCAATGACGGAACCAGGCAGCGGCAGCATGGCCGGAGCAGCCCCGCCTTCGCAGAACCGGGCCAATTCTATGAGCGTCTGCTCCGACAAGAGGGCGCAACAGGCGGCATGCTCGCCCTTCGGCGCGACAACCGTGCCGGCCCATCGCAGGAAAACATACCATGGCGTCTGCAGCGCCCATTGCCCCGGGCTGCGGGTGGGGTCGAGAAAGGTGGCCGGCATACGCCGCGAGCCCGCTGCCGCCCTCTCGGCCGTAATGTCGGCGACAAGACCGGCGCCGTAACCATCATTCAGTTCAGCCATGCGTCCACTCCACTCGTATCGAAGTCATACCCTCGATACCAATATCCTTCATATTTTCAATTTCGAATTTTGAGTCGCATTGTTTTTCGCCGCGCACCGCGCAAAATTGCCACTTATAGTTTCTTTTCAACAGGCTTATCCCCGCCAGAGCCACGGCATCGACAAGGATTATGGTCCTATTCGATTCGATGGATGGGCGCGTGCGGGCGTACCCGCACGCGCCGCCCGTCATCGGGTCAGGCCTCGCATCCAGGCCGACAGCTTGATTCCCGCATCCCACACCATGACGGCCCCAAGGAAGGCTCCTGCCAGAGAGATGATCAGCCACCTCAGGAAGCGGCTGACGGTCATGGCCGAGCGGACGAGTTCGACCCCCGAGCGTATCAGGACGACATCCTCTTCCGTCAGATGCGCGAGGTAATCCCGGATCGCAGGGTCCAGCGCCGCGAAACGCGTCGTTTCCTCTTCCATCGGATCAGCGCCCGATGGGGCGTGTGGCGCGCCAGCGCCCATAGAGCGTGCACGCCGCCCCTATGGCCGAACCGGTCGCCGCCAGAAGCGCGGCGCCCACCGTCGGGTCGAACCAGTCCGCGCCCATGCCGAGAAGCGGCAACACAGGTGCGATGGCAGAAATGACGGCGCCCCAGGTAACCCGGGAGCGGTACCAGCTTTCACCATTGTTCAGGTGCTCCAGCGCCGGCAGGATGTGCCGTGTCACCACCTCGGCAGCGGCGGGCACGTCCGCGGCTGTCAAGGACAGCGACGGGCTGTCGGCAATCTGCTTCAGGGCGGCGGATATGGCCGGAGCGATCGATCGTGTGGGCATGGCGAGGTCCTTGCTGCTTGTGAAGAAAATGTCGGGAAAGGCCGTCATGCAGCCATCGCGGAAAGAAGCGCGGCCACGTCCACGCAGCGGCCCCTGGCCCACTGGACGGCGCCGCCGCGTGTTGCCGTGTAGACATTGGCAACGCCGCCATGGCCGTAGACGCCTTCCAGGAACAGCTTCCGTTCCAGCCGGCGTCTTGGCAGAATTTCGGCGGGCTTGCGCCAGGCGAAAAACCCTCCGCTGCCCGCAACCGGTCCCCGCGGTTCAATGCGCGCGTCAGCCCGGCATAGCGGATGGCCCCGGTATTGTAATGAAAGCTGACCAGCGCATCGAATTCATGCTGGCTTAGGGGAACCGTCACCGCGGCGTCGACTTCGGCCTCGTAGCGGGCAACGTCGTGCCGGAACAGATCCAGCGCCGCCTCGACGCTCAGGGCCGAAACCAGGGCCTTCGGGTCAGGCGGCCCGGCTGCCGCGGTATGGCCGACCCCGACCGTCCATACGCCGGCACAATCCTTGTAGGGCGACGTGACGATGCCTTCGTGCCCCGCAAGCTCGGCGAGGCCCCGTGAACTCATTTTCATCCATCTGTCTCCTGAAACAAAAAACCCGCCGGTACGGCGGGA
>NZ_BBWQ01000001.1 GCF_001463885.1 Aureimonas altamirensis | reverse complement strand
AAAAACCCCGCCGGTACGGCGGGATCGTCAATCGGTTTCGATGTCCGGCTCGGGAGGCCGGAAAAGCGCATCGGGGCTGGCCCGAAGGTGCGGCATGCAAGAAAGATCGGCGTGCCAGCGTTCATAATCCGGGTCGGTCAGCATGCGGGCGGGGACGACCCATTGCCCGGCATGATCACCCAAAACGATCCGCCGCGCGCCCAGAAACGCCTGATCGTCGTTCAGCACGGTTGCACGCGCCCGTTCGTCGGCGGACATCACGATCCAGTCCAGTTCGGCCATCACGCACCCCCAACGGCACTGAGATAGGTTTGAAGCGCCGCATCCATCGCCACTTCCTGGACGTTGGTCAGTGCGCCACCGAAATAGCCGACCGCGATGCGGGCGGTGCTGAACAGCATCGTCCCGCTTGTGTTGATGCCGGCCAGAAAGCGGTGTGGCCTTCGCGGATTGCCCGAGGCGGCAGGCACCGTACGCAACGCGCGCGCCAGCCCATGGGGACGCAGATAGTATTGCCCGATGACCTCTCGCGTCATGCGTGTCATTCCGCGGCCGGTGTAGCCGGCTACGATCGTCGTCTGCTGCGAGCCGGATACCGTCTGCATGCGCCCCGTGATGGTATCGGCCGCCGACAATGGCATAAGCTGCAGAGCGCCGTTGTCGGTACGGCCGAGCACGTTTCTCTGCTCGGCGGTACAGACATTCAGCCATACGCCGATACTGGCGCCATTTTCGGTAAAGCGAATTGCATTCGCGTCGGCATTGTCGATTGCCAGATACGCGGCAGCGCCGTCGCCCTGGTACCCCCTGTCCGCGGTGAAGATCGGCGAGGCGGCCGGCGTAAGGTTCAAAAGGTCGCCGCGCCAGTTCAGCCGCGCAGCCTGCGCGTCGTGTGCAGCCATGACGTAGAGGCCATCGAGCGTCTGCCATACGCCCGATGATTTCAGATCGCGGACCAGCGCTGCGATCAGCTTTGCGCGGGCCGCGTCGGGCGGCACCGCCATCCGTGCGATAAGAGCCAGGACATCAACGTCCGGACCGGCCGCCCGGCGACAGAAGGATACGCCGAGGCCGGGGCCGATGGCCGGCGCCATCAGGCGAGACCAACAATGAAAGTTGCCGTGGTTCCCGTTGCCAGCACGCGGGCCGTGCGCACAGGCAGGATAGAGCCGCCGGGCACCGCCTTGAAGGTAACCGGTACGGCGGTTACCGGGTCGGCCACGGATACGTCGCCGGCACCGCCGATGTAGAGGCCCGTCGTAAGGTAAGCGAGCTCCGCACCATCGTTTGGCGTTACCGCGAAGAAAGCGCCGGCCGGCCCGAACGGCGCGGCCGGGAAACTGGAATATCGATCTGGCATGGTTCACCTCATGAAAAAAGCCGCTCGCGGCGGCTTGTCGAAACAGGCTATGCGTCCGGCGTTCACCAACTGACGATGACGGCCCCGGCCCCGGCGGCCGTATAGTATGCATTCGTCTGGTTGAGCTGTTGCGCAGAGCCACCCGCGCCCGGCCATGGTGAGACGGCGTCGAACCAACCGATAGCGCGGCCGCCGAGCGGCCCGCCGGCCATCCCGCTTTTTGCCTCCACACCTCCCATGGGGGCAGGTCTGCCTCGGCCGCCCATCTGGAATATGGTTGCCGAGTAAGGTGCGGTACCGCCCATTGCGACGTCCCCGTCGTACTGCACGGATTTACCGCCACCAGCGCTGAGGAAGGTGCCGAACGAACTATCGCCGCCATTCGTGCCGGGGCCAGTCGACCCGGTGGCTCCGGCCGCGCCGACCGTTATGGGGATAACCGCGCCGGGTGTCACGTCGATGTAACTTGCCGCGTATCCGCCACCTCCACCGGAGTACATTTTGGCATTGGCCGTCCCCTGGTAGAAGCCGGTGGTGCCGCCGCCCCCGCCGTAGACCTCAACCCAGACACGCCTCACGCCTGCCGGCACTACCCACTGCGTCGTGGTCGGATATTGGAAGGCCAACCTGCCTGGCAGCACCACGGACAGATCGGTCCGCGTCTGCTCGGCGGTCCGGAGTTCGAATGCCGTGCCGGCGGCGTTCGTCCGCATATATTGTCCGGCATTAGCCGTTGCCGGCACCGGGAAAAGCGACTTCTGAGTTTCATGAGCGGTCTTTACGGTGGTCAGACCGGCGGTGAGATTGTCGAATTCATTGTCGACCTTCTCGGCGGAAATGGTGTTGCTGGGTGGCCCCGCGTTGCGGTCCGAAACGAAGTTCTGGTTCCGCACGAAATTATTGCCTGCGAATGGCATGTGCATCTCCCATCCTGCGGTCGCAGCACGACCGCCCTATGAATGTTGCATGTTGACATTTAGCGATCGGTGTCTTCAGTTCCCGGTCTGTTCCTCGCGGTGATATCGGCTTTGGGGCATGGGGGTGTTTATGGGCGGGCAGAAATTCGACGACGAACCGACAGCAGAGGATTTGCCGGCACACTTCTACGCGCCAGGCAGTCAAATGAATTGGCCGGCCCAAAACGCCCAGCGCACATACGAGTGTGATGACAACAGACCAACCGACCGTGGCTATAACGTCATTATCGCAAGTGCGCTCGTGTTTGTCGTCGTTTCGAGTTTTTGGTACCTATTCAGAACCGATTGGTTATTCAGTCTAATGACGTTCTCCGGTGCCACCGCAATAAGTTCCTTCTGGTTGCACCTTGAGATCCGGTGGAAGTGATTGAAGTTATCCCGCTCCACAAACATGTGTCTAATCGCGCCAGGAATGCCTCGAAAGCCAACCATACCCCGCCCATAGCAAGATTAGGAAATTTTTCTTATGGTTTGGCGAAGCCGTTTTATTGTCGAGCGGCAAAAAAATCGAGAGGCCGATTTTGGGTGCCGCGAGACGCTTGTTGATATTGATTTACAGGGGATTGAGCATAACCCTTACGAGATGCTCGACATCAAAGTTCCTTGGTCTCGCAGGCTACGATTTATTTTCATGTTTCTATTAATCTTTGGTTTTCTGTCGATGGATTCATTCAAATTCTATCACAATTTTCTTTGGCAGTTGACAGCATTGTATGGAATGTTGTTCGGCCCCTGGATTCTGGTACAGACGGGGGGGTATGTGCGACTATCTCAACTGCCTGGGCTGATGGCACGTGCGCTGCGTGCATTGCTACCATGGTAGCCGATACTCTATCGACCACATGCTTTGCTTATAGTCCGACCACGCCGCGCCGATGGCCGTTGTGGCAGGGTTTGCCGCTTTGCCACACGGGACTTGCTGGCGCCGGTTGACGGCGTTCACCCGATTGCACTGGTTGCCTCGACCAAGCCCGAGATTTAGGCATCTTGATGTTGGGATTTTTCCTATAGTTTCAGCTGACAGATATGGATTGTGCCGCGACTTAAGGTTTATTTGACGTGACGAAGCTCAACAGTTTATTCGCGTTATGATGTATCACCATACATCGATTGAGCTAATCGTCGCCGAAGTTCAACGTCAAACCCTGTCCGGCATGCATCGCGAAGGCGGCCGCCGTGGAACCCAATTCGTCGATCGCCCCCTGGAAATAAGAAGGGGCTGTTGGCTCCTGATTTTGAAGGTTGCCTTGCGACCCGACCTGAATTCCGAAAACGTTCACAGTGCCCTCCTTACTGATAGGAATTTGTTCTTATTCAAGTTTTCAGTCGAATAAGAAAGACGCGCGTTGCGTGCCTTTCCGATCCGGCAGCCGAAAGCTTCCCGGTGATAGCGCTTTGCTTATATTCCTAACCACCGTCCGAACCACGGTGCACCGATGGCGGTGGTGGCAAGGTTTGTGGCGCTGCCGTACAGGGCTTGCTGACGCTGGTTCGCGGCGGCCACCTGATTGCGGTAGTTCGCCTCGACCAGGCCGGAAATGTCCGGCGCCTCGACCGAATAGGCAGGTGTCTGCTGGAAACCGGGCATCTGGAATGACGGCGCGGCGCGCAGCATGGCCGCCGTTTCCACCAGGGGCTGGTTGCGCAATGTCAGGGCTTCCGACAGGGCCCTGTCGCGCTGGTCCGCCGAGAAGGATGCCTGTTGGGCGGCCTGCGAGAAGCGCTGGTTCTGGGCCGAGTTGGCAAACTGCGCCGACGCAAGGTCCTGGCTGAATCGGCTGTTTGCGACATCATTGTTGAACCCGGCCGTCGAGAGCCCCTCATTGTAGAGCTGGCCGCGCGCGGCGGAAGCAAGCCCGAACAGACGCGACTGCTCCTGCGAGCCCGCCGCAACGGAATCATAGGCCGCCCTGTTCATCGCCTCCGACTGGGCCCGGTCCAGCCGGTCCAACTCCGCCTGGCCGGCAGAGCTGTCGAGTGGAATACCCCTGTCGGACAATGACTGGACGAGGCGGTTGCGCGATTGGGTCATGTCCGGCTGCAAAAGGGCCTGCGCTTTGCCGAACGACGCGCTCTGCGCCCGTGCCGCGTCCGCACCGAAGTCTGCAAGGCCGGGCAGTGACGGCAGCCCCGTGGCGGTAACGGTTTGCAGGGCGTTGCCCTGATTGGGAATCGTGTCCGTAACCGTTCCTGCCGTGGGGATGGTCGTTGGCCGCGCCGGCAGCTTGGAAACGTCGAGCGGCAGGGCTGCGATGTTGTTGGCCATGGATGCGGCCCTGGTGGTCAGCGTGTCGGCTGCCCGCAATTGTCCGTCCAGGACCGATTGGGCCGACGGCGCAAGGGTAACGGTCTGCGCATAGGGCGTACCGTCGCTTCGCCGCTGATAGGTCGTTGAGCCGAGCGGCCCGTACTGGTTGACCGCATTGTAAGCGGCGCTGTCGCGCACGGCTGCGCTGTTGGCCTGCGCCTGCGCCGCTGCCGTGGTGTACGGGTTTGGCGCTGTCGGTGTGCTCTTTCCCATCGTCTCAACCTTTCAGCCAGAGGCATTCGTCGGCCAGAAGGCCGTAGCTGCAGAGAATGTCGCCATCTTCGAAAAAGCCCGGGTGCTGCCCTTCGCGGCGGAAACCGAGCCGCTGCACCAGGCGCCGGGACGCAAGGTTGCCTTGCTTGACCATGGCGCTGATGCGCCGGCATCGCAGATCCTGGAAGGCGTAGGCAAAAGCCGTGCGCAACAGGCGACGCGTCAGCCAGGCGCCCTCGCCCGCCACGGTTACCCGGATATCGCGGCCCCGAAACTCGGTGAAGGCGATGCCGCCCACCAGCCGGCCATCGCGCATCGCCCCGAAGGCGACGGCGCCCTCCAGCGATTGGCAGGATTCCACCCGGGCGGCGATCCAGCTTGCGACATGGGCATGGTGCCCGGTCAGGATGAGGTAGCTCATACGCCGGCCTCCACCATCAGCGTCGTGGCCAGCCATTTGACCCGCCCGACGCGGCTGTCGACCCGCAGGCCGACGGCAAACCATTCGCCGATGGCCCCGCCGCCCCGAAACTCGGTGGCGACCTGTTCGGCGCCGCCCCATGTGGCCACATTCCAGACCGATTGGTTCCAGATGCCCGAAGCGGCAGCCAGGGGCACGGCGCCCTCCGCTCCGTAAACCGGCGGTTGGAAGTCCACGCCGAGCACATGGCGGATGCTGGGCGCGGAGGTTGCGGTGACGATCGGCTTGACGAGCCCGATACGCTTCCGTCGGCCGGGACTGCCAAGCGAATTCCAGGCGGCCTGGGCCGTCGCGACGATGGGCGTGCCGTTATCGCTGTCGCTGCCCAATTGGCAGATGCGCCCATCGCTGGTGCCGAAGCACAGCGCTTCGCCCACATTGCCCCAGACCGTGGCGGGAAGGCCGGCCCATCGCGACCACCCGCCCGCTGCAAGGCCGTAGACATGCTGCTGCGCCGCGCTGGCGGTCTGCGGCACGTGGACGATGATGATCCGTTGGGCCGGGCTGTACAGGATCTGCCAGCCGTCATTATCCCCGAATGCGGCGGCGGAGCTTTGGGCAAGCCGCCCGATCCGGCTGCCGAACCCGGCCACGGGAGAGCGGCCCGACGGAAGCACGCGGGACAGTTCGGCATAACCGTCCAGCGACACGGTGAGCACGTCGCCGCCGTGGCTTTCGACAGCAATCGGCCGCGCGACCGGAAAGACGCCGACCCGCCCCCAGCTTGACGCATCGCCCGGGTTGGACCCGCGATAGACGATGGCCTCGCCCGACGACATGAAGAAGGCCACGGCATCATCGTCGCCGCCGGTGCCCCCGTCCGGGGCCAGGGTGGCGATCTCCTCAAGTACGCCGCCCTTGTTGCCGACGCCCGACAGGTCGAACGGCAGCAGCGTTCCCGAGACATTGCCCGGCGCTTCGGTGTACCAGAACTTCGCCGAACCCCGCTCGGCAAAGAAAAGCCGCCGTGCATGGGCGCGCACCCGATGAAGGGCCGACAAGGCGGCGGGGCCGCTGAAGCTCGGCGTCTCCAGCGTGGTGCCGGCAAGCGCGCGGGGCGCGTCCGAGCCATTGACCAGGAACAGGCGCCCGTTCATGACTGCGGCCCGCCAGCCATCGGATGCGAAGCCGCTGCCAAGCTGGGTCGTGCCCGTTGCAACAAGATGAAGCTTGCCGCCACTGGCGGCCAGGCTGCCCATCGAAGGATCGGGCAAAGGGTGCAGGAAGCCGACACGCGCGCCTGTGCCCAGGCTGTTGCGCACGGTATAGCCGGGCCGGCTTTCCACCCCGCCGCCGATGCAGACGAAGTTGCACAGGTCCACGGCATCCACGGGGTTCATGCCGCCGGCTATGGCATCCGCACCGTTGATCCCGCCGTAGGGCGCGGGCACCGTCACCGGCGCGGAGCGTGCCGACCCGAATGCGGATAGCAACCGAAGCGGCCGCCGCATCACAACGCCACCGTCTCGCGCGTGGCGCGCATATGCTGGCTCGCGACGCGGGAAAGCGCTTCCTCGCATTGGCGGAAGGCTTCGGAATAATCGAAGCCGTTCGCCTCCTGCCAGCGCCATTTGACGGCAGCGCGAATGACGGGCGTATCGAACAGGATATTGTCCGTATCCAGCGTGGCCGTATCGGTGGCCGCGGCGGCAAGCGGCTTGATCCATTTTCCGTCGACGAGGCGCCGCGTGTAGGGGTAGCGGCGGACAAGCTCGTCGGCGGCACTGGCAAGCACCGCCAGCATCTGCCGGACGACGGGGTCGGTATTGCCGATGACGGAGGCCGGAGCCGGCAATTGCAGGCTGGGCATGATGGAGCGGATCAGTTCGCCGAGTTGCATCATCCACGCTCCGCGGCGGTGCGCCGGCTGCCGGCTCTTGCCGCGCGCTGAGGCGCCCCTTGCGCCAATGCGGCACGCAGTTCGGCATTTTCGGCCGCCAACGCGGCAACCTCCGCGCGCAGCCTCTGCACCTCGGCGGCGCGCTGCGGCCCCTCTTCCCTCAGCGTCTGCAGGAAGGCTTCGGCCCGCTCCTTGGCTTCGCGGTACTCGATGGGCGCCGATGCGAGGTCGGCGGCGGCCAGCCTCTCCACGGTGCGTATGCCGCGCTCGGCCAAACCCAGTTGCACCGCCTCGTCCGCCGCGGGCCAGGCACAGAGCGGAAAACCCTCGTCGGCCGCAGTCCGCGCCTGTGTATAGGCGGCGTACTGCGCGGGGTAGGCGGCGATGTCCGCGGGCCGCGCCCGCCGAACGATGCGGGTTGCGAAATCGCGGTAGCATTCGAAGTAGGTTTCGAGGCGATAGGTGGCGAGCCCGTCCGGCCCCAGGCCGGACGGCTCTGCCTTGTCGAAGAAGCGGATCATGGGAAAAGCCCTTGGGCGCCTGGAGCCGCCGCGCCCCATTGCGCGGCGGCGGAACTCGCGTCTGGCGGGCCCTTACAGGCCGGTGACGATCAACCGTCCGTGGCGGTTGCGCTTGTAGCAGGTGAGCGCGCCCATGAAGCCGATATGCTTGGTGACGGCGTCCATGTCCGGGGTGGATTCCGGCAGGTCGAGTTCGTCGAAGCCCCTGCCCTCGTAGTATTCGAGGTTCAGGAAATCGGTGTTCAGGAAGAAGCCGTTATCGTCGGGATGGGCCGATCCGGCGCTCTCGGTGATGACGGTCGCCGACCGGTACTTCAGCGTATCGAAGCCCAGTGCCGCCGCATTGGCATCGGCGTAGCGCTGGTTTTCCTGCAAGCCGCTTTCGTACAGACCGTAGACATCGTCCGACAGGGTGACGATGTCGGTCTTCTCGGTGCCGACGCAGCACTGGCGGTACAGGGCGCTCATGCCGAGGCGCAGCCGCCTGTAGCGTTCCCGGTCGTCGGCGGCACCCGCCATGGCAACCGTCGTCGCCTTGTTGCGCCACCACGGCTTTGCCGCGGCGTCGATGCCGCCGACGGTGCCGACGGCCGGCGTATCCGACACGATGGCATCCAGGCCGACGAAGGATTTGGCAACCGAGCCATCGCCGTAGAGGGCCCGGGTGATGCCCGATTTCAGGGTGTTTTCGGCGTTCTGCGTCTTGGCCCGCAAAAGCTTGACGATCTGCGAGCGGCCGGCATTCTTGGCCATCTCCTCGCCCGACAGCGTTATAGAGGCGGCCGCCATGCCCGGCGTGTAGACCGCCTCGCCGATCGTCTCCTTCTGCGTGCGGCCAAGGCTGTCGACGCCGTCATACCACCTGAAATCCTCCTCGTCGAAGACGACGGGGCCGCGAATGTCGGAGCCGCCGTCCAGGGGGGTGATGCGCCCCTTCTGCTGCAGGGTGGCCAGCACGAGGTTGGACCCCGTGACATTGTCGTAGAGTTGCCGGCGATAATTGGCGATCGTCGTGGCAAGCAACTGGCGAAGCTGGGCTGCGTTCATCGATGTCCTCGTTTGTTAAGCGTTGACCTGCCGGAGCGCGATGGCGATCGCGTCATCCAGGTTCCTGACGTCCGGTGTGCGGGCAAAACCGCCGCCACCGGGCCGAATGTTCTGACGCGCCGCCAGCGCGGCATCCGAGGCGGCGCGGCGGGCCTTGTCGGTGTCGTCCGCGTGCAGCTTCGCCTGGCGGTTCGCCAGCTCCGCCTCGATCAGGGTTTCGCGGACCTGCGGGTTCATCCACACGGCGTGGCCGTAGGCCTGTGCCAGATCCAGCGAGGGGTCGGCGCGGATAAGAGACGCCATCTCGCCCGACACCGCCTCGTAATGCGGGTGGCGGGGTGCGCCTGCCTCGTCCGTGGCATCGCGGAACGCCTCGATCCGGCGCATGACGGCGGCGCGGGGGTCCGCGTCGGCGCCGCCCGCATGCACGGCCTCGCGCAGCGCGGCGCCGATATCCACCCCATGCCCGGCGGCATGGCGCGCCACCAGCTTCAGGTAGCCGGCCGGGTCGGAGGCGGCATAGCGCTCCATCTCGATGAGATGGCCGATGCCGCCCACCTCGTCGAAGCCGGACTGCTTCATGCGCGCCATGAGATCCTCGGTGATGAGGGCGCGCAGCCGGGCGCCGAGATCGTCCGCCTCGACGGGCGGCGCGGCGTCGTGCGGCAGCGGGGTATCTTCCTGTTTCAGGTCCGTATCCACGTTAACATCCCTCATGCGTGGAGCCTTCGGCCGGCCGGATACCCTTCAGGTCCCGGGCATCGACGCAGCCATGGCGTTGCAGATCCGCGCGGCGTTCGGCGCGGGTCGAAACCACCCGCCCGGAAATGGGCGAGCGATAGGGTTCGATGTCCCGGATCAGGCCTGGACATGGAAAATCGGACCGGCAATCGGTCATGGGCGTTCCCCTTTGCGGGCGGTTGCGGAAGCGATGGCGCGGGCCGTGTCGAGCGCCAGCCTGCGGCGCTCGATGTCCATGTCCTGCCGGCCCTCCGCCATCGCCAGGGCATGGCGCTCGCGCTCCATGGCCAGCGCCTCGCGCCGGGCCTGCAGCCGCACCGCCGCTTCCTCGTCCACCGGCGGCTGGGCCGGCGCGGGCAAGCCGGCGGCCGCCGCCTCGGAAAGCTGGTCGAGAAGGCCCATCAGGTCCCGGGCGCCCTTGAACGGGCGCAGCGCCAGTTTCAGCACCTCGCCGACAAGGCGCGGCGGCGCCATTCCGGACTGCACCAGCGGGCCGAAGGTCTGCAAGATACTGGCTGCTGCCTGCACCAGCCGGGCGGACGATTCCTGCTCGGCCACCTCATCTGCCGCGATGGTGGAATCGCTTTCGATATCCACCCTGCAGAGCAGCAGCACATCGTTGCGCAGGAAGGATTCCACCTCGGCATCCACGGTGCGGCCCGTCATCACCGCCAGCGTCTCGGCAGAGAAGCAGGTGGCGACGATTTCGGCCGCGATCCGCAGCGTATCGCGGATACAGGCGTTCAGCGCCCGCCGCCTGTCGTCGATCCGCAGGGTGCCGAAATTGCCCTTGATGCGTTGCGCCGTCGCCGTTTCGCTGGCCACGGACGCACCCCGCAGCACATCGGAAATGCCGGTAACCTCGTAGAGAGCCTGCTTGGATTGCTCCCGCGCGCCGTAAAGAGCCATCGCCGTCTGCGCCAGCATATCCAGCGGGATCATCCAGATATTGCTGGCCAGCGCCTCCATCTCGACGGCGGCGACGGGGATCATCTTGCCGTCCTCGCCCTCCAGTGCGTCGGCCAGCTCCTCGATCGAGCCGTTGAAGAGACCGCGCACGCGCATGCGCTGCATGATGGCGTCGATACGCTCGGTCAGCCTGGCGATCTCGGCGGCCAGATCACGGTAGATCTCGTATTCGGGCACCGGCACCATGGTATTGCCGGTGGTGACCGCCGTCAGCGGCTCGGCACAGGGGAAGAAGCCCTTCAGCTTGAGGCGGTCGCCATCCCGGCGCAGGGACACGGCCCCGTCGGGCCCCATCGCGACGAACGAAACGGTGCGCGTTTCGCGGTCCCAGCATTCCCAGACCAGGGCACGTTTCTCGACTGCGTCCGCGCCATGCTTCTCGTCCTCGTGCTCGGCCGGCCTGTGCACGAACGCGCCCCGGCACCAGGCCTCGTCGGCAAGCAGCCGGGCGGCCGCCTCGCCATCGCCGAAGCCGGTTTCGACCGCGGTCCGCGTCAGATAGTGGCGGAAGGCGCACCAGCCGACATCCTTCCAGCGCCGCACCGGCTCGCAGACGAAATCCTCCCAGAAGACGTGGTCGAACTCGACACTCTCCCAGACCTTGCGCGGTTCGGTGACGGGCCGCCCCTCCGCGTCTTGGACAGGCAACCCGGCGGCGTCGGACAGCGGCACGGGCCGCACCACCGGCGCCCAGCGCACGCGGAGCACGCCGCGCCCCGGCAACAGGAGGTCCTGCACCAGGCGCCGCAGCTCGCAATCCAGGTCGCCGGCATCCACGGCCACATTCAACGCCGCCTGCAGGACATCGGCGGCACGGTCCGCGACGCCATCGGCGGGGATCGTGCGGCGGCGCACATCGGCCCTCGGCGGCTGCTGGTACATCACCGGAGAGAGGATCGAGGTGTTCGCGTACAGCATGTTGAAGCGCCCGCGTCCGGCAGCGCCGTCGGCGGTACGCTCGGCGCGGAAAATCTCGACCACCTCGCGGCCCTTTTCCCGCCAGTCGCGCTCGGCCCGCAGGGCGGCTTCGAGGCGCGTTTCCCAGTCCTTGGCATCGGGTTCTGTCACAGTCGTGTTCCTGATCGTGGGCGCGAAAACGCGTTCTTCGCCATGAAGGGGTTGGATGCGGGCAGGTCGGCCGCGCCGGCTGTGCCGCGCATCCTGTCCAGCATCTGCGTCGTCTTGGTCAGTGCATCGACCTGGTCGTCATGGCGGCCGTTGGGAAACACCGTCAGCTCGGCGACAAGGTCCGCCAGCCACGGAGCACCCCGCCGCAGCATGACCCGGCCGGACGCCATCTGGCCCTGAAGCGAGCGCGCCCGAGCCACCTTGTCGGTGGTCGACGCCTCCTGACGGCGGTGGAAGAACACCCGCCGTTCGGCCATGCGCCGGCGCAGGAAGGGGCCGATCGACTTGTTGATCTGGCCCGCTTCCTCTGCCCAGGCCAGCGGATCGTGCGCCTCGACCAGGTCGAGCAGCGGTTCGATCCACTTGTCGGGCTCGCCCTTTCCGCGCCAGAGGTCGTGGACATAGAGCGTGCCGTCCGCATCCATCGCCACCACCACATGCACCGTGTAGTCGCCGGTGTCGGACACCGCGTAATCGGACCCGCCATAGAAGCGGCAGCCCGCCGGCAAAGTGTCGTAGAGCGCCAGCCATTCGCGACGGAAGATGTCTCCCTCGTCGGGCGAAGGCCGCTGCTGGAACAGGCTTGCCCAGCTTCTGGGGTTGCGCTCGAACGGCGCCCAATGGCTGCGCGGAAACCATTCCGGCCACAGATATTCGCCCGGCCGGCGGCCCAGCGGGTCGTCTTCCCGCTCGGCCCGGGCGGGCAGGCAAAGGACACGCCATGTCTGGCCGTCCCGGCAGGCGATGTCGCCGGACTGCCCCTCATAGCCTTCCGGCAGGATGCAGCCTGCCAGATCCTCCTCGTGCCAGCGGGTCTGCACCAGGATCACCGATCCGCCGGGCAAAAGCCGGGTCATCAGGTCGTCGTGATAGGCATCCAGTGTCTTGCGCCGGATGACCGGGCTTTCGGCATCCTGCCGCCCTTTCACCGGATCGTCGATCAGGACAAGGTCCGCACGGTTGCCGGTAATGCCCGAAAGGATACCGCCGGCCATGTATTCCGAGCCGTTGGTCAGCGACCATTCGTCCGCCGCCGCGCTTTCGGCCGACAGGCGCGTGCCGAACAACCGCTCGAAGGCCGGTTGCCGGACGATGGAGCGGCAGCGGCGTCCCAGCTTGCGGGCAAGCTCGCTTGCGTAGCAGGCGCCGATGACGCGAAAGCCCGGCTTGCGTCCCATCGCGAAAGGCGGCGTCAGCACGCTGGCATAGGTGCTTTTGGCGCTGCCCGGCGGCATGAACACCATCAGCCGCCCATTTGCCGTATCGAGGCAGGTGTCGATGGCTTCCATCAGCAGGCGGTGGTGGGCGGCGATACCGTGTTCCACCGCCTCGTCGGGCCGCCCCGGTATGGCGACGGCACCCGCAAACCCCGTCAGGCTTTCACGCCCCCTCCTGCGGCGCAGCAGCTCGTGCGCCGCCTGCGCTGGCGATACTGAGAAGCTCATCGTCGCTGAGATCTTTCGGGTTGGTCGGCCCATCGGGTGCGGCGGCGTCGCCGCCACCGGCGCCCGGCTTGCCATAGGCGCGGTCCAGGATGGCGTTGGCGGCCGAGATGCGCGCAGCCTCGCTGCCGCCCTCGATGGCGATTTCCACAAGGGCGTCCAGCGCGGCCTCCGCATGGCCGCGCGCCAGTTCGGCAAGGCGCGGCCCCTGGGCAACACCGCGCCTTTGCGCTCCGCCGGAGGCGGCGCTTCGTGCTTGTCGGACCACAGATGCTCCAACGGTAGATGCAGGGATTGGGAAACGAAAAAGGGCCGCAGCCGAAGTCGGCGCAGCCCTTTCAAAAACCAGACAGTCGATACAGAAATTCGACCGTACGAATCTTCTAGTCGATCACCGTAACGGTGTCAACTGTCTTTTTCAGGATCAATGATTTTCGTTCATAGGATTCTGTCCGGGCCAGGCCGCGAGATGATCCTCGAACTCTTCGGGCGCCAGCCCCTCCTCGCTGATGGCGCGGCCCCGCACTGATATGCCGGCCTCGTGGACCGTCGTCGGATCGCCGGACACCAGATGGTGCCACCAGTACAGATCCCGCCCCTCGGCAACGAGGCGATAGGCGCATGTCGGCGGCAGCCAGGTGATTTCCCGCACGCTCTGCGGCGTCAGCGGCAGACAGTCGGGCACCGTCGTCAGCCGGTCTTCGTAATCGGAACAACGGCAGCTTTCGCAGTCCAGAAGGCGGCAGGCGACATTGGTCCAGGCGATCTCGCCCGTGTCCCAATCCTCGAGCTTGTTGAGGCAGCACCGGCCGCAGCCATCGCACAGGGATTCCCATTCACGCGGCGAAAAATCCTCCAGCGCGCGTTCGCGCCAGAACGGTCTGTTGCCGAAATCACGCAGCGAGGAATTCAATGGCGAATCTTGCGTCGGCGGCTTGCTGTTTACCGTCAATTTGCTCACCTAGGGTTATGAAGGGCGTACGAAGCCGGGCAGCGGAAGCCATTCCGTGTGCCCCGTATGCGTGGTGGTGATAAGCGTGCGGAAACATCTCCCACCCAACCGGCAGAAGCGGCGCGGCCCAACTGCGCTTATCGAAGTCGATGCCTGGCTGGATAGCAGCTTGTGGCGGCTTTTTCACGGCTTTTCAGCCGCCTGGGAAAGCGTGACCATTTTTTCCCGGAAGTTTCGTGCGCGCGGTTTCAACCGCGTCATGGTGGAGCTGTCCTGTGAAGGGCTGACGCTCGGCCTCGCGGGCCTGATCGTGCTGCTGGCCCTGGCGCAGCCGGCCATGCGCCTGACGGCCGACGGCCTTCCCGCCGAAGGCTCCTACTCGGTCGCCTTCCTGGACCGCCATGGCAACGAGATCGGCCGGCGCGGCGAGCTGCGCGCCGACGCGGTGCCGATCGAAGAGATGCCCGACCATTTCCTCAAGGCCGTACTGGCGACAGAAGACCGCCGCTTCTTCGAGCATTGGGGCATCGACTTCGTCGGTCTCGGACGCGCCATGAGCGAAAATGCGCGCGCCGGCGGCGTGGTGCAGGGTGGCTCCACCCTGACGCAGCAGCTTGCCAAGAACCTGTTTCTGACTAACGAGCGGTCTATCGACCGCAAGATCAACGAGGCGTTCATCGCCCTGTGGCTGGAGACGCACTACTCCAAGCGCGAGATCCTCGCCATGTATCTCGACCGCGCCTATATGGGCGGCGGCACGTTCGGCGCGGCGGCGGCGGCCGAGTTCTATTTCGGCAAGGACGTTCGCAACGTCACCCTGGCCGAGGCGGCCATGCTGGCCGGCCTGTTCAAGGCGCCGGCTGCCTACGCGCCACATATCAATCTGCCTGCGGCGCGCGCACGCGCCAATGTCGTTCTGGGCGCCATGGTGGACAGCGGCTTCATGACGGAGGGCCAGATCGTGGCGGCCCGCCGCCGGCCCGCAACCGCCGTGGACCGCTCCACCGTCGCCTCGCCCGACTATTTCCTCGACTTCGCCTTCGACGAGGTGCGCCGCCTGACCGCCGGCAGCAAGCTGCGCAATCTCACAGCGCGCACCACCATCGACATGGGGCTGCAGCGGCTTGCCGACGAATCGATCGACTATCATCTGCGCCAGTTCGGCAAGACCTACGGCGTAGAGCAGAGCGCCATGGTGGTGCTGGATCACGAGGGCGGGGTGCGGGCGCTGGTCGGCGGTCGCGATTACGGCGTCTCGCAATTCAACCGCGCCACCCGGGCGCTTCGCCAGCCGGGCTCATCCTTCAAGCCGTACATCTATGCGGCCGCGATGGAAGACGGCATGACGCCCAAGGATACGGTGGTGGACGGGCCGGTTCGCGTCGGCAACTGGTCTCCCCAGAACTACGGCAACTCCTTTTCGGGGCGCATGTCCGTTGAAACGGCGCTGGCCCGCTCCATCAATACGGTGGCGGTCAAGCTCAGCCAGAAGGTCGGCTCCGGCAACGTCGCCAAACTTGCCGCCAGCATGGGCGTCGAAACGCCGCTTCGCGGCGACAAGACCATCGCCCTCGGCACCAACGAGGTGACGGTGATGGACCAGGCGACCGGCTATGCGGTATTCCCCGCCGGGGGCATGCAGGCAAACCGCCACGCCGTGCTGGACATGATGGATGGGGAAGGCAATGTCGTCTGGAGCGCCGCGCGCGATCTGCCTGCGCCGCAGCGCGTGCTGTCGGCTGATGCGGCCCGCTCGATGAACGAGATGCTGGTGCAGATCCCCGAGCGTGGAACCGCGCGCCGCGCCGCCCTGTCCATGACACGCGCCGCCGGCAAGACGGGCACCACGCAGGGCTACCGGGATGCCTGGTTTGTCGGTTACACGGGCAACTTCACCTCTGCCGTCTGGTACGGGAACGACAGTTTCAAGCCAACCAACAAGCTTACCGGCGGCTCCCTGCCGGCCATGACATGGCAACGCTTCATGGAAGCCGCGCACAAGGGGATCGACCTCTATCCCATCCCCGACATCGAGAACCCCCTGCCCGAGCCAGGCAGCACCCCTGTCGCGGCGCGGGACGACGATGCGCCGCTTATCGTGCGGCCGCCCAGCATCAACGCCGATACGCAGCGCCTTCTGTCCAATCTGTCTCGTATGATGCGCGACGCCCCGCCCACGGGCACCAACCGCGTTGCCGCCCGGGGCGAAGACGCGACGGCCGCGGAAGCCCGTTGACCGCAATGCCAGGGCTGCGCCTCGTCCTGTTGATGCTTGTCGCGATCGTCGTCGCATTCGGCGGCGGCGCCTGGTCGGCGCAGGCCCTTCTGGCGCGTTTCGAGGGCCAGGGCGTCATCGCCATTGGCCCATGGCGTGCCGACAGGATGACCGGCTCTCCGGCAGCCGACCCCTATTCCAGGGCACGGTCGGCAAGAGACGGCAACCTTACCCTCGGTCTTGGCGAAGGATTGGCCTTCCGTGCCGCAACCGATTCCGAAGGCCGCCCCCTGCGTGCGGACTGCACCTACCGGGTCGAGGGCCCGATACCGCTGGCGCGCCTCTACACGCTGACGGCCTACCGCCCGGACGGCCAGCTCGCCTTGCCACGGCAGTCGGACCGGCCGGGCGTTCTCGTCTCTTCCAGGCTGATGCGCGACGATGCCAACGCCGCACCCATCGTGGCAAGTGCGGTGGCGCAGCCCGGCAACTGGCTGTCGTTGCCCGGCGATGGCGGCCCGGTGGTGCTGGCACTCTCGCTGTACGATACGCCTGCCAGCAGCTCGGCCGGCACCGACAGGCTGGCCCTGCCCACCATCGACAGAGCGGGCTGCACCGGCCGTGGGTAAGCTCATCCTCGCTCTTCTGGTGGGTCTCGTCGGCGCCGCCGTCGTCCATATCGGCGTTGTCCTGGCCATGCCCCGGATTGCCGAGGACAGCGCATGGAGCCGCCTGTCGGCCCGCGGCGCGCTGTTTGAAACCGACATTCTGGAAGCCGGCTCCGGGCCGTTCACCTTCGTCGACCCGGCCTTCGATGTGTCCACATGCCGATTTTCCAGCGCAAACGGGCCGGTGCACCTGACGGCCGAGCCGTCTTCGGCATTCTGGACGGCATCCTTGTTCAGCCCGTCGGGCGACAATATCTACAGCATCAACCAGCGCGCCGCGCTGGATGACACGCTGGATATCATGCTGGGCACGCAGGAGCAGTTCGACCAGTTGCGTCTGGCCGGCACCTTCGACGAGAACGCCTCGATCTTCGTGCCCTTCGACGCCGTCGAAGGCTATGTCGTGTTGCGTGGCGTGGTCGAGGCGCCCAGCCTTGCGGACGCCGCGTCACGCTTTGTCGCCACGCTGCAGTGCCGGGCGGAACCGCTTCCACCGACCTGACGGTCCGGGATGGTTAATGATCGGTTAAGGTTTCCGGTCTAATTTGGGCAAACCCTCACAGGAACAATACGCAACGCACCATGATCGACGCCGCACCCGCCCTCTTCCGTACGCTGGAAAAGCCGCAAGGTGCGCAGTCGATCGACACGGTGGCGCTTGCCGCGATCTCCGCCTTTTCTGCCATCGAGCGGCCCAGCCGGCGTCAGGCAGAAGATCTGACGCGCCTTGTCCTGTCGAGCTGGCCGCGCCTTTCGGAACCGGCCAAGCGCCAGGTTGCCGGTGTGCTTTCGGGCATGGACAACAGCCCGGTCAGTGTCGAAGCACTGGCGGCAGAGCTGCCGGCGCGTCCGGAGGCCGCATCCGCACCATTGCTGGGGCTTGTTCGACGCACCCAGCTGCGGCTGGCAGATACGGGCGCAGAGGCCTGCCCCGCCGCCTCGCCCGCTGTTCAGTCCGTTGCCGAGGCCGCGTTGAAAGGCCAGTTGGACAAGGCTTTCGACCGGCTGGCGGATGCCTACGGGTTACAGCGTGGGCGACGCCCGGATTTTGCCGGCGACACCGGCGGACACATGATCGCCATGGCCTTGAAGGGCCTGAAGGCCAGCCCCGGCGATGCACTGGCCATTCTTATGATGCTGCGGCCGGAGCTGTCCGGTGACGTCCAGGCGCTGGACGGCTTCGCGGCGGCCTACCGCAAACTCGATTGCGACGAATGCCGACGCAGGCTCAAGGCGGATTACGGGCAATCGCCGGGGCAAACCTTCGGCCGCCTGCGCGAACCCTCGGCCGATGCCCCCGCCCGCAGCCATTTCGGCAAGCGGCGGCAGCGGCCGGACTTTCCGGTCAATCAGCCTCGGCAAGCATGAGGTAGCGGGAGACGTCATCCGTCTCGAGTTCGACGACCCAGAAATCGGGGTCGAAACGCGCCTCCCGCTCGAAGCGCTTTGCCAGCGCCTCCGGATCCGTCTGCGGCTCGGTCATGAACCGGCGCTCGCCATCCTCTTCGGCCAGGGCCTGAACCGCCGGCGCGTAGAGCTGGACGCTGCCGTCGCGTTGTCGCACCACCACGAAGATGGCTCCCGCCGCTTCCGCGCCCCGGCGCTCCACGGCGGCGAAACCGCCATCGGCAAAGACCCTGCGGATCAACTGCGCGACGAACAGGTCGGCGGTGATCCGCATCAGTGCACCGCGCCGACTTCCGTCAACTTCTTGAGTACGTCGCCATCCGGCTCGCCCGTCACGTCCATCCCGTGGAGGGCCTGGAAGGTGCGGATGGCCGTACGGGTCTGCTCTCCCGCGATGCCGTCCGCCCGCAGCTCCGCCACATTGGCGCGTGTCAGCGCGGACTGGATCTGGCGCACCAGCTCGCGGTCGTTGCCGGAAGCGGCATTCAATTCCGCGACACGCTCTTCGAGGCTGCGATCGTCACCGCCGGGCGTCGGGTTGACCTGCCCATACTGGCGCACCTGCGTCAGCAGCAGCGGCGTGATCATGCCGTCCACCTGCAAGCCCTGACTTTCCTGGAACTGCCGTACCGCAAGGTCGGTCGCCTGGCCGGGCCGGCCGTCGATCTCGCTTTTGTAGAAGCCGTGTACCTGCAGCACCTGCTGCACCTCGCGCACCAGCGGCACCGACATGATGCGGGGGTCGTTGACGGGGCGCCACTCTTCGATGGCGGCCACGACCTTTTCCTGCGGGATCGCACCCGTGATGTCTGCAGGGTCGGACGAGACATGAACCCCGCCGCGCGTGGCCAGGATGGGACTGACGATTCCCGCTTCCTGCCGAAAGGCGTTGGCGCCGACGACGGAGCCGAGCGTCAGGAAGGCCGCCGTACCGAAATACAGAAGCGGCCGCCTGGAGACGAGGCGATACAAGCCGACCGCGCCGGCCGAAGCCAGCGTCGCGATCAAGCGTGTCGCACCGCCGATTCGGTCAGGCTGAGCGGCGGTTCGGCGCTTGCGGGATGTTTGGGGCGAGGTCCGGGTTTTTTTTGCGGGCATCTGTCAGGCTTACGATATTTTCCATTGGGGTTGTTGATCGTGCGGCGATACGCGCTTGGCAATCGGCCGGAATGAAGCAGTCTACCACGGTGCCGATACCGGCGCGGCTGCAGGTGTGCAGCCTTCCGAGATGCGTTTCGCACAGGCTGCGCGCCATCAGCAGCGCGCAGTTGAGTGCCGGCTGCGTGTCGGAGCCGGCAAGGCCATCGCCTCCATCGGTGACGGTCAGCCGCAGGCCGCTTTCGTCGGTGGCCACGCGGATATCGATCTCGCCGCGCGGCGTAGCGGCAACGGCATTGGCAAAGACGATGCCGAACAGAAGCCGAAGCGCCTCGCCATCGGCAACGCACGCACCATTCTCGGCCGTGGTGACGGCAAGCCGCAGGCCTTTGCGCGCGGCCTCGGCGCGGGCGGTGACCAGCGTACTCTCCACAAGCGGCGCAATCGGCAGGCTTGTCGGCTCTACCCGGCAGGCTCCGCCGTCTATGCGCGACAGGTAGCACAGGGCACCGGCCAGAAGGTCGACCGGCAAAGAGCCGGCGCCATGGCCCGCAACGGCAAGCTCGTGCCCGACGGCGGTCAACAGGCTGGTCTTGCCGGCGCTGGCGCGGACGGCATTGTCCAGCGCCTGCTCGACCGACCCTGCATCGGCCGGCCGGAGTTCGTCATTCGGTTCGCCCACCGCCAGCACGGCCCCGGCCGCGTCGGCCCCATCCATCGCCACCAGCTTGAGGCGCATGCCGCTTGCGGCGATCCCGTCGGCGGCGCGCAGCTTCAGATCGGCGCGGGCAACCCCGCCCCTGAGCGATGCCAGCGCGGAAAGAACGGCGATGCGGTCGCGGAGGTGGACGAGCTCGGCCAGGCCGTAGCCCGCCTCGGGCCCGCGTACGGACTGCAGGATGCGTCCCTGCCTGTCCAGAATCAGGATCAGCGAAATCGCCTCGTCGGCAAGCAGGGCTTTTGCGAAGGCCGGCAACTCGGCCAGGGGCGTCCGCGCCGCAGTGGCCGAGATGCGCCAGGATACGGTCGCGACCGCGCCTGCCATGCAGGCGATCGAGGCAAGCAGCAATTCGCGGCGGACCGCGCCGGTGGCAACGCCCGCCCACACCGCCAGCATGGCGCACCCCATGCCGAGCGCCAGAAGCACCAGCAGCACGCGCAGGCGTGCCGCCCTGGCCCGTCCCTCGAACTGGGTCGGCAGGAGTCCGTCCAGACCATCGCGCAGCCAGCCGCCAAGGCGGGCGCTACGCCGGCCGGCGTGCCCTTCCTTGTCGTGGGCGGTGTTCGCGGGAGTGTCTTTCGCCATCGATTACGTGTGTCGCAGCCTCTGTCCAATCACCGGGATCGTGCCCGCCAACCTTTTAATGAAGCCATAAGTCAGCCGGCCGGCAGGCCCGCCAAGGGTGCCGAATGGCGCCTTTCACCATGGATTCGGAGCGGCATCGCTCAACATGGTTAACCGCCGGCATCCGCGCATGAATGGCCATTCTTTTCAGTCGCTTGATCCTGTCCTGCATCCCGCGAAGACCGGCCGGAAGCATCATCCCCGGACGGATTTCAAGGAAGCGGAAACCCTGATGCGATACAGGAGGGCAACCGAAACGCCAGGGATGGGCCCGCCGTTTGATCCGCTTCGTCATCAGGATGGCATTCTTGCTGGGGCTGATCGCCTTTTTCCTGCCGGGCGCCAACCGCGACCGCGAGGGAGAGGACATCAATTATTTTCTTGCCTTCGCGGGCTTCCAGCAGGCCCTCAGCGACCTTGGCGGCTTCTGCGAGCGGGCGCCCGCCGCCTGTGGTGCCGGATCGCAGATTGCCGGCTTCGTGCTCAACCGTATCGGCGACGGGCTCGAATACGGCTATGCGCTCGTGCGCGGCCGAACGGCGGAAATGGCCCCGACGGCTATTCCGGCGGCAGGCCCGGCCCCACAGCCGGCTGCAGCCCCGCAGCCGGCGCAAGCCGTTCTTGGCCCGGTCCAGCCCGAGGCGACCGGCAATCCGGCCGCCAACCCCGTGCCGCATCCGCTGCCGCGCCCGGCAGGGTGACGCCCGGGGTTTAATCTTGCCCCTCGCATGCCCTATATCCTGCGCATACGCAAAAACCCGCGCGGCCCAACGAAACGAGACATCATGCGCAAGATCGAGGATATCATCTCCGACTTCGAGTTTCTGGACGATTGGGAAGACAAGTACCGCTACGTCATCGAGCTCGGGCGGGAACTGCCGCCCATGGCGCCGGAAGACATGAACGAGGCAACCAAGGTGCGTGGCTGCGTCAGCCAGGTCTGGCTGAAGCAGGATCTGGAGGACGGCGCGGTGCCGCGCCTTCATTATGCGGGGGAATCCGACGCGCATATCGTGCGCGGGCTCGTCGCCATCACGCTTGCCTTGTACTCCGGCCGTACCGCACCCGAAATCATGGAAACCGACGCCGAAGCGACATTCGAGCGGCTCGGCCTGAAGGAGCATCTCACGCCGCAACGCTCCAACGGGTTGCGCTCCATGGTGGCGCGCATCAAGGACGATGCGCGGCGGGTGGTGCAGCCGGCCGAATAGACGGCCTGGCGCCCTGTGCCATCCAGCCGCGTGTCCGTGCACCCGGCCGCACCGGACCGACGGCGGTGTCGCTGTAGCCGTAATGACGTGCAAGCGCCCCCAAGGCCAGCTTGAGCACCAGCTTTCCGGAGCGTACTGGCCAGCCCCGCTGCCGCTCCACCTCTTCCAGGCCGATCTGCAGGCCGCATATGTCCACCACGATGCCTGAAAGTTCCGGCCCTACCGCGGCAAGCGCCTTGCCGACACGCGTGCGCGCGTCGATCGCGGCATCAGCGCCCCTGTCGTCAGGCCCGCCGCGCTGCCCTTTCGGCGTCGGGTCGTAGCTCTGGCTCGTCGAAGGTTGCAGCCCCGCAAACTCGAAGTCGCGCGAGAAGCGTTCTCCAGCCTCCCGCTCGGCCCCACCCAGAAATGCCTGTCCGCCGCGCTCGGCCCTGCCGAGTCGCGCCAGCACGTCTTCTGTCCGGGCGCGCTTCACCGGGCGACCTCCCAGGGAGATGCCATCATGTCCCGGCAACTCTCGGCAAAGCGTTCCATACGCGCCAGAAACGTATCGAAGGCCGGATCGTCGCGGCGGTCCTCCACCCGGCGAAGGGCATATCCTATGCTTGTCCGGTCGCGCCGGAAGGCGTCCGCTATCTGGCGCGCCGGGCACTGGAAAACGACATGGGCAAGATACATGGCGATATGGCGGGCGTCGCATACGGACGCGGCAGAGCGCGTCGGAGCGGCGATCTCGCTTTCCTGATGGTTGCAGAAGGCGGCGGCAATGGCGATCGCCATGCCGCACGGGCCGGATACGCGTCCGGTGGCCATGGGGGCCTGTGCCCGCTGGTACGCCGACGGCACGGAATGCATAGTCATCATAACTCAACCCCGGAAATTCCTCGACGCGCCGATTGAACGACATCGGCGGTGCATGTGAATAAATTCACACACATTCGAAGCGGCGGGGCAGACCAAAGCCCGCGATAGCGGCGTTTTCCACCGCAATTCACGATATTAGTCTAGAGTATTTATCCCCACCCTAAGGCGTAGGCCCACTCTGCTCCTCCCTGCATCGCAAAAGGAGAAGAGCATGAATGGGGCAACGGAAATGGAGAAGGCGCTGGCGCAGGCGGCCCGCGCCTTCGCAACAAACGCCGCACATGCCCGCACGAAGGCCGAAGCCAACCTGGAACTGATGGGGATGCTGCTTCATCTCGGCTACACAAGGGGTGACGTGCAGGTGCTGGAAGCGCCGGATGGGCAGTTGCCGCCGGCGTTTGCGGCGGCCGCCTCGCAACTGCTTCGGAGCCGTATCGAGCATCTGTCGCGGCAAGCCCGCAGCGGCAAGCCCGGCTATGACGTATCACGCCATATGCTGCTGCATCGGGCGCGCAAGCGCCTTCAGGCGATGGAATATCCTGCGCGGGACGCTCAGTCCGATGCGGCTGAAGGGCAGGTCGCCATGCTGCCGAACAGGCTGTCCATGGTCAGGCGGCCGACACGCCCAAGGTCGAATTCGCAACTGTTCTTCAGCCATTCTCCGAACAGCCCGACAAGCATGCAGATATAGGCGTTGGTGGCCGCCTCGGGCGTCCAGGCCGGACCAAGCTGGCCGAAGGACGCCGCCCGGTCGAAGATCGCCTCGACATTGGCGCGCATCACCTCCCGGCCCTGCCTGTGGGCGTACAGCGCCTCTTCCATTTCGCCGACATACTCGCAGCGCAGGAGAATGATGGTGAAAACCCGCTTGGCCCGCTCATCCTTCTGGAAGCGCTCGAACGTCTCGACGGTAAAATCCCGCAGATGCGTCAGCGGCGATGAGGCTTCCATCAACGCCTGGGCCCGGAAGAACTCCTCTTGCGGCAGGTGGGCGCGGTCGCACATGGCGCGGAACAGATCGGATTTATTCGAGAAATGCCAATAGATCGCGCCCCGCGTGACACCGGCGGCGGCGGCGATCTGGTTCAGGCTCGTCTGGCTGACGCCCCTTTCGAAGAACACCGATTCCGCGGCGTCGAGGATCGTCTCGCGGGTTTCCGCCGCTTCCTGTTTGGTACGTCTCATGCGGGCTCCAAGAATTACATTCATATATGAATGTAAGCATGGTGCATTGCAAGAGATTTCATGCCTGCCTTGCGCTACGCCCTCACGCGATATGCATGCCTGCCATGCGTGATGCTGCATTGCAGCAAGACCATGCGGCCCGTACTTTGGTGGACAGCACCGAAGGAGAAAACTCTATGAAGCTGCGTCACCACCTGCGACGTCTGGTCGTCCGTACCGGCGATATGGAAGAGAGCTACCTGAACGAAGCGACCTCGCTTGCCGATCTGGAGATTCGCCAGCGCGAGATCGACCGTGGCCGTTTCCGTCGGTTAAACGGTTAATACTAGTTTCCTTGCGGCATAAAGAGCGCAATCAAAAATTATTGTAACCGAAGTCGCCTCGGTGCGTTGTTCCAGCTTGACGGAACACGGTTAACGGCAATTCTCCTCCAAAAGGCTGCCGTTCAATCAGCCTGTCGAGTGAGGGAACATGCTGATCTTTTTCGGAACTGCGGCCGATGTCGAAGCCCTGGGCGCCGGCATGTCGGGAAATGCGGTCAGCCAGCAGATCAAGGCCGCGGCCGATGGGGGCCACCGCATCAGGCTGGTCGTGCTCGATGAATCAAGAGCCATGCCCGCAGCGGATGGCATCCCCGGATCGGTCGAGCTCTTGTCCGCCAATCCGGCCGAAGACGGCGACCTTGGGCTCGAATGCGGCGCCCATGTTGTTGTGAACGTCGAAACTCCCTTCGCACACCTCATGAAGGTGGCACGGGCCGCACGCGACGCCGGCGCCTATGTCGTGTTCAATCTCTCCTGCATGCCGGCCATCTTCGCGATGCCCGAACTGCATGCGGTATTGGGCAGAACCGACATCCTGATCCTTCGCCAGGCCGAATTGCAGAAGGCTGTCGGGCTGCTCGGGCAGGACATGCTGGGCGACTGCGAAACCACGGCGGAAATGGTTGGCGCGCTCGCCTACTGGGCGTCCTTTGCCGTGGTGGCAACGGATGGCCGTGACGGCGCGCTCTACGCCGAAGGGGAAGCGCCGGCACAGCGCTTCCTGTCGCCACGCGGCGAGGACATCGACGAGCGTGCCGTCAGCAACAGTTTCGTCGGCGCCCTGACGGCGGCCTTGTCGGCCCGGAAACCGATGCCCGAGGCCATCGAGGCGGCTTTGGCAAAAGCCACCTCGCCTCAGGCTCAGGCCGCCTCATGAGGCAAGGGCCGGCAGCCCTTTCATGACCTTGTCCAATGTCATGGGATAGTCCCGAACGCGTACGCCGCACGCATTGTAGATGGCGTTCGTCACCGCGGCTCCGACACCGCTGATCGCCAGTTCGCCGATGCCCTTGGACGCCAGCGGGCTGGCATAGCGGTCGAGCTCCGGTAGAAGAACCACCTCAAGCTGCGGCACGTCGGCATTCACCGGGACATGATATTCGGCGAGATCGTGATTCACCATGAGCCCGCTGCGCGGATCGATGACGAGCTCTTCCGTCAGCGCCGTGCCTATACCGAAGATCTGTCCTCCGAAGCACTGCGAACGCGCCGTCTTCTCATTCAGGATCCGGCCGGCCGCACCCACCGTCAGCAGGCGGCGGATGCGCGTTTCGCCCGTTATCGCATTGACCGCGACTTCGCAGAAATGCGCCCCGTAACTGGCCTGGTGCGTGGATTTGTAAGCCTTGCCCGGCTTGAAGGTCGCCTCCACGACAAGATCGTCCAGCCCAACCAAAGCGGACAGCTTCACCTGCTTGTTGGCGGCGATGGCGGTGCCATCGGCCAGCGTGATATCACCCGGCGCAACGCCCATGCGCTCCGCCAGCGCGGCGATGACGGCCTCGCAGGCCGTATAGACGGCTGACCCGGAAGAACTCGCCCCCCACGAGCCGCCCGAGCCCGGGCCCTGCGGCAAGCTGGAATCGCCCAGGACGACGGTCACGTCCTTCAGGTCCACTCCCAGCATGTCGGCGGCGATCTGCGACAGGATCGTGTAGGTGCCGGTGCCGATATCGGTCATATCGGTTTCGATACGCACTTTGCCGTCGGTCGATAGGGTCAGGCGCACGCTTGCCGGCATCAGAAGGTTCTTGCGCGAGGCTGCGGCCATGCCCATGCCCACAAGCCAGTCGCCCTCGCGCCGGCTGCCGGGCGTTTTCGGGCGCGCGTCCCACCCGAACAGGCGGGCACCCTCGTCCATGCAGTCTACCAGCCGCCGCGACGAGAATGGCAGACCGTCCTGCGGATCGATCTCCGGCTCGTTGCGCTTGCGAAAGTCGATCGGATCGAGGCCGAGCTTCTCGGCCATTTCGTCCATGGCATTTTCCAGCGCCAGCATGCCGACGGCTTCGCCGGGTGCCCGCATGGAAGACGCCAGAAGAATGTTCACATCGACCTTGCGGTGCGTGATGCGTCGGTTTTCGCCACTGTACAGAAACACCGTCGATATGCCGGCCGGTTCGAAGAAGGAATCTTCCGCGGTATTGCCCGAGACGGTATCGTGCCCGATGGCCGTGATACGACCGTCCCGCGTGGCGCCGATGCGCATACGCTGAACCGTATCGGTGCGTCGGCTCGTCGTCTGGAAAACCTGTTGCCGCGTCAGCGCCACCTTCACCGGCCGCCCGACTTCCTTGGCGGCAAGCGCCGCAAAGACGGCTTCCGGCCCGATCCCCAGCTTGCCGCCGAAGCCGCCGCCGATATAGGGCGCGATCAGGCGCACCTTGTCCTTGCCGATGCCGAGCGCCGCGGCCAACTGGCCGACATTGGTGGATACTAGCTGGTAGCAGCCATGGATCGTCAGGCTGTCGCCATCCCATTCGGCGATGGCCGCGTGCGGCTCCATGGCGGCGTGGCTTTGGGCCGGGGTGGTATAGGTTTCGTCCAGCGTCACCTCCGCCTGTGCGAAGGCGGCATCGAAACTGCCCTTTGCCACCGTCGACGGCATCACGCCGTCACCGGGGTCGTAGGCCTCCGACAGGTCGGCCATAAGGTCGTAGTGGCCGGGCGTCGGCTCATAGTCCACCCGCACCGCTTTTGCGGCGTCCCGCGCCGCTTCGAAGCTTTCCGCCACGACAAGGCAGATGGGCTGCCCATAAAACGCAACCTTGCCGCCGATCAAGGCCGGCTTCTTGTCGCTCGGGTCGGCGGCGGCGCGGACGCCGCGCGGGTCTGTAACGATGTGCAACACGCCCGGCGCAGCCCTCGCAGCATCGACATGGACGTGCACGATGTTGCCAGCGCCGCGCGTCGACAGCACCAGAAACCCGTAGGCGAAGTCGGACGACCTCTCCTTCATCTGCTCGTAGGCGTAGGGCGCCTGGCCGCTGACCTTGAGCTGGCCCTCGTATCGGTCGACCGGCTTGCCGAGCACCGACAGCGCGCCCCTGTCCAGCCGCGTATCTTCTGCCGGCTCATCCATCCTGTAGCTTGTCTTGACGGCGCTCATGCGGGCGTACCCCCTGTCGTATCTTCCAGCACGGCAACCAGTGTGCGGCGTGCAAGGTCGATCTTGAAATCATTGTCGCCATGGCCCACCGCATCCCGCAGCAGGATGTCGGCGGCCTTCACGAACACGGCGCGCTCCGGACGCTCGCCGGCCAACGCCTCCTCCACGGCACGAGATCGCCATGGCACCGTGCCGATGCCGCCGAACGCAAGGCGCGCGCATGCGATCCGCCCGTCCTCCACGGCGACGATTGCAGCCACCGACACAAGCGCAAAGGCATAGGACGCACGGTCGCGTACCTTGCGATACGCATGGCGCCCAGCCGGTGGCGGCGGCAGGATGACACCGGTGATCAGCTCGCCGGGCTCCAGCGTCGTCTCGATATGAGGCGTATCTCCCGGCTGGCGGTGGAACGCCTGCAACGGGATGCGCCGTGTGCCGCCCTGCGCGTCCAGCGTTTCCACCTCGGCATCCAGCGCGCGCATGGCGACAGCCATGTCGGAAGGATGGGCGGCGATACAGTGATCGGACGTGCCAAGGATCGCCATGATGCGATTGAAGCCCTGCATGGCATCGCAACCGCTGCCGGGCTGGCGCTTGTTGCAGGCGGCGCTCGTCTCGTAAAAATAGCCGCACCGCGTCCGCTGCAGGAGGTTGCCGCCGGTCGTCGCCTTGTTGCGGAGCTGTCCGGACGCGCCGGCCAGAAGGGCTCGCGACAGAACGGGATAGTCGCGGCGGACTGCCGGGTGGGCGGCCAGGTCGCTGTTGGCGACAAGGGCGCCGATGCGCAATCCCCCGTCGTCCTGCGGCTCGATGTCCTTCAGCGGCAGCCGGGATATGTCGACAAGCGTTTCCGGCGTTTCGACCTGAAGCTTCATCAGGTCCAAGAGGTTGGTGCCGCCGGCGATGAAGCGCGCACCATCGGCAGAGGCCGCTAGCGCGGCGGCAGAGGGCTCGGTTTCCCGGACGTAGTCGAAATGCCTCATGATTCCACCTTCGCGGCCGCATCCCGGATCGCATCGACGATGTTGGGGTAACAGGAGCAGCGGCAGATATTGCCGCTCATTCGCTCGGAAATCTCCGCGTCGGTCAGTTCGGCACCGCCGTCGAGAAGCTCGGTTGCATGGCTTGGCCAACCGTCCTTGACCTCGCCCAGCATGCCGACGGCAGAAATGATCTGGCCGGGCGTGCAATAGCCGCACTGGAAGCCGTCATGCTTCAGGAAGCTTTCCTGCATCGGATGAAGGTCGCCGGGCATCCCCAGCCCCTCGATCGTGACGATCTCGTCATCCTCGTGCATGACGGCAAGCGTCAAGCAGGAATTGATGCGTCGCCCGTTCACCAGCACCGTACAGGCGCCGCATTGCCCGTGGTCGCACCCTTTCTTGGTGCCCGTCAGCGCCAGGTGATCCCGTAGCGCATCGAGAAGAGACGTCCGTATGTCGACGTCCAGCGTATGCTCGCTGCCATTGACCGTTAATTTCATGGCCGATGTCGTCCTTCCCTGTAACCGTTCCAGACTTGAACGCGAAACAAGCAGGAAGGATGCCTTACGGCCTGAGAGGCTCCACCATCACGGTCGGGACAGGATGCCCCCGGTCATCGGATGGGGAACGCCGGTCGTGCCGGGAAAACTCAGCGGAAGGCCGCGCAAGCTGCGGACAGCAAGCAGGGCGAAGCACTCCGCCTCCACGGCATCGCCGCGCAGGCCGACCGCGTCGGCATCGACCGCTTCGACGCCGCACCGCGATGCGATCTCCCGCATGATGACGGGGTTTTTCCGGCCGCCGCCGGAAACGACGATCCTTTCCACCCGTCCGGGCAGAAGCTTCAGCCCGGCGGCAACGCATAATGCAGGGAACGCCGACAGGAGGGCCGCGCCATCCTCCAGCGAAAGCCCCTCGGCAATTGCCGAGGTGAAGTCGTTCCTGTCGAGCGACTTCGGATAGGGCGCGGTCAGATAGGGGTGGGCGGCAAGCCGCGCCAAACGCCCTTCGTCGACCGTGCCGGCGGCTGCGATGGCGCCGTCCCTGTCCATCGCCTTGCCGGTATGCTGCGCTATCCAGTCGTCCAGCGGCGCATTGGCCGGCCCGGTGTCGAAAGCGTGCAACGTCCCGTCCGGCGCACACCAGGTGATGTTGCCGACACCCCCGAGGTTCAGCAGCGCGCTGCCGACGCCTGCTCCGATATGGCGCAGCAGCGCACGGTGATAGACGGGGGCCAGAGGGGCGCCCTGCCCGCCCGCCGCAATGTCGGCGCTCCTGAAATCGTTGACGGTCGCTATGCCGGTCAAGCGGGCCATCAGCATGCCGTCGCCCAACTGGCGGCTCGCGCCGATGCGCTCGGACGTTGCGGCACGGTGCAACACCGTCTGCCCGTGAAAGCCGATCACCGAAACCTCGGCCGGATCGATGTTCCCGCGTGTCAGAACAGCTATCACGGCCGCCGCCTGTGCCCGTGTCAGCGCTTCTTCCGCCTGCCGGAAGATGGCCGGCTCCGGCCCCGTGAAATTCCAGGTCGCGGCCTCTGCCATCGCCTGTCGCAAAAGCCCGGTCACCTCGGTGGGATACGGCTCCAGCGCCTGCGGCCCAAGCTCCAGTATGTCGGTCCCATCGGTTTTCAGAAGGGCCACGTCCACATTGCCGTCCAGTGCCGTCCCGGTCATCAGGCCGACAGCCCATCTCTTATCCATGGTCGCTCCTGTCGATGCCGGACAATCCTGCGAAAGGCTTGCGCAAGCCGAATCCAATGCGCTAACCACCGCAGTAAACCGCCATAATGCGGTAAAGAAAATCTGAGGAAACGCCCATCATGTCCGCCGATGCCCCGGATGCGACCCGCACGAATGGCGGCTCGTGGGCCTTTCACCTGAAATCGACGCTTGCACTCGGCCTGCCGCTGATCGGTGCGCAGCTTGCCCAGGTCGGCATGAATGTCACCAACACGGTGATGCTCGGCTGGCTCGGCCCGCTGGAACTCGCCGCCGCCGTACTGGGCTGGCAGATGTTCTTCGTGGTCTGGATGTTCGGCTCCGGCCTTGCCTATGCGGTGATGCCGCTGGCGGCCAACGCAGCCGGCGCAGGCGATACGCGCGGTATCCGCCGGTCTGTCCGCATGGGGCTGTGGGCCATACTGGTCTATTCCGCCCTGTTCATGATTCCCCTGTGGTTTGCCGAGCCGGTCCTGCGGGCGCTCGGACAGCAGCCCGACATCGCCGCTTTGGCCGGCCAGTACATGCGCGTGCTGCAGTGGTCGCTTGTGCTGCAGCTCTTCGTCATGGTGCTGCGCTCGTTTCTCAGCGCGATCGAGCGTCCGCGCATCGTGCTCGTTGCGCTCGTCATCGGCGTCGTCATCAACGCGGCACTCAACTATGCACTGATCTTCGGCCATTTCGGCCTGCCTGCCATGGGCATGGCCGGATCGGGCCTTGCCACGCTGATCGCCGTCGGCGCCGTCGCGCTGTTCCTGATCCTGTATTGCGCGCGCCATCCCGTGCTGCGCGGCTATGAGCTCTTCGTGCGCTTCCTGCGGCCGGATTGGCCGGCCTTCCGCGAGGTGTTCCGGCTCGGCTGGCCCATCGGCGCAACCATCGTCGCGGAAGTCGGCCTGTTCACCGCCACATCGATCATGATGGGCTGGTTCGGGCCGCTGCAACTGGCGGCGCACGGCATCGCCCTGCAACTTGCCAGCATCGCCTTCATGGTGCCGCTGGGTCTTGCCGGCGCGGCCACCGTACGGGTGGGGCGGGCCTATGGCCGGCGCGATGCCGCCGGCATCTCACGCGCGGCGCGCACCGCGGTCGGCGTCGGCGTCGCGGTGGCATCCCTTGCCGCCCTTATTTTCTGGACGCTGCCCTATGCGCTGATCGGGCTCTATCTCGACGAGGGCGATCCGCGCTCCGCCGAGGTGCTCGCCTATGCGGTGCCCTTCGTGGCCGTCGCAGCGGCCTTCCAGTTGGTCGATACGATCCAGGTCCTGTCCAGCGGCGCGCTGCGTGGGCTCCGTGATACACGCGTGCCGATGCTCATCGCCATCTTCAGCTACTGGGGCATCGGCATGCCGACGGCCTATACGCTGGCCTTCGTGGCCGGCTGGGGCGGCATCGGCATCTGGTGGGGCCTGGCCATCGGTCTCGCTGCCTCCGCTGCCCTGATGACGGGGCGCTTCATGCGGCGCGAGCGCCGTGGCGCCCTGCTGGTCGGCGCCTGAGATCAGGCGAAGCCGGCCGCCACTTTCGCCGCGCCGTCGCGCATGAGCCGGTCAAGCTGCGCCGTGAGGCTGTCCACGAAACCGCGGTCTGCCGGCAGGTCGTCGCCAAAGATGCCAAGGCCGAAAAGCGCCTCCGCCACGTCACGGGCGGACGATTTTCCGGCAAGCCCGGCTTTGATGCGCTCGGCCAACGGATCGCGGACGTCGATGGGACGGCCCTGTTCGTCTGTGCCCATCACGTAGCGCATCCAGGCAGCCACGCCGAGCGAAAGCCGCTCATGGCCAAGACCTGCCTTGCGGCAGGCGCGGATGGTGTTCAGCAGCCGCTGCGGGATCTTTTGCGATCCGTCCATCGCGATCTGCCATGTGCGATGTTTCAGGGCCGGGTTGCGGAACCGGTCGCGCAGGTCGCCGCCATAGGCCCGCATGTCGAATCCCGCGATCGGGGGAAGCGTCGGGATGGCTTCCTCCTCCATCAGGCCACGCACCAGCGCGTCGAAACCGGGCGCCATCATCGTGGCGTGCACGGTCTCGTGCCCGGCAAGGTAACCGAGATAGGCCAGTGTAGAGTGGCTGCCGTTCAAGAGCCGCAGCTTCATCAACTCGAAGGGCTCGACGTCGTCGACAAACGTCACGCCCGCGTCTTCCCAGGCCGGCCGGCCGCTGGCGAAGCGGTCTTCGACGACCCATTGGCTGAAAGGCTCTGTCGCGATCGGCCAGGCATCCACCAGTCCCAGCGCATCGGCCACGGTCTGGCGGTCGGCGTCGGTGGTGGCCGGCACGATCCTGTCCACCATCGTCGACGGAAATGTCACCGCCCCGCCGATATAGGCGGCCAGTTCCGGGTCGCGTATCTCGGCAAAGCGCATCACGACACGGCGCACAGTCTCGCCGTTGGACGGAAGATTGTCGCAGGACAGCACGGTAAAGGGCGCCAGCCCGGCCGCGCGCCGGCGGGCGATTGCCTCGACAAGGTAACCGATGGCGCTTTTCGGCGTCGCGGGCGCGGCCAGATCATGCACGATATCGGCATTGGCCTCGTCGAGTTCACCGGTCGCCGGTTTGTGGCAATACCCTTTCTCGGTCACCGTCAGGCTGACGATCCGGGTATCGGGCGCCGTCAGGGCATCCAGGACGGCGTCGGACGACTCCGGAGCGACCAGAAGCGACGAGATCGCCCCCACCACCTGCAGGCTCTCGCCGGTGGCGTCACGCACCGCTACAGTATAGAGGCCGTCTTGCGGCGCCAGTGCGTCACGCGTGTCGGGCGAGCGCAAGGATACGCCGACGATGCCCCATGCGGTATCGCCGCCGTTCAGGACGGTTTCGGTATAGACGGCCTGATGCGCCCGGTGGAACGCCCCGACGCCAAGATGGACGATCCCGTGCCGCAGCGAGCCGCGGTCATAGGAAGGCCGCGCGATCCGCGGTTCGAGGGCGGCAAGGCTGGCGTCGGAAAGGCGTTCGGTCATGCGGGGTCGCTCATCCTGTCTGGGCTGCGGGCGGCTGTATCAGGCGGCGGTCAGCATCACCTTGACGCTCTGCGAACGGTCCAGCGCCAGGCGGAATGCTTCCACCACATCGGGCAATGGGCGGCGTGCCGTAATCAGCGCGGTGACGTCGATGGTGCCGGAGGCGATCAGCCCGACCGCTTCCTCGAATACGTTGCCGAAACGGAAGGACCCGAGAAGATTAATTTCCTTGGACATGACGGAATTGGCCAGGACGGGCAGTTCGCCGGCGGCGAGGTTACCGATCTGCACGATGGTGCCGCCCCGTCGCACGGCCTTGATCGCCGCATTCAGGCCGGCCGGCGAGCCCGTCGCCTCGAAGACCACGTCCGGCGGTGTGCCGAGGCCTTCGGACAGATCCTGCTTCGATACGTCGACGACCGGAGAAAACCCGAGCTTCTGTCCGAAGGCCAGCGGGCCGGCGGCGATGTCGGCCATCGCCACCTGCGCAGCGCCCTTATGCCGGGCCACCATGGCGGTCAGCAGCCCGATGGGGCCGGCACCCATGACCAGGGCATAGCGGCCGGTCATGTCGCCGGCGCGCGATACGGCATGCAGACAGACGGACAGCGGCTCGGCAAGCGCGGCCGCCTCCATGGGCAGGCTGTCCGGTATCTTGACGCATTGTGCCGGAATGGCGTCGAACTCGGTTGCAAAGCCGCCCGCCATATGCGGCGTTTTGGAAGCCGAGCCCATGAAATAGATGTTCTCGCACAGGTTTTCCCGGCCCTCGCGGCAGGGCTTGCAGTGGCCGCACCAGCGCGACGGGTTCACGGCGACGCGGTCGCCGACGGCAAGGCCTGACACGCCCTCCCCGAGCGCCGAGATCGTGCCAGCCACTTCATGACCCAGTGTCAGCGGAGCCTTGACGACGAAATCGCCCGTACGGGCATGGCGGAAATAATGCATGTCGGAGCCGCAGATGCCGCCGGCGCCGAAAGCGACGCGCACCATGCCGGCCGCGACAGGCTGCAACGCCTCATCCACGAAACGCAGATCCTCCGGTGCGAATATCTTGGCGGCGCGTGCGGTGGTGCTCATGCTTTCCATCCCCGTGGCGATGTCAGGCAATTGGCCTGACCAATAGCATCTCGGCTGTGTGCCGCACGGGGTAGGCTAAGTCAATGGTGGGTCGTCTTGCGCGGGTTACGCTCCGGACGGTTTCGCGGCTGAGGCAAATGGGCTATTGGCGCGGCATGCAACCGACGGAACGAAGGATTTTTTCAATGTCCGATATGCCGGATCGCCTGTCCGTGGATCCCGACAGCCCCTATTACAACGAAGACCTGCTGCAGAAGGGCATAGGGATTCGCTTCAAGGGGGAAGAGAAGACCAATGTCGAAGAGTATTGCGTCAGCGAGGGCTGGGTGCGTGTCAGCCTCGGCAAGTCGGTCGACAGGCGCGGCAAGCCGTTGACGATGAAGTTGACGGGCCCGGTCGAGCCCTATCTGCGTTCCGAGTGATATTCGCGCCGCGAACCGCTTGACAGGATCGCGGCGCTTTTCCTATATCGCGCCACCGTCGACGCAAGCGTCCGGCGGTTTGCTACGGGCCTTTGGCCCAGCGTGGCGGAGTAGCTCAGTTGGTTAGAGCAGCGGAATCATAATCCGCGTGTCGGGGGTTCAAGTCCCTCCTCCGCTACCACTTCCAAATTTGTACAGCCCGGAGACTTAGGTAACAGATCGTACCTAAGACATGGGTGACAACCTCGTGCCGAATGGGTTGTCGATGGTTTGCAGTGTTCGCTGGTCCAGGTTGATATTTCCCCAATTGCTCATGCAATCGTGCAGTGTCCGTGCCAAAGCGGTGAGAGCAGCCTTCCCTTAGTCAGTGAATAGAGATTGCACATGCCTCTGGCCTAGGCTCGGTGGCGTCGGAAGCCAGATTGCGCTTCGGCTGTCGCCATAGGGCGTTGCCTTCCCCTCCAGTGCAAGACAACCGACCCACGCGCAAACGACTGCGTCCAATTTATCCTCGAATGACTTAAGGCCAAAGGTGGTCGCCTCCGGCATCGGGAGTGGCAATAATTCTTGAACACCTGCAACCTGATCATCCAAATATCTAATTATATGTTGCCATGTCTCCGCCAGTCGACAACGTCTTTCCGATAGCGTTGCTTCGGGCCAGTACTTTCGCGCCTTGCCTACCTTGTAAGGCAGGCGCTGGCGTGCGCCGGTAAGTTCAACGATAGCCGGGTGTGGATAAACTTCGATTAGGCTCCGTTCCGTAATGGCCTCGGTGGCGAGGGTGAAGCCCCTGGCGGCCAGTGCAGCGTGCAAGCGTCGACCAACTTCGCCAGGGCGGAGCTCGTTCGGAGTATGGGTCGCGCAGTAGCGAGATCCCCACAAGGCAGAAACCGCATTGTCGGAAACCCGTCTTGATCGGATGACGTCGTGAGATAACGGCATGTCGACTGCTACGACCGAGGGGATTTGGCCGCCTATCGAAATGCAGGCCTCAATATGATCGCTGTCGGATCCAGCCACAGCGATCATTTCCGAATACGATCCGAACACGGCCAGCAGTCGCCTACTATTCGGTTGGCATTCCACCAATGCCACACCGCTTGGGTTTCGATCAGTCCACGCTGCATCGATGCCAAGAACAGTTCGCCTCTCAGTTACCACGCCCGCAAGCCTCATATTGGTGGAGAGCTCATTCAAAGGAACGATCAACGTCCGGATTGCTCCAGTATGTGCAGCATGCAATTGCTTGTGCAAACAGACTTGCGGGGCGGGCAATGGGTCGGGTTGCAACAGGGTTGAGTGTCTTCTTGCTGTCGGCGCTTTGCGGAGGCGCTTACGCCGACACCTTATGCGTGCAGAATCCACGGTGCGACTTCCATTTTCCGAACTCCTCCCAGGAAAGAATAAGCTCGGCGTGGCTGGCAGGGTTGTCGGACCAGACCCTATGGGAAGCGCGCAACGAGATAATGGCGCGGCATGGATATGTCTTCGACACGCCCCGGGCGGCCCAATACTTTTCCGCTAAGCCATACTATCAACCTAGGACGAAGAATGTCCGCCTGTCGGAGATTGAAAAGTACAACATCAATCTGATCAAAAGTTTCGAAGGACGAGCGAGCCGCTCGCCAACGGTTGCAACGCCGTCAACGACCAAAGCTGTCGTTTCAGGCTTGGATGCAAAAGGTGATGGGTTCCTAGCGGTTAGAGACGGACCTGGCTCGCAATTCAGTCAGATCGGAAAGCTGCTCGAAGGGGATCAGGTCGTGATTGTGGACAGTTCCGGAGCATGGCGGAAAGTTCGCTTCTGGGGCGGTGAAGGCTGGTCACATAACAACTGGATAAGGGCTGAACGATCAGCGCCCCCTGCGGCCGTACGAGCGGCGTCGGCTGATAAGGGCGAGAGCACGGCAGAGCGAGAAGTTCAAATCCTGCGCCGTGACATCGGCGCGATGACGCAGCAGCTTTCTGAACTGACCGAACATATGCAGGATATGCGTGGTTCGGCGCGCGGGGAATATCCGGCGGTCGAGGAGCGTTACGCGGAGCTGGTCGAGCGCAAGCAGGAAGCAGAACGGGCCGTCGCGCAGTATCAGACCCCGGTTCGGCCGGCTGACGCGAACGTAGGAGCGAACGCACGGCAGGCCTCCGAACAATTCCAAAAAGTCCCCTATTTCATACCCGGCACATCCACGATCGGAGAGGTTTGGATTGAGCCGGTCGTCGACGATCAGGGGCAACTCGCCTTCAATTGGAATTTCGTTGACCCAGGCGCGGAGTATCAGAAGATCGCTGTCGCAATCCCAATGACACAAACACAGGTCCAAGAGACCGCCGACGCGCTGCGCAAGATTGTAAATTGGTCTGCGACTGCACAGGAAAACAAGGTGCGACGGGCGTACGAAAAGCTCGCGTATTGCTTCCCAGCTGACCTTTGCGAGGCTGAAGATGCGACAGGGGCGCGAACGTCTCTAGTATTCCGGATTGCCGAGGATGGCTCGACGGCGTCGATCGTTCGGCGCCAGCAGGGCGCCTTCCAGCGGACGTTTGGCTTTTCGTCTGAGAGTGCCATTGTTCTGGCCGACTACCTTGAGCGTGTGCTGACGGACAGCTCTGCGGAATATAAGGGCGCCACCGCGAGCCAGTCAGACCTGGACGCGTTGTTCGAATAGCTTGCTATCAGCGCCTACATGTGGAATTTCAGTTATGCTTGAGCGTTGCCTCACAACATTGTCGGCAGCATTGGCGATCCGGCACCTGGGATGGCTTACGCAAGTGATCGTCTCCCATTCCGGATGGTAGGTACGTTACTGATCGCTCGCTCTGTCCTCTTACTGAAGATGGTTTGGTTAAACGCGAAGGGGACGAAACTGGCTCTAATCTTCGTATACTAAGAAGTAGTCGGCAGATCAGCGCCTCTGGAGGAAGTCGATCAGCTCTGTCGGCACTTCTCCCCGATACATCGCAATGATCGCAATCGCGACGCTGCTAGTCTGTTGCGGCAGTTGATCAGCGTAGCCCAAGGGCCCCTGCGAGCGGTCCGTCAATCCCTCCAGCCCTTTGTCCCGGTAGCGATCCCATATCTTGTAGCGTGTCTTACGCGAGCAAGCAGGTCAGCATTCGGTGCGGATAAACAAGCAGTGGCGCATCTGCTTCGTTTGGACAGATCAAGGTCCAGCCTACGTTGAGATCGTCGATTATCACTGAGGTGCAATCATGAGCATGTTGAAGAACCCTGTGCATCCTGGCGAGGTTTTGGATGAGCTTTTCCTTGCGCCTTTGGAAATGAGCGCCGGAGCTTTGGCAAAGCGTTTGGACGTGCCGCGGACGCGCATTGAGAGGCTCGTCAAGGGGGACACTACGCTGAGCGTCGATACGGCTATCCGGCTATCGAAGTTCTTTGGCAATACGCCGGAGTTCTGGCTGAATCTTCAAAGGGCGCACGCGCTGGCGCAGGCGCGAGACGAAGTTGACGTGTCGCACATTGAGCCACTGGTTGCAGCTTAAGCGTCCGAGCGTGCCATTGGACTAACCGTAAGGGGAAGGCCAAGACCGTTATGTCACGGGTCGCGCAGCAGCTTGAGACCTAAGCACGACTTGAAACACGGTTGATCGCTACAGGCGATGCTCGTGATCGCGCCATGCAAGATACAGAAGCGTTGGCAAAAGGATCACGTGCAGCAGCGTGATGATCTGCAGGATGCCGAAATTGTCGGGCGAGAAGTTGCCGGACATCGCTTGCTGAACGTGGCCGATGAGTACGCCCGCATAAGACAACGTTGCCATAACGACAACCGCGCTCTTGAACGACAGCGATCTCCAGAACGAAATGATCGCCGTTATGCCCAAGGCGATGTCGGATATGCCGATCTCGAACTCGAACGGGCTCGGCTGCCAGCCGATCTGAGCCGAAGCGATGTGCGGGAAGAAGACATGGAAGACCCCGCCCCATGCCGACTCGACGCCGACAGACAGCAGCAGCAACCAGCCTAGATACCGCGTTGGCGCATGTGTCGGCGTGGATCGCAGGCTGGCGATCAGCAGCGCCGCGACAAGCATGACAAGCGGGATATTTTCTAGAAGAAGCTGAATGCCGGATGCGATCATGAGGGCCCCCAAATCCAGTGGACCGAAGCTACATCGCCGCCACGGGAACACCAAGTTTATTTGCCTCTGGAGGAGCCCGCTCACGGTGAGCGTCTAACCGTTGGTTAAGAGTACCGGCGTACCGTTGCTTGGTTTCCATGCGTCACGGTGAGGGCTCGACATGATTTCTCTTGGCACGATCATCTATGCGCTCGTCGCCCTTGCGGGTGGCGCGTGGGGCGCCAAGCTGGCAAAGGCCAATGTCACGCACGGACTGCTCGCCGTTGCCGCCTCCATGATCGTCGGCCTGGGCCTGCAGCTCATGGGGCAATCGATCATCGTCATCGGTGCAGCCCAGGTGGTCGTCACGCTGCTCGTAGCCATCGCCCTCGGTATGAACTTCCGTCAGGCGGCAATCGTACTGGTTGTCAGTCAGGTGCTGTCGTTCGTTGTCGCGTTTCTGATCAACTTCTTCCTTGGCCTGGAAAGCTCCCTGACCCGGTCGGAAGCACCCAGGAGCTGACAAACGGCGCCATCCCCTCCCGATCAGCGCTCGGCATGCGGAACGCTGTCCGATTCTGCACGTTCGAACTGCAATCGAAGTGGAGGATACGATGGCAACTTGGACACTGAGCGACATCGCAGAAAAAATGGCTGACATCGATTTCTGCATGCTTGCTACGCAAGAGGCAGGATCGTCGGTCACAAGCCGGCCGATGAGCAACAATGGCGACGTCGAATATGACGGGGACTCGTGGTTCTTCGCCTATGAGCAGTCGGCCAAAATCCGGCAGATCGAGGCCGATGACAACGTCACCCTGACATTCGCCGGAGCGAAGCGGTTGCTTGGCGCGCCCGGCGTGTTTCTATCCGCCGAGGGTAAGGCGGAACTCGTACGGGATAAGGCTGCCTTCGACGCGCATTATCACAAAGAGCTGGACCGCTGGTTTCCGGAAGGAACCGACACACCCGGCATGATCCTGATCAAGGTGCATGCCCGAAAGATCCGCTATTGGGACGGCGAGGACGAAGGAACAGTCAGCGTGTAAGGCGCAACTGATCTTCACGCAGCGCCGGTATTTGAGATCGCATGCCGCCGTAACAGGCTGCATGCGATCTTTCGTTATAGCGTCTGAGGAAGAAGCGGGATTGTGTCGGGAGCCGCCTAGAACTTGTAGGAGACGTTCACCTTGAACGAGCGCCCCGGCTCCGAATAGTAGGCGTCCGGTTGGGTCCGGGCCAAGGGCACGCTGACGGCGTCGTAATACTCCCTATCGAACAGATTGAAGACACCGCCCGCCACCTTCAGCCCAGGCAGTTGCTTAGGCTCGTACCACGCCGTGATATCCGCAATACCGTAGCCCGGCGCCACAAACCCGGTGCCGTCGACACGGTCACGACGGGATGCAAGCTTGGACGAGATTTCGGCGCCCCAATGCTCCCGATTATAGGCAAGACCCAGAATGGCGGTCAGCGGGGAAACCGAATTCAGCCACGTATCGTCGGTGCGGTTGCGTCCCTCGGTGTAGGCAATGTGTGCCCGCGCAGTCCAATAATCCGCGAAGTCGACATGGCCACCCAGCTCCACACCTGAAATGCGCGCATCCGGAATGTTGTAATAGGAGGAAATGCCACCCAGCGGATACTCTCCGCCGGGAGGCGCGAGTTGGACCGTGTCTATGAAGTTCTTATAGTCGGTATGGAACAGGTTGATGAACGCGCCGAAGGTCTCGCGCTCCAGCTTCAGGCCGATATCGAAGCCGTTGCTCGTTTCGGGATCGAGATAGGGGTTTCCTGCGCGCAGATACGTTCCTGGAGCACCGAAACGCGAATACAGCTCGCCAACCGTCGGGGCGCGAAAGCCCTGCGTCCACTGGCCATAGGCTGTCAGCTCCGGCAGAAGATCGTACTCGACCAGCACCTTCGGAGACCAGGCCGAATCCGAAGAGGACGGCGGCAGGGTTCCGTCGAAATCCGCGTTGCTTTCATATTCCGGGGTCAGCTTCGGCTTTTCCTCATACCAGTCGAAGCGAAGGCCGGGCGTCACGCGGAGCCGGCCATCATACAAGCCAACCTCGTTCTCGACGAAGAAACCGACCGAGCTGCCGTCCACCTTTGGCGTATCGGCCTGGTTGGTATGCAGGAAGTTGCAGGCCATGATATCGCCGAAGCCGCGCGGCCGATCGCAATTGTCGTAACCGGCCGAGTATTGCGTGGTCTGCGACGTTCGCAATTCGGTGCCGAAGATCAGACGGTTGTCCGACTGGCCCCAGTTCCAGTCGCGCGCCGCATGACCATTGAAGCCGAACGTCTCTTCCTGAATGTCGGCGGCGCGTCCATAAGGCCCGATCACCGAGGTGAAGCGGTAAGCATCGGTCGTCGATAACCGCTCCAGGGACTGCCAGTAGAGCCGGGCGGACGCCTCGTCGATCAAGCCGGCGCCACGCTCCGGCGCCTCGTAATCATAGGTCAGCCCGATGCGCTCGCGCTTGACCTCCTCACCGGTGAAATAGCTGCCCGCGCGGAAATTGCCCCTGGCGCTCTGCGTCTGGACGTCGACATCTTCCGAGCGCTTGAACAACTCTCCAACCAACCCGATACGATGGCCGCCTTCGATGTCGTGATAGACCTTACCGAGCAGGTTGTACTGATCGTAATCTTCGGGGTTTGCTTCCGTGCGGATTGTCCCGATGCCATCATTGTCGCCGCGTGTTTCGGTTTCATGCCCTTTGCGGTAACCACCCTGCAGCAACACCGAGGTTGCCCCGGCGCGGGCCGCCGCCGCGCCGGTGGTGAACCAGCTTTCGTCGGCGGAATCGTAGCCGCTCTTGATGAAAGCGCCGACCGGGCGCCCTCCCAGAAGGTCGCCGGGCTCCAGTGTCCGCAGCGCAAGCACACCACCCAAGGCTCCTGACCCGAGCATCGGATCGGCTCCACGCGTCAGATCGGCGGCCGACAAGGCATTGAAGTCGAAACTGTCCGCGCCGCCGCTGGCCCCGCGTGTCGCGTCGGCAAGGTAGGGCACCCGGATTCCGTCGATGGTCGTGAGAACGCGCGGACCTTCGAGGCCGCGAATATTGATCGTTCTGGAGCTGCGATTGAAGGTTACGCCCGCCTCCTGCCGCCGGCCCAGATCTTCGATGGAGTCGATCTGGCGGCGCTCAATCTCTGCGCGCGTTGTCGTCGTTGTCGTCGCTGTGCCGGCGGGAGACGATGCATCCGTCGCGCCCTGGATGATCACGGTGCCCAGGGCCACGGGGGACTGCTCGGACAGTTCCTGTGCGCCTGCGCTGCCTGAGAACAGCACAATGAGAGCGGTGCCCGCCGCGAGATGGTGACAAGAGCGCCTTAAAGACATGGCTCGATCTGCCTAACAAGATTAGAACGGAAATAGATTAGAATGTTTCGATTCTAAATATAAGAATCGGCATATTTAGTGATTAATCCAATGGCAGATGCAATTCAAACACTATGTACTTAATACTCATTCTAAGAATGGTTCTTATTCTTGCTTCTCTTGAGTTGCCATAAGCCGGAAGGCACCGTCCGCATGACTTTGCAACGACCGCTCATACGATGGCTCTGACGCTCCTCGCCCAACCACTGGCGGTTGATGCCGACCAAGCCAAGTGCGGCGACAACTGGATTGACGGCGACGTGAATCTAACCCTGTATTGCGTGTCGCAACTCGTCGAAGGTCTTCAACATGTCCATACGTATGCTTACGCTCGCAGCAGTTCTCGGATTGGGTCTTGGATCGATTGGCCATATCGCAACGACCGCCTGGGCCAACCAGCCGGAGATGGATGCCGCAATGTCCGAGCTGCGCTCGGCGCTGGACTCGCTGCGGGCCGCAGAGCCCAACAAGGGCGGGCACCGTGAGCGGGCGATAGAACTCGTCGAGCAGGCGATCGCCGAGACGCAGGCCGGAATCGATTACGCCGCCGGCCAGTAAGCGCCGCGCAGGAGAAATTCGCGCCGGCACGAAATCGGCGCGCCGGTGTCGCTCAACCCGGCGGGCTGGCGGTCTCTCTGATCTGCGGCGATACCGAGATGAGCAATGACCGGGCCATGGGTGTCGTGGAGGAGGTGAACGACGGTATCGACCTCCACGACACGACGCTGGGAGCCTTTCACGCGGGCACGGTCCTTGATCGTCAACGCGCTCACAAGGCTGTATCCACTGCCCTGTCGATAATTCGGCCGAGGTTTTCGTGTGGCCCGGTGAACGGCCCGGAAGATTTTACGCCGACAGTTCCTTCCGGATGATCTCCGCGCCCGCGCTCAGCGCCCGAAGCTTGCCGGCGGCTGTCCGCCGAGGCAGAGGCGCCATGCCGCAATTGGTACAAGGATAGAGTTTGTCGGCATCGACGAATTGAAGGGCCTTGCGAAGGGTGTCGGCGACGTCCTCCGGCGTCTCCACCACCTCGGAAGCCACGTCGATGGCGCCCACCATAACCTTCTTTCCGCGCAGCATTTCGATGAGATCGATCGGTACGTGCGAGTTGTTGCACTCGAGCGAGATCAGATTGATGCTGGATGTCTGCAGTTTGGGGAACGACTCCTCATATTGCCGCCACTCGGAGCCCAAGGTCTTCTTCCAATCGGTATTGGCCTTGATCCCGTAGCCATAGCAGATGTGCACGGCCGTCTCGCAGGTCAGGCCCTCGGCCGCCCGCTCCAGAGCCGCAATGCCCCAATCGTTGACCTCGTCGAAGAAGACGTTGAATGCAGGCTCGTCGAACTGGATGATATCGACGCCCGCGGCCTGAAGCTCCCTCGCCTCATCGTTGAGGATCTTCGCAAACTCCCAGGCCAGCTTTTCGCGGCTCTTGTAGTGCGCATCATACAGCGTATCGATCATGGTCATCGGCCCAGGCAGGGCCCATTTGATCGGCTGTGTGGTCTGTTGGCGGAGAAACCGGGCGTCTTCGACGAACACGGATTTGGGGCGCGATACGGCATCGACCACGGTCGGCACGCTCGCATCATACCGGTCGCGGATTCTGACGGTCTCGCGCTTCTGGAAGTCGACACCGTCGAGGTGCTCTATGAACGTCGTAACGAAGTGCTGACGCGTCTGCTCGCCATCGCTGACGATGTCGATGCCGGCCTGCTGCTGATCCGCCAGTGCCAGGCGCAAGGCGTCCTGCTTCCCTTCCGCCAGTTCCTGATCCTGCAACTTCCAGGGCGACCAGAGTTTCTCAGGTTGTGCGAGCCAGGATGGCTTGGGAAGGCTGCCGGCGGTGGATGTGGGTAGAAGCTTGTTCACAGTGAAGGACTTTCGATCTCGCGCCATCAGGCCGCGTTGCTGAGGGACCATGCTTCAAGAGCGGTCCGGTGCCGTTTGATGAGGGTGTCTTCGATGAATTTGCCCTGCTCCAGGGCCAGGCGGCTGCGCTCTTCCCGGTCGTAGACGATACGGGTCAGGGAATAGTCGTGGTGGTTCAGGCTGGGCCGATAGATTGCCCCGGCGGCGGCATTGGCGTTGTAGATTTCGGGCCGGTAGATCCGCTGGAATGTCTCCATCGTGCTGATTGTCCCGATCAACTCCAGATTGGAGTAGTCGGCCAGCAGATCGCCGGTGAAATAGAAGGCCAGCGGCGCGACGCTTCCCGCCGGCATGAAGTAGCGAACCTCCATGCCCATCTTGCCGAAGTAGAGATCCGTCAGCGAGCCTTCATCCTGCTGATACTCGACCCCCATGACGGGATGGCGGTTGTCGGTTCGATGGTATGTTCGGCTGGTGGACGCGCTGATGCAGATGACCGGCGGCCTGCGGAACTGCGCGCGGTACGTCTCGGAACGCAGAAGGCTCGTGAACAGATGTCCATGCAGGTTGCCGAAATCTGCCGGAATGCTGAAGTCCGACCGGCCGTTATTATGCTCGGGCAGGACGACGCTGAAATCGAAATCCCTCAGATAGGAGGAGAAGTTGTTGCCCACGATCCCATCGATGCGCCGGCCGGCATGACGATCGACGATGGTCGTCTTAAGCACCTCGATCAGCGGGAAAGCATCGCCCGCGCCCGGCTTGCCGAGGGTCAACTCGACGGTGACGATCTCCAGTTCGACCGAGTACCGATCGCCCGTGGGGTTGTCCCACTGGGCCAGGGCATTGAACCGGTTGTCGATCATCCGCAGGGCTTTGCGCAGATTGTCGCGGCGGCTTTCACCTCTGGCCAGATTGGCGAAATTGGTGGTGATGCGCGTGTTTTCCGCGGGGACGTAATCCTCGTCGAAAGGGACGCTCCGGATGGTGAAGTCGAATTTCTGAGACATGCTGTGCCCCGATCGATCTGGGGGCATGGGTCAGCAGACGCATAGCATGATGGGCCGCGACGACGCGACATCCGCTACGGCACACTGGGACACCCCGCCCATGGACGTTATTTCGCTGAAGGCAGGTCTCCTGGCTTGTGGCTCACCGCCTACGTCCGTCTTCCCAGGCAGAACCCAGTGACATGCTGGACGCAAGCTCACCACTTACAGTTGCGGGGGCAGCGCCGGAATTTCCGCGAGGAGCGGATCACCGACTTCCCTCTTAGCTCCGGCGCGTCGCAGGCGACGACCGGAGAACCTTAAGCGTGGACAATCTGTGGCATCTGACTGGGAGAGTCAAGCAGGATATAAAGATATCCTTATACGTAGCGACACCCTTCCCCCAATCCGGGGATCAGGCTTCCGACGAAGCCGGCTCCGATACGGGCGCCTCGACAGACTCCACCGTCAGGCGATGGGTGCGCCCGTCGCGGGCCGTCCAGTTGATCGACTGCCCGGCCGATAGGCCGATCAGCGCGACACCGATGGGCGTCAGGATCGAGATCTTGCCCTCCGCGATGTCCGCCTCGCCCGGAAACACAAGCGTGACGTGCCTGTCTTCGCCCAGGTCGCTGGTGAACCGAAGGGACGAACCCATGCGAATGACCTTCGCGGGAAGCCGGCCATCCTCCACGACCTTCGCGCGATCCAGTTCCGCGAGCAGTTCTTCGGCCACGGCGGGATTGCGCTCGGCAAAAGAGTCGGCCAGCCGCAACAGCCGCTCGCTGTCGGTGCGCGTCACGGTGATCGCCGGCTTGCGGTTCTGCTTTTTTGCCTCAGCCATCCGGGTGTCCTTTCAACTCTGCCATACGCGCGCGCATGAGCGGCGGGGCGCTTGTCATTCAAATTCGGGATTGTTCGTGCCGCTGTTACGAGCCGGTATCAGCGATAACCGGATGTATTGACGCCCCGCGGCCGGGGCGCGACGCGACCTGGCCGGGGGTCAGACGCCCGCGATGGGGCATACCCTGAAAAAGTCCGGAAGGTGGCGGTCGGTGGTCGGCATGCCATAGACCTGGGCTTTCACCAGACCGAAGTCAAGCCGAGGCGGAGCCGGCAGCCACGCCGAGCTGAAGCAGGTGCGACGCCCCTTCTGACGGTTCTTGAGCGCGGCAGTTGACTTATCGGGATGGCACGTCCATATAGAGCCAGTGCAGCGCGTCCCCGAGAGGTTGATGCGCTCCTGATTTCGATGTTTCGTCCGACCACGGATGTACTGGCGAGTTGAGTCATCGAGATTGCACATCTCTGCAGAGAGCGCCGGAGCCGTTGGGTGAGATCCCCAGCGGCTTTTTCGTGTCCGCCTGCCGGTAGCGGTTGGTAAACCGCATACCGGCCGCGGGCAATTGGCCTCAGCCCGCTTCGATCGCCTTGAGTATGTCGTCGCTCGTCTGGCCGGTCAGGTCCTTGGACAATTCGCCGACCAGCGCGTCCTTGAGCTTGGCGTGATAATGCTTGCGCATTTCGCCCAGCGCGCGGGGGGCAGCGATGATGACAAGGCTCTTCAGCTTGCCTGTCACGGCCCTGTTGTTCAGCTCGGCAACCACCCCGGCCACGAAGCCGTCTTCGTCCTGCGTATTGTCATCCGGGTTTGCCGAACTGCTGGCATGTCCGACACCACCGCTCTTGTTGTCGGTATCGATGTCGCCGATGGTCACCGGCTTCAGCTTGGGGTTCTGCTCGTCCCCCGTATTCTGAAACAAGCTCAACTTCGCTCCGTCGACCACAGCGACCATCGTGTCTTTGGGAATCCGCATTCTTATCTCCATCCTTGGACAAGGCAGAAACGCGTTGACGTCCAGAACGCTCCCAAAATGAACCAAATGCCGTTTGCGGCCTTATAGGGGCACATCGAAGTGTTCGATGCTTACGGCAGGAGAAAACCGAAAATGGACAAGAACCGGTTCGAAGGCGCCGCGAAGGAATTCGGCGGCAAGGTTCAGGGCGCGTTCGGCGATGCAGTCGGATCGGACCGCCAGTCGGCCGAAGGCCGCGTACGCGAGACCGAGGGCAAGGCGCAGAACCTGTACGGACAGGGCCGCGACGCCGTCCGCGACGCGGCCGACGAAGCCTCGCGTTATGCATCGGACATCTACGAGAACGCCGGCGCTTACGCGCATGAAGGCCAGAAGGTCGTTCGGCGCCAGGTTCAGGACCGTCCCCTGTCGGCGCTGCTGGTTGCCGGCCTTATCGGCTTTGCCATCGGCATCACGATGCGCGATCGCGGCTGATAAATCGAAAGCCAAGGCAAAGGCCCGCCGCACGCCGCGACGGGCCTTTATTGCATTCTTTTATCGAATGAACTCCTGGCGAAGCGGCGAGACGGCCAGCGCATGGGAGGAGAAGCCCTCGTACAGCGCCAATGTATGCGCGTGTTGCGCCAGCAGCGGGAAACCCGCTGCGGTCACGTAGCCGACAGAGCTGCGCTTGACGAAATCGGTGACCGACAATGGCCCGTAAGTGCGGGCCCAGCGGCTGGTGGGAAGCACGGCGTTCGGCCCAAGGCCGAAATTGGCGATGCTGCACGGCGTATGCTGCCCCAGAAGTATCTCCGATGCCTCGGTGATCCGGCCCAGATGGTCGTAGGGCTCCTTCGACAATATCTCCAGATGCTCGGGGGCATAGGCGTTGACGAAGTCGTAGCTTTCTTCCACCGACCCGGTCAGCACGATGCCCCCCGTCGAGCCCGTCAGCACCGCGCGTGAGAACGCCACGCGCTGCGCGCTCATCCGCGCCCACAAGTCCGGAAGGGCGGCAAGGGCTTCATCGGCAACGCGGCGGCTGTGGGTGACGAGATAGGCCGAGGAATCCGGCCCATGCTCCGCCTCGATCAGCAGGTCCAGCGCCGCAAGGCCGCCATGCACCGTGTCGTCGGCGAAGATGATGGCTTCGGATGGGCCGGCAGGCAGCCCGGTATCCAGGGTGCCGGCCAGCAGCCGCTTTGCCGCCACCACCCAGGGGCTTCCGGGTCCAACGATCTTCAAGGCGGGTTTGACCGTTTCGGTCCCGAAGGCGACGGCCGCCACCGCCTGCGCACCACCCACCTTGTAGACCGTCTCCACCCCGGCAAGCCGCGCCGCCACCAGCGTCGCCGCATCGACGCCGCCGTCGGGCGCCGGCGGCGTGACGATGGCAAGGTCCGGCACGCCCGCAACCACGGCCGGCACCGCCGTCATCATCGTCACCGATGGGAAGGATCCCTTGCCACGCGGCACATACAGCGCCACCGAGCGAATGGGGGTGAACCGGTCTCCTGCGAAGGCACCCGGCCGGATCTCCTTCATCCACATGGTTTCCGGCTTCTGCTCCTCGTGGAAGCTGCGGATATTGTCGATGCCGAAGCGGATGGCGTCCACGACCGCCGCGTCCACGGCGGCGAAGGCGGCATCGAATTCCGCCTCGGACACTTTCAGCCCATCGGCATTCAGCCCCTCGGCACGGTCGAAATCGCGCCCGAAGCGCACCAGAGCCCCGTCACCTTCGGTGCGCACCGCCTCGATGATGGGGCGCACCTTGTCGATGATCGCGGAAAGATCGGCCTCGGAGCGCTTCATCAGCCGGGCGCGGGCGTCGGATGGGAGGGCGGCGTAGTCGTGGAACGAAACATCGGACATTGCAGGCAGATCCTGTCACTTGGACTTCAGAAAGATGTCTAGCCCGACCAGCCGGTCGAGCAGCGCGATCGCCAGCGCGGCGCAAACGATGAAGACGACGGACACCGCCGCGAGATCCGGGGTGATGATCGAGCGGATGGAATTGTAGATCTGCACCGGCAGCGTCACCGTTCGCGCGTCGGTCAACAAAAGGCTGACGAGGAACTCGTTGAGCGCGAGAATGAACATCAGAAGCGCGCCGCTGATGACGCCGGGCATCACCGCCGGAAGCGTAACGTGAAAGAAGACCGCCAGGGGCCGCGCCCCGCAATTGGCCGCCGCCAGCTCCAGGTCCGGGTCGAGGCCGGAGGCGCTGGCAGTGACGGCCCATATCATGAAAGGCAGGTTGATGACGCAGCAGGCAAGGCCGATGGGCCAGATCTGTCCGAGCATGCCCCATTGCCCGAACAGCAGCATTAGCCCGATGCCGGAGCCGATGAGCGGGATGGTGAAGGGCAGCAGCAGATAGATCTGAAGCGTCTTTTCGAAGCGGATCGCATATTTGGCAAGGGCAATGCCGGCCAGCGTCCCCGCCGGGATCGCGATCAGCGTGCACACAGCCGCCACTTTCAGCGATCGGAAGAAGGCGTTGCGCAGGTCGCTGGCCGCGGCGATCTGCCGATACCACTGCAGCGAAAACCCATCCGGTGGAAACGCGACGATCTTGCCCGAGGTGAACGACGCCCCCAGGACGACGATCGTCGGCGCGGACAGTACGACAAGCACAAACGCCACCATCGTCCAGATGACGACGGTCTTGGACAGGGGCTGGGTCATTTTCGCTCCCGCCCCATGGCCAGCGTGCCTGCGCCGAACAACGTGAAGACAAGCCCCACCGCCAGCGAGCCGACCCCGACCAGGACAAGCGTCAACGCCGCCCCCATCCCCTGGTCGGAGGTGCGGAAGAACTGGTCGTAAATGGCATTCGCGATGAAGTCCTGCGAACCTCCGCCCAGTATGGCAGGCATGGCGAAATCGGTCAGCGTCAGCGTCATGACCACAAGGCCGGCGCCGATCAGGCCCGGCCGTGCCATCGGCAGCACGACATGGACGAGGGTGCGCCACCAGTTGGCCCCAAGCGAGCTGGCTGCTGCCTCCACCTCTTCCGGGATGGCGGTCAGCGCCGGCGACAGCATCAGCACCGCGAAGGGCAACATGTACTGGACGAGACCGAAGATGACGGCCGGATAGTTGTAAAGCAGCCGCATCGGCGGCACGCCCACCAGCCCCATGACCTCGTTGACGATGCCCTGGTTGCCGAGAATGATGAGCCAGCCATAGGCGCGGACTACCTGCCCGATGAAGAACGGCAGGAAAAGCGCGATCAGCAAGATCTTCCGCAGGGTCGCGGACGGCGTGCGCACCATCAGGTAGGCATAGGGCAAGGCGAAGACGAGGCAGATGCACGTGACGATGACCGACGCCAGCAGGCTGCGCCACAGCACCGTCCAATAGAGTCCGGTCGTGAAGATGCGGCCATAATTCTCGCCCGTCAGAGTTTCGGACGGCAAAAACGTAGCCCTGTCCAGCACGCGCAGGCTGGCATCGCCGATCTGCACCAGCCCCAGGGCCAGAAGCATGACCAGAAGGATCGCCGGCAGCAGCATCAGCCACGGCACGGCACGGTCCAGCCCCCGCGGCCACACGGCCGCGAGGGTGGCTTCCAGCGCGTCCATCACGCGCCAGCGGAGGGGATAGGCGGCGTTGGCCATCAGCCCTGCATGATCGTCTTGAACCGGGCGAACCAGTCGCTTTCATGCGCCACCTGCACCGCTGTCGGTATGCGGATCAGATGCTCGAAATCCTCCGGCTTGGTCGGATAGGACGGATCGCCCGCCAGGCCCTCCGGTGGCGTCAGGCCGGGCACGACACCGGGCAGGCCGAGGCCGTTGAGCCAGACCTGCTGGGCATCCTTGGAAATGGCGAAATTGATATACTGCTTTGCCCAGTACAGTTCGTTCTCGGGCAGACCCTTGGGAATCCACAGGCCATCCGTCTCGAACTTGGCGCCCTCCATCGGCACCACCCATTCGATATCGATGCCGTTCTTCTGGGCTTCGCGGGCGTTGGTGGAGATCGTCACCGCCAGGTCGATCTCGCCGTTCTGGAACCAGTTGGTGAAATCCGGGTCTTCGCCCAACAGCGGTTGCTGGTCCTTGACCTTGGTGATGAAGGCCCAGGCGGCGTCCATGTTGTCGGGGATGTCCTCCAGCTTGCCGCCGCCCGCCACCTGCGCCGGGAAGTGGAAGCCGATACCGTCGTTGTAAAGGGCGATGCGGCCCTTGAAGCGCGGCTCCAGCAACACCTGAAGCGAGGTCGGCGGCCCGTCCGGGAAAGCTTCCGGGCGATAGGCCAGCACGTAGACATATCCGTAGGTGTTGACGATGGGCACGCCTTCGAGGCCCACCGGCTTGGCCAGTTCGGTCGTCTCGGCAAGGTTGGGCAGGTCGGACAGATCTTCGGTCACGCCCCGCAGCGCCGACTTGGTGGCGTTGGTCGTGGTGTCCCAGTTGACGTGGATCGGCGGCACCCGGCCCTGCGCCACCGCCGCCCAGACCTTCGGCTGGATCTCGTTGTCCTCCGTCAGGTCATGGCGCACGGCAATGCCGGTCATCTGCGTGAAGGGCTTGGACACGCCTTCATCCAGGCTCGCCACCCAGGAGCCGCCCCAGGCCCGCACGATGATCTCGCTTGGCTTCTCGGGCTCCGCCTGCGCAAACGCGGCAATGGGCGCGCCGATGGCCGCAAGGCCGCCAACCGCCGCCGTTCCGGCCAGAAAGCGACGCCGCGACATCGCAAGGGGGGAAATCGTCTTATGAGCCATTCTCGAAGTCTCCATCTGGTCGGCAGGTTTACATCAGTGGGTGAAGATCAGCAGGTCGGGCGCATTCCACCCGACTGCTATGGGGTCCCCGGGCGCGAATTGGCGGTGCGTCGCAGGGTCATGGTCGAAGACCCGCAAGACCGGGCCGCCCTCGCCCGCTGCGACTTCGTAGACGATCCGCTCCCCCTCGAAGATCACGTCCATGACGGTGCCCGACCAGCGGTTGTGACAGTCGGGCAGCGCATCCAGATGCGCGCCGATGCGGATCTGCTCGGCACGCAGAGCGCCGGTGACCGTGTCGCCTGGCCGCGGCGCGCTGCCTTGCCCGGCCCATCGCCCCGAAAGCGGCAGCCCGCCGACGGAAAAGAAGATGTCGCTGCCCTCGACCGTCGCCACGGGCCCGGACATGAAATTGGTTACGCCGATGAACCCGGCGACGAAGGCGTTGGCCGGCTTGCGGTAGGTGTCGACCGGCGCCGCATTCTGCTGGATGGTCCCCTTGTCCATCACGATGATCTCGTCCGATACCACCAGCGCTTCGCGCTGGTCGTGGGTCACGTTGATCGTCGTTACCCCCAGCTCTTTCTGGATGCGCCGGAATTCGAGCTGCATCTCTTCGCGCAGCTTCCGGTCCAGGGCCGCCAGCGGCTCGTCCAGAAGCAGGAGATCGGGCTCGAACACCAGCGCCCGGGCAATGGCGACACGCTGCTGCTGGCCGCCCGAAAGCTGGTGGATGCGGCGGTCGGCATAGGGACCGAGTTGCACAAGATCGAGATAACGTCGGACGCGGTCCGGTATCGTCCGCGCATCGAAGCGGCGCATCTTCAGCGGAAAGGCAACGTTGTCGGCCGCCGTCATATGGGGAAAAAGCGCCAGCTTCTGGAAGACCATGCCGATGGAGCGGCGATGCGGCGGCACGGCGCTGACGGGCGCGCCGTTGATGTAGATCTCACCCGTGGTCGGCCGCTGGAAACCTGCGATCATGCGCAGCAACGTCGTCTTGCCGGATCCGGATGGGCCAAGGATAGTCAGGAACCGGCCGTCCGCAAGATCGAAGCCGGCGTCCCGTACGGCGTGGACGCCGTCATACACCATGCTGACGCCGCGCACGGATACTGCGGCTTGCGCACCGGGGTGCCGGGCATCTTGCCTGTTGGGTGCCGACGGCATGGACGTCTCCCGTTTCCTGCACCGAGGGACAAAGCTACCTCGGATATGTCTATACAAATGACCGCGGGGCGGTCAATCCAGAAATTAGGCAGAAATAGTTGCTGCCGAAAAAGTATGCATATCAGATGGAGGCCAGGTAGCCTCCGTCGATGGCGATGCACTGGCCCGTGACGTAGGCGGCGGCATTGCTGCATAGGAAGGCCACGGCGCCACCGACATCTTCCAGACGGCCGAAACGACCTTGCGGGACGCGGTCCAGCATGCGCTTTGCCCAGGCCTCGTCGCCATAGAACACCTCTGTCATGTCGGTGCGGAAATAGCCGGGCGCGATCGCGTTGACGCGGATGCCGAGGGGCGCCCATTCGGCAGCCAGGGCACGCGTCATTCCCAGCAGGCCGGCTTTGGAACTGCCGTAGGCAACCGCCGTCGGTACGCCGACAAAGGAGGTAAGAGAGCAGAGATTGACGATCGCGCCGCCGACGCCGCGCGCCGACATGCAGCGCGCTACCGCCTGCGCGCAGAAGAAGCTGCCCTTCAGGTTGGTATCCAGGATGCTGTCCCACAAGGCGGCGTCGACATCGAGCGAGGGGCGCACATTTTCGATGCCGGCATTGTTGACCAGGATATCGACTGGCCATTCGGCGTTAAGCGCCGCCAATGCGGTTGGTGCGCCGGCCGTGTCGCGAACGTCCATCACAAGGGCGCGTGCCGACACTCCGGCCTTTAGAAGGGCGGCGACCGCCTCGTCGAGCACGGCCTGGTCCCGGCCGGCCAGGCAGACTTCGGCTCCCATCCGGCCGAGCGCCTGTGCGACGGCGCGGCCGAGCCCTCGCCCGCCACCCGTCACCACCGCGCGCCGGCCGACAAGGCTGAACATCGCCGGATCGAACATCGTGCCCTGCCCCCTCGCGAATCCCATCATGATCCACCAGAGGTTTACACACCGCGCAGGTAGGCGATGCAAGGCATATCAAAGTTGGTGCATGGTCACCGCGTTTGCCGCTCGGTCAGCCTGGCCGCAAGCGCGGCGCACTGAACCCTGATGTCGGGTATGGCGGTGACTTCCCAGAACAAGGCCCGCGTCACCGGCCCGACGCCGAACAGGCGGCTCGATGCGCGGCCCTCCGCGTCGAGGACCGCCCCGGTCCTGTCGGTCTCGATGCCGATACGCAGGGGGTCCACGCGGGCCAGCCCCGTCCTGACGAGTTCGGCAGCCAGTGTGTTGCCGCCCGACATGGGGTTCCGCAGGATGCCGGTACAGTCGATCACGCGCCGCACATCGATGGCCATCTCTTCGCCGCCGCGCCGGCGCACCGTCAGCCGGGTTCGTCCCGCCTCGGTCTGCCAATCGACGACCCGCCCGGCGACGATGCTCAACTGCCCGTCATCCATGGCTTGCTGCAATGCCTTTGCCGCCTGCGGCGCCATGCGATGGCGGTGCACCTCCCAGAAGGTTCGGGCGTGACGCAGGAAGCGCGCCCGCGCTTCCAGGCTCATCGATTGCCAAAGGGCCTGGGTATGCGGGCGCACCGCGTCGATCAGATCGCGCCAGTCGCCGCCGCGCCCCGCATGCCATTCGGCCGCCTGCCGCAGCCAGCGCAGCAGGTAGGTGGGGCTGGTACCGAAGGGGATGTCTGCGGCATCCAGCAGAAACGGCGTGGCATGCCTTGTATGCACATGCGGCAGCAGGCCGCGCCGGGAAACAGCGGTGATACGGCCGCGATGGCCGCTGCGACGCAGTTGCGCGACATTGTCGACCATGGAGAGGCCTGTACCGATGATGGCGACGTCGTCATCCTCGGCAAGTCCGAGTTCGGACAGCGCCAGCCATGGCCCGACAACTCCCGAGCCGGGCTCCGGCCTTGGCTCGGCATGGCCGGTTGCCAGCACGACGCGGTCGGCAAGTTCGGTGCGCCCGTCCTTCAGGGCCACGGCCACGCCGCCGCGCAGTTCGGTAAGGGCGGTACATTCGCCCTCGATCAACTGCAGCCGGCCTTCGGCCGCACCGAGAATATCTTCGAGATAGGCGCGGTAAAGGCGGCGCGGGACGAAGCAGAACGGATCGCTGCAGTCGATGCCTTCGGCGCGGTCGCCCGAAGTCAGCCAGCGCCAGAAATGGTCGGCATCGTCCGGGTAGGCGCTCATGCCGCTGGCACGGGTGTTCAGGAGATGGTCGGGCTCGTCGGTGGAATAGGCGATGCCGGCGCCGAAGCTGGGCCGTCTTTCGACAAGCGCCACGTTGAGCGTATCGGGACCGCACTTGAGAAGATGCGCTGCCAGGATGACGCCACTCGCGCCCCCGCCGACAATGAGGATGCGGTCGGTTTTCATGGCCTTTGCCCCGACCGCCGCGTCGTCAGGGCGCGTAGACGGCAACGCGTTCCGCCGTCGCATGCCCGCCGAACGGGCCAATGCCGAAGATGCATGCCGCGACCAGCCCCACGGACAGGATGGCCGCTACCGCGGACGCGGCCGTGGCGCCGGCTGTTGACTGACGTTGCGAACGATCGTGCATAAACTGCCCTTCGTTGGTCGACCGGTTGATGGTAGATGCTCGCTGCAGGCATGGATAGGGATCGATTATCCATTATTTTACTGGATTGAGAACGATCTTGCTTTCCGGGCCCGTCATGCGCTGCGCCGTGCCCTGTCGGCTGCCGGCGAACCGGCCTCGGGCCGTGGCAGGCCAAGATGCTGGCGCAGGGTCTCGCCGCGATACTCACTCCGGAACAGGCCACGCCTGCGCAGAAGCGGCACGACTTCCTCGGTAAACAGCTCGAACTGCGCCGGCAGGATCGGCGGCATCACGTTGAAGCCGTCGGCGGCCCCGGACTGGAACCAGTCATCGATGGTGTCGGCGATCTGCTCCGGCGTTCCGACCGTTGCAAAGTGCCCGCGTGCGCCCGCCAGCCGTGTCAGAAGCTGCCGCAGGGTCAAGCCTTCGTCCAGGGCAAGACGTGCGATCCCCTGGGCCCGGCTCAGCGAAGCCTCGACCTTGGTGGGGTCCGGAAAGTCTCCCGCGGCAAGCGGCCTGTCCAGCGGCAACGCTGTAAAATCATGGCCACCGAACCGGTTGGACAGATGCTGCAGGCCGGTTTCCGGTCGGTTCAGCTCTGCCAGTTCCGCCTCCACCCGATGCGCCTCCGCCTCGGTCGATCCGATGGTGGCGCTGATGCCGGGCAGGATCACGACATGATCGGGCCTGCGGCCCAACGCCTGCGCCTGCTGCTTGATGGCGCTGTAGAACTCTTTCGCCGAACCCTTGCCGCTGTGGGCCGTAAAGATCGCTTCCGCCCATGTCGCGCCGAAGCGGCGCCCCGGCTCGGACGAGCCGGCCTGCACGTAGACGGGCCGTCCCTGCGGCCCGCGCGGAATGTTGAGCGGGCCTTCCACCTTGCTCCACGGGCCGTCATGATGGATCGGGCGAATCTTGGCCGGGTCGAAGTAGACGCCGCCTGCACGGTCGTCCAGCACCGCGTCGTCGTCCCAGCTATCCCACAGGGCCGTCACGGCCTGCAGGAAATCCTCGGCGCGCTCGTAGCGCTCGCCATGCCCCACCTGGCCGACATGGCCGAAATTGGCGGCAGCCGCCGGCGCCCAGCTTGTCACGATGTTCCAGCCGACGCGCCCGTTCGATAGATGATCCAGCGACGCGAACTGCCGGGCAAGGTTGTAGGGTTCCGTATAGGTCGTCGATGCGGTGGCGATCAGCCCGATGCGGCTTGTGACCGAGGACAGCGCCCCCAGAAGCGTCAGCGGCTCCAGGCCGCCCTGCGCCGAATGTCCATGGCGCTGGCCGAGCGCCAGAACGTCGGCCAGAAAGACGGCATCGAAGGCGGCCCCCTCCGCAAGGTCGGCAAGGCGGCGGTAATAGTTGAAGTCGGTCAACGCCAGCGGCGAGGCATCGGGGTGGCGCCAGGCGCTTTCGTGATGCCCTCTCGTGTGGACGAACAGGTTCAGGTGCAGTTCGCGGCTCATGGCGGCCTCCATCGGTTTCGTTTGTCAGGCTGCGGCGACTTCAACGCCCAGCGCGGCCAGAAGCTCGCTTCTCAAAGTCTCGAAGCCTGCATGCGAGGCGCGGCGCGGATGTGGAAGGCCCACCGCCCTGTCGAGGGCAATCCGCCCCTCGTCCATCACCAGCACACGGTCGGCCAGAAGAAGGGCTTCGTCCACGTCGTGGGTAACGAGGATGACGGTGGGCTGCTCCTGCGCAACGAGCTCGAACAGGAGCCCGTGCATCTTGACCCGCGTCAGCGCGTCCAGCGCCCCGAAGGGTTCGTCCGCCAGCAGTAGCTGCGGCCTGCGCACCAGCGAGCGTGCCAGCGCCACACGCTGCTTCTCGCCGCCGGACAATGTCGCGGGCCATGCGCCACCCTTGTCGCCAAGGCCGACGCGCCTCAGCATCGCCAGTCCGCTGGCCGCGGCATCGGCGGCATGGAACCCGATCGTGACATTGTCGAGGACGCGTTCCCACGGCAGCAGCCGCGAATCCTGGAACAGGACCGACGCCCGTTCCGGCACGGCCATGAAACCCTCGCGCTCGGCATCGTCGTCCAGGCCGGCCAGCGCCCGCAGAAGCGTGCTCTTGCCCGAGCCCGACCGACCGATGAGGGCGACGAACTCGCCTTCGGCGACATCCAGCGTAATTCCCCGCAGAACCGGCTTGTCGCCGAACCCGCGCGACAGGCCGCGCAGCCGCACTGCGGCCGTCGCCGCCCCGTGATTCACTGCGCCGCTCATGATCCGATCGCCTTTCGATAGGACAGGGCCCGGCCTTCCCACCATCGGACGAGGGCATCCGACGCAAGGCCAAGGAACGCGTAGATGAAGAGCCCGACGACGATGATGTCGGTTTGCCCCCAGTCGCGGGCGCGGCTCATCAGATAGCCGATGCCGTTATTGGTGTTGATGAGCTCCAGAACCACGAGCGACGTCCAGCACATGGTGGTGGCCAGCCGAAGCCCGGTGAAGAAGCCGGGCAGGGCGCCCGGCAGCGCGACGCGCCGGATAAATTCGGCACGGCCAAGGCCCACCGTCCGCGCCAGCTCCACATGTCCGATGTCGATGCCGCGCAACGCGGCATGGGTATTGATGTAGACCGGCACCATGACGCTGGTCACGATCAGGAAGACCTTCATCGTCTCGCCGATGCCGAGCCACAGGATGGCCAGCGGTATCAACGCCAGCGTCGGCACCGCACGCTTGACCTGCACGAGCGCGTCGATGGACGCCTCGCCCGCGCGCGTCAGGCCCGCGGCCAGCGCCATCACGAGGCCAAGCACGACGCCGATCAAAAGGCCGGAATAGGCCCGCATGGCCGATGCTGCGAGGTGGGGCCACAACGTGCCGTCGACGATCATGGTCCAGCCGGTCGCCAGCGCCGTCGAAGGCGCCGCCAGCATACGCTCGGGCAGCAGGCCGGCCTGCGACGACAGTTCCCACGCCAGCAAGACGACGGCAGGGCCGGCCAGACGGCCCACGGGGCCCAGCTTTTCCGGTGTCAGGCGTACGGGCGGCCGCCGTGCCGCGGATGCCGGCCGGGATGCCTCGCGGGCGGCGCGCACTGCGCCGACCGGCCCGGTGACGATGTCGATCAGGCTCATCGGTCGGTTGCGGCCGCAATCACCGCATCGAACCGAAAATCGAACTCTTCCGAGGCATCGAGATGGCGCGGCAGTCCACCGGCGGCATGGATGACGTCGATCAGGCCCTGCTGGGTTTCCACCAGCTCGCTCAGGGTTGGAAAGGACGGCTCGCCTTCGGCTTGCGCGGCGGCAAGGCCCTCTTCCGGCGGCAGGCGCTGCAACCCGATATAGTAGGTATCGGCCCATTCCTGCGTATGCTCGGAGCGCCATCGGTTGGCGTCGATCCATCCCCGCACGAACTGCGCGATGGCTGCCGTCTTGCCCGGATCGGCCAGGGCTTCGGGACTTGCGTAGAGATAGGAGAGCGTGCGCGGAAGCCGGTCATGCTCGGCCTCGGGCAATGCGCTGGCCCCCGGAAAGGTCTTGATGTAGCGAGAGTAATGCGGCTCGTTCAGCACCGCCACGTCCACCTGGCCCGCACGCACGGCATCCGGCATGTCGGCAGCCTTCAGGCCGACGAATTGCACGTCCTCCGGTGTCAGCCCCGCCACCTTCAACGCATTCAGGATGAAGGGCTGGCGCCCCGTCCCTTCGGCATAGCTGAGCTTCTTGCCTTTCAGATCCTCCAGCCTGTCGATCTGCAATCCCGGCCTGACGGCCAGATGATAATCGACTTCGGTGGTGGTGACGGCGCCCACGATCGGCAGCACGAGGCCAGATGCATGCGCCTGGATGGGCGGCGTATTGCCGACGACCGCCAGGTCCAGCGCACCGGCGCGGAACGCCTCCAGTATGGCCGGCCCGCCCAGGAAATTGGCGTAGGTGACCTCGGAGCCCAGCTTGTCGGCCTCGCCCGACGCCTCCATCAGCGTGCGCAAAACCTCGTTCTGGTCCGCGACCGTCAAAGTCGTTCCTGCCGGCACCTCGCCGCCCAGCGGCTCGCTTGCCCATGACGCCGCTGCCGCGACCGTCATGCCCAAAGCCAGAAGCCCTTTGATGCTCCAATGGATCGTCATGCCCGCCTCGTCTGTCCCGTTCGGCCCATTCTGGCCTTCGGGGGCGAGCTTAGCCGGACGGCGGATGCGTCACAGGCATAATAATCTATCTTTCAAGTAGACTGATGGAATTTTCGTCCAGGGTCGTGGGAGGCGTTCCACAGCCCCCTGCACCATGCCGACGTCGCCGGAAGTTCGCACAGCCGCGATTGGCAAGCCGCCGAAGCTGGCCTATGCAGCATCATGCGCATCACAGCTCTTGCCGCCCTGCTGGCCACACTGTTCTTCGCCCATTCGCCTGCCGCCGCCTGGACGGCGCAGGAGGTGGAAGAGCCCTATGCCGTCACCGGCCGCACGGGCATTGAGCTTTACGACTCCATCGGCGAGCGCGGCCCATCTGCCGGCGCATCGCGCGCCATCGCGGTCACCACGTTCAAGCTGACCTGGCAGCGGGATTATCGCCCGAGCGCCGGGGGCTGCGTGCTCCAGTCGGCCCGGCCAAGGCTGATCATCACCTATCGCCTGCCCAAGCCCTCGCAGCGCCTGCCTGCCGATGTCGCCGCAAGCTGGCAGCGTTTCATCGACGGCATGCGCGCGCATGAGCGTGTCCATGGCGAGCATATCGTCGACATGGTGCGCCGGATCGAGGCGGTCTCCGTCGGCCTCACCGTGCCGAACGACCCGTCCTGCAAGCGCATCCGCGAGGTTCTCACCGAAAAGCTCGGCGCGCTGTCGCAGGAGCAGCGCGCCCGCAGCCGGGCCTTCGACCAGGTGGAAATGAGCGATGGCGGCAATGTCCATCGCCTCATCCTGGCGCTCGTCAACGGGCCTTGAGGCTAGGCGAGGCCCAGCACGCTGAGGCCCGTGTAAATGCCGAGGAGCACGATGGCGACCGACGAGACCGCCAGCACCACATTGAACAGGTTGCTGCCCCGGATTGCCGGATCGGTCTCGTGCTTTCGCAGATACCAGACGGCAACCACGGCGGCGAGAAGGAAGATACCGGTCGTCACGCCGCCGATCTGGATCATCAGGACGGGCGATTGCACGAACAGGTAGGCGGAGCCCCAGACGATGGGCAGGGCCACGGTGAATATGCGGATCCAGCGCATCCTGTCGGCGGTATGGTGCCAATCCAGCACGCCGGCCACCGCCAGCAGGTTCACATACATGCGCGCCCAGCTCGGAATGGCCGCCCACAGCGTAGAACCCAGCACCGCGATGGCGCCGACCAGGAACAGGATGCCTGCCCACTCGCCCAGCGTATCGGTATACATGCGGGAGACGGTGGTGATCATGTCGTTGCCGCGCGGCACGAGGCCCTGAGGCTCCAGTACCGCCGCGCCCATCAGGTAGAAGGCCAGCGTGCCGAACGTATAGATGCACCAGGAAAGGAACGCGTCCTTGTACATCACGGCGATCCAGCCGCGAGCCCGCCGCTTCCAGGCCTCCGAGCCGTCATTCGGCCCGACATGCCGGGCATAGCCCTTTTCCACGCACCAGTAGGTATAGAACGTCAGTTCGTCGGCGCCGACGCCGGTGATGCCGAACATGGCGATGGCCGCCCCGATGGCACCCGCCGGAATGGTGAAGGCAAGGCCCGTAAGAAGATCGTCCATGCCGTAGGCGAAGGGCGTGAAGGGCAGGCCCAGGGCTATGGCTATGGTGACCAGCGAGAACGAACCCACCAGCAGGATCGCACCGCGCTCGATAAGGCTGTAGTTGTTCGAGTACAGCAGGAATATGGACGCCACCGCGATGATGACCGTCCAGATGGTCAGCGATGTCGCGCCCAGCGGATCGCCACCCAGCGGCATCAGGATGGAGAAGGCGACCGCGGTGCCGCCGAGAACACCGCCGACCTGCAGGACTTTCGACAGGGCCATGACGGCCCACAGGATGTTGATCCAGCCGATGCCGCCGATCTGCGGTGGAACCTTGTTGTAGCCGGTCAGCGCCGGCTGCCCTGTGGATATGGTCCACCGCGCAAGTTCCACCTGTACGGCCACCTTCACGAAGGTCGATGCGATCACCAGCCAGAGCAGCGCGAAACCGGCTTGCGCACCCAGCGTCGTCGTGGCGATCAACTCGCCGGAGCCGACGATCGAGGCCGACAGGATCAGGCCCGGGCCAAGATGCTTGAGGCTGTGGCGCCAACCGACCGGCGGCTCCATGATGGCATCCGGCGTCAGGCGATAGGGATCGTCCTTGTCGACGCCAGCCGGCAAGTCCACGACGGTGGAGCTCATGTCTTTCCTCCCGATATCTGCATTGTTTTTCTATTTATTGGCCATGCAGACTATCCGACCGTCGCTACCCCGCAAGTTTGTGACAATCACTTTTTAACATGACCGGTTATCGGATCGCGCGTTCCTGCGCATCGAAGGCGTGCAGCTTGCCCGGCTCTGCCGCCAGCGACACTGTCGCGCCCCGCTCCAGCATGCGGTTGCCCTGCAGCTTGACGACGACGGGCTCTTCGCCGACGCCGATATCGACATAGGCCAGGGTCACCTCGCCGAGGGGCTCGATCAGCTTGACCGTGCCGGACAGGATGCCCTCTCCCGCCTGTGCCAGCGTCAGATCTTCCGGCCGCACGCCGACATGCACCGTCTTGTCGGGCAGGGTCTGCGGCGCGGACAGGGCCGATGCCGGCACGATGTTCATGGCGGGAGAGCCGATGAAGCGGGCGACGAAGAGGTTGTCGGGCTGCGCGTAAAGCTCCATGGGAGACCCCACCTGCTCGATCCGCCCCTTGTTCAGCACCACGATGCGGTCGGCCAGCGTCATCGCCTCGACCTGGTCGTGCGTCACGTAGATCATGGTGGTGCCCCGCATCCTGTCGTGCAGCTTGGCGATCTCGATGCGCGTCTGCACGCGCAGCGCTGCATCCAGGTTCGACAGGGGTTCGTCGAACAGGAACACCTTGGGATCGCGTGTGATGGCCCGCCCGATGGCCACGCGCTGGCGCTGGCCACCAGACAAGGCCTTGGGCAAGCGGTCCAGATAGGGGTCTATCTGCAGGATCGAGGCTGCCTCGCGGACGCGCCGGTCGATCTCCGTCTTCGGCGTACCCTTCTCGAGCGACAGGCCGAAAGCCATGTTGTCGTAGACGCTCATATGCGGGTACAGCGCATAGGACTGGAACACCATGGCGATGCCCCTTTCCTTCGGCGTCCTGTCGTTGACGATCTGGCCATCGATGGAGAAGGTGCCGGAGCTGATCTCCTCCAGCCCGGCGACGATGCGCAGCAAGGTCGACTTGCCGCAACCGGAAGGCCCCACGAAGACGACGAACTCACCGCTGGTGATGTCGAGGTCGATGCCGTGCAGCACGGTTACCGCGCCGAAGGATTTGGTGACACCGGCGAGCTTCAATTCGGCCATGACTTAAAACTCCGGATAATCAGCCCTTGACGCCGCCGGCGGTCAGCCCGGCGATGATCTTGCGCTGGAAGATGAGGACGAGAACGATCAGCGGCAGCGTCACGACGACCGACGCCGCCATGATGGTGCCCCAGGGTATTTCCTGCTCGGATGCGCCGGACAGAAGGGCGATCGCCACCGGCACGGTGCGCGTTTCGTTGCTGGCCACGAAGGTCAGCGCGAACAGGAACTCGTTCCATGCCGCGATGAAGGCCAAAAGGCCCGTCGTCACCAGCGCCGGCCACATCAGCGGCAGAAACACCCGCGTGACGATGGTGAATGGCCCGGCGCCGTCCACGATGGCCGCCTCCTCGATCTCCTCCGGCAGGTCCCGCATGAAGGTGGTGAGCACCCAGACGGTGAAGGGCAGTGTGAAGATCATGTAGGCGAAGATCAGCGAGAACAGGCTGTTGTAGATGCCCATCCACCGAACCATCTGGAACAGGCCGGCCAGCACGGCGATCTGCGGGAACATCGATACGGCCAGGATGGTGAGCAGCAGAAGCCCCCGCCCCTTGAAGCGGATGCGCGACAGCGCATAGGCGGCGGTGACGGCCAGGAAAAGAGAGATGATGACGACGGCGGTGGCGACGATCACCGAATTCAGCACGTTCTGCAGGAAGACGCCGTTGTTGAAGACGCCCTCGTAATTGGCCAGCGAGAAGCTTCGCGGAAAGTAATCCACCCGGAACAGGTCGGTGCCGGATTTGAAGCTGGTGACGATGGCGTAATAGAACGGGAACACCGAAAACACGACGATGAAGAGGACGAGCGCGTAGAAGCCCGCCGTCCGGGCAAAGGCAGCCATCAGCGATCTCCCGACAGGTTCAGCCGCGCCATGCGGATATAGGCGATCGTGCTGAGTGCGATGACCAGGAACAGCAGCGTCGAGGCTGCCGATCCGTAGGCGAAATTGTCGAACTGGAAGAGGTTTTCCTGCGCGAAGACACTCATCGTCTTCGTCTCCGCATTGTTGGGCGTAAGCACGTAGATCAGGTCGAAGACGCGCAGCGCGTCGAGCGCACGGAAGATGACCGCCACCAGGATGGCCGGGCGGATCAACGGCAGCGTCACCTTGAAGAACACCTTCACCGGGCTGACGCCGTCGATTTTGGCGGCCTCGTAGACGTCGCCCGGCACCATCTGCAGCCCGGCCAGGATCAGCAGCGCCATGAAGGGAGTCGTCTTCCAGACGTCGACGATGATGACGGCCCACAGCGCCGTGTCGGGCGAGGCGGTCCACGCCACCGGGGAGGAGATCAGGCCGACGGTCATCAGCATGTCGTTGAGGATGCCGAACTGGTCGTTCATCATCCAGGCCCACAGCTTGGCCGAGACGATGGTGGGGATTGCCCAGGGGATCAGAACCGCGGCGCGCACGATGCCGCGTCCGGGGAAGCTGGCGTTCAGCACCAGGGCGAAGATGGTGCCGAGCACGGTTTCGATGGAAACCGAGATGGCCGTAAACCACAGCGTGTTGCGTACGGCACGCCACCACTCGTCGTCGAGGAGAAGGCCGAACCATTCGCCCTCCCCATCGCCGTAGTCGACATATTCCAGATAGTTTCGAAAGCCGACGAACTCCGCCGTTCCCAGCGATGACAGGCTGGCATCGGTCAGCGAAAAGCGGATCGTCTGTGCCAGCGGCCATGCCGCCACCAACGCAAGCACCAGCAGCATCGGCGCCAGGAACAGCCATGCCGCGCGGCGGCGGCTGCGCGCCATCCGGTTGCCGCCTTTTCCGGTTCTAGCCTCGGCAGTCACCATCTGAAACCTCCTCCCCGGTCATGCCGCGTCGCGGCGCTTACCACTCGGCGCGCTTGAGCCGGCGCAGCGCCTTGTCCAGGCGGTCGAGGTTGGAGGCCGCGTCGCCGCGTCCCGACAGGGTCTGGTGAACGGCTGTCCAGAACTCCTTGGACATTTCGTTGTACTTGCCCTTGGTGGCCGCCGACGGGCGCGCCGTGGCCGTTTCGATGACCGGCTTCCAGTTGGCGACGATGGGCTGGGCCTCGGCCACTTCCGGGTCGTCGTAGACGCTGGGAATGGTCGGCATGCGCGACTGGTTGATGGCGCGGGTCTTCTGCCATTCGGCGGATGTCAGGAAGCGGACCATCTCGATGGCGGCCTCCTGGTTCGGCGAATGCTTGGAGACGGCGACATTCCATCCGCCGAGGCAGCCGGCCGGCTGCCCGCCCTCTCCCATCGGCAGTTGCACCACGTCGAACTTGTCCTTTACGGCGCTGTCGTCGCCGCGCGACAGGGCGTAGGCGTAGGGCCAGTTGCGCATGAAGACGGCATTGCCCGTCTGCCAGACACCCCGCGCCTCTTCCTCCATGTAGCCAAGGACGCCGCCCGGTGCGATCTTGTTGATCCAGCCTGCCGCGCGGTCGATGGCGGCGGCGGCCTGCGGATTGTCGATGGTGATCTCGCCCGCTTCGTCCACGATGGTGCCGCCGCCCGAGCTGGCGATCCATTCCAGCGCATTGCAGGTCAGGCCCTCATAGGCGGAGCCCTGGAAGACGAACCCGTTCAGGCCGCCATTGCCGGCCTCCCGCTCGGCCGTCACGATCTCGGTGGCGATCTCCTCCAGCTCGGCCCAGGTCTTGGGCGGCTGTTTGCCGTATTTCTCGAGCAGATCCTTGCGGTAATACAGCGCCGGCGCGTCGGTATAGAGCGGCATGGCGACAAGCTTGCCGCCCACGGTCTGGGCGTCGATCACGGCCGGGAAATGTTCGCCGACGCGGTCGGCCATCGCCTCGGACAGGTCGACGAAATTGTCGGCTAGCTGCGGCGCCCAGATCACGTCGGTCCGGTACACGTCCACATCGGCATTTCCGGCCGCAAGCCAAAGGCGATACTGGCCGAACTGGTCGGTGGTGGAGGCCGGCATCTCGACGATGCGGACCCGGTGGCCGCTTTCCTTCTCGAAGGCGTCGAGCGCGGCGCGCATCTCCTGCACGTCCTTGCCGACAGAGCCGAGCACGATGGACAGATCGGCTGCCAGGGCGGGGTGTACCGACAGGGCGGCCGTGGCCGCCAGCGCGGCGAGTGCTTTGCGAAGCTGCATTTCGATGGTTCCTCCCGTGATCGAAACCCGCTCTCCCGGCGGGCATGGTTGGTGCGCCCTCCTCAGGCGGCTTTCAGCATCCTTCCTTCCGCGTCCGAGACGAAGGCCAGGTCCAGCAACCGCTGCACCTCGGCGGCGCGGCGAAATGCGGGTTCGCCGTTTTCGCCCGACATCAGCGCCAGGGCGAACCGCTGTTCGTTGCGCGGCGTTTCCGGACAATCGACCGGCTTCCACGTCGCCGTCTCGATATCCGCCCCCAGGCAGGCCGACAAAGTGGAGGTGTGCTGGTTGGCCCAGATCTTCAATGCGCCGCGCGTACCGTAGATCGAGAGGCTCAGATCGTTGAGGTTGCCCGTGGCGAACCGCGACATGTGCACCACGCCCAGCGCGCCGTTGGAAAACTCCACCGTCATCGCCACGCTGTCGTTGACGTCCAGCGTATAGGGGCCGATGGCGCCGCCTTCGGCCTTGTCGAAGGTGCGCATGCGCGCCTGCAGCGCCGCCACATCCAGGCCGGTGCCGAAGGTGGCGAAATCCAGGATGTGGATGCCGATATCCCCGAGCACCCCCTTGGAGCCGTGCGCCGACGACAGCCGCCACAGCCAGCGCTCATCCGTCCGCCAGTCGCCCCAGTGGCTGCCCGTCAGCCAGCTCTGCAGGTAACTCGCCTCGACATGGCGGATATCGCCGATCTCGCCTGCCGCAACCATGCGCCGCGCCATCTGCACGGCATGGGCGTTGCGGTAGGTCAGGTTGACCATGTTGATAAGCCCGGCGCGCTCCGCCGCCTGCGTCATCGCCATGGCGTCACCATGGTTGAGCGCCAGCGGCTTTTCGCAGAAGACCGGCTTGCCTGCGCCGATCAGCTCCAGCGTCGTCGCATAATGCGCCGCATCCGGAGTGGAGTTTACCGCAGCGTCGAAACCGCCCTCTTCCAGCGCATGCGAAAGCGAACCGAAGGACTGTCCCATCCCATGCAGTTCGGCGAAGCTGCGTGCGCGCTCGAGGTTGGTATCGATGGCGGCCGCCAGCTCGATACCGGGGATCGCGCTGAAAATCTCGGCATGCCGGTGCGCGATGGCGCCCGTGCCCAATATGGCAAGCCGCTTTTTCATCGATAGCCCGCCTCGCCCTTCTTGTGCAGCGACGCGCCCTTGGGCGTCAGCTTTTCACGTGCCTGGTCGTAGGGCCGGTTCGGCGCCTCGGACACGTCCCGCCACGGCTCGGCCGGGTTGTAGGCCCATCGGACGGCGTTGCGCAGCACCGTCTGGATGGCCGCGTCGTGATAGATGGGATAGGTTTCATGGCCGGGCTCGAAATAGAAGATGCGCCCCGCGCCGCGCTGGTAGGTCAGGCCCGACCGGAACACCTCACCGCCTTCGAACCAGGAGATGAACACCGTCTCGAGCGGTTCCGGCACCAGGAACGGCTCTCCGTACATTTCCGAGTTCGGCAGTTCGATCGCCGTATCGATGCCCTTGGCGATGGGGTGGTTGCGGTTGATGACCCAGAGGCGCTCCCGCTCGCCGGCCTCGCGCCAGCGCAACGAGCAGGGCGTGCCCATGAGCCGCTTGAAGATCTTGGAGAAATGCCCCGAATGCAGCACGATCAGGCCCATGCCCTCGGCCACGCGCTGCTGCACCCGGTCGACGATGGCGTCGTCCACCTGCCCATGCGCCTTGTGGCCCCACCACAGGAGCACGTCCGTCTCGTCCAGCCGCGCCTGCGTCAGGCCATGCTCGGCTTCCTGCAGGGTTGCCGTCGTCGCCTCGATATCGCCTTCGGCCGAAATAGCCCTGGCGATGGTGCGGTGGATGCCATCCGGATAGACCTTCTGGACGATCTCGTTTTCCTGCTCGTGGACGAATTCGTTCCACACGACTGCCCGTATGCCCATACCAGAAATCTCCCTTGGCGCTCTCCCAAAGCGCTTTGATTGCAAGTTGAAGCGCTTTGGATGTAGTGTCAACCTCGGATTTCATTCGATCGCCCTGATCGGATATGGGGAGGAGACGGGCCGTGGCCACGAGCCTGAAGGAACTTGCGGCATCTCTCGGACTGTCGCAAACCACGGTAAGCCGCGCTCTGAACGGCTATCCCGAGGTTGGAGAAAAGACGCGGCGGCGCGTGCTGGAAGCGGCGGAGCGAGCCAATTATCGGGCCAGCACCGCGGCCCGGCGGCTGGCCACGGGACGCGCGAATGCGTTGGGCCTCGTCTTCTCGACAGAGCGCAACATCCTGGAGCGACCGATCGTCATGGATTTCCTGACCGGCGTTTCGGAGACCGCCGCCCGCGAGGGGCTGGACATCGTCCTGACGCCGACCCGCGCCGGCGAAGAGGCCGATGCCTGCATGCGCCTTGCCACCAGCGGGCTGGTGGATGCCCTGGTGCTGACCTCTCCGATCCTCGACGAGGTCCGCACCAGCGGCATCGCCGACCTTGCCTTTCCCATCGTGGCGCATGGCAGGCCGCTGCACGGGCAGAGCGTACCCTATCTCTCGATAGACAATTTCGGTGGTTTCAAGCGGGGCGCGCAGCATCTGATCGAGCTTGGCCACCGCCGCATCGGACTGGTCAACGGAGAGGCGCGGCAGGCCTATGCGCAGGACCGCACCGAGGGCCTTGGCGCAGCCCTCGACGAAGCTGGCATCGCCAGGGCCCAGAACCTCATCCGCTACGGACCGCTGACTTTCACGCTTGGCTATCAGTCGACACTGTCGATTCTCGACGAACCGCAGCCGCCGACAGCCCTTCTCGCCTCGTCCGTCCTTGTCGCCCTCGGCGCGATGAAGGCGCTGGCCGAGCGCGGCCTGCGCGTCCCGCAGGACATGTCGATCGTCGCCCATGACGACGAGGTTGCGGCGTTTCCACCCTCCATGGCGACGCCGCAACTGACGACGCTCAACTCGTCCATCCGCGCGGCGGGGGCGCGCATCGCCGAGATGGCGCTGGAGCGCATCGCATCGGGCGGGGCGCCCGTCGCATCGGAGGTCTGGCCCGTGCCGCTGACAATACGCGGGTCCACGGCCGAAGCTCTGGACTAGCTGTCGAACGAGGCCGTCGCGCTCATTGCCACCGGGCCGCCGGGCCGGGCCGTCCACAGGTTGAACGCGCCGTTCTCTTCCGTTGCGTTGAGGGTGAAGCGCGTATCGTCGAACAGGGTGGAAAGGCTGCGGAAGGCAAAGGTGGCCGGCGCGCGCCCCCGCAGTCTTGCCGCGAAATGATACAGCATCGTCGCCTGCATCGGCCCGTGCACGACGAGGCTGGGATACATCTCCACCCCGGTCGCATATGGCTTGTCGTAGTGGATGCGATGGCCATTGAAGGTCAGCGCCGAGTAGCGGAACAGAAGCGGCGCCGTCGGCACCACCTCCATGACATGGTCCCCGGCTTGCGCAGCCGGCGGTTGCGCCTTTGGCGCGGTCGACGATTCCGCCTCGCGGTAGACGATATCCTGGCGTTCCACGACAGCGACATCGTCGCCGCTGGAAATCTCGTGCCGTACCGTCACGAAGCACAGCCGGCCGGTGCGCCCTTCCTTCAGAACGACATCCTCGATCGTCGAGCGCCTCGTCACGACATCGCCGATGGTCAGCGCGCCACGCATCTCGAACCGGCCACCGGCCCACATGCGGCGCGGCAGCGGCACCGGCGGCAGGAAACCGCCGCGCGCCGGGTGCCCGTCCGGCCCAAGCTCGCTCATCGGTACGGCCGGTGGCGCGATGCACAGATGGATCAGTTCGGGCGCGGGCTCGCCCGTCTGCGTGGCGCCGGGCAGTTCCAGCGTGGTGCGAAAGCGCTTCACCAGCTCCGGCGACAGCAGTTCCGAAGCAATGTCCTGCCGGCCGATCCACTGGCGCAGATGGTCGATATCGACGGTTTCGGGCACGCCGCTCATTCGGCTGCCTCATGCGCCGGGTGAAGGTCGGAATGCTCGCCGATGGCCGGCACCCGGCCATAGATACGCTCCTGCCCGGCCACGACGGCCGCCGGAGCCGGCAAGGAAACAGACCCATTCGGCGTTTCCACCACGATGCGGCGCAGATGCGGGTGCTTCGACAATGCCGCCATGTCGTTGACGGAGGCGAAGGCAACTTCCGCCCGCGTCAGGGCGTCGGTGGCTGCGGCCTCTCCCATCGTGGCGAACGCGGCCGATACGAGTGCATCTGTTTCTGCCCGATGGCGCACGCGCGCGACGTTGGACGCAAAGCGCGCATCCTTCGGCAGATCGGGCTGTCCCAGGAAGACATCGCAGAACTTGACCCATTCGCGTTCGCTCTGGATCGAGATCAGGAACACGGTTCCGTCGCCGGCGGTGAAGATGCCGTAAGGCGCAATGGACGGATGGGCGAGGCCAATGCGGCGGGGGCTTTGCCCGCCCTCCTCCTGCAGCAGCGGCACGGCCAGCCAGTCGGCCATCACGTCGAACATCGACACATGGATATCGCAGCCCTTGCCGCTGATGCCACGCGCGATCAACGCTTCCAGGACGGCGGCATGGGCCGTGGCGCCGGTGGCGATATCGACAAGGGATATGCCGACGCGCGCCGGCTCCGCCGGCCCGCCGGTAATGGAGGACAAGCCGGATTCGGCCTGGATCAACAGGTCGTAGGCCTTGCGATCCGCCAGCGGGCCGCTGGCCCCGTAGCCGCTGATCGTGCAGTTGATCAGGCGCGGATTGGCGGCGCGCAGGGCGTCCGCCCCCAGACCCAACCGCTCCAGCGAACCGGGTTTCAGATTCTGCACCAGCACATCGGCGCGCGATGCAAGGTCGCGCAGGACGGACAAATCGTCCGGCTTCGTCAGATCCAGCGCCAGCGATTCCTTGCCCCGGTTCAACCAGACGAAATAGCTGCTCTGTCCCTTCGCGACGTCGTCATAGCCACGGGCGAAGTCGCCGCTCGGCCGCTCCACCTTGACGACGCGCGCACCGGCATCGGCCAGCCGGGCGGTGCAGAAGGGGGCGGCTACGGCCTGCTCCACCGCCACGACCAAAAGACCCTCCAGTGGCAAGGCACTCTTCATGCGGGACGTCTCCTCCGGGACATGCAGTAAAATCCTGCGGGCATTGTTCCAGTACGCCCGCACCGCCGCAAAGATGCTTTTGGGCTGGCGCCCATAGCGAACTTCTATGGAGACGCCAGAACCAGCCGTTATGCCCGCCAGACCGAAGCTGTCTTTGCCTGCGCTGCCAAATCTGGAACAGTTTCAGGCTGACGTCTGCCCCGCCTCGGGGCGAGCCATGTCCATTGCGCCAGCCAGAAACCGTCGCAAGAACGGTCGGCCGGCCCGCATCAACAGGGAGGAGACCCTTTGAAGACGCTGTTGTTCGCCGCGCTTGCCGCTGCCGTTTCGCTGTCCGCCGTCGGCGCTGCCAAGGCACAGAATTACCCCACCCAGCCCGTGACGCTGATGATCCCCTTCTCGGCAGGTGGGCCGACGGACGTCATCGCCCGCCTTCTCGCCCAGGTGATGAGCGAGGATCTCGGACAACAGGTTCTCGTCGAAAACGTCACCGGCGCAGGGGGCACGCTGGCATCCGGCCGCCTCGCGCAGTCGACGCCCGACGGCCATACCGTTCTTCTGCACCACATGGGCATCGCCACCAGCGCGACCCTGTATCGCAACCTGCCCTACGATCCGCTGACCGCCTTCGACTATGTCGGACAGGTCACCACCGTGCCGATGTTGCTCGTCTCGCGGCCCGACTACCCGGCCGAAGACTTCAAGCAGCTTCTGGAGATGATCCGCGAGAAGCCGGAAGAGACGCTCCTGGCCAATGCCGGACCCGGTGCCGTTTCGCATCTGTGCGGCATGCTGTTCATGCAGGCCGTCGGCGTGCAGTTGACGACGGTCCCCTACCCCGGAACCGGCCCTGCGATGACGGATACGATGGGCGGCCAGGTGGACCTTCTCTGCGACCAGACCACCGGCGCCACCAACCCTGTCCAGTCCAAGGCGGTGAAGGCATACGCCACCGCGACAACGGAGCGGATCGCCGTCCTGCCCGACGTGCCGACCGCGCTGGAGCAGGGCCTCGATGGTTTCGAGATCGGCGTCTGGCACGGAATGTATGTTCCGGCCGGCACGCCCGAGCCGGTAAAGGAGCGCCTGACGGGCTCGCTTCAGAAGGCTCTGCAGAACGAGACGGTGATCCGCCGCTTCGCCGAACTCGGCACCGAGCCGGTGCCGCAGGAAGACGCGACGCCGGAGTCGCTGGAGAAGCATTACAAGGAACAGATCGAGTTCTGGCGTCCGCTTATCGAGGAAGCCGGCGAATACGCCAATTGAACCTGGTGCGGGGCGCCTTCGGACAGGCGCCCCGCACCGCCCTGAAGACGGCGTGGCCTACAGGCCGCGCAGGAGATTGATGGCGATGGCCCACATGACAAGGGCAATCGCACCTTCCAGAATGCGCCATGCGGCCGGGTTGGCAAAGACAGGTCGCAGAAAGCGCGCGCCGAACCCGAGCGAGAAGAAGAACAGGAAAGACGCGGTCGTTGCCCCCATCGCAAAGATCGCCTCCTGGCCGGGAAAACCCGTCGAGAGCGAGCCGAGCAGCACGACCGTATCCAGATAGACGTGCGGATTGGCGAAGGTCAGCGCGAGGCACGTTGCCAGCACGGGCCAAAGCGGCGTCGCAGCCGCCGCCGTGACCACCAGCGCCTCGTTGGAGCGGAAGGCCGAAAGCATGCTGCGGCAACCGTACCAGATCAGAAAGGCAGCTCCGGCATAGCGCATCGCCGGCTCCAGGGCGGGCATCAGCTCCGCTACGCGCGCAAAGGCAAGGACGCCCAGCCAGATCAAGGCGGCATCGGACAGGGCGCATGTCAGCGCAACCGCCAGCACATGCTCGTTGCGCAGGCCCTGGCGCAGCACGAACGCATTTTGCGCGCCGATCGCCACGATCAGGCTGAGCCCCATCAGCAGCCCATTCAGATACGCCGTCATTCCGCTCCCCGTCGTTCCGAAACAGCCGTATACCTGAAGATGACGGGAAAGGTAGCTGCCGGTGTCCTGTCCGGCATCGTGCGGGCAAGCCTGGCCGCGCTGCGGTCAACCGGGGATTTGCGTCCCGTGATAGGTTACCGGCGGGGCGCGCCATCGCATGGGCCCGCTCTTGTGGATCGACTGCCCTTGCGCATCGACGGCAACCGTTACCGGCATATCCTCCACCACGAATTCGTGGATGGCCTCCATTCCGAGGTCGTCGAAGGCAATCACCTTGGCAGACCGGACCGCCTTGGACACCAGATAGGCCGCTCCACCCACCGCGATCAAATAGGCGGCGCCGTGCCGTCCGATGCTGGCGACGGTCTCGTCGCCGCGCTCCGCCTTGCCGATCATCACCAGAAGGCCGGTGCGCTCCAGGAGAATGTCCGTGTAAGGGTCCATCCGCGTGGAGGTGGTCGGCCCGGCAGGGCCCACCGCTTCGCCGGCGACGGCGTCGACCGGCCCGACATAATAGATCGCGCGGCCTTTCAGATCGACGGGCAGGTCCTCGCCCCGCTCCAGCATGGCTGCCAGACGCTTGTGCGCCGCATCGCGGCCCGTCAGCAACCGGCCGGACAGAAGAAGCGTCTCGCCGGCGCGCCAGCCCGCCACCTCGGCCGGGGCGAGGCGATCGAGATCGACTTTGATCGCATCTGCGCCGGCATCCAGAGCCACTTGCGGCCAGTCTTCGGTACGCGGCGCCACAAAGCCGGCCGGCCCGCCTCCGTCAAGCCGGAAGCCGATATGCCTGTCGGCCACGCATTGCGGTATCAGCGCCACCGGCATGGAGGCGGCATGCACGGGATAGGTCGCGATCTTCACGTCCAGAACGGTCGTCAGGCCGCCCAATCCCTGCGCGCCGATGCCGAGCGCGTTGACGCGCCGGTACAGGTCCACGCGCATCTCCTCCTGCGCGGTTCGTGGCCCTCTTGCCAGCAAGTCCGTCATGTCGATCGGCTGCAACAGCGACTCCTTGGCAAGCAGCATGGCCTTCTCGGCCGTGCCGCCGACACCGATGCCGAGAATGCCCGGCGGGCACCAGCCCGCGCCCAGCCTCTCCACTGTCCGCACCACCCAGTCCGCCACGTCGTCGCCGGGGTTGAGCGCGGCAAAGCTTGCCTTGTTTTCAGAGCCGCCGCCCTTGGCGGCCACGTGCACGTCGAGGCCGCTTCCGGCCACCAGTTCGACATGGGTGACGGCCGGCGCGTTGGTGCGCGTATTGCGCCTGTCGAACAGCGGATCGGCCACGATGGAGGCACGCAGCGGGTTGCCTGCATCGGTGTAGGCGATGGCGACGGCCTCGTTGACGACCTCGGCGATGGGCTCGTCGAAATCGAACCGCGCCTGCATGCCGACCTTCAGGAACACGTTGACCGTGCCGGTGTCCTGGCAGATCGGCCGACGCCCGATGGCTGCCATGCGCGAATTCACCAGGATCTGCTTGATGGCATCCCGCGCGGCCGGGCTCTGCTCCAGCTTCAGCGCACGTGCCAGATGCGCCAGAAAGTCCGGTGGATGATAGACGGCGATATATTGCAGCGCATCGGCGATGGATGTCACCAGATCGTCGCGCCGGATGATACTCCCTGTCATGCGGCCTCGGCGGAAACGACCACCCGGTTACGCCGGTCCATATCCAGGAACGCCTCGGCAAGGGCGGACGTGCCCGCTTCGCCCAGCACCGGCATGGCCAGCGTGTCGAACTTGCTGCGCAGGGCGGCGGCATCGGGAAAGGTTTCCGGCTCGCCCGAAGGATCGGCGATGCGCCGTTCGATCGTCTCACCGCCTTGCATCCTGACGGTCAGCGTCGCGCCGAATGGATGCCGCAGCCCTTCCAGCGTCTCGTCCCGCACGACATCGACGCGATCCGCCAATGCGCACAGGGACGCATCGCTGAGGCGCTTGTAGTCGTCCCAGCCGAACGAGCCCTGGTCCAGCATCACGGCGGCGGTGAAGGGCATGGAAAACTGCCCGTCCACCACGGAGCCGGGGCGACGTTTTTCGTCCAGCGGCGCACCCGTCAACACGATGCCGTTGCGGTGCAGGCCGATGGTCACCCGCGCGGCCTTGTCCGCCGTCAGCCCGGCTTGCGACCGCAGTGTCTTCAACCCGTCCAGTGCGGCGTGGGTGTAGCGGCAGCTTGGATAGGGCTTCACGCCGATGCGCATGGTTTCCCAGACGACACCGAGATCGGCGGCGGCCAGTTCGGGCCTTGCCCCGTCGGTATAACCGACCAGCAGCCCGTGCCGGCCCTCGATCGGCTCGTCCGCCGCAAAGAAGCCGTCTGCCGCCAGCGCCCCGGCCATCACGCCGTTCATGGCGGCCTGCCCCACCTGCCATCTCTTGTTCCAGCCGCCATTCTGAAGGAACTGCAGCGAGCCGGCCGCCTGGCTGCCCGAGACGCCGAACGCCCGGGCGATGCCTTCGGCATCCAGCCCGTACAGTTTTGCGGCGGCCGCCGCTGCCCCGAAGGTGCCGGCCGTCGCCGTCGGGTGGAAGCCGCGCGCGTAATGCGCGGTCGGATCCAGCGCCATGCCAAGCCGGCAGCAGACTTCATATCCGGCAATGATGGCGGCCACCACTTCCGCCCCGCTGGCGCCGACCGCCTCGCCCACTGCCAGCGCCGCCGGCACGACGGGGGCGGACGGATGCAACGAGGAGTCCGCGTGGGTGTCGTCGAAATCGAGCGAGTGTCCGAGCGCGCCGTTCAACAGGGCCGCCACGGGCGGCGCGTAGAAGCGGCCGGTTCCCACGACGCCCGCGGTGCCTGCCCCGTCCAGCCCCATCCGGCGGACGGCGGCAAGGATGGCGGGTGTGGACTCCGCCTCGCTGCCGGCCCGCACGATGGAGCCGGCAAGATCCATCGACAGCGCCTTGGCGCGCGTCACGACATCGGGCGGCAGGTCATCGAAGCGGAGATCGGCCACGAAACGGGCCAAGGTCATCGTCAGATCGTGCATGCTGTTCCTCCCCATGCGCGAAACATCAAGCCATTTGCGCGGCACAATCGCCGCCGCCCCTCACGCGCTCCAATACAGCTTCACGATGGCCGCCAGCACGTTTCGCGCTGCCCCCTCGACTTGGCGGGTCCGGTTGACATAGGAAAGCAGGCAATCGCGCACTATCGCAACCGGGATCGTTAGATTTGGATCTGAGGCAGCTTCGTTATTTCATCGGCATCGTCGAAGCCAAATCCTTCTCGCGCGCCGCCATTTCGCTGCGCGTCGCACAGCCCGCGCTGTCCCTGCATGTCCGCAACATGGAGGCCGATCTCGGCACCGAACTGCTTCTGCGTACGCCGCAGGGCGTGGTTCCGACGGCGGCGGGCGAACTGCTTCTGGAGCGGGCCAGGCGTCTCGTGGCCGATTTCGAAGACATGAAACGCGCGGTCTCGGAATCCGACAACGAACCGGCCGGCGAAGTGCGCCTGGGGCTTCCCGGCACGATCGGCGAACTTTTGTCGGTGCCGCTGATCCTGAAGACGAGGCAGGCCTATCCCCGCATACACCTCACGGTGGCCGAGGCGATGAGCGGCTTCGTGCTGGAGTGGCTGGCCGAGGGGCGCGTCGATCTCGGGCTTCTCTATATCCCCGTCGACAGGCATGGCCTGCGTTCCGTCGCCTTGCTTTCCGAAGAGCTCTGTCTGTTCGGCCCGGCGGAAGGCGTGCCCGGCTGTCCGCCGCCACAGGGCGGCACGGCGACCCTCGATGAAATCTGCCGGATGCCGCTCGTCCTGCCGGGTATCGGCCATGGCCTGCGCACCCTAGTGGATGCGGAAATGGAGCGTGCCGGGCTGGAGATCGCCACCGTCATCGACGTCGACTCCTATGGGGCGATCAAGGAGCTGGTGGCACAACGGGTGGGATATTCCATCCTGCCCTTCAACGCCATTGCCCGGGAGGTCGAGGCCGGACGCTTTCTGTCGTGGCAGGCCGGCCAGCCGGCCTTGTCGCGCAACGTGCATCTGGTGCAGCCCTTCGACCGGCCGACCGCCAAAGCGGCCACCGCAATCGAGGCCCTCTGCCGGGAAACCCTTGCGCAACTCGTGGCATCGGGCCATTGGCGCGCCCGCCTGATCGACGGCTGACCCCGGCCGTCACTACCGACGCAGGAGCTTCCAGAAGTTCAGGGCGGTCGGTGGTGTGCGCTGGGCGGCATAGGCCACCGCCAGCGGTATCCCGGCATGGGCATCGGCCAGCGGCCTGTAGACCACGCCGGCCAGGCGTATGCAGCTCATCGACGCCGGCATAAGGGTTACGCCCAGCGCCGCGGAAACGAGCGACAGGATGGAGGCGATATGCGGCGCTTCACGTCCGATGCGCGGCTCGAAGCCGGCCTCGCGGCACAGATCCAAAGTCACGTCCCGCAGACCGCGCCCAACCTCGCGCGGGGTCAGGATCAGTGGATCGTTCCGCAAGTCGATCAGCCTCAGCGTACTGTGTGACGCCAATTCGTGCCCTTCCGGCAGCGCGGCCATAAGCCGCTCGTCGATCACGGTGCGAAGGGTCAGCGATGGACGGTCCAGTCCGGCCGGCCGCACCAGTGCGATATCCAATTGCCCTTCGTCGATATGGCGGACGAGTTCCAGCGAGTTTGCCTCTTCGATCCGCAATGCGACATCCGGGTAGAGCTGGCCGAAACGCCGGATGCCGTCGGGCACGATCGGGTTGAGGGCCGCAGTAGAGGTCATGCCGATGGCAAGCCTTCCGCCTTCCCCGCGCGCGGCCCTGCGGGCGGCGTCCGCCGCCTCGTCGGCCCTGGCTGGCATGCCGCCCACGCCAGCCAGAAATGCCTGCCCCGCCTCCGTCAGTTCGGCTCCGTGCGGACGGCGATAGAACAGGGCGGCTCCCACTTCCCGCTCCAGATCCTTGATCTGCATGCTCAGCGGCGGCTGCCCGATGCCGAGCCGTTCGGCAGCGCGGGTGAAGTTGCCTTCCCGGGCCACCGCCAGGAAATAGCGGATGTGGCGCAGTTCCATGCAATATATTCCGTATATCGCAGAATACGATGTCATATATTAGCGGCATGGCAAGCGACGGGATATAGCGGTGACAGAGGTTTTTAATGTCACAGATCACCGCATCTTCCGTCATTCCCGTGCACGCGGCGCCCCAGGGCCAACCGGGTGAAGGCTGGATAAAGCCCGGCACGGTCGAGCATCGCCGCGCCGGAACGGCTCTTTTTCTTGCCGGGTTTGCAAGCTTTTCGCTGATCTATTGCGTCCAGCCGCTGCTGCCCTCCTTCGCCGAGGATTTCGGTATCGGAGCAGCCCGCAGCTCGCTTGCCCTGTCGCTGACCACCGGGCTGCTCGCCTTTTCGATCATGGTCGCGGGCGCCCTGTCGCAGGCCGTCGGGCGGCGCGAATTGATGTTCGCGTCCATGCTGCTTGCCGCTGCGCTCAATCTCGTTGCGGCCTTTGCCCCCGGCTGGAACGGATTTCTGGCGGCACGGGCACTGGAGGGGATCGTGCTGGGCGGCGTGCCGGCAGTCGCCATGGCCTGGCTGGCGGAAGAGATCCACCCGGCCCATCTGGGGCGGACCATGGGCCTTTACGTCGCAGGCACCGCCTTCGGCGCGATGATCGGCCGCGTCGGCATGGGGCTGATGACGGAAATCGCGTCGTGGCGCGTGGCGCTGGCGACGCTCGGCATCCTGTGCATTCTCTCGGCCATCGGTTTCCTGGTGCTGTTGCCGCGTTCCCAAAACTTCGTGGCGCAGCCCGGCCTGTCCTTGCAATTCCACCTTCGGGCCTGGCGCGGCCACCTGCGCAATCGCAGACTGTGGCGGCCCTACGCCACCGGCGCGATCCTGACAGGCGTGTTCGTCACGCTGTTCAACTATGCGACATTCCGGCTGGCCGGCGCGCCGTTCGGCTTTGACCAGACGCAGATCAGTTTCATCTTCCTGGCCTTTGCCATCGGCTGCGTGTCCTCGACCGCGGCAGGCCGGCTGGTAGGCCGCTTCGGCCGTCGCACGATGCTGATGGCCGGCTTCGCCATCATGCTGGCAGGGGTGGGGCTGACGCTGTCGCCCGCTCTGCCCGTCATCATTCTCGGCATCGTGCTGGTGACGGTCGGCTTCTTCATCAACCACTCGGTCACGAGCAGCAGCGTGGGGCCGCTGGCCGGGCATAACCGGGGCCATGCGGCTTCGCTCTATCTGCTGTTCTACTATCTCGGCGCCAGCCTCATGGGCTGGCTCGGCGGCTGGTTCTGGCAGGCCGGCGGTTGGCCCGCCGTCGTCGGCCTGACAGGCGCGCTGGCCCTTACGGGGCTTGCCCTCTCGGTCGCTACGCCGACTGCCCCGCGCGGCTGAGGATCGCCTCGGCGCGCAGGCGCACCGGTGCATCCACCATGGCTCCATCGACACGGGACGCGCCGTCGGCGGCAGCAACGACGCGGCGGGCCCATTCGATCTCGGCCGCATCCGGCATCAGGCCGGCAAGGGCGGGGGCCACCTGCCGCGGGTGGATCAGCAGCTTGCCACCAAATCCCAGTTCGCGCGCATGGCGGGCATCGCTTTCGATGGCCGCCGCATCGTCGATTGCGGTCGTCACCCCGTCGAGGGGCGCGCCGATGCCGGCCAGGCGCGAGGCCAGCACGATTTCGCATCGCGCAGCCGACAGTGCCGCACGCGTGTGGGCGCAGCCGAGATCGGCGCAAAAATCGATGGAGCCGAACGCCAGAAGGGCGACACCGTCCATGGCGGCCAGGGCCCGGGCGTCGGCCAGCCCGCGCGCGGTTTCCACCAGCGCTATCACCGGCTTGCCGCCCGGCGTCGCGGCAAACCCGGCCCCCATCTCGGCCTTCGGCACCATCACGGCCGCGATATCCAGCCCGGCGATCGCCGCCATATCGGCGTCATGCCATTGCGTGCCGGGCGCGTTCACCCGCACGATGATGGGTACGCTACCGAAGCCGGTGCGCAGCGCGGCACGGGCGGCATCCTTGTCGTCGGCGGCGACGGCATCCTCGAGGTCGATGATGATCGCGTCGGCGCCGGAAGCAGCGGCCTTCCCGAACCGCTCCGGGCGATTTCCCGGCACGAAAAGCGGCGTGGCAAGCTGCAGGCGCGCCATCAGAACGACCTCGGCAGGCCCAGGACGTGCTCCGCCACATAAGAGAGGATCAGGTTGGTCGAGATGGGGGCGACCTGATAGAGCCGCGTTTCGCGGAACTTGCGCTCGATGTCGTATTCGGCTGCGAAACCGAAGCCGCCATGGAACTGCAGACAGGCGTTGGCGGCCTCCCACGATGCCTTGGCCGCCAGATACTTGGCCATGTTGGCCTCGGTGCCGCATGGACGGTTCTCGTCATAGAGGCGGCAGGCCTCGAAGCGCATCAGGTTGGCGGCCTCGACCTCGATGAAGCTTTCGGCGATGGGAAATTGCACGCCCTGGTTCTGCCCGATCGGCCGGCCGAAAACGACCCGCTCCTTCGTGTAGGCCGTCACCTTATCGATGAACCAGTAGCCGTCGCCGATGCACTCGGCCGCGATCAGCGCACGCTCGGCGTTGAGGCCGGTGAGGATATATTTGAAACCCTGCCCCTCCTCTCCGATCAGGTTCTCCGCCGGGATTTCCAGATTGTCGAAGAACAGCTCGTTCGTCTCGTGGTTCACCATGTTCAGGATCGGCTGGACGCTCATGCCGTTGCCGATGGCGTCCTTCAGGTCGACGATGAAGATCGACATGCCTTCGGACTTCTTCCTGACCTGATCGAGCGGCGTCGTGCGCGCCAGAAGGATCATCAGGTCGGAATGCTGGATGCGCGAGATCCAGACTTTCTGGCCATTGATGACGTAGCGGTCGCCCTTGCGGACGGCCGTCGTCTTGATCTTCGTCGTGTCGGTGCCGGTGGTCGGCTCCGTCACGCCCATGGACTGGAGGCGCAGTTCGCCGGCGGCGATGCGCGGCAGGTACTTTTGCTTCTGCTCCTCCGAGCCGTGCCGTACCAGCGTATTCATGTTGTACATCTGGCCATGGCACGCGCCGGAATTGCCGCCCGCGCGGTTGATCTCTTCCATGATGACGGAGGCTTCCGTCAGGCCGAGGCCGGAGCCGCCATACTCTTCGGGGATCAGCGCCGCCATCCAGCCGGCCTTGGTCAGCGCATCGACGAAGGCTTCGGGATAGCCGCGCTCCTCGTCGATCCTGCGGTGGTACTCCGCCGGAAAATCGGCGCACAGGGCACGCACGGCTTCGCGGATTTCCGTAAACTGCTCGCTTCCCACCGTTTTCATGCCGTCTCCCCCAGGCTTGTTCGCTGGGGCGAGTGGTATCAAAGGGCGAAGGGCGGCACGAATAGACAATTGCGCGCCGCCATATAACTTTCCGCTATGAAACGGGCCTTCTTGCCCGGCGCTCGCGCTCCGGCCTCAGATGTTGGAGGCGCGGATCGCTTCGCAGACCGCGTCCGTCACCTCCTGTGTGGTGGCGCTGCCGCCGATATCCGGGGTCATCACCCCGTCGCCCGTCACCGTCTCCACGGCCTGCATCAGGCGGATCGCGGCCCGGCCTTCGCCAAGATGCTCCAGCATCTGCGCCGCCGTCCAGAATGTCGCGACCGGGTTGGCGATGCCCTTGCCGGTGATATCGAATGCCGAACCGTGGATCGGCTCGAACATCGAGGGATAGCGCCGTTCCGGATCGATGTTGGCGGTCGGTGCAACGCCAAGGCTGCCGGCCAGCGCGCCGGCAAGGTCGGACAGGATGTCGGCATGCAGGTTGGTGGCAACGATCGTATCCAGGCTGCGCGGGTTCAGCGTCATGCGCACCGTCATCGCATCCACCAGCATCTTGTCCCATGTCACGTCGGGAAATTCGCTCGCCACTTCCGCGGCGATCTCGTCCCACATCACCATGCCGTGGCGCTGTGCGTTGGATTTGGTGACGACCGTCAGAAACTTGCGCGGCCGCGACTGGGCCAGACGGAACGCGTACCGCATGATGCGTGTCACCCCGACCCGGGTGAAGATGGCGACCTCGGTTCCCACCTCTTCCGGAAGGCCCTTGTGGGCACGCCCGCCATGTCCGGAATACTCGCCCTCGGAATTTTCACGCACGATCACCCAGTCCAGGTCGCCGGGGCCGACGCCAGCCAGCGGAGAGACGATGCCGGGCAGGATCCGCGTCGGCCGCACATTGGCGTATTGGTCGAAGCCCTGGCAGATCGGCAGTCGCAGGCCCCACAGGGTGATGTGGTCCGGCACGTCCGGCGCACCGACGGCGCCGAAGAAGATCGCATCATAGGCCTTCAAGGTTTCGATGCCTTCATCCGGCATCATGCGGCCATTGGCCTTGTAATAGGCCGAACCCCAATCGAACTGCGTGACGTCGAGCCTGAATGTGCCCTCGCGCCGCTCCAGGGATTCCAGCGCCTGCAACCCGGCCGCGATGACTTCCGGGCCGATCCCATCCGCCGGGATCGCTGCGATCTTGTACGTGTTCAACTGAGTCGTCCCCTCACCCGCGTAAACTCGCTATCGAGCCTGTGCCATTCATACTTGCATGCAAGTTTGAATTTATGGTGTGATGGATGGTGCGGCGTTGTCAATCCGGTATCGATCGGCTTTGATCTTGGCTGCGGATCCGCAGCGCCATGGCGCCGCATAATTAGTGGAACACAATGCCCCGCCCTTCCCAGCCAAGTCCTGCGTCGCTGCTCTCGCCCCGCCTGGGGCCTTCGCAGCAGGGCACGCCGGAAGCCGGCCTTGCGGATGCGGCCTATGCGGCGATCAAGGAGGCGATCCGGTCCAACCGTTTCGAGCCGGGGTATCATGCCGGCGAAGTGGAGATAGCCAGGCAACTCGGCATGAGCCGGACCCCGGTTCATCAGGCAATGGCGCGCCTTCAGGAAGAAGGTCTCGTGCGGATACAGCCCAAGCGCGGTATCCTGATCTGTGGCCTGTCGCCCGCCGAACTGGCCGATGCCTACGAGATCGTGGTGGCGCTGGAAGGAGCGGCGGCCGAGCGTCTGGCCGGGCAGCCGGCAGGGTCGCGGGGCGCAACGGCCGACGCGCTGGCGGCGCTGACGGATGCGATGGAAACGGCGTTGCAGGACAACGATCTCGCAGAATGGGCAGCGGCCGACGAAAAGTTTCACGAAACGCTTGTTGCTGCCTGTGGCAATGCGCGGCTGCAAAGAATGGCCGGCACCATCGAAGATCAGCTGCATCGCGCGCGCATGTTCACGCTGAAGCTGCGCCCCTTGCCGGTCGACTCCGCCGGACAGCACCGGACGATCGTCGAAGCCTTGCGCGCCGGCGATACCGCTGCCGCGCGGGAGGCAGCAGCGGGGCATCGGCGCTCTGCCTGCGCGGCGATCCTGCCGCTGGTGCGCAAACTCGGCCTGTCACGCCTGTAGGGCCTCTTGAATTGTCGACAGTTATCAATTCTTGTGAGCCATCGGCAAATTTGGGAGTTGGACGATGTCTGATACAATACAGCGGTCCGTTCTGGTAACGGGCGCGTCCCGCAATATCGGGCGGGAAATTGCGCTTGCCTTTGCACGCGAGGGGGCGTTCGTGCTCGTTCATGCCGGGCAGGACGAAGCAGCGGCGAAGGAAACGGCCGATCTTGTCGAGCAGGCGGGCGGAAAGGCGGCCGTCGCCATCGGCGACCTTGCGGACCCTGAAACCCCTGCCAGGCTGGTGCAGCAGACGGTCCATCTTACCCACCGCCTCGATGTCGTCGTCGCCAATGCGGCGATCAGGCCCGAAGCGACCTTCGAGACGCTGAGCTTCGAAGACTGGCGTCGCGTCATGGCCCTTGCGCTGGACAGCGTGTTCCTGTTGGCCCAGGCGGCGCTTCCGCATCTGCGGCGCGGCACCCAGCCCTCCTTCATCGCCATCGGCGGCATGACGGGCCAAAGCGGCGCAAAGGGCCGCCCCCACGTCGTGGCGGCCAAGGCGGGCGTATCCGGCCTCGTCAAGGCGCTTGCCCACGAGGTCGGCAGCGACGGGATTACCGTCAATTGCGTATCGCCCGGCATGATCCATACCCAGCGCCAGGGGCCGGAACCGGCGCACCACGCCGAAAGGCGCAACCCGTTGCAGCGGCTTGGAACCGCGCAGGAAGTGGCTGCGGCCGTGCATATGCTGGCCGGCCCGGATGCCCGATTCATCACCGGCCAGACGCTGCACGTCAATGGCGGCGCGCTGATGCCCTGACATCCTGCAACCGAGGTTGCACCGCACCACAGACTGAAAATAGTAATCTGTTGACAGTTTTCAGTACGAGTCCTAACGTCCCAGTCATGCAACGCGGGAAGAAGCGATCGCATGACGGGAGGCAGGAAATTGGCATTCCTCGAACTTGACAGGCTTATCAAGAACTATGGGGACTTCCAGGCGGTGCGCGGCATCGACCTGGCCGTCGAGCGCGGCAAGCTGGTGTGCCTTCTGGGCCCATCCGGCTGCGGCAAGACGACGACGCTGCGGTTGATCGCTGGCTTCGTTCCGGCGTCGGGCGGCGAAATACGGGTGGGCGGACGCGCCATATCTTCGGGCACGGCCACGGTTGCGCCGGAAGACCGGAATATGTCGATGATCTTCCAGAGCTACGCGCTCTGGCCTCATATGACGGTCTTCAACAACGTCGCCTACGGCCTGAAGCTGCGCAAGATGAAGGGCGACGAGGTGAAGGCCCGCGTCCGCGAAATCCTGGATGCGACCAAGCTGACGCCGCTGGCCGAGCGATATCCGGGCGAGCTGTCCGGCGGACAGCAGCAGCGCGTGTCGCTGGCGCGCGCGCTGGTGATCAAGCCGCAGATCCTGCTTCTCGATGAGCCGCTGTCCAATCTGGACGCCAATCTGCGCGAAGAGATGCGCTTCGAGATCCGCCGCCTGCATGACGAATTCCGCTACACCACCGTCTACGTCACGCATGACCAGGCCGAAGCCATGACGACGGCCGACATGATCGTCGTCATGAACGATGGCCGCATCGAGCAGGCCGGCACGCCGGAGGATATCTACGAGCGACCGGAAACCGAATTCGTCGCCAACTTCATCGGTGGCACGAACATTCTTCGGGGCGACCGCGGCCCGGGCGACAGCGTGATCGGAGAAACCGGCATCGTCTTGCGTTGCGGCAGCGGCGAGCGGGCGGCCAGCGGCAAGACCGCGGTTTCCATCCGCCACCACAACATCAACCTGTCGCCGCGCAAGCCGACGGATGCGCAAACCAATACCGCCAACGGCATCGTGAAACGACAGATCTATCTGGGCTCGCACCGGGACTATCTGGTGTCGCTGCCCAACCAGGAAACGATCCGCGCCGTCGCGCCCGTGGATGTGGAGATACCGGTCGGCCAGGAGGTCTGGCTGGAGTTTCCGCCGCAGCATTGCCGCGCGCTGGCGCGCTGAAAACACAAAAAAAAGGGAGGAAAGACAAAATGTGGTTGAAGCATCTGTCCGCCACTCTGATGGCCTTCGCCATGGGCAGCGCATCCGCGCTGGCACAGGCGCCGGAGCCCTATGAGATAACACCCGAGCTGGTCGAAGCGGCCAAGGCCGAGGGCAAGGTCGTCTTCTATACGGCGACGGACGTCGCGGTAGCCGAGCAGCTTGCCCAGCTATTCCGCAAGTCCTATCCGGAAATCCAGGTCCAGGTGGAGCGCGCGGGTTCCGAGCGCGTCTTCCAGCGGATCGGGCAGGAATATATGAGCGGCATCTACAATGCCGACGTGATCGAAACATCGGACTCGGTCCATTTCGAGTATTTCAAGCGCGAAGGGTGGCTCGAGCCGATGGTGCCCAAGGTCGTGGCGGACCTGTGGCCCGAAGCGGAAAAAGACCCGGACGGCAACTTCGCGGCCTACCGCGCCCATCTTTCGGTGCTTGCCTATCGCTCCGATCTCGTGGATGCCGCCGACGCGCCGAAGACATGGACCGACCTTCTCGATCCGAAATACAATGGCAAGATGGTCAAGGCCCATCCCGGCTATTCCGGCACGGTGATGACGGCAACCTTCGCGCTCAGCGAGCTGCTTGGCTGGGAGTTCTTCGAGAAGCTCGGTTCGCAGAACGTCATGCAGGTGCAGTCCTCGACCGAGCCACCCAAGAAGCTGGCCCAGGGCGAGCGATCCATCGAAATCGACGGCAACGAGTACAATATCTTCCGCCTGAAGGACGAGGGCGTGCCGATCGAGATCGTCTATCCCGAAGAAGGCACCCCGCTTGCTGTCGGCAATGCGGCCGTGTTGAAGAACGCGCCCAACGCGGACGCTGCCAAGCTGTTCTATGCCTTCCTGTTTTCCAAGGAGGCCCAGCAGTTGAACAGCGATTCCGGTGGCCTGCGTTCCTTCCATCCGGAGGTCGTCGAAAAGGAAAGCAGGACGCCCCTTTCCGACATCAAGGTGCTGCAGATCGATCCGCTGAAGCTCGAAGAGCAGATCGATACGATCAAGTCCAATTACGAACAATATTTCGGCACGTGAGGGCACATCGATGACCGCCGTGATCGCGCAGGAAATGCAGGGTCGGCGCAAGCGCGTCGACCTTTCCTGGCCCGTCTTCGGGCTGCTGGCCGGGCTTCTCAGCGTGCTCGTCCTGCTGCCGCTGTTCTGGCTTCTCTTCTATAGCTTCCGCTCCGACAGGGGCGGCGGCTTCACCTTCTCCAATTTCGCCGCGCTGATAACCGACCCAACGCTGACAAAGGCCTACGGCCTGGCACTGGGCATGTCCCTCGCCGTCGGCGTCACCTGCTGCGTCGTGGCAACGCCCATGGCCTGGCTGGTGGCGCGGACGGACCTTCCCGGGCGACGGCTGATCCGCATTCTGGTGACGGCATCCTTCGTGACGCCGCCCTTCCTGGGCGCGGTGGCCTACGAAATCATCGCCGCGCCCAATTCGGGCCTTGTCAACGTCGCCTATCGCAACCTGTTCGGCCTCGACCGTTCGGCACATCTGGTGAACATCTACACCTTCACCGGGCTCGTCTTCGCCATCGCGTGCTTCACCTTCCCTTATGTCTTCACGCTGGTGTCGAACGCACTCGACAAGGTTCCGTCCGACCTGGAGGACGCCTCGTCGATCCTGGGCGGCCGCGCCATGACCACGCTGCGCAAGGTCACCATACCGATGGTGCTGCCCGCCATGCTTGCCGGCACTCTGATCGCCATTCTGCAGGCGCTCACCATGTTCGGTTCGCCCGCCATCATCGCGCTCCCTGCCGGCTTCCACGTCATCACGACCAAGATCTGGAGCCTGTTCCAGTTTCCGCCCAAGCCGGGTCTGGCAGCGGCGGCCGCCATCCCGCTGCTCATCATCACCGTCATGCTGCTGCGGGCGCAGCGCTCCATCCTGGGGCGGCGGGGTTATACGGTTCTTGGCGGCAAAAGCGGCACGCCGCGCATAACCAAGCTCGGAAAGTGGAAGTGGCTCGCCGTCACCTTCGCGCTCTCGGTCCTGTCGCTGACCATCTTCCTGCCCTATGCGGCAATCGTGAAGACGGCCTTCACCAATACCGTCGGCGATTCCCTGACTTTGGAAAACCTGACGCTGCGGCACTGGAACTTCGTGCTGTTCGAATTTTCGGCGACGCAGTTGGCGCTGCGCAATACGTTCTTCCTGGGGGTCGTCACGGCAACGATCGTCACCGGCATCGCGCTGCTGGTTTCCTACCTCGTATCGCGGCGCTCCATGCCGGGGGCCCAGTATCTTGGCGTCCTCGCGACGGCCCCGATCGCCATTCCCGGCATCGTCCTGGGCGTCGGCCTGTTTCTGTCCTACGCCAACCCGACGTTCCAGCTTTACGGAACGCTCTGGATCCTGCTCATCGCCTTCATCACGATCGAGCTTCCAGCCGGCTATCAGCAGATGTCGTCGGCATTTGCCGGCGTCCATCCCGAGCTGGAGGAAGCAGGGCGGATCATGGGGGCATCGCGGCTGAAGACCCTCTGGGACATAACCGCCCCGCTGCTGCGCACCAGCGTCGTCGCGGCATGGTGCTTCGTGTTCGTCGGCACGATCCGCGAGCTGTCGGCAACGATCCTGCTGACGACGGCCAACACCAAGCTCGTCTCGGTCATCATCTACGATCTCAACGAAAGCGGCGATCTGGGCGCAATCTGCGTCCTCGGCATCATCCTGCTGGTCGCCTCGTTCAGCGTGGTATACGTGGCGAACAAGGTTCCGGTGCTGGGTGGCAGCCAGATGAACGCGCGGGGCTGACGCAGCCGGCGCAACATGCACTAGTATTGCCAAGACTGACTCAGTCAGGCAGGGAGCGGCGTCCAACCGGACGCCGCTCCATCGACCCGCAACCGTATATGGTCTCCTGATGTCCAAGCTCACCGATACCAATCTTTCCGCCATCGATTTCCTGCGCACGCGCTCCCTTGCGAATGTCGTGCAGGCGGAGATCGAGCGGATGATCATCGATGGAGAGCTGAAGCCCAACGAGCGCGTCAACGAAAACGGCCTCTCGCAACGCCTCGGCGTCAGCCGGGGCCCCATCCGCGAGGCATGCAGCGCGCTCGCGGCCATGGGCCTGATCGAGATCATCCCCAATCGGGGTTTCTTCATCCGGGCTCTCACCAATGACGAGGCGCAGGATCTGTCCGAGGCACGCGCCAGCGTGTTCGGCTGCCTGGCCATGATGGCGGCCGAACGCATCACCGACGACGAGGTCGCATCGTTGCGGGCGCTGACCGACCGTATGGACGAGGTCGCATCCCTCAACGACGTGCACATCTATTACCCGATCAACCTGGAATTCCACCGCCGCATCACCGAACTGGGCGGCAACAAGCGGCTCGCCCTCATCTACCAGAGCTTCGTCCGGGAATTGCACATCCAGCGTTATCGCGCTCTGTCCAGCACCGATGTGCTTCAGGTCTCGAACGAAGAGCACAAGGCCATCGTGGACGCCCTCGCCGCCCGCGATCCGGCACGCGCGCTGACCGCCGCCCGAGGCCACATCATGAACGGCATAACCCGCACGCGGCAGGCCAAGAAACCGCGCTAGGCAACAGCGCGGCGCCCCATCGGCCCAAACCTTATCGTCGTTTGTTGACAATTTACAGTTTTCATAAGAATGTCGATCAAAGACAAACATGAGGGAGTGAACATGAATCAGATGGCCCCCGTTAAGACCGGCCTGACCGCAGAGGTCGCGGAATTCGTCGTCCGTACCGAAGGCTCGACCCTTTCGGAGGAGCTGGTCGCCGTCGGCAAGAAATCCATTCTGGACGGTTTCGGCCTGGCGCTTTCCGGCTCTGTGGCGCGCTCCGGCGCCCTCGTCCGCCAACATCTGGACGATCTTTCGCTCGGCGACGGGAAGGCAACGGTCATCGGTGGCGGACGCAAGGTGGCGCCCCGCTTTGCCGCTTTCGCCAACGGCGTCGGCATCCATGCGGACGACTATGACGATACCCAGCTTGCCGTCGCCAAGGACCGGGTCTACGGCCTGTTGACCCACCCCACGGCACCAGCGCTTCCGGCAGCGCTGGCAATGGCCGAAGTGACGGGCGCATCCGGCGCGGACTTCATGCTGGCCTACCATCTGGGCGTCGAGGTGGAATGCAAGATCGCCGAGGCGATCAACCCGCGCCATTACCAGACAGGATTCCATGCCACGGCCACCTGCGGCACGTTCGCGGCGGCAGCGGCGGCATCGCGGCTATCGGGGTTCGACGTGGAGACGACGCAGCGCGCCCTATCCATCGCGGGCAGCCAGTCGGCGGGCCTGCGCGAGAATTTCGGTACGATGACCAAGCCCTTCCATGCGGGCAAGGCCTCGGAAAGCGGCGTCGCGGCGGCGCAGTTCGCCGCCTATGGATGGACGGCGACATCGAAGATCCTGGAAGCGCCGCGCGGCTTCTTCTCGGCGGCCGGGGGTGGCTACGACCCGGCGGCCATCGAGGGGCGCCTCGGAAAGCCCTGGACCTTCGTGAACCCGGGCGTATCCATCAAGCCGCATCCATCCGGGTCGCTCACCCATCCCGGCATGACGGAGATGCTGCGCCTCATCCGGGAAAACGGCATCCGCGCCGAAGATGTGGTGCATGTCCGTGTCGGCACCAATTCCAACATGCCGAACGCACTGATCCACCATCGGCCCACCGATGAGCTTCAGGCGAAGTTCTCGATGGAATTCTGCATGGCGATCCTGCTTCTGGAAGGGCGCGCCGGCCTTGCCGAATTCACCGACGAGGTCGTCGCCCGCGATGACGTCAAGGCGATGATCGAGAAGGTCGATTTCGTGATCGACGACGAGGCGGAGGCCGCCGGCTACCATCTCATGACGACCATCATCGACATCGACCTGAAGGATGGCCGACGCATCTCCGGCAGGGCGGATTTCGGCAAGGGCTCGCCGGCATTTCCGATGAGCTACGACGAGGTTGCGGACAAGTTCCGCGAAAATGCGGAGTTTGCCGGAATGAGCCGGCAGAAGGCCGACGAGATCGTCGAGCTCGTCCGCGTTCTGGAGACGCTGCCGAGCGTCGATCCCATCACCAGGCTGCTGATAACGGTCTGATCCGCCGCATGGGGCGCGTCATCGAACGCGCCCCTCCCGCCGCGTCGAAAACCTCGGAAACATCATGGAACAGACAGACGTAACCCGCCAGCTCGCGCGCTGGATCGTCGGGCTCGATGCCGATGCCATTCCAGATACGGTACGCCAGGAAGGCGTGCGGACATTCGTGAACTGGTTCGGCTGTGCGCTCGGGGGCGCTTCGCATGAAACGGTCGACAGGGCGCTTGCGGCCGTCAGGCCGTTCTCCGGCAAGGCAAGCGCCCAGGTCATCGGGCGCGGCGACCGGCTGGACGCCCTCCATGCGGCGCTCGTCAACGGCATTTCCTCGCATGTGCTGGACTATGACGACACGCATCTGAAGACGATCATCCATCCGGCCGGCCCGGTCGCCTCGGCTATCCTTGCGGTCTCGGAAGGGCGCGCCGTCAGCGGGAAAGACTTCCTTACCGCGTTGATCGCCGGCATCGAGGTGGAATGCCGTATCGGCAACAGCGTCTACCCCGATCATTACGACAGGGGCTGGCATATCACCGGCACGGCCGGCGTCTTCGGCGCCGCGGCGGCGACGGGCCGGCTCCTTGGCCTGTCGGAGCAGCAGATGACATGGGCGTTGAGCCTGGCCGCAACACAGGCATCCGGCCTGCGCGAAATGTTCGGCACGATGACCAAGAGCTTCCATCCGGGGCGCGCGGCACAGAACGGCGCGATGGCGGCCTTTCTGGCAGAAGCCGACTTCGATTCCTCAGAGCGCGGCATCGAGGCGCCACGCGGCTTTGCCAATGTCCTGTCAACCAAGCAGGATTACGACGAAATCCTCGGCGGCCTCGGCCAGCGCTGGGAAGCCGCGTTGAACTCGTACAAGCCGTTTGCCTGCGGCATCGTCATCCATCCGACGATCGACGGCTGCCAGCAACTGCGCGAGCGGCTGCCGCAGGACGGCGGCGACATCGCCTCGGTTCATCTGCGCACCCATCCGCTCGTGCTGGAGCTGACCGGCAAAAAGACACCGCGCACCGGGCTGGAAGGCAAGTTCAGCGTCTATCACGCGGCGGCGGTAGCGCTGCTGCACGGCGACGGATCTCCGACCGCCTTTACCGACGCCATCGTGGCAGACCCGAAAGTCATCGCCCTGCGCGACAAGGTGGAGGCGGTCGCCGATCCTGCGATGCCGGAGGATGCGGTTTTCATCCGCATCGCCCTTGCCGACGGCCGCACCATAGAGCTGGACGTGCCCCACGCCATCGGCAGCATCGAGCGGCCTTTGTCGGATGAGGCGATCTCCGGGAAATTCCGCAAACAGGCCGCCCTGGTGGTCGGCGAAGACAAGGCCGAGCGGTTGCTGCAAACGGCCTGGCAGATCGGCTCGAGCGCGGATGCAGCGTCGATCGCGCACGATAGCGCACACTGAGGAGGCAGTCCCATGACGCACTTGAAGATCGGCATCCTCGAAGGCGACGACATCGGCCATGAGATCGTGCCGGCCGCGGTGGCTGCGGTGAAAGCCGCCGCGCGCGCCAGCGGGCTTGCGATCGATTGGCGCCCGTTTCCGATTGGCCGGCGCGCGCTGGATACGCTCGGCACCACGCTGCCGCGCGATACGCTGGAGGAACTTGCCAAACTGGACGGGTTCATCCTCGGGCCCATCGGGCATCAGGCCTACCCGAAGGTCGACGGCGCCATCAATCCGCATCCGATCATGCGCAAGCATTTCAACCTGTTTGCCAATGTCCGGCCGACGCGGGCCTTTCCCGGCCTCGGCGCGCTGCGCGACGATATCGACCTGGTGATCGTGCGCGAAAACAACGAAGGCTTCCAGCCGGACCGCAACGTGGTTGCGGGTTCCGGCGAGTTCCGCCCCACGGAAGACACCACCATCTCCGTTCGCGTCATAACGCGCCAGGGCTCGTCACGCGTCGCAAGAGCCGCCTTCGAGATCGCGCGGCAGCGCCGCAAGCATCTGACGGTCGTTCACAAGAATACCGTCTTCAAGCTGGGCTGCGGCATGTTCGTGGAAGAGTGCCACCGCGTCGCCGCCGAGTTTCCGGATGTGCGGATGGACGAGGTGATCGTGGACACGATGGCGCTCCGGCTCATCCGCGATCCGCAAAGCTTCGATACCATCGTCACCACCAACATGTTCGGCGACATACTGACCGACGAGGCGGCGGGGCTGGTCGGCGGCCTCGGGATGGCGCCGGGCCTGTGCATCGGAGAAGGCGCCATCGCCATGGCGCAGGCAACCCATGGCTCGGCCCCGGACATTGCCGGCAAGGGCATCGCCAACCCGTTCGCCATGATCGAATCCGCCCGGATGATGGTGGAATGGCTGGGGCGCGATCGCGGCATCGGCGAGGCCGTGGAGGCCGCGCGCCTGCTGCAATCGGCAATCGCGGTCGCGCTGTCCGACACGGCCACGCGCACGCGCGACATCAACGGCACCGGCGGAACGCAGGACATGCTGGAAGGCATCGTCAGGGCAATCGGGACAGAAGCCGGAGCGGCAGCCGCCTGATTGTCAGAACGGGGATGGGCCGATGCGGAACTCGGCCCTTTCCTCGGCGTCCAGCCTGCCGACCAGCCCCGTTTCCCATTCCAGATATCGCCGTGCGGCATCCGGGCTGTCATCCTGCGGAGGCGGCGGCGGAACGGTACGACCGTTCGGCCACGTCGGCACGGCCGACATCTCTGCCCCGATCAGCAAATGCACCTCGAAATTCATTGCCTGCAGAAACACGGCTGCCAACGCGGCGCGCAGGCCCGTATCGTCCACCAGCACAAGCCGGGCCCGGCGGACGCCGACAAACCGGTCGCTTGCCTGCACCAGTTGGACAAAGGGCGCATGGACCGCGCCGGCAAGACTGCCGGCCGCGAACTCCTCATGCGAGCGGACATCGATCAGAAAGGTCGTCCGGCCGGGCTCCGCCTGCATTGCCGCAACATTGCCGGCCTCTATGCAGGACAGGCCGCTTTGACGGATCAGGTCCCGCGCCCTGGCGCGGCTTGCCTGCAAGGCTTGCGCACCGAGAAGCGGAAGCGCTTGCGCGCCGGCGTCGCGCATCAGGTGGCGGCCCGAAAGAAGCCAGCCTCTCGTACCATTTTCCAGGGCGTAGACCGGCTGCCTGAACCCGGCCAGCGCCACGCTGGCGGCGCCGATGATGCTGCGGGTTCGCCCGGCGCAGCAGATGACCACCGGCGCCTCGTCTGAAAAATACTCCATTGCGCGGTGGACCAGCTCGCCATTCGGAGCGTTCCGTGCGCCCGGTATCGTCGTCCGGCTGAACTCTTCGACCGGCCGACCGTCGAACAGATGAAACGCCCTGGCTTCCGATTGCCAGTCCGCGAGTGCATCCGCCTTTATGCGGGGCACCCGCCATTCGACGTCCAGAAGTTCACCCAGCGTCTTGCTGGGCACGTTGACGCCTTCGTAGAGCGTATAGCCGGCATCGGCCCACCCTTGTACGCCGCCCTCGATCCAACATACGTCGCCATATCCGAATGCCGACATCCGGTCGGCAGCCCCTGCCGCCGTACCGTCGCCGCCATCGACGAGCAGGACGGGGCAACTGCGGCGTGGGACCAGCCAGTGCAGGTCCGCATCGAACCGGCCGACAGGACAGGGAACCGCCAGCAAAGGATGTCCGGCGACATATGGCCCGGCATCGCGAATATCCAGAAAGGCGATTTCACCCGCGCCGTGCACGCGGTGCCTGGCCTCGCGCGCTGAGATCGCTCCGGCCATCCTTCAGCCCGCCGGATCGAAGAAGTTTTCGAAAGCGGCAAGCACGAGATCAGGCCTTTGCTCGGCCGGGTAATGACCCGTCTCTATGGCATGGCCGCGCAGATCGTCCGCCCAGCGGCTCCAGCTTTCCATCGGCTTCAGATGCCGACCGACATGGCTGTTGCTGCCCCAGAGCACCAGCACGGGGCATTCGATCCTGCGGCCGGCGGCCCTGTCCGCCGCATCCATTTGGTGATCGACCGTCACCGTCGCGCGGTAGTCCTCGCAGACGGCATGGATCTGCTCATGCGTCGTGCATCGCTTGTATTCCGCGAAGGCGCGGGGATCGAAGATCGAGAGACCCACACCCTTCTTGTTGAGCTTGTAGTCGATGTAATATTCGAGGTCTGCTCCGATGAGCCGCTCCGGAAATGGCGCTTTCTGGGCCATGAAGAACCAGTGATAGCTTTCCAGACCCCATCCCAGCGTCACATTGGACAAGAGCTCATAGGTCGGAACGATGTCCAGCGCGGCCAACCGGCTGACCGCCTGGGGCGCGTCGAGCGCCATCCGAAACGCCACGCGGGCGCCACGGTCATGGCCGGCCAGCTGGAAGCGATCGAAGCCGAGACTACGCATCAGCTCGATATTGTCCTGCGCCATGGCCCGGAAACTGTAGGCGGAATGGTCTTCGCCTCCATCGGGTTTGGAGCTGTCCCCGTATCCGCGCAGATCCGGGATGACGACGGTGAACCGTTCGGCCAGCGACGGCGCCACCTTGTGCCAGCTCACATGCGTCAGCGGATTGCCATGCAGCAAGAGCAGCGGGGGCCCGCTTCCGCCGACAGCGTAGTTGATGTCGGCTCCCGCCGTGCGCAGCCCCTTATGGTCGAAGCCTGGCAAAAGGCTGCTGGCCGGATGGATGGCTGATTCCGCTGGTCGAGACATTCCCGTTCCTCCCGGTTTGTCGCGACGGGCATCTTGCTTTGCCTCGCAAAATTGTCAACAGTTGATAATAGACAGTTGTGGGAGGGAACCATGCCGCACAGACCGATCATCGCGCTTACGGCCGGCGACTGCACCGGGATCGGACCGGAGCTGGTCGCGACAATCGTCGCAGAGCGCAGGGTTGCCGATGACGCCCGCCTGCTGCTGATCGGGGATGCCAGGGTTTTCGAGGAAGGCCAACGCCGGGCCGGAAAGCCGTTCGAGATGCGGCCATGCCTCGACCCTTCGCAAGCAGACTGGAGCGGCGAGGCCATCCCGATGATCGATCTTAAGAACACCGATCCGTCGCACTTTCCCGTCGGGATCGCCGATGCCGGCTCCGGCAGGGTGACCGGCGATACGTTGAAGGCCGCGATCGACCTTGCCATTGCCGGTTCGGTCGATGCGGTAAGCTTCGCCCCGCTGAACAAGCGCGCCTTGTTCGATGGCGGATGGCGCTTTCCGGACGAGCACAAGATGTTCGCACACCTTCTGGGCCATCGAGGCTATTTCAGCGAGATGAATGTTCTTGGCCAGTGGTGGATGTCGCGCGTGACCTCGCATGTTTCCCTGCGACAGGCCCTCGACCAGATCGACGCGTCATCCATCCGCAATGCCATCCGCCTGGCGGTGGATACGATGCGGCGTGCCGGCATCGAGCAACCGCGCCTTGCCGTTGCGGCCCTCAATCCGCATGCCGGAGAAAACGGGCTGTTCGGCAGCGAGGAGATAGACACGATCGCGCCTGCCGTCGCGGCCATGGCCGCGGAAGGCTATGCCTGCGAAGGCCCCTTCCCCGCCGACACGGTCTATCTCAAGGCATTTGGCGGTGCTTATGATGGCGTTCTCGCGATGTATCACGACCAGGGACAGATCGCGACGAAGCTGAAGGGCTTCAACCAGGGCGTCACGGTGACTGCCGGGCTTGCCACGGTCTTTACCACGCCGGCCCATGGCACGGCCTTCGATATTATCGGCAGGGGCATTGCCGATGCGGGCGCGATGGAAGCCGCCCTGCGTCTGGCGGCGCGGCTTGCCGCAAGACGCCAGACCGCGGCCGAGGCCGCGGCCTGACAACGGAGCTTCAGCCCGCCACGAGCTGCCAGATCTCATTCAGGCAGAGCACGATGAAGAGCGCTGCGGAAAGGCCGAGCAGGCCGTTCGATACCCACCCGCTGCGCCATTCGGCCGGCACGCGGCTGGAGTTCAGAAGCACGATGAGCGTCAGCGCAAGGAACGGCATGAAGAACGCGCCGAGCGCACCATAGATGATGACCAGCAGGAACGGCCGTCCGAAGGCCAGCAGCACCATCGGGGGGATCGTCAGCCAGAACAGGTAGAAGCGGAAAGCCGGGCTGGTCTGCAGGTCGCTGCGTGCACCGGAGCCGCCACGCAGGTTGCGCCAGAAATCGGCGAACAGCAACGACACGCCCTGCCACACCCCAAGAACGGAGGAGATGGCCGTGGCGAAGAAGCCGACCAGGAAGAGCTTCGACACGAAACCGCCGAAGCGCTCTTCCAGCACCGCGTCGAGATCCAGCAACCCGCGGTCTCCCGATGAAAGCGTGATCTGCGCCGTGTACAGAAGTTCCGCACCGATGATCAGCATGGCGATCACGAACAGGCCGGTGACGCCGTAGGCGACACGGTTGTCCAATCGCATGACGCCCATCCATTTCGGCGAACGCCAACCCTTGGCGTTCACCCAATATCCGTAGGACGCCATGGTGATCGTTCCGCCGACGCCGCCGATCAGGCCCAGCGTATAGATGGCCGAGCCCTGCGGCACGCTGGGGATCAGCCCCATGAAGGCTTCGCCGACATTTGGCGCCACCAGGATCGCGATGCCGACCACGATTACGAACATCACGCCGATAAAGACCTTCATGATGTTTTCGAAGACTTCGTAGCGGTTGAGCGCCACGAAGATCGCGCAGGAGATGCCGGTGATCATCGCCCACGCCCACAGCGGCAGAAACGGAAACAGGGCAGCCAGCGGAAGCGCGCTCGCGCTCATGGCCGTCGCGCCGTAAACGAAGCCCCAGATCATGATGTAGATGCCGAAATACCAGCTCGTCCATCGCCCGAGAGACCGCCACCCGTCGAGGATGGTGGACCCGGTCGCCAGATGGTAGCGGGCCGACCCCTCGGCGAGGGCGATCTTGACGATGCAGCCCACGACGGCCGCCCACATCAACGCATATCCGAAACGCGACCCGGCAATGAGCGTGGCGACCAGGTCGCCGGCGCCCACGCCAGTGGCGGCCGCCACGATGCCCGGGCCGATCAGTTTCCAGCGCCCGCGCCGGGGCGGGTCGCCGGCATCGGGAAATCCGGTCTCGTCGACCACGGCTCTGCTATCCGACATCAGTTCTCGCTCACTCCGGTTTGACAAGTTGGTGACCCCAACCTAGAGCGGCGCGGGAGGTATGGAATGTCAAAAGACAATGTCGCGCGTTCGCGTGCCGTACGGCGGCGCCCCGAAATCGTGCCGCTTATCCTCCTGACGCTGGCCGCCTGCTTCTGGGGCGGCAACGTCATCGCCGGCAAGCTTGCGGCCGGCGCGCTGGGGCCGCTATCGCTATCCTCCCTGCGATGGGCCTTCGCGGCGCTGGCCATCCTGCCCTTCGCGCTGCCCGGCCTGCGCCGGGACTGGCCGCACATTCGCGCCGGCATCGGCTGGCTTGCCTTCTATGGCATTATCGGGTTCACCAGCTTCAACGCGCTATTGTACAGCGCCACGCTGTATACGTCCGGTATCAACGTCGCGATGATCCAGGCGGTCATCCCAGTCTTCGTGATGATCGGCAGCTTCTCGCTTTTCCGCATCGGCAGCTCCGCCCTTCATCTCATGGGCGTCGCTCTGGCGATCTACGGCGTCCTGCATGTCGCCTCCGGCGGCGCCCCGCAGCGCCTACTTCAGCTTCACCTCAACATAGGCGACGTCATGATGGTGCTGGGGTGCCTGTGCTATGCCGCGCATTCGCTGTGCCTGCGCTATCGGCCGCGCATCGGATGGCAGAGCTTCCTTCTGCTCACCAGCCTGTTTGCCGCAATCTCGTCCCTGATCCTGCAGCTTCTGTTCGGCGGCGGCTTCGGCCGCCTTGTCTCCGAAGTGGCGCTGCTGGATACGTCCGGATGGATGATCGTCGCCTATACGACGATCTTTCCCTCGATCCTGGCACAGCTTTTCTACGTCAGCGGCGTGGAGGCCGTCGGCGCCAACAGGGCAAGCCTGTTCATCAACCTCGTCCCCGTTTTCGGCGCCCTCATGTCCGTTGCCATCCTGGGCGAACGTATGGCGCCGTATCAGCTCGTTGCGGCCCTGTTCATCATCACGGGCATCGGCTTTGCCGAGTACTCCGCCACGCGCCGCAGGTGACACCGCTACGCAACATTCGTTGCAAAATTACCACGTCTGATACATTCTGATACATACATGGCCTGCAGAGGGCGAGTTCCAGCTTGCTTGTGACGAACCAATATCTAACCGTTGGTTGCGAAAGCCAAAAACAAGAACCCAAGGTTTTCGAGCGCCGAATCGGAAGATAAGGCGTCCTTACAAACAACGTGCTGGAGTTCCTCAATGAATATCAAGGGCCTTCTTCTTGGCTCCGCTGCGGCTCTCGTCGCAGTATCCGGTGCCCGTGCGGCCGATGCGATCGTGGTCGTCGAGCCCGAGCCCGTGGAATATGTGCGCGTCTGCGACGTGTACGGCACGGGCTTCTACTATATTCCGGGCACCGAGACCTGCCTGAAGACCAGCGGTTATCTTCGTTTCCAGTATAACGTCGCCGGCAGCCCGGTCACGAATTCTGAGGGTGACGACTACCAGGCCCTGTCGGCCGTCCGCGCCCGTATCAATCTTGACGTTCGTGAAGAGACGGATCTCGGCACGCTGCGCGCCTATTTCCGCATCCAGGCGCAGAACAATGGCGCGTCGGTCGAGGACGAGTTCGCGATGATCCGCGGCTTCCTGCAGCTCGGCGGTTTCCTCGCCGGCTATCGTGACACGCTGTGGTCTTCCGACGTTGCGGGCATCGAAGATGGCCTGCCGACCGACGACGACCTTCCGGTCGGCGACTTCAACACCAATCAGGTGTCCTACACCTTCACCACGGGCAACTTCGCGGCCACGCTCGGCCTTGAAGATGACGGCACCGGCGACATCGCGCCCGACGTCCATGGCAAGCTCACCTACACGGATGGATGGGGCGGCGTATTCCTGTCGGCCGTCTATGACGAAACCTTCAACCGTGAAGACCTCGGCCGCCTGACGTCGTTCTTCCCGCTCATCCCGACGCGTGACGTCGACGGCAGCAACGACGCCTTCGCACTGAAGGCCGGCCTGACCCTCAAGGATGTCCTGACGGAGTCTTCGGTTCTCAAGGTCGACGGCCACTGGGCATCGGACCCGACGAGCTACGCCATCATCAGTGGCTTCTCGACGGCCGGCGGACTGATCCCGAGCAACCCGACGCTCGAGAATCCGACGCCCGGCTCGTTCCCGCTGGTTCTGGAGTGGTCGGTCGGCGCCGGTTACTCGCAGAAGTTCAACAAGCTGACGGCAGGCGTTTCCGGCCGGTACGGCGAGACCTTCGACTACATCTTCGTCGACACCACCTCGCCGACGGGCTTCACCTCGTCGTCCGCCGAGTACTGGGCAGTCGTCGGCGATATCGGCTACGACCTGACCAAGAACATGAACGTCCTGGCCGAGGTGAAGTACCAGAACATCGACTTCGGCGGGGTTGCCTCCAGCGACCAGACCTCCGGTTTCCTGCGGTTCCAGCGTAACTTCTAAAACGCATAAGGAGGGCTGCCTTTCGGCAGCCCTCCTTGACACAGTCACCAGACGGACTCGCCCGCCTGTCGGTCAATCGTCATAAGCCGGCAGTGCGGCAAGTTCCTCAGGCGTCATGTTCACCGTCAGAACGCCGTTCGTGTTCTGGAAGCGCTCCAGCGGTACGATCACGTCCAGGTCGGAGTTCTCCAGGTCGATGACCAGCGCCGTCGGGCCGGCTTCGGCGGTCCCGATGACCTCCTCGATATCGCCGATCCGGTTGCCGGCGGCGTCGGTCAGCGCCTGCTTTTCCAGTTCGCCCACAGTGATGTTGAACGCCGGCACGACGACGTTGTCGTCGAGCTCGATGATCCTGACCACCTGCGCCTGCGCACTCGCGCCAAACGTGAAGGCGGCGAGCGTCGTGGCGAGACCAAGCGTACGCAATTTCATTTCGGTATTCTCCTGTTTCAGGCTTTCGAGCCACCAACGGGCAATACGCCTGGCGGTTCCGCGCTCCAGCGGGCACCGAAACGGAAAAGGGGCCTTACGGCCCCTTGAAAATGCGGTCTGATCCGGATGACGCTACAGGATGCCCAGTAGCCGCGCTGCGGGTTCCGGCTCCTGCTTCTTGTGCGACCCACCGACCGCCGGCGCGGAGACGTAGGCAGCAACGCTCATCGCCTCGCCCCAGCCCTCATTCCACGCGGCGAATTCGGGCGTGCCCGGCTTGTAGGCGCATGCCGTGCGCGGCAACCCGCGCCCATGATCCTTCTTGCCATTTTCGAATGCCTTGCCGCTCATCGTCGCCTCCATGCCGTCTGCGAGGGCCACCGGCCCATAGCGACAGGATGGCACAAACACAGCCAAATACCAGTGCCGTCACACAAGATTCATCTAGAGCAAAAGGTGATGGCAGCCCTTCGGCTTGAGGGGATCGACGTTGCCGGCTTGCGCCCGCGGCGCAGCGGCGTTACCTCCCCTTTTTAGCGAACCGGCAAAGGATGCGACATGACTGTGAAGGCAGCGGTGGTCGGCTGCGGCCAATGGGGCCGCAACCATGTGCGGACACTGGCCGGCATAGGCGCTCTTGCCGCCATCAGCGACAACGACCCCGACCGTGCGGCTGCCCTCTCGGCCGAACACGGCATCCCTGCCCTGCCTTTGGACGATATTCTGCAGCGGCACGACATCCAGGCCGTTGTCCTGGCCCTGCCACCGCGCCTTCACGCGGAGATCGGTCAGAAAATCCTGGCGGCCGGCAAGGACGTGCTGATCGAAAAGCCGATCGCGCTGGCGCCTGCCGATGCGCAAGCCAGCGTCGCTTTGGCCAGGGACCGCGGACGGGTGTTGATGGTCGGTCACGTCCTGCGCTTCCACCCCGTCTTCGAGGAGCTGGTCCGCCAGGTCAAGGCCGGACGCATCGGAACCCTCAAGCATATCGTGGCCACGCGCCTCGGCCTTGGCCGCTTCCTGGGGATGGACGCCGTCTGGGATCTTGCCCCGCACGATCTGTCGCTCGTCATCGCGCTTGCCGGAACATACGACGTCGACATGCAGACGTTGCGCCAGACGGTCCTGTCCGACGAAGCCGATGTGGCCGATCTTCGCCTGGCCTTCGGCAACGGCATAACGGCCGAAATTCACGTCTCCCGCATCTCGCCCTTCCGGGACAGGCGCCTCAGCGCCATCGGCACGGAAGGGATGCTCACCTTCGACGATCTGCAGCCGGATGGGCAGAAGCTGGCGTTCTGGGGGCATCAGGTCTGGCGAGAGGGAGACGGTTTCTCCTTCACCCAGGCCGAACCGGAATTTCTGCCGACGCCGGCCGGCCTGCCGCTGGACGCGGAACTGCGCCATTTCCTGCATTGCGTCGAAACACGGCAGACCCCGCGCACCGGCCCGCAGGAAGCAGCTTTGGTGGTGCGCCTTCTCGAACAGGCGTCGCCGCGTCGGGGCTAAAGCGCCGCCGCCATTTCCGCCGGCGTTTCCAATGCAGTCTCGACCCGCTCTGTCGCGGAAATGACACCGCCACCCAAGACCTTGGCGCCGACGCCGTCACCCTCATAGAAGACACAGGCCTGGCCGGGTGAGACACCCTCTTCTCCGGCCAGCAGTTCCACGCGGATGTCGCCATCCACGAGCGTCAGCCGTGCCGGTGCAGGCGGCCGCGCCGACCGCACCTTCACCATCAAGCCATCGATGCCGCTTGCCGCGGTCTCCTCGATGCTCCGGTCTCCCAGCCAGTTCACGTCGCGCAGGCGGAGATGGCGCGTCTGGAGCGCGCTCCGTGGCCCGACGGTCACGATCCTGCGGCGCGCATCGATGGAGACGACATAGAGCGGCTCTCCCGTCGCCACGCCGATGCCCTTGCGCTGCCCAACCGTGAAGCCCACGACACCGTCATGACGGCCAAGGACCCGGCCATCCAGATGGCGGATGTCTCCCGGCTCTCCCGCGTTGGGGCGAAGCTTCTGGATGACATCCGTATACCGGCCATTGGCGACGAAGCAGATATCCTGGCTGTCCGGCTTGCTGGCGACCCCAAGCCCATGCGCCTGTGCAATCGCGCGCGTTTCCGGCTTGGTCAGGCGCCCCAGCGGAAAGCGCAGGAAGTCCACCTGCTCCTGCGTCGTCGCATACAGGAAGTAGCTCTGGTCGCGGTTCAGGTCGACCGGGCGATACAGGCTGCGATGCGCCCCGTTGGCCCGGCTTTCGATGTAGTGGCCCGTTGCAAGGACGTCCGCGCCCAGATCCCGCGCGGTGGCGAGCAGATCCTTGAACTTGACTGTCTGGTTGCAGGCCACGCACGGAATGGGCGTTTCCCCAGCCATGTAGCTTTCGGCAAAGGGATTGATGACCTGCTCGCGGAACTTGTCCTCGTAATCCAGCACGTAATGCGGGATGCCGAGGATTTCGGCGGTGCGGCGGGCATCGTGGATGTCCTGCCCCGCACAGCATGCACCGGCGCGGCGGGCCGAGGCGCCACCGTCATACAGTTGCAGCGTGATGCCGATCACCTCGTAGCCTTCCGCTTTCATGATGGCGGCGACGACGGACGAATCCACGCCGCCCGACATCGCGACAACGACGCGGGTTTCCGACGGTGGCTTTGAAAGGTCGAGACTGTTCGGCATGGGCGGGTTCGAATTTCAGGTTCGTGTCCTTGGGCGTCATATAGCCCATTGCGCCGGGAAATGCGAACGCAGCATCCGGTTAAGACAGGTTAGCGATTTGTTACGAGTGGGTTAGCGAAATTTTTAAAGGCAGTGGTCTAGCTTCAGTCGGCGATTGGGTCCTTGCAATGTGTAGAGAGTACAATGACCGATCAGGTTAGACCGAGAGTGAAATACGTCATCGGGCCGGATGGCAGCCCGCTGACCGTGGCGGACTTGCCCCCGTCCAACACGCGCCGCTGGGTTATCCGGCGGAAGGCAGAGGTGGTTGCCGCCGTGCGCGGCGGGCTGCTGAGCCTGGACGAGGCGTGTTCGAAATATACCCTGACGGTCGAGGAGTTCCTCTCCTGGCAGGCATCCATCGACAGGCATGGGCTCGCCGGGCTGCGCACAACGCAGCTTCAGGAGTACCGCAAGAAAGTCGAGCTCCGACATTAGGCCCTTTCGGGCGTCTGGAGCGAATCGATAAGGCGCCGCCTTCGGGTGGCGCCTTTTTTTATGTCCGCTCGCCGATGGGCAACAAAAAAGGCCCCCGGTTTCCCGGGAGCCCTTCCAGACCGAGGGCCGTTGCCGGCCCGCCACATCTTAGTTGAAGCGGAAGGAAGCCTTCGCCCAAACCGTGTGGAAGTCGAGGTCCGTGCTGGACGACGTCGTCAGGACGCCCGGGGTGCCACCGGCAACCGGGGTGTAGGCGATGTCGAGCTTGGAATCGCCGAGGTCGGTGTAGAGGTACTCGACACCCAGCGAGAAGTTCTGCGTCACCAGGTAGTCGACGCCGGCGCCGACCGAGTAGCCGACGTCGTCCGTGTCTTCCGACACCGAGACGTTGTAGGCCGTGCCGTTGATCGTGGTGAGCGAGTCGCCGAGGTAGCTGTTCTTGGTGTCGCCATAGGCGAGACCGCCCGTGGCGTACACGGCAAAGCGGTCGGCCGCATAGCCGAGCTTGGCGCGGACGGTACCGACATAGTCGATCTTCTGCTCAGCGCCATAGATGGTGGTGCCGCCGAACGTGTAATCGGAAGACGACGTCGCGTCGATGTAGCTGAGGTCAGCCACGGCGCCGACCAGGAAGTTGCCGACCTGGTAGTCGTAACCGATGTGACCGCCGCCGATGAAGCCCGACTGGCCATCATCATTGCCGCCGGTGAAGCCGGAATTGTCCGACGAGAACAGGCCCGAGTCGCGGTTGAACGCAACGCCGGCCTGGCCACCGACATAGAAGCCGGTCCAGGTGAAGGCCGGCTCGTAGGCGACGACCGGTGCGGGCGCTACGGGCTCTTCGTAGATGACGTCCGCGGCCATGGCGGGCGTGACGAAGGCTACGGAGCCGAGAAGAAGTGCAAAACGGTTCATAAGAAACCCCTCAATACTCTGCATTACCGCCGAACCATGAGCTTGGGAGCTGCCTCGGTTCGGTTGACGCGTCAGTTGCGTGACGCCGATATGGATGCTGCTTGGGGCCGAACAATGGCCTAATTCAGGATAGTCACCGACTGTCGCAGATCGGCCACAGATGCCACTGGAAGGCGAAAAAACACTCGCGGAATCAGCGGTTTCAGCGCACAATCGGTAGCTGAAAAAGCCGAAATACGAGCAATCGCAAGTGCCAGTTCTCCGCCACATTCTCATCTGTTTCGCCGCTCTCGTCATCGGCGGAGCAGCCAATCCTGCCGAGTCGGCGGGCGGCGGCGTCCATGCCGAGCGGGTCGAGATCGTCGACGGCGACACGCTGATCGTTTCGGGTACGAAGGCGCGTATCCGGCTGTACGGTATCGACGCGCCCGAGGGCCGGCAGAGGTGCCGGGATTCTGGCGGCGTTTCCTACCTGTGCGGCGCACGGTCGGCCGAGCATCTAAATCGTCTTGTCGGTCGCAACGGCCGCCTCTCCTGTGTCGAGATGGACAGAGACAGGTATGGCCGGATCGTTGCCGAATGCTTCCGGCCGGACGGCGTCAGCATCAATGCCGCTATGGTGGCCGACGGCTGGGCCGTCGAATATGGGCGCTACAGTGACGGCCGCTACGGCCGCGCCGAGCGCGAGGCCCGTCGTGCGGGCCGTGGGCTTTGGGACGGGCACTTTACGCCCCCGGCGGACTGGCGACGCGGCACGCGCCTTCCCGCCGAGGCGAACGCCGGTCGCCTCAAGGGCGGTTGAGCGGATACCGGTTTATGATAGAGCCGTCGCGCCGGTCGAAGAGGATGATCTCCTCCCCTTCCGGCATGAAGACGCGAACCAGGATCGTGTCTCCATTCAGCGATGTTTCGGCCACCTCGGACCCGGCCGGCAGGGCCAACGCGATTTCGGCGCCCTGTTCCGGACCGGCCGAATCGCCGGTTCGGTAGACAACCGCGGCCAAGACGGCCATAACCCCGACGAACATGATGCCGATGGAGACCGCCAGAAGGCGCACCATCTTGCGGCGCAGCCGTTCCGTGGCTGGGTCGATTACGCCTTCGGCTTCCGTGTTCGCGTCCGTCATATTCCTCAATCGCACTTTCGGTCCATGGCTATTTCGCACCTGAGTACAGAAGAAGAAGAGGTCGAGGCAACCCGCTTCGACGTCCCGGCGGAAGCCGTCGGCAAACGTCTGGACCAGTTCCTTGCGGAAGCGATGGGTGGCGATGTCTCGCGCAACCGCGTGCAGTGGATCATCGCGGGCGGTGGAGTCACCCTCGCCGACGGCCAAACCATTGGCCAGGCGCGCCGCAAGGTCGCGGCGGGAGAAAGCTTCTTCGTCGTGCTGCCGGAGCCGGCCGAGGCCGACCCCAGGCCGGAAGCGATCCCCCTTTCCGTCCTGTATGAAGACGAAGCCGTCATCGTGATCGACAAGCCGGCCGGCATGGTGGTCCACCCCGCCGCCGGCAACTGGTCGGGGACACTGGTCAACGCGCTGCTGCACCACTGCCGCGACAGCCTGTCGGGTGTCGGTGGCGTCCGTCGACCCGGCATCGTCCATCGCCTCGACAAGGATACGTCGGGCGTCATGGTGGTAGCCAAGTCCGACGTTGCGCACACATCGCTTGCCGCGCAGTTTGCGGCCCACGGCCGCGACGGCCGCATGGAACGGCGTTACCGGGCGCTCGTCTGGGGTGTGCCGCACCGGCGCGACGGCACCGTCGACGCGCCTTTGGGCCGCTCCGCGACGGACCGTATCAAGCGCGCGGTGGTACAAGCCAGCCGTTCGGATGCACGGCACGCCGTCACGCATTATCATGTCGAGGAAATATTCGGCGACGATGCCGCCCTGGTGGAATGCCGACTGGAGACGGGGCGCACCCACCAGATCCGCGTGCACATGGCGCATATCAGCCATCCGCTGCTTGGCGACCCGCTCTATGGCCTGGGGTTCCGCAGCAAGGCGGAGCGGCTGGAAGAGCCTGTCCGCACAATAGCCATGACCTTTCCGCGGCAGGCGCTGCATGCCGGGTTTCTTGCCTTCGAGCACCCCGTCACCACTCAGGCGATGCACTTCGAGTCTCCCCTTCCGGCCGACATGCAGGAACTGGTCGCCGCCTTGCGACGTTGAGCAGACGCGGGTGCGATGGGATCGCACCGCTGTCGCGTTTTTGAGACGGGTGAACCGCGTTCGGTGAACGGTGCGTTTCACACGACATGTGATGTCGTGGCCGTGCATTCGCCTTGAAGAATACCCATATCACTCTGGAGCTGCCCCGGCTGACCGGCGGGCGGCCCGCACGGTTGGCCTGATGGCGACCGTCATATCGGAGGGCTATCCATGGCGAATGCCAACCTACCCAGTATCGCTTCCGGCGAAGGCGGCCTGTCCCGCTACCTGGAAGAAATCCGTCGCTTCCCCATGCTCGAGCCGCAGGAAGAGTACATGCTCGCCAAGCGCTATGCCGAGCATGACGATCGCAATGCGGCCCACAAGCTCGTGACGAGCCATCTGCGCCTGGTGGCCAAGATCGCAATGGGGTACCGCGGCTACGGGCTCCCCATCGGCGAAGTCGTGTCCGAAGGCAATGTCGGCCTGATGCAGGCGGTCAAGCGCTTCGACGCGGATCGGGGCTTCCGCCTCGCAACCTACGCCATGTGGTGGATCAAGGCCTCCATCCAGGAATACATTCTCCGCTCGTGGAGCCTCGTCAAGATGGGCACCACGGCCAACCAGAAGCGTTTGTTCTTCAATCTGCGCAAGATGAAGAGCCGCATCCAGGCGCTGGACGAGGGCGATCTGCGGCCCGATCAGGTGAACCAGATCGCCACGCAGCTCGGCGTCAGCGAAGAGGAAGTCGTGTCGATGAACCGTCGCCTGTCGGGCGACGCGTCCCTCAATGCCCCGATCAGGGCAACCGAAGGCGAGTCCGGCGAATGGCAGGACTGGCTCGTCGACCAGAGCGAAAGCCAGGAAGAGGTCCTGGTCCGCGAAGACGAGCTGGATCAGCGCCGCGCCATGCTGGAAAGCGCCATGGACGGGTTGAACGACCGTGAGAAGCGCATCTTCCAGGCTCGTCGCCTTTCGGAAGATCCGCTGACGCTGGAGGCCCTGTCGGACGAGTTCGACATCAGCCGCGAACGCGTACGCCAGATCGAGGTGCGTGCGTTCGAGAAGGTTCAGAAGGCGGTTCGCGAAAACGCCGAGGCCGCCGAGCGCGCTTTGCGTGCCCCGGAGCGCGAGCGCATCTCCGCCTGACGCCACGGCAAAGCGTTCTGCCTGATTGAAAACCCCCGCGGCCTGGGCCGCGGGGGTTCTTTTTTGCCTTAGACTGGCAACACCGTCAGCGTGTGCAGCACATACACCGTGCCGAGCGCGTTGTTGTGGTTCCACGCATCGTAGGTGCCGCCGGCATAATCCACCGTTCCGGACTTCGTCCAGCTTGAGGTGCCGGCCAGCTGCACCGTGTCACCGGCATCGCCGGTCACCATGAGCTGGTGGCGTCCCGTGGTGGCGAACAGGTTCGCCTCGCTCATGTCCAGGACATCGTTGAGCGACAGCTTCAGCGTGTTGTTGCCTGTGCCGGTCAGATCCACACGTTCGACGCTGGTGATACGGCTCGAACCATTGGGCAGCGACGCCGACGCATTGCTGACCTGTGTCAGGTCGAGGGTCAGGCCCGCTCCGTCGAGGGTCAGCGTATCGATGCCGCTGCCGCCACCGATCGTGGCCAGTTGCCCCACATTGCCGCCCGCGCCGTACTTGGCCGACAGAGCCGAGATCATCGCGCCGTTGATATGGATGGTGTCGTTGCCGGCACCGCCATAGGCGATGCTGCCCGCCGCGCTGAGCGTGACGACGTCATCGCCCGCCCCCGCAACGATCGTCATCGCCGTGCCGCTATCGCCAAGCGCGTTGGCGGATGCGTCACCAAGAACATCGACGGAGGTTCCGCCCATCGCGCCATCGGTCCGCCCGAAGATGAGATAGGCACGTCCCGCGTTGGTGGCGGTGGTGGGGTTGTTCCAGGCACCGACAAGCAGGTCGCCCAGACCGTCCCCATTCACATCGCCCGCATTGGAGACGTCGAACGAGAACTGGTCGTTCGCACGCTCGCCGGTGATGGCGAAGCCGCCGGAGCTGCGCGCGATATCCGTCAACTGGACGGTGGCTGTGCCGGACTTTCCGTACACCACATAGGCACGGCCGGCATTCGATCCGCTGAAGTCGTTGTAGCGGGCACCCACCAGGATGTCGGAAAGACCGTCACCATTGACGTCGCCCGCCGCGGAGACGCTCCAGCTCAGATTGTTGCCGACGCCTTCGCCCGACAGGGCGAAGCCCCCGCTGCCGGCTGCCACGGACGAGAGGTTGAACGTCGCGCCCCCCGTCTGCCCGTAGACGACATAGGCCCGCCCTGCGTTGACGGCCGACCCGTCATTGCTGGGCGCCGCCACGATGAAGTCGTCCAGCCCGTCGCCGTTGACATCGCCCGATACGATGGTATAGCGGAACTGGAGCTTGGACGTGCCGGAACCGGACACGTAGACAGCATCGCGATCCTGGGTGCCGACCTTGACGCGCAGGATCGGCGTTCCCGTCACGAAGACGGCTTCGCCGAAGGAGGCCTCGAGCGTGACCGTATCGCCTTCGTTGAGCGTATGGTTGACGGCCCCGGTCTGTCCGGCGATTGCAAGCGAGGTGACCGACGGCGCGGTCGTATCGACCTTGAAGCTCGTATTGTCGGACAGGGCAGAATGCTTCAGTCCGGCGGCCGCTCCGCTGCGGTCTATCGTGATGGACCCGCCATGCAGGTCGATCGCGTTTTCGGTGACGGAAATTCCATTGGTGTCATTATCGCCGGCGGCGACCACGTATTTGAAACGCAGCGTCGTACCGGTGGAGGACGCCGCATCATAATCGGCGTACTTCGTCTGGCCGCCTACATTGATAACCAGTCTCGGCGTTCCGCCGGTCGTGCTGACGGTAACGGCGCTTTTCATCGCGACGTCGAATACGACGGTATCGCCGGCGTTAGCCGTCCCGTTGGTCAGGCCCGAGCTCTGCCCGCCACTGAAAGTCACGGATGAAACGTCGGATAGAAACGGCGTCGTCGTCGTGGAATCGAAACCGGTTACGGCGTCGATGGAGACATTCAGGTTCGTTCGAAGCGCTGCGTTGACGTTTTGAGTCAGCACGGCACCATCGGCGAATACGAGCTTGTCTCGCGTCAACGCGGAAACACCATTGCCGACCGTGACGGTTTCCGTGCGACCGCCGATACTTCTTGTAAATTGAATGCCGCCGGAGACCGCGGTTGTGCTCTTTGCGTATTCCGACCAGTTCCCGGTGAAATAGATGATGTCTTCGCCACCAAGCAAACTGCGCGCATCGACAATCGAGCCGGCCTTGACGTAGACTTTGTCGACGGCGCTCGTGCCGGTATAGACGCTCTTCTGGCCAGCCTCGCCGATCGCAAATGTCGCACCCGACCCGTCTGTTCCGCTTCCCGCAGCCGCAGCCGAGTAGACACTGTCGGTGCTGGTTTGCGTGACAACGTTGAGGTTCGTCAGGGCGACATCATATCCCGCAACAGCCGACATCGCGGCGTTGATGTCGGCCCGGAGCGCCGAGTTGGCGTTCTGGGTCAGAACGGAACCGTCGGAGAAAATCAACTTGTCGCGTGTCTGGCCACTGACGCCGTTGCCGACGACTACCCGTTCGGTAAGGCCACTTACGGAATCTGTATATGTGAACAGAATACCGCCCGGAACCGCTGAAACACTTTTTGTATAGTCCGACCAGGCGTGCGTGAAAATGATGACATCTTCACCGCCGGCGAGATTTCTCGCATCCAGGCTTACCCCCGGCGCCGTATAGACAGCATTGCTTGCCGACGAGCCCGTTACCACGATCTCTTCGCCAACCAGATCGAATTCTCGACCTGGCGTGCGCAGGTCGAGAAGATCGGAGGAGGTTCCGCGGATGGAATACTTAATAACAATAGACATAATTCACCTTGCGCACGCTGAAATCATAGTATTTAAGAATTATTTATTGTCTGATGGAAGATTCATCAGCCCATTGTAAACATATCCCGGATCGTCGGGATGTAGTCCACCAGCCAGTTGGGGGTGGCACCGCCTTGGAAATCGGCCTGCAGAGCGGTCTCGAGAACGATGTCTATACTGGCCTTGTCGCTTTGCGATGTGCCCGCAAAACCACCAGAGAACGGCCACAAAGACGTCCCATCGCCACCTGTGAAGATGTTGTCGTCAAATTGTGTGCGTGCGTCCGGCAGATTGAACTTGTCGTCCAGATAGAAAGTATCCCGTAAGCCGAAGTTCTCGACGCGGATAAATCCGTCTTCGAGCACATAACTAATCAGATCCGGATCCTTATCGGAGAGCACGAAAGCGTAGTTGTCGGGCAGCGCATTGAACGTTTGCGGAGTTCCGTTCGCCACGTCGTCATTGGCGGGGTTTGTCATGTCCAGCCACTTTTGCGTCGCCGTCAAAGTGCCGGTACTATTGTCAACCTTCTGTGCCAGAACGCCGCTGCTGCCCTGGTTCCAGACGCCTGGCGTCACTGTGGAAAAGTTTGTCGAGAACGCCGCATTGCCAACGTTTGATGCTGCGCCCAACAATGCGCCGGCAGAGACCTCCAATCGGTAGTTGGAGGACAAGTCCAGATCATAGGTTGGATCGATGACCAGCAGGGTGTGACCGTTGACGTGTTCGATCGTGACGCCTGGATGCTGAATTGACAGGTTGATCGTTTCTGTATGGTCCTCGTTTTCACCTTGGTAGCCCGCGCCGCCGGTACCGGATCCGCCGAGATCGCGGATTGTGACCGTACCGGATCCGCTGAAATTGACGTCCTGATCCAGAACGAGCACCAGATTGCTGCGCACGTCGAGGTTTGTGATGTTGGCGAAAGAGGCACTCAGCGTCGGCGCCGACTGGAGGCTCAGGGAGAACGTGTCCGCTACCGTCAGCGAGCCATCCGACGCCGTGACCTTAATGTCGATGGCACCCGTAGATCCACCGACAGAATCAGCATGGAACACGCCAGTCAACGAGTTGAACGTTAGCCAGGCCGGCAGTGGCGATCCGTCAACCAGTGCCGCCGAATAATACAAAGTCGTACCGGCGTCCGGATCACCGAATGTGTTGGATGGAACGGTGAACTCGAAGGCCTGACCAATAATGGCGGTTTGATCTGAAAGCGCATGCGCCAGTACGGGTGCTTCGTTCACGTTCGTCAATTGGACGGAGATAGTCTGCGTCGCGCTGTTGCCGGCGGCATCGGTTGCCATGACCACGACCGAGTAGGTGCGGTCTGTATCTGTATCGCCCGGGCTCTCGAAATTCTGTGGGGAGACGAACGTCAACGCGCCCTGGCTCGTCAGGCTGAAATGCGCGCCATCGCCAGACATGGGGTTGAGCACCCAGGTCACCGCATGAGAATCCGTGGCCGCCAGTTGCCCGACGACGGTTCCGTTTTCAGGTGCACTCAAACTGGTTGTCGTGATGGCGGGTGCAGAGTTGTCCAGGTCATAGGCGCCGGTGGCACTCGATGAGCCGACCCAGTTCTGACCGCTGATGCTCCCCGTAACTACCCCGGATACCGAGGATATCGAAAATTGCGTTCCATTCACACCGCCCGGCGCCGTGCCTGTGAAGAACAATGTGTTGGAGCCGGTTCCGGTATCATATGTCGCGGTAACGGCCACGCCGTTGATCATGAAGGTGATCTGCGGAGATGCCGGAACTGACACGGCCTCCGAGAAGACGACTTCGAACGTCAGCGAAGCGCCCGCTTTGCCGACAGTTAAATCACCGGTATCATCGTAGACGGTGAAACTGGAAATGGTCGGCGCGGATACCACGGCAAGACTAAAGGTCTGCGAGGCGGAGAGGCCACCCTGGTCAGTCGCCGTGACCGTGTAGTTGGCCGGTCCGGAAGCGATGGTTGGCGTGCCGGAGATGACGCCCGTCTGCGCGTCGAGCTCGAGACCGGCAGGCAGAGTGCCGGACGTGATCGAATAGGTCCGAGTGTCTCCAACATCGACATCGCTGAAGGCGTCTGCCAGCGCAAGGCTCCAGCTGTTCTGGTTCGTGACCGCCGTCTGCGCGGCAATCGCGCCCGTTGCAACCGGAGCCTCGTTCCGGTTGTCGATATGGATCGTTATCGTTTGTGCAGACATGTTTCCGACCCCGTCAGTAGCCCTGACTTCGATCGAATATTCATGCTTCACTTCAAAATTCGGCGGGTTGACGAACGACAATGTGCCATTGGAAGCGAGTGTGAACGCGGCGGCATCCGTTCCGGAGAGATTGCTCCAGGTGACCGGGCCATGGTCTTCCTGAGCTGTAAGCGAAATGGTCGGCGACGTCGGGCTGGCTTCGGTTGATTCAGCGACATGATAGGAATTTGCGATCGCCGGCCCCATATTATCGACGGCATAAGTGGCTGTTACGCCGCTAGAGGGCGCCATCGGCTCTTGGCTGACGTCGCAGGTGAAACTTCCAACGAATTCGAGAATCGTGACTTGGTTAAAGCTAACCGACGCTGGCGCGGTGGCTGTAAACTTTAGTTGGTTTGTGCCGCTGCCGGAGGTGAACGAGGCGGTGACGATCTGCCCGCCGATATCGAGCTTCAATGAGGACCCCAACAGCGTGGTGATGGGCTCGCTGAACGTGACGATAGCCGTCAGCGTATCTCCAGCCTTGCCGACTGCAGGATCTCCGTTGGCGTCGGTCACTGTCATGCTGAGAGCGACGGGGGCGGATACAACAGCAAGGTTGAAGGTCTGCGAGACCGAGAGGCCGCCCTGATCGGTTGCTGTGACCGTGTAAGGAGCAGCGGCTGAATCCGCGTGCGGTGTGCCGGAAATAACGCCCGTCTGCGCGTCGAGCTCGAGACCGGCCGGCAAGGCGCCGGACGTGATCGAATAAATGCGGGTGTCTCCCTGATCGACATCGCTGAAGTAGCTCGCCAATGCAAGGGACCAGCCGCTCTGGTTCGTGACCGCCGTTTGCGCGGGAATTGTGCCCGTAGCAACCGGGGCCTCGTTCACGTCATTAATGTCGACCGTGATCGCCTGGACAGAAGAGTTTCCGAGCGCATCCTGTGCCATGACCTGAAGCGAATAGGAGCTCTTTGCTTCAAAGTTCGGATCGGCGAGGAACGTCAGCACGCCGTCATTAGTGAGCGCAAACGCTGCGGCATCCACTCCGGAGAGACCGATCCACGCAACCGGGCCATGAGCTTCGGTTGCAGTCAGCGCAACGCTGACGGGCGTCGAATTGCTCTGGGCGACTTCGTTTACCCGATAGGTAGACCCAACAACAGGCGGGGACGTGTCGACTGCGAATTCGAGCGCTTCGCCGCTAGAGCCCAAAGCCCCTTGGCTGACCTCGATACGGGCATGTAGAGAGTGCATGCCATCGGCCAGGGAGACCGAAGGAGTGAATGTCCATCCTTGTCCGGTGATGGTAGCCTCGCCCAGGCGGGTCTGTCCGTCGTAAACGACAACGGACATGCCTGATACAAGTACACCATCGATGGTACCCGATATGGTCGGCGTACCATCATCGGTGGCACCGCCATTGCCGACCGAACCGGTAAAGGAACCGGCGTCATCAAAGACGCCCGGCTGTCCAGAGGCATGGACGATCGCATCGATCTGGTTTTTATCGAGCACCCGTGCTTGCACCGACGTTATCGCCGCCAGTTGCTCGTCCGTCATCTCCAGCAATTGCGCCGGGGTCAGAACATCGATTTGATCTGTGCTCATTGCCGAAATCGTCGCGGTCGGAAGACCTTTGATTTCTGACGAAGGTATCGCGGCGATTGTCGGAGCGCTGAATTCAAGTATTTCCACATCCCAAATTGTCGCAAGCTGCGACGCCAGAAGACCCACGGCTTGCAATGGAGTTATCGCGTGGAGTTGTTCCGGCGTGAATGCACCGAACTGAGTGGCATCAAGCGATGACATCTGCTCTGCGGTCATGTGCGCTACCGCATCGACGGAGATGTGGGATATCTGTGACGTGGAGAAATGATCCAACTGCGTTGCCGAGAGCCCCGGGAAGGCTAATGCCGACAAAGCAAAGACCTGGCTGCCTGAAAATTCTTCGATCTTAAGCCCGTCGAAAGCGGCCAATTGCGAAGCGGTGAGCGCAGCAAACTGATCGGTCGTCATGTCGTGGATCTGGGCATCCGTGATCGATCCGATAGCCGCCACGGAAATACTTGAGATGATAGAGGGCTGGATCGCGGCGAGTGCCGATGGCTGTAGTTCGACGATCATTTCTGACGTCAGGACGGCCACCTGCTCAGCGATCAGGCCGCCGATCTGCCCTGCCGACAATGAATTGAGCTCGCCTTCGGTGAGGGTTGCGAACTGGCTGACAGGGATACGCTTCATGTCTGAGCCGGCGACGGCATCGACCTGCTTGACGTCGAAAACCAGATCCTCACCCACAATATAGGTAGGCCCGTTGGGGATCACGGCTTTGACGGTCAAGGTATGGCCGCCGGCAGACATCGCAACTTTAGGCGTCAGGCTCCAGGACGTTCCATCTTCCGATATCGTCGCAGCGCCCAGATCGACGTCGCCCTCATAGATATGAAGCGTGACGCCTGCGGCGATCTTGGAGCGGATCTGGCCGGTGAGCGTGGGTGTATCCCTGATCGATATGGCCAACTGGGGGATCGTGACGTAGGAGGTGTCGCTGTCGGAATAAGTCGACCAGAACTGCAACCTGCTGAGGGCAGCAATCTGGGCGTCGCTGAACAGCGATGTGTTGAGCGCAGCAAGCGCCGCCGGCGACAGTACCGAGAGCTGGTCCGCCGTGAAGGCGGCCGCCCGCGCTGGTGTGAGCGCCCGAACGGCGTCGGCGGACAGGGCCGCGACCTGCGAAAGGGAGATCTGTGCGATCTCGCCCACAGTCCTTTGAGAAAGCGTCTGCGCCGCTTCGGCAGCATTCGTTACCGCCGACGCGATTGAGGCGTCCGTCTTCGCCAGGCTGGCCAGCAACTGGCCCGATGAATCGGCAACCGTCGCGCCGGCGATCCTGAGTGCGGTGATCCGGTCCGCATCGTCGGAAGCCACCGCGGATGCGACCTTGGCGAGATAGTCGCCGCCGCCGGCATACAGCTTGTCCAGACCCGACAGAGAAGCGAGAGCAACGCCAACCGCATTGGCACCGGTGTTGGACGTGCCATCCTGGTTGATGATGGCAATCGCCACCTGGGTCGCGTCTCCATCCAGGCCGAAAGCTTTCGCGACCTTCAAATTGGCGGCATTCACCTGGTCCGCCGTCAGGTTGCTTGCTTTGATCGATGAGAGCCCATTGTCTCCGGATGACAATCCGAGTTCGCGCACGGCCAACTCGGAGATCGGGTTGACCGAAATCCGGATCGTCTGGACACCTGAAGGCGAGACGAACATCGTTCGCAGATCGCCGGCAAGATCCATCTGGGTGCCGGTCGCCTCGTCGGCGTAATCGCTGCCGGAATCCCTGTCGATGACGCGTGCGAGAACGGGGCCCGTGTAGGAACCCGAATAGCTGAGCACGAATGTTCCGTCCGAAGCCACGGCCACAGGACCGGCAAGCACCGACCCGTCCGGACGGTAGAGGGTGACGGACAAACCGTTTCCGCTGATGACCGGACCCGCGACGACCGAGCCGTAGACCGTTACGGTCTGATCCACCGGCGTCGGCACAGGAGTCGGTGCAGGAGCGGACCCTCCAGAACCACCGCCGCCTGCCGCCACCGCGACGACACCGCCGACTGCGGCAAGCAAGCCGAGAGGAAGGGCCGGCCCATGGGACATCAACCCCGCAATGCCGGAGCCGATCGAGGAATGCGTTTCGGCGTCGTGCGCCGTGTGCACCGGCTCATGGCCGAAATAGTGGCCGTAGCTTTCAACCAGTTCGGAGACCGCGCCGGCGCCGCCCAGCGAATAGACGAGGCTCGCCTCTCCGCCGCCCAGCGAATGCCCCTGCGTCGCCGTTCCGAGAACGGTCCAACCGCCGGAATTGGTTGGCAGCTCCAGGCCGCACAAGCCGTCATCGCAGACGGAATAGAACTTGTCGAAAACGATGTGTGTGTTCTTGCCGAGCATCACGATGAGATCGGAGTCCGCCTTGCCGTCGGCCCGGACCGCCGCAACCTCGGAGATGTCTTCGATGATCTTGTCGTCGCCGACGAGCTTGCGCTCCATGATCCGGTAGCGACGGCCAGCCACGGGCTTGATCGTCTTTGCCGCGCCTGCAGCGACATCGACGCTGTCGACACCGTCGAAGACGACATATCCGAGCACGCGGGCCGCGTTCGCCGGCACCGCCCCATCAACCCGATTCGCGCCCGCGATAGGAGTGCTCGTCGTTGAAGTTGAAGCACTTTTTCCGACCGAGTTTCCACCGCTGGTTTTTTGGGAATTAGTCATCTTCAACTCGCGATCTAAGGGTTACACATCAACGTCAATGATAAGCAGATATACAATTATTTTTCAACCTAGTACATATTTTTGATATCATATATATCTATTCAAAATACGCGATATGCCCTACGCGCCGGCATACGGACGCGCGAAAACGGGCCCGCCGACACGCTTCGGTTCGAAACGTGTCGGCGGACCCGTGGTCGCTGTACTATTCTGTAATCAATGCAAGGACTTCGGCAGTCCTTAGGTGCGTGCGTCCCAGGCCGCGAGGGCTTGACGGAAGGCGGCCTCGCCTTCCGGTCCCTTTTCGATGGACAGAAGCGCGCGCTGCCCCGTCTCGTAGGCGAGGGGCACGTCGATCCACTTTTCGTTCGCCATCAGCGACAGGTTGTCCTGCACCGCCTGCTGCAAATCGTTCAGCGCGATCCAGAAGAAACCGTCCGATATCTTGCCCGCGACGCCGATCAGCGGCCGCCCGCGATCCTGCTCGGTCGGCTTGAACGCCAGACGCTGGACATTGGCGATCTCACCGCCGGGGAAGTTCTCGGGCACATCGAACATCATTTCGATGACGTGGCTCGCCGGCAGGGTTGCGTCGGCGTTGCGGCGGATCGTCATCGTCATGGTGACGCTGGTATCCGGAATCTGCACCACGGCGCGAACCGCCGGCTCCGGCGGCTGCCCATCGGCAGGCGCCTCCTCGATGACGCTCCAGCGCACATTGCCCTGATGCTGCGCACCCGGCGTATCGTTGAACCGCTCTTCGTAGAAGACGGCCACTTCGGCGCCCTCGGGGACAACAGCTTCCGCAGCCGGCGCCGGCTGTCCGGCGGGGCTTGCCGCGGGGGCCGTCGGCGCTGCCTCGGAAGCGGCGGCGACATCCGTGCCTTCATCGAAGGCATTGGCCGTCGATGTGCCGGGGCCAGGATCCGTTTCTGTTCCGTCGGGCAGCAAGCGCTGCGTATAATCGCGCGCTCCGGGCTCCTGCGTGACGGCAGCCGGCGGCGCTTCGGCGGAATCCTCGGTCGGTGGCGTCGCCTCAGGCGGCGTCTCGGCGACGGATGCGTCGGGCGTCTCGCCGCTGTCCGTCCCCTCGATGGGTTGCTCGGCCGTCTGGTCCTGCTGCCCGCCCCGCGGCAGCAGCCCACCGAAATCGGAGCCGGCAATGTAGGCGGCACCCGCACCACCGGCGATCAGCAGCAATGCGACACCGGCATAAAGGCCCGCACGCGACTTGCGTTCGGGCGCAGAGGCCCGGCGCGCGCTCGGATATCGGGGGGCAGCCATATCCGGAGCAGGAATGGCCGTATCCTGCCTATCCCTGTCGGCATTATCGTCCGCATGACGGGCTTCGCCGCCGGATGGCGACGAAGGTCCGATTTCGCCGACGGATTCCACAGCATGGCCCGCCGGCGCGACGGGCGTCATCGGCTCTGCGGCATAGGGCGCAGACGCCGGTTCCGGATCGTCGTGCCCTTCTGCCTCGGGCTCGGCTTCCAAGGCGGCGTAATGCGCTTCGGTGCGCCGGATCGCGTCTTCCAGAGAGTCACGCCTGGCCTGCGCCGCCTCATCGCCAAGCGGCGGATTGGCGGCGGCGATCTGCCTGTCGATCGCCGAGCGCGCCTTGTCGTAGACTTTGGCACGCAGCTGCGGGCTCGAGCCGGGCAGACCATCGATGGTCTTTCGAAGAACGGCGCTCAGATCCGCCATGGCAATGAGGTACTCTCAGCTCGAATGGGCAATCGTGCTGGAACTTAGTCCTGAAAAGGATCGCGAACAAGTATCGTGTCGTCACGCTCGGGCGAGGTCGACAGAAGCGTTACGGGCGCCCCGACAAGTTCCTCGATCTCGCGGACATACTTGACCGCCTGCGCCGGAAGATCGCTCCAGGAGCGTGCGCCGGCGGTGGTGTCCCGCCACCCTTCGAAGCTGCGATAGATCGGCCGTACGCGCTGCTGAGCCGCAAGGCTGGCAGGGAAATAGTCGATTTCCTTGCCGTCCAGCTCATAGCCGACGGCGATCTTGATCTCGTCCAGCCCGTCGAGCACGTCGAGCTTCGTCAGGGCAAGGCCGTGAATGCCGTTGATGGCCACTGCCTGCCGCACCAGCACCGCATCGAACCAGCCGCAGCGGCGCTTGCGCCCGGTCACCGTGCCGAATTCGCGCCCGCGCTCGCCAAGAAACTGGCCGACTTCGTTATCCTGCTCGGTCGGGAAAGGCCCCTCGCCAACGCGGGTCGTGTAGGCCTTGGTGATGCCGAGCACGAAACCCGCGGCCGAAGGCCCGAGGCCCGAACCGGCGGCCGCCTGCCCGGCAACCGTGTTGGATGACGTGACGAAGGGATAGGTTCCGTGGTCGATGTCCAGGAGTGTACCCTGCGCGCCCTCGAACAGGATACGGTCTCCCGCCTTGCGGCGCGCATCAAGAAGCCGCCAGACGCGGTCCATGTAGGGTGTGATCTCGGCCGCAACCGAGGTCAGCTCGTCCAAAATGGCGGAAGCCTGTATCTCCGGCTCGCCCAGACCGCGCCGCAGCGGGTTGTGGTGCGCCAGCAGACGCTCGATGCGCTCCGGCAGGGCATCGATTTCGGCAAGATCCATTACCCGGATGGCGCGCCGCCCGACCTTGTCCTCGTAGGCCGGGCCGATGCCGCGCTTGGTGGTTCCGATCTTGGTGCCGCCGGCCGCGTTCTCGCGGATGGCATCCAGTTCGCGGTGCAGCGACAGGATCAGCGCGGCATTGTCGGCGATTCGCAGCGTCTGCGGCGTGATGGTGAGCCCCTGCTCTTCCAGACGCTTCTTTTCCGCGACGAAGGCATGCGGGTCGAAGACGACGCCATTGCCGATGACGGACAGCTTTCCGCCCCGCGCGACGCCGGAAGGAAGCAACGACAGCTTGTAGCTGATGCCGTCGACGACGAGCGTATGCCCGGCATTATGGCCGCCCTGGAAACGCACGACGACGTCGGCCCGCTCCGAGAGCCAGTCGACGATCTTGCCTTTTCCTTCGTCTCCCCACTGGGAGCCGACGACAACACAATTGCCCATGAATTCTCCTGCGGGGGCGAAAGCCCCTTTCGATCCCGTCGCTACCTAAGGTTGCTCTCGCCGAAGCGGAACAGGCGCTGCCCGGCGACAGCCCCCAAGCAAACGCGCGCGACTATAGAGAAACCCGGCCAGCGACGCGAGAGCCGTCGGCCGGGTTTCCGCTAGAATTCCGACAAGCCGTCTCAGACGTCGAAAGTCAGCAGCTTTGCCTGCCCGATCGCCTTGAGGGCGCGCACCTCGTCCAGGAATTCTTCGCTCAGCGGACCATCGAGATACAGGAGGGCGATGGCGTTTCCGCCCTCGTGATCGCGGCCCAGATGGAAATTGGCGATATTGATTCCCTTGCGGCCGAAGGTCATGCCGAGTTCGCCGATGACGCCCGGGATATCCTTGTTGGCCGTATAGAGCATATGGCTGCCGACATCGGCCTCCATGTTGATGCCCTTGATCTGGATGAAACGCGGCTTGCCGTCAGAGAAGCAGGTTCCGGCCACCGACCGGCTCTGCTTTTCGGTCTTGACGGTCAGTTGAACGTAACCGTCGAAGACGCCGGTCTTGTCGCGGCGCACTTCGGAAACGGCGATGCCGCGTTCCTTGGCCATCAACGGCGCCGACACCATGTTGACGCTCTGCATCTGCGGCTTGAGAAGGCCCGCCAGAGCCGCCGCGACCAGCGCCCTCGTATTCATGCCCGCCGGCGAGCCATCGAACAGGATCTCGACTTCCTTGATCGGCTCTTCCGTCAACTGGCCTGCGAAGCTGCCGAGGATCTCGGCCAGCTTTACGTATGGCGTCAGGATCGGGGCTTCCTCGGCGCTGATGGACGGCATGTTCAGCGCATTGGATACCGCGCCCTGCACCAGATAGTCGGCCATCTGTTCGGCCACCTGCAGCGCGACGTTTTCCTGCGCCTCGGAGGTGGAAGCGCCCAGATGCGGCGTGCAAACGACATTGTCGAGGCCGAAGAGCGGCGAATCCGTCGCCGGTTCCGTTTCGAAGACGTCGACGCCGGCGCCGGCCACCTTGCCGGAACGGATGGCGTCGGCAAGGTCCTTTTCGGCCACCAGCCCGCCGCGGGCGCAATTGATGATGCGGACACCGTCCTTCATCATTGCGATGGCGGCCGCATCGATGATGTTGCGCGTCCTGTCGGTCAGCGGCGTATGCAGGGTGATGAAATCGGCCCGCCGGAAGAGCTCTTCCAGCTCCACCTTTTCGATGCCCAGAGTTGCAGCGCGCTCAGGGGACAGGAAAGGATCGAAGGCGACGACGCGCATCTTCAGCCCCACGCCGCGTGACGCGACGATGGCGCCGATATTGCCGCAGCCGATGATGCCCAGCGTCTTGCCGGTGATCTCCACACCCATGAAGCGGTTCTTTTCCCACTTGCCGGCCTGCGTGGAGGCGTCGGCAGCGGGGATCTGCCGCGCCACCGCGAACATCAGCGCGATGGCGTGCTCCGCGGTGGTGATCGAGTTGCCGAAGGGCGTGTTCATCACGATGATGCCCTTGCGGCTTGCGGCCGGTATATCGACATTGTCGACGCCGATGCCGGCCCGCCCGACGACCTTGAGCTTCGGCGCGGCCTCGATGACCTTCTCGGTCACCTTGGTGGCCGAGCGTATGGCAAGGCCGTCATACTGGCCGATGACTTCGAGAAGCTTGTCTTTGTCCTTGCCGAGATCCGGCAGGTAATCCACCTCGACGCCGCGATCCTTGAAGATCTGGACGGCGGTCGTGGACAGTTTGTCTGAAACGAGAACACGGGCCATGACAATACCTCGGGCTGCGGGCGGCGCCACGCGCCTGCCCGGAAGAGAAAGAAAGGGAATGGATCGGTTGGCCGGGCGTCCGCCAAGGGACGCCCGATCGGATCAGGCCGCTTCGGCCAGCGCTGCCTTCTGCGCCTCGTAGGCATAGGCGATCCAGGGCAGAAGCGCCTCGATATCGGCAAGCTCCACCGTGGCGCCGGCCCAGATGCGCAGGCCGGGAGGGGCATCGCGGTAGGCGCCGATATCCAGGGCGACGCCCTCTTTTTCGAGCTGCGAGGCGACGCCCTTGGCAAAGGCATCCTGGGCCTCTTTCGGAAGCGCCACGATCTCGGGGGCCGTGAAGCACAGGCAGACCGACGTGTTCGACCGCGTTGCCGGATCCCGCGCCAGGAAGCCGATCCAGTCATGCGCATCGACGAAGCGCTCGATCGCCGCCAGGTTGGCGTCGGCACGTGCCTTCAACGCTGAAAGACCACCGATCTGCCGCGCCCATTCGAGAGCGTCGAGATAATCTTCAACGCACAGCATCGACGGGGTGTTGATCGTCTCGCCCTTGAAGATGCCTTCGCTGAGCTTGCCGCCCGATGTCAGGCGGAAAATCTTGGGAAGCGGCCAGGCCGGCTTGTAGGTCAACAGGCGTTCGACCGCGCGCGGGCTGAGGATCAGCATGCCGTGCGCACCCTCGCCGCCCAGAACCTTCTGCCACGAGAAGGTGACGACATCGAGCTTTTCGAAGGGCAGGTCCTGCGCGAAGGCGGCGGACGTCGCATCGCAGATGGTCAGCCCCTGGCGGTCGGCCGGAATGGCGTCACCGTTGGGAACACGCACACCGGATGTCGTGCCGTTCCAGGTGAAGACGACGTCCCTGTCGAAATCGACGGTCGCAAAGTCGACGATCTCGCCGTAGGGCGCCTCGAGGACCCGGGCGTCCGGGAGCTTCAATTGCTTGACGACATCGGTCACCCAGCCGGAACCGAAGCTTTCCCAGGCCAGCATATCGACCGGCCGTGCGCCGAGAAGCGACCAGAGCGCCATCTCTACCGCGCCCGTATCGGACGCGGGCACGATGCCGATACGATAATCGGCAGGAACGCCCAGGATGTCGCGGGTGTCTTCGATGGCCTTGAGCAGCTTGGCCTTGCCAAGCTTGGCGCGATGCGAGCGACCGAGCGCGGCATCGGACAGCGCATCCAGCGTCCAGCCAGGACGCTTGGCGCAAGGGCCAGACGAGAATCGAGGATTTGCCGTGCGAACGGCGGGTTTGGCAAGCGGAGCCATATAGCTACCCTCTCAGATAGAAGCGCCTCGTTGGGGAGGCGTGTCCCACTGACGGTGCTATCGGTGCCGCATTCCACAGTCAAGCGGCAAAAGAGTCATCCTTCGTATTTTTACCACCAAGGTTGCATGCTCTCATGGCAGGCGGAAGCGCAACCCTACCGTCACCAGGTGCCGGTCCGTGCCCCTGTCCTGAACCAGGAGATCGCTTCCGGCAAATCCGGCCTCGAACGCATCGCCGCCACCGGTATGGGTGTAGCGGTACCCGGCATCCACCGAGATCGTGCCGGACAGGGCATATGCCGCGCCGGCCATCAGCGAATAACTGGTCCGCCAGCCGTCCTGCCCGACGATGTCGGTTAGCTCATTACAGGCGCCGCCGCTGCAGAACGATGCCGCGACCGCCTCGTACGAGATGTGGCTGGCCCCTATTCCCGCTCCGACATAGGGGGTGATGCCCATGATCGTGCCCAGGTCGGCATACAGATTGGCATCCAGGTCCACGACATCGCGCCGTGCGGCCATGTCGAGCCGGCATCCGACGCCGCAGAAAGCGTCGATATCGGCGGCTCCGCCGGCATCATAGCTGCCGTATCGCGCGGTGACGTCCACCCGAAGAAGGTCGTTGAACCGATAGCCGATGCCGGCGCCGCCGGAAAAATCTTCCGATTCGCCAAGATAACCGCCACCCAGATCGCCGGAGAGGCCCAGAACCCTGGCTCCCTTGCCGCCATTGGCCACCGAATGGGCGGCGTCGACGCGCGCGTACCAGCCGCTGTCCGGCTGTATGGAGGCGGTCGTTATCTCGGGCGCGTCGACAAGGTCGCTTGCGGATGCCGGCAAGGCCATCGCGGCGATGAGCAGGAAGGCAAGACGGGGCGGCAGACGCATCGGCGGAAATCCAGCTTCTGGCGCCTCGGCGAATCCGTGAAAGGATATCCGACGCGCGTGAGAGGCGCCGGAGAGAGGATCGCCCGACGAGGGGCGACCCCATCCGGCGATCGTTTCCGCACTTTATTAACTATTTCCTGTGCCAGGCTTTCGCTCGGGCGTCAGGCCGCCTGCTGATGCTTGAGCACGCCGACGATGTCGTCGACCACGGCGTTGACAAGGGAAAGGTCGTCGCCCTCCGCCATCACGCGGATCAGCGGCTCTGTGCCGGATGGCCGTATGACGAGGCGCCCGCCCCCGCCAAGGCGCGCACGCCCGGCATCAATAACGTCCCGAACGTCGCTGCGTTCGAGCGGCTTTCCACCGGCAAAGCGCACGTTTTTCAAGACTTGCGGCACCGGATCGAACTTGCGGGCCGCTACCGAAACAGGCTCGCCACGCCCGCGCATCACGGCAATCAGCTGCAGCGCCGATATCAGGCCGTCGCCCGTGGTACCGTAATCCGACAATACGATATGCCCCGATTGTTCGCCGCCGACATTGTAGCCATGCTCGCGCATGTGCTCGACGACATAACGATCGCCCACCTTGGTACGCGCCAGCTCGATACCCTTGCCGGACAGGAACCGCTCGAGACCGAGGTTAGACATGATGGTGGCAACGATGCCGCCGGCCGCAAGCCTTCCCTCGTCTGCCCAGGACTCGGCGATGACGGCCATCAACTGGTCGCCGTCGACGATGTCGCCATGCTCGTCCACGATCAGGACGCGGTCGGCGTCGCCATCGAGCGCGATTCCGATGTCGGCCCGCACTTCGCGAACCTTTGCCGAAAGCGCGACAGGGTTGGTCGACCCGCAGTTGAGGTTGATGTTGACGCCATTCGGCTCCACGCCGATGGCCACCACCTCGGCGCCCAGCTCCCACAGCACTTCCGGCGCAACCTTGTAGGCGGCGCCGTTGGCGCAATCGATGGCAACGCGCAGACCATCCAGGGTAAAGTCCTTGGGCAAGGTCCGCTTGGCAAATTCGATATAGCGGTCATGCACGCCGTCGATGCGCTTGGCACGGCCGAGTTCGTTGCTGGTGGCCAACTGAGTGGACAGATCCTCTTCGATCAGAAGCTCGATCTGGCGTTCCAGCTCGTCGGAAAGCTTGTAGCCGTCCGGTCCGAACAGCTTGATGCCATTGTCCTCGAACGGGTTGTGCGAGGCCGATATCATGACGCCGATATCGCACCGAAGCGAGCGGGTCAGCATGGCGACTGCCGGCGTCGGCATCGGACCAACCAGGAAAACGTCCACCCCGGCGGCGGTGAAGCCGGCCACCAGCGCGTTTTCGATCATGTAGCCGGAAAGACGCGTATCCTTGCCGATCACGACCCGGTGCCGATGGCTGCCCCGGTTGAAGGCGATACCCGCGGCCATCCCCACTTTCATGGCGATTTCGGCCGTCATCGGGTGCGTATTGGCCCGCCCGCGAATGCCGTCGGTTCCGAAGTAAGATCTCATGCGTCTCTGTCCATTGGATGGGTTGCGCGCATCTAGTGCGACCGACACTGCCACAAAAAGTAAAAAAAAATATCACCCGGAAAGGTCGAACCCGTATCCCCAAAAGGAAAGTGCCGCATCCCTTGCGGAATACGGCACTTTGGTCATCGAAGATGACATGTAGCTCAGGTCGACGGCTGGGGCTCCAGCCCATCTTCCTTGCCGGATGGCTTGGAAGACCCGGCCTTCGGCACCGCAGACCCGCGCGACGGAGGCGTATCATCGCCCATGTCGCGGGATAGCGGCTTGCCGGCCAGAAGGTCGCGAACCTCGTCACCCGACAGGGTCTCGTACTCCAAAAGGCCGTTGGCCACGGTGTGCAGATCCTGGATATGATCGTTGAGGATCTTGCGCGCCTTGTTCTCGGCAACCTCGATGATGCCGCGCACTTCGGAATCGATCAGCCGCGCCGTGTCCTCGGACATGTTCTGCTGCTGCGACACCGAATGACCAAGGAAGACCTCCTCCTGGTTCTGCCGGTAGCGCAGCCGGCCCAGTTTGTCGCTCATGCCGTATTCCATCACCATGGCGCGTGCCATGTTGGTGGCCTGCTGAATGTCGTTGGACGCACCGGTGGTGACGTTATCGAGGCCATAGATGATCTCTTCCGCGGCACGGCCGCCGAAGATCATCGCAAGGCGCGCTTCCATCTCGTTCTTGCGCATGCCGTAGCGATCGCGCTCGGGAAGGTTCATCGTCACACCCAACGCGCGGCCGCGCGGGATGATGGTGACCTTGTGCAGCGGGTCGTTGCCGGGCTCGTAGATGCCGACCAAAGCGTGGCCGGCCTCGTGGTAGGCAGTCAACCGCTTTTCGTCTTCGGTCATGGCCATGGAGCGGCGCTCGGCACCCATCATGACCTTGTCCTTGGCATCCTCGAATTCCAGCATCGTCACCAGCCGCTTGGAGCGACGCGCCGCCATCAGGGCAGCCTCGTTGACGAGGTTGGACAGGTCGGCGCCGGAGAAACCGGGCGTGCCACGGGCAATGGTCTTCAGATCAACATTCGGCGCCAGCGGCACATTGCGCACATGCACCTTCAAAATCTTCTCACGGCCGCCGACATCGGGGTTCGGCACCATGACCTGGCGGTCGAAACGGCCGGGACGCAGCAAAGCCGGGTCCAGCACGTCCGGCCGGTTCGTGGCGGCGATCAGGATGATCCCCTCATTGGCCTCGAAGCCGTCCATCTCGACCAGAAGCTGGTTCAGGGTCTGCTCGCGCTCGTCATTGCCGCCGCCGAGCCCGGCGCCGCGATGGCGACCCACCGCGTCGATCTCGTCGATGAAGATGATGCAGGGTGCGTTCTTCTTGGCCTGCTCGAACATGTCGCGCACGCGGCTGGCGCCGACGCCCACGAACATCTCGACGAAGTCGGAGCCGGAAATGGTGAAGAAGGGAACGTTCGCCTCGCCCGCGACAGAGCGCGCCAGCAGCGTCTTGCCGGTGCCCGGAGGGCCCACCAGCAGCACGCCGCGCGGGATCTTGCCGCCGAGGCGCTGGAACTTCTGCGGCTCGCGCAGAAACTCCACGATCTCTTCCAGATCCTGCTTGGCCTCGTCCACGCCCGCCACGTCGCCGAAGGTAACCCGGCCATGCGCCTCGGTCAGCAGCTTCGCCTTGGACTTGCCGAAGCCCATGGCCTTGCCGCCGGCGCCGCCCTGCATCTGGCGCATCAGGAATATCCACACGCCGAGGATCAGCAGGATGGGGCCGAAGGACAGGAGCATCGACCAGATGGGATTGCTGTTATCGGCCGGCGGGCTGGCGCTGATCTGCACGCCGGCGTCGCGTAGACGCGTGACCAGTTCCGGATCGCTGGGTGCGTAGGTCTGGAACGGGTTGGTGTTGTCGGTGTAGGTGCCGGTGATGCGCGGCCCCTGGATGGTCACCGAACGTACGCGGTTGCCCTCGACATCGGAAAGGAACTGCGAATAGGGGATCTCACGCGATGCCGCCGTCTGCGAGCCGTTCGAGAAGAGCTGGAACAGCGCGATCAGCAGGAGCGCTATGATCGCCCAAAGGGCAAAATTCCGGAAATTCTGATTCATTATCCGTCCTGGATGTGCGCCGCGGCCCCACCGCGAACGCGGCCAAACCGGAAACGACGGCAAGTCCGTCACTCGTCAAGATAGTAATCCGCCAAATGCTTGCCAACAGGCAAGGGCGGATTTGCGGCAAAATCGAACCTTGCCCTGAATTTTCGGTGTTTGACGTCAGCTAAAGGTTGGCCATCAGGCGCCAGCCTACGCTTTCCTGCGCATCGAGCCTACGTGACGGGCCACCCGGCCAGGGGCGGATCGCAGGGTGGCGGGCCAGCGCCTCGCCCGTTGCAGAGACCAGCACGGGCAGGCAGCGTTCGGTGGCGTTGCCCCGGGCAAAGACACCAAGGGCAACCAACCTGCCGGCATCCAGCCTGGACACCACGAAGCGGCGATCGAACCAGGTACCGCTTGCCTGCGCGCTTGCCCGGCCGATTCCCTCCCGGCCGTATTCGCGGCCGATCACGGCATGGCCATCGCGCCAACGCACGCTTGCACCGCCAAGCGTGGCACACCCATCGCCGGCAGACAGACGGTCGGCCAGCCTGGCCAGCTTGTCGGCCTGCGGCGGGTACAATCCACCGCCGGCCGCCGTGATGGCCCGCCCGATGACCGCCCGCCGAAGTTCAGGCTCGAGCGGGCGGAGGCTCTTCGTGGCGATATGGAGCGACCCATCGTCATCGACCGTGACGCCCGCGTTTCTCAAGCCCGATGCAACGGCGCGGTCATGCGCAATCCGCTCGCGAGCGGCCATTTCCAACGCGGCAGGCACCTCCGCGGCATCCACCGTTCCGTCTTGCAATGCGGCGCGCATCCGCGCCCGGGCATAATGCATGTTCCGGTTGGTCGGATCTTCGCACCAGGCAATCCCGGCTTGCGAAAGGGTCGCCCTCAGCCGCGCGCCCGGAATGCCAAGAAAAGGGCGTGCCAGCACCACGCCCGGCCGAAGCGCCCGCACCGGACGCATGCCCGCAAGGGCTCTTCCGTCGCCGCCCCTGGCCTTGGCAAGCAGATAGGTCTCGATCTGGTCGTCCAGATGATGCGCGGTCACGACGGCGCCCGCCCCCACCGTCCACGCAAACTGGCCAAGTCGATCGTAGCGCGCTTCGCGTGCCGCGGCCGAAATGTTGCCGCCGCCTGCCCCGCCCTGCCAGTGCAGGGTCCGGTGCGGAAGGCCGTAGGAGAGGCAAAGGCGCTCGACGAATCGTGCTTCCTCGGCGGACTCGGCCCTCAGGCCATGATCCACGGTCACGACATGGATGGCGGGGTCGGCCAGATGCGCCCGGGCCATCGCGGCAAGATGCAGGAGTGCGGTGGAGTCCGCGCCGCCCGAGACGGCCAGAACAAGCCTTGCCGCTTCCGCCGTATGGCCTGTGGCGGCAAAAAGCGCCGCGGCTTCGCAGGCGCCGACCGGGCTATCGTCCTTTAGCTGCAGCGGGATGACTGCTCTTCCGTCTGCAGCTTGCGGCGGACATTGTCGCTCATCTGCGGGTAACGCTTCTCTACCTCGGCATAGGTAGCGCACGCCGTATCGCGGTTATCCAATGCAGCCAGCGACATGCCGAGCTTCAGCAGCATTTCCGGCCCCTTGGCGCTGGTGCCATGCTGCTTCTGCGCCGTCAGGAACACTTCCGCCGCCTCGCGATACTTTTTCTGGGCATAGAGGCTCTCGCCCAGCCAGTACTGCGCATCACCGGCGTTTTCCGCGCTTGGGTAAGTCTGCGTATATTGCCGGAACGTCTCTTCCGCCCGCACATACTCGCCAGCCAGAAGGTAGTTGTAGCCAAGACCGTAGAGGTCGGATTCATTGTGCGGCTGCACCGATGCGACGGTGTCGGAGCCGGCGGCAGGCGCTGTCTGGAACGCGCCGCGATCGATGCTGGCGCCGAGGATCGAGCCGATCTCGTCGGAGCCGGCCGAGCTGATCTGCGATCCGGAGGAAGATTGCTGCGGCGCCGCGGCAAAATCCTCATCGCCGCTTCCGGCGGCAGGGGGTGTCGTCAACGCGCCGCTGCGCTGGCCGCTCTGGCCCGACCCGCCGCCGCCACTGCCCCCCTCGAGGTCCTGGAAGCGCATGTCGTTGTCGGCCTGCGCGTTACGAAGCTGCTCCTGGAGCTGCAGCACCAGGAACGACATTTCCTCGACCTTGCCGGTCAGGCGGCGGATTTCATCTTCCATCTGCGACAGGCGCACGGATGTATCGCCGGCCTGCGCCATGATGACGGGGGCGCCCTGCGTCCGCTGGCCGCCGAAGATGTCGATAGCTGCTGCCGGCTGCACCGTCATGAGGGCGGCGGCAAGCGACAGAATGGAAAGTCCCGCAAGACGGGTCCTGGGTGACGAGGTCATGGCAATTCCCCTGAAGTGTCGCGGCCGATACGCGACGGCCGCTTTTACGCTTCTTTTACTTTCTGGAGAATGGCAGTTCGGCCAAATTTTGGCATTGCGCGCCGCAAGCGGCAGAAACGCGAAGCGGCCCCATGGGGGCCGCCTCATTTCATCGTGAGTGTTGCGTCTGCGCCAGCGGGCAGACCGGCCGGGCGATCAGCTTCCGGCGCCGCTCAGCACCGTGACGGCACGGCGATTCTGCGACCAGCAGGAGATGTCGTCACAAACGGCGACCGGGCGCTCCTTGCCGTAGGAGATGGTGCGCATGCGCTGCGGCTGCACGCCCTGCGCTGCCAGATAGTCGCGCGTGGCGGCGGCACGGCGGGCGCCGAGCGCCAGATTGTACTCGCGCGTGCCGCGTTCGTCGGCATGGCCTTCCACCACGATCTGGTAGTTCGGGTAGCGGTTCAGCCACTGGGCCTGGCGCGCCAGGGTCTGCTGGGCGTCGGCGCGGATGGAGGTGGAATCCGTATCGAAGAAGATGCGGTCGCCGACATTGACGGTGAAGTCCTGCTGCGTGCCCGGCGCGGCGCTGCCTGCGCCATAGCCACCGGCGCCGCCAAGGCCGAGGCCACCGGCATTGTCCGGCAGGCCCTGGTTCTTCTTGGCGCAACCGGCAAGTGCGAGTGCGGCGACGAGGGCCAATACGATCCGGCCCATTGGTACGCGGCTATCTGTGCGGCGCATGGCCGACTCCTTCGAATTTGATCGATTCTGGTGATCTTGCATTTACCCTACGGGAGTTAACGCAAGGTCAATGAAAAAAGACGCCGCGTCCGTGAAGACGCGGCGCCGGATGGCATTGCCTATTCCAGCGAGGGCGACCACGCCGGATCGGAGCCGAAGTTCGGCGTGGCGACCCGCTGCTCGTTACGGCCGGTCAGGTCTATCGAATAGAGTTGCGGACCACCGCCACCGCGTTCGTCGCGGAAGAACATCAGCACGCGGCCGTTGGGGGCCCAGGTCGGCCCCTCATTGTGGAAGCCGGAGGTGAGGATGCGCTCGCCCGAACCGTCCGGCCGCATGACGCCGATCTGGAACTGGCCACCGGTCTGCTTGGTGAAGGCGATGAGGTCGCCGCGCGGCGACCAGACCGGCGTCGAATAGGACCCCTGCCCGAACGAGATGCGCGTCTGCCCGCTGCCGTCCGCGCCCATCACATAGATCTGCGGCCGGCCGCCGCGATCGCTTTCGAACACAACCTTGGACCCGTCCGGCGAATAGGAGGGCGAGGTGTCGATGGCATTGGTGGATGTCAGCCGCGTCGTCGCGCGCGAGCGCAGGTCCAGCGCATAGATGTTCGAGGAACCGTCCTGCTGCAGGCTCATGATGACGCGCTGCCCATCGGGCGAGAAGCGCGGCGAGAACGTCATGCCGGGAAAATTGCCCACGATCTCGCGCTGGCCCGTTTCGAGCTGCAGCAGGTAGACGCGTGGATCGCCCTGCCCGAACGACATGTAGGTGATTTCCTGCCGGTTGGGCGAGAAGCGCGGCGTCAGCACCAGGTCGTTGCCCTGCGTCAGGTAGCGCACATTGGCGCCGTCCTGATCCATGATGGCAAGGCGCTTGCGCCGCTGGTCCTTGGGGCCCGTCTCGTCGACGAACACGACTCGGGTATCGAAATAGCCCTTTTCGCCGGTCAGCCGCTCGTAGATGGCGTCTGAGATGATATGGGCGATGCGCCGCCAATTGTCCGGGTTGGCATAGAATTGCTGGCCGTCGAGCTGCTGGCCGGCATAGGTGTCCCAAAGACGGAACTCGACGCGCAGGCGTCCGTCCGCCTCGGGCGTCACGCGGCCGACGACGAGCGCCTGCGCGTTGATGACGGTCCAGTCCTGGAAGCGCGGGGTCGCGTCAGGCCCGGCATCCTTCTGGATGAAGGCGGCGGGCGCGACAGGGGCAAACAGGCCGGAGCGCCGCAGATCCGCCGAGACGACCTCGGTGATCTGCTGGCCAAGCTGGTTGCTCGACTGGAATGCCGGCAGGGCGATCGGCAGCGGCTGGACGTTGCCCTGCGTGATATCGATTTCCACCTGCGCCCGGGCAGGCGCAGTCATGGCCACCCCGCTCAAGGTCAGCGCAAGAATGGCCAGCATCGGTTTTAGAATGGATTTCATGACTCGGGACCCCTCCGGTTCCGGGAAGAATTTCGGGTGGATTGGCTCGGGCTGCGGTTTCGGCTCATGCGCGCCCTCAGAACATCTGGCTCGGATCGAAGTTGAAGGTGACGTCTTTCCACGTGTCGTATTTCTCGGCCGGCAGCGAATAGGGTGCACACCGCCGCACGGCGCGCACGGCGGCTTCGGCGGCAACCCGCTGCGCGGTCGATCCGGAGCCGCCCTCGATGATCTCGGGCAAACCGATGAGCTGGCCCGACTGATCCAGTTGCAGCCGCAGCGAAACGCGCAGCGAACCGGCATCGGACACGCCCGATGGCGGCGACCAGCAGCGGCTGACCTGACCGCGCAGGGCATCGTATTCGGACTGGCTCAGCCGCGCGCCCGTCGTGTGGGTGCCACCCAGCGCCGCTTGCTGTTGCGAGCGCCGCGCGCCGCCGCCTGCCGATTGCTCGCGGTTCAGAAGCGCGGCGATCTCATCTGCATCGAACTCGCGCTCGCGCGTGTCGTTCGCGGTTTCGCGCGGCTTTGGCTGTGCCTCGGCGGTGCGTGTCGGCTGCGGGCGCGGCGTTTCGGGCGGGCGCGGCGGCTGCGGGCGCACCTGCGGCAGCGGAACGTTCTGCGGCAGTTGCGGCGCCGGTTCCACGGCGGCTTCCTCGACCGGGGCCGGTTCGGGCTCCGGTTCGGCCTCGGCCGGTGTCTCCGGCTGGGGCGCCGGCTCCGGCTCCTCGGCCGGGGGCGGTGCTTCCTCCGCCGGCTGCGGCGGCGCTTCCGGCGGCGGCGCCTCGGCGGTCGCCGTCTGCACCGTCTCGCGCGGGGCGGCTTCCGGCTGCGGCGCGCTTTCCAGGTCTACCTCGTTGTTGCCGATATTCTCGGCCGGCATGGGCAGGCGCTCGGGCGCCTCGGTCGGCGTCGGGGCGGGCGTATCCGCCATCTCGGCATCGGCCTCGCCCTGCACGACCTGGCTGTACTCCTCGATGGGAACCACGGAGACCGGCATCGCTTCGCCCTGCGTCATGTCGAGCGGCCGTGGAGAGCCGAACGACACGAGCATGGCCGTCAGCAAAGCTGTATGCAGGGCCGCTGATGTGGCGAGGGATTTCATCGCGGTGCGCTCAGCTCCGCGTTTCCTGAGCCGTCACCAGCCCGATATTGCTGTAGCCGGCGGCGGATATGCGCGCCATGACACGCGCGACGGCGCCATAGTCGGCGGCCTGGTCGGCGCGGATGAAGATGCGTTCCTCGTAACCCGTCTGGGCAATGGCCTGCAGTTGCGGCACCAGGGCCTCGGGCTCGACTTCCGTTTCCTGGATGAAGACCTTGCCGTCCGCCTGGATGGCGATGGTGATCGGCTGCGTATCCGCGTTCAGCGCCCGCGCCTGCGTCTTGGGCAGGTCAAGCGGCACGCCCACCGTCATCAACGGGGCGGACACCATGAAGATGATCAGCAGCACCAGCATGACGTCGACCATCGGCGTCATGTTGATTTCGCTCATCGGCGCGCGCTTTGCGCGTCCGCGCCGGCCGCGGCTGGAGCCGGAGGGCATTCCGGAAATGGCCATGTCGCTTGTCCTCCGTTCCGGTCCCGCTCAGCGCGACGCCATCTTCTCATCGATCTGCCGCGAAAGAATGGCGGAGAACTCGTCGGCGAAGGTTTCCATGCGCGCGCCCAGCTTGCCGGCATCGGCCGAAAGCTTGTTGTAGGCGATGACGGCCGGGATGGCGGCAACGAGGCCGATGGCCGTTGCCAGCAGCGCCTCGGCGATACCGGGCGCAACCACCGCAAGGCTTGTCTGTTCGGAGGCGGCGATGGCCTGGAACGAGGTCATGATGCCGACCACCGTGCCGAACAGCCCGACGAAGGGCGCGGCCGAGCCGACGGAAGCGAGAAAGCCGAGGCGCGATTCCAGTCCCTCGACCTCGCGGGCGATGGACACGTCCATGGCCTTTTCGATGCGGGTCTGAAGGCCGATCGGCGAGCGGGCGCCCTTCTCGAAGCTCTTCTTCCATTCGCGCATGGCGGCGACGAACAGCGCGCCCATGCCGCTGGTCTTGCGGTCGGACAGGGTGTGATACAGTTCTTCGAGAGACTGGCCGGACCAGAAATTGCTTTCGAACTGGTTCAACTGGCGGCGGAAGGCGGCATAGCGCGTCACCTTGTCGAAGATGATCGCCCAACTCCAGACGGAGGCGACGAGAAGCCCGAGCATGACAAGCTTGACGATGATGCCGGCCTGCCAGAACAGGTCCATCAGTCCGACGCCGTGAGCCTGCGCGGCAAGGCTCGTCTGGGCGACTTCGTTCATGTGCTTTGACCCTCGAATGGCCGCGGCTCGCACGAGGCGCGGCTGAGCTTTCCTTGAAAATTGCCTGAAGCGGCGGACACGAAGCGTCCGACCGCCCCTTCCCCCAAGCCGCCCTTTCACCCATAGAATCAGGTAAAAGAATGGCGTAGAGGCGACTGAAGCAGCCTGCCGACTATGGGCTTGTTAAGGTTAACGCCGCGTTACACGTCCGGCCTTCAACCCTCGGGTGCGCCTAACAAACGCGCCACCGCAGACGGCATGCGGCGGGGCTTGCCCTCCGGCGAAATCACCGCAACCTTGACTTTCGCTTGCACCAGAAGCGTATCGCCACGGCTGATCCGTTGGCCCAGCACCACACGCGCACCGCCGAGAAGCGTTGTCGAAGTCTCGACGCTCAATATGTCGTCGATCCGGGCGGGCCGCAGAAAATCGATGTCCATATGGCGTACGGCAAAGGCCATCTGCTCGCCGAAGCGGCCGTCCATCAATTCCCCGTGCCCGATTCCGTGAAGACGCAGGTAATCCGTGCGTCCCCGCTCCAGGAAGTGCAGGTACCGGGCGTGATATACGACGCCCGAAAAGTCCGTATCCTCGAAATAGACGCGCACCATCAGGCGGTGCCCCGTCGGGGTCAGTTCTCCTGCAAGCCCGGGCACGACGGTATCGTCGCTCATGCATCCGGCTCGTCGAACAGGGTGGACTGGGCGCCCTGATAGGTCGACGGCACGGCAAGTCCGAGATGGCGGAAGGCATTGGCCGTCAGAAGGCGTCCGCGCGGTGTGCGCTGGATAAAGCCCTGCTGCAGAAGATACGGCTCCACGATATCCTCGATGGCGTCGCGCGGCTCCGAAAGGGCGGCGGCGATCGTCTCGATGCCGACAGGGCCGCCCCCGAAATTCAGCGCGATGAGGTCGAGATAGCGCCGGTCCAGCGGATCCAGCCCCAGGCTGTCCACCTCCAGCCGGGTCAGCGCCTCGTCCGCCACGCGGCGGTCTACCCGGGCGGCATCGGCCATGGTGGCGAAGTCGCGCACGCGGCGCAGAAGCCGGCCGGCGATGCGCGGCGTACCGCGCGCGCGCCGCGCGATTTCGCGCGCGCCGTCATCGGCCATCTCCAGCCCCATCAGCCGCGCGCCGCGCCGCACGATGAGTTCGAGTTCCTCGACCGTGTAGAAGTTCAGCCGCACCGGAATGCCGAACCGGTCCCGCAGCGGCGTCGTCAGAAGGCCGATGCGGGTGGTTGCCGCAACCAGGGTGAACCGCGACAGATCGATCTTCACCGAGCGGGCGGCCGGCCCCTCGCCGATGATGAGGTCGAGCTGGAAATCCTCCATCGCCGGATAGAGGATTTCCTCGACCGCCGGATTGAGGCGGTGGATCTCGTCGATGAAGAGAACGTCGCGCTCTTCCAGATTGGTCAGAAGCGCGGCCAGATCGCCGGCCTTGGCGATGACGGGGCCGCTGGTGGAGCGGAAGTTGACGCCCAGCTCGCGCGCCATGATCTGCGCCAGGGTCGTCTTGCCGAGGCCCGGCGGACCGACGAAGAGAACATGGTCCAGCGCCTCGCCGCGCGCCTTCGCCGCCTCGATGAAGACTTTCAGATTGGCGCGCGCCGCCGCCTGCCCGACGAAATCCTCCAGCCGCTGCGGCCGCAGCGTGTTGTCTTCGTCGCCGCGGCTGTCGGGCGAAATGAGGCGTCGTGCGTCGCTCATCGGCTAAGCGCCTTCAGGCCGAGGCGGATCAACCGGGCGGACTCCGCGTCCTCGCCCGCCTCGCGCACGGCGCTGGCGATGGCGCCGGCCGCCTGGTCGCGGGCGTAGCCCAGATTGACCAACGCCGACACGGCATCGGACACCGCCCCGGCGGCAACGCCGTCGCCGAGGTCGCGCTTCAGGGCAAAGCCGTCGATATCGCCGGCCGTGGCGAAGGCCGGCGCCTTGTCCTTCAACTCCGCCACGATGCGTGCAGCCACCTTGGGGCCGACACCCGGCGCGCGCGCCACCATGGCCTTGTCCTGCAGGGCCACCGCGTTGGCCAGGTCGCCGGCCGACAGCGTGCTCAGCACCGCCATGGCCACCTTGGCCCCGACGCCCTGCACGTTCTGCAGCAGGCGGAACCAGCCGCGCTCCGCATCGCTGGAGAAGCCGTAAAGGCGGATCATGTCCTCACGCACGATGGTCTCGATGAAAAGGGTCACCGCCTCGCCCATGCCGGGCAGGTTCGACAAAGTGCGTGCGCCGCAGAATGCGACATAGCCGACGCCATGGACGTCGACCACCACATGGTCACCTGCGATCTCGTCCACCGTACCCTTGAGTTTGCCGATCAAACCCTGCCCCCTGCCGGAACGCCCCTGTCGCGTGCCGCTTCCATTGCCGCAAGCCGCGCCGTCGCCGACTGGCGTTGATGCGTATGGCATATGGCGATGGCCAGCGCATCGGCGGCATCGTCCGTATCGAAAACAGCCTTTGGCATCAGCACCTTGACCATCATATGGATCTGGGTCTTCTCGCCATGGCCGACACCGATGACCGCCTTCTTAACCGCGTTCGGGGCATATTCCGATACCGGAAGGCCGGCAAGGGCCGGCACCAGCATGGCGATGCCGCGCGCCTGTCCGAGCTTCAGTGTGGCAGTCGCGTCCTTGTTCACGAAGGTGTGCTCGACGGCGGCTTCCTGCGGGCCGAAGCGATGGATCACCTCAGCCAGACCGTCGTGAAGCTGCCGCAGGCGCGAGGCGAGATCGAGCCTGTTGTCGGAGGTGACGGTACCGGAATCCACGAAACGAAGGCTGTTTCCAAGGGTTTCGACGACACCCCAGCCCGTACGACGCAGCCCCGGATCGATGCCGATGATGCGAATGACGCTCTCCTGCCTCGGGCCGACCATATCTTCTCCATTCATAGGCACATCGGCCGATTCGATAAAGCTCAAGAGTGAACAAAAGAGAAACATTCGTCCGGCCGGTCGCAATGCCGCCCGACAGGCAACATATGCCCGGTTGCGATTGGCCAAAGGACGACGCCCATGCACCTGACGATACGCAGCCTCGCCATCGCCGTCCTTTTGGCATCGCCCCTCGCCGCCGCCGCGCAGGATGCCGTTCCGGACGACGTGCGGGAGGCGAAGCCGTTCGTGGCGGCGCCCGGCATTGCCGATCTGTCCGGCGCCTTCGAGGCGCTGCAACCTCTGGAGACCGTGGTGATCGCCCGCAAGGGCGAAATCGTTCTCGACCGTGGGTTCCGCGGCAACCGGACCGATCGAGCCACCAACATCAAGTCGGCGTCCAAGTCGGTCATTTCCGCCCTGGTGGGCATTGCCATAGACAAGGGCATTCTCGAGGGGACCGACCAGAAGATCGCAAGCGTCCTGTCCGGCTCGTTCCCTGCCGACCACGATCCGCGCCTCGACGATGTCACCATCGGCAATCTCCTGTCCATGCAGGCCGGGCTGGAGCGCACCTCGGGCAGCAACTACGGAGGGTGGATCGCCAGCCGCAACTGGGTTTCCAATGCGCTGGCCCGCCCCTTCGTGGACGAGCCGGGCGGCACGATGCTGTATTCCACCGGCTCGACGCATCTTCTGTCGGCGATCCTGACGCGCGCCAGCGGCAAGCCCACGCGACAGCTTGCACGGGAGTGGCTGTCTCCGGCCGGGGCCACCGTCTCGGGTTGGGAGCGCGATCCGCAAGGGATCGACCTTGGCGGCAACCAGACCGCCATGACGCCGCGCGCCCTTCTGGCCTTCGGCGAGATATATCGGCGCGGCGGGCTGGATGCGGATGGCCGGCGCGTCGTCTCGCAAAGCTGGATCGACGAAAGCTGGACGCCGCGCACCCGGTCGCGCTTCACCGGAGAAGCCTATGGCTACGGCTGGTTCCTGTCCCGCTTCGCCGGCCATGACGGCGCCTATGGCTGGGGCTATGGCGGCCAGATGATCTACGTCATCCCCGACCTTGAGCTCACCATCGCCATCACGTCGGACGAATCCCAGCCCTCGGGCCGCAGCGGCTATGTGCGCCAGTTACATCGAATCGTGGCCGAGCAAGTTGTGCCGGCGGCCGAGGCCGCCATGCAGGCAGAGGGTGGAGAGGCCGGCTGAGCCGGCCCCGCCTCAGGCGGCCGACAGGCGCGCCAGGACCTCTTCGTCCACTTCGAAATTGGCATAGACGTTCTGCACGTCGTCGTCGTCTTCCAGGTTGGCGATCAGCCGCAGGATAGACTGCGCCTTTTCCTCGTCCACCGGCGCGCCGGTCTGCGGGCGCCAGATGGCCTTGACGCTTTCCGCCTCGCCCAGCGATGCCTCCAAGGCATTGGCGACATCGCCGATATCCTCGAAGGCGGTGATGATGCGGTGGCCGTCCTCGTCCGACTGGACATCGTCGGCGCCGGCCTCGATCGCCGCTTCCATGATGGTGTCCGCATCGCCGGCCGAAACCGGATAGACGATCTCGCCGACACGGTCGAACATGAAGGCGACGGAACCGGTTTCGCCAAGGGCGCCGCCCGATTTGGTGAAATAGGACCGAACGTTGGACGCGGTCCGGTTGCGGTTGTCGGTCAGCGCCTCGACGATCACCGCCACGCCCGCCGGCCCATAGCCCTCGTAGCGGACGGACTCGTAATTGTCGCCCTCGCCGCCCGCGGCCTTCTTGATGGCGCGCTCGATATTGTCCTTCGGCATGGACTGCGCCTTGGCATTGTTGATCGCCAGGCGCAGGCGCGGGTTCATGTCGGCATCGGCCAGCCCGCTCTTGGCCGCAACGGTGATTTCACGCGCCAGCTTGGAGAAGAGTTTGGAGCGGACGGCATCCTGCCGCCCCTTCCGGTGCATGATGTTCTTGAATTGTGAGTGACCGGCCATTTGGCACCTGTTTCTTGTCGATTATGCACTGGGTTGGGCGGACATATAAAAAAACGCGGGGCCCGCGTAAAGTTGGCGCCCTTACCAGAAGTCCGGCACGCATTGCGCAAGGCGCGGGCCAAGCCGTACCGGGGACACATGCTCGGCCAGCCCGGTGCGATCCGAAATCTCCACTGCCAGCCCGCAAAGCGTGCCCGGGCCGGACGCCGCCTCGAAGCGGCCGCGCGGCACCTTTGTCACGAAGCGGTTGAGCGGCTCTTCCTTGTCCATCCCGAGCGATGAATCGTAGTCGCCGCACATGCCGGCGTCGCTCTGGTATGCGGTGCCGTGCGCCAGAATCTGCGCATCCGCCGTCGGCACATGGGTATGCGTACCCACCACGACACTGGCGCGCCCGTCCAGGAAATGTCCCATGGCCTGCTTTTCGCTGGTGGCCTCGGCGTGGAAATCCACGATCACGGCGTCGGCCTGCTCGCCCAGCGGGCTGGCTTCGACCAGGTCTGCGGCGCAGCGGAACGGATCGTCCAGGTCGGGCGACATGAAGACGCGCCCCATGATGTTGGCCACCACGATGCGCGCGCCGTTGCGGGCGATGAACAGGCCACTGCCGCGCCCCGGCGTGCCCTGCGGATAGTTGGCCGGCCGCAGGAAGGCGTCGTAGCGCCCTGCGAAGCCCAGAGCCTCGCGCTGGTCCCAGACGTGGTTGCCGGTCGTCATGACGTCGGCGCCGGCTTCCAGCGTCGCCTCCAGTATGTCTTCAGTAACGCCGAAGCCGCCGGCCGCGTTCTCGCCGTTCACCACCACGAAATCGAGCTTCCAGTCCGAAACGAGACCGGGCAGCCGATCCAGGACGACGGTGCGGCCACTGCGTCCCACTAGGTCGCCGAGGAAAAGAAAACGCATGCCACCCCCTTGCCCGATTCGTGTCATTCTTGGCCTTCCAGTACGCCAGATAGGAGGCAACGTGAAAGAAGCAGATTTGGCGGCGTTCGGCGGCATGTCGCGTCGCGCCTTCTTACTGGCGGGCTGTGCCGCCGCCCTTGTCGGCTGTGCGGGGCCGATGGCAAGCGGGTCGAACACGGTTGCGCTGCCCATCGCGGACGGCGCGGCATTGGCCAGCGTCAACCGGTTTCGTGCCTCCAACGGCCTGCCGCCCCTGTCCATCGATGGGCGGCTGATGCAGGCCGCACGCATCCAGGCCGAAGCGATGGCCGCCTCCGACGCGCTCAGCCATACCGCCGGCGGACGCCTGCCCGGTCGCGTCTCGGCGGCCGGCTACGAATGGTCGACGACCGCGGAGAATATCGGTCGGGGATATGCCGACTACGAAGCCGCCATGCGTGGCTGGATCGGGTCGCCCGGACACCGGAAAAACCTGTTGAACCCCAACATCGTGCATATCGGCTTTGCCGGGGCGCGGCGGGCCGATGGCGGCCGCAACTATTGGGCGCAGGTGTTTGCCGCACCACGGCCGCAGGCTCCGGCCGGTGGCGTGGCCTTCAGGGGCCAGGTGCTGTCGACGGGCGGTGTACTGCGCTTTCCGTAACGATCATGTCCAGCGTGCGGTCATGCGCCTCCATCGGCACATGGTCTACACGCTGGGCGTCGAAGGCGACGCCGATCGTCAAAAGCCTGCCGCCTTGCGCCAGGCGGGCGATGGCCCTGTCGTAGAAGCCTTTGCCGTAACCGCAGCGCCCGCACGCCAGGTCGAAGGCGGCCAGGGGAACGATCAGAAGGTCCGGATCGAGCTGCTCCGCGCCGGCGCCCGGGGCATAGGTGCCGAAGCCCTGCCGCTCCATGCCCTCGGTGCCGTCAAGGCGGCGGAACACCAGATCGGCATTCACGATGGCGGGTACGGCCACGGCGATGCCGCGTGCCGCAAGCGCGGCCATCGCAGGCCGCGGATCGACTTCCGAGCGGATCGGCAGATAGCCCGCCGCCGACACGGTCGGGCGATCGGCGAGCACGGAGAGAATACGGTCGTTGATGGCGGCGGATGCTGCGGCCCGTGCTGCAATGGACAGGGCGTCGCGGCGTCGAAGGCCGAGCTCACGGACGATCGCCTTTTCTTCACGCAAGGATTGCCGCACGCCGCATGACCATTGTCGGATGGGAAAAAATGAGGAAGTGACGAGCCACCTCGGCCGATGAGAAAGTCGATCCCGGGAACCTACAGAGTAGGTGGGCGCCGTGTGCCCCAGTCCACGGACCAAGGCAGGGACAGCTCCCTTCGGAATGACTAAGGCCCCGAGGAAAAGTTATCCCTGTCGCACCGTGCAGCCCGTCACCAGCCAATATAGAGGTGTAGTCGCCAGCTTGCCAGTGGGTGCGTTGCCGACGATCATCGTTTTTCGCCGGCCCTCTCCAGCTTCAGCGCCACGCGCTCGATGGCTTCCGACATGCCGTTCATGGTTTCGATCAGCACTTCCCGGCCGTTCCGCGTTTTATCCTGGGCATCGCGCAGCGATGCCATCTCGGATTCGAGCGCCGACAGGCGGGCCTTGGTTTCGGATAGCTCGTCCATCGTCATGATGGCGGCCATCACGGTCAGGCGCTGGTCTCCGATCTCGCCGAAGCTGGACCGCAGCTCCACGACGCGCTCGTCCAGCTTTGCGCCGAGCGACAGAAGATGGTCTTCCTCCCCCTCCGCGCAGGCCATGCGATAGGCCTTGCCGTCGATGGTCACCACGATCTGTGGCATCGTCATCCCCCGTTACGCATAGGACGCTGTGCGGCCGTGCCGTCAGCCGCGCCTCTGTTCCATCACCTGCCGGATCGCCTCCATGGCGGCCACGAGCCGCCGGGAGACCTCGCGGTTCGCCTCTTCCAGGCGTCCGGCCTTCAGCATGCAGGCATCCAGTTCCCCCGCAAGGCGACCGCGGTCGGCTGTCATGCGCTGGATTTCCTCGTCGACTGTCATGGAAGCGCCGTTTTCGATGACCGTGTCGCTGGCCTGCTCGAGGCGCTCCAACGCTCTCTGCAATCGTGCTGAGGCGCCCGCCAGCGTCGTCTGGTCCTCCATGTGCGTCAAATACCCCCTCATGCCCGCGGCGTCGTGGCCGAAGGCCTTCATGAATGCCGGGCAACAAGCCAATGGCAGATTTGTAAATCACCTGAGCCGCGATGAGAAGCACGCCCTTGCGACAAGCGATTCTTTTGGACGGCCCTTGGACGCGGTAAATGCGGCAAAAGGCCGGAATAAGTCAGGCTTTCCGCACGGCGCCTCCTAATCGGTTGAATGAAAGGGGCGCTGCTTTTTTCCGCTGCGAGCCCAGAAAAACCCGCAATTTTGGTTCCCACCCGGCGCTCGAATGCTCTAAGAAGCTTGGCGCTACGGGCCGGCCATCCACTGCGCCGGCAGGCTCCGGTTTATCGGGGCGAAGGTTCCCAAGGAGGACAGAAATGGCAATTCGCGTCGCCATCAACGGATTTGGCCGCATCGGTCGCAACGTGCTTCGGGCGATCGTCGAATCGGGCAGGACCGATATCGAGGTGGTCGCCATCAACGATCTCGGCCCGGTCGAGACGAATGCGCACCTGATCCGCTTCGACTCCGTGCACGGACGCTTCCCCGGCGAGGTCAAGGTAGACGGCGACACGATCGACGTCGGGCGCGGCCCGATCCGCGTTACCGCCGAGCGCGACCCGAAGAACCTGCCCTGGAAAGAGCTGGGCATCGATGTCGCGATGGAGTGCACCGGCATCTTCACCGATCCGGCGAAGGCCGGCGCGCATCTCGAGGCCGGCGCCCGCAAGGTGCTGATCTCCGGTCCGCTGTCCGGCACCGCCGGTGCCGAGAAGACGATCGTGTACGGCGTCAACCACCACACGCTGAACGGCGACGACAAGATCATCTCCAACGCATCGTGCACCACCAACTGCCTTGCCCCGGTGGCCAAGGTCCTCAACGACGCCATCGGCATCGACAAGGGCTTCATGACCACGATCCACTCCTATACGGGCGACCAGCCGACGCTGGATACGATGCACAAGGATCTGTATCGCGGCCGCGCGGCGGCGCTTTCGATGATCCCCACCTCCACCGGTGCGGCCAAGGCCGTCTCGCTGGTGCTGCCCGAGCTCAAGGGCCGGCTGGATGGCGTCGCCATCCGCGTGCCGACGCCGAATGTCTCGGTGGTGGACTTCAAGTTCGTCGCCAAGCGCGCCACCACGGTGGAAGAGGTGCAGCAGGCCATCCGGGCCGCGGCCGACGGACCGCTCCAGGGCATCCTCGGTTACACCGACTTCCCCAATGTCAGCCACGACTTCAACCACGACGCCCATTCCTCGGTCTTCCACATGGATCAGACCAAGGTGATGGACGGCACGCTGGTGCGCATCCTGTCCTGGTACGACAATGAGTGGGGCTTCTCCAACCGCATGTCCGATACAGCCGTGGCGCTTGCCAAGGCCTGATCATGTTTGCCCCGCCGCGCGCATGTGACGTCCGCTGGCGCCCGCTCGACGGAGACGGGCTGGAGCAGCTCAGTCTGCGGCCCGCCGCCGGCGGCGTCACGGCGCGCGGCGTGGTCATCGGCGCGCGCGGTGGCAAGACCTACGGCGTCTCCTACCGGATCGATTGCGATGCCGGCTGGACGGTACGCCGCCTCGGGCTGGCGGTCACGGATGGCCGCCGGCTTGCGCTCGAGTCCGACGGCAGCGGCAACTGGCGCAAGGCCGACGGCACGCCGCTGCCCGACCTTGCCGGTTGCATCGACGTCGATCTGGCCGGAACGCCCTTCACCAATACGCTGCCCATCCGCAGGCTGGGGCTGACGCCCGACCACGGCACGGTCGAGTTGTCCATGGTCTACGTACCGTTCGACAGCTTCGAGCCGGTCGTGGACCGCCAGCGCTATACCTGCCTGACGCCCGCACGCCTGTATCGCTACCAGGCGGCGGACCGGACATTTACCGCGGACCTGCCCGTCGACGAGGACGGGCTGGTGCTCGACTACCCCACCTTGTTCAAGCGGCTCGGCGGCTGAGGCCGGGCCCGACGGAGGAACGCATGACCCTTTTCAAGACGCTGGACGACGTCGACCTGGCGGGCAAGCGCGTTCTTGTCCGCGTGGACCTGAACGTGCCCATGCAGGACGGCCGCATAAGCGATACGACACGCATCGACCGGGTGCTGCCAACCATCCGCGAGATCGCAGGCAAAGGCGGCAAGGTCATTCTGCTTGCGCATTTCGGCCGCCCCAAGGGCAAGGTCGACAAGGCCCAGTCGCTGGAGCCGGTTGCGGAAGCGCTGTCCGACAAGCTGGGCAAGCCCGTGGGCTTTGCGGAAGACTGCGTCGGCCCCATCCCCGAGGGCATCGTCGCCAACATGGCCGATGGCGACGTGCTGCTGCTGGAAAACACGCGCTTCCACCCGGAAGAAGAGCAGAACGACGACAGCTTCGCTGCAAAGCTCGCCAGCCTTGGCGATCTTTATGTCGACGACGCATTCTCGGCGGCGCATCGCGCCCATGCCTCGACGGAAGGCATCACCCATCATCTTCCGTCCTATGCCGGCCGCGCCATGCAGGCCGAGCTGGACGCGCTCGAAAAGGGCCTGGGCGATCCGGCGCGCCCGGTGGTTGCCATCGTCGGCGGCGCGAAGGTTTCCAGCAAGATCGACCTTCTCTCCAACCTCGTGACCAAGGTGAACTGCCTCGTCATCGGCGGGGGCATGGCCAATACCTTCCTGGCCGCGCTGGGCAAGGATGTCGGCAAATCCCTTTGCGAGCACGACCTCACCGATACCGCCCGCTCCATCCTGAAATCGGCCGAAGGGTCGGGCTGCGTCGTGCTGTTGCCGGTGGATGCGGTCGTTGCGCGTGAGTTCAAGGCCAACGCCCCGAGCGAGACCGTGTCGGTCGACAAGGTGCCGGACGACGCCATGATCCTGGATCTCGGGCCGGCCAGCACCGGCCAGATAAAAGAGTGGATCTCCAAGGCCCGCACCCTGGTCTGGAACGGTCCTCTCGGCGCCTTCGAGATCGCGCCGTTCGATACGGCCACCGTCGCGGCGGCCAAGCATGCGGCCGAGCGGACACGCAACGCCCATCTCGTGTCGGTGGCGGGCGGCGGCGATACGGTTTCGGCCCTCAACCATGCGGGCGTGGTGGATGAGTTCACCTATGTGTCCACGGCCGGCGGCGCCTTCCTTGAGTGGATGGAAGGCAAGCCCCTGCCCGGTGTCGACGCGCTGAAGGCCTGATGTCCGCCTGACGGAAGTTTCATGCGTCCGTCACGCAAATGAAGCCTATACTGTCGGGGTCGGCCTTGCCGGCCCCGTTTTCATGCCGATCGATCCAAAAAGGAAGTCACCGATGTGGAAGGCCTTTCTCACATGGCTGATGTTTCCGGTCTACGTCTGGCAGGGCGCCCGGATACGCCGGCGTATTGAAAGGCTGCGTCCCCCGGAAGGGCCTTTGGCGGGCTATTTCGGCCCCCATGCCGAAAGCCCGCATATCCGGCTGCTGGTGCTGGGCGATTCATCCGCCGCGGGCGTCGGCGTCGACCGCATGGAAGACAGCCTGGCCGTGCGGCTGGCCGAGCGCCTCCATGCCGTTTCGGGCCTGACCGTCGCCTGGCGTGCGATCGGCTCCAATGGCGCGGTGTCGGCCGAACTGCGCGACTATGTCGTGCCCAACATCGCCCGCGAGGCCTTCACCCACATCGTGCTGATGGTCGGCACCAACGACGTCAAGAACTTCCATGGCCTGCGCCGCTTCAAGAAGGGCTTCGGCGGCCTTCTCTACGCGTTGCGGGCCCGCTGGCCGCAGGCCCGGATCGTCTGGTCGCCGCCGGTGGACATGCGCCGCGTACCCGCCCTTCCGCGCGGCATCGGCGCCGTCCTGGAAATGCGGGCCGATCTGTTCCGCCGGCTGGGGACGCGCCTGTGCCACGAGCGCGGGGCGATCCCGTCCATCACCCTGCCGCGCGTCGAGCCGGCGGGGTTTTCACGCGACGGGTTCCACGCCTCGGCAGAGGGGTCGGCTTACTACGCCGGCCATCTCGTTTCCTATGTGATCGGGGACCACGCCACCATCAATCTGCCGACCGCCGGGTCGGCCGGCTCTCAATCGCCCTCGTCCTCATAGCCCACAAGGTGCAGCGGGCGTGCGCGCATGCCCTGCAGCTCGCACCAGCGCACCAGGGCTTCCTCCCGCCCGTGGGTGACCCAGGTTTCGTCCGGCTTCAGTTCCGACAGGGTGTCGGTCAACTCGTCCCAGTCGCAATGGTCGGAGATGATCAGCGGCAGTTCCACGCCGCGCTGGCGCGCCCGCTGGCGCACCTGCATCCAGCCGCTGGCGAAACAGGCGACCGGATCGGGAAAGCGCCGCGCCCAGCGGTCGGCAAAAGCCGAGGGCGGGCCCACCACGATGGCGCCGGCAAATTCGCCCTTCTGCCCCTTGCCGAGCGTGGCCGGCAACAGCGGACCGAGATCTATCCCTTCCTGCGCATAATACTCGCATAGGCGCACCAGGGCCCCATGGATGTAGATGGGGGCATCGTATCCTTCGTCGCGGATCATGCGGATGACGCGTTGCGCCTTGCCGAGTGCATAGGCACCCACGACATGCGCGCGCTCCGGAAATTGCCGCAGGGATTCCAGCAGCCGACCGATCTCGTGCCGGCCGGACGGGTGGCGGAACACCGGCAGCCCGAAGGTCGCCTCGGTAATGAACACGTCGCACGGCACAGGCTCGAAGGGCTCGGAGGTCGCGTCCGCCGTCCGCTTGTAATCACCGGAAGCGACGATGCGGGTGCCCTTGTGCTCCACGGCGATCTGGGCAGAGCCGAGCACGTGCCCGGCCGGATGGAAGGTCACGGTAACGTCGTCGATGGCGATCGGCGTTCCCCAGTCGGCCACCTGCCGCTGGCCGGTAAAGTCCGCGCCGTAGCGCAGCGCCATGATGTCCAGCGTGCGACGCGTCGCCAGCACGGCGCCATTGCCCGGTCGGGCGTGGTCGGCATGGCCGTGCGTCACCAGCGCACGGGCAACGGGGCGCACCGGATCGATATAGAAATCGCCGGGTGGGCAATACAGCCCCTCCTCCGTCGGCCTCAGCAGGGTCTCATAGGCCGCCATGCACACTCCCGGTTCGGATCGGACCATCTGAAATTGCTTGCGCTGGATAGCGCGCGCACGCCATATGCATCACGTCAATTCTTTCGACAGAGCCCGTGTTCCAACACCGTCATCGCTCCGGCGACGCGCGCGCCGACCGCCGTGCCGAATATGCAGAACATTACGCGCAGTCAGGCGATGTCCAGGCAGCGATGGAGTTGATGCGCCAGGCGCTCGAGCTGGCGCCCCGCTGGCCGCTGGGCCGGCTTCGCCTCGGTGAATATCTGGAAAGTGCCGGGCAGCACGATGCCGCCGCCGACATCTATCGGGAGCTGGTGTCCGATGGGGTGGAGGATGTCTATGGCGCAGGGCTGAAGCTCGCCGCACTCGGCCACGCGCCCGTTCCCGACAGCCCGCCGCCGGCCTTCGTGGCCGGCCTCTTCGACCAGTATGCCGACCGTTTCGAGACGGCGCTGGTGGAAAGGCTGTCCTATGGCGTTCCCGAGGCGATCGAGTCGATGCTGGCCGGCGCCGGCCTGCTCGGCGCGATCCTCGATCTCGGCTGCGGAACCGGCCTCATGGGAGAAAGGATCAGCGCGCGGGCCAGCCGGCTGGACGGGCTCGACCTGTCGGATCGGATGCTGTCGCATGCGCGGCAGAAGCATATTTACGATAGCCTGTATCAGGCCGACCTCTGCGATCCGCCGGCAGACATCCGCGCCCGCCGCTACGATCTCATCACGGCTGCCGACGTTCTCATCTATGTCGGCGACCTTGCACCGGCTTTTGGTCTGGTTCGCTCGCTGATGGCGGCGGGCGGCCGCTTCGTCTTCTCCGTCGAGGCAGGAAGCGAGGGCACGGGCTACAGCCTGCAGCCGACACTGCGCTACGCCCATGCGCCCGATTATGTCGCAGCGGAACTGTCGAAAGCCGGGATGCGGGCCGTGGAAGCGCGCAAGACTGTCCTCCGCCAGGACAGGGGCGCGGACGTTCACGGCCTGCTCTATCTCTGCACCGCCGCCTGACCGGTCATATTGAATAAATGTGCATTGCGTTATAATCTCTTCGCACTTGCGAAAAGGTGGAGCATGGCGACGCTGGATACCGATCGTCCGCCTGACATTCAGGAAGCGCAGCGGGCCCACCGCTTCGGCAACTGGAGCGCGACACCCACCCGGCACACGATATGGGAAGACGCATGCGGCATCCTGGCGGGGACGGTGCTGACCGCGCTTGGCCTGTCGATGCTGGGCGCACTCGGTTTCCTGACGGGCGGCACGGCTGGGCTGGCCTTCGTCATCCATTATGCCGGCGGCTGGAATTACGGCCTGGTGTTCTTTCTGGTCAATCTTCCCTTCTACGCACTCGCCGTCGGCCGCATGGGCCGGGCCTTCACCATCAAGACGGCCTGCGGCGTGGCGCTTCTGTCGCTGATGACGGCCGTTGCGCCGTCCTATCTGCGCTTCGACCATATCCAGCCGCTGCTGGGCGCCTGCCTTGGCGGACTCCTCGTCGGCTTCGGGCTTCTGGCGCTTTTTCGCCATCGCGCCAGCGCGGGCGGCGTCGGCATCCTTGCTGTCTATCTTCAGGACAGGCTGGGGTGGCGCGCCGGCATCACGCAGATGGCGACCGACCTTTTGGTCCTGGCCACGTCTTTCGCCGTCATATCGCCGAGGGCCATCGCCTATTCGGTCCTGGGCGCCATCGTGCTGAACGCCTTCCTGGCGATCAACCACCGAACCGATCGATACCTCGCTACCTGACTTGGCGGTTTCGCTGCCCGATCCTATCTTGAGGCGGTGACGATACACTCCACCCACGATTCCGGCCTGCGCCTGCCCGAAACAATCCGCGCATGGTTTGCCGGCAAGGGCTGGACGCCGCGTCCCCACCAGCTCGACCTTCTCGGCCTGGCCGAAAACGGGCGCTCCGTGCTGCTGATCGCACCCACCGGAGCCGGCAAGACGCTGGCCGGCTTTCTGCCGTCGCTTGTGGATCTGTCGCGCCGCACGGCCCGCAAGCCCGGCACCCGCGCGCCCGGCATACACACGCTCTACATTTCACCCCTCAAGGCGCTCGCCACCGACATCCAGCGCAACCTGGCTGCCCCGGTGGACGAGATGGGCCTGAGGATCGAGATCGAGACGCGGACCGGCGATACCAGCCAGCACCGCCGCCAACGCCAGAAGCTGCGTCCGCCGGACATACTCCTGACGACGCCGGAGCAACTGGCGCTGCTGATCGCCTCCAAGGATGCGGACGCCTTCTTTTCCGATTTGAAGATGGTGATCTTCGACGAGCTGCACTCGCTCGTGACATCCAAGCGCGGCCATCTACTGGCGCTGGGCCTGGCGCGGCTGCGCAAGCTGCGTCCCGACCTGCAGACGATCGGGCTTTCAGCTACCGTTTCCGAACCGGCCGAACTGCAAAGCTGGCTCGTCGGCCAGCGGCCCGGCAGCGAAGCGCCGATGGCCGACCTCATCACCGTTGCGGGCGGTGCGCGGCCGCAGATCACGATCCTGCAATCCGAAACGCGCATTCCCTGGCAGGGCCACCGCGCGCGCTACGCCATTCCCGAAATCTACGAAGCCGTGCGGCGGCACAAGACGACGCTGCTTTTCGTCAATACGCGCAGCCAGGCCGAGCTCCTGTTCCAGGATCTCTGGCGCATCAACGAGGAAACGCTGCCGATCGCGCTGCATCACGGCTCGCTGGACGTGCAGCAGCGCCGCAAGGTGGAAAGCGCCATGGCAGCCAACCAGCTGCGCGCCGTGGTGGCCACATCGACGCTCGATCTCGGGATCGACTGGGGCGATGTCGACCTCGTCATCCATGTCGGCGCGCCCAAGGGTGCCAGCCGTCTGGCCCAGCGCATCGGCCGCGCGAACCACCGTATGGACGAACCGTCGCGCGCCATCCTGGTGCCGGCCAACCGGTTCGAGGTCATGGAGTGCCAGGCCGCGCTGGATGCCAACTATCTGGGAGACCAGGACACCCCGCCGCTGCGAAGCGGCGCGCTGGACGTTCTGGCGCAGCATGTCCTGGGCATGGCCGTTGCGGCGCCCTTTCTGGCGGACGACCTGTTCGAGGAGGTGCGCAGCGCAGCCCCCTATGCCTCGCTGGACCGGGAGACGTTCGACCGTGTCGTGGATTTCGTGGCAACCGGCGGCTATGCGCTCAAGGTGTACGACCGCTATGCGCGCATCCGCCAGACGGAGGACGGCACCTGGCGCATCACGCATCCGCGCGTCGCGCAGGATTACCGCCTGAACGCCGGTACGATCATCGAGGCCAACAACCTGAAAGTGCGCGTCATCAAGCGCCGCACGCGCGCCGCCATCGCGCGCGGCGGGCCGGTGCTGGGCCAGATTGAGGAAAACTTCCTGGAGACGCTGTCGCCCGGCGACACGTTCCTGTTCGCCGGCACGGTGCTGCGCTTCGAGGGTATCCACGAGATGGAATGCCTCGTCACCAGGGCGCCCGACGGCGAGGAAGCCAAGATACCCTATTATGGCGGCTCCAAGTTTCCGCTCACCACTTTCCTTGCCGCCCGCGTGCGCGAGATGCTGGCCGATCCCGCGCGCTGGCGCGCCTTGCCGGAACAAGTGTCCTCCTGGCTGGAAATCCAGAAGACCAAGTCCCTCATACCCGGCCCGGACGATCTGCTGATCGAGACCTTTCCCAACGGCAACCGCTTTTACCTTGTCGCCTATCCGTTCGAGGGGCGGCTTGCCCACCAGACGCTCGGCATGCTCCTGACACGGCGCCTGGAACGCGCCCGCGCCAAGCCGCTGGGCTTCGTCGCCACCGATTATTCGCTGTCGATCTGGGGCGCCGCCGACATGGGCCAGATGATCCGCAGCGGCCGGTTGGATCTGGCCGACCTCTTCGACGAGGACATGCTCGGCGACGACCTCGAAGACTGGATGGCCGATTCCTGGCTGCTCAAGCGCACCTTCCGCCAGTGCGCCGAAATTTCCGGGCTTATCCACCGCCGGCAAACCGGCACGGAAAAGACGGGGCGGCAGGTTACCGTTTCGGCCGACCTCATCTACGACGTGCTGCGCGGCCACGAGCCGGACCATATCCTGCTGCGCGCGACCTGGGAGGACGCGGCCACCGGCCTGCTCGACGTGCGCCGCGTCTCGGACCTCCTGGGCCGCATCCGCCACCATATCGTGCACCGCGACCTGGACCAGATATCGCCGCTGGCCGTGCCGATCATGCTGGAGATCGGCCGCGAGCGCGTCGAGGGCGAAGCACGGGACGAAGTCCTGCGCGAGGTCGTGGAGGCCGAGCTCGTGGCACAGGCACTCGGGTGACGCGCGCCCGCCCTCACTTGAGCCGCAAATCCGGTATGGTTAACGCAACGAATGCGAATCACCATGCACGGGCCTTGTCGATGAATATGATCCAGCGCCGTTTCAGGCTGGCGGAGCAACCGGGCACCGAGGCGGAGGTGAATGGCGAGCGCCTCGTCTGCGACCCGACGGGCGCGCTCTATGTGCCGGCGCATCGGCTATTGGTGGTGTCCGACCTGCATCTCGAAAAGGGCGCTGCCTTTGCGCGGCGCGGCATGATGCTGCCACCCTACGACACGGCGGCCACGCTTGCCCTTCTGGAAGGCGTGATCGCGCGATACGAGCCGTCGCACGTGGTTTCGCTGGGCGACAGCTTCCACGATACGCATGGCGCGGCCTACATGCCCGCGCCTTTCCGGCAGCAGCTTCTGGCATTGATGTCCGGGCGCGACTGGACCTGGATCACCGGCAATCACGACCCGGAGCCGCCGGCCTTTGTGGGCGGCCGGACGCTGAGTGTCGCCCATGTGGCGGGGCTGCACTTCCGCCACGAGCCGGGCATTGCCGCCGGCGCAGGCGAGATCGCGGGGCATCTGCATCCCGTGGCCAAGGTGGCGTCGCGCGGACGCTCGGTACGTTCGGCCTGCTTTGCCACCGATGGACGACGCATGATCATGCCCTCCTTCGGTGTAACGACGGGGGGAATGAACGTGCTGGGCCATGCCTTTGCCGGCATGTTTGCGGCAGAGCGCGGCAAGGCCTACGTGGTCGGCCTGTCCGGCATATTCCCGATCTCCTTCTCCGCGCTCTGTCGCTAGAGCTCAGTCCCGCTTGAAGAGGACGCGGCCGAACCAGCCGGTCGCAACGGCCAGCGCCACGGCCAGCAATCCATAAAGCGCGCCGTAATTGGCGGCGAAGGTCGAGACTTCGTTTTCAAGGCCCGTCTTTCGCACCCAGAGCTCTTCGCTCCGCTCTCGGATGAAATGCCCCTCGCGGAACAGGTAGGCGCGCACCAGATGCCGCCCCACGGGCAGGTCCGGCGGCAGCACGAGCGTTGCGCGGAACAGGGTCTGGCTGACGAATTCGATCGTGCCGAACGAAACGGAGTAAAGCCGGCTCTGCTCTTTCAGGCGCAGCATGGCGTTGGCATAGTCGTCGGCTTCGGCGGTCGTGTCGTCGGTGCTGCGCTGGGCCCGCAGAACTTCGTTGCGCGGCCCGATATTAAGCTGCTGCAGCACGGCAGCGGCGGCCGTATCGCGCAGCGGCCGGCTGGATGACAGCGCGTAGGATTGCGGCAGATTGTCGAACCGCTCGGAGCCGCGGTTGATCCAGATGCCGAAGACGCGGTCGCGCTGGCGCACCACCACGTTGCGCCTTGGCCCTTCCAGCACGACGACGATGTCGTAGCGGCCCTGCCGCAGCACCCGTGTATCGGCATTGTCGAGCGCGCCGAAGACCACCAGCCGAGATCCGCCGAAATTGGTGCCGACGGTGATCGTGTCGGTCGACAGGCCGATCTCGAACCCCTCCGCCGCCGATTGCGCGGCGGCGGGTGCGGCCGCCGCAAGAAGCATGGCCAATGCGGCAAGGATCGCCCTCATTCCCGCACCCCGCTCGGCAGGCTGATGGAATACAGCTCGGCCGGGGTGACGACGAGCTCGACCAGCAGGCGGCCGGCCACCGCGATGACCAGCAGCGCCAGCAGCGCGCGCAACTGGTCGCCGCGCAGCTTGCGGCCCGCCTCGACCCCGAATTGGGCGCCGACGACGCCGCCGACCATCAGCAGGAAGCCCAGCATGATATCGATCGTCTGGTTTGTCGCGGCCTGCAGGACGGTCGTCACGGCGGCGGTAAACATGATCTGCATGAGCGATGTGCCGACGACCACGCTGGTCGGCACGCGCAGAAGGTAGATCATCGCCGGCACCATGATGAAGCCGCCGCCGACGCCCATGATCGAGGCAAGCACGCCGATGACGAAACCGATGCCCAGAACCGGGATGACCGAGACGTAGAGCTTGGAGCGCTTGAACCGCATCTTCAGCGGCATCCTCTGCACCCAGTTGTGGTGCGAGGCGTGCCGGACTTCTCCCGAACCGCCCTTGTGGACACGCAGCATCGCCTGCACGCTCTCCACCAGCATCAGGCCGCCGACCGTACCCAGCATGACGACGTAGAGCAGCGATACGGCAAGATCGAGCTGACCGAGGCGCCGCAGCAGCGTGAACAGCCAGACGCCGACGACCGAGCCGGCCGCACCGCCGATCAAAAGCATCAAACCCAGCTTGATATCGACCGTGCCGCGCTTGTAGTGCGCCAATGCGCCGGAAAAGGACGAGGCGATCACCTGGTTGGCGCCGGTGGCCACGGCGATGGCGGGAGGAATGTTGTAGAAGATCAGGAGCGGCGTGATCAGAAAGCCGCCGCCCACGCCGAACAGGCCGGACAGAAAGCCTACGGCTGCGCCCATGCCGATCAAAATGAGGGCATTGACGGAGATTTCAGCAATGGGCAGGTAGAGATTCAAGACCGGCCCCCAAGCGCCCTTACCTTCGATCCCTGGAGATGCGTTCCACCGTCTGGCAGGGCGCCGCTCCGCACTAAGCCGACCCGAAGGGCCGTGTCAAACGCGTGATCCGGAATACCGCTCTTCGTTGGCGGCGCGGGTCGGCGCCGCAGGGCGCCATTGCGCCACCGCCGCATCGATGGTCGCGCGCCGCGCGGCATCGAGCTCGGCCCCGACCTCGTCGCGGTTGCGCAGCGCGGTCGCATCGCCGCCGCGCGCCGCAATGGAAAACCAGCGATAAGCCTCTTCCATGTCCCGCGGCAGCCCGGCCCCGCGTGCGTACAGGACGGCAAGGTTGAACTGGCTGTCGGCCATGCCCCGCTCGGCCGCCATGCGGAACCAGTCCGCCGCCGCACCCCTGTCGGCCGGGCCGGCAAGGCCGGAGATATCGATGACCGCCAGATTGTGCATGGCGCGGACATTGCCGGCGCGCGCAGCGACAAGATACCAGTCGCGTGCAAGGGACAGATCTTTGCTGACGCCCACGCCGCGCTCGTACAGGCTGCCCAGGCGGTACTGCGCCGGCGCGTAACCGCGCCGCGCCGCCTGGCCCAGCCATGAAAGGCCCTCGGCCGTGGCCCCGCGCTCAATGGCGGCGGCCCCGATGGCGGTCATGGCGGCGGCATCGCCGCCGATCGCAGCGCGGGACAAGGTCATGTCACCGGCCGGCGGAACCGGCAGTGGCCCCGCCGCCGCAGGCGGAAGATGCGATACGAGACGTCCTATGAGGTCGCCAGTGGTCAGGTCGGCCTCGGGCGGGCGGGAAATAGAGGCCGTCGTCTCGGGCGTTACGGCCGGGGTCCGTGCGGCACTGTTGTCGGCGATTTCGGCCGGACGCTCGGACGGACCCGTCTGCAGGCGCGAGATCGGCAGCGCCGTCAGCGCCAGCATGATGGCCCCGGCGGCCATAACCATGGGCTTGCGATAATTGCGGTTGCGGCCGGATGCACCCTCGCCCGCACCATTGCCGGCCCCGTTTCCGGCATGCAGGGCCTCGGCTTCGGCCGCGGCCGCCGCAGCGGCGCGCCGTGCCGCCGCGATGAAATCCGCCCGCGTGGATGGGCCAAGGCCGGCGGCGCGCTCGTGACGGCGCACCCGCTCCAGGATACTGCCGAACTCGGCCACGTCGCGTCCGTAGCGGGTTGCGCCTTCCGGATCGGCCGCTTCCGGGCCGTCGGCATCCGGCGCCTGCGTCGCCCCCTCGGCCCGGCGGCGCTTCAGATGCCGGTCGAGGGTTGCGCGCAGGCTGTCTTCCTCGCCATCTTCGGCCGGTTGCCAGGTGGCGAACTCGGCGTCGAAAACGGTGCCGCCGACATTGTCGCCGGCCTGTCGCGCTTCCGTTTCCAGTTCCGCCAGCCGGTCGGCGACGTTTCTGAGGATCGAGAGAAGTTGAGCCTCGGTCTCCGCCGCGCGGGCGTCGGAGCCCTGCCACAGCACCTCCAGCCTCTTCAACTCCTGGGTAAAGGCCTCTGCATGGCGCAGCGAACGCTCTTCCTCGGCCTCTTCCAGGCGCTCCATGAAGCTGTCGAGCTGCGTCGACAGAGCGTCCAGGCGCTTCTCGATCCGGTCGCTGCCCTGCTCCGGCCTGTCCAGCACCAGGATCGCGCCGGAAATCTCGTCGAGCCGTTCCTCCAAGGCCGAAAGATCGACGCTGACCTGCAGCGCGTCCAGCGCGATGGGGCCAGACGGCGCCGCAAGTGCCGCAAGCCGATCTTCCAGCCGATCGATTCCGAGGGTTTCGGGCAGCCGCGCCAGAAGCGTCTCGATGCTCGACAGTCGTTCGCTCAATCCGGCGACACCGGCGTCGAAGGCACTGCGGTCCACGGCGGCGGCGTTTGTTTCAAGCAGCGCGTCGAGCCGGCCGGTGATGGAGCCCATGTGCCGGGTCAGATCTTCCTGTGTCGCCAGCCCGGAAACGACGGCCCGCATGCGGTTGAGGTCGGCGTTGAGATCCGACAGGGCCTCATTGGTTGCGCCACGCTCTTCCAGCGTGGTCATGCGCGTCAGCATGGCAGCAAGCCCGTCGGCGATCAGCTCGGAGCTATCGCGCGCCGCAAGCGATGCTTCGAGCGTGGCGAAGGCATGCCCCATCGTCGCCTGCCCGGCCTTTGTTCCGGCGGCGATTTCCTTGCGCATCTCGCCTCTCAATGACCGCATTTCCTGCACGAGTTCGTCGATCGCCTCGCTCGATCGGGTTCGCGCCGATGGAGCGGAGGCCGCATATTCGGCGCTTCGGTCTACGATGCGGCGCAGTCTCTCTGCCGGGGTGGTGCCGGCGCCGGCCGATGCAGATGGCGATACGCTTCTGTCTGCCTGCTTCTGCGTAGACAGGCGCGCAAGGCGGCGTTCCAGCTCTTCCAGGGTCCGGGTCAGCGTCGCCATGCTGGGCGCGCCCGGCGGATCGCCGGTGCCTTGTGCCGCCTTCGCCTTGTCGGCTACGCCCATTTCCGTCCCCTCGAACGCTCGGCACAGGCGCAAAGGCCCGCCTTGCGACGTCTCGTCAATCCCACCGGCATCTTCACGGGGAATGGTTAATTGCGCGCTAATGCACGGGAGCGGGTGCTGCCTCACGCGGAATTTTGCGCGCGCTCCGCTTTACAGACGCCACGGTTTACGTTTACGAAAACGTCAATCGAAGGGAAGGTTTTTCGATGACGCTCTACAAGGCTCCTATTGCCGATACGATGTTCGTGCTGCGCGAAATCGTCGGGCTCGATGCCCACAACAACCGCCCGGGCTTCGAGGATGCCACGCCCGATACGGTTGCCGCGATTCTGGACGAAGCCGGACGCTTCGCCGAAGAGGTGTTCCACCCGCTCAACCAGTCGGGCGACCGGCAGGGCTGCACCCGCGCCGCGGACGGCTCGGTCACCACCCCGTCCGGCTTCCGCGAGGCCTACCGGCAGTTCCGGGAGGCCGGCTGGGGCGGCCTTTCGGCCGATGCCGCCTATGGCGGGCAAGGGCTTCCGCATGTGCTGGCGGCGGCCGTCAACGAGTATCTGTCGTCGGCCAACATGGCCTTCGCCATGTATCCGGGCCTCACCCGCGGTGCCATCGCGGCCATCGAGGCGCATGGCACGCCCGAGCAGAAAGCCGCGTATCTGCCCGACATGATCGACGGCCGCTGGACCGGCACGATGAACCTGACGGAGCCGCATTGCGGCACGGACCTCGGCTTGCTGCGCACCAGGGCCATCCCGCGCGATGACGGCTCCTTTGCCATAACAGGGCAGAAGATCTTCATCTCGGCCGGCGAGCACGACCTTTCCGACAATATCATCCATCTGGTGCTGGCCCGCATCGACGGCGCGCCGGAGGGGGTGAAGGGCATTTCCCTCTTCATCGTGCCGAAGGTCCTGGACGATGGCACGCGCAACGGCGTGTCCTGCGGCGCCATCGAAGAGAAGATGGGCATTCACGGCAACGCCACCTGCGTGATGAACTACGACGATGCCAAGGGCTGGCTTCTGGGCGAAGCGCACAAGGGCCTGCGGGCGATGTTCACCATGATGAACGAGGCGCGGCTGGGCGTCGGCGTGCAGGGGCTGGCCATCGGCGAGATCGCCTACCAGAACGCCGTCGATTATGCGCGGCAACGTTTGCAGGGCCGCAGCCTTGCCGGCAAGGCGGAGCCCGGCAAGCCCGCCGACCCGATCATCGTGCATCCCGATATCCGCCGCATGCTGATGACCATGCGCGCCATAAACGAGGCCGGCCGCGCGCTGGTGCTCCATTCGGCGTTGAAGGGCGATATAGCCCATAGCTCCACCGATGTGGCGGAAGCCGCCGAGGCGGACGAATGGCTGAGCCTCGTGACGCCCGTCATCAAGGGTGTCCTGACCGACAAGGGCTTCGAAAGCGCGGTGATGGCGCAGCAGGTGTTCGGCGGCCATGGCTATATCGCCGAATGGGGCATGGAACAGTTCGTGCGCGATGCGCGCATCGCGCAGATCTACGAGGGCGCAAACGGCATCCAGGCGCTCGACCTGGTCGGGCGCAAGCTGGCGTTGAACGGCGGCAAGGCGATCATGTCCTTCTTCGGCGAGGTCGGCCGCTTCTGCGAGGAAAACCGGGCCGACCCGGCGATGGCGCGCTACACCAAGGGCCTCAAGAAGGGCCTGAACGATCTGCAGCAGGCCACCGGCTGGCTGATGCAGAACGGCCCGGCCCGGCCCGACAATGGCGGCGCCGCCGCAACGGACTATATGCACCTCTTCGGCCTGGTGGCCCTTGGCTACATGTCCGCCCGGATGGCGCTGGCGGCGCATCGCCGGCTGGCGGCGCAAGACGCCGAAGACGCGGCCTTCCTGAAGGGCAAGCTGGCGACGGCGGCCTTCTTCATGGACAGGCTGATGCCCGAGACGGCGGCGCATCTTGCGCGCATCGCCTCCGGCGCGGACAGCCTCATGGCGCTTGGCGCCGACGAATTCTGATGGGAGCGCAGAAATGAGCGAAGCATTCATCTACGATCACGTCCGCACCCCGCGCGGACGCGGCAAGAAGGACGGGTCCCTGCACGAAGTGCCGGCCGTGCGACTGGGCGCGCGCGTGCTGGAATCGCTGCGCGACCGCAATGGCCTGGAAACGGCGCAGGTCGACGACATCATCTTCGGCTGCGTCGACCCGGTGGGCGAAGCCGGCTCCGTCATTCCGAAGGCCGCCGCCTTCGAGGCCGGCTACGACTATGCCGCACCGGGCATGCAGATCTCGCGCTTCTGCGCCTCCGGCCTCGACGCCGTCAATCTTGCCGCCGCGAAGGTGGCGCAGGGCGCCGACGATATCGTCATCGCCGGCGGGGTCGAAAGCATGTCGCGCGTCGGCATGGGCATGTCGGGCGGCTCCTGGTTCATGGACCCGTCGGTCGGCATTCCCGCCTATTTCATGCCGCAGGGCATCTCGGCAGATTTGATCGCCACCAAATACGGCTTCACGCGAACCGACGTGGATGCCTACGCCGTGGAAAGCCAGAAGCGCGCCGCAACGGCCTGGCAGGAAGGCCGCTTCGCGCGGTCCGTCGTGCCCGTCCTTGACCAGAACGGACTGACGATCCTCGACCGCGACGAGCATATGCGCCCCGGAACCGACATGCAGACGCTGGGCGGCCTGAACGCCTCGTTCGAGATGGTCGCGCAGATGGGCGGCTACGATGCCGTCGCCATCCAGGCCCATCCGGAGATCGAGTCCGTTACCCATGTCCACCACGCCGGCAATTCTTCGGGCATCGTCGATGGCGCGGCAGGCGTTTTGATCGGCTCCGCGCGGGGCGGCGACACGCTGGGCCTGAAGCCCCGCGCCCGCATCCGGGCTTTCGCCAACATCGGCTCCGATCCGGCCCTGATGCTGACCGGCCCCGTCGACGTGACCCGCAAGCTGCTCGACCGCACCGGCATGACGCTGTCCGACATCGACCTCTTCGAGCTCAACGAAGCCTTCGCCGCGGTGGTGCTGCGCTACATGCAGGCTTTCGACATCGATCCGGCCGTGATGAACGTCAATGGAGGCGCCATCGCCATGGGCCACCCGCTGGGGGCCACGGGCGCCATGATCCTGGGCACCGTGCTGGACGAGTTGGAGCGGCAGGACAAGCAGACCGCGCTCGTCACCCTGTGCATCGGCGCGGGCATGGGCACGGCAACCATCATCGAGCGCGTGTAAGGGGAGGAAAAACACATGGACTTCAACAACTTCACCCTTGCCGTCGACGGCGACGGCATCGCGCTTCTGACCTGGGACATGCCCGACCGCTCGATGAACGTCTTCACCGAAGAGGTGATGGACGAGATCGAGGCGGCACTGGACAGCCTCGTCGCCGACGAGGCGGTCAAGGGCATCGTCTTCACCTCGGGCAAGGCGGGCAGCTTTACCGGCGGCGCCGACCTGAAGATGCTTGGCCGCATGCTGGGCGATTATCGCAAGCTGGAAGCAAGCGATCCGCACGCGGCGATGACCCAGCTATTCGATCGCTGCGGACGCATGGGCGCCCTCTGGCGCCGCATCGAAACGTGCGGCAAGCCGGTCGTCACCGCCATCGACGGCACCTGCATGGGCGGCGGCTTCGAACTGGCCCTCGCCTGCCATGGTCGCGTCGCCACTCCGCGCGCCAAGATGGGGCTGCCGGAGGTTAAGGTCGGCATCTTCCCAGGCGCCGGCGGCACGCAGCGCATCGCCCGCATGCTGGACGCGCAGGCGGCGCTTCAGTTCCTGCTGAAGGGCGAGGCCATCGGCGCCGAGAAGGCCCTGGCCATGAAGCTCATCGACAAGGTTGCCGCGCCCGAAGAGCTCGTGGAAACCGCCAAGGCGATGCTGAAGGCCGGTATCCCCGCCGTAAAGCCCTGGGACCAGAAGGGCTACAAGCTGCCGTCCGGCCCCGTCTATTCCGCTGCCGGCGCGCAGCTCTGGCCGGCGGTCTCCTCGCTTTACCGCAAGGAGACGCAGGATAATTATCCGGGTGCGCGCGCCATCGTGAAATGCGTCTACGAGGGCCTTCTCCTTCCCATCGATCTCGGCCTCAAGGTCGAGCAGCGCTATTTCGCCTCCGTCCTGCGCTCCACCGAAGCGGCCATGATGATCCGCTCGCTGTTCGTTTCCATGCAGGAGCTGGGTAAGGGCGCCCGCCGCCCGCATGGCATAGCGGACCGCCAGCCGAAGCGTATCGCCGTTATCGGCGCCGGCTTCATGGGCGCCGGGATCGCCTATGTGTCGGCCATGGCCGGGATCGAGGTGCTGCTGGTCGACCGTGACATGGCGGCCGCCGAAAAGGGCAAGGCGCACTCGGCCTCGCTGATGGCCGATCGCGTCAAGAAAGGCCGCGCCAAGGAGGCCGACGCCGAGGCGCTCTTGTCGCGCATCACCCCCGCTGACGGCTATGACGGGCTGGCAGATGTGGACCTCGTGGTGGAAGCCGTGTTCGAGGACCGCAAGGTCAAGGCCGACGTCATCGCCGCGGCCGCCGCCGCGATGAAGCCGGGCGCGATCTTCGCGTCGAACACCTCGACCCTGCCCATCACCGGGCTTGCGGAAAGCTTCCCGGAGGCAACCCGCTTCATCGGCATCCACTTCTTTTCGCCGGTCGACAGGATGATGCTGGTGGAAGTCATCCTGGGCGAAAAGACGGGCGACGAGGCGCTGGCCACGGCACTGGATTTCGTGCGCGCCATCCGCAAGACGCCGATCGTCGTCGACGACACGCGCGGCTTCTTCGCCAATCGCTGCGTGCTGCGCTACATGTCGGAAGCCTACGACATGGTTGTCGAAGGCGTGCCCCCGGCCATGATCGAGAATGCCGCGCGCATGGCCGGCATGCCGGTCGGCCCGCTAGCCTTGAATGACGAAGTCGCCATCGACCTGTCCCGCAGGATCATGCAGGCCACCATGGCCGACCTCGGCGAAGCGGCGGTCGACAAGCGCCATTTCGACCTCGTCAACCGGCTTGTGGATGCCGGCCGCCTCGGCCGCAAGGCCGGCAAGGGCTTCTACGACTATCCGGCCAAGCCCGCCAAAAAGCATCTGTGGCCGGGTCTCAAGGAGCTTTACCCGCAGCAGAACGCCGAAGATGTCGATGTAAAGGAATTGCAGCAGCGCTTTCTTGTCACCATGGCGCTCGAGGCTGCACGCACCATGGCCGAAGGCGTCGTCACCGACCCGCGCGAGGCCGATGTGGGGTCTATCCTCGGCTTCGGCTACGCGCCCTACACGGGCGGGGCCCTGTCCTATATCGACGGCATGGGCGTCAAGGCGTTCGTCGCGCTGTGCGAGACGCTGGAGAAGCGGCATGGGGAGCGGTTCGCCCCCATTCCTCTGCTGCACGAAATGGCATCCGCCGGGCAGACATTCTACGGCCGGTTCCGCCCGGCCCGTCAGGCCGAGGCGGCCTGACGACAAACACGTGCGGCGGGGTCAGCCCTTGTCCTGGCCCCGCTTGCGCCACCAGCCGAACAGGCCCGGCTTCTCGGTGGGCGGCGGCTTGTCGCCCCCGGCACGCGCGCCGATCGTATCGGCAACGCGGGCACCGCGCATACCCAGCGGCGTGTCGCCGCGAACCGTGGTGTCCACGGCCGTCTGGTGCTCCATCTCGGCATTGATCTCGGCGCCGAGAATGAAGATCACGGATGATATCCACACCCACATCATGAAGCCGATGACGGCACCCAAAGAGCCGTACATGGCGTTGTAATTGGCGAAATTCCGCAGATACCAGGAAAAGCCCACCGTCGCGACCAGCCAGACGGTCGCCGTCAGCGTCGCGCCGAAAATCACCCAGGTCCAGCGCGCCCGCGCCCGGCTCGGCCCATAGCGATAGACCATGCCGATGGACGCGACCACGAGCGCGAACAGGATCGGCCAGCGTCCGATGAAGACGAGATCGTCGGTGAAGTTGGAGGCGCCGATGACGCCCATGATCGCCGGAATAAGGCCGATGGCCGTGAACATCACCGAAATGATGAAGATGGCCCCCATGGTGAAGCACATGGCGACGATATTGAGCTTCACGAAGCTGCGCTCTTCCTGCTCGCCATAGGCGACGTTCATCGCCTCGAACAGGGTCTTGATACCGTTGTTCGCGCTCCACAGGGCGAAGAGAAGACTGGTCACGAAGCCGACCGACAGCGACGACCGGTCCTGGTTGACCAGATATTCGAGCTGCGCGTTGACAAGTTCCAGCCCGGCCTGCGGCAGGAAGCGGCCGAGGAACTCGATATGCCCGGCAATCGTCGCCGGGTCCGCCATCATGCCGTAGAAGAACACGAACACGGCAAGCGCGGGAAACAGTGCCAGCAGCAGGTAGAAGGTGGCGCCGGCGGCAATCAACATGATCCGGTCTTCGAAGAAAGACACGTACAGCCGCGCCAGAATATCCTTCCAGCCCTTCCACGGAATATGCCACGGGCCCTTGGCCGAGCGCCCCCTGCCCGGCTCGCTTGCGCGCAGCTTGGTCTCTTCGCTCGTATGTGGTGCGAAACGCAGACTCTTCACCACCATGGATGCCCCCTTGCCGCCGGCTCCGTGTTCGAGCTCGAACGCCGCATAATCGTCTCGATCGCCTTTGGCAGCAACGTCAATGCCATATTTGAGTCAATGTTCCGCAAACCGGGGAATTGAATCTCATGGTTGCACAATAATATTGCTTGAGTAGTGGTAATTGAATTGCCTGTTTTGTGACGAGAGACCGATGCTATCGAACGACGAATGGTGGGCGGCCATAGACCGTCTGGCCGAGACGCGCGGTCTCACTCCATCCGCACTGGCGCGGCAGGCCGGGCTGGACGCGACCTCCTTCAACAAATCCAAGCGCCGGTCGGGCGACGGACGCCCCCGCTGGCCCTCGACCGAATCCGTCGCCAAGGTGCTGTCGGCCACCGGAACCAGCATGGAGGATTTCCTGGGCATATCGCGCCCGGTCTCCGTAAAGGTGTCGCTACCGCTGGCCACCGGCGCGCACCTCACCGATGCTAGGCAGTTCGGCTCCGATGGGCCGGTCACCGGGCCGGGCGCGATGTCGCTCGACATCAAGATCGATGCTTCTTCCTTTGGCACCTATGCGCTGGAGGTCGGCAACGAACGGCAGTTTGCGCCCCGTTACGCGGAAGGCGACATCCTGCTGCTGACGCCCGATGCGGCGGCCCGCCCCGGCGACCGTGTGCTTGCGGTGCTGTACGGCGATGATTTCATCGTCGGCACGGTCAGGCGCAACGCCCCGGGCCGGGTCGAGATCGCGCCGCTGGACCCGGCGCTGCCGGTCGTTCGCTTCGCACGCAAGGCCATTCGCCATATGGCCCGGATCGCATGGGCGAGCCAGTAGACGTTCAGGGATACCGCGTATGCGTTCGATAAGTCAGGCCATCAAGATCGCCGCGTCGCTTCTGCTGATGTGCTTGATTTTGCTGTTGATCCTGCCCGATGTGTCCGGCTTTCCGAAATGGCCGGATCGCCCAGGCCGCGCAGAGCGCCTTGCCGAGCGGCAACGACAGGCCACGCCGCCCCCGCCGGCGGCCGAAAGCCGGGATGAGCGGCTGCCGCAACCCGCCGAAGTGCCCGCAGAGCCCGAACCGGCGCCGGAGCCGCAGGCCACGCCCGAGCCGCAGCCTGCCCCGTCCCCGACGAGCGACGATCCGGAGCGCATCTTTCATCGTGCGGTGGCGGTGACGGCAACCGACTTCGAGGCCGATGGCCTGCGGATCTCGCTTGCCGGGGTCGAAAGCCTGCCCTTCGAAGAGACATGCAGCTTCGGCACGCTGTCCGCGCCATGCGGCGCACAGGCGCGCACGGCGTTGCGCGGCTGGCTGCGCGGCCGCAGCCTGTCCTGCGATGTACCGGCGGATACGCGGGAAGGCAGCGTCGAAGCCACGTGCCGCGTCGGCAGCGAGGATGTGGCCCGCTGGCTGGTGGTGCAGGGTTGGGCGCGCCCCGTACCCGGGGGCGCTTATGAAAGCGCGGCACAGGCCGCCCGCCGCGATGAGCGCGGCCTCTGGCGCTACGGCGAAAGCCGCTAGCGCAGGGTGCCGTCCAGCGCCGCACGAATGAGCGCGCGTGTCTCGCCGATGCCGTACAGGGCCGCAAAAGACCCGAACCGTGGTCCGCGTTCCTGGCCCAGCAGGATCTGGTACAGCGCCTGGAACCACTCCACCGAAACGCCGGGGCCGCCATCCGGCCCCTTCTTCGACGCGTCCTGATACCGCTGGATGGGCCGGGCGACGTCCAGGACGGCATCCTGTATGGCCGCGGCATCGGCATCGGCCGGCAGCGCGGCCAGCTTTGCGTCCAGCGTTTCCAGCGCCTGCCGCTCAAGGTCGTCGGGCGCGCGGAACACCTTGGCCGGCCGGACGAAATCCTCGAAATAGGCGAGCGCATAGCCGACGAGTTCGTCCAACTCGGGCGCGCTCTGCGGCGTCACGCCCGGCGCATAGCGCGAGATGAAGCCCCACAAGGTCTGCTTGTCGCCGGCATTGGAAGCCGAAACGAGGTTCAGCAGCATGGCGAAGGGAACGGCCACGCCCTTGTCGGGTACCGAACCGGAGTGGACATGCCAGACGGGGTTCTGCAGCTTCTGGCGTGCATCCTGCCGCCAATAGGCATCCACAAAGGCATAGTACTCGTCGACGGCCCTGGGAATGACGTCGAAATACAGCTTCTTGGCCGCCTTCGGCTTGTTGAACATGTAGAAGGACAGGCTCTTCGGCGAGGCATAGGTGAGCCATTCGTCGATGGTCAGCCCGTTGCCCTTGGACTTGGAGATCTTGCCGCCCTTGTCGTCCAGGAAGAGCTCGTAGTTGAACCCTTCCGGCGGGGTTTGCCCCAGCGCGCGGCAGATCCGCGACGACAGGGTAACGCTGTCGATCAGGTCCTTGCCGGCCATTTCGTAATCCACCTTCAGCGCCGCCCAGCGCAGGGCCCAATCGGCCTTCCACTGGCACTTCACGGCGCCGCCGGTAACGGTGGTCTCGACGCGTTCGCCGGTCTCCGGGTCGATATAGGCGATCATGCCGCGTGCGACGTCGCGATCCACCATCGGCACCTGCAGGACGTTGCCGCTGCGCGGGCTGATGGGCAGGAACGGCGAATAGGTGGCACGCCGGTCGGGCCCAAGCGTCGGCAGGATGATATCCATGACCTCGTCATAGACGGCCAGCATTTTAAGCAGCATCGCGTCGAACCGCCCGGACGTGTAGTAATCCGTTGCGGAAGCGAACTCGTAATCGAAGCCGAACCGGTCCAGAAACTGCCGCAGGCGCGCATTGTTTGCCGCACCGAACGAAGGGTAGGCATCCGAAAACGGGTCGGGCACGCGGCTGAGCGGCTTGCCGATGAACTCCGCCATCCGCTCGCGGTTCGGAACGTTGTCCGGAACCTTGCGTAGGCCGTCGAGGTCGTCCGAGAAGCAGATCAGGCGCGTCTTGACCCTGTCCTGCGTCAGCACACGAAACGCATGCCGTACCATCGTGGTTCGGGCGACTTCGCCGAAGGTGCCGATATGCGGCAGGCCCGACGGTCCGTAGCCGGTTTCGAACAGGATTTCGGACTTTGCGTCCGAACCTTCGATCTTGGGCAGCAGCTTGCGGGCTTCTTCGAAAGGCCAGGCGTTCGACTTCAGGGCCTCGTTCAGAAGTTCCGTATCCATGCCTTCACTCGCCATGCTTGCCGTTGCGTTCGACGCATCGTCTAAAGCATTTCGAGCGCAAGGCAAATCCAACGATCAGAAGGCGCTGACCGGGAAATAGCGGAGCATCAGTTCCGAGAACCGCCCGCTGGCCACCACCCGCCGCAACGCCTCGTCGAAGCGCGCCGCAAGCTCCTGATCATCCGGTGCAAGCGCGAAAGCGAGCCCCTCGCCGAGATACCGGTCCGACAGATAGGGGCCGCCGACAAACCGGCAGCAATCGGACGCGGCCTCGCTGGCCAGCCAGAAGGACAGGCCGATGCCATCGCCGAAATAGGCGGCCGCATCGCCCCGCCGCATGGCAGACAGACCCTGGGAGGCGTTCTGCACGGGCACGGCGACGGCAGCCGGAAAAAACGCCGCCAGCATCGCCGCATGTGCCGTGCCGGAAACGACGGCCACCCGCTGTCCGTCCAGCGAAGCGGGGAGATCGTCCCCCAGCGCCGATCCGGCAGGCGCTGCAAATCGTGCCGGAAAGTGCAGATAGGTGCGGGTGAAGGCCAGCCGCGTCCGCGATGCCACGTCTATTGCGACGCCGGCGATGATCGCCTCTCCCTCCCCGGCCAGCAAGGCCGGCTCGAGTTCGGCGAAAGGCCGCGCCTCGATCTGGCAGACATCCGTAACGGCCATGTCCTCGCAGACGGCGCGCGCCAGATCGACATTGAAGCCGGTAAGCAGCCCGCGCGAGTCCAGAAAGCTGAACGGCGGGAAATCGACGCTCGTCAGAAATCGGATGCGGGCGGGCGGAGCAACCGTCTGCGCCGCCGCGCCGCGTTGTGCCTGGTCGATGAAATTGGGCGTCGCAACCTGCGCGCCCGAAACGCCCGACAGGGTCAGAAGAACCGCGATACTGAGCAGGAATGCCGGAACGCGGCGCATCGAACCTCTCCCGGTCAGCGCCCGGTGCCTTCGGGCACGTCCTCGTCTTCGACATCGGTCTGCGGACGATCGTCCCCGCGCGAAACCTCGCTGTGCCACTTGCCGTCGGCCGTCTGGAAGACGATGCCCTCGGTCTCGCCGCTCAGCGCCTGCCGTGCGGCCGCGTCCTTTGCGGCAGCCAGCGCGTCGTCATGCGTCGGGAATGTTTCCGAGAACACGTCGTTGACCTTATAGGCCCAACCGCCGTCATGCTCGACGATCTTGTAATGTATCTGAGCCACCGTACCCTCCTTGATGAACCGTGGCTAAACCGCGGCCGGCGCCGACGGGTTCCCCGACCGGTCCGCCGAACCCGGCTGAAGCACGACGACCTTTGCCCCGGTCGGAACGCGTCCGTAAAGGTCTATGATATCCTGATTGAACAGGCGGATACAGCCGCTGGATACCGAGCGCCCGATGCTCCAGGCCTCGTTGGTTCCGTGGATGCGATACAGCGTATCGACGCCGCCCCGGTACAGGTACAGCGCCCGGGCTCCCAGCGGGTTGGCCGGACCGCCCGGCACGCCGCCCGCAAAGGGGCCGTTGCGCTCCGGGTCGAGGCGGATCATGTTCGGCGTCGGCGTCCAGCGGGGCCATTGCGCCTTGCGCTGGATGACCGCATCGCCCTTGAACCCGAAGCCGGCACGTCCGACGCCGCAGCCGTAGCGCATGCTCTCGCCGCCTTCGAGCACCAGGTAGACAAAGCGCCGCTCCGGATCCACCACCACGGTACCGGGCGTTTCCGGCCCGTAGTACCGCACCACGCGGCGCCAGTACTGCGGGTCGACACCGGTCAGGTCGATGGCCGGCAGCGCAAATTCGCCGTCCTGCATCGCGGCGTACATCGCCAGATATTGCTGCGGAATTGCGGGACGCGCCGGCTGGACCGGGCTACCGGTCTGGGCGGTCGCGCATCCGGCAAGAAAAAGCGGCGCGGCAACCATGAAGCCGCGACGGCTGAGGTGATGTGACATGCTGAACCTTGATATAGCTGACTAACTGCAATCTGGAGTGTTCCGGGTTGCAGGACAACGCGCCGCTTTCAGGGCGCAATGCAGGTTCGCAACACCCTGTTGCGGCAATGCAACTGGCCGTTGCACGCAGCCCTGCTTCGAGGGGAGCCGCTGCAACCGCCCCAACATCCGGTCCCACAGGGCCTGCCACCGCACACGGGCCGCCTGAGGCGCGGTGTCGGCGTCAACCGGACAGGCGATCACACCTGCGTCAGAAACCGCCAGAGATAGTAGCCGAGCGCCGAAATCATGAACACGCAGGCGGCGCAGAAGAGCGAAATGCCGGCATAGGCTGCGCGTTTGGCCTGGCGTTCACGCCGCGATACCGGTGCGTTCTCCATCGTGTTCCTTTCCTCGGGTCGGCAGGGAAATAGGGCCTGCATGCCGATGCGGAAGGTGCTACGCCAGACGCATCGGGTCGGGAGGGCCGTTTCGGAATCGTCATGTCTAGCAAGTCTTCTTTGGCACCAGCCACCAATTCCCTGGCGGGCATCGGGCTGATGCTGTTCGGCGTCTTCATGTTCGCATCGAACGACGCGCTCGGAAAATTCCTGATCGCCACTTTCTCCATCGGGCAGATCCTGCTGATTCGCAGCGCGGCGGCACTCTTCATGCTGACGCCCTTCATCTGGCGCGAGCGCGCGACCATCCTGAAACCCGAGCGCCGCGGCATCCATGTGCTGCGCATGGTCTGCTCGACCGCCGAAGTGGCCCTGTTCTATGCCGCTCTCTTCTATCTGCCGCTTGCCGACGTCATGACATTCTACCTGGCCGGACCGATCTACGTGACGGCGCTGTCGGCGCTTATCCTGCGAGAGCCGGTGGGGTGGCGGCGCTGGTCCGCCGTTCTCGTCGGCTTCGTCGGTGTCGTCATAGCCCTCGGTCCCAGCTTTCAGGAAGCATCCACCGGGGCACTGCTGGCCATCGCCGGCAGCCTCGCCTACGCATTGCTGATCATCTCCACCCGCTCCCTGTCCGGCGCCAGCGGCACGACGCTGATCACCTGGCAGACCGCCGGCGCGCTCCTGTTCGGGTTGGTGGTTGCCCCCTTCGACTGGGCGCCGATCGACCTGACGGGCTTTGCGCTTCTAGTCCTGCTGGGCCTGATCGCGATGCTGGCGCATGTCTGCGTCAACCAATCGCTGCGGCTGGCCGAGGCATCGGTGGTGGTGCCCTATCAGTATACGTTGATCGTGTGGGCCATCGTCTACGGCACGCTCTTCTTCGGCGACGAGCCGAAGCCTGCCCTTCTGGCGGGTGCGGTCCTCATCATCGGGTCCGGCATGTTCATCTTCCTGCGGGAGCAGAAGAAAGGGCGCGCGCCCACCGCCACCATCGTACCCGACGTCGCGACCGTCATCGAAGAGGACCAGCCGCCACGGCCATGATTGGGCCGCGAAAACGGCACAATCTGCAATCGGCCGTTTCCGGCTCGGCGCCTGCATAAAACCCCTGATAGGCAAGCGTTCCGCGTTCGTTCACGTGAGTCGGAATTGCAACGCGCGTTAACCATTTGTGGCGAGCCTATGGCAAAATTATCCACAGACTCTACCCTGGTTATCAACATGCGAATCGGGGGATTTCCACATGCCGCTCACCGTCATCCTTGCCGATTATCTATCGGGCGTCATCTCGGCGCGCGAAGCGCTCAAGCGCTCGAAGATGCAGGCAATCGAAGATCTGATCCGCGCCGTACAGGCCGAGCCGCCCCGCCGCGCAATGGAACAGCAGCCGCACCTTTGAGGGCGGCGAAATCGGGCGCGGTCGGCCCTCCCCTTCACAAAATCGTCAAGCAATGACCATCTCGGCTGCCCGTTGTCGCCACACCCGGTGACGAGGTTCCGCTCGCCGCATCGTACGGTGCCGGCAAACAGGAACCGAACACGGAGTAAGCCAGTGAAGCCTTGGATACTGGTGGGCGCCCTTGCCGCCCTGGCAGCAGCACCCGCACTCGCCCAGGACGCCACGGCGCCGCAGGCGTCACCCCCGACATGTGCGGAAGCTCTCCCGCAGATCAACCAGCTCGTCGGCCAGGCCGAATCGAGTGGACTCGAGACGGCACAAGCCAAGACCCATGTCGGCGAGGCGGAGGCCGCCCAGGCCCGCTCCGACGAGAATGGCTGCATCCAGGCCCTGGTGCTGGCGCAGAACACCATTCTGGATCAGGTCCGCGATCAACAACCGCCATCCTGATGGCCATCCTTCGGGCGCCCCTTCCGGGCGCCCGGAGCCTTACGCAAACAGCCGCTCGTATTCGGCCGGCTTGAAGCCGGCCAGAAGAGCGCCGTCGGCCTCCAGTATCGGGCGCTTGATCATCGAAGGCTGCTTCAGCATCAGGGCCTTCGCCTTTTCCGCGTCCAGCCCGGACTTTTCCTCATCCGGCAATTTGCGGAACGTCGTGCCGGCGCGGTTCAACACCGTTTCCCAGCCGAGCGCGTCTATCCAGCCCTGCAGGCGGGAAGGCTCCAAGCCCTCGGACCGATAGTCGTGAAAGGCATAGGAGACGCCCTGCGCATCAAGCCAGGCACGCGCCTTCTTCATGGTGTCGCAATTCTTGATTCCGTAGATGGATACAGTCACTGTGCGCTCCAACCGAAAACCCGTGTCCGGTGAAGAGGCAAAGTTCATGTCAGTCAACCCCTCGATCCGGGTCGGTGTCGGCGGCTGGACCTTCGAGCCCTGGCGCGGCAGCTTCTACGACAAGGGCCTTGCCCATTCCCGCGAGCTGGCTTTCGCAAGCCGCAGGCTGACGACGATCGAGGTCAACGGGACATTCTACCGATCCCAGAGCCCGGACACATTCCGCAAATGGCGAGACGAAACGCCGGACGGATTCGTCTTTGCGCTGAAGGCGCCGCGCTATGCCACCAACCGGCGCAACCTGGCGGAAGCGGGAGAATCGATAAGCCGCTTTACCGAGGGCGGCCTGGCGGAGCTGGGCGACAGGCTCGGCCCGATCAACTGGCAGTTCGCCGGCACCAAGCGCTTCGACCCCGAGGAGTTCGAGGCCTTCCTTCGCCTCCTTCCCGAGGCTGCCGGCAGCCATCCGCTGCGCCACGCTGTGGAAGTGCGTCATGAAAGCTTCCGCGACGAGCGCTTCGTCGATCTGTGCGCGGGGCGCGGCGTTGCGATCGTCACCGCGGCCGATAGCGAATATCCGCTCATCGGCGACCAGACGGCCGACTTCTCCTACCTGCGCATCATGGGTACGGCGGCAGACGAGCCCCTGGGCTATCCGGACGAACGTATTGCCTATTGGGCGGATACGGCGCGCGCCTTGTCCGAGGGCAAGGTACCGGCGGATCTGACGCCCGTTCGCCCGGCAGGCAAGGCGGCCGCCCGCGACGTTTTCCTTTACGTCATCAGCGGCGCCAAGGAAAAGAACCCGCAGGCCGCCATGGCCCTGATCGACCGGCTGGGCCGGCACTGAAAGAGCCATCCCGATGAGCCTCCAATCCGTACGCGCCTTCTTGAGGGAGCGCGCTCCCGAGATCGACATTGTGGAACTCGATGTCAGCACCGCCACGGTGGCCGAGGCGGCTGCCGGCCACGGCGTCGAGCCAAGGCAGATCGCCAAGACGCTGTCGCTGCGCGTCGGCGATACGGTCGTGCTCGTCGTCGCGGCGGGCGATGCCAGGCTCGACAATCGCAAGGTCAAGACGCTTCTTGGCGGCAAGCCGCGCATGCTGAACGCGCAAGAGGTCGAGGCCGTGACGGGCCATCCCGTCGGCGGGGTCTGCCCCTTCGGCCTGCCCGCTCCTTTGCCGGTCTATTGCGACGAGTCGTTGCGCGCGTGGGACATGGTGGTGCCGGCGGCCGGCTCGCGCAACAGCGCGGTGCGGATTGCGCCCGAACGCCTTGCCGAGATCACCGGCGGCCTGTGGGTGGATATCTGCCAGTCCGCCACCCCCTGATTACCGGCGGTTTCATTCTTTGCAAAATGACAGGCAAGACCTTATAGCTTGCGCGCAAAGCCGCGCGGCATTAGGTGCTGCACGACATCATTCGTGGCCCGAACCGTCATAAAATCGCTGCCGTCCTTGCGCATCGATCGGGCAGCCAGCATCAGGAGATGGAACCTTGTCCAACACCTTCGACCGGGTCGCCGACATCATCGCCGAAACCAGCGAGATCGACCGTTCCAAGATCACGCCCGAAAGCCACACGATCGACGATCTGGGCATCGACTCGCTCGATTTCCTCGACGTCGTCTTCGCGATCGACAAGGAATTCGGCATCAAGATCCCACTGGAAAAGTGGACGCAGGAGGTCAATGACGGCCAGGTCGACACGGAAGAGTATTTCGTGATGAAGAACCTCTGCGCCAAGATCGACGAATTGCGCGCCGCCAAAGCAGCCTGAGGCGCAAGCCCGCCATGGCCAAGCAATCCGTCGTCGTCACCGGCATCGGGCTGGTATCCTCGCTGGGCGAGGGCGTGGAATCCCATCTGCGTCACCTTGCCGGCGCCAGCGCGCCCCAGCCCATCATCGAGGCCGGCGCCTATGCGCCGGCGCTCGTCCATCCGCTTCCTGCGATAGACTGGTCGACGCAGATCGAGCGCAAGGGCGACCTGCGCCAGATGGAGACCTGGCAGAAGCTCGGCACCTATACCGCCGGGTTGGCGCTGGACGACGCCGCCATCCCGAAGGACGAAGCCTTCCGCGCCACGATGGACATGATCGTCGCGGCCGGCGGCGGCGAGCGGGACGAGACCGTCGACGCGCTGGTGATGGCGCGCGCACGCGGGGCGGAAGATCCGCGTGCCGATATCAACGAACTTCTGATGACCGAGCTTCGGCCGACGCTGTTTCTGGCGCAATTGTCCAACCTGATGGCGGGCAACATCTCCATCGTCCACAAGGTGACGGGCTCGTCGCGCACCTTCATGGGCGAGGAAAGCGCCGGCATCTCGGCCTTCCATGTGGCGGCGTCCCGCATCGCAGCGGGCCAGAGCCGCATCTGCCTCGTCGGCGGGGCGTTTTCGGCGCAGCGCAAGGATATTCTCGTCAACTACGAATTGGGCGACTATCTGCTGCATGCGCCCTGGCAGCCGGTGTTTTCGCGCAGCGGCAAGGGCGGCTTCACGCCCGGCGCCATGGGTGCCTTCCTGGTTCTGGAATCGGCCGAGTCGGCAGCAGAGCGCAACGTGCCGGCCTATGCCAGGCTCGGCTTCGTGGCGGGCGATCGCGGCCCGCGTGACGACGAGGCACTTGCCGCGCGTCTGTCCCGCATGTTCGCCGACAGCGGTGCCGACGCACGCGATCTGATGGTCCTGTCCGGCGCAACGGGGCTACAGCCCATCACGGATGTCGAGCGCCGCACGGTCGCCGCCCGCTATCCCGACGCGGCCCTGCGTGCCTATGGCAATGCCATCGGCCACGGCATGGAAGCGCAATTCGGCATGGGGCTGGCGCTGGCCGCGGCGGCCTTGTCGCGCGGGGCGATGCCCGCTCCTGCCGATGGCGGTGAAGAGCGGCCGGCAGGCTTCACGCCGCGACAGGCCCTTGTCACCACGATAGGGCATGTCCGTGGCGAAGGTGTCGGCCTTCTCGAGGCGATAGGTTAAGCCATGAGCGCAGATCTTCTGGACACATTCGGGCGGCCGGTCGTCGCCATCACCGGGGTCGGTGTCGTCACCTCGCTCGGTCGCGGCGTCGAAGAAAACTGGACCGCTCTGACGCAGGGACGCTCGGGCATCCACCGGATCACCCGCTTCCCCATCGATAATCTGCGCACCACCATCGCAGGCACCGTCGACTTCATGGACGTGGAGCCGTGGAGCGGCATCGACCTGTCCTTCGCCCTGGCCGAAGCGGCCGGAACGGAAGCCATCGAAAGCGCCGGCCTCGACGCGCGCCGCTTCGATGCGCCCCTGTTTCTTGCGGCGCCGCCCATCGAGCTGGAATGGTCGCAGCGACTGTATCTCGACAGCCTGCCCGACGCCGTCCTTGAGGAGGCCGGCTACGACCGGCTGATGCTGCTGGCTGCCCGGCGCCATGCGCCCGACATCTACCGGCTGACGCTGTTCGGCGGGATCTCCGAGCGTTTGGCCGACAGTTTCGGCACGCGCGGACTGCCTGTCACCCTGTCCACCGCCTGCGCTTCCGGCGCAACGGCCATCCAGCTCGGCATAGAGGCGATCCGGCGCGGAGAGACATCGCGCGCAATCGCCATCGGCACCGACGGCTCCGTCGGCGCGGAGGCCCTGGTCCGCTTTTCGCTGCTGTCCGCCTTGAGCACGGCGAACGACGCGCCGGAAAAGGCATCCCGCCCCTTCTCGAAGGACAGGAACGGCTTCGTCATGGCCGAAGGCGCCGGTGCCGTGGTGCTGGAATCTCTGGAAGCGGCCAGGGCGCGGGGCGCGGACATACTCGGTATCATGCTGGGCCACGGAGAATCTGCCGACGATTTCCATCGTACGCGCTCCAAGCCCGACGCCACGCCCATCGTCGCCTCGATCCAGCGCGCGCTGGCCGATGCGGGCCTGCAGCCCGAGGATATCGGCTACATCAACGCGCACGGCACCTCCACGCCGGAAAACGACCGCATGGAATATACCGGCCTGTCCAAGGTATTCGGGGACGCCGTCATTCAGACGCCCATCTCCTCCAACAAGTCGATGATCGGCCACACGCTGACGGCGGCCGGCGCCATCGAAGCGGTGTTCTCCACGCTGACGCTCGCCCGTGGCGTCCTGCCGCCCACGATCAACTACGACACGCCGGACCCGGCCATTCCGCTCGATACGGTGCCGAACACCGCGCGCAAGGCAGAGCCGACGACCGCCCTTTCCAATTCGTTCGGGTTCGGCGGCCAGAACGTCAGCCTGGTCGTCGGCCGCGCGCCGCGCGACTGACCCGCCCGACAGAACCCAAGGACGAAGAGACCAAGATGCGCGCCTTGCAACTCGTCGCGGACCGCGACCTCCAAGTGGTCGACCTGCCGTCGCCGCCCCCGCCCGGCCCAGGCGAGGTCACCGTGGCCATCCGCGTCGTCGCGCTCAATCACATCGATGTCTGGGGCTGGCGCGGCATGGCCTTTGCCAAGCGCAAGCTGCCGCTGACGATCGGGGCGGAAGCCTCGGGCGTCGTGGAGCGACTTGGCGAGGGCACGTCCGGCCTCGTTCCGGGCCAGCTCGTATCGATCTATGGTGCGCGCACCTGCGGCCTGTGCCGCCCCTGCCGGGAAGGGCGCGATAATCTCTGCGAGCATGTCTCCGGCGTGCACGGCTTTCATCTCGATGGGTTCGCGCAGGAGCGCATCAACCTGCCGGCCCGGCTTCTGGTGCCTGCGCCGCCGCGTTGCGACGCTGTCGGGGCGGCGCTCGCCCCCGTTACGTTCGGCACCGTGGAGCACATGCTCTTCGACAATGCCCGGCTGCAACCCGGTGAGACCATCCTCGTTCATGCCGGCGGCTCCGGCATCGGCACCGCTGCCATCCAGCTTGCCAAGCGGCATGGCGCCACGGTCATCACCACCGTCGGCTCGGACGACAAGATCGAGAAGGCGCGGGCTCTCGGGGCCGATCACGTCATCAACTATCGGACCGACCGGTTCGAAGGCGTCGTGCGCAAGCTCACGCGCAAGCGCGGCGTCGACGTCGTGTTCGAGCATGTCGGCGCCGACACATGGGCCGGCTCCATGCTGTGCATGAAGCGCGGCGGCCGGCTGGTCACCTGCGGCTCCACCTCGGGCGTCTCGACCCAGATGAACCTGATGCAGCTCTTCCAGCAGCAGCTGAAGCTGCTGGGCTCCTTCGGCTGCCGAATGGAAAACATGGCCGATGCCATGCAGAAGATGGCCGAAGGCCGCGTCCAGCCCGTAATCGACATGGAAGTCGGCCTCGACGATATCGCCCCCGCCCTGAAGCGGATGGAAGGGCGGCAGGTATTCGGCAAGATCATCCTGCGCATGTCGGACGAGCAGGACGGATGAAGAGGGGGTTGCGCCGCCTGCGCGATCGCCTCGGCCTGATGGTCGACTGGGTGGTTGCGCAGATCGCCTTTTCGCTTTTGGCGGTGCTGAAGCGGCTGCCCCCGCACAAGGCGTTGAATTTCGCCGACTGGCTGGCGCGGACGGTTGGCCCCCTGACGCCCCGCCACAAGCTGGCGCTCGACAATCTGCGGCAGGCCTATCCTGAAAAGGACGCCGCCTGGGCAGAGCGAACCGCCAGGGCGAACTGGGGGCAGATGGGGCGCATCGCCGCCGAATACGTCTTTCTGGACCGCCTCTTCGACTACGTGCCCGGCCGGCCCGATGGCGAGGGCCTGATCGACGTGGAAGGGGTTGCGCTGTTCGAGGAGCTGCGGGATCGCAAAGGCCCATTCATCTTCTTTACGGCGCATATCGGCTGCTTCGAGCTGCTGCCGGTCTGCGCGGCAACCTTCGGGCTGGAGGTGACGGCCCTTTTCCGCCAGCCCAACAACCCCTTCATTGCGGCCCGCGTCCTGAATGCGCGGCGTACCGATGGCGGGCATCTCGTGCCGTCCAAGGCAGGGGCCGCCCGCAACCTTGCGGCCAGGCTGGATGAAGGCCGGGCCGTCGGCATGCTGGTGGACCAGAAGTTCCAGAAGGGTACACCCTCGCTCTTCTTCGGCAGGCCATGCCTGACCAACCCGTTGTTGCCCAAGCTGGCGCGCCAGTTCGACGCCGAAATCTATCCGGCCCGCTGCGTGCGTCTGCCGAATGGTCGATACCGGCTGCAGCTTGAGCCGAAGCTGGATCTGCCGCGCACCGGCGACGGCGATATCGACGTCACCGCAAGCGCGCAGGTGCTCAATGACGTCGTCGAGCGGTGGGTCCGCGAGACGCCGGAACAGTGGATGTGGTTTCACCGGCGCTGGCAGATCGTTAACCGTTCATAGAGCATGCCGAAACTCTGTCGTCATGCCGGGCAACCGTTGTCGACAAACGGCGTTTCCCTGTCTGGCGGGCTCATCCCCGCCGCGATTTCCGGCACACAGGCGCCGGGTCGCCAGAAGGCAGGAGGCTGTACCATGCGTATCCTGATCGTCGAAGACGACGCGCTTATCGCCATGGACCTGGAAGACATCGTCCAGGCACGCACGGGCGCCGAATGCCTGTTGGCCGCGACCGTCGACCAGGCGCTTGCGCATGTGTCCCAGGGCGTCGATTTCGCGCTGCTGGATGTCAACCTCCGGCCGGCCGGCGCGACTTCGCAACCGATTGCCGAGCGCCTGCAGGCGATAGGGGTGCGGTTTGCCTTCGTAACGGCCAATCCCGATCAGATACCGGCCAACATGCGGTCGGTGCCGCATGTCCAGAAGCCGTTCCATCATAGCGAGATCGAAAAAGCCCTGCCCCGAACATCGGGCGGTAATGGCGGCTTGCCCCGGTACGCAAAACCTGAAGCCGGGGCATGGGCGACGTCGCCGCGTCATCAGGCTTAAGGCAGATTCACTAAAGTTCGCCTAACGCATCTGCAAATTCACCATGCGGACACAAAATTACCCGCAAGCGGCAAGCCGCTCGCGGGTTTTGGCACGTCACACGTATCGAGGCGCCAGGCGCCTCGCCGACTTAGCGGCTCGCCACGTCGTTCACGGCGCCCTCGGTTGCGGAGACGGTGTTGCCGACATCGCGTCCGACGCCGCGTACGGTGTTGGCACATGCCGAAAGCGCCATGACAGCGACGAGGCCAAGAGCGATAGTTGCGGTACGACGGGGCATCGTGAAACTCCAGGTTAAACTGACTATGCGGGACAAACGCCGCATGTGGCAATTCGTTCCACCCGTCTTCAAAATTCGATGACAAGCTGTTGAGGCGTAGCGGAAGGCCGGTCCGGTCGGGGTCGATTAATCGCCTGCCGCACTTTCTTCGTATCAGGGCAGAGGTTAAGACAGGGCGCGCCTTGCCGCGCCGCGGGATGTGACCAATCCGAAAACTGGAGGTAGCGAGAAGCCCGATGAAGCTTAAGGACTACATCTGGCCGATCATCGGTCTTGCCGCAGTGATCTTTTCCGGCTGGATCCTCTTTCACGAAGTGCGGGAGCTTTCCCTAGACGCCATCCTCACCAGCTTCCAGGCCATCTCGGCCCGGCAATGGACGCTCAGCGCCATCGCCGCCATCGTGGCATACACGATGCTGGCGCTTTACGATCAGTTGGCCTTGCGCCACCTGAAGCGATGGATCCCGTTCCGCTTCGTGCTGGCTACCTCGTTCACCACCTACGCCTTGTCACACAATATCGGCGCATCGGTCTTTTCCGGTGCCGTGGTGCGCTACAGGGCTTACACATCCAAGGGCCTCACCGTTTCCGACGTCGCCCTGCTGATCGCCTTCTGCTCGTTCACCTTCGCTCTCGGTGTCCTGATCGTGTCGGCGATCTCGCTGCTCGTCTATCCGGAAGCGATCAACGGCTATTTCGATGTATCGCCCATCGTTCCACGGAGCATCGCAACGGCCATCCTGCTGCTGGTCGCGCTCTACCTTTTCGGCAGCTTCTCAGGGCTACGCCCCCTGCGCATCGGCAAGTTCCAGCTGCATTACCCTTCACGTGACGTCGTGTTGCGCCAGCTCGTCATCGCGCCGGCCGAGATCTTCGCGGCGGCCGCCATCATCTATTTCGCGCTGCCGCCGGAAAACCATCCCGGCTATATGATGGTCGTCGCCGTCTTCGTCATTTCCTTCTCGCTGGCGCTCATATCCCATGCACCCGGCGGTCTCGGCGTCCTGGAAGTGGCCTTCCTGGCCGGTTTCCCCTTCCTGCCCGAAACGGATGTCCTTGCGGCACTGCTGGTCTTCCGCATCCTGTACCTGCTCATCCCATTCGCACTGGCGATCATCATCGTGCTGGGCTTCGAGCAGAGTTCCATCTGGCGCCGCCACAAGCACGATACGCCTCGACGCTGATCAGTTTGGCGGGTTCCAACGCTCCAGGCGTTGCTGCCACATGCGTTCGCCGATGCGGCAATCGACCGCCGCCTCGCTGGCCTGAACCGGCACGACCACGTCAGTGCCGCCGGGCTTTGGCCATGTGCCCGCAAGCTCGAGGATCAGTTTGCGGCGTATGGCCTCCGGAAACTGCGACCAGTCGTTGACCGGAATGACGAAGGCTCCGGCGCCGCCCGTCACGCAGGCGGTGTAATAGGCATCGAGATCGGCGATACCGCCCCACGAGAAGTCGCCGGCTTCTTCTCCGGACGTCATCAGCGGCAGGCCGTTGATCGTCACCCCGCGCGCCACCGCCGCATCCCGCGCCTCGTCCACCGGCCGGCCCTGATTGTTGGGGCCATCGCCGGAAAGGTCGATCACCCGGCGCAGGCCGGCAAAGCCATTGTCCTCGAACAGCGTCACGGAAAAATCCAGGGCGGCCGAAATGGATGTCCGTCTTTCGCGGTTCGGTTCCTCCTGCGACAGCCGGTAGGCGAAGCCGTCCGCTGCCTCGCGAGAGTCGATCAGGGTCCACGGCACCACGACGGACTGGGTAAAGCTGCCGGCCCATTCGACATAGGTGACCGCGACCCGGCCCCAGCCGCCGTCCAGAATGGCTTTCTGAACCTCGGGGCTGCGAAAGGCGGCAATGTACCCATCCCGCTGGATCGCCTGTTCCGACATATCCATCGACCAGGAGACATCCACCGCAAGCACCAGCTCGACGTCCACATCGACATCCTGCGCCGCGGATGACGCGGCGAAGGAGGCGGCGGCGACGTACACTGCAACAGCAGCGGGGTGGAAAAGTCGGCAGCGCATGCGGGAAAGCGTCCCCCCGCCGGAGGCGGGGGGCAATTCACGAATGCGTGACTGCCTGTATGCTAGTACAGGGCGTTATGCGTCACGAACTTGGTGGTCAGGTAGGCGTCCATCGATTCTGCCCCGCCTTCCGAGCCGTAGCCGGAGTCCTTCATGCCGCCGAACGGCGTCTCGGGAAGCGCAAGGCCCAGATGATTGATCGTCATCATGCCGGCTTCGACGGAGTCGGCCAGCGTCTCCACCGTCCGTGCCGACCGCGTGAAGGCGTAGCTCGCCAGGCCGAACGGCAGGCGATTGGCTTCCTCGATCACCTCGTCCACCTTGGCAAAGGGCGTCATCAACGCCACCGGCCCAAAGGGCTCTTCGTTCATGATGCGCATGGTCCTGTCGACATTGCGCAAAACGGAGGGCTTGTAGAAAGAGCCTTTGTTGCCGATCCGCTCGCCGCCAAGCGAAAGCTCGGCCCCGTCGCGCACTGCATCGGCGATCAGCTCGTCCACGGCCTGGACGCGCTTCTCGTTGACGAGAGGGCCCATCTGGGTACCGTCATCGAGGCCGTTGGCCACTTTCAGCGCCGATGCCTTCTCCACGAAGCGATCGACGAAATCGTCGTAGATCGATTCCTGGATCAGGAAACGGGTCGGCGATACGCAGACCTGCCCGGCATTGCGATACTTGGAGCCAACCAGCGTCGCTGCGGCACTCTCCACGTCGACGTCGTCGAACACCATCACCGGCGCATGACCGCCGAGTTCCATCGTGGCGCGCTTCATGTGCTGTCCGGCCAGGGCGGCAAGATGCTTGCCGACGGGCACCGATCCGGTAAAGGACACTTTCCGGATAACCGGGTGCGGCACCAGATGTCCGGAAATCTCGGCTGGCGACCCATAGACGAGTTGCACGACGCCGGCGGGAATCCCCGCATCGACGATCGCGCGGATCAGGAGCGCCGGAGAGGCCGGCGTCTCTTCCGCCGCCTTGACGATGATGCTGCAACCGGCCGCGAGAGCCGGAGCCACCTTCTTCACCACCTGGCTGACGGGAAAGTTCCACGGCGTGAAAGCGGCCACGGGGCCCACCGGCTCGCGCAGCACACGCTGGTTTACGCCGTCCGCGCGCGGCGGGATGAGCCGCCCATAGATGCGGCGGGCTTCCTCGGCCGACCAGTCCAGCACGTCGGCGCAGGACAGAACCTCGCCCTTCGCCTCGGCGAGCGGCTTGCCCTGTTCGGTCGTGACGGTGCGGGCGATGTCGTCGGCGCGCTCGCGGACGATTTCCGCCGCACGCCGCAATAGCCGCGATCGTTCGACGGCAGGTACCTTGCGCCAAACCCTGAACGCCGAATCGGATGCGGCAAGGGCCCTGTCCAGATCGGACGTTGCGGCCTTGGCGACCGTACCGATGACTTCGCCGGTTGCCGGATTGACGACCTCGATCGAGTCGCCCCCCTCGCCGTTGACCCATTCGCCGGCGATCAGAAGCTGCGTATGCGGATACATCTGGAAACCCCATCAATCTGGCCTGTCTTCAGGCCGTGTCTGGCAGCTCCAATATAAGCATGCGCGCCACCGCTTCCCACCCTTTTCGGCCTGAAAGGCACCGTTTCCGGGAAGGTCTGGCTGCATTGCGAAAAAAGTGCAGCAAAGCTCTGGACACCGCCGCCCTCACCCACTAGAAACCCGCTCGTGAGCACGGGCCAACCGGTTCACAGCGCGAAGGCGCTCGGGTGATTAGCTCAGTTGGTAGAGCAGCTGACTCTTAATCAGCGGGTCGTAGGTTCGATCCCTACATCACCCACCATTTACCAAGTTTAGACAATGTTGCGCAAACTGCGGCGGGCCGGCGATTAGCCGGACGACGCCGTTTTGCGGCCGGCCAGCCAAGGCGGCGACGGCTGTGATTGCGAACGGCTCCAGCAGGCCCGGCACGACCTGCGCACCAGCGCCTGCCTTGGACGTTTCAGACAGATTGCAGCCCGCAGGGGCATTCGCGGGCCGATGGCTCTCGACCGCTGTTGCGGATGGAATGCCGTCGCATTGGCCCTGTAGGGCATAGGCCGTTATCCAGGCCCGCATATGGAGTGATTGGGCGCGTCACTCACACGCCCTCCAGACGACACCCTAAGGGTTTTCTGTTTCCACGAAAACCTCGGTACGGTTTCCCCACCGGCTCATCGTTTTCGATCATACCGTGCGCTGACACGGCGCCGCGCTTACGGCCTTGCGCACCTTCGACACCCCTCCCCGCCCCTGCACGAACCGCAGCGTTTCAAAGACGTCCCGGCCAGGCCGAAAAAGAGAAAACGCGAACCGGGGGTCCGGTTCGCGTTCCAATATTGCGTCAATCTTTTCGCCTTCCACCGCCCCGGCATGCGCATTGCATGCCGGGGCGGGTCGGCCCTAGAGATTGTTGAAGATGTTGGAGTAGTTGTAGTTGTTTTCCTGATAGGGATTGAGCAGCCCGATGCCCGAGATATGCGGGTTTTCCTTGGCGAATGCATAGATCTGCTGTGCATCGTCAATCGAGAACGTACCCCCGCCACCGTTTGCACCGGCGCGAACCAGAATGCCGACCTTGGTATCGGTATAGCCGACGGAGTCGAGCTTCTGCATTGCGTCGAGCGCGACGTCGATTGCCGTGCGGCCCATGTCGATCCCGCTTCCCGAGCCCCAATAGTCCGCGGCCAGGATGTTCAACACATCCAGCTTCACACCATTTGCATGGGCGCCCTGCAACATCTGGATCGCGCCGGCGGTGAGGCCGGTCGTCGACGTTTCTACCGTGTAGGAAATGTGCAGGGCATCCGACTTCTGGGCATCGAGATCGCGAAGGGCGACATCGCGCACTGTATGCTTGCTCGCATTTGCGGCGTATGCGTTGAGGTCGGAACTCCAGAATGTGAAGTCGACATAGTTAGAAGAATAGCGGCTCGTTAGGTATGACAGCTGGGGAAGGAGTGCCGACGAAGTTGAGTATCCCAAGGCCAGATCGCTGGTGCTGTCGGAGGTATCACGTGCAAACGACAGGATAACCGGTTTCGCCCCACTGCTGCGGTATTCGCTGATCTGACTTTGACCGGTGGTTTCCCCGGTACCGGATGCACCGTAGTTCATCCATCTGTCCTGGCCGCCAACGCCGATTAGTGCGGAGGTTCCTCCGGCCCAGACGATCGTGTTGCCCGAGTTCTCCACATGGTTGTGGATGTAGCTCGTGGACATGGACGACGAATGGCCGATGAAGTTTGTGACGTCAGTATCGGTCCGGCTGACATCGGCGACCATTGTGTAGGTTTGAGCAATGTCCGGCACCGGTGTCGAGCGCGTTACCACCGACAGCGGAGTGGATGCGACCGACGACCCGGTCTCGTCCTTTGCCACAACCGTCACAGAGTAGGTATGTGCTGCCGTCAGCCCGGTCAATGCAAATTGGGTGTCCGTCGCGCTGCCGACCTTTGTACCGTCGACGAAGATGTCGTAACCCGACACTGTTCCGGTGCCCGGTATAAGCGCCTTGTCCCACATGACGAAGGCGCCCGTCTGGCTGATGCCCGTTGCATAAACGCGTGTCGGCGCGTTCGGTACAGCCGGATCGGAATACAGGGGCCCGACAAGCGTCCACTCCGAACTGGCCGAAGGGGGCGTGTAGTCGCTGGGATACCACTTTGTCTTGTAGACCTGCCCCTCGTAGGTGGCGTACAGGCCGCCGCCCGGGTAGGCACCCACCGCATCCGTCCAGGGCTTAACGAAGGCGTATTTCTGGACGATCACCGATTCCGTCGCCGACGTACCGCCAATATTGCCGGCGAGATCACGGACCTTGGCAGTCAGTGCGATCGTCGTATTGGACTCCGTGGCAAGGCCAAGATCGCCCGCATACAGGCTGACCGATGTCTGCGTCGTTCCGGCAAGTAATGTGACGGTGCGGATTAACGTGCCGTCCTTGTAGATGTCGAGCTTTGAGCCGGCTGACGCTGCACCATGCGAGAAGGAAACGGGAATGCCGCTGGCACCCTCTCCACCGACGACCTTATGGTCTCCGCTAACCGCCGCGATCACCGGGGCCGACGGGGCCACCGTATCGATCGTCACGTGATGAAGCGTGCTCCTGGTTCCCTCGACCCCATTGGATACCAACGACGCGGCGAATGTGTAGTCGCCGTCGATCGAACCGAAGTCACTTCCGCTAAGAGTGACCACCGTCTGATTCGTTCCTGCAGATGCCGTGACTGATTTGATCAGGACACCGTCGCGATAAACCTTCACCACCGAGCCCGCCACCGCCGCAGCGTGACTGACCGTGAAGGACACGCCGCTCGTCTTTTCCGCTGCGTTGACGATATCGTCGGACGACAAGGTGTTGACGATCGTCAGGCCCGAGTGGGTGTCATAGCCTGCTCCAGTATCGGTGATACCTTCGAAAATGGTGGTGAATCCATATGGATCCTGCGTGATCCCGCTTCCGCCCACGGTCAGTTGACCTACGGTACCGGTTTCGTCGCGGCCGAGCGACCAGATGCCCAGGGATGCGACATCGGGATTGTCCTTGGCGAAGGCCAGTAGTTCCTGCGCATCCTGCAAGGTGAAGATTTCGGTCTGGACGTCGTTGATGCCGATCATCGGCGTGATGCCCACCTTGGACGCAAGGCCGATCTGGCGCAACTGCGCGATGGTGTTGCGCGCCGCGTCGATCGCATTGCGGCCTTGATCGCCGCGATGGCCCCAATCACCGGCCCCGTAATCCATCGCCATGATGTTGACGACGTCCAGGTTGAGGCCGTGGTCCTTGACCATCTGCATCAGGGCAACCGCGTTCGGCAGCATCCCATCCGGCGTGATCGGGATCGTGTACGAAATAGTCACGTCGGGATTGGCTGCCTTGATGGCTTTCAAGGCCTCGATCCGGTTCAGGTGGGTCTGGTTCAGATAGGCCTGATGATAGAAGCCATGATACCCGCCAGACTCGACCGAATTCAGCGACGCTCCTTCGATGTCTATGTCGAGATGCTTAACCCCGTAGGTGTCCAGCACCGACTGGTACATCGCCGTAAGCGCCTGCACATCGGTCACGAACAGGGCCGGCTCGCTGCCGGAGAAGCCACCGAGCCCGATCGTGACGTCGATACCCCTGCCCTGTAATTGCTGGATAAGCGCCTTGATCGTGGTGCTGCCGTTCGATGTCTTGTCGTCCGGGAAGATCGAGGTGTTGCCCTCGCCCCACCGCAGGCCATGGGTGACGCCTGTCGGGTTGCCGTTCGCATCGACGGCCGCTGCCGTATCGGAATTTACCCATCCGTCCGGCTTGAGCACCAGGAATGCGAGGGTCACGTGCTTGGCGTTGCTCGTGGTCAGCGCTTCCAGCTGGCCTTGCGACTTGCCAAGTCCCATGTCGATATAGGGGGAGTAGTATTGAGCGATGTCCCACAACGGGTACGCGGTCGTTTGGACCGAAACACTTTCCGCGACCTGCGTCTCCGTTCCATTCTCAGCGACATGCACCGAGAACTGATAAGCCGTCGACGCAGTCAGGCCGGTGACCTTATAGGACAGGTTCGCAGTGGTGGTCAGCAGATCGCTGCCCTTGTAGATTTTGTAGGTCACCGCGGCGCCGCTGCTGCTTGCCGCGTGAGCATCCCACATGAGCATGACCGAGGTGTCGGCCAACGCCGTTGGCAGGATACGCAAGCCCTGCGGCTGCGGATTTGTTTGCAGCGTTTCCACAACTTCCCAGGGGTTCGAGCTGGGATCGCTGATCGTGCCCGGTTCCTCGCCGAGGGAGGCGTACCACTTCGTGCGATATACGACTCCCTCATGCAATACGTAGAACGGCTGGCTGCCCTGAACAGTCGAATTGTACGGATAGTTCTTGCCGGCGTCCCAGTTCTGCAGCGTCGCGTATTTCGAGACTGCAACGGTATGCCCCGCGCTCGCTGCCGAGGCATTGCCGGCGGCGTCGATGAGCTGAACCGTGAAGGACGGCGAGGCGGCAGTACCCACTGCTCCCCAGTCGCTGCCATACAGCATGACTTGCGTTTCGGTGGAATCCGTTGCCAGCGTCACCGTCTTGACCAGAACCCCGTCGCGGAAAATCCGGGCCTTCGTTCCGGCATCGGCGATGGCGTGCGTGAAGGTAAAGGCGAGGCCGCTGCTCGCCTCCTGTGATCCCACCGCATCGTCGCCGGCCTGCTGACCGATCACCGGCGCCGTGGGCGCAGTCTTATCCACGGTCACCGCACGCGGTGCACTGGTGGACAAGGTGGCGCCACTGCCGTTCACCACCCGGACGGAGAACAGATGGACGCCCTCCGCACCCCAGTCCGCGCCACTTAACGCAATATCGCGCGATGTGCTCCCTGCGGCGAGCGCGAGCGTCTTGACGACGATGCCGTCACGGATGACCTGAAGTTGGGAGCCGGCCACGGCCGCCGGGAAGTTGGCGGTCACCTGGGTTGTTGCCGTGCTTTCGGCGGAACCGACGATATCGTTGCCGGAAACCACACCCAGGACGGTCAGGCCGCTGGCCGGATTGTACCCCGCGCCGGCATTGGATAGCTGGTTGAAGATGCCCGAGAACTCGTAGCGCGTCTGGTCGACGATCGCACTGCCGTTCGGGGTGACATCGTCCTGTGTGAAGCCGTTGGAGCCCGGATCGCTCGGAAGATCGCGACCAAGCGACCAGATGCCGAGCGAGGCGATATCGGGATTGTCCTTCGCGAACTCGAGGACCTCGCGCGCATCCTCGAGCGTGAACACCTCACTGATCACGTCGTTGATGCCGATCATCGGCGTGATGCCGACCTTCGTAGCCAACCCGAGCCCCCGCAACTGGGCAATGGTGTTGCGCGCGGCCTCGACGGCGTTGCGCCCCTGATCCGGATCGCCCGTCCCGTAATCCATGGCCATGATGTTGAGGACATCGAGGTCGAAACCTTCGTCCTTGACCATCTGCATCAGGGCAACTGCGTTCGGCAGCATCCCCGATGGCAGAACCGGCACGGTGAAGGATATGGAGACTCCCGGGTTTGCCTCCTTGATGGCCTTCAGCGCCTCGATACGATTGAGGTGCGTCTGGTTGAGATAGGCTTGCGGATAGAAGCCGTGATAGGCGCCGGATTCCAGCGAGTTCAGCGAAGCGCCTTCGATATCGATATCAAGGTGCTTGATGCCGTACTCGTCGATGATTGACTGATAGATCGCCGTCAGCTTGTCGACATTCGTCTCGTAGAGGGCCGGCTCACTTCCGGAAAAGCCGCCAAGCGCTATGGTGACGTCGATGTTCTTGCTTTGCAGCTCGGCAATCATCGCCTTTACCGAAACTGTCTCGGTAATCATGTCCGACGGGAAGACGGTGGTGTTCGACTCGCCCCACCGCAAGCCGTTGGTGTTGCCGGTTGGAACACCCGCGCTGGTGACCTGCGACGCATGGTCGGCGTCGATCCAGCCAGCGGGCTTCAAGACCAGGAAGCCGAGAGTGACAGCCTTGAGCCCGGACTGCTCGATGATCTTGAGGTGATTGTTGTAGGTAACCGGCCCGATCCCGACATCGATATAGGGGGAATAGACCTGCGGGATATCCCACCAGCTGGACGCCGCCGTCTGGAATGCGATCTGCTCGCCAAGGTTAGTCAATACGCCCTGCTCGACCACCTTCACCGACAGCACGTAGTCCGTTGAGGCAGTCAGGCCCTGGACATTAAAGGCAAGATCCGTCGTCTCCCCCAGCAACGTGGCGCCGTTGTATATCCGGTATGCAACGGAGTGCCCTGCCTGCGTCGGCGTGTAACGATCCCAGACAAGCAGGGCCGAAGTATTGCGCACGGCGGCGGCCGAGATATCGAGAAGCGTTGCCGCGGGGTTTACGGTGACGGTTCGAGCCGCGCTCTGCACGCTGACATTGCCTGCCGCATCCATGAGGCCGACCGTGAAGGCGTGCGCGCCATTGCTGCCCCAATCGGATTCAGCGAATGAGAGGGCAGTGGAAGTCGAGCCGGCGGTAACCGCGATGCTCTTCACCAGGACGCCGTCCCGGTACAGGTTGAGACGCTCTCCTGACTCCGCCGCCGCATGGGTTACGATGGCGTCAGCCGACTGCTGTCGCTCGATTGCGGTGACCGTATCATCGCCGGCAATCACGCCCAATGCCAGAGAGGCGGCATCGGGAGCGGTATAGTCGACAATCACGTCGCGCGCGGCTGTCGTCCGGAAGACCGAAGCCGGGCTGACGAGACGGGCGGTGAAGCTGTGCGTGCCCTCGGTGCCCCAGTCAGAGTTCGTCACAGGGATCGCCGTCGACGTTGACCCGGAAACCACCGGAGCCGTCGTGACCAAGGTCGAGTCGCGATAGAGCTCGACCGTCCAGCCGGCTCCTAGGGCGGTGTGCGAAACGATCGCAGAACTCGTCTGCATGCGTTCCGTGCCGTTGACGACCCCGTCCGAAAGCCCGGAAAGCGTGGTGGGCAATGCAACCGTCACGGTCTTGGAGAAGCTGAAGGCACCTGCATTGCCGGCGGCGTCGACCACCCGAGCCTTGAACGTATAGATGCCGTCAGGCCCCCATTCGGCCGGATCGATGTCGACCGTCGTCTGCGTTGTGCCGACCGTCATATCATAGCGCTTGAACAGCGTATCGCCGTTGTAGAGTTCCAGCATGGAACCTGCGGTCGCCACATCGTGCCGCACTGTCGCATGAGAAACCGCAGCGAGCTCAACGGCGCCAACGGAACCGCTGTTGGCGATCGACAGAATCGAGGATGCGGCCGGCGCCAGACTATCCACAAGAACGGACCGGACCTCGCTCCAGGCCCCCGCATTCCCGGACCCGTCGACCATGCGCGCCTTGAAGACATGCGTACCCTCGCTGCCCCATTCGCCGGCGGCCAAGGATACCGTCGTGCTGGTGGCGCCTGTGGCGAGAGCGACCAACTTTACGAGCCTGTCATCCCTGTAGATTTCGATCCGCGCTCCGAGTGCTGCCGCGTCATGTCCGATCGCAACGTCGACCCCAGCCACCCTCTCCGCGGCATTCACCATGCCGTCCGTGGCGAGCGGACCCCATGTCACCGCCCCCGGTGCGGACGATGCAACCGTGACGACCTGCACTCCGCTCCACGCCCCGACGTTCCCGGCGCCGTCCACGAGGCGCGCCTTGAACGTGTGTTCACCATCGCTCCCCCAGTCGCTGCCGGTGAGCGTGATCGCCGTCGCTCTGACACCGGCGGAAACGGAAACCGAACGAACGATATCGCCATCCCGCCAAAGCTGTACGACCGAACCCGCAGTTGCCGCCTCGTGCGAAATCCTGACGATCGTAGAACCCAGCTTTTCAGCCGCGTTGACGTTGCCATCGCCGACAGCTGTCATGACGGCAGCCAGAGGCGCGATCGTATCGATAGAAACCCGCTGTTCGGTGGAAAACTGGCTGACGTTTCCGGCGACATCCACGATGCGGACCTTGAAGCCATGAAACCCGTCGCTTCCCCAGTCCGAGCCGCTCATCGCAAGGTCCGTGGCCGTAGCCTCAGCAGCAACCTGCACGGTCTTGACGCGAACGCCATCGCGATAAAGCTCCAGCGTCGCCCCTTCGCTCATCGCCCCGTGCGTGACGGAGACCATCGAAGAAGCTGCCTTCTCGGCAGCACTGACGATCGCGTCGGTGCCGAGGATCGGGAGCACCGGTGCGAGCGGAGTTCCCGTCAGGACGGTGACGTGCCGCTCCGCGCTTAGGTCGCTCTGGTTGCCTGCGGCATCGATCAGCTTTGCCGTGAAGACATGCGCACCGTCGGCGCCCCAATCTGCGGCGTTGACGGCGATGCGGGTGGATGTGGCCGCATAGGCCGGCACCACCGTCTTCAAAAGGCCGCCGTCCCTGTACAGCGACAACGTCGTTCCCGACGCGGCAGCCTCATGGCTGACCGTGATGAACCGGACGTTCGTCTTCTCGAGTACGTTGACGTAATCGTCCCCGGCTACGGTTTCGATGATGGGAGCGGCATCCGCCGCCGTGTCCACGAGGACACGGCGCTCCGAGCTCCAGGCACCGAGATTACCGGCGCCGTCCACCAGCCGGAACTTAAAGACGTGTACGCCGTCAGCCCCGACATCCTCCGCCAGCAACGTCACCGTCGTGCTCACGGACGCGTCCGAAAGCGCGACCGTCCGCAACTCCACGCCATCGCGGTAGATCTGCAGCATGCTGCCAGGCTGCGCCAACTCATGCGGTATGACGAGCGGAACGCCGGCCGCCTTTTCTACAGCGTTGATCCGATCATCCCCCGCGATGATGGGCACCACGACCGCGGCAGGCGGACTGGTGTCAACCCGAATGCTTGACAAGACGCTCCAGTCACCCGCGCCGCCCGTCGGATCGACCATGCGTGCCTTGAACTGATGCTGTCCGTCTGCACCCCATTCGGCCCCTGACATGGGAATAGCGGTAGACGTAGAACCGGCGCCTGCGGTGACGGACTTCACCAGCACATCGTCGCGGTACAGCTGGATAACGGCTCCGGACAGAGCGGCCTCATGGCCAACCTGCCACAAGGTTACGGAACGCCGCTCCTCGGCGTTGACGACCCCGTCCGAGGCGACCGTCGCCAGCGTCACCGCGGCGGGAAGAGCGCCGGCCACGGAAACCCGTTGCTCCACGCTCCAGGCGCCCTCGTTGCCCGCGGTATCTACAAGTCGAGCCTTGAGCGCCACCGTTCCCGGCGTACCCCAGTCGGCAGGCGCAACGACGATGCTGGATGTCGTCGCACCGGCCACCGGTGCAACCGTCTTCCACAAGGTGCCGTCACGGTAGAGCTGCAGGACCGACCCTGCGGTAGCGGCCTCGTGGCCAACTGCTATGGTGACGTTTGCCTGCTTCTCGGCAAGGGTGATCTTGTTGTCGCCGGTGATGGAAGGCAGTGTGGCGGCAAGCGGGCCGCGCGTATCCACCAGCACGTTGGATACGGCACTCGCTTCGCTCGCGTTTCCGTACGCATCGACGATCCGCGCCGTAAAAGCGGCCGGACCATCGGCGCCCCAGTCCATCCCGGACAGTTGCAGATTTGTGGATGTCGCCCCCGTTGTCATGGTCACGCGACGCACAAGCGTCGATCCGCGATACAGTTCGAGCTGGGCTCCGGCGGAAGCGGCGTCGTGGGAAATGGACAGGGTAGATGCTGCGATCCGCTCTGCCGCATTCACCATCCCGTCGCCCGCGAAGACACCCAGCACCGGCGCCTCGGGAAGCGTCGACGCAACTGAGACGGACCGAACCGCACTCCATTCACCTTCGTTGCCGGCCGCGTCGATCAGGCGCGCCTTGAAGGCATGGACGCCATCGCTACCCCAGTCGGCCCCGGTCAGGCTGATGGATGTCGAAGAGGCGGCAGCAGCCAGGGTGACGGTCTTCACAACGACGTCATCGCGCATCAGCTCGACACGCGATCCGCTCATGGCCAAGCCATGGCGAACGATGACCGCCGTCGATTGTGCCTTCTCCGCCGCGCTGACTTGATCGTCACCTGCGATGACCGGCAGCTCGGCGGCAGCGGGCGTGGCCGTATCGGCGCTGTACGAGGCGTTCGTGCTCCACGCGCCGACATTTCCGGCGGCATCGACAACGCGTGCCCGGAGCATATGCGCACCTTCGGTACCCCATTCGCCAGCCAGCAGCGTGACAGAGGTGGAAGAAGCGCCAACGTCGAGATCGATGGTCCTGATCAGCACACGGTCGCGATAGAGCTCCAGCTTGTCGCCGGCGCCTGCGGCCTCGTGAGCGATCGTGAAGCCCGCGCCCTGCGTGGCCTCGGCGACGTTGACAAACCCATCGCCCGCAATGGCCGAAAACGTCGGGGCCTGTGGCGGAGTGGTGTCCACCCTCACAGTCTGAGAGCCACCAAAATCGCCCGGGTTGCCGGCGCTGTCGACGACACGGGCTTCAAAGACGTGATTTCCGTCGGCGCCCCAGTCTCCACCGCTGAGACGTACGGTGGTCGAGGTTGCGTTTGCGGCTATCGAGACCGACTTCAGCAACGCGCCGTCGCGCCAGATTTCCAGCTTGCCGCCGCCAAGCGTGCTGGCATGCTGTATGGAAACGGTCGTGACCGTGGCGCGCTCCGCCGCGGACACGATGTTATCCCCTGCCAGCACAGGCATTGCGACACCCGCCGGGGTCTGCGTGACGACCTGCACGGAACGCGCCGAACTTACCGGGCTGGCATTCGCGGCACTGTCGATCAGCCGGGCCGAGATATCGAAGGAGGACACTTGCTGGAAAAGCGCTGCCGGCAGATCGACCGTCGTGCTGCGCGCCCCGGCCTGAAGGGTCACGGTCTTGACGAGCGCCCCGTCCATCAGGATGTCCATCGTGGTTCCACTGACGGCCGCCTCATGGGAGATGACGACGGGGATGTCGGCGGACTGCTCGCTGGCATTGACCTTGTTATCGCCGGAAACCGACAGAACCGTCGGGCGCGAGGGCGGACGTGTATCCACCAGAACCGTTTCGCTTGCACTCCAGGCGCTGGCAACGCCGGTGCCGGGCGCGATCGTCCGCACCTTGAACGTCCGCGTGCCATCGGCGCCCCAGTCGGCGCCGGACAGGCTGAAAGTCGTGGAGGACGCGTTGCTTCCCACGACGACGCTGCGCACCCGGACGTTGTCGCGCCAAAGTTCGAGTCGCGTGCCGGTGGCCAGCTCGCCGTGCTCCGCCCTGACGAGGGTGACGCTCTGCTTGCGTTGCAGATTGATGATGTCGTCGAGTGTCAAGCTAATATCAGACATGGCCGTCGCCCTAAAATAAAAACTTATAGTTGTATTTAATTTATACTACATGATATCGTATATAGCAAGTTATCGTCTTTGCGCAAACAATAATGCCGCCCGGCGCGATGCGCCGGGCGGCATGAAATAGATTCAGCAATGCTGGGTGACGCGGGCGACGCCCGCGCGGTCAGGTCAGTTGCGGGCCTTGTCGACCAGCGCGTTCGACTTGATCCACGGCATCATGCCGCGCAGCTTCTCGCCGACTTCCTCGATCTGATGGCTGTCGTTCATGCGGCGGATACCCTTGAAGCGCGCCCCGCCCGAGCGGTATTCCTGCATCCACTCGGAGGTGAACCGACCGCTCTGGATATCCTTCAGCACGCGCTTCATCTCGGCCTTCGTTTCGTCCGTGATGATGCGCGGACCGGTCACGTACTCGCCCCACTCGGCCGTGTTGGAGATGGAGTAGTTCATGTTGGCGATGCCGCCTTCATAGATCAGGTCGACGATCAGCTTTACTTCGTGCAGGCACTCGAAATACGCCATCTCGGGTGCATAGCCGGCCTCGACCAAAGTCTCGAAGCCCGCGCGGATCAGCTCGACCAGGCCGCCGCACAGAACCACCTGCTCGCCGAAGAGATCGGTCTCGCATTCTTCCTTGAAGTTCGTCTCGATGATGCCGGACCGGCCACCGCCGACGCCGCAGGCATACGACAACGCGAGTTCCAGGGCATTGCCCGACGGGTTCTGATGCACCGCCACAAGGCACGGCACACCGCCGCCCTTCTGGTATTCGCCGCGCACCGTGTGGCCGGGGCCCTTCGGGGCGATCATGACGACATCGAGCGTGGACTTAGGCTCGATCAGCCCGAAATGCACGTTCAGGCCGTGCGCGAAGGCAATGGCCGCGCCGTCGCGGATATGCGGGGCGATCTCGTCGCGATAGATGTCGGATTGCAGCTCATCCGGCGTCGCCATCATCAGAAGGTCGGCCCAGCCGGCCGCCTCGGCGACCGTCATCACCTTGAAGCCATCGGCCTCGGCCTTCTTGGCCGTCGCCGAGCCCGAGCGCAGCGCAACGACGACGTCCTTTGCGCCGCTGTCCTTCAGGTTCAGCGCATGGGCGCGGCCCTGGCTGCCATAGCCGACGATCGCCACCTTGCGGGACTTGATCAGGTTCAAATCGGCATCGCGATCGTAATAGACGCGCATAGTCATGTCCTCCAAGTTCAGGATTTGTCCGGCCGTCAGGGCCGAATCTTGGTTGTTCCGTACAGCGTCAGGAACTGGCGTACCGCCAGCCTGGCGTCGTGTTCCACCAATGCGTCGTCCGCATTGAGCTTTTCGCCGAGCAGGAGGCGGATCTGCGTATCGCGGACGACCAGCCCGAACAGGGCGCCGAACGCCTCGTCGGGGCTGTCGAAGGCGAGCAGGCCAAGCGACCGCCCCTCTTCCAGCAAAGTCTTGATCCGGCTGCGCACCGCAGCCGGCCCATTGTCGAGCATGATATCGCCGAGGCCATGCCGCTGATGCCCCGCCTGTCCGACCGCAAGCCGGTTGAGTGCAACGGATGTCTGGCCATGGATGACCTGCAGCCAATCCCGCGCGAAAACCTCCAGCCGCAGCACCAGCGCCGCGGCATCCAGCCCCTCGGCGCCCAGCGGCAGGCCGCGAACCTTGGATGCCTGGCGTCGCACCATGGCCGCAAGCAGCCCGTCGCGCCCGCCGAACCATTTGTAGAGCGTTTCCTTCGAGCAGGAGGCCTCGCGTGCGACTTCCGTCATCGTGGGCGCGCGGCCGAGTGCCACCAGCAGCGCCAGCGCTGCATCCAGCAGCTCCACCTGCCTGTCCGTCCAATCGATGTCGCTCGAGTCGCTCAAGACGATCGCAATCCCCTGCCGCACCATGGGCGCCAAACCGTAACGCTGGTTACGGTGAGAGGCTCTACAGCACTTGCGAAGCGGCCGCAAGTCCCCGAAGGGTCAGCCTTGCGGCTGGATGGCCCGGATGAATCGGCCGACGGCGCCGGCCATCCCGAATTCCAGCGCTTCCGCCGTCAGGCCATGGCCGATGGACACCTCGGCTATAGCGGGCAGCCGGCGCAGCAGCGGCGGCAGGTTGGCGACGGTCAGGTCGTGGCCGGCATTGAGCGCAAGGCCCAGCGCCTCTGCGTGTTTTCCGGCGGTTTCCAGCCGGTCCAGCTCCCGGCTTTGTGCGGCGCGGTCATCGTAGGTGGCGCCGTAGGGCCCTGTATAAAGCTCCAGCCTGTCGGCGCCCAACTCTACGGCCTGCTCGTATCCCTTCGGGTCCGGGTCCGCAAACAGCGAAACGCGGATGCCCTCGCCTTTCAGTCTCTCGACCACTGGCTTCAGGAACGCGGCCCGGCCGATGAAATCCCACCCATGATCGGAAGTCGCCTGCGACGGATCGTCGGGCACCAGCGTCACCTGATCGGGACGGCCCACACGCACGAGGTCAAGGAATTCCGGCGTCGGATAGCCCTCGATGTTGAACTCCGCCGTGGGGAATTCGGCATCCAGCAGTGCCCGCAGCTCCGGCACGTCGGAAAAGCGGATGTGCCGCTGATCGGGTCTCGGATGCACGGTGATGCCGGCGGCACCGGCGGCCAGCGCGATACGCGACAGGCCCGTCACGCTCGGCCAGGGCAGGTCGCGTCGATTGCGCAACATGGCCACCGCATTCACGTTCACCGACAGACTGGTCATCGAGCCCCTCTCCCCTCACCGAACGACGGTCAACCGTTCCGCCGCCCGGGTAATCGCCGTGTACAACCACCGCTCCCGCGTGTCGCGGAACGCAAAACTTTCGTCGAACAGCATCACGTCGTTCCACTGCGAGCCCTGCGCCTTGTGCACGGTGAGGGCATAGCCGAAGTCGAAATCGTCGTAGCGCTTGCGCGTCTGCCACGGAATTTCCGTGTCGGGCTCTTCGAAAACGGACTTCAACAGCTTTATCTTCGCCGCGCCCCTGTCCAGATCGTCGTCTTCCGGCCGCACGATCAGGTTGACGCCGGGCTTCACCGTCTCGCGAGAGGCGGTCATGACCTGCCACAAGGAGCCGTTCAAAAGCCCCTTGGCCGGATCGTTGCGCAGGCAGACCAGCTTGTCGCCGGAAATGGGCGTAGCGCCCTGGAAGCCCTTCAACTCGCGCAGGCGGGTATTGTAGCGACGTCGCGTGCGATTGGTGCCCACCAGCACCTGGTCGGCCGCCAGCACGGCATCCCTGTCCACCTCGTGACGCGAGATGACACGGGCTGCCCCATAATCCCCATAGGCGATCTCTTCTCCCTCGCGCACCTTCAACGCCAGGTCGATGATGGGGTTGTCGCGCGCCTGACGGTGGATCTCCGTCAGCAGGAAATCGGGCTCCGCCTCGGTGAAGAAGCCGCCGCCCGATACCGGCGGCAACTGCCCGGGATCGCCCAGCACCAGCACCGGCGTGCCGAAGCTCAAAAGGTCGCGGCCCAAAGCCTCGTCCACCATGGAGCACTCATCCACGATGATCAGCTTGGCCTTGGCCACGGGGCTTTGCCTGTTCAGCGAGAAGGCCGGCGAGACGCGGGCGGTGCCCGTCTCGGCATTTTCGACCGTTTCCTCGCCACGCGGACGATAGATCAGCGAATGGATGGTGCGGGCATTGCGGGCGCCCTTGCTGCGCAGCACCTGCGCAGCCTTGCCGGTAAAGGCGGCAAACTGCACCTGACCGTCCAGCCCCTCGGCAAAGTAGCGGGCTAGCGTCGTCTTGCCGGTCCCGGCATATCCGAACAGTCGGAAAACCGGCTGGTTGCGGGTCTTCAACCATTCTGCGACGCGGTCGAGCGCATCTTCCTGCTGTTGCGATAGCTTCATGCCAATCGCCTCGCAGAAAAACACCGCCGCCGCAAGCTCATCGCAGCATCGGCCACAGTGTGGCGACGAGCAGAAGCCCCATCGCTATGTTGAAGAGGCGCAGACGGGTGCGATTGGCAAGGAAGCCGCGCAGCGCAATCCCGAATCCTGTCCATACCGAGACGCTCGGCAGGTTGACGAGGGTGAAGATGATGGCCACCAGCACCACCGACAGCCAGGGCCGCTCCATGTTGACATAGGCGCCCATCCCGACAAGAGCCATGGCCCAGGCCTTGGGATTGACCCACTGGAACATCGCCGCCTGCAGGAATGTCAGGGGCTCCGCACCGGACTGGCCCGATCCGACGCTGCGCGAAAAGGCGATCCGCCATGCCAGATAGATCAGGTAGGCCGCGCTGGCGAACTTCATGGCCAGCGACAGGCCGGGATAGGCGTGGACGATCGCCCCGAGTCCCATGCCGACCGCCAGCAGCAGAACGGCGAACCCTCCCGAAATGCCCAGCATATGCGGGATGGAACGTCGAAAGCCGAAATTGACGCCCGACGCCATCAGCATGAGGTTGTTGGGGCCCGGCGTGATGGACGAAACGAACGCGAAGACGACCAGACCGACTAGAAGTTCATGGGTCATGCCTCAGGGCCTTTGCAGCAGCTACTCCTGACCGATGACGATCATCGGCTCCCGACCCCGGCTCATGGCGGAAACGCCGGTGCGGCATACTTCCGTCAGGCCGATAGGGCTCATCAGCTGAATGAATTTTTCGATCTTGGTGCTGCGGCCGGTAATCTCGAACACGAAGTGGGCCGTGCTGGAATCCACCACCTTGGCGCGGAACACGTCCGCCAGCCGCAGCGCTTCCACGCGGTCGTCCCCGTCGCCGGAAACCTTCACCAGCGCAAGCTCGCGCTCGATGGGGCCGTCCTCGCCATTGCCGAACGCGGCATTGGTGAGGTCGACCACCCTGTGCACCGGCACGATCCGGTCGAGCTGGCTCTTGATCTGCTCGATGATATGCGGCGCACCACGCGTAACCACCGTAATTCGCGACAGATGGCGCGCATGCTCCGTTTCGGACACGGTCAGGCTCTCGATATTGTAGCCGCGGCCCGAGAACAGACCGATCACGCGGGCCAGCACGCCCGGCTCGTTGTCGACGATGACGGCGAGCGTATGCGACTCCGCCCGCTCCTTTTCCTCGGTGATGAAATAGGCGGATGCGGGCGGCTGTAGCGGGCTGTTCATGGCTCTCGGACTCTGGAAAACGGTTGGATGGAGGGGTGGCGCCGGCTTTAGACCAGCGCCTTGCCCTTGGCATCGATGGCGTTGGCAACCGCTTCGTCGGTGGCCTCGTCCGGCAGCAGCATTTCGTTGTGGGCGCGGCCCGACGGGATCATCGGGAAGCAGTTTGCAAGGTTCGCCACGCAGCAGTCGAAGATGACGGGGCGGCGAATGTCGATCATCTCGCGGATGGCGCCATCCAGATCTCCTGCCTTCTCGACCCGCAGTCCGACGCCGCCGAAGGCCTCCGCCATCTTGACGAAGTCGGGCAGCGCCTCGCTGTAGGAATGCGACAAGCGGTTGCCATGCAGCAGCTGCTGCCACTGGCGCACCATGCCCATGTACTGGTTGTTGAGAATGAAGATCTTGATCGGCGCTTCGTACTGCACCGCGGCCGACATCTCTTGCATCGTCATCTGCACGGAGGCGTCGCCCGCAATGTCGATCACGAGCGCGTCCGGATGGGCGATCTGCACGCCCAGCGCCGCCGGCAGGCCGTAGCCCATGGTGCCGAGCCCGCCGGAGGTCATCCAACGGTTCGGCTCTTCGAAGCCATAGAACTGCGCGGCCCACATCTGGTGCTGGCCGACTTCGGTGGTGATGTAGGTCTTGCGGTCCCTGGTCAGCTCATACAGGCGCTTGACCGCGTGCTGCGGCATGATGATGTCGCCGTCCTGCCGGTAGGCAAGGCAGTTGCGCGCCTTCCACCGTGCGATCTGGCCTTTCCACTCGGCGAGGGCGCCCGTGTCCATCGTCAGTCCCAGCTCGTTCCATGCCTCCAGCATGGCTTTCAGCACATGGCCGACATCGCCGATGATCGGCAGGTCGACGCGGACATTCTTGTTGATCGACGACGGATCGATATCGACATGGACCTTGCGCGAATTGGGCGAAAAGGCATCCAGGCGGCCGGTGATGCGGTCGTCGAAGCGCGCGCCCAGGCACATCATGACATCGCAGTCATGCATGGCGAGGTTGGCCTCGTAGGTGCCGTGCATGCCGAGCATGCCCAGCCAGTTCTCGCCCGATGCCGGGTAGGCGCCCAGCCCCATCAGCGTCGAGGTGACGGGTATGCCGGTCCGGGCCACGAATTCGCGCAGCAGCCGGCTTGCCTCCGGCCCGGAGTTGATGACGCCCCCGCCCGTATAGAAGACCGGCCGTTTTGCCGATGCGAGCAGCTCGACAGCCGCGCGCACCCGGGCCCGGTCCGCATCGACGCGCGGATGATAGCGGCTTGCCGCGCGGCTCATCTGCGGCGGCGTATAGGTGCCGGTGGCAAACTGGACGTCCTTCGGAATATCGACGACGACGGGGCCGGGCCGCCCGGACGTTGCGACATGGAACGCCTCATGCAGGATCTCGGCCAGATCCTCGACACTCTTCACCAGCCAGTTGTGCTTGGTGCAGGGGCGCGTGATGCCGACCGTGTCGCATTCCTGGAAAGCGTCCGAGCCGATCAGCGACGTCGGAACCTGCCCGGTGATGCAGACCAGCGGAATCGAGTCCATCAACGCGTCCTGCAACGGCGTCACCGCATTGGTTGCGCCGGGGCCGGAGGTGACCAGCATCACGCCGACCTTGCCGGTAGAACGGGCATAGCCTTCGGCCGCATGGCCGGCGCCCTGTTCGTGGCGGACGAGGATGTGCTGCACGGCATCCTGCTGGAACAACGCATCGTAGATCGGCAGCACCGCACCGCCCGGATATCCGAAAAGGTGCTCGACGCCGTGATCCTTCATGGCCTGCACCACCATTTCGGCGCCGGTCATCTTGCGGATTGCCGGATTGGTCGTCATGTCGTCCATGGCTGCTGTTCCTGCTGGGCGCCTTCCGTCGATGCGGTGCGCGTCGTTTTTCCAAGTTTTTTTCAGGCAATAAAAAAGGCCCTTCGAGGGGCCTGTCTTTCGCGCACACGTGGCATTCGCCGGACGGTCTTTAAACCGCCTCGCGTGTGCGCCTACCTACGAGAATGAGCGTGATGTTCTTCATGGGGCGGGAAGATACTTCCATAGACTTCGCACGTCAACGCAATTCCGCTCAGCTTTCCAGCCGCTCCCAATCCGGGCCGAACTGGTTGCGAAACCAAGTCTCCTGCCGCTTCGCATACTGCCGCGTCCGCACCACCGCCCGCTCCACCGCATCGCGCAGCGTCATCTCTCCGCGCTCCGCGGCCAACAGCTCGGCAACGCCGATCGCCTGCCCGGCCGAATGGTCGAGCGCGCCGGGGCGCAGCGCGAAGCGCAACGCCTCGTCCCTTGCGCCTTCCGCCATCATGGCATCGAACCGCCGGGCGATCCGATCCCGGAGCACGGCGCGGTCCGGCGTAAGAACGATCCGGCGGATGCCGGCGCCAGACAGCAGCGGGCGGCCCTTCCCTTCCTGCAGGGATGCCAGCGGCCGGCCCGTCGTCATCACCAGTTCCAGCGCCCGCAGGATACGCTGGCTGTCGGTGGGGCGCAGCCGTGCTGCGGCCTGCGGATCGAGGCTCTGGAGCGCCTCGTGCATCCGCCCGGCCCCCTCTTCGGCGTGGCGAGCGCGCAGCGCGGCGCGCAGCTCCGGCGCAATCGCCGGCATATCGTCCAGCCCCTGCGTCAAAGCGCGGAAATACAGCCCCGTGCCGCCGACGAACACCGGCACCGCGCCGGCCGCGCGGATGATGGGTAGCAGCCGCTCAACCTCCGCCAACCACAAGCCCGTCGAATAGGGCGCGGAAGGGTCCGCATAGCCGTACAGATGGTGGGGGATACCGCCCATGTCCGATTCGGTCGGGCGCGCCGACAGGATGCACAGCCCGTCGTAAATCTGCATCGAATCGGCATTCACCACGACGCCGCCATGGCTGCGCGCCAGGTCCACGGCCAGCTTCGACTTGCCGCTCGCGGTGGGGCCCGCTATCAAAATCGCATTCAACCGGTCCAAGCCCGCCAGGTCCCCTGCCAATGCACGTCGTTACCCTGATCTCCGCCCGGAACGATCCGCGCGTCAGCCGCTCCCTCGCGGAGCAGGCCCAGTATATCATCGGCGAGGCCGAGATGTTCTGGCTGGAGCGGGATACAGCCTGCGACCTCGTTACGGAAGACGCGCCCGACGCCGCCACACGAGAGGCCCTGTCGCGGCTTGCCCTTTCCGCCGCGGTGGACTGCGCCGTTCAGCCCGTGGCGGGCCGCCGCAAGTCCATCCTGATCGCCGACATGGATTCCACCATGATCGACCAGGAGTGCATCGACGAACTGGCCGCCGAAATCGGCCTCAAGGACAAGGTCGCGGCTATCACCGCCCGTGCCATGAATGGCGAGATCGCCTTCGAGCCTGCCCTGCGCGAACGTGTGGCCCTGCTGCGGGACCTGCCGGTCGCAAGGGTGAGCGATGTTCTGGCCACGCGCATCCAGCTTGCCACCGGCGGGACGACGCTGGTTGCCACCATGCGGGCCAATGGCGCCTACACGGCCCTCGTCTCCGGCGGCTTCACCTTGTTCACGCAGGAGGTAGCCCGGCAACTCGGCTTCGACGAAAACCGCGCCAACAGGCTGGATGTCACAGACGGCGTGCTGACGGGCACTGTCGCCGAGCCGATCCTGGGCGCGGACTCCAAGCTGGCTGCCCTGCACGAGATCGCAAGCGCCCGCGGTGTGGATGCGGGCGACGTGCTGGCCGTCGGCGACGGCGCCAACGATCTGCCGATGATCCTTGCCGCAGGCACGGGTGTCGCCCTGCATGCCAAGCCGGCCGTCGCCGCGAAGGCGCCGTTCCGTATCGACCATTCCGACCTGACGGGTCTTCTCTTCCTGCAGGGCTACAAAGCAGAGCAGTTCATCGCCGCATAGGCGCCGCCGCCTCAATCCAGCGGCAGCACCACGAAGCGCAGGTCGCCACCGGGCGAGGCGACGAGCAGCAGCGCGTTGCGGCGGCCATCGGTGCGCAGGCCGGCAAGGCTGCTCCGGAACGCCTCCGCCGTGGCCACGGATTCCTGCCCGATCTCGGTGATGACCGAACCGGGCTCGATGCCCTTTTCCGCCGCCGGCGATTCGGCTGCGACCTCGGTCACCACGACGCCCTCCAGCTCCTCGTCGATGCCGAACTGCGTCTTCAGCTCGTCGGACATGTCCGCAAGCGTCATGCCCAGCGTACCGGCAATCGCAGCCTCGGGCGCACCCTCTTCGCCGCCCTCCTCGGTGGAGCCTTCCTGCTGCTCCATCATGGCCTCGCCATCCTCGAGCCGGCCCAGCGTCACCTCTACATCGATGGAGCGCGGCTCGGCGTCCTGGCTTTCCTTGCGCATCAGCGTCAGCGTGACGCGTTTGCCGACTTCCGTTTCGGCCACCAGACGGGGCAGATCGCGCGAGGTCGGCACCGGCCGTCCATCGAAGCTGATGATGACATCGCCGATCTCGATCTGACCGGTATCCGAAGGCCCGTTGGGCACGACACCCATGACGATGGCGCCCGATGTGTCCGCAAGCCCCAGCCCATCGGCGATTTCGTCAGTCACTTCCTGCAGGCGGATACCAAGCCAGCCGCGCCGCGTTTCGCCGAACTCGCGTAGCTGGTCCACCACGTTTTCGGCCAGCAGCGACGGAATGGCGAAGCCGATGCCGATGGAGCCGCCCGTCGGCGAAATGATCGCCGTGTTGATGCCGATGACGCGGCCATACATGTCGAAGAGCGGGCCGCCGCTGTTGCCGCGGTTGATGGCGGCATCGGTCTGGATGAAGTTGTCATAGGGGCCGGCATTGATGTTGCGCCCGCGCGCAGAAACGATGCCCACCGTGACGGAGCCGCCAAGGCCGAACGGATTTCCGATGGCCATGACCCAGTCGCCGATGCGCACGGCTTCGCTGTCGCCGAAGGAAACGGCGGTCAGGGGCTGTTCGGGCTCGACCTTCAGCACCGCAAGATCCGTCTTGGTGTCGGTGCCGAGCAAATTTGCCTTGAGCGACGAACCGTCGGCAAAGTTCACGGTGATCTCGTCGGCACCGGCGATGACGTGGTTGTTGGTGACGACGATTCCCGAAGGGTCGATCACGAAGCCCGATCCAAGAGACTGCACGCGCTGGGCGTTCGTCCCCTCATTGCCTTGCAGCAATTCGTCGAAGAACTCCTGCAACGGAGAGCCCTCGGGCGCGGACAGCGGCGGCACCGCAGAGCCGCCCGCCACGCGCTGCGAGGTCGAAATGTTGACCACCGCATCGAGCAGGCCTTCGGCCAGCCCGGCAACGGAAGCGGGCCCCTGCATGCGCGGCTGGGCGGAGGCAGGCGGAACGCCGGGGGCCGACGGATCCTGTGTTTCGGATGGCGGCCGTTGCGGCGCGATCTGCTGGCCTTCGGCCGGTGGCGGAATGACGCCTTGCGCCAGCGCGCTGCCCGTCATGGCGGCCAGGATTGCCGCTGCGATCGCATTGCGGGCCTGCGGTAGCTGCGTCATCACTGCCCTTTCCATCACTGTCGGCCTGTTGCGCCGAGGCAAGCCGATAAAAGCGACTGAATCAAGAACGCGCGCCCGGCTGCCAGTAAAAAGCCCGGGACGATGCCCGGGCTTTTCCACATCAGTTGCCGATCGCGGCGGAGGATGGCGTCGCCGCCGCCGGCCCGGTCGCGGGCGGCGTTTCACGCGGCGGCGTCAAATTGCCGTCGATGTCGGAGCCGTCCGTACCGAAATAGCGGAAGAACTCGGAATCGGGCGACAGCACCATCGTGGTCCCGGTGCCTTCCAGTGCCGTGCGGTAAGCCTGCATTGAGCGGTAGAACTCGAAGAACTGCGGGTTGCGGCTGAACACCTCGGCAAAGGTGGCATTGCGCTCGGCCTCGCCCTGGCCCTGCAGTACCGCCGCGTCACGGCGCGCGCCGGCGACTGTCTCGGATGCCTCGCGGTCCGTGTTGGCGCGCAGGGTCCGGGCGCGTACCTGGCCTTCCGCACGCAGGCGCTCGGCCTCTGCAAGGCGCTCGGCGGCCATGCGCTCATAAGTGCGTTCCGAAATCTCGGGCGTCAGGTCCGTCCGGCCGATACGCACGTCGACAAGGTCGATGCCCAGCCGTTGCGCTTCGGGGCGCACCTGGTCGCGGACCTCAACCATCATCGAGGCGCGTTCGTCCGACAGCGCTGCGGTGAAGCTGCGCCGGCCGTAGGTGGCGCGGATGGCCGAATCGAAGCGCGTCAGGAGCAGGCGTTCGGCTTCGTCCAACTGACCCCCGCGAACGCCGCGGCGGAACAGCGCGGGATTCTCGATGCGATACACCATGAAGGCATCGACGTCGTAGAAGGCGCCGCCCGAGACCTGCACGCGCAGATTGTTCAGGTCGGACCGCAGAAGCCGCTTCGGCAGCAACTGGACATTATCGGCCTGTGCAAAGCCGAAGGGCATCTTGAAATACAGCCCGGGCTGCTGGATCACGCGCTGGATTTCACCGAAGCGGAGCACCAGCGCCTGCTGGCGTTCGGAAACGATGAAAGCCGAGTTCCAGACGAACAGCAACGCGACAGCCACCGTCGCCAGTACGGCATAGAAACGGTTGCTCATCAGTTGCGCCCCTGCGTGTTCGCGGATGTGCCGGACGGCGGTATCGATGCCGCGGCGCCGGCCCCGTTGCCGGCTCCGTCCTGATTGGTGTTGGTATTGTTGGTGTTGCGCAGCCTGTCGATCTCGGTCAGGGGCAGATAGGGCACGACGCCGCTGGCATCGCCATTGCTATCCATGATGACCTTGTTGGAATCGCGCAGCACGCCTTCCATCGTCTCCAGATACAGTCGGCGGCGCGTCACTTCAGGTGCCTGCTCGTAGGCCTCCAGGATTGACGCAAAGCGCTGCGATTCACCGATCGCCTCCTGCACGACGCGGTTGCGATAGGCCAGCGCATCTTCGTTGATCTGGGCCGCCTCGCCTCGCGCGCGGCCGAGCTGCTGGTTGCGGTAGATGTTCGCCTCGTCCACGAAGCGGTCCTGATCCTGCGTTGCGCGCTGCACCTCTTCGAAGGCGCTCGCAACCTGCGTCGGCGGAGCGGTTTCCTCGATGGATACGGCGTTGATGGTGATACCGGCGCCATAATTGTCGAGCGTCTGCTGCGTGATGGCGCGCACCATCTCGGCGATGGCGGCACGGTCGTCGCGGAAGAGGTCGTCCACCGGGTTGCGGCCCACTACTTCGCGCATCGCGCTTTCCGAAACCTGGCGCAGCATGCCCGGCGCGTCATCGACGTTGAACAGGTAAGCCTGCGGGTCGGACACGAAGGAAAGGACCGAGAACTTGACGTCGACGAGGTTCTGATCCCCGGAAAGCATCAGGCCCGACGTGTCGCTGCCGCCCGTTCCGCCGATCTGAAGACGATTCTCGACGGCCGGCACGGTCTCGAAGGTTTCGAGCGGCCAGAGCGTCATGTGCAGCCCCGGCGGAGACAGTTCCTCGCGCGGCTGGCCAAGCAGGATCTTTACGCCGTTTTCGCCCGGCTCGACGACATGGATGGCGTTGAGCGCCCAGATGACGGCCAGGCCAGCCACGACGAGACCGCCGAACGCCAGTCCGCTGCCGCGGCTGCCGCCACCCGATCCGCCGCCGCCCGGCATGGCGCGGCGCAGCCTGTCCTGGCCACGGCGCAGGATTTCCTCAAGGTCGGGTGAGCCGCCACCACCGCCGCCCGGACGGGGGTTCTGCGGCCCCTGCCCCCATGGGCCGCCATTGTTGCCACCGCCGCCTTTCCAGCCGCCGTTCCCGCTCTGATTACTCCAGGGCATTTATGTCCTCTCACCCAAGGGCACGCGCACCACGGACATGGCGGCGACCTGACGTTTCAGGCCCTTATAGGAATTGCCAATTCTGCATTCAATGACGGCCGGCGGATTCCGCCAAGCACAAATCCGAGATTTCGGCCTAAATCGCAACGCGCCGCCGTTCCAGAGTCAGAAATCGGGCGTCGGCTTCGTCGCGGTCCGCGCACTTCATCGGCTCGTCCCGCACGACTTGCCATTCCTCGTCTGCAAGCTCCGGAAAGAAGGCATCGCCCTTCGGCTCGATTTCGATCACCGTCAGTTCTATGCGGTTCGCCATCGGCAGGAACTGGCGGAAGATTTCCTCGCCTCCGACTACCGTGATGGCGTCGGAGCCCCGCCTGCCGGCGCTGGCTCGGGCCAGCCGCAGCGCGGCTTCCAGGCTGTCGGCGTACACGGCCCCGAAGCGCACCCGCCCCGCATCGTGGGACAGCACGATCGAATCGCGGCCGTCGAGAAGCCGTCCGATCGCGTCCAGCGTGCGGCGCCCCATGATCATCGGCCGCCCCATAGTCAGGCGTCTATATCGGGCAAGATCGGTGGGCAGCGTCCAGGGCATGCCGCCATCCGCGCCGATCACGCGGTTGCGGGCCATTGCGACGACGAGGACGATCGGAATGTCTGTCATGGGCGGCATCATGGCCCTTTGCCGGTCAGAGCGATAGGCCCCGCCTCAAGAGCGTTGCAGCGCTTCCAGTTCCGGGAATGGCTCCCATCGCAGGCCGGGCCGCGCGCAGAGTGGATCGTTCAGCGAGGTGGCGACGGGCCGCTCGTTTCGGACGAAGACGGCCATGGCCTTGCGCCCCAGATCCTCACCGCCCGCATTTGCGGCATCGGCGCGGACGCAGACGTAATGGCGATCGCGCAGGGCATCGAACGGCATGGTGGAAATTTCGGCCGTCCGCAGGACATAGGGCCCCGACATATAGGTGCGCGCACCGTTGACGATGGCCGTCTTGACGGTTTCAGGCGCGGGGCCGGCCTCCATCTCGGCCTTGTCCATCTGGCTGGTGGCGACGCAACCGCCAAGGCTCAGTCCAAGGGCCAGCAGAACAAGCTTGTGCACGGGCAATTCTCCGAAGAAAGCTGCGGAGCGCTGATGATCGGCGCGTCCGCACGGTTGGCGTTGTCGGTCCTCATCATCGATAAGCACCGCACCCTGGGCAAGCGTCGTAGAAATCACGCTAGCTGCACCGCAGACCGCGTTTTTAGCCGCAGTATCGGCTTCTCGACAATGAACCAGCTGACCAGACAGAATGGAACCGTTACCGCAAACATAAGTAATATAGACCTCTGGACACCTGAGAGCATTCCGTGGTCAGCCAAAAACATGATGAACGGCATATGATAGATATATAATCCGTAAGAGATGTCAGGCACCACCTTAGGCTGAAGTCGAAGCCCGGCTATCCCAACCCAGACAACGGCAAATGCCTCTACCACCGCCAGCAGTGATCCGCCAAAGTAACTCAAGAACTGCATGTAATTTGCCTGCACCGCTGCAACAAGGAAAACCCAGGGAACAATGGGATGAACCTTCACTAAATATTGCCTGTACAGATACATTAAATTACCGGTTAGAAATGCCGGCGCGAGGAACGTTATGATCCTGTAATGAGGCGGTGCTTCGCGCAACGCCCAACAAACCAGAAGCGATAGAGCTAGCAATGCCCAGATCCAGATCGGTCGCCGGTAGGCTCCGCAGCCCCAAAGAACGGCCAGCGTAACGTAGGCGGCTTCTTCCCAGGCCAGCGACCATAAAGGACCATTGGCGCGGTACGGCAGGGTGTACAGTCCGCCAGTCAACCAGTTCAGGACCGAGTTCCAACTCGTCAGCCAATCCTGCAGGACGAGGCAGAGGACGAACGAAACGATCAAGGCAGGAAGGATACGAAGGACGCGCTTGCGCATGAAATTGCGCCATGTGTTCGAAAATTCGTAACTTTTCAAAACCAGAAAGCCGCTGATTGCCAGAAAGCTGGGCACCGCCATGACGAAGCCGGGCCACCCGAAATTCGGATCCACTGTGTACCATGCATGTGCGACGGCGACCTGACCCGCAAGGAACAGGCGCATCAGGTCAAAGTTAGGGTAACGGTAGTGCACAAATTACCTTTCAGCTATCCATGGGTTTGAATGCTGAAAGCGGTATTTGGATGTCAGCGGTCCAGCCGCTGCCAGATTGACGACTTCGTATCAGGCTCGCACGCCGTCGTGGGACTGGTCGGGGAGTTGACCTGAACTTTTAATACTAGCTCAAGCCAGACATTCGCCGAGATGGCTGCTTCCAGCGTCCACCGGCTAGAAAGTTCTGGAGAATGCAAGCTGCGCGTGCGCCTCTTGCGCCGACTGAACGACTGCAACTGCGGCCAGCCAGCCGGCACCTTCGTCTTCGACACCAGACCCAGAGCGGCTGGTGATGGCGGTTCCGCAGGGGGTGCCGGCAGCAAATAATGTTGCTAAGCCTCAGGCCCCCGCGCCTTCACGTTCCATCGAGATCTGTTTCATCAATTGCCGCTGCATGAACGAGACACGCAACTCGTCCCGCCTGTAGTCATAGGTCTCGATCAGCGCCGCGCGCGTGTCTTCATCGGTAAGTGCCAACGTCTGAACCCGATCGATGCTGTGGATATAGTCTCCAACATAATAATCGGCGGCGAGTGAGTCCCAATCTACGTTACGCTCCCCGAACAATTGAAGAAGCAGAAAATAATCCTCCATATATTTCTGGTCGGGATAATAAATCGTAGCCGTCATGTCGATCAGCGACATATCCATCAGGAAACTATGATTAGGAGCATGATTGTTGTTGACGAAACCAGCGTAATCAACCCTGCTTGTATATATTTTTTTGCGCGCGATGATGATTGAGCGCTGATTTGAATACAAGGAAGAATAGACACGTCCGAAACTGACGGCCTTCCCCGTTGTTGCCAAACGATCAATCAGCCATCCATACGCGTCTGGGAACAGCAGATCATCGTAGTCCAGGATGCCGGCATACCCATCCCGGATATTTTTGAGCGACTCGTTCAACATCGTCGATCGAAGATCACCCTTCGAATCTTCCGAAAAATACTGGGTGATAATAGGCGCGCAACCTTCGCGCCAAGGTAAATCAGCGATTATCTCGTCGAGCTGATCGACCTGGGCGGGCAAAAAGTCCTGAGCTGCGATCATTGGTATACTGAGGCAATTGCGCATGACACACAGGCAACTCAGAGCCCGCCTCAGCAACTGCAGATCCGACTTGGTATGTACACGGACCACCGTCGTGACTTTGGTCAGGTCTTCTGCCGGCAGGCTATCCGCACTCAAAGGGAAACACCAAGCTTCCGTCGCCATGCAGAACTTCGCTCGCTGGATGGGCGAGCCAGCGGAGCGCCTGAGCATCATCGGCTGACGAAGGGCGTCTTCCGTTCGTAGAGCATTGTTCGGCTCCACGTCGATGACGGATGGATCGCCGTGATACTCGTTGCAGACGATAGAGGCATCTGGATGCGCCAGTGCCGCCTGAACCATTTTGCCGATTGCATCCGGCGCGAAGACGCTTGGCCGGCTGATTTCCAGCTCAAACTCGATGCCCTCGCTCGTGCCGCTCGTATCAGCCAAAGTCGGAAACAGGTCGCGACTCGAATCATCCAGATGGACGGCGACGTGCGGCAGATCCTTTACCCTCGATAGAACATGCTCGAAGCGTTTTGCCAGGGTTGGATTATCGCGCAGGGCGGATCGCAAGGCCGAGGTACACATTATGGTCAGAGCGACCGGCTGGGTTGACGCTATCGATCGCGTGGCCTGTTGCTCATAGGACTGTATCGACAACGCGCGGCCGACCGCATTCAGATACGCGTAGCCATAGCGGGTATCCGGCTCCAGATGGGCGCCTTCGGCCCATTCATTCCAGGCGTTGACGATCACGAACCGTCGGTCGGCGGGCAGGTTGTCTCGACTGTAGGCAATGGCCGCCTCCAACCAACCTTGAAAAAGTTGCGGTGTGCTGGCGTCGATCACATAGCCGCCATTCCCGTAGCGTGCGGTATTATCCCAGATCGGAACGAGAGACCGGAAATAGGTGAACTCCTTCGGGTCGGTCTGACTGCTATAGAACCTTGCGACGTCCCCGTAGTCGAGAACCGTTCCGTTGATCTGTGTATACGGCCTGAGATTGTTTTTGCGCTCGGCGACGGCACCCCCGGTCCAGTCATGCAGAACGCGTTCCACACCGGCATCCATGCCGAACTCGCGCGGATCAAGCGCGCCGCGCGTCAGGACGGACACGAGATAAGGTGAAGGGAGGCCTGCTTGCTCGCATTCCTCCTTCCAGATGTCCACATACCGTACATCCGTGGGTAGGTCAGACGGCCGATAAACATACAAGGCCGGCCGGCCTTCCACCCGTATGTACCGATGGTCCTTGAAGAAGGGGATTAGGTATCGGATGAAGGCGCGTGCGTCGTCTGGGGAATATTTCTGCCCGAGCAGGATTTCCTTTTCATTGCCGTCCCATCGCCGCGTCCAATTCTCATTGGCCCAGCAGAAGCAGAACGGCATGTCGATGTCGGCATTCTCGAGCAGCATCTGTGCCGGCTCTTCGAGTATCATCCTGCCGCCGAACCAGTAATGATAAAAAATCATTCCATGGATACCGGCCGCCTGCATCATATCCGCCTGCTGATGCAGCACAGTCGGATTATCCAGAATGTAGTATCCGAGGTCGTCATGCGGGATATGCTGCTGGTAATGTCCCTCAAAAAGCGGGTTTGCAGCCCGAACTTTCGTCCATTCGGTAAAACCCTTGCCGTGCCATTCGTCATTTTCTGGCGTCGTATGGAACTGTGGCAGATAGTACGCGAGTACCTTGATGTCCTGGTACAGGATCGATTGGCGGTAATCGACCTGCTCTTCGTGCTGGCGATAATCCTTGATGGAGTCCCCGCGCGTCACGTTGAGCACTCGTAGCCCGGTCCGCTCCCCCCGGGGCAGGACATCGCCCAACGTCTCAAGTATCGTGCTCAGTCGGTCTGCACGAGCCCACATGGCGAGGTGTTCCACAGCATCGGCTGCAGGCGCGGGCAAACCCTCCCCACCCAAGTCATATGCAGCATCGGCCGGGCGTTCGAAACGCTTCCTCAGTGCCTCGGCGTCCTCAACTGCAAAAATGGCGTCCGCATCCTCTGCAAGGCGAGTGATTATCTGACGAATTGCTGAGGCATCACCCAGAAGACAATCCAGCTCCGGATCCGAGCCCGCATGCGCGCCGGTCTTCCGCTTACCGCCATCAAGGTCATGGAACAGCCCGACGATGTCGTAGCCCGACAGTTCGTTGCGAAGCAATTCCCCGACGATGGCCTGAGTGCTTTCACCATGATCGGCAGTTTGCGTGCTGATGCGGACAGCCTGGGGCAGCTTATCCTGAAAGCCCTTATGCAGGGCCCGGTCGTCGACCTCAGCAATGATATGAACCGAGAATTCGCGAGGTATATGGCGCAGTCGCTCCACTAAAATATCGAGTTCATCGTTAGCGCGAATGCGCAGGATGACACAGATCCGCGGACCGTCAGTTGCGATATCGGAACTTGTGTCACCTTGTGCAGGATCGATGTACCACGGGATCACAAGCGCGGGAGCCGGCACGGTTACACGCGGCGGTTCGATGGCAATGCCAGGCGCTGTCGTTTGACTGTCAACCTCCATCACGACGTGCCGCAGCCGAGACCGTATTCCGGTCAGACCTTCCTGCTTCAAGAGCGATGCTGCTCTTCGTGCAACATTCGAGGGTCCACCCAATCGATTCGAGATCAAGGGCGCTACATCCAACATCCGTCGGACACGCCATATCTGGTGACCGAGGAAGCGGACCGGCGAACTAAAACGCCAGCTGGTTGAATTCAGCAGCGCCTGATTGTAATCGCGCAGGCGCTCCACCTCGCCATGCAGGTGGGCATTTGCAGTCCGTACCGCGATAAGCTCGGCATTTGCCGCACCTAGAGAGGTGCCGAGATCACTCAATTCCGTCCGAGCTTTTTCCGACTGGATAAGCCTGGCAGTTGCCACATCCACGCTTTTTGTGAGCTCTGCAATCTGAATCTGCCGCGCTGACCTCTCTTCCGCGAGCGCGCTCAGCTCCCGTGCCCGCGTTGCCGCCAAAGCGAAAATGCTGGGACGTCCAGGCACCCATGTGTGAAGCCAGGTCGAGAGATCCCGCTCATGTGCATCGATCCCGAAAACTTGCCGCCTGATGCTGGTTTCCGCACTGACATAGTCACGCAGATCCGCCTCGGCGAGCGTCCAGCCCAAGCGATCGAACACCAGCTTCATGAATGAATAGGGCGTGATTTCCTGCAGATCGGGCGAGCTTCCCAAGCGCTCGACCGCGGAAAGAATATTTATAACGGAACGGAAAACAAGATAACCTGACGTTACCGGACCATCAAAACTCCACTCCTGGTCGATTTTCTCGAAGGTGCCGTCAATTTTTAAAATTATGTTGTTTGGGTTTAAATCGAAGTATGCAGACCCAACCTCAGTTTTCTCGCTTGCAATCCTAACCGTCGCGCCTGTCTCGCGGGATACTATCTGTTCAACAGCTATAATATATTTGAAGAAGCTTTTGGCTATGTCTGCCGAAGACCAGTTGTCCTGTGCCAGAAGCGATGCCAGCTCCTGACCCAACGTCTTTCCAGATGCGTAGGGTGCGATATCCGACACGGTCAGCGTCAACGGCGTATCCGATCGAGCATTGGAATCGTCTGGTGAACCCAGCAGGCGCGTGTTGACCCACAGCTTACCCTCTTCCCCCCTGACAAACTCCGATTGCTTGCAGAAGCGTTTCACGCGGTTTGTGCTGTAATGCCAGGCGAGCGTGCGCTCATTAGAAAAGCTGAAGTTGCCATCATGAGCTACGACGAGGAACGAGTTGGCCATATCGAGGGCGAGACCGTTCCGCGACAACACCGGCCAAGCCAGATCCAGAGAGAAGGCGGTTGCCGGTGGCATCTGCGGATCGTATGCCACGCTCTGGCTAGCAAGCGCCGCGCCGTCGAACGTTTCGTCCTCGAAACCACGCTGCGACACGATCGAGCGTGGCAATTTGTAGTCGGGAAACGGTGCCAAAAACTCGGTAGACGCCCAACCTGCGGATCGTATGGCGTTTTCCAGCGCAGCTCGTCCGAAGGTCTGCGGCTCGTTTGTACGATACCGATCTTCAACCCCGTACATGACGGTACCCAGATGGTCTTCCGGCGCACCGGAAAAATACTTCAGGCCAAGCTGATTTTCGATTGCAATAATAAGTCGCCCATTGGGCTTGAGCAACTTTCTTGCCTGCCTCAACATCTCGATATGAGGCTGATCCCCGGGCGTAAACAGGTTGGCATATTCCAGGACGCCGATCAGCGTGATGACGTCGAATTTCCTGCTTGTCTGGAAGTCGCCGAACCGTTCCGCCAACACGGTCACGTTGTCCAGATCATGCGTACGCAGCCTGGCTATTTCGGCACGCCGTGCCGTCCCCTCAAGAGCGAGAACGTCTGCTCCCAACTCTCCCAGGAAACGCGTGATCGCCCCGCAGCCGGCCCCGATTTCCAGAATGCTGCCAGTCAACGTGTCGGCCAGCGGCCGCAGAAGGTTCGCTCTCTGAGCAGATAAATGGTACGTTGACGGCCAGTCTACACAATAACGCCGAAGTTCGTCCGATAGCACACTTAGATCGGAAACATTTGATAGGGCCCGCGCCAGGCCATTCTCAAAGTCGTCCCCGTCACTGTACTGGATACTGTCGTAGCCATTGCGCATCCAGACGTTTGATCCCTCATGAAGGACGTAACCGGAATCAATCAGGTCTGAATGCATTCAATTTCCCGTATTATTTAATTGAAGAGAGACCGCTTCTGGTTGTGACTCTTGCGCTACAAGATGGCCAAATGTCAAACCAGTGCGGGCTTTCTCGATGCCATATCGCACCAGGACAGCAACCGGCCGTCGAGGCTGGCTCGATGGGATCATGAGCAGGCGCAGCTGCGGTAATTCACGAGAAATTGGAGCTTTTTGCGCTCTCAAAGCACGCGGTTTGCCACGCATGATGTGAAGTGGCTGGGGCGCCTGGATTCGAACCAGGGAATGGCGGTACCAAAAACCGCTGCCTTACCGCTTGGCTACGCCCCACCGGCCGCTGTCGCAGCGTGGGCTCTATACCCTCTCCCGGAGGGGCTGGCAATCCAGGACGGAGGGCCAAACTTTGCCGAAAGAACCGCTTGCGCGGCGGCCCCCTCCCGGCTATACGGACGGCGGTTTCGGAGTGTAGCGCAGCCTGGTAGCGCACCTCGTTCGGGACGAGGGGGTCGCAGGTTCGAATCCTGCCACTCCGACCATCCAGCTCCCTCACATCGTCGATGCAGTGCCCCAGCCCTTCGGGGCGGCCGCAGCCGGCAGTCGGTCGACCGCCGGCATTGGGTCCGCTCTGGCCTAACCAGCATCTACGACAAGGCTCCGGCTAATGCGCGCGCTCGCGCCAGCCGAACCAGATGGCGTAAAGCGTCGGCAGCACGATCAGCGTCAGCAGCGTCGCGACCAGCAGCCCGCCCATGATGGCAAAGGCCATCGGCCCCCAGAACACGGTCGGCGCAATCGGGATCATGCCGAGCACCGTCGACACCGTCGTCAGCATGATCGGCCTGAACCGCGCGCTGCTGGCATCCATGACCGCTTCGGCGACGCCCTTGCCCGACCGTCGTTCGGTGTCGATCTGGCCGATCAGGATAACCGCATTCTTGATGATCATTCCCATCAGCGCCAGGATGCCGAGAATGGCGACGAAGCCGAGCGGCTTGCCGGATAGCATCAAGGCGCCGACCACGCCGATCAGGCCCAGCGGAGCCACGCTGAGCACCAGCGCCAGCCGCTGGAAGCTCTCGAACTGGAAGATCAGCACGGTGAGCATGATGAGCAGCATCACCGGCACCACCGCGATCACCGATGCCTGCGACCTCGTGCTTTCCTCCACAGTGCCGCCCAGATCTATGTGATAGGAGCGCGGCAAGGTGGCGGCCAGAGCCTCTACCTGCGGCGTCAGCGCCGAAACCACGGTCTCGGGCAGCACCCCGGGCGTCACGTCGGCCTGGATGGTCAGGGTGGGCACGCGGTCCCGCCGCCAGACCAGCGGATAGGACTGCTCATATTCGAAACTGGCGACCTGGCCCAGCGGCACCGTGCGCCCCCCGGGCAGCGGCAGCGCCAGCGTCCGCAGCGAGGCCAGCGATACGCGCTGCTCGTCCGTGGCGCGGGCAACCACATCGACGAGGTAGATATCGTCGCGCACCTGCGTCAGCGGCATGCCGGTGATAACGGTGTCGAGCACCGAGGAGATCGCCTGCGAGCTCAGGCCCAGCCGCCTCGCCTCGTTCTGGTCGACGCGGATGCGCACCTCCCTGGTCGGCTCGATCCAGTCGAAATTGACCATTTTGGTGTCGCTGTTGGCCGCCACGATCTCGGCCAGGTCGAAAGAGATGTCGCGCACCGTTTCGATGTCCGGTCCGCTGACGCGGTACTGGACCGGCCAGCCGACGGGCGGCCCCAGCTCGAGCGGGTAGACGCGAGCAACCAGGCTGGGAAACTCTTCGGCCAGCAGTGCCTCGAGCCGGGTCTGCAGGCGCTCGCGCGCGGCCACATCCTTGGCCACCACCACCGCCTGGGCAAAGAAATCATTGGGAAGCTGCGCATTGAGCGGCAGATAGAAGCGGATCGCGCCGCGCCCCACATAGCTGCTCCACCGCTCCACGTCCGGATCGCCCCTGAGGGCATCGTCGAAGCGCCTGGCCACGGTTTCGCTGGCATGGATGGAGGCGCTTTGCGGCAGGCGAAGGTCGACGAGCAGCTCGGGCCGGTCGGACGAGGGAAAGAACTGGCGCGGCACCAGCGGCAGCAGCAACACCGCCCCGACGAACATCGCCAGCGTTACGGCGATGGTTGCCCACTTGAACCGTATGGCCTTCGACAGGAAGCCGCGATAGGCGCCGATCACCCTGCCCGGTTTTGTCGTACCGGTCTGCTTTGGCGCCTTCAGTATGAAGACGCCGAGCAATGGCGCGAAAACCACCGCCACGAACCATGAGACGACCAGCGATATGCTGACGACGGCAAACAGCGAATAGGTGTACTCGCCCGCCGAGCTGGCGGCAAAACCGATGGGCACGAAACCGGCAATGGTGACCAGCGTTCCGGCCAGCATCGCGAAGGCGTAGGTGCGAAAGGCGAAGGTGGCGGCATCGTGCTTGTCGTCGCCGGCGGCAAGCCGGTTGAGCATCGCATCGGTTGTCGTCATCGCGTCGTCCACCAGAAGGGCAAGAGCGATGATGAGCGCTCCCAGCGATACGCGCTGCATGTCGATGCCGGCGATGTCCATCACCGAAAAGACGACGGCCAGCGTCAGCGGTATCGACAGCGCCACGACAAGTCCCGGCCGCAGCCCCAGCGCGATGAAGCTGACCACGAGAATGATGGCGATCGCCTGGAACAGCGATGTCATGAAATCGGCGATCGCCAGTTCCACCGTCACCGCCTGGTCGGCCACCAGATGGGCCTCGATGCCGACAGGCAGTTCGTCGGTGATCTCGACCATGGCGTCGGTGACGTTCTGCCCGAGCGCCAATATGTCGCCGCCATCGCGCATGGCGATGGCCAGCCCGATCGCTGCGGTCCCATTCACCCGGAACAGGGGTTGCGGCGGGTCGCTTTCGCCACGCCGCACCACGGCGATATCGCTGAGACGCAGCAGCCTGTCGCCGACGAAGAAGTCGACATTGCGGATGTCGTCCTCTGTCTCGAACGAGCCGGAAACCTGCAATGCAAGGTTTTCATCGCCGGTGCGTATGATGCCGGACGGCCGCACCACATTCTGTGCCCGAAGCGCGGCGATCAGCGAAGTGCGGTCGACACCCAGATTTGCCAGTTGCTCCATCGAGAATTCTATGAAGATCTGCTCGTCCTGCGCTCCGATGATGTCGATCTTGGAGACATCCGCCACATGCAGCAGCTTTGACCGTGCATCTTCGACATAGTCCCGAAGCTCGCGGGACGAGAAGCCATCGGCGGTGAAGCCATAGATGATGCCGAACGTGTCGCCGAACTCGTCGTCGAAGCCCGGCCCGACGATACCCATCGGCAGCGTGTGGCGCATGTCGCCGACGCTCTTGCGCACATGGTACCAGGTGTCGTTCACCTCTGCGGGCGTCGCCTTGCCCTGCAGGGCGACGAAGATGGTCGTCACCCCCGCGCTTGTGTAGCTGCGCAGGAAATCCAGATGCGGCGTTTCCTGCAGCGTGCGCTCCAGCCGCTCGGTGACCTGGGAGAGCGTATCCTCGACGCTGGCGCCCGGCCACGCCGCCTGCACCACCATGGTCTTGATGACGAAGCTCGGGTCCTCGTTGCGGCCCAGCGTATTGTAGGACGCAAGGCCGATGACCACCGCGATCATCATCAGGTAGACGACGATCGAACGGTTCCGGAGCGCCCAGTCGGAAAGGTTGAACCCGCTCATTGCTGCGAACCGAGAAGCCGGACCACCTGCCCAGGATGCAGTGCCTGCACGCCGGCCGTGACGACGATCTCGCCGATGTCGAGCCCCTGCGCCACCGTCACGAAGGCCGGATCGAAACCGGCGATCTCGACATTGCGCAGCGCCACGGCGTTGCTGGCCGGATCGACCACCCAGACGGCGGGGGCGTTGTCGACGCGCGTCAACGCGGATGCCGGCAGGCTGATCGCCGAGGCGCTTTCGGCGGTGACGCTGCCCGTCACGCTGGCGCCCAGCCGCATCGCCGCGGGCGGGTCTATCAGGCCGACGCGCACGGCAAAGGTGCGCGTAACGGGGTCGGCCTGCGGCGCAACCTCGCGGACACGGCCCAATGCTGAAACCGCATTGTCGTCCGTCAGGCTGACGGTGACTTCCGGGTCGGCGGGCAGGTTGCGCAGCAACTGCGCGGGAACGTCGAACACGGCGTCCTGCCCGTTTTGCCGGGCAATCTGCAGGATCATCCGACCGGCCTGCACCACTTCGCCCGGCTCGGCGCCGCGCGCCGTGACGACGCCGGCCGTGTCTGCCTTCAACTCGGTGAAGGCAACCTGATCATGCGCGATCTTCAGCCGCGCCGTTGCGTCGTCCACCTGCGAGGTCGCCGTCTGCTGGGCCTGTTGCGCCTGATCGTAAAGGGCGCGCGTGGTGAACCCGCTGTCCAGCAATTGCCGCTGCCGCTCGAAGGCGTTGCGCGCCGTGCGGAGCTGCCCCTCGGCCGCCGCCAGCGCCGCCTGGGCCGAACTGAGCGCGTTCAACTCGTTCTGCGGGTCAAGCCGCGCAACCACCTGCCCCGGCGCCACGACGTCGCCCACATTGACGGGGCGCTCCACCATTCGGCCGGCAATACGAAAGGCGAGCGCCGCCTCGTTGCGGGCCTCGACCCGGCCCGACAGCACGATCGGGTCCATGCTCCGGCTCATTTCGACCTGCACGGTCCGCACCGGCCGGGGCGCCGCAGCCCGCGGCTCGTCGCCGCCACTGCACCCCGTCAACAGCAGCGTGGCCAGCACGACAGGCAGGACATGCGACAGGTTCAAACGGTCGCAAGAGTGTTCCTTGTAGGCGATCACCGCTCTTCCCCCTCTTTGCGAGCATCGATCCGGCTTGACATGACAGCCACGCGGTCAGTGTTTGTTGCGGTTGATGGACAGATAAAAAACCAGCGGCACGAGCACGAGCCCGATCGCCGCCCCAAGGTGGAGTATGTCTTTGTTGCCGTCCCATGCGACGGCTTCCTTGAGAAACAGGACGGACAGTACAGCGATGACAACGCTGACGAGATGATCCTTCAGATCATCGAGGTTACTGATGATCAGCCACTTCGGCAGGGGCGATTTATCATCGACGAACAGGCTGTAGAGCCCGATGGAGATGATATAGACGGCAATGGAGATCAGAAAGACATCGACCGCCTCGATCACGCGGATCGCAAGCAGTTTCGTGTCGCCGGAATGCCCCCCGAGAAACTCCGACATCCGGAAGGCCGTCATGATGATGCTGACGCTCTGATGCAGCATCAGGAACAGAGAACAGCCAAGCGTAATGATGACCGGAATGATCATCATGTAACGACTTGCCGAGAAGACTTTCCGGATCAATGAACGCCCCTCCTGGAACTCCATGAAACCATGTCGCTTGCAAGGACGGGGCCGCCCCGGCCCCGTCCGGCGCCGTGATCAGAACGACCCGACGTATGTTCCGAGAAGAAGAACCACGATCAGCGAGATCACGACGCCCACGATGACGGTCATGCTCATGTCCTTGTAACTTTCGGCGTGGGTCAGCCTGCTGATTTGCAGAAGCATCAATACGGTGCCGTTATGCGGAAGGGCGTCCAGCGTCCCCGCGCTGATCACGGTTATGCGGTGCATCAATGCGGGGTCGATACCGTATGTGGAAGCCAGGGCCAGGAAATGGTCGCCCAATGCGGCCAGCGCGATGGCCGAGCCGCCCGAGGCCGTACCCGTAAGGGCGGCCAGGGTATTCATGGCAACCGTCAGCGAAATCAGCGGGCCACCCGGGATCGACAGAACCGCATCCCGAACGGCTGTGAAGGCCGGCAGGGCCGCGACGACGGCCCCGAAGCCGACGAGGCTGGCGATGGTCAGCATCGGCAACGCGGCGGAATTGGCGCCCGCGTCGAGACTTTGCCGAATGTTGGGCAGTCGGCGGAAGTTCAGGAGGATGACGGTCAGGTTGGCGGCCGCGAGGGCCACGATCACCGACCATACACCGCCGACGGCGGCGAAGCTGGTGCCGCCCCATTGCGGTTCGGCCAGATAGGCGAAGTCCAGGCGGGGAAGCACCACCAGGGCCATCAGGAAATTGACGACGATGACGACGACCAGCGGCATGGCCGCAGCGATGAAAGGTGGCTCCGCATCGGCCCTTTGCCCGTGCTCCAGCTCTGCCGGATCGAACTCGCCCGAGGCGCTTGCCCGCTCGCGCAGCTTCTCGTCGATCGGTGCCGGCGTTTCGACGATGGCGCCAAAGCCTTCGCCCGCGCGGCGCGCCGCGGCTTCCGCGCGTGCCAGCCACCACAGGCCGAAGGCCAGGGTAATCAACGAAGCGATGATGCCGATGCCCGGCGCGGCGAATGTCGTTGTGCCGAAATACGGCATGGGGATCGCGTTGTTGACGGAGGGCGTACCCGGCAAGGCCGTCATGGTGAAGGTGAATGCACCCAACCCGATGGTGGCCGGCATCAGACGCCGCGGAATATCGGCCGCCTCGAACATGCGCTGCGCCATGGGCACGAGAACGAAGAACGCAACGAAGACGCTGACACCGCCATAGGTGACGATGGCTGACGCAAGAACCACCGACAGGATGGTTCTTTTCGTACCCAGGCGGGAGGTCAGGAAATTGGCGATGGATGCGATCGAGCCGCTGTCGTCCATGAGCTTGCCGAACAGGCCGCCCAGCAGGAATATGGGAAACCACTGCGCCACGAAGCGCGCGGCGCCCGGCATGAAGGTTTGCGTCCAGTGCGGAAGGACCGGCTCACCGGCAAGCAGCGCCGCCGCCAATGCCGCCACCGGGGCAACCAGAAGGACGCTCCATCCGCGATATGCAAACCATATCAACAGCGCCAGCGCGACAAGGATACCGATCAGTCCCATACCCGAGCTCCACTTCCGCGATAAACTCGGCTGCGTCGAACGACCGGCGCAACCAGATCATTCCCATCGTGCCTGTCGGTCGATCGCGTTACGGATCGTGCATCTTCAGGCCGTAGCGCTGCCTGTTCACCTCGGGCGTAACCGCATCTGCCGGCGCAACCGGCCGCAAGGCGGCGAAGCCCTTGGCCCCGATCAGCATGAGCCAGGTGACGAGAACGAAGGCCGACGTCAGCACCGGCATGTCGATCGGCTCCAGGAAGATCGCGACGGACGCCCAAAGCCAGGTCGCCAGCACGATGCCGAAGAGCGTGTACAGAAAGCTCGCCCAAGTCAGCACAAGGAAGAAGCCGCCAAGGGCGATTGCCGTAAGGGCGGCGTTGTAGCCGAACAGGCCATCCCGGATGGCCCCTTCCGGTCCGCCGAAGACGACAGCCACCAAGGCGGCAAAGGCGGCCCCCAGAAGAGCCATCGCCGCGCTGACGCGGGAGTTGACGGCAATGCCGACGACGATCAGGTAACCCGCAATCCAGTTGTCCTGAAAGAAGATCTGCCCGATCGCATTGCCGATCCCCATGTACCAGGTCGGCAGGACATAGTTGGCGGTGGCCACATAATCGTCCGGCGATACGGGCTTTGCCAGGGGGCCGGCGTCGATATTGGCGAACTTCAGCACGGCGAACAGGAACAACCAGCCCACCAGAACGAAGGGCATGGTCAAAGCAGCCACCTTGTAGGGCTGCAGCAAGGCGCCGATAGCCGAAAACACCACGCTGGTCATCGCGGCAGCGAAGATGATGTAGACCAGCATATGGACCGACGGAATGGCGCCGGTGCGGAAATCCGCGCTGGTGAATGCAACCAGCGCAAGGCCGACCAGCGCGCCGTTGAAGCCGTACAGGCCGTCGGCGATCAGGCCGTCATCCGCCTTCAGCACCTTGGCGGTGAGCGTGGCAATGACGGTGCCCAGCAGGCATATCGCGCCGTAAATCCATGAATTGAAGAACAGCGCGGCCAGGATGATGAACCCGGACAGGGGGTTGTTCTGGAACACGACCTGTCCGATGCCGCGCAGGACATGGTCGCCGAAGGCCACGGCCTGGTCTGTGGGGCCCCTTCTTCTCTGCGTGTGACTTGTCTCTGCCATCACGTCACCTGCGGGACCGACCGTCCGGCATGGCCACTTACGGCCAGGCCGAACGGGTCCATTGGGTTAGAACAGGAAGTAGCGCTGGGTCATCGGGAGTTCGCTTGCCGGTTCGCAGGTGATCAGTTCCCCGTCGATGAACACCTGGTAGTTCTGCGGATCGACCTCGATCCTGGGTGTCAGCGTGTTGTGGATCATGTCCTTCTTGCGGATGCCGCGGGTGCCCTTGACCGCCACAAGCTCCTTCTGGAGCTGCAGTTTGCCGCCGATATCGTCATCCAGCGCGGCCTGCGATACGAAGGTGACGCCTGTCCGGCCGCGTGCCCTGCCCATCACGCCGAACATCGGCCGATAGTGGACGGGTTGCGGGGTGGAGATCGACGCGTTGGGATCGCCCATCGGCGCCGTCGCGATCATGCCTCCAAGCAGGACAAGCGATGGCTTCACGCCGAAGAACGCCGGCTTCCAGAGCACCAGGTCGGCTCGTTTGCCGACCTCGACCGATCCGATCTCATGGGCGAAGCCATGGGTGATCGCCGGGTTGATCGTATATTTGGCGACATAGCGCTTGCAGCGGAAATTGTCGTTGCGCTCGCTGTCTTCGGGCAAGGGGCCGCGCTGGACCTTCATCTTGTGCGCGGTCTGCCAGCACCGAAGGGTCGTCTCGCCGACGCGCCCCATGGCCTGCGAGTCGGACGACATCATCGAGAACGCGCCCAGATCGTGAAGGATATCTTCGGCGGCGATCGTTTCCTTGCGGATGCGGGATTCGGCGAAGGCCACGTCTTCCGGAATCTGCGGGCTGAGGTGATGGCACACCATCAGCATGTCGAGATGCTCGTCGATCGTGTTGACCGTATAGGGCCGCGTCGGGTTGGTGGACGAAGGCAGGATGTTTTCCTGCCCGGCAGCCGTGATGATATCGGGGGCGTGGCCACCGCCCGCGCCCTCGGTGTGGAACGAGTGGATGGCGCGGCCCTTCATGGCCGCGAATGTATCGGCAACGAAGCCGCTTTCATTCAGCGTATCCGAATGCAGCGCCACCTGGATGTCCATTTCGTCGGCGACGGTCAGGCAATTGTCGATGGCGGCGGGCGTGGTGCCCCAGTCTTCGTGGAGCTTCAGGCCGATCACCCCGGCGCGCACCTGCTCGCGGAGCGGCTCGGGCAGGCTGGCATTGCCCTTGCCCAGCAGGCCGACATTGATGGGAAGCTCTTCCGTAGCCTCCAGCATCCGGTGGATGTACCACGGACCCGGCGTAACGGTGGTCGCCAGCGTGCCGACGGACGGGCCCGTCCCGCCGCCGACAAAGGTGGTCGTTCCGCTTGTCAGCGCCTCTTCCGCCTGCTGCGGGGCGATGAAATGGATATGGCTGTCGATGCCGCCGGCGGTGAGGATTTTCCCCTCGCCCGCAATGACGTCGGTGCCCGGGCCGATGACGATGTCGACGCCCGGCTGGATATCGGGATTGCCCGATTTGCCGATGGCAACGATACGCCCATCCTTGATGCCGACATCGGCCTTGACGATGCCCCAATGGTCCAGGATGACGACATTGGTGATGACGAGATCCACGACATCGGCGGCATTGCGCTGGCTTTGCCCCATGCCGTCGCGGATGACCTTGCCGCCGCCGAAGGTGACCTCGTCACCGTAGACCGTCCTGTCTTCCTCGATCTCGATCATCAGTTCGGTATCGGCCAGGCGGATGCGATCGCCCTTGGTCGGACCGTAGAGCGAAGCGTAAGTCTCGCGGGAAATGCGCGCCATTTCAGACCTCCAGCTTGCCCATGATCTTGCCGTTGAAGCCGTAGACCGTCCGGTCGCCGGCCAGCGCCACCAGTTCGACGGTGCGCGATTGACCCGGCTCGAACCGGACAGCCGTGCCGGCAGGAATGCCAAGACGGAAGCCACGCGCCATTTCCCGGTCGAAATGCAGTGCGGCGTTGGTTTCGAAGAAATGGTAGTGCGATCCGACCTGTATCGGCCGGTCGCCGGAATTGGCCACTTCTATGGACCGCGTCTCACGACCGGCATTGAGCTCGATCGTGCCGTCCTCGATGAAAAACTCGCCTGGGATCATAACGGCAACCTCATGGAATAGGGCTGTGGACCGTGACCAGCTTGGTCCCGTCCGGAAAAGTGGCTTCGACCTGAACGTCGTGGATCATCTCCGGAACCCCCTCCATGACATCGTCACGGGTGAGCAGGGTTGCGCCATAGGACATGAGCTCGGCAACGGACCGGCCGTCGCGCGCGCCCTCCAGGATCGCCGCCGAAATGAAGGCGATCGCTTCGGGATAGTTCAACTTCAGCCCGCGCTCTTTCCGGCGCTCGGCCAGGAGGGCCGCGGTAAAGAGCAGAAGCTTGTCCTTTTCCCGGGGTAGGAGCTCCATGGGTTACCTTTCTGCTTTCACGTTCCGATTACGTTGCCCAGATGCGCGGAGCGCACGCCGCCTTGCCCTGCATCAGCGTTCGCAGAGCATCCCATGCCTTGTGGAATAAATGCTTACCCTCTGCGGCATGCGGCCCCAGATAGCGGCACACCACGACCTGCTCCATCTGGCTGACCGAGAACAGGCCTTCGCCGTGATCGCCGACCGCGTCGCGCACCCTGTCCGCGGCGTCCTCCACGATCCGGCCCGCGTAGATCATGGTAGCCCAGGTCGTGTGCCCCCCAAGCGCGAACGGCGCGCGCAAGAGCGGCGAGCCGCCCGCAAGGTCCACCCGCTCGATCCAGATGGGCCGGCCGTCCCGCCTGATCTCGGTCCGCTGCACGAACCTGCCGGTTTCGAAACGTTCGTTGGCCGCCGGACGGCCAAGGCAGATGAAATCCCAGCCGACGTAAGTGCCGTCCGATGCCAGCGATACATCATTGCGGATATGCGCTTCGGCGCCGTCGAACACGATGGATTCCTGCGGGAGATACTCGCATGTCGCCCCTGCCCCGACCTTTATGCGGACGGACTGGATGCTGGTGTGCCGGTCGCTTCTGTAGAACTTCGTCGCCCCGGGGGTCGTCAGAACGGCCTGAGCCTCGTCATCCACATGGAAATCCATATCGAGCCGATCGCCGCCGGCAAGCCCGCCCGGCGGATGCAGGACATAGACATGGCAGGTTCCATCCTTTTCAGGATGAAAGGCCTGCTGCACGACGAGCGGTCCAAGGTGCCGACGGCGCATCAGGCGCGTCTTGCCCGCGCTGCGCGCAAACGACAGCTCCAGCTCCGCGCACCAGTTGCTTGGGCCTGCGGAGTAACGTGCGCGCTTTATGGTTTCTTCGGCAACATTGACGATGGAGTTCATTGCATGCTGCTCCGATCGCGGCGAACCTATAGCCCCCTACGGTTCACCGACGATAATGATATTAGAATAAAGATAGTTCTCTCTGTCAATCTGTGCGTGCACTCGCATGGTTGGCGAGCCAACGTGACGGACTGCAGCTCTTACCCGTGCGCATCACGACTGAAAGAGCCGGCTGTACTGCGTTTCGTGCCAGGCGCTGGCCATGGCCAATGCGGGGGCCAGATTGCCTATGTCGTCATCCCCCATCGCGGCGGCGCGTGCGGCCGCCTGTTCGATCGGCCCGACGGCATGAACCAGGATGCGCTGCCCCGCGGTATGCCCCAGCGGCACCAGCCGGATTGCGGCCGTGACCTGCCCTTCGACGAAGATCCACATCAGGCCCTGCAGGGCCACCATGGGCGGAATGCGCCAATGGTGCGCCGCCATGGCAAAGACCGCGGTGAAGGTCAGTTGCCGGTCGTGGGCATCTTCGGTTCCGGGCACATCGAGGTCGGCCAGCAGACGCAGCAGCGCCTGCCCGAGCCGCTTGTCCTCAAGCTGGAACTCGCGGCTTTCGCGGCTTGCCGCCAACCACGCATCGGTTGCCAGAAAGCGCTGGTCGTCGCCGTCCGCCAGCGCCGAAGCCAGACGCAGGAAGAGCGCGCCATCCAGTTGCGCGAAACTCGACTGCAAGATGCCCAGGATCCAGTCCTGAGCCGATGCCTCGTCGGTGACCCACCCTGCGAGGGTGGCTGCTTCAAGTCCCCTGGAATAGGAAAACCCACCGATCGGCAGGGTCTGGCTGACGAGACGCAGCAGATGAAGGGGGGCCGTCTCGCCCCCACCGAAGGATGCCGAGCTTGAATCCATGGTGCTATGGCTATCCCTGGCTGGCTGCCCTGTCGTGGCTGAGCGCAAGACCGCCATGCTCCACCAGGTAGTCGATGACCCGGTCGAGCCCCTTGCCGCGCGAAAGATCGGTAAAGCCGAAGGGCCGGGATTGGCGCATGCGGGCGGCATCCCGTTCCATGACGTCGAGATCGACGCCGACATAGGGCGCAAGGTCGGACTTGTTGATGACGAGGAAGTCGGATCGGGTAATCCCCGGCCCTCCCTTGCGTGGGATCTCCTCGCCCTGGCAAACGGAAATCACATAGAGGGTCAGGTCGGCCAGATCGGGCGAGAAGGTGGCCGCGAGGTTGTCGCCGCCGGACTCGATGAAGACGATGTCGAGGTCGGGGATCCTGCGGGTAAGCTCGGCGATCGCCTGCAGGTTGATCGAGGCGTCTTCGCGTATCGCCGTATGCGGACAGCCCCCGGTTTCGACGCCGACGATCCGGTCTTCGGACAGCGCCTGCCGCCGCGCCAGTATCATGGCGTCTTCCTTGGTGTAGATGTCGTTGGTCACGACAGCGATGGAAAAATCCTCTCGCATGGCCTTGCAGAGTTTTTCCGTCAGGGTCGTCTTGCCTGAGCCGACCGGGCCGCCGATGCCGACGCGGAGGGGCCCGTTACTGGATGCCATGGTTTGTATCCTTCACGTGATGAACCGGTTTCGACCGCGGATCGGCAGCAATTCTGCGCTTCAGTGCGCGCCGTGCCCGGCATGACCATGCGCGTGGCCGTGGTCACTGCCGTGCTCATGGCCGTGGCCATGACTATGGCCGGAATAGGCGCCGCGCATGGGGTTGAACGGCATCACCACGTCATGGACATGGGCGCCGAGCCCCTCCAGCATCGCCTTGATGACGTGATCACGCAGGATCAGAATGCGCTCGGCGTCGATGGACGCGGCAAGGTGACGGTTTCCGATGTGCCACACCAGTTCCATCATGTGGACGGGATCATGCCCCCGGACCGAATAGAGCTCTTCGTCGGCAGCCGCGATCTCGACGACACCGCCCCCTTCGATCACCAGCCGGTCGCCGGCCCCAAGAACCACTGTTGCCGGAAGGTCGACCAGCACGGACCGACCGTCGTCCAGCTTGATCGTGCGGCGCCGCAGATGGCGCTCGTCGTGCGGCAGGACCGCCCTGCCGACCAGAGGCTCGGTATCCGAAGCATCGCCGCTGGCCACTTTGACGGCTATCGCCTTCAACATTCCGGTTTCCCCACATCACGGCAGCGTCGTTGACAATCCAGGGTGTCTTCTGCGCCAGGATTCAGACCTGATCGATACAAACTACACAAGTTTAGGTATGTCCATGCCTTCGGGATAAGCCATACACTTTCGTTTTCCCTTCGTACCGATTTCGTTTTAAGAAGCGAACACGACGCGAGCGAAGGAAGGGAGGCCTATGCTTTCGGAACGGCAGAACGCCATCATGGAGCTGGCGCGCGGCGATGGCCGCGTTTCGGTGGAGGCGCTGGCCGGCCGCTTCGCCGTCAGCGTGCAGACCATCCGGAAAGACCTGAACGAACTGTGCGATGCCCGCCTTCTCTCGCGGATCCATGGCGGCGCCGTGCTGGGCGCGGGGGCCGAGAACCTCAATTACGACGCGCGGCGCAGCATCGCCGCAACCGAAAAGGCGGCCATAGGCAAGGCCGCCGCCGACCTGATCCCCGACCGTTCCTCGCTGTTCATCAATATCGGCACGACAACCGAAGCCGCGGCCCGCGCGCTGCTGCATCATTCGGGCCTGATGGTCATAACCAACAATCTCAATGTCGCGCATGCCCTGCGCGCCAGCCCGGAAATCGAGGTCATCGTGGCCGGCGGCCTCATCCGCCGGTCCGACGGCGGTATCGTCGGCGAAGCGGCTGTCGACTTCATCCGGCAGTTCAAGGTGGACTTCGCCGTCATCGGTGCATCGGCCATCGACGAGGACGGCGCCCTGCTCGATTTCGATTACCGGGAGGTCCGCGTCGCGCAGGCCATCATCGCCAATGCGCGCCATGTCGTGCTCGTCTCCGACTCCACCAAGTTCGAGCGCACCGCACCCGTCCGCCTTGCCCGCCTGGAACAGATCGGGACCTTCGTCACCGACCGTTGTCCCAGCGAGCGGGTAAGGGAATTGTGCCAGGCGGCCGGCGTCCGCCTGATCGAAACGAGTGTGGACACAGATTCTGTCGCTTGACTTTCGTTTATCTTCGTTTCTAAATCGCCTCGCTTTCGAAATTGCCCGTCAGTGTTGCAATGCGAAAGCAGGGGTGGCGGCGAAACATGCTGGATGTCTTTATCATCGGTGGCGGAATCAACGGCTGCGGCATCGCGCGGGACGCGGCCGGCCGTGGATTTTCGGTCATGCTGGCAGAGCGCGGCGACCTTGGCTGCGGCACCTCGTCGTGGAGCACCAAGCTCATCCATGGCGGGTTGCGCTACCTCGAACATTACGAGTTTCGGCTTGTCCGCGAGGCGCTGGCCGAGCGCGAGGTCATCTGGGCCATCGCCCCGCATATCGTGCGGCCCCTGCGCTTCATCCTGCCATTGCACAAGGGGCTGCGGCCCGCCTGGCTGCTGCGTACCGGGCTTTTCCTGTACGATCACCTCGGCGGGCGAAAGCGGCTGCCGGCAACCACGGCGGTAGACCTGACCGGCCCGATGGGGGCACCGCTCAAGCCCGAGTTTCGCAAGGGCTTCGAATATTCCGACGCGCGCGTGGACGATACGCGCCTCGTCGTCCTGAATGCGCGTGACGCGGCGGCGCGCGGCGCCGGCATCGCCGTGCGCACCGAAGTCGTTTCCGCCCGGCGCGTGGCGGGTGGCTGGCAGATCCGGCTTCGCGATCTGCGCACGGGTGCCGAAAGCGATGTCGAGGCACGGTTTCTGGTCAATGCCGCCGGGCCATGGGTCGACGGGGTGCTGGCCGGCGTCGTCGGGCATGCGTCGCCCCATAATGTCCGGCTTGTCCAGGGCTCGCATATCGTGCTGCGCCAACTGTACGAGCATGACCGGGCCTACATCTTCCAGAATGCCGACGGCCGCATCATCTTCGCCATTCCCTACCATTCGGGCACCACGCTGGTCGGAACGACGGACCGCGACTATGAAGGCGACCCGGCAAAAGCCGCCATATGCGACGAAGAGATCGACTACCTGATCGCCGCCGCCAGCGAGTATTTCGAAAAACCGCTGCGGCGCGACGACATCGTCTGGAGCTTCTCGGGCGTGCGCCCGCTGTTCGACGATCATGCCGGCAAGGCGCAGGAAGCCACGCGCGACTACGTCCTGAAGACCGAGGGCGACGTCGGCGAAGCGCCGCTGCTCAACATCTTCGGCGGCAAGATCACCACCTACCGCAAGCTGGCCGAAGACGCGCTCGGCGAGATCGAAAGCCGCCTCGGCGTGCGTGGACCTGCCTTTACCGGCACGCAGCCATTGCCCGGCGGCGATTTTCCGCTGGATGGCGTTGCCGCGCTGGAAGCGCGTCTGGGCGACATCGCGCCCGGCTTGGATTCGGCCACGCGGACGCGCATGGTGAGCGCCTACGGCACGGATGCGCTTGCCATCGCCGCCGACCTTGGAGCCGATCTCGGCCATGGCCTGCACGAGGGGGAAGTGCGGTGGATGGTGGAACGGGAGTGGGCCATGAGCGCCGAGGACATCCTCTGGCGGCGGTCCAAGCTGGGGCTGGTTTTCGCCCCGGACGAAAGACAAACCCTGGAAAACAGGGTCGAGGAAATCGCAAGGCCGCAACTGGCGGCAGAGTGACATCTGCCTGGTGCACGCACGGGAGGAAACGGTGCTGCAACTCATCGATGTGGAAAAGCGTGTCGGGGCCGAGACGCATATCGGCGACGTATCCCTCTCGCTCGAGCGCGGAACGCTGACCGTCCTTCTGGGCGCTACCCTGAGCGGCAAGACGAGCCTCATGCGCCTGATGGCTGGCCTCGACAAGCCCACGAGCGGGCGCATCCTGATGGACGGGGTCGACGTGACGGGCGTGTCCGTGCGCCGCCGCAACGTGGCCATGGTGTACCAGCAATTCATCAACTATCCGGCGATGACCGTGCGCGAGAACATCGCCTCCCCGCTGCGCGTCGCCGGGCGCAGCCGCGCCGATATCGATGCCGCGGTGGCCCGCGCCGCGCGTCTCATGAAGCTGGAGCCCTATCTCGACAGGACGCCGCTGAACCTGTCCGGCGGCCAGCAACAACGCACCGCGCTGGCCCGCGCCATCGTGAAGGGCGCCGACCTGGTGCTGCTGGACGAGCCGCTGGCCAATCTCGACTACAAGCTCCGCGAGGAGCTGCGAGAGGAATTGCCCCGCATCTTCAGCGAGACGGGGGCGATCTTCGTCTACGCCACGACAGAGCCCACCGAAGCCTTGCTGCTGGGCGGGCGCACGGTGACCCTGCGGCAGGGCCGCGTCACGGCCGTCGGCCCGACGAGCGAGCTCTACAGGCAGCCGGCCGACCTGGAAACGGCGCGCATCATGTCGGACCCGCCCCTCAACGTCATCGGGCTGACCGTCTCCGGCGGCGCCCTCGTGGGGTCCGATGGCCTGACACTGCCCGCCGGCACGCTGGCCGGGCTGGGCGACGGCGCCTATGCACTCGGCATACGGGCGCACCAGCTCCATCCGGACGCGGCCACCGCAGCGCGGGGCAGGCTCGTTGCCCGCCTTTTGACATCCGAGGTCACCGGATCGCAGACCTTCGCCCACGCGGATGGCGCGGGCGCCCGGCTCGTCGCCGTGCTGCCGGGCGTGCGCCGCATGCAGCCGGGCGAGACGATGGAGCTGGCCTTCGATGCGGCCGACATGATGCTGTTCACCGCCGATGGCCGCCGCATCGACCGGACGCGCGCCGCCAGCCGGGCGGCTTGAGGGAAAACGCCGATGGCCAGTATCCGCCTTGATCGCCTCCGCCACGCCTACACGCCGCAACTGGCCGCCGCGGGCACCTATGCCCTGCGGCAGATCGACCATACGTTCGACGATGGCGGCGCCTATGCGCTGCTGGGCCCGTCCGGCTGCGGCAAGACCACGCTGCTCAACATCATGTCGGGCCTGCTGACCCCCACCGAGGGGCGCATCCTCTTCGACGAGCGTGACGTGACGGACCTCTCGCCCGAGCGCCGCAACATCGCGCAGGTGTTCCAGTTTCCGGTGATCTACGACACGATGACCGTTGCGGAAAACCTCGCCTTTCCCCTGCGCAACCGCCGTGTGCCCGAGGCCGAGATCGGCCGCCGCGTGGCCGCCATGCTGGAGCGGCTCGGGCTTGCCGACAAGGCGGGCCGCAAGGCGCGCGGCCTGACCGCCGACGAAAAGCAGAAAATCTCGCTGGGGCGCGGACTGGTCCGCTCGGACGTCGCCGCCATCCTGTTCGATGAGCCGCTGACCGTCATCGACCCGCACATGAAGTGGATCCTGCGCTCGCAGTTGAAAGAGCTGCACGGCCAGTTCGGCACCACGATGATCTACGTCACCCACGATCAGACGGAAGCGCTCACCTTCGCCGACAAGGTAGTGGTGATGTACGAGGGCGAAGTGGTGCAGATCGGCACGCCGGAAGAGCTGTTCGAGCGGCCGAAGCACACTTTCGTCGGTTATTTCATCGGCTCTCCGGGCATGAATGTCCTGTCCTGCCGCCTCGCCGATGGCGTCGCCTTCGTCGGCGGGCAGCGCCTGCCCTTGCCGCCGGGCCTGACGGCAGCGGTCGATGCCCGCACGCAGATCGGCGTCCGGCCGGAATTCGTCCGCGTCGTGCCGGCGGGCACCCACGGTGCGCTGCCGATCACCATCGACAAGGTCGAGGATATCGGCTCCAGCCGCATCGTGCGGTCGCGCCTCGGCGACGAAAAGCTGACCGCGGTACTGACCGACGACGCGCCGGTTCCGGCCGATGCGGCGGTGCTTTTCGAGCCGCGCGCCGTCAACCTGTATGCCGATTCCTGGCTTGTGGGCGGGAGGGCCTGACCGATGGACAAAACCTGGAACAACCGCGCCTGGCTGATGGTCCTGCCGGTGCTTGTCCTCGTCGCCTTTTCGGCGGTGATCCCGCTGATGACGGTCGTCAACTACTCGGTGCAGGACACGTTCGGCCAGAACGAGTTCTTCTGGGCCGGCACGGAGTGGTTCACCGAAATCCTGCAATCCTCGAGGTTCCACGATGCGCTGGGCCGCAACCTTCTGTTTTCGGCGATCATCCTGGCGATCGAGGTGCCGCTGGGGATCGTGGTGGCGCTTGCCATGCCGCGCAAGGGTTTCTGGGTTCCGGTGTGCCTGGTGCTGATGGCGTTGCCGCTGCTGATCCCGTGGAACGTGGTGGGCACCATATGGCAGGTCTTCGGACGCACCGATATCGGCCTTCTCGGCGCCACCCTGACGCGGCTCGGCATCGACTATAATTACGTGCAGAACCCGCTGGACGCCTGGATCACCGTCATCGTGATGGATGTCTGGCACTGGACAAGCCTCGTCGTGCTTCTGTGCTATGCCGGCCTCGTCTCCATTCCCGATGCCTATTACCAGGCCGCCCGCATCGACGGCGCCTCGCGCTGGGCGGTCTTCCGCTACATCCAGTTGCCGAAGATGGGCCGTGTGCTGGTGATCGCCGTCCTGCTGCGCTTCATGGACTCCTTCATGATCTACACCGAGCCCTTCGTCGTCACCGGCGGCGGACCCGGCAATTCCACAACCTTCCTGTCGATCGACCTCGTCAAGACGGCGGTCGGCCAGTTCGACCTCGGCCCGGCGGCAGCGATGAGCCTGATCTACTTCCTGATCGTGCTGGCCCTGTCGTGGGTTTTCTACACCGTGATGACGAATGTCGGCGTGGACCGGCCGCAGGGCCAGGGGGACCAGTCATGAGCAGCCTCACCCATCCGGCGGCCTCCGTGCCGCCCGCCCTGCATGCCGAAGATGCCCTCAAGCGCCGCTCGGCACAGGCCGCCAGCCGGCGCTTCCATGCCAAGGCGCTGATACCGGCCCTCTACATCCTGTTCCTGCTGGTGCCGATCTACTGGCTGGTCAATATGAGCTTCAAGACCAATCAGGAGATCATCAGCGGCGTCACGCTGTGGCCGATCAACCCGACGCTGGACAATTACCGCACCATCCTGACCGATCCGTCCTGGTATCGCGGCTACATCAACTCGATGATCTACGTGGCGATGAACACGGTCATCTCCGTGGCAGTGGCGCTGCCGGCCGCCTATGCATTCTCGCGCTATCGCTTCCTGGGCGACAAGCACCTCTTCTTCTGGCTGCTGACCAACCGCATGGCGCCGCCGGCCGTGTTCGCCCTGCCCTTCTTCCAGCTCTACTCGGCATTCGGCCTCATCGACACGCATATCGCGGTGGCGCTGGCGCACTGCCTGTTCAACGTGCCGCTGGCGGTCTGGATTCTGGAAGGCTTCATGTCGGGCGTGCCGAAGGAGATCGACGAGACCGCCTATATCGACGGCTACTCCTTCCCGCGCTTCTTCTTCAAGATCTTCATGCCGCTCATCGCCAGCGGCATCGGAGTGGCGGCCTTCTTCTGCTTCATGTTCTCGTGGGTCGAGCTGTTGATCGCCCGCACGCTGACGGTGACGGACGCCAAGCCCATCTCGGCCATCATGACGCGCACCGTCTCGGCTTCCGGCATGGACTGGGGCGTGCTCGCCGCGGCCGGCGCGCTGACGATCATCCCCGGCGCGATCGTCATCTGGTTCGTCCGCAACTACATCGCCAAGGGCTTTGCCCTGGGCCGGGTCTGACGGAGGTGACCATGCCCGATTTCTCATGGATGGCCTGGACATGGCCGACGGCGATCTTCTTCCTGACCATCGCCCTGCTGATCGCCCTGATGGGCGTCTGGGAGGTCGTGTCACCGGGAGGCGGCCCGCGCTACGGCATACTGCGCTTCGAGACGACACGCGGCGACCGCCTGTTCCTGTCGCTGCTCGGCTCGGCCTTCATATGCCTCGGCTCTCTTTTCTTCTTCGAGGACGCGACCTTGTGGCCGGCGCTTCTCGTCTGCCTCGCCTATGCGGGGCTGGTGTTCCGCTTCGTCTGAAGCGGCGTGACTGTGCCCGCCGCGCGCCGCCGGTCGCGCGGGAACGGGTTTATCTCCGGTCAACATCGTTCCTGGGAGGAATCTTCATGAAGACGAGATGGATGCTGGGTGCCGCTAGCCTTGCGATCATGGTCGCGGCCGGCCCCGCGGCGGCCGACATGGACGCCGCGAAGACATTCCTGGACAGCGAGATCGGCGAGTTGTCGACGCTGGATCGCGCGCAGCAGGAAGCGGAGATGCAATGGTTCATCGATGCGGCGAAGCCCTTCGCCGGCATGGAGATCAAGGTCGTCTCCGAAAACATCACCACCCACGACTACGAGTCGAAGGTGCTGGCCAAGGCGTTCTCCGACATCACCGGCATCAAGCTGACGCACGATATCATCGGCGAAGGCGACGTGATCGAGAAGCTGCAGACGCAGATGCAGTCGGGCGAGAACATCTACGACGCCTATGTCAACGACTCCGATCTGATCGGCACGCACTGGCGCTACAACCAGGTGCGCAACCTGACCGACTGGATGGCCGGCGAAGGCGCCGACGTCACCAATCCGGGCCTGGACCTGGCCGATTTCATCGGCACCAGCTTCACCACCGCGCCGGACGGCAAGCTGTACCAGTTGCCCGACCAGCAATTCGCGAACCTCTACTGGTTCCGCTACGACTGGTTCAACGACGAGAAGAACAAGGCGGACTTCAAGGCCGAATACGGCTACGACCTCGGCGTGCCGGTCAACTGGTCGGCCTATGAGGATATCGCCAAGTTCTTCACCGGCCGCGAGATCGACGGCAAGAAGGTCTACGGCCATATGGACTATGGCAAGAAGGACCCCTCGCTCGGCTGGCGCTTCACCGATGCCTGGCTGTCCATGGCCGGCAATGGCGACAAGGGCCTGCCCAACGGCCTGCCCGTCGACGAATGGGGCATCCGCGTCAACGACAAGTCGCAGCCGGTCGGCTCCTGCGTCGCCCGGGGCGGCGATACCAACGGACCGGCAGCCGTCTATTCCATCGAAAAGTATCTCGAATGGCTCAAGGCCTATGCCCCGCCGTCGGCCCAGGGCATGACCTTCTCGGAAAGCGGCCCGGTGCCGGCGCAGGGCGAGATCGCCCAGCAGATCTTCTGGTACACGGCCTTCACCGCCGATGCGGTCAAGGAAGGCCTGCCCGTCGTCAACGAGGACGGCACGCCGAAGTGGCGCATGGCTCCGTCGCCGCATGGCGTCTACTGGGTCGAGGGCATGAAGCTCGGCTACCAGGACGTCGGCTCGTGGCTGCTGATGCAATCCACCCCGACCGAGCGTGCCAAGGCGGCCTGGCTGTATGCTCAGTTCGTCTCGTCCAAGACGGTCGACGTCAAGAAAAGCCATGTCGGCCTGACGTTCGTGCGTGAATCCACCATCCGCGACAAGAGCTTCACCGACCGCGCCAAGAATCTGGGCGGCCTTGTCGAGTTCTACCGGTCGCCGGCCCGCAAGCAATGGTCGCCCACCGGCACCAACGTTCCGGACTACCCCAAGCTGGCGCAGCTCTGGTGGCAGGCCATCGGCGATGCGGCCGCCGGCAACAAGACCCCGCAGGAGGCGATGGACTCCCTCTGCGAGGAGCAGGAGCGCGTGATGGCCCGCCTGGAGCGTGCCGGCGTGCAGGGCGACAAGGGCCCCGTCCTGAACGAGGAGCACGACATGGAATACTGGGTCGAGCAGGCCAAGGCCAACGGCACGCTTGCGCCCCAGCCCAAGAAGGAAAACGAGAAGGAAACGCCCATCACCGTCAATTACGACGAGCTGGTGAAAAGCTGGGCCGATGCGGCCCCCGGCGACCGCGCGGACGCGGCCCCGGCCAATTGAGCCGCTGCGGCATATCTGTCATCCATCGAAAGGGGCCGGGCCGAGAGGTCCGGCCCCTTCATTTCACCGCCGCCACAGACCCAACGGGAGGACCCAAAACCCATGTCCGGCTATATCCTCGCCATCGACCAGGGCACGACATCCACGCGCGCCATCGTCTTCGACGCGTCCTTCCGGGTGGTTGGCGTCGCGCAGGAGGAGTTCGGCCAGATCCTGCCGCAATCCGGCTGGGTGGAGCATGACCCCGAAGAAATCTGGCGCACTGTCCTTGCAACCGTAAAGCGGGCGCTGGCCGATGCGTCGCTGTCGGCAGCGGACATTGCCGGCCTCGGCATCACCAACCAGCGAGAGACGACCATCATCTGGGAGCGGGGCACGGGCCGGCCGATCCACAACGCCATCGTCTGGCAGGACAGGCGCACCGCCGAACGCTGCCGGCAACTGGTGCGCGACGGCGCGGAAGCCACCGTCATGGACAAGACCGGTCTTGTCATCGACTCGTATTTCTCGGGCACCAAGATCGCCTGGATTCTCGATAATGTGGACGGCGCGCGCGCAAGGGCCGAAGAGGGCAAGCTGGCCTTCGGGACGGTCGATACGTTTCTCCTCTGGCGGCTGACGGGCGGCCGCACCCACCTGACCGATGCAACCAACGCCGCCCGGACCATGCTGTTCGATACCGCGGCCAACGCCTGGGACGAAGAGCTGTTGCGGCTGGTCGACGTACCCGCCGCACTGCTGCCCGACATTCGCGACTGCGCCGCCGATTTCGGCGAAACGGACCCTGCCCTCTTTGGCGGGGCCATCCGCATCTGCGGAATGGCAGGCGACCAGCACGCCGCCGTCCTGGGCAATGCCTGCTTCAGGCCGGGCATGATGAAATCCACCTACGGCACCGGCTGCTTCGCCGTCCTCAACACCGGGACCGAGCGGGTGCGTTCCGGCAACCGCCTTCTGTCGACGCTGGCCTACCGCCTCGACGGACAGTCCACCTATGCGCTGGAAGGCTCCATCTTCATTGCCGGGGCGGCGGTGCAATGGCTGCGCGACGGGTTGAAGATCGTGCAGCGCGCCTCCGACACGGGCCTGATGGCCGAGCGCGTCGACGACAGGCAGGATGTGTATCTGGTGCCGGCCTTTACCGGGCTGGGCGCGCCCTGGTGGGATGCCGACGCGCGCGGTGCGATCTTCGGGTTGACGCGCGATACCGGGCCGGACGACTTCGCCAGGGCGGCGCTGGAGGCCGTCTGCTACCAGACGGCCGATCTGCTGCATGCCATGCGGCGCGACTGGCCCGCCGCTTCCGACACCGTGTTGCGCGTGGACGGCGGCATGGTTGCCAGCGACTGGACCATGCAGCGGCTTGCCGACCTTCTGGACGCCCCGGTCGACCGGCCCACCGTCCTGGAGACGACCGCCCTCGGTGCCGCCTGGCTGGCGGGCCGCCATTGCGGCGTCTGGCCGGACATGGATGGCTTCGCCGAACGCTGGAACCTCGACCGGCGGTTCGAGCCCTCGATGCGGCAGGACCTGCGAAACCGCAAGCTGGCCGGGTGGGAGGATGCCGTCCGGCGCGTTCTCAGCGATCGGTCGTGATAAGCTGCGGCCGCTTGCGCCGCTCTTCGGTGTAGAGAGACCAGACCGTTACGAACAGGGCGGCGATCAGCGGACCGATGATGAAACCGTTGATGCCGAGCAGGGTCAGGCCGCCGACCGTCGAAAACAGGACCATATAGTCGGGAAGCCGGGTTTCCTTGCCCACCAACGGCGGCCGCAGCACGTTGTCGACGAGGCCGATGACAGCGACGCCGACGCCGATCAGGATGGCGCCCTTGACGTATTCGCCCGTCAGCAGGAAGTGAAGCGCGACCGGCATCCAGACGATGGCTGCGCCGACGGCCGGCAGCAGCGACAGGAAGGCCATGATGGTGCCCCACAGCACCGCGCCGTTGACACCAAGCGACCAGAAGGCGATGCCGCCGATGGCGCCCTGCAACCCTGCAATAATGAAATTGCCGCGCACGGTGGCGCGCACCACGGATATGAAGCGGCTCAGGATCGCTTCGGTATGATCCGGCCGCAGCGGCGATGCGTTGCGCAGGGCCCGGGCGATCCGGTCGCCATCGCGGAACAGGAAGAACAGAAGATAGATCATCAGGCCCACGGCGACGAAGAAGCCCAGCGTCCCCTGCCCGAAATTCCAGGCCTGCCCGGCCACGATCTGCCCCGCTTGTGCCGCAGCCGAGGTGATGCGCTCCGAAAGATTGTCGGCGCCCAGCCCCTGCAGAAACTCCTGCAGCTCGCTCGGCAGGCGGTCGTAGAGGGCCTGCCCGTAGGCCGCCGGCTCGAAGCCACCGCTCGTCATGCGGCTGTAGAGGCTCCGCCCCTCCTGCACGATCGAGCCCACCAGGAAGGCCATCGGAATGATCGCCACGAGAATGCACACCAGAACGCTGATCGCCGCGGCAAGCGAGTCGCGGCCGTTCATGCCGGACTGGATGCGGCGGTGGACCGGGTCGAAAATGACGGCCAGCACGATGGCCCACAGCACCGCCCCCATATAGGGCTGGATCAGCCACAAAAAGCCGATCGTCACGATCGTCAGGAAGATCATGAAGGCCCGGTGCTGGGTACCATCGCTCATCGGTGATCGTCCTTGTTGACCAATGCCCTCTTAGAGCGTTTCGGACGCTCGATCCAGCCTCGGCGCGCTGGCCAGAAGCGACCGCGTATAGGCGGCCCGGGGCGCCGCGAACAGCCCTTCGGCCGACCCGGTCTCCACGATCTCGCCCCCTTGCATCACCATCACCCGATCGGAGATCGCCTCCACGACCGCAAGGTCGTGGCTGATGAAGACATAGGTCAGGTCGAACTCGGCCTTCAGCCTGTCCAGCAGCAGCAGAACCTGCGCCTGCACCGACACGTCCAGCGCGCTGACGGGCTCGTCCAGCACGATGATGCGCGCCTCTGCGGCCAGCGCCCTGGCAATGGCGATGCGCTGCGCCTGCCCGCCCGAGAATTCGTGCGGGTAGCGCTGCAGCGACTCGGCCTCCAGCCCCACATGATGCAGCAGCTCTTCCATGCGAGCGCGGCGCGCGGCCCTGCCCGCCATTGCGGCAAGCCCCGCCAACGTACTGCCGAGGATCTCGCCGATCCGGTGGCGCGGGTTCAGGGAGGCGACCGGGTCCTGGAACACGTACTGGATGCGGCGGCCGAGCATGCGCCGGTCCCGCCCTGTCAGCGTGGACAGATCCTGCCCCTCGAGGCGGATCGTGCCGCGCGTCGGCCTGTCGAGGCCGACGAGCATGCGCGCGATGGTGGACTTGCCGGAACCGGACTCCCCGACGATCGCCAGGGTCTCGCCCCGGGCCACCTGGAAGGTGGCGTCGCACACGGCGACGATGTCACTGCCGCTGGACAGCCAGCCGCCGCGCCGGAAGGTGCGGTTGAGGTTCTCGACCTCGATGGCGGGCTGGACGATCATGCGCGCGCCTCCAGGGCGTCCATGTCCCGCATGGCCCGGACGCACGACAGGAAATGCCTGCCTTCGCCCGGCCTCGGCACGCTGGCGATCAGGCGGCGCGTATAGGCATGCGACGGCGCATCGAGCACGCTTCGCGTGGCGCCCTCTTCCACGATGCGACCATCCTTCATTACGGCCACCCTGTCGCACATGCCGGCGACGACGCCGAAATCATGCGTGATCAACAGCAGCGACAGCCCTCGCTGCCGCTGCAAGTCCTTCAGCAGCGTCAGGATGCGGGCCTGCACCGTCACGTCCAGTGCCGTCGTCGGCTCATCCGCCACGAGGATGTCGGGATCGTTGGCGAGCGCCATGGCGATGCCGACACGCTGGCGCTGGCCGCCGGACAGTTGATGCGGATAGGCGCCGTATCGCCCGGCCGGGTCCGGCAACCCCACCTGTTCCATCAGCGCCAGGGTACGGCGGCGGGCTTCCGCACGGCCAACCGCGCGGTGTGCCGTGACCGCCTCGGCGATCTGGCGGCCCACCGGCATCATGGGATGCAGGCTGGTGAGCGGATCCTGGAAGATGTAGGCCACCCTTGCCCCGCGAAAGGAAGCCATCCGCGAAGGCCGATCCAGCAGATCTTCTCCATCCAGCCGGATCGCACCGGCGGTGATGACACCGGGGGGCGAGGCGACGAGGCCCATGATCGACAGGGCGGTCACGCTTTTGCCGGAGCCCGACTCACCGATCACGCCCAGGCATTCGCCCTGCCGCAGCGTCAGGGAAACGTCGCGCACGGCCGGGCGTATCGCCCGCCCCGACCGAAAGCCGACGGACAGCCCCTCCACCGACAGGGGCGCCCCCGTCTGCGGGGTGGATGTCCGTGCCCCTGCCCCAGGAGCCGCCTGCCGCGCAACTTCCGTAACGGCCTGCGGGCGCGCAAGCGCGCCCGAGCGCAGACGCGGGTCCAGGACATCGCGGATGCCATCGCCGGCAAGATTGATGCTCATCACCAGGATGAAGATCATCAGGCCGGGAACCAGCGCCACATGCGCCGCGGTAAAGAGTTGCGCCCGCCCCTGCCCCAGCATCGAGCCCAGATCGGCTTGCGGCGGCTGCGCGCCGAGCCCCAGGAACGACAGGCCGGCCGTTTCCAGGATCATCCAGCCAACGGTAGACGACATCGTCACCACGATGACCGGCAGGATGTTGGGGAAGATTTCGGTCGCCAGGATCGACAAATGGCCCTTGCCCGACAGCCGCGCCGCGTCCACGAAGGGCTGGTGGCTCAACCCCAGCACGCGCCCCCTTATGTTGCGCGCAAAGAAGGGTATGTTGACGATCGCAATGGCATAAAGGGCGTTGATCAGCCCCGGCCCCAGGACGGCGACGATGGCCAGCGCCAGCAGCACGTAGGGAAAGGCCATCAGCATGTCCACCAGGCGCATCAGCAACGTATCGGTGCGCGCGCCGGCATAGCCAGCCACAAGCCCCAGTGCCGTGCCCAGCACCGCCGCCACCAGCGTTGCGCCGATACCGACGGCCAGTGAAACGCGCGTACCCCAGACAAGGCGGGCAAGGACATCGCGGCCGAGCGGGTCGGTGCCGAGCAGATGCCCGGGCGAAAAGGGCGGCCGCAGTCTTGCGGCGGTGTCCGTCGCGTCCGGGTCCGGCAGGGGCAGCAGCGGCGCGGCAAGCGCGATCAGCAGGATCAGGATAAACAGCGCCATGCCGGCTGCCGAAAGGCGGTTGGCAACGATAAGGCGCAGCGTGGATGGGCGCGCCTGCATCGTCATACCCGCAGCCTCGGATCCACCATCGCCTGGGCGATATCGGCCGCCAGATTGACGAGGACGTAGCAGCCCGCCGCAACCAGGACACCACCCTGCACCAGCAGCAGATCGCGCGTCGAAACCGCCTGCACCAGCATGGCCCCCAGCCCCGGCCACTGGAACACCGTTTCCACATAGACCGCCCCGCCCAGCACGAAGCCGGCCTGCAGCCCGACGATGGGAATGATCTGCACCAGTGCGGCGCGCAGGGCGTGCCGCCCCACCACGAGACGTTCGGGCAGCCCCTTGGCGCGCGCGGTGCGGATGAAATCCTGCCGCAGCACCTCCAGCATGGCCGCGCGCGACAGCCGCGCAATAACGCCCGCCGCGATGATCGCCAGCGTGGATGCAGGCAGGATGAGATGCTTGAGGATATCGCCGGGCCCACCCCCGCCATAGACCGCCGTCATGCCCGAGGCCGGCAGCCAGCGCAGCCGGACCGCGAACACCAGAATGAAGACCAGCCCCAGCAGGAAGGCCGGCATCGAAATGCCGATCAGCACCGCGAAGGTTACGATGCGATCCGCCCAGCCGAATTGCCGGACCGCCGAGACGACCCCGGCAAGGATGCCGAGCAGCGAGGCTAGGACGAGGGCCGTTCCGGCAAGGATCAGGGTTGCGGAGAACCGCTCGGACACCTCGTCCAGCACCGGACGGTTGAGGATGTAGGATTGCCCCAGATCGCCCTGCAGCAGGTTGCCGGCCCAGATCAGATATTGTTCGGGCAGGCTCCGGTCGAGGCCGAGTTGCGCGTTCAGCCGCGCGACGTTTTCGGGCGTCGCATAGGATCCCAGTATGGCCAGCGCCGTATCTCCCGGTATCATCGCCATGATGGCGAAGACCAGGATCGAAAGCCCGACAAGCACCGGCACGGCAGCCAGCAGGCGCTTCAGGATCGTTGCCGCCATGCCTGCCTCAGTTCTTCACGACGTCGCGCAGGATCAGCGTGAAATCGGGCTGCAGGGTAAACCCTTCCACGCGTGCCGTCGTCACGGCGTTCTGCTTCCAGTTGGCGACGAAGAGCCAGGGGGCCTCCTCATGCACGAGGCCCTGGATTTCGCGGTAAAGGTCCGCCCGCTCTTCGAAGTCGATCGCCGTGCGGGCCTGATCCAGGAGGCCATCCAGATGCGGGTTGCTGTAATAGCCGGAATTGAAGCCGCCCGCCTCCGGCATCGCATTGGAATGCAGGGTCAGAAAGGGCAGCGTATCCGGATCGTTCGTCATCCAGGCCATTTCGGCCATGTCGCCCTTGCCCGAAAGCCCGCCATTCACCTGCGCAAGGTAGCTGTTCCACTCGTAGGTCTGGATGTTGGCGTTCAGCCCGACAGCGGCGAGATCCGACTGGATGGCCGTCGCCATCTGCACCGGGTCCAGCATGCCGGAACCGCCTTCCGTCACCAGGAAGGTCATGTCCGCTTGCGTCACGCCGGCCTCGGCCAGCAGCGCCCTGGCGCGTTCGGGATCGTGCGGATAAGGCGCAATGCCCGGGTCGGTCGCCCAGTCGAAAGCGGGCGGGATCGGGCCTGCGGCCACCTCCGCCGTGCCCTGCAGGATGTTGTCCACGATGCCCTGCTTGTCGACGGCATAATTGATTGCCTGCCGCACCCGCTTGTCCGCAAACGGGCCGTCACGCGTGTTCAGGATCAGGTACCAGACATGCGGCCCGACCGTCTCGTGCACGGCGAAGGTTGGATCGTCGCGGAAGACCGCGACATTATCCGGGGGCGTCTCAACGAGAACGTCGATGCCGCCGGCCATCATCTCGGCAATCCGTGTATTGGCGTCGGTGATCGGCCGGAAGACGACGGCCTGGAGTTGCGGGGCGCCGTCCCAATAGTCCGGGTTGGCCTCCACCACCACCCGCTGGTTCGCCACCCATTCGGCAAAGCGGAATGGCCCGGTGCCCGAGGGGCTGCGGCCGAACTCGCCGCCCGTCGCTTCCACCCCGGCAGGCGAAACGATCAAGCCCACCGGCGCGGCAAGGTTGGACAGAAAGGGTGCGAAGGGCTCCTTCAGCGTGAATTCGACCGTCAGCGGATCGATCACCGTGACGCTGTCGACGGCATCGAACTGAAAGGACAGCGGAAACGGCCCGGTATTGTGGAACGGGTGGGCCTCGTCGAGCATCCTGTCGAAGTTGAACTTCACCGCTTGCGCGTCGAAAGCCGACCCATCGTGAAAGGTCACGCCCTCGCGCAGCGTGAACGTGTAGGTAAGCCCATCCTCCGAGATGTCCCAGGCGGTGGCAAGCGCCGGCTCCAGGTCGAGCGTACCCGCTTCGTACCGAACGAGGCCATCATAGACATTCGTCAGGATGCGGAAGTCGTTGGCCGCCGTCACCCGGTGCGGGTCCAGCGATTGCGGCTCGGCGATCTGGCCGACGATCAGGACGCCCGGCGGCGTCTGCGCGGTCGCCGGCGCGGCCCCGGCAAAGAAGACCGAGGCTGCGAGGGCCAGTGCGGCAAAGCCGCTCCGAACGTCTGTCATCATCATCCCCCATCCTGTGCTCGTGCAGGGAAAGCCTAGGTCAACCGGGCGTCATAACAACCCCAAAAGCGCCTTCGGCCGCCCCTTTCCTGCCGCGGGCAGGGCGTAATCCAGTCCGCTCGGCAAGGCCTGCGCGGGTGGAGACGGCGCGAAATTCGTGCGATAGCAGGCCCATCGAATTGGGAGACATGGACATGACACACGCTTTTCCTGCCGGTGGACAACCTGCGATGGGCCGGTTCGACTGGGCGGACGCGTTCATGCTGGAAGGGCAGTTGACCGAGGATGAGCGGTTGATCCGCGATTCCGCCCGGGACTTCGCCCAGGAGAAGCTGCAACCCCGTATCCTCGAAGCCTATGAGCGCGAGACGGTCGAGCCGGAAATCTTCCGCGAGATGGGGGCGCTCGGCCTGCTCGGCGTCACCCTGCCCGAGGATTACGGCTGCGCCGGTGCATCCTATGTCGCCTACGGCCTCGTCGCGCGCGAGGTAGAGCGGGTGGATTCCGGCTATCGCTCGATGATGAGCGTGCAGTCTTCGCTGGTCATGTACCCGATCTACGCCTACGGAACGGAAGAGCAGCGCCAGAAGTACCTGCCTCGGCTTGCCTCCGGCGAGTGGATCGGCTGCTTCGGGCTGACGGAGCCCGATGCCGGGTCCGATCCGAACGGCATGAAGACGCGCGCGGAAAAGGTCGCCGACGGCTACCGCATCAGCGGCGCCAAGATGTGGATTTCCAATTCGCCCATCGCCGACGTCTTCGTGGTATGGGCCAAGTCCGACGCCCATGACGGCGCCATACGCGGCTTCGTGCTGGAAAAGGGCATGGCGGGCCTTTCCGCGCCCAAGATCAACGGCAAGCTGTCGCTTCGTGCCTCCGTTACCGGCGAGATCGTCATGGACGGGGTCGTCGTTCCCGAAACCGCGCTCCTGCCGCATGTCAGCGGGTTGAAAGGGCCCTTCGGCTGCCTCAACCGGGCCCGCTACGGCATCTCCTGGGGCGTGCTGGGGGCTGCGGAAGACTGCTGGCATCGCGCCCGCAACTATACGCTGGAGCGCATCCAGTTCGATCGTCCGCTGGCGGCCACGCAACTGGTCCAGAAGAAGCTAGCCGACATGCAGACCGAGATCACGCTGGGCCTGCAGGCCTCGTTGCGCGTCGGGCGCCTGTTCGACGAGGATGCCCTGGCGCCGGAAGCGATCAGCCTCGTCAAGCGCAACAACTGCGGCAAGGCGCTGGACATCGCCCGCATGGCGCGTGACATGCATGGCGGCAACGGCATCATGGGCGAGTACCACGTGATGCGCCACCTGCAGAACCTCGAGACGGTCAACACCTATGAGGGCACGCACGACGTGCACGCCCTTATCCTGGGTCGCGCCCAGACGGGATTGCAGGCCTTCGCCTGATCGGCACAGCCTTGGCCGGCCGGGCCGCAGATTTTTTGCCCGGTCGTCGCCACTGCGCCCTATCTGGACCGGATAGAGCAGAAGGACGCGATCCATGGACACACCCATTCCCGATCTTAAGCTGAATGACGGCACGCAGCTTCCGGCTATCGGCTTCGGCACTTACAAGTTGAACGGCCAGGCTGGCGTCGAAACGATCGTGCGGGCCATGCGCAACGGATACCGCCTGCTGGATTCGGCGTTCAACTACGAAAACGAGGGGGCCGTCGGCGCCGCCGTCAGGGCTTCCGGCCTTGCACGCGACACGATCCGTGTCACGTCGAAGCTGCCCGGCCGCAGGCATCGCTACGCGGAAGCGCGCGCCACGGTCGAGGAATCCCTGTTCCGCACCGGCCTCGACCATCTGGATATCTACCTTATCCATTGGCCCAACCCGAAGACGGGCCTTTACGTGGAAGCGTGGCAGGCCCTCGTGGATGCCCAGAAGGCCGGCCTTATCCGCACCATCGGCGTCTGCAACTTCCTGCCGGAGCATATCGAGCGCATCATCGCGGAAACCGGGGTGGCGCCGGCTATCAATCAGGTAGAACTCCACCCGTATTTTCCACAAGCCGGGCAGCTTGCCTTCGATCGTTCGAAAGGCGTCGTGACACAGGCATGGAGCCCGCTCGGGCGCGCCAACGACATCATCACCAACGAAACGATCGGCGAGATCGCCGGGCGGCACGGCAGAACCATTCCGCAGATCATCCTGCGCTGGCAGGTGCAGCAGGGAGCCGTCCCGCTGCCCAAGGCGACATCGGATGAGCGCCAGATCGAGAACCGCTCCGTCTTCGATTTCGACTTGTCGCAAGGCGACATGGAAACGATCGCATCGCTGGCGCGGCCGGATGGCAGGCTGGCCGATCAGGACCCTGCCCGCTACGAAGAGTTCTGAGCGCCATGGCGGAAGAGGCCGCCGCATGCTGGCTGTGCGGCCGCCCGCTGGGCCGCCGCGTGGAGTGGCATCACCCCGTCCCGAAAAGCCGCGGCGGCCGGCAGATCGTGCCGGTCCATCCGATCTGCCACCGCACCCTGCACGCGCATTTCACCAACACCGAACTGGCGCGGATGGAGTTGGAAGGGCAAAGCCTGCGCGAGCGGCCCGAGCTTGCCGGCTTCCTGAAATGGATTGCCCGCCGCCCGCCCGACTTCCATGCGCCGACGCGCCGTAAGGTCTAGCGCGCAGCCGCCTGCCGGGCGGCCGCGAAGGTTTCGTCCAGCGCATAGCCGGCACCGCGGACGGTGCGGATAGGATCGCGCTGGCGGCCGCGGTTGATGGCCTTGCGCAGGCGGCCGACATGCACGTCGACCGTGCGCTCGTCGACATAGATGTCCCGGCCCCAGACGCCGTCCAGCAACTGCTCTCGCGAGAAGACCCGACCGGGCGCCTGCAGCAGGAACTCCAGCAGCTTGAACTCCGTCGGCCCCAGCTTCACCTCGCGGCCGGCACGGCGCACGCGGTGCGTCTCGCGGTCGAGGTCTATGTCGCCGGCCGTCAATTGCGACGAGATACGCTCCGGCTTCGCCCGGCGCAGAAGGCCCTTCACGCGGGCCATCAGCTCCGGGGTGGAGAAGGGTTTCACCACATAATCGTCGGCGCCGACCGACAGGCCGCGCACGCGCTCGCTCTCTTCGCCGCGCGCGGTAAGCAGGATGATCGGCATGCGCTCGGTTTCCGGCCGCAGACGCAGGCGGCGGCACAGCTCGACACCGGAGAGGCCCGGCAGCATCCAGTCGAGAATCAGGAGGTCGGGCACCTCTTCCTTGAGGCGCAGATCGGCTTCGTCACCGCGCATGATGGTGTCGACGGTGAAGCCCTCGGCCTCCAGATTGTAGCGCAGGAGGACGCTGAGGGCCTCCTCGTCTTCGACAACGGTAACCCTGGCGTTCATCCCGGCGTCCTCACTTGTCCGTAGCGGCGTTCACCGGCAGCACCATGGAGGTGGTGCGGTCGCCCTTCGGACGCTCGTCCTCGATCTGCTGGCCTGTCTTGATGTAGTAGATCGTCTCGGCGATGTTTGTCGCGTGATCGCCGATGCGCTCGATATTCTTGGCGCTGAACAGAAGATGCGTGCAGGCCGAGATGTTGCGCGGATCTTCCATCATGTAGGTCAGGAGCTCGCGGAAGATCGACGTGTACATGGCGTCGATATCTTCGTCGCGGGCACGCACCGCTTCGGCGCGGTCGGTATCGCGCGTCGCATAGGAGTCCAGCACGTCCTTCAACTGGTCGAGGGCCAGCTCGGCCATATGCTCGATGCCGCGCGTCAACTGGACCGGCTGCCCGAACTCGTGCACCGCCATGACGCGCTTGGCGATGTTCTTGCCAAGGTCGCCGATGCGCTCCAGGTCGGAGGCGATGCGGATCGAGCCGACGATCTCGCGCAGGTCCTGCGCCATCGGCTGGCGCTTGGCGATCGTCAGGATGGCGCGCTCTTCCAGCTCCCGCTGGGCTGCGTCCAGGAGAACGTCGTCCGCCACCACCGATTGGGCAAGCGAAAAGTCGCTGCGGGTCAGGGCGCGCACCGATTGCTCCACCATGCGCTCGGCCTGGCCGCCCATCTCGGAGATGCGGCGCATGATGTATTTCAGCTCTTCATCGTAAGAGCGTACGATATGGTCTTCCATGGTTTTCCCTCCCCCGGTCAGCCGAAGCGGCCGGTGATGTAATCCTGCGTGCGCTTGTCGTCCGGGTTGGAGAACATCTTCTCCGTCGGTCCGACTTCCACGATCCGCCCGAGGTGGAACATGGCCGTGCTTTGCGATACGCGCGCCGCCTGTTGCATGGAGTGCGTCACGATGACGATCGTGAAGTTCTGCTTCAATTCGTCGATCAGCTCTTCCACGGTCGCGGTCGCGATCGGGTCGAGCGCCGAGCACGGCTCATCCATCAGGATCACCTCGGGCGACACGGCGATGGCGCGCGCGATGCAGAGGCGCTGCTGCTGGCCGCCCGACAATCCGGTGCCGGCTTCGTGGAGGCGATCCTTCACCTCCTCGAAAAGGCCTGCCCGCTTGAGGCTGGTGACGACGATTTCCTCAAGGTCGGCCTTGTTGCGGGCCAGGCCATGGATCTTCGGTCCATAGCCGACATTTTCGAAGATGGACTTCGGGAAAGGGTTCGGCTTCTGGAACACCATGCCGACGCGGGCGCGCAGCTCCACCACGTCGAGATCGCGGTCGTAGATGTCGTCGCCGTCGAGCGTGATCCGCCCTTCGACGCGGCAACCCTCGATCGTGTCGTTCATGCGGTTGAGTGTCCGCAGGAAGGTCGACTTGCCGCAACCGGACGGGCCGATCAGCGCCGTCACCTGCCGCTCCGCGACATCCAGGTCCACCTCGTACAGCGCCTGCTTGGCGCCATAGAAGACCGAGACTTTCTCACCGCGCATCTTGATGGGCATGTCGAGCTTTCCTGCTGGCCGGGCGGCCGTGATGTGAAGATGTTCCATCATGATCTGCTCCTGCCGCTCCTACCAGCGACGTTCGAACCGGCGGCGCAGAAGCACCGCAGCGATATTCATGAATGCAAGGAAGGCAAGCAGCACGATGATCGCGCCGGAGGTGCGCTCCACGAAGGCGCGGTCGGCCTCGTTGGCCCACATGAAGATCTGCACGGGCAGCGCCGTCGCCGGGCTCATCGGACCGGACGGGAAGTCGGCGACGAAGGCAACCATGCCGATCAGCAGCAGCGGCGCCGTCTCGCCCAGCGCCTGGGCAAGGCCGATGATGGTGCCGGTGAGGATGCCGGGCGCGGCAAGCGGCAGGACGTGTTGAAACACCATCTGGTTGCGTGAGGCGCCAAGGCCCAGCGCGGCCGCGCGGATGGAGGGCGGCACCGCTTTCAACGCCGCGCGTGTGGCGATGATGATCGTCGGCAGGGTCATCAGCGTCAGCACCAGCCCGCCCACCAGCGAGGCCGAGCGCGGCAGGCCGAACCAGTTGATGAACACGGCAAGACCGAGAAGTCCGAAGACGATCGATGGCACCGCCGCCAGATTGTTGATGTTCACCTCGATGAGATCGGTCAGCTTGTTCTTCGGCGCGAACTCTTCGAGATAGATCGCCGCGGCGACGCCGATGGGCAGCGACAGCACCAGCACGATCAGCATCATGTAGAGCGAGCCGAGGATGGCGACGCCGACGCCGGCCGTTTCGGCACGGCTCGAGGCGCCGTTGGTGAAGAAGTCCGTGTTGAAGCGCTGCGCAAGGTCGCCGGCCTGCTCGAGCTCGTCCATCCAGCGCAACTGCATGTCGTTCAGCGGCCTGCGGCCTTCCTCCACGGACAGGTCGAACTGGCCTTTCAGGGCGCTGTCTACCGTGGAGTTGGCGAATATCCAGACATCCTGCGTGGTGCCGATGATGGAGGGATCCTCCAGCACCATCTGGCGGAGCTGCAATCGAACGCCCTGCGATACAAGCCCCGCGGCGCGCTGCACCTCCGGCCGGTTGGACGGGTCGATGCCGAGGCGCTGCACGATGGCGTCCTGCGCCAGGCGCGGATAGTTTGCGCGCATCAGGGCTGAAGCGTCCTGGCCTCCCGTATTGTCGGGGTCGATCACCTCCTGCGAGAAGCTGATCGGCAGCCGGATCTCGGTCTGCCAGAAGGCCGTATAGCCCTGCGAGATGACCGTCCAGAGCAGCGTGCACAGGAAGATCAGGCCGATGGCGATGGCGGTGATGCCGTAGGCCTTGAACCGGCGTTCGGCGGCATAGCGACGCTTGATGCCGATGTCGCGGCGCGGGGGCGCCTTGCTGACGGCGCCGGCCTTGTCCATGGAAATGTCGGTCATCAGTCGTACTGCTCCCGGTATTTGCGCACGATGTAGAGGGCGACGACGTTGAGGATCAGCGTCATGACGAAAAGCGTGATGCCGAGCGCGAAGGCGACGAGGCTCTGCGGCGAGGTGAAGTCGAGATCGCCCGTCAACTGGCTGACGATCTTGATCGTCACCGTCGTCATGGCCTCGAAGGGGTTGATGGTGATGTTGGCGGCGATGCCCGCCGCCAGCACCACGATCATGGTTTCGCCGATGGCGCGTGACGCGGTCAGCAGCAAGGCCGATACGATGCCCGGCAGCGCCGCCGGCAGGACGACGCGCTTGATCGTCTCCGACCGCGTCGCGCCCAGCCCCAGCGATCCATCGCGGAGCGAACCCGGAACGGCGGTGATGATGTCGTCCGACAGCGACGACACGAAGGGGATCAGCATGATGCCCATCACCAGGCCCGCCGTCAGCACGCTCTGCGCCTGGATGAAGGCGGTGTAATCACCGGTCGCCAGCCCGGCAAGCTGCGCCGACAGGTCGCGCAGGAACGGGCCGACGGTGATGAGGGCGAAGAAGCCGTAGACGATGGTGGGAATGCCGGCCAGCACCTCCAGCAGCGGCTTGACGAAGGCGCGCACGGGGTTGCTTGCGTATTCCGCCATGTAGATCGCCGCGAACAGGCCCACCGGCACCGCGAACAGCATGGCCACGAAGCCGATGTAGAGCGTGCCGAGCAGCAGCGGGATGAGGCCGAACTGCCCCTGCACGGTGGAGCCGGCGGCAGCGAAGCGCGGCTCCCAGACCGTTCCGAAGAAGAAGTCGGCCGGCGGAATGCGCGAGAAGAAATCCAGGGATTCGAACAGCATCGAGAACACGATGCCCACCGTCGTCAGGATGGCGAGCGACGAGGCGAGGATCAGAAATCCCCGGACGACGCCCTCGACCGCGTTGCGCGCCCTCAGGCGCCGATGGATGCGCGACAGCGCGAAGACAAGACCCGCCACGGCGACGGCCAGCACCGCGATGCTCATGCCGAGGCGGCTGTAATCGTCGAGGGCGATCTGCCGCAAGGCCAACGGAACCATGAAATCCTGCGTCTCGGCGGCCAGCGGAATGCCGCGGCGCTGCAGGATGGGGCGCAACTCGGCCACCGTTGCCGTATCGAGGTTCTGCTTCTCGTCGTCCGGCAGTACGCGGATACCCGCGGCAAGCGAACTCACCATGTTTGCCGCCAGATGCGGCGGCAGGGTGGTCTCGACCTCGGCGAGGCGGCCGGAAATGTCGTTGGCGGTCAGCACCGGCGCGAAGGCCACCCAGGCGGCCAGAAGCGCGATCGCCGGAACGGCCACGAAACTGAAGACATAGGAGCCATGGTAGACGGGGCGCGAATGAAGCTTGACGCCCTCTTCGCCCGACAGGCGCATGGCGCGGGCCCGGCCCATGAAATATCCCGCCAATGCAATCAGCAGGACGGTAGCAACGATCGAAAGTGTGGACATCGTTTCACGCTCGTCGAAGGCCGGGAGAGCGCGCGGGCAGAATTGCGCCGCGGGCAGGCGATGACCGGGCGCGTGAGCGCCCGGTCGTTATGCGGGCATCAGCCTTCGATGATGGTGCCGGCCGTGAACTTCTCGCGGACGGCGTCACGCTCGGCGTCCGGAGCCGGAACCAGGCCGTACTGCGCCAGCGGGCCGTCGGGGCCGACCATCTGGTCGTCGAGGAAGAATTCGACGAACTCCTGCAGGCCCGGCACGACGCCGACATGCGCCTTCTTGACGTAGAAGAACAGCGGGCGCGAAACCGGGTATTCGCCGGCCGAAATGGTTTCGACGCTCGGCGTCACGCCGCTGATCGTCGCAACCTTCAGGCGATCCTGATTCTGCTCGTAGAAGGCGAGACCGAAGACGCCGACGCTCTGCGGGTTTGCGTCGATGCGCGACAGGGTCTCGGTGTAGTCGCCGGAGATGTCCGTGGTGATGTTGCCGCCGCGGACCGAGATGCACTGGTCGTGCGCGGCCTTCTTGTCCATGCCGGAAGCCGTGAAGGCCTCGAGCGCGCCGGAAGCTTCGCAGCCTGCGGCCAGCAGCTTTTCGTCGAACACTTCGCGCGTGCCGTGGTTTTCGGCCGGGATGAAGGCCGAGATCGGCTGAGCCGGCAGCGAGGCGTCGACGTCGGCCCAGGTGGCGGCGGTGTTGTCGACGATCTGGCCGTCCTTCACCACCTTCGCGGCCAAAGCGTTGAAGACCAGCTCGGGCGTCAGGGCGAAGTCGGGGCCGGAAGCGGCCGAGGCGAAGACGATGCCGTCATAGCCGAACTGCACTTCCTGGATATCGGTTACGCCGGCGTCCTGGCAGGCCTTGCGCTCGCTGTCGCTGATGCGGCGCGAGGCATTGGCGATGTCGACCGTCTGCGAACCGACGCCCTGGCAGAACTGGCGGAAACCGCCGGACGTGCCGCCCGATTCGACGATCGGCGTCGGGAAATCGGGGTAAACCTCACCGAAGTTCTCGGCGACGATCTGTGCATAGGGCAGTACGGTAGAGGAGCCGGCGATCTGGATCTGTTTGACCGACTGGGCATGCGCCCCGGCGGACATGAAGAAGGCTGCGCCGAGCGCGAGGCTCGCTAGGGTCTTGGTCGTCACGGGTTCTACTCCTTCGGGAGTTGTCTTTGGAATTTGCCTCGACCCGCGCAGTGCTGTCGCGCCGCCGTCTTCGGGTCGGCTAACCCTCTACCGGTTTGCCGCGAATGATATATGACGGCTGGGTTTCCAATTTATGACAGCGCAATATACTGAACTATAACGATTTTTACGTTATGTGCGATTCTTCGTCATGCTCGGGAAGCGCATTGCGAAGGTGGAACCCTCGCCAGGGCGCGACTGAATCAGCAGTCGCGTGTTGTGGCGCTGCAGGATATTGCGCACGATCGACAGACCAAGACCCGTCCCATCCGCCTTCGCGGCCTTCCCCTCTTCGACGCGGTAGAAGCGTTCCGTCAGGCGCGGAACATGCTCGGCGGGGATGCCCCGCCCGAAATCCTGCACGAAGGCTTCCACGGTCGACTGCATCTTCGGCACGGGACGTATCCCGAGGATGATGCGTTCGCCGCCGCCGGCATATTTGATGGCGTTTTCGACGAGGTTCGAGAAGACCTGCGCCAGTTCGTCATGGCTGCCGTTCACCTCGACGGCGGTGTCCGGCACGTCGAGTTCCAGTGTCAGGCCGGCCGCGCGGGCACGTGCCTCGAGCGCATCCCGAACCTCCTGCAACATGCGGCACAGATCGACGCGCTCCGCCGGGCCGAGCGCGGGCCGCGTCTCGATCCGCGACAGGGACAGAAGGTCGTCGATCAGCCGGGACATGCGGCCGGCCTGCTCCCGCATGATGGCCAGGAAGCGCTCGCGGGCGGCGGTGTCGTTGCGCGCCGGGCCCTGAAGCGTTTCGATGAAGCCGATCAGGGATGCCAGCGGCGTGCGCAACTCATGGCTGGCATTGGCCACGAAGTCGGTGCGCATCCGCTCTATCTGACGCTCGGCGGTGCGGTCCTGCATGGTGAACAGCAAAAGCTCCGGCGCGCCATCGGACGTCTTGCGGATGCCCACGATCTCCACCCCGAAGGAGCGTGCGCGCGGCGCCCTCTCGGCCAGTTCCACCCGCTTCGGAGTGCCGGTTTCCAGCACCGACTGCGCGGCCGACAGAAGTTCCGGAGCCCGGAACCGGATGGACAGGGGGTCGCCGACCGCCATGGGCCCAAAGGTCGCCTGGGTCGTCGAATTGCAGAACCGTATGACGAGCGCCTTGTCCACCAGCAGGGCCGGTTCCTGCATGGCCTCCAGAACGGCCTTCATCCCTGCGTCCGGCCACTGGGCCTGCGCGCGCGGCTTGCCCGGACCGCCGTGCCCTTCCGCACCGAGGCGCGAGGCCAGGCGGGCCGTGGCGCGGGACAGGAAGGAGCGGTCGTCCGCCATGAAAAGCCGGCCTTATCCGATAACGCGCATCCGCACGGCGAAGAGATCGAGGTCGGAGCCTTCGCCGCCGACACCCGGGGCAATGGCCAGCGTGGCCGGGCTGGCGGCATCGCCAGGCACGGCGATATCGAAGACGAAGGCCTCTTCCTGCATGCTGGTCACGAATCGCTGCCGGTCGCAGATGCTGTTGCTGGCGAAGAGGCAGCGCACGCTGAACTCCCGCGCGCGGGAATCGGGCGAGCCGGCCGTCAGCTCCACCCGCACGGTTGATCCGGCGATCTCGCCGACGAGCCCTGGCCCGACGGCCAGCATCACTTCGCTGGTCTGGCCGCTGGGAGATTGCATGCGCACCGCCTCGCGCCCATTGGCGGTGATGGCCTCGACGCGGCCGCCCTCGGGCGTCGACAGCGTCTCGATATTGGCGCCGGAGAAGACATTGATCCACGAGATGTTCGTCGGCGACGCGGCCTCGCCGGTCTGGGCCGCATTGCCGCCGTCGCCCGCCGGGACGGTTTCGCCGGACTGGAAGATCGTGCTGAGGACATAGAGCGCGATGACGAGGAAAAGCGCGACGCCGATGCCGATGAGGGTCGGCATCGATACAAGGCCGCGCCGGGGCGGATGCCTGTCCAGGCTGGACTCGTAATCGGCATGCTGGTCCGACGGCCGGTGGCCGGCGTCTTCATCGGCGAAGTCGATATCGTGGGCGTCATGCGCCGGGGCAGAGCCGTCGGCCTGTCCGGCCGGCAGGGCGCCGGCCTCGAAATCGTCCTCGATGCGCGAGATCGCTTCGGCCAGCGCAAGACGGCGCTCCTGCGCCTCGTTTCCCGGCACGGCCTTCTCGGCCAGCATCTTTTCGAGGGCGCGCTCGGATGCCTGATAGATGGAAAGCCTGTACTCGGGGTCGGCTGCGTCGCCAAGGTTCAGCGCGCGCCGCAGGCTTTCTTCCAATGCACTCATTACACCTCCGCTCGGGCTTGCAGCCCAGCGCATCATGCACCACCGGCATGACACGAACCTTGTGTCTCATAGCCGACACCGGCTTGCCAAGTCGGAACTGCCCACGGCGAAGAAGCTTTATTAGGGTGCAATGCGTGGGTCATCCGCGCGCCCGTCCTTCCGCACCGTCCCGTCCAGTCCGCGAGGCACTCCGCATCATGAACGCAGCATCCAGCGCCACCGTGCCCAACCGCATCGCAGACCATGGGATAATCGGCGATATGCGGACGGCGGCGCTGGTGGCGGTCGACGGCACCATCGACTATTTCTGCCATCCGGATCTGGACTCGCCCAGCCTGTTCTGCAGCCTTCTGCATCCGGGCGCCGGCTTCTTCAGCCTTTGCGTGGACAATGATGGGTTCGATACCCGGCAGATCTACCTGCCCGACACCAACATCCTCCTGACCCGCTTTCTGGATGACGGGGCCATCGGCGAAGTGTCGGACTTCATGCCGACCGATGGTTCGGGCCGTATCGTGCGCCGTGCGAAGGCCGTGATCGGCAAGGTCACCTTCGCGCTCAGGATCGTACCCCGCCCGGATTACGGACGGATCGTGCCGGCGCTGGAACCCATCGAGGGCGGATTTTCGGTTTCGTGGACACAGGACGGCAAGGACCACCAACTCTATTTCTACAGCGACCGTCCGATGACGATCGAAGACGACGGCGCAACCGGCCGATGGACCCTTCAAGAAGGCGAAACGGTTCACGTCGTCTTCTGCCCCGGCCGGGCCGACATGCCGAAGATCGACAAGGTCTATGTGCGCGAGGCCTTCCAGCAGACCAGCGAGTACTGGCACAAATGGGTTGGGCAGGGCAGCTACCCCGGCAACTGGCGCGAGCTCGTGGTGCGCTCGGCCCTGACACTGAAGCTTCTGACCTCGCAGAAGCACGGGTCCATCGCAGCGGCCGCCACCTTCGGCCTGCCGGAGGTTCTGGGCGGGGAACGCAACTGGGATTACCGCTACTGCTGGGTCCGCGATTCGGCCTTTACGCTCTATGCCTTTTCGCGCCTGAACTATTACGACGAGGCGGAGGCCTTCACCCATTTTCTGCTGGAGCGGATGATGGAACAGCCGGAAGACGGCGGGCCGGGCCTGCAGATCATGTATGCGATGGACGGCAACGACCATCTGCACGAAACCACCCTCGACCATATGGACGGCTTCGAGAACTCGCGCCCGGTCCGGATCGGCAACGAGGCGTATACCCAGCGGCAGATGGACATTTTCGGCGAGTTTATGGACGCCGTCTACATTTCCACCAAGGCGCGCGGCAAGCCCACCACCAGTGCCTGGAAGAAGATGCGCCGCATGCTGGACTGGGTCGCGGCCAACTGGCACCTGCCGGACAAGGGTATCTGGGAAAGCCGCGGGGAAGACGAAGACTATCTCTCGTCTCGCCTGATGTGCTGGGTTGCGCTGGACCGCGGCCTGCGCATCGCCATGCGGCAGTCGCTTCCGTGCGACATGGAGACGTGGCGCAAGGCGCGCGACACCATCCAGGAAACCATCCTGGAAGAGTTCTGGAACCCGGATATCGGCGCCTTTACCCAGGTCAAGGGCGGTGTCGCGCTGGATGCGGTGGTGCTGTTGATGCCGCTCGTACGCTTTATCAATCCGCGCGATCCGATGTGGGTGTCGACGCTCAAGGCGGTGCAGGAAAACCTTGTCCATGACTGCCTCGTCCACCGCTACAACAACGACGAGGCCAGCGATGACGGCCTTGAGGGACGCGAAGGCTCATTCACCATATGCTCCTTCTGGTATGTCGAGGCCCTGGCACGCACCGGCCATGTCGCGGAAGCGCGCCTGATGTTCGAGAAGCTGCACTCCTACGCCAACCATCTCGGCCTTTATGCCGAGGAGCTCTCTTCCTCGGGCGACCATCTCGGCAATTTCCCGCAGGGGCTGACGCATCTGTCGCTGATCTCGGCGGCCATCTGGCTGGATCGCGCTTTGGGTGACGGCAGCGGCGGCGAGCATAGGCACATTTTGGAGGATCCGGATGGCATATCCTGACTTGCACATGTTGAAGGGGCAATCCGCCCTCGTCACCGGTGCTTCGTCCGGCATCGGGCGCGCCGTCGCACTTGCGCTGGCCGAGGCCGGCGCACACGTGGCGGTCAACTATCATGGGTCGCAGGAAGGCGCGGAACAGACGGTGGCGATGGTTCAGGCGATCGGCGGCAAGGCTGTCGCCATAAAGGCCGACGTCGCCTCCGAAAGCGATGTGAAGGCGATGTTCGATACGGCGGAGCAGGCGTTTGGGCCGCTGGATATCGTGATATCCAATGCCGGGCGTCAGAAGGACGCCGCCATCGGCGACATGACCCTGGACGACTGGAACGCGGTCATCTCCACCAATCTGACGGGCGCATTCCTTGTCGGGCGGGAAGCGATCCTGCGCTTTCGCAGGAAGGGAATGAGGCCCAATGTCAGCCGGGCACTCGGCAAGCTGATCTTCAACTCATCGGTACACGAGCGGATTCCCTGGGCCTTCCGCGTCAATTACGCGGCATCCAAGGGCGGCCTCAAGCTCTTGATGGAATCGCTTGCCCAGGAAGTTTCGCAGGAGCGGATTCGCGTCAATGCCGTCGCGCCCGGTGCCATCGCCACCGAAATCAACAAGGCCGAGCGTGAAAAGGACGGTGGGGAACAGGCGATGCTGGAGCTGATCCCCTACAAGCGGATCGGCGATCCGGAAGATGTCGGACGCACCACTGCATGGCTTGCGTCCGACGCTTCGGATTATGTCGTGGGCCAGACGCTGTTCATCGATGGCGGCATGACCCTGTATCCCGAGTTCCGGGGCAACGGCTGATCGGCCGGCCCCGTCACCCGTTTGCGGCAGGACAGCTCAGTAGCTGTCTTCCTCTTCGTCTTCCTTCGGCGCATTGCGCATCGAGCTGAGCTTGGCGAAGACGGCAGCGGCGTCCAGCTCTTCGCTGTCGGCGCCCGAACGGCCATCCTGATAATCCTGCGTCTGGGCGGCAGCCAGCAGACGCTCTTCCTCGTCCTGCTCGGGGCGGGGCAGCCCGCGCGATGCCTTCTCCACCTCGAGGTCCAGGTCGATCTGCGAGCAGAGGCCCAGCGTCACGGGGTCCATCGGCTGCAAATTGGCCGAGTTCCAGTGGGTCCGCTCGCGGATCTGCTCGATCGTGTGCTTGGTGGTGCCGACCAGGCGGGAAATCTGCGCGTCCTTCAATTCCGCATGGTTGCGCACCAGCCATAGAATGGCATTGGGCCGGTCCTGCCGCTTGGAAACCGGCGTGTAGCGCGGCCCCTTCTTCTTGGCTTCCGGCACACGCACCTTCGGGGGCGCCAGCTTCAGGCGGTAATTCTCGTCATCTTCGGCGCGCTTGATCTCCTCGCGGGTCAGCTGGCCGGTGATGATGGGGTCCATGCCCTTGATGCCTTGCGCCGACTCGCCATCCGCGATCGCCTTGATCTCGAGCGGATGCATCTTGCAGAATTCGGCGATTTGGTCGAACGACAGGGCGGTGTTGTCCACCAGCCAGACTGCGGTCGCCTTCGGCATCAGAAGCTGCTGGGCCATGGGATAAAGGTCTCCTGTTCGCCCGCTCGGTCGAGCGGGCCGTGGTCAAGCGCCACATGTAGGGAAATTCGGGCGTAGTATAAGCATGCGGTTGCCGCTCCGCAAGGAAGCGTCGGCGAATTCCGCAGCAACGCTTAACGATCGGCGTGCCGCGCCGTGGTCAGCACGATCTTGCCGAAATGGTCGGCGTCGATGGCCCGGTGCGCGTCCGCCGCCTGTTCCAGCGGGAAGGTCCGGTCGATGATGGGGCGCACCCTTCCCTCCTCCACCAGCGGCCAGACATGCGTTTCGATCGCCTGGGCGATACCGGCCTTGAAGGCTGCGTCCCTTGCTCGCAGCGTCGATCCCGTAACCGTGATGCGCCGTGCCATCAGAAGCGCGATGTCGAGTTCGGCTTTCTGGCCGCGCAGGAAGGCGATCTGGACGATCCGCGCATCGGCGGCGGCAGCTTTCAGGTTCCGTGCCAGATAATCGCCGCCCACCATATCCAGGATGACGTCGGCCCCGCGCCCGCCGGTTGCTTCGCGCACGACCTCGACAAAATCCTGCGTGTGGTAGTCCACCGCCCTGTCGGCGCCAAGCTCCACCAGCCGCGCACATTTTTCGGCGCTACCGGCCGTTGCCACCACGCGCGCGTTGCGGGCGCGGGCCAACTGGATGGCCGTCGTGCCGATGCCGGAAGAGCCTCCATGCACGAGCAGGGTTTCCCCCGCCATAAGGCCGCCGCGCTCGATGACATTGTGCCACACGGTGAAGAAGGTTTCCGGCATGGCCGCCGCCTCGACCATCGAAACGCCGGCCGGCACAGGCAGGACGGAGCCTGCCGGCGCCACGGCAAATTCGGCATAGCCGCCCCCCGGCAGAAGCGCCATGACCGGTTCGCCCTCGGCGAAGCGGTCGACGCCCTCGCCGAGTTCCGCGACAAGGCCGGCCACTTCCAGGCCCGGCCAAGCGGGTGCGCCGCTGGGCGGCGGATAGGCCCCCATGCGCTGCAAGACATCCGGCCGGTTCACCCCGGCAGCGTGAACCTCGATGAGGACTTCGCCGGGGCCGGGCCGTGGCCGCTCAACCTTGGCCGGCTTCAGAACCTCGGGCCCACCGAACCCATCCAGTACGACCGCCGTCATCTCTGCCACGAGTGCCATCTTCCCCTCTTGTCCGCAGAAGCTTAACGTGAATTAACCAAGGACATAGTCCATCCTTGCCTTATGGACAGCATCGCCGCACTTTCCGTGCCAGGTCGATGGCGATTCCGCCAGGCGGCTGCAACTTTCAACACGAGTTTGCCGTTTTCGACACCATGAACACTGGCTTCCACGACGACCGTTCTGTCCAAGGCCCGATCCGGCTTGCGGAGCGGCATGCCTGCGGTCAATCTTTCCAGAGCCTTTTCCGCGAAGGCATGGCTCTCGTGGACGAAACGGCCACCTATCTGGATGGAGAGGGCCGCCGCGACAGCGAGAAGCTGAATCGCTCGGGCGCCACGCTCTATGCCGCGGAATCGATGCGGCTTACGACGCGGTTGATGCATCTGGCCTCGTGGCTGCTTTTGCAGCGCGCGGCGATCCAGGGCGAGATGTCGGCAGAGCAGGTCGCGGCAGAAAAGGCCAAGGTGCGGCTGGACGGGACGTCCGCGGCGCAGGATTCGGCAAACTTCGCGGAACTGCCGGAGCCCTTCCTGCATCTGGTGCGCCGCACCGACCGGCTCGAAGACAGGGTCCGCCAGCTCGACGCCGGCCTGACCGGGCACGCGCAGCAGCGCGAGGCGCCCCGTAACGCCGTGGCCGAGCAGATCAACCTGTTGAAGACCGCGTTCTCCTTCTAGATCGCCTGCCTTCCCTGACCATTCATCGCCGACGATGATTCGATCCGGCGCCCGTACCCTTGCGAAAACGCGTTGCGACGCCTGCCCCGACAATTCCTGCCCATACACGCAAAAGGCCCCGTCGACGGAGTGACGGGGCCTTTTGACGAAATGGATGCAGGTAGTGCGGAGGCTTAGATGCCCAGGCCTTCGTAGCGCTTCTTGAAGCGCGACACGCGGCCGCCGCGGTCCATAAGCTGCTGATTGCCGCCCGTCCAGGCCGGATGGCTGGTCGGGTCGATGTCGAGGTTGAGCTTGTCGCCCTCGCGGCCATAGGTGGAGCGCGTCTGGTACTCGGTACCATTGGTCATCACCACGGTAATGGTGTGGTAATCGGGATGAATCTTGGCTTTCATGCTTCCTGATCCTTTAGGCGTCGGCAGTGCGTCATGACCTGGTGCCACCCGGTGGCGGCAAAAGGCCGGCTCCCGAAGAACCATTGCGCAAATGCTTCCAAATTCGAGGGTGAGCCTATACATCAGCGGCCCATGGGGCACAAGGGTCTGATACAGGAGAGTTGAGCTTGGCTGAAACGTCCGTGGCGCCGGGAGGGGCGAAACGTCGAAACCTGCGCCCGTTGCGCAAGCTGTTGCCCTATCTTGCCGCCAATCGCGGCCTGGTCGCGGGCGCAGTCTTCTTCCTGGCCCTCGCCTCGCTGACCACCCTGTCCCTGCCACTGGCCGTGCGCCGTGTCATCGACCTCGGCTTCGATACGCCGGACACCCGCTTCGTCGATACCTATTTCGCCATGCTCGTCGTGCTGGCCGGGCTGTTGGCCGTGGCCAGCGCCGGCCGCTATTACTTCGTCGTCACGCTGGGCGAGCGCGTCGTCGCCAGCCTGCGCAAGGACGTCTTCGCGCAGGTGACCCGGCTCTCGCAGGATTTCTACGACAGGACGATGTCCGGCGAAATCGTCTCGCGACTCACCGCCGATACGACGCAGGTCAAATCCGCCGTCGGCTCGACGGCGTCGCTGGCCTTGCGCAACGCCATTCTGGTCACCGGCTCGCTGGCGATGATGGTGTTCACCGCGCCGGCGCTTTCCTTCATCGTCATCGCGGTCATCCCGGTCATCGTGGTGCCGCTGATCGCCATCGGCCGCCAGGTTCGACGCAAGTCCCGGGCGGCGCAGGATACGCTGGCCCATGCCAGCGCCTATGCCACCGAAGCGATCGGTGCGATGCGCACGGTGCAGGCCTTCACCGCCGAGGATATGGCGACGAGCCGCTATACGCAGGCGGTGGACGATGCATTCGAAGCCGCGCGCGGCACCATCAAGGCGCGGGCCTTCCTGACGGCCTTTGCCATCTTCCTCGTCTTCTCGTCCATCGTGGCGGTGCTCTGGATCGGCTCGCAGCAGGTGATCACCGGAGAGATGACCGCCGGCACGCTCGGCCAGTTCATTCTGTACGCCGTCTTCGCCGCCAGCGCGCTCGGGCAGTTGTCGGAAGTCTGGGGCGATCTCGCGCTGGCCGCAGGCGCAACGGAGCGCCTGACCGAATTGCTGGTCGAGGAGCCGTCGGTGCCGGAAGCCGTTCCGGCGCTGCCCATGCCGCAACCGGCGCGCGGCGCCATCGCCTTCCACGATGTCAGCTTCGCCTACCCGGCGGGCGGCATGCCGGCCGTCTCGGGCCTTTCCTTCACGATCCGGCCGGGCGAAACGGTGGCCATCGTCGGGCCTTCCGGTGCCGGCAAATCCACCGTCTTTTCGCTCATCGAACGGTTTTACGACCCGACATCCGGCCATATCGAGATGGATGGAAGCGATATCAGGACGGTAAGCAAAAACGCGCTCAGAAGCCGGATCGCGCTGGTGCCGCAGGATGTCGCCGCCTTTGCCGCAAGCATCGCCGACAACATCGCCTTCGGCCGCGCGGATGCGACGCGCGACGAGATCGAGTCGGCGGCGCGTTCGGCCATGGCGGAAGGCTTCATCCGCGATTTGCCGGAGGGCTACGATACCAAGGTGGGAGAGCGCGGCGTGACGCTGTCCGGCGGCCAGCGGCAGCGGCTGGCCATCGCCCGCGCAATCCTGCGCGATGCGCCCGTGCTGCTTCTGGACGAGGCGACGTCCGCGCTGGACTCGCAAAGCGAGCGGGCCGTACAGGAGGGGCTGGAAACGTTGATGCGGGGTCGCACCACGCTTGTCATCGCACATCGGCTGGCAACCGTCCTGAAGGCGGATCGCATCCTGGTCATGTCCGGCGGCCGCATCATCGAGGAAGGCACCCATGCCAGCCTGTCCGCTTCGGGTGGCCTCTATTCGGAGCTTGCACGCATGCAGTTCCGCGATGCTGCAGAGCGGCCGTTGCGCGGGGCGGCCGAGTAACGAACCTGATTATCGAGGCTCTGCCGTCTGAATGCCGCAGTCTTGGATAGTATGCCCGTCGGATACGAACGACAGGGTGACATGGCGGTTTCGACCAAGCCTCTCCAATTCTGCTTGCTAATGGCTTTGCTGGCGCTGACCGCGCCGGCGCGCGCCGACGACTCGATGGCCATCGCACGGTGCGAGGCGGGCGTGGTCGCCGCAATCCAGAACCCGGCCAGCTACCGCCGTGGCGCGGTGGAAAGCAAGCGCGAACCCGGTTCGGACAATTACGTGATGGTGGTCAATTTCGAGGCCGCCAACATCTATGGCGAGCCCATCGCGGCCAAGGCCTACTGCTTCTTCCGCCAGATGCCGCCTTCCCCGCGCGAGAAAGAGAATTGCCCGGAATGCCAGGTTTATGTCCTGGACGGGCTCAGCATCGCTGGCGCCTTCCGGCCCGGCGACACCGAAGAACCCAGGATCGTGTCCGGCGGATCGTAACGTTCGTCAGGGCGCCCTCTTGCCCCTGCCTGAGCCGCCGGGCTTGTTTCCGCCCCCGTCCTGCTTGTTGACGGTCGCCCAGGCGCGGCGCTCCGCTTCCTTTTCCGACAGGCCCTTGTCTTCATAGCCCTCGGCGATGTGTTCCGCCTTGCGCTCCTGCTTGTCGGTATATTTGGACTTGTCGCCCTGTGGCATCGCAACCTCCCGAGCCGATGGCCTGTCTTACATCAACGAGAGCCCATGGCAGGTCGTTCCCGCCGGTCAGCCCTGCCGCCCTGCCTGGCCCATGCGGCGGGCGACCAGGCGTTCGGCTGCCGATAAAAGATCCGACAGAAGCACCGCAAGCACGGCGACGATCAGCCCGCCCTGCACGATATAGGCAAGGTTGTTGGACAAAAGCCCGGCAATGATGACCTCGCCCAGCGTGCGCGCCGCCACGGTGGAGCCGATGGTGGCGGTGGCCAGCCCGATGATGACCGACAGCCGGATGCCCGCCAGGATGACAGGCAGCGCAAGCGGCAGTTCCACCCGCCATAGCCGCTGCCAGTTGGTCATGCCCGTGCCGCGTGCCGCTTCCACCACGGCGGGCGGCAAGCCGGTCAGGCCTGTCATCGCATTCTCGAAGATCGGCAGCAGTCCATAGAGAAACAGCGCGATCAGCGTCGGCGCCTCGCCGAAGCCCACCGCCGGCACAGCCAGCGCCAGCACGGCAACGGGTGGAAAGGTCTGGCCGATGTTCACCACGCTGCGCGACAGCGGCAGGAAATCCCGGCCACCCGGCCGGGTCACCAGGACAGCCAGCGACAGGGCAACCAGCGTTGCCGCAAGGGTGGCGATGGCGACGGTGCGCAGATGCAGCAAGGTGAGCTGCATGAGGCTGCCCTGCGCGTAGATCGCCGGGGCTCCGTTCTGCGTCAGCGGCCGCAGCAGCGGTGCGAACATGTCCGGCCGCAGCAGGAAGGCCAGAAGCAATCCCAGCAGGCAGACACGCCAGAGAAGGGAGGCCAACCGCCTCATGCCGGACGCGCCGCCTCCGCGATCAGCCGCGCGCGCCGGATGATGCCCAGCGTCGCGCCCGCGCTGTCGGCCACCGGCGCAACGTCGCGGCCCGACCACAGAAGTTCGGCCAGCGCATCCCTGCGGCTGGCGTCGCGCGCAATGGGCGCGCCGCTGGCTTCTCCCTGCTCGACAAGGTCGCCGACGCCGCTGAGCGACAGATATCGGAAGGGCCTGTCGCCGGTGCCGATGAGCCGGTCGACGAACATGTTGGCCGGCCTGGACAGGATTTCCTTGGGTGACGCGTACTGCACCACCTTGCCGCCATCCATCACGGCGATCCTGTCGCCGAGGTGGATCGCCTCCTCCATGTCGTGGGTCACGAAAACGATCGTGGTTCCAAAGCGTTTCTGGATGGCCAGAAGGTCGGCCTGGGCCTTCGTGCGGATGATCGGATCGAGCGCGCCGAAGGGCTCGTCCATCAGCAGGATGTTGGGTTCCGCCGCCAGCGCCCGCGCCACGCCGACGCGCTGCTGCTGCCCGCCGGACAGCTCATGCGGGTAGCGGCCGGCAAAATCGGAAGGGTCGAGCTGAAACAGCTCCAGGAGTTCGGAAACACGCGCCGCGATGCGCTCTTTGTCCCAGCCGATCAGATTGGGCACCGTCGCGATGTTTTCGCCGACCGTGCGGTGCGGGAACAGGCCATGGTTCTGGATCACATAGCCGATGCGACGCCGCAGTTCGTGCGGCGGCAGAGAGCGGTTATTCTCTCCGTCGATCAGCACCGCCCCGTCCGTCGGCTCCGTCATGCGGTTGATCATCCGCATCAAGGTGGTCTTGCCGGAACCGGATGTGCCCACGATGGCCGTCACGCTGCGCGGCTGCATGGTGAATGAGACGTCGTCCACCACGGCGACGTCGCCATAGCGCTTGGTGAGGTTGCGAAGCTCGATCATGCCCGTGTTCCCGATCTTCGGTGGCTGGATGCCTCCACGGCGGCATCCAGGATGATGGCGGAGCTGAAGGCCATGACGACGGTGGGCAGGGCACCCAGCAGGACCAGATCCATGGCGGTCTGGCCGATGCCCTGGAAGACGAAGACGCCAAGCCCGCCGCCGCCGATCAGGGCTGCGATGGTGGCCAGGCCGATATTCTGCACCAGTACGATCCGGATGCCCGTCAGGATCACGGGAAAGGCCAACGGCAGCTCCACGCCGAACAGGCGTTGCCGGTCCGTCATCCCCACGCCGCGGGCGGCATCGTCGGCGTCGGCCGGTATGCTGGCAAGGCCCACCACGGTATTGGCGACGACGGGCAGCAGCGAATACAGGAACAGGGCTACGAAGGCCGGCGCCACGCCGATGCCCCGGATGCCGATGGCGTGCGCCAACGGCACGTTGGCCGCCAGCCAGCCCAGCGGCGCGATCAGAAGGCCGAACAGCGCTATGGACGGAATGGTCTGCACGATATTCAGGCCGTTCAAGATCGGCGCACGGATGGCGCCGATACGATGGCAGACGATACCAAGCGGAATGCCGACGACGACGGAGGCGACGAGCGAGCCAAGCGCCAGCACGAGGTGACGCCCGACCTCACGCCAGAACGAGTCGGCACGGCTGCCATATTCGCGCATCAGGGACAGCCCGTCCCACCGCCCGGACCAGAGCACCAGCGCCAGCACGCCGAGCGCGCCGACAAGGATCAACACGCGGACCAGCGGTGGCGGCTTCAGGCGCGCCAGCGCGTCGGTGGCCAGCAGGGCGTAGGCGAACAGCAGGACCCAGAACCCTGAGGCAGGCGACACGCGTGCGAACGTATTTTCCGGCGGTGTCAGATGGCCAGGCACCATGCCGATGGCAAGGATAAGCGCAAGAAGCGCGATCAGGCTGCCCGCCAGCTTCGGAACCGGCCCGGTGCGCAGCAGCGCCAGCGCGCCGACGCCCACAAGGATGGCCATCGTCACGGTTGCCGGCGCCGGCGGCAGGGCGTCGAGCAGCGTGCGGCCTTCGCCGGCAACGATGCGGTTGGCCCGGAAGGTGGCGAACGGCAGCGTCAGCAGCGCCGCCGATGCCATGGCGGCGATGACGAGACCCAGCTTGTCGAGCCTGCGCACCGAGGGCCCTGCCCCGTCCGCTTACTTCAGCAGGCCCTTGGACGTCAGATACTCTTGCGCAACGGCGCGTGCGGGTTCGCCGCCAAGCTGGACGCGGCCATTCAGCTCCTGCAGCGTCGTCAGATCGAGGCTGGCGAAGATCGGCTGCAGGATTTCGGCGATATTCGGATGCTCCTGCAGCACGGCCTCGCGGACGATCGGCGCCGGCTGGTAGACGGGCTGCACGGCCTTGTCGTCTTCCATCACCTTCAGGCCCGACGCGGCGATACCGCCATCGGTACCGTAGACCATGGCCGCATTGACCCCGTTTGTGCCCTGCGCGGCGGCGGCGATGGTGGCGGCCGTATCGCCGCCCGACAGGGTCAGTAGCTGATCGGGGGTCAGGGTGAAGCCGTAGGTCGTCTGGAAGGCCGGCAGGGCGGCCGCCGAATTGACGAACTCGGACGATGCCGCAAGCTTGACGTCGCCGCCGCCGGCAACCCATGCGCCGAACTCGGTCAGCGTGTTCAGGGAATTCTCTTCGGCCACCGGGCCCGCCACGGCGATGCCCCAGGTGTTGTTGGCCGGCGACGGGGCCAGCCAGACGATCTTGTTGGCATCGTAGTCGAGCTGCTTGGCAGCCTCATAGGCCTTCGTGGCGTCCTTCCACGTATCGGCCTCGCCTTCCTTGTTGAAGAAGAAGGCGGCGTTGCCGGTATATTCCGGATAGATGTCGACCTCGCCGGCGATGATCGCCTGCCGCACCACCGGCGTTCCGCCGAGCTGGATGCGATCCGTCGTCTCGATGCCGGCATTCTGCAACGCCAGCAGGATCATGTTGCCGAGCACGCCGCCTTCGGTATCGATCTTGGACGATACGACCACGGGTGCGGCAAGGGCCGGGCCGGCCGCTGCGCTTGCGGCCAACGCCGCTGCGAAAAGAATGGAACGCATGTTTCTTAAAAACCCCTTGCGGCTTGCCTTTCCGGAAAACTAGGTCCGAGGCCGCGATAGGGAATGGCTGTTGCGCTTCAGCGCTCAGGCAGGTTCGGGAAAATTCTCGCGGATCTGGCGCGCAACGGCTTCATCCGCGTCCAGCCGCTGCAGCAAGCTCTGAAGTTCCGGCTCCAGCACCATCAGCGCCGCCTGTGACGGTGTCACCCAAACCTGCCTGCGCTGCCCCTTTTCCTTCCAGGTCGGACGCCGCCCTGCAACGATGAGCAGGTAGACGTCGACGACGGCGAAGGCGAAGGCGCGCTTGCCGCGCTTCCAGTACTGGAAACTGTCATAGGGCTTCTTGATCGTCTTGCCGACGATGCCTGCTTCCTCGATCGCCTCGATGGCGGCGGCGCGCGCCGGTGTCTTGCCCTTCATCAGATTGCCCTTGGGCAGCACCCAGCGCCGCGTCTCCCGGGACGTGATCAAAAGGACGAGCAGATTGCCGTCTTCATCTACCCGTACCGGTAGCGCCGCAACCTGACGCTTCTCTCCCTTGCGCTCGCGGCGAGCCTTCTTGTCACCCATCGCTGCCGTCCTTCCCGGCCTCGACCGGAATGATCATCAGCTCGCCATGGCGCACGCTGCGCTCGGCGATGACATGGTCCGCAAAGTGGCGCACGGCCTGCGCCTCGCCCCGCAAGACCGACAGTTCCATGCAGGTATCGTGGTCCAGATGCACATGCATGGACGCAACCGACAGCTCATGGTGGTCGTGATAGGCATTGGTGAGCCGGCGTGACAGCTCGCGCGCATTGTGATCGTAGACGTAGACGAGGGCGCCCATGCAAAGGCCGGTTTCCGGGCCCTCCACCTTGGCGTCGCGCAGCCCGGCGCGCACCAGATCGCGCACCGCCTCGGACCGGTTCTGGTAGTTCCGCTCTTCCATGATGCGGTCCAGCTCGACCATCAGGTCGTCGTCCAGGGTCACCGTAACGCGCTGCATGTCCACTCCCTGCGCATTCGCGCGTATGATGTTTTTACATAGACCTCATACACACCCGATTCTATTATCCCGGCGATTCGCCCGGTTCGGAGTATGGTGCATGCGTATTGCCGCTTTTGTGGGGTTGGTTGCAATCTGTTGCGGGGTCCTTGCCGCCCCGGCGGGCGCCGCGCCACGCGAGGATCTCGTTCTTGCCATCGGCGGCGAGCCGGAAACCGGCTTCGATCCGGTGCTCGGGTGGGGTGCGTACGGGCACCCGCTGTTCCAGTCCACCTTGCTTGCCCGCGATGCCGGGCTTGCCAGCCAGCCCGATCTGGCAACGCGCTGGTCCTTGTCCGACGACCGTTTGACATGGACGGTCACGATCCGGACGGACGCCCGCTTCTCGGACGATACGCCGCTGACTGCTGAGGACGTCGCCTTTACCTTCAACACGGCGCGGGATGCCGCCGGCGCCCTCGACCTGTCCGTGCTGGAAGCGGCAACTGCGGTGGATGCCGAAACGGTCACCTTCCGCCTGCGCGAGCCGGCCATCGCCTTCACCGAGTTCTTCCACACGATCGGCATCGTACCGGCCGCATCCTACGGTCCGGGCTATGCGCGCCAACCCGTCGGATCGGGCCCGTACAAACTGGTGTCGTGGAGCGAGGGCGAGCAGCTCATCGTCGAGCGGAACCCGCTTTATTACGGCCCGGCGCCGGCCTTCCGCCAACTGACCTTCCTGTTTACCGGCGAGGACGGCGCGCTCGCCGCCACCCGTGCGGGGGCGGTGGATATGGCGTCCGTGCCCGGCATGCTCGCCGGCATCGTGCCGGAGGGTTTCCGCCGCCAGGAAGTCCGCTCGGTAGACAACCGCGGCATCAGCCTGCCGATGCAGGCGCCCGGCAAGACCACGCCGGACGGCCTTCCCATCGGCAATGCGGTGACGGCGGATGACGCCATCCGCCACGCGATCGACATGGGCATCGACAGGCAGGTTCTGGTGGAGGTTGCGCTGGGCGGTTTCGGCAGCCCGGCAACCGGCCCCGCCGACGGACTGCCCTGGGGCAATGCCGACGAAACGGTCGCCTACGATGCGCAGGCCGCCGCGCGGCTGCTGGATGAGGCCGGCTGGCAGCCCGGCACGGACGGCATACGGGTCAAGGACGGCCTGCGCGCCAGCGTCCCCCTGTACTATCCCGCCAGCGACAGCACCCGGCAGATCCTGTCTGAAACGGTGGCCACCCTGCTCCGCCCGCTCGGCATCGAGATGCGTCCGCAGGGCGCGCCCTGGTCGGCGATCCGCCGCGTCATGCATTCGGAGCCGGTGATGTTCGGCTTCGGCAGCCATTCGCCCTTCGAAGTCTACAGCCTCTACCACTCCTCGCTGGCCGGGCGCGGCTACATGAACCCCACCTTCTACGCCAACGCCACCGTCGACGGGCATCTCGATGCGGCGCAGGCCGCCCCCAGCATGGAAGCATCCTATCCGCATTGGCGTGCCGCCGCATTCGACGGCGTCACCGGCTATGGCTCGCGCGGCGATGCCGCCTATGCCTGGCTGGTCAACCTTACCCATGTCTACCTTGTCGGCGCATGCCTCGACCTCGGCGAAACGCAGATCGAGCCGCATGGTCATGGCTGGCCGATCACGGCCGGCATCGCCGGGTGGCGCTGGACGTGCGACTGATAGCACCGCTGATCTCGGCGCTCGCAAGGCTGGCGGCCCTTCTGGCCTTCGTGGCCCTTTGCGCCTTCCTGCTGGTCAAGCTGTCGCCCATCGACCCGGTGGATGCCTATCTTGGCCCCGCCATCGGCCGCGTCGGCGAGGCGCAGCGCGCCGCCATCGCCGCGGCATGGGGGCTGGACCGCCCCTGGCCCGCACAGTTTCTTCTGTGGCTGGGCAACCTCCTGTCGGGCGATGCCGGCTACAGCCTGTCCTATAATGCGCCGGTTGCGGAGGTTATCGCCGCCCGGGCCGGGCCCAGCCTTGCGCTTGCCGGCACAAGCTGGTTTTTGTCCAGCCTCGTCGGCTTCGTGCTCGGTATCCTGGCCGGTGTCTACGAGAATACGCCCCTGGACCGCTTCGTGCGCGGCTGGAGTTTCGTGCTGGCGTCGACGCCCACCTTCTGGCTGGCGATCCTGATGTTGACCGTCTTTTCGGTCGGCCTCGGCTGGGCGCCCCTGTGTTGCGCAGGCCCCATCGGCGTGCGTCCGCAGGATGTGTCCCTGATGCAGACCCTGTCCCATCTGGCGCTGCCGCTCGTGACGCTCACCCTGTTCGGCGTCGCGCAGATCGCCCTTCATACGCGCGCCAAGGCCATCGTCATCATGCGGTCCGATCATGTCCGCTTCGCCCTGGCTCAGGGCGCGGGGCGGGCCGATATCGCAATGCGCCACGTGGCCCGCAACGCGGCCCTGCCCGGGATCGCGCTGATGCTGGCGTCCATCGGGGAATTGTTTGGCGGCGCGATGCTGGCCGAGCAGGTCTTCGCCTATCCCGGCCTTGGCCGGGCGGCGGTGGATGCCGGGCTGCAGGGCGACGTGCCGTTGCTGCTGGCGATCACGCTTCTGACCGCGCTTGTCGTCGGCCTGGGCGGCATGGCCGCGCGGCTGGTGGCCAAGGCGGTGGACCCGCGCCTTCGCGATGCGGATCTGGCCGTGGTTCCATGAGCGGATCCGGGATCATCCGTTACTGGCCGCTCTACGCGCTCGTGCTGGCCGTCGCCGCCCTTGCGGCGTTCGGCGGGGCCGGCCCGGCGCCCGATTTCGCGCAGCGTCTGATGCCGCCCTCCATGCACGCGCCCTTCGGCACCGATGCGCTCGGCCGCGACATGGTGGCGCGCAGCCTGGCCGGCCTTTCGCTCAGCCTGCGCATCGGGCTTGCCGCGTCGCTCGCCTCCACGGCCATCGCCCTCTGCCTGACCATGGTGGCAAGCCTGCACAAGGCCGCGGGCGGGCTCGTTTCCTTCGTTACCGACGCGGTGCTGAGCCTTCCGCACCTGGTGCTGCTGGTGCTGATCGCCTTTGCATTGGGCGGTGGCGCGGACGCCGTCGTCGCTGCCGTGGCCCTGTCCCATTGGCCGAGGCTGACCCGGCTTCTGCGCCTGGAACTGGAGCAGGTCTTGGCATCCGACTTCGTCGCCGCATCCAGAGCTTTCGGCCGGTCGCCGCTCCATGTGGCGACGCGGCATGTCCTGCCGCATCTGTTGCCGCAGCTCTTGGTGGGCGCCGTGCTGATGTTGCCGCATGCCATCCTGCACGAGGCCGCCCTCACCTTTCTCGGCTTCGGCCTGGAGCCGACGCGCCCGGCCATCGGCATCCTCCTGTCCGAGGCGATGCGCACCTTAAGCGCCGGCTATTGGTGGCTCGGTCTGTTTCCGGGCCTCGTGCTGGTTGCCACGGTGCTGCTTGTGGAGAGCATCGGCGCCCATCTGCAGCGACAGCTTACCCCCTTGCCGGAGGCTGCCCGATGATAGAGGCGCAGGAACTGGCAATCCACATGGACGGACGCCCTCTCGTTTCCGGCCTCTCCTTTACCGTCGAACGAGGACAGATCGTGGCGCTGGCGGGAGAGTCCGGCATCGGCAAATCGCTGATCGCCGCCGCGCTCGTCGGCATGCTGCCGGGCGGCGCGCAACGCAGCGGGACGCTGGTCCTCGATGGGGAGGCGATGACCGACGCCCGCCTGCGCGCCATCCGCGGACGGCGCATCGCCCTTGCACCGCAACCTTTGTCCAGCCTGGACCCGTCCGCCTGCATCGGCGACCAGTTCCGTTGGGCGGCGCGGCGCGCCGGCCTGGCGGGGATGGCCCGCAAGGCGGCCGGTGCCGCGTCGCTCGCGCGCCTGGGCCTGGCCGAAGAAACCTGCGATCTCTACCCGCACCATCTGTCCGGCGGCATGGCGCGGCGGATCATTCTAGGCATCGCCACGGTCGGCCGTCCACAAGTGCTGATCGTGGACGAGCCCACCAGTGGCCTCGACGGGGCCAGCATCGGCCATGTCGCCGGCGACCTGCGGCGTCTTGCATCGGAGGGATGCGCGCTCATCGTCATCACCCACGATCTCGTCTTCGCAAGCGGCGTCGCCGACGCGATCGCCGTCCTGTCGCCCGGCGGGTTCGCCGCGCCGATGCCGGCCTCGGCCTTTACGGCCGATGGTGCGGAGATACCCGATGCGCACGCGCGCCGCCTTTGGCGCGCAACCCCGGCAAACGGGATGACCATCGATGCTTGAGGCGCACTCCATAACGGCCTCGCGCGGGGGCAGGACGCTTTTCGAGGGTATCGACCTTACCGTGCGGCCGGGCGAGATCGTCGGCCTTGCCGGTCCGTCCGGCTGTGGCAAATCCACCCTGGGGCGCATTCTTGCCGGCTTGCTGCGCCCGGTCGGCGGCGCCGTCCATATCGATGGCCGCCCCTCGCCCGTGCGGGGCCTGCGCCCCATCCAGTATGTGGCGCAGCATGCCTTCGGTGCGGTCAACCCGGCCTGGCGCATCCAGCGCATCCTGACCGAGGCGCACCAGCCATCCCGGGACATGCTATGCCGCTTCCGGGTCGATCCGGCCTGGGCCGGCCGGTATCCGCAATCGCTGTCCGGCGGAGAATTGCAGCGCGTGGTGCTGGTGCGCGCCCTGGCGCCGCAAATCCGCTTTCTGGTGCTGGACGAGGCGACCGCCTCGCTGGACCCGGTCACGCAGGCAGAGGTGTGGCGCGGTTTGCAATCCCTGTGCGCCGAGCGGGGAACGGGCATAGTGGCCATCAGCCATGACGAAGCGCTTCTGGCGCATGTCGCGGCGCATACGGTGCGCCTGCCGCTCAAGCCCGTCCGGTAATGCGCACCGCCTTGGCGACCAGATCGGGCAGCGTCTTGGCGGCCAGCTTGACCTTGAGCGACGAGCAGGCGTTGGCCACGGTCTTGTAGCTGATGCTCAGCCCTTCCGCGATTTCGGCGTAGGACCGGCCCGCCGCCAGAAGACCCAGGATCTCCAGTTCGCGGTCGGTCAGCCTGTCGCGGTCGGACCCGCCGGACGGCCGGTTCAGGAAGGCCACGCGCGCGGCCATGTCCGGGGGCAGATAGGGCTTCCCCTGCCGCACCGTGTCGAAGGCCTCGCCGATCGTATCGGGGCTGGCGTCCTTCTGCACATAGCCCGTCGCACCGAGGGCCAGCGCACGCCGGACGATGACGGGGTCGTCATGCATGGAGAAGATCAGGATGGGCGTGCGCCCGTCGCGGGAGCGGAACCGCTTGATGAAGGCGAAGCCGCCGAACATGTTGGGCCCGAAGGAAAGGTCGAGCAGGATCACGTCCGGGTTCAAACGCCGATAGGCGCGGAACCCCTCCAGCGGCGACAGGGCACCGAACACTTCGCTGGCGCCATAATCGCTGATGGTCTGCCGGCATCCCTGGAAGACGACGGGATGATCGTCGATGACAAGCGCGCGCGTCATGGCCGTGCACCCTCGGCCGCGCCGTTGCCGGCCGCGCGCACCGGAATGGCGATCCGGCAGGTCGTCCGTCCCCCCGCCACGCCCGGCGCCGTCGCGAAGCCGCCCAAGGCTTCGACCCGTTCCGCAATTCCGATCAATCCGTAACCCTCCCTGTTCGATGCCACGGGCATCGTCCCGTCATTGGCGACGGTCGCTTCCAGCACCGCATCGCAGGACGCGTTGCCCGGACGCAGCGCGATCGACACGTCTACGTGCCGGGCCTTGCCGTGCTTGAGTGCGTTGAGAACGCTTTCCTGCACGAAACGATAGACGGTCAGGTCCACCACCTCGCCGAATGTGGCGTCCGCCGTTTCCGTGCGACACGCAAATTGCGTGTCGGGCGACGACCGGCGAAACGACTCCACCGCGCCCTCCACCGTATCGCGCAGAGGCACGCCACCCACCGACATCGGCCGCAAGCCCGCCAAAAGCCGCCGCGTTGCCGATTGCAGCGTCGCGACCTCGTCTTCCAGCATGTGAAGCGGCGTTTCCAGCCCGTCGCCGCCGTCGGCGCGGGCAGCCTTGCGCTTCAGCATGGCCACGGCGGCCCGCAGGCTGAAGAGGTGCGGCCCGAGCTCGTCATGGAGATCGTTGGCCAGGGCCCGCCGTTCGGCCTCGTGGGCGTCCAGAAGTCGGCGGGCCAGATTGCGGTTGAGGCGCTTTTCCTCGCAAAGGTGGCTCGCAAGATCGTTGAAGCCGCCGGTGACACGGCCGAACTCGGCAAAGTCGGCGTCGTCCAGCCGCGTCTCCAGCGCCCCTTCGCGCAGGCGGTCCAACGCGTCCTCGATGCGCCGCAGCCGCGCGAACACGAGGTTGACCAGCAGCATCGACAGAAGCGAAAGGATGGCGCCATAGAGGATGGTGACGGGCAGGATGAAGCTGAAATCCTGCCACACCTCCGCAATCTCGTCGGCATCGTTTGCCGCCAGCATCAGGGTGGCGGTCGATCCGTCGTCCAGCGTCAGGGTGAACAGGCTGTCGATCGGCTCGTTCTCGATCAACGCCGTAAACCAGCGGGGCGCCTCCTCTTCGTCGTCGTCGCCCGTGGCGGCGTCGTCGTCCGGCCCCGCCAGCGGATGCGACAGCGCGGCGCTGACATGGCGCATCTCGCTCAGTTCGGCCACCAGCCGGCGATATGCCTCCAGTGTCCCGGCCGGGCCGATGGAGGCGATGCGTGCTTCGGCGAAGCGCTCCGCAATGGCGAAGGAGGCCGAAACCTCGGCGCGTGTCGCCAGCCGCGCGTTGACCACCATGCCGAAGGCCAAAAGCAGCCACAAGACGGCGCTCAGCCCCACGACGCCCAGCATGATACGGCTGCGCAACTGCGGCAGGCGCCGCCCGGCGGCCTGCGTCCCGGCCGATATCGCGGGCGAAAGGCTCAGGCCGTTTCCGTCGCGCACGGTCATTGCGCCACCCCGCCCGGCCCGGTGCGCCGCAGCTCCGCCACGGCCGAGCCATGGTCGACGCCCTGACGTCTCAGGTTCAGATAATGATGAAGCAAGGTCGCGAAGGACAAATGGTCGCCTCGGGGTGCGAGCGCCAGGAAATCGTTCAGGAGGTCGTCCATCCCGTGCGCCTCGCCCATGGCCTGCAATGTGTCCTGCGCCTGAACGAGGCGATTGGCGATCATGCGCGGCGATTCGGTGAAGCGGCTTGCGGCATGGGTCAGCAGCGCGTCGTAATCGCGGACGCGGGCGTCCTGCGGGCCGACCTCATGTCCGGTTTCCAGCATGGCCAGCCATTCGCCGGCGGGCCTGTCGGCGCCATAGGCCTGCCAATGGGCCTCAGCCTGCCGCTGCACAGGAACCGTTTCCGCCACTGGTGGCTCGTCACAGGCGGCAAGTCCGCCCGATATCAGTGCCAGCATGGCGCGGGAGACGCCATGGCTCATCCGCACACTCCGTACCTGGGTGCCCACCCTTCGCCAAGCATTTGCCGCGACAATCTTACGCGCTGCACGCAAGGCGGGTAAACCCTTCCCACCGGATGGGGCCGCCTTCCCGCCATGATCGGGAATATTTCCCGATGACTTCATCCATCCCGGCCGGGAAGTATTTCCCGACCCGTCTGCACAAATAGCCTAGAGACGTTCCCTGGTGCCTGTGTAACTCTTTCGTTCAACAGCACGTCCCCGGAGCATCGAGGCACCTGCCTCGACACGAAAAACATCCGGAAAGGGCGGCACTTGGGTAAAACCCAAGGAACGACTTGGTGGGCCTTGGCAACACGAAGTTGATGGGAGGCACAATGAACAGACTCTGGGCTTCGGCGTCAGGCGCCGCGCTTTCTTGCGCATTGATTTTGGGGGCTCAGGGCGGTGCGCTGGCCAATGACGCGTTGGTCGAGCTTGCGAAGAGCCCTGAAAACTGGGTGATGACCGGGCGCGACTACAACGCGCAGAATTTCTCCCCCAGCACGCAGATCACCAAGGAGAATGTCGGCGAGCTGCGGCCCGCATGGTCCTTCTCCACCGGCGTGCTGCACGGCCACGAGGGAACGCCGCTCGTGGTGGACGGCAAGATGTTCGTGCACACGCCCTTCCCCAACACGACGTTTGCGCTCGACCTCGATGAGCCGGGCAAGATCCTGTGGCAGAACAAGCCGCGCCAGGACCCCACGGCCCGCGCCGTGGCCTGCTGCGACGTGGTCAATCGCGGCCTTGCCTACTGGCCGGGCGACGATGAGGTAGACCCGCTGATCTTCCGCACCCAGCTCGACGGGCGCATCGTGGCGCTGGATGCGGAAACGGGCCAGACCCGGTGGGAAATGGAAAATTCCGACATCCGCGTCGGCTCCACCCTCACCATCGCGCCCTACGTCATCAAGGATACGGTCCTGGTCGGCTCGTCCGGCGCAGAGCTGGGCGTGCGCGGCTATGTCACGAGCTACGACGTGAAGACGGGCGAGCAGCTCTGGCGCGCCTATGCCACCGGTCCGGACGAGGAAGTGCTGCTGGCGGCCGACTTCAACGATGCCAATCCGCATTACGGCCAGACGGGCCTCGGCACCCGCACCTGGGAGGGCGACGCCTGGAAGATCGGCGGCGGCACCAACTGGGGCTGGTATGCCTACGATCCGGAAGAGGACCTGTTCTACTATGGCTCCGGCAACCCCGCGCCGTGGAACGAGACGATGCGGCCCGGCGACAACAAATGGACCATGGCGATCTGGGGCCGCGACGCCGACACGGGCGAAGCGCGCTTCGCCTACCAGAAGACCCCGCATGACGAATGGGACTATGCCGGCGTCAACGTGATGATGCTGTCGGAACAGGAAGACAAGCAGGGCCAGACGCGCAAGCTTCTGACCCACCCGGACCGGAACGGCATCGTCTATACGCTGGACCGCACCAATGGCGACCTGATCTCGGCTGACAAGATCGACGATACGGTCAACTGGGTGACGCAGGTGGACCTGGAAACCGGCATCCCGCAGCGCGACCCCGAATTCGGCACCCGCATGGACCATCAGGCCCGCGATATCTGCCCCTCGGCGATGGGCTATCACAACCAGGGTCACGATTCCTACGACCCGGAGCGCAAGCTCTTCTACATGGGCATCAACCACATCTGCATGGACTGGGAACCGTTCATGCTGCCCTACAGAGCCGGCCAGTTCTTCGTGGGTGCGACGCTGAGCATGTATCCGGGCCCCAAGGGCGACCGCCAGAACGGTCTCGGCCTCGGGCAGGTCAAAGCCTATGACGCCATCACCGGCGCCTTCAAATGGGAAGTCATGGAGCGCTTCGCCGCCTGGGGCGGAACCCTGGCAACGGCAGGCGGCGTCATGTTCTACGGAACGCTGGACGGCTTCATCAAGGCACGCGACTCCGACACGGGCGATCTCCTGTGGAAGTTCAAGATGCCTTCCGGCGCCATCGGCCACCCGATGACCTACGAGCATGACGGCGTCCAGTATGTCGCCATCTACTACGGTGTCGGCGGCTGGCCGGGTGTCGGCCTCGTCTTCGACCTGAACGACCCGACGGCGGGCCTCGGCTCGGTCGGCGCCTTCCGCCAGCTCCAGAACTACACGCAGATGGGTGGCGGCGTCATGGTCTTCTCGCTGGATGGCGAAGGCCCGTACAGCGACCTCGAGAAGGGCGAGTACCAGCCCCGTGTCAACGAGCCGCCCGCCCCTGTGGGCCGGGACGCCTCGCTGCAGGGCGGCGCTTCCGGACAGACGGTCAACTGAGCAGGCCTGGTGCGGAATGCCGGCATGCCGGCATTCCGCCCACCGATCGAAGGATGAGAGCTATGTTCGCAAAACTTCTCCTGACGGCGGCCGCTCTGGCCTTGGGCGCCACGGCCGGTCCGGCCCGCGCCGAGACCGTCGGCGTCATACCGCAGGTGCACGAGCCGACGGCCGAAGAAAGAGGGCCCAGCCCGACCTCGATGAGCGACAGGCTGATGGTGTGCGCCTCGGCCAAGGACGCCCCCTACTCCACCGCGGCAAAGGACGGTTTCGAAAACCGGATCGCGGATGCGCTGGCGCAGGCGATGGGCCGCGAGGTCGAGTTCGTCTTTTCGGAGCGCGCGTCGATCTACAATGTCCGCGACCTTCTGGAGCCGAAGCAATGCGATGTTGTCTTCGGCATCGACCCGGGCGATCCGCGCGTCGAAACCTCGGAACCCTATTTCCGGACGGCCTATGCTTTCGTCAGCCGGGCGGATGCCGGCTTCGACGGCCACCGCTGGCAGGATGCCGGCCGCGACGGGCTGAAACGCTTTGCGACGCGCATCCACTCTCCGGCGCAGACCATGCTGAAATATGCCGGCAAGTACGAGGACAACCTCGCGTATCTGTACGGGCTGGTGAACTTCAAATCCAACCGCAACGCCTTCACCGAGGTCGCTGCCGACAGGCTGGCGAGCGAGGTGCGCAACGGCGAGGCCGATCTTGCCATCGCCTTCGCCCCCGATGTCGCCCGTTATGTCACGGCGTCGGACGGCGAATTGCGGCTGACGCTGATCGAGAACAGCCTGGAGCGACAGGATGGCGTGACCATCCCCCTGCAGTACGGCCAGACCGTCGGGGTGCGAAAGGGCGACGATGCGCTCCTGAAGGAGATCAACGAGGGCCTCGCCAAGGCGCAGGACCAGATCCGCACCATCCTCGAGGAGGAAGGCATACCGCTGCTGCCGCTGTCCAGCTAAGGGCGGCCGCTGTCCTTGTGAAGTTGCCGGAGCCGCCCTTGTTGAGGCTCCGGTTCCCGGTGGGCAATTTCGGGTTCACAGGAACGACAGGCTCATGACGCTCAAGACGATCTTTCTTGCCGGCGGGGCCGCACTGGCCTTCACCTTCGCGGCGGCGGCACAGATGCAGTTCAGCCATACGGTCGAGGGTACGCCGCTCGACCTCTCGTTCGCCCCCGAGGAAGGGCGCGACACGGAGGCCGTGAAAGCCTTCCTGCAGACCGGTGTCAACCAGTACAACGAGCAACCGGACGCGCTGAAGGAAGGGGAAGAGCTCTACCTCACCGCCTGCTCCGGCTGTCACGGCCACGTGGCCGAGGGCAAGCTCGGGCCGGGCCTCAACGACTCCTACTGGACCTATCCCAAGAACGAGACCGACAAGGGTCTGTTCGAAACCATCTACGGCGGCGCACAGGGGATGATGGGTCCGCAATACGGCCACCTCAACCTCGACGAGATGCTGAAGGTGATGGCCTGGACGCGGCACCTCTTTACCGGGGATCCGAGCGAGGCCGTGTGGCTGACGCGCGAGCAGCGCCAGTCTTTCAAGCCCTACGGAAGCGAAGGCGGGTGAACCGCCGCACTCAGAACGGGAGGATACCGACATGCAAGCAATGACACGCAAGCTGGCCCTGGTCATGGTTGCCGCGATCGGCTTCGGCGCCGCCCCGGCGCTGGCCTATGACGGCACCAACTGCAAGGAGCCCGGCAATTGCTGGGAGCCGAAGCCCGGCTATCCCGAAAAGGTCGAGGGGTCGGAATACGATCCCCAGCACGACCCGGCGGAGTTGAACAAGCAGATGGAATCCATCGCCGCCATGGAAGATCGCAACGCCAAGCGTCTCCAGCACTTCAAGGATACGGGCGAATTCGTCTTCGACGTCAAGCGGATCGAGGAGGCGTCCGCGGAAGGCGCATCCCCGACGCCGGAGGGCGGCACGGCCAACTGAGCCGCCGTCCGGCAGGGCGCCGCGTGGCGAGGTCCGGGGGCAGCACGGCCCGGACCGGCCCCGCGGCGCCCTTGTAGCCAAGCCTTGTAGCCATGCGATTTCGAACGGTCGGGACATGCAGATTGCGATGAGGCCGGATGCGACGCCGCTCGTCATCCGCGACGAGGCCATGGAATTCCAGCGGGCGCTTGCGACGGTCGTCATCGGGCAGGACGCGGCCATTCGCATGATGACGATCGCCATACTGGCGCGCGGCCACGTGCTGCTCGAGGGCGATGTCGGCGTCGGCAAGACGACCCTTCTGCGCGCCGTCGCCCGCGCGCTCGGCGGACCGTACCAGCGCATCGAGGGCACGATAGACCTGATGCCCGGCGACATGCTCTACAGCGCCTTCGTGGGGGAGGATGGCCGCCCCCGCATGGAGCCCGGCCCTCTGCTGGCGCGAGGGGAAGACCTTGCGGTCTTCTTCTTCAACGAGATCAACCGCGCGCGGCCACAGGTCCACTCGCTGTTGCTGCGCCTGATGGCAGAGCGCAGCACCACCGCCTTCCAACGCGAGTTCGCCTTTCCGCACCTGCAGGTTTTCGCCGACCGCAACAAGGTGGAGCGCGACGAGACGTTCGAACTGCCGGCCGCCGCCCGCGACCGCTTCTTCATGGAAATTCCGGTGGAGGCCCCGGAAGATCGCGAGTTGCGACGCGCCCTCGCATTCGACACCCGCTACCACGATGCCGATACGCTGATCGGTGAGATAAGGCCGGGCATCCTGCCCTACCGCGACCTCAACCGGCGGGCCGAAACGATCCAGGCGCATGTGCGCAGCAGCCGCGCCGTGGAAGATTATGTCGTCTCCCTGTGGGATGCCGTCCGGCATCCGGCGCGGCACGGCCTGGCCGTACCCGGCGTCGACATGGAGCGGCTGGTGGATGGAGGCGTCAGCCCGCGCGGCGTTTCGGCGCTGGTGCGGGCGGCACGCGTGAACGCCTTTCTGGAGGGGCGGGACGCGCTGGTGCCGGAAGACATTCGCGCCGTATTCCCCTGCGTCATGGGCCACCGCATCTTCCTGGCGCCGATGTACGAAATCCGGCGCGATACGATCGTGCCGGCGCTGATCGACGCGCTGTTCGGCCAGGTGGCCGCCCCCGCATGAACGGCGCCGGGCCTGTTTCCGACGGCCTCCTGCCGGACGGGGTCGAGCGTTTCGCCGAACTCGCCTATCGCCTGCGGCTTCCGGCACGCGGCCTTCGCCCCGGCGGTCACAAAGGCCGCCTGCCCGGAACACAGGGCCTTTTCGATGTTCATGTACCCCTGACCGAGCGGCCCGATCCACGCCGCATAGACCTTCGCGCCTCGCTGCGCGATCCGTTCGGAACGCTTCTCGTGCGCCGCGATCGCATGCTGGCCGAAAGCGATGTCCATGTCATCGTCGACAGCTCCGCCTCCATGGCCGCCATCGGCCGCGTCGACCGATGGCAGGTAGCCACCCATCTGGCCGCCGGCCTTGCCCATATGGCGCGCCGCTCCGGCGACCGCGTTTCGCTGACGGCGGGCAGCGACGGCGCACCGCTGCACCTTGCCTTGAACAGGCGGCGCTCCTTTGCCGGGGAGGTGCTGAGCGCGCTGGGCGGGATGACGCCGGCGGGCCATCGGTTGGACGGCCTTCTGGCAGGCATCGCGACGCTGCCGACACGGCCGGGCATCGTGTTCCTGATCTCCGATTTCGCCTTTCCGCCGGCCATGACCGACAGCCTGGCCGGCGCGCTTTCGCGTCGCGACCTGCGGCCCTTCTTGCTGGCCGACAGCCTTCTCGACGCACCGCCGCCCCGTTTCGGGCTGGCGCAACTGCGCGATGCGGAAACCGGCCGGCGCTCCACCGTGCTTATGCGCCCCACACTGGCCGCGCGCTGGCACCGGGCGGCCGAAGCGCATGCGCGCGGCCACAGACACGTATTCTCGGCGCATGGCGTGTCGCCCGTCATCATCCGCGACCAGATCGACGTGGAGCGCCTGCTGGAAGCGCTGCTAGTCCAGGGGGCGGCGCCATGACCCGGCATTTGCTGGCCGCCGTTCTGGCGGTACTGCTTGCAACGGCGTACGGCGCGGCCTACGGGCAGGAGGCTACCCCGACGGTCGAGACGCGCCTGCCCCGCGCCTTCGGCTATTTCGTCGGCGACACGCTCGACTACCGCGCAATCATCGTACCGCCACCGGGATACGAACTGGATGGCGCGTCGCTGCCGCAGGTGGGCGCGCTCGATTACTGGCTGGACCTCGTCGCGATGAATGTCACCGATGCGGACGGCATCGTGACGGTCGATATTCGGTATCAGACATTCTACGTGCCCCTCGAACCGTCCGAGCGGGTCTTGCCGCCGCAACGGCTGCGCTTCCTTGCCGACGAGGGCGATGGCGCTCCGGTCGAGGCGGCGCTGCCCTCCTTCACCTTCGTGATGTCGCCGCTGCGCCCGATCATGCAGCGTTCCCGGCCCGAGGCCATGCAGCCGGACATCCTGTCCAATGCCATCGACACGCGTCCGCGCCAGTGGCAGGTCGCCGGTGCGTGGGCCTTCTTCGCGGTCACGCTGCTGGCGCTGCTGCGATATCGCGGCATCGGCCCCTTCGCGCAGCGCAGGCAGCGCCCGCTGCACCGTGCGGCACGCCATCTGCGCGCTTTGTCCGGCAGGCCGCAAGCCTATGCCCAGTCCCTTGCGGTGCTGCATCGGGCGCTGGATGCCACCCATGGACGCCGCCTGTTCGCGGACGACCTCGAGGCGTTGGCCGCGCATTCGCCCCGGTACGGGGAAGGGCGCGCCGACCTCGAGCGGTTCTTTGCGGCGTCCCGCTTGTTCCACTTTTCCGAACGGCCCATAGAGGCGGCCCGGCTGCTGCCGCTGGAAGAGCTGCCCGCCCTGGCCCGGCGCCTGTCCGCGCTGGAGCGCGCGCCATGATCCCCCTGTCCTTCGACCGTCCCGAGGTTCTTCTGGCGCTGCCGTTGATGCTGCTGCCTTTTCTCCTGCCGCTGCTGCACGCCGTGTCCGTGCCGCAGGCGGCCATGGTGCCGGCCGATATCCTGTCCCGTATTGTCGCGGCGGCGCTGCGCGTCGTCGCGGCGCTGGCCATCGCCGCGCTGCTTCTCGGCCTCGCCGGGCTGAAGCGAACGGACATGCAGGAGACGAGAACAGGGCTCGGTGCGCATCTGGTGCTGCTGCTGGACCGGTCCAGTTCCATGGACAATACCTTCGCCAACCGCCGGCCGGACGGCGCGGAAGAATCCAAGGCGACGGCGGCCAAGCGCCTGTTGAGCGAGTTCGTTGGCGGGCGCGCGCAGGATAAGGTCGGCGTCGTGGCCTTTTCGACCGCGCCGATGCTGGCCGTGCCGCTGACCGACCGGATGGATGCGGTGCACGCCGCAATCGCCGCCATGGACGAGCCCGGCCTCACGCAGACCAATGTCGGCCGGGGCCTTGCCATGGCGCTGTCACTGTTCGAGGACGAGCCGGCCACGGCATCGCGCGCCGTGGTGCTGGTATCCGACGGGGCCGGGGTCATCAGCCGCGACGTGCAGGAAGAGTTGACGGACATGGTCGCCCGCCAGCCGGTCAACCTGTACTGGCTCTTCCTGCGGACCCAGGGCTCCAAGGGGATATTCGAGCCGCCCGCAAGAGGAGAGATGGACACGCCGCAGGTGCGGCCGGAGCGCCATCTCAACCTGTTCTTGCAGCGGCTGGGCGTGCCCTATCGCGCCTTCGAGGCCGAAAACCCCGATGCCGTCGCGGCGGCCATCGCCGAAATCGACCGCCTGGAAGCCCGGCCGCTGACCTATCTGGCGACCATCCCGCAGAAAAGCCTGGCGCCATTCGCCTATGGCATTGCGGCGCTATCGCTTGCCCTTCTGGCTCTGGCCAAGGCGGTCGAACGCTCGCCCTTTCCGGGCCGGCCACTGCCGCCTTTCCCGGCCAGGGAGGTGGCATGACCCGGCTTTCGCATCGGCTCCGCGACCGGATCGCAACCGGGGTGCTCATCGCCGCGCTTTTTGCGAGCCTCGCCATCGCCGTCTGGGCCAGCCTGCAATTGATGGAAGAGCGGCGCGACAACCGCGCCATCGCCGCCCTCGGCTCCGGCATGCCGGTGGAGACAGGCAGCCAGCGGGCCGAAGTGCTGTTCGCGCAGTCTCGCCAACTCCTGCGGCAAGGCCGCCCGGACGAGGCGGAAGCCCTGTCGCCGGCCCTTGCCATGGCCGGCAATGCCGGCCTTGCGGCGGCGCACGCCTACAATCTCGGCAATGGCCGGTTGCGGCAGGCCTTCACGATGGTGGAGGACAATCGCATCGACGCTGCCATCCCGGTGGTGCGCGTGGCGCAGGAAGATTATCGCCGCGCCCTGCGCCTGAATCCGGCGGATTTCGACGCCAAGTGGAATCTCGATCTGGCCAGCCGTCTGGTCCGCGCCTTTCCCCGTGCCGCGCCGGATGAAGAGGAAGACGGCACCCGCCCCCGCAACATATGGACAGACCTGCCCGGCCTGCCGCGTGGCCTGCCATGAAGGCCGGCCTGGCAATACTGGCGCTGGGGGCCGGGCTGGCCGCGATTGCCGCAACCACGCCGTCCATGCCGGCGCAGACGTCGGTGCGCAATATCCTCTTCACGGTCGACATCACCGGCAGCATGAACGTTCGGGATTATGGCCCACCGCAGGCGCCGCACAGCCGGCTCGAAGCGGTGCGTCGCCGGTTGCCCGCCCTCATTCGCGGCCTGCCCTGCGGCTCCCGCGCCGGGCTGGCCGTGTTTGCCGAGCGCCAGAGCTTCACCTTCTTCCGGCCGGTGGAGGTCTGTGCCAACTACACGCCGCTTGCCGAAACGGTGGAAAAGCTCGATTGGCGGATGGGGTGGGACGGAGACAGCCGGATATCCTCCGGCGTCAACAGCGCGCTGCGCTTCGCGGCGGCCGACGACGCCGACCTCGTATTCCTGACCGACGGGCACGAGGCGCCGCCCCTGCCCCATGGCGGCCGCCGGCCCATGCGGAACGAAGGGGATGTCGGCGGGCTCATCGTCGGCGTCGGTGCGGACAGGCCCTCTCCCATCCCCCGCCATGACGAGCGCGGACGCGAAATCGGCTTCTATCGCATGGAAGACATGGTGCATGGCGCGCGCATCGGGGCGCCCTCGCCCACCGCCTCGGCCGAACCCGGCTTTCATCCCCGCAACAACCCCTATGGCGAAGCCGACCTCAGCGGGTCGGAACATCTGTCGGCGCTGCGCGCCCCCTATCTGGAGGCCATGGCCTCCGAAGCGGGCCTCGGTTTTGCGCGGCTCGACGATCCGTCGCTGTCCGCGCGCCTGATGGCCGACACGCGCGCCATTCCGCTGGCCGGCCGCCGCGACCTGTCGCCCTTCTTCGCCATCGCGTCGCTGGCCGCCCTCGTTTCAACCCTGCTCGTCAATCGGAGAGCCTGATGATACGAACGATCCTCATTCCCGCCATTCTGGCGTTCGCCGTCATGGCCGCGCCCGCCATGGCCCATGGGCCGACACCACAGAAAGTGGACGAGACTGTCGTCATCGACGCACCACCCGAAAAAGTCTGGGCGGTGATGGGCGATTTCGGCTCCATTGCAGACTGGAACCCGGCCGTCGGCAGCGCCACCGTCTCCAACGGCAACGAGCGGGGATCGCACCGCACGCTGACATTGCCGTCCGGCACGGTTACGGAAGGGCTGGATGCGCACCGCCCGGATTCCATGCGGTATCGCTACCGCCTGCAGGGCGAAACCGACGCCCTGCCGGTCAGCTCCTATACCGCCGAGATGAAGCTGGAGCCGGATGGTCAGGCGACGAAGGTCACCTGGCTCGGCCGCTTCTATCGTGCCGACACCAACAACGATCCGGCCGAAGGCAAGACCGACGAGGATGCCGTGCGCGCCATGACCGACTTCATCCGCACCGGTCTGGATGGCCTGAAACGGAAGGTCGAGGGCGATGGCTAAAACTTGACATCTTTTGTCTAGTTAAATAGCCCTTCGAGCCATTATCGGGTCCGGAGGTCGAACGATGATATTGCAGGCCTGGTCGCGCATCGAGGTGGCCGAATCCCGGCGCCTGCTGGACGCCTTGTGCGACCATTATTCCGAGCATGGGGAAGTCACTTATGCCGATGGGGCGGCGCGCATCGTCGTCAGCTTCGGCGAAGCCCGGCTGAGTGTGGTGGATGGGGCGCTTCATGCCATCGCGCAATCGCGCGACGAAACCGGCCTTGCCTACATAAAGATGGGCGTGACCAGCCATGTGCTGGAGTTCGCGCCGCAGCCTGCCCCGACCGTGCGGTGGCAGGGCGACGGGGTCAGCGGGGTGCAGCCGCCGTTCTTCCGCGTCATGCAGGTGGTTTCCAGCCGGCGCATCACGCCGCATATGCAGCGCCTGACGCTGTCGGGGCAGGATATCGGGCGGTTCGCTGCCGGCGGCCTTCATATCCGGCTCGTCTTTCCGCCCAAGGGGCGCGTACCCGTCTGGCCTATCATGGGAGAGGACGGCATGCCGGTCTGGCCGCAGGGCGAAGACAGGCTTGTGCTGCGCGTCTACACCATCCGCTCGATCGACGTTGCCGCCGGCACGCTCGAGGTGGACATGGTGCTGCATCCCGGCGCCGATACGCCGGGCGCCAGCTTTGCCGAAACGGCGATGCCCGGCGATGTCGTCGGCATGACCGGGCCGGGCGGCGGCTTCCTGCCCCAGGCGCGGCGCATGCTTCTTTTGGGCGACGAGACCGCCCTGCCCGCCATGGCCCGCATTCTGGAAAACGCGGCGCCGGATGCCTCGGCCACCGCCTTCATCGAGGTCGATGGCCCGGCGGAAGAGCAATCCATCGCCGCATCCTGCAAAGCCGACATCCGCTATCTGCACCGCCACGGCGCCCCGGCGGGCACGACCCGGCTGCTTCAGGATGCGCTGGACAGCGTTGCCGCCGCAGGCATTACGGAGGATCTCTATATCTGGGCCGGCTGCGAATTCGATGCCTTCAAGGCCATTCGCCGCAGCGTCCGGAAGGATCTGAAAGTGGCCAAGGATCGCCATCTCGTGGCGGCCTACTGGCGGCGCGGGGCAGCGGGAGACGAAGCGCGTAAAGGCGCACGCGGTGAAGACTGAGCGCCTGCCCGCTTCCAGCGGGGCGGCGCGCAGCCTATAAGGGCGGTCCGAAGGAAGGAGCCGTCCATGAACCGCATGGTCAACGATCTCGGATCGCGCATCGAAGCCATCGTAGCGGAAGACGAGGCGCGGCTGATCGCCATCCGGCGCGATCTGCATGCCCATCCCGAGACGGGTTTTGACACGGTGCGCACGGCGGCGATCGTGGCGGACGAGTTGCGAGCACTGGGCCTTGCCCCGCAGACGGGCGTCGGTGAGACCGGCGTCGTCGCCGAAATCGCCGGCGGACGGCCGGGCCCAATGCTGGTGCTGCGCGCCGACATGGACGCGCTGCCCATCACCGAAGAAACCGGGCTGCCCTTCGCCAGTTCGGTGCCGGGCAAGATGCATGCCTGCGGGCACGATCTGCATACGGCGACGCTGCTTGGCGCGGCGCGCGTCCTGCGCGACATCGCACCCGGCCTCGCCGGCACGGTCCGGCTGATGTTCCAGCCGGCGGAAGAGACCCCCGTCAGCGGAGCGGCGGCGATGATCCGCGACGGCGTGCTGGACGGCGCGGACATGGCGCTCGGCTTCCACAACTACCCGGAAGTGCCCGTTGGACGCTTCTGTTACGTTCATGGTGTCGCCAACGGGTCGTCGGACGATTTCGACATCGTTCTGCAGGGTCGGTCCGGCCATGCCGCAAGCCCGCACCAGACCGCCGATCCCATCGTCGCGGCGGCGCACCTGGTGCTGCAGATCCAGACCATCGTCTCGCGCGAGGTGGATCCGATGCTGCCGGCGGTCGTCACCGTGGGTGCGCTGCTGGCCGGCGACACTCACAACATCATCCCCGAGCGCGCGGTTCTGCGCGGCACGGCCCGCACCCAGTCCGACGCGGCCCGCGCCACCATCGAGGCGGCCCTGCGCCGCCTTTGCGCCGGCATCGAAGCTTCCATGCGGGTCAGTGCGACTTTGGACTGGCAGCCCGGCACGCCCTGCCTCACCAGCGACGCGGACATCCTCGCGGCCACGGTGGACGCGGTGGAAGCCCATTACGGCGCGGTCGCCGACGAAAAGCCGGCCGACCTCGGCGCCGAGGACTTCGCCTTCGTTTCGCAGATCGTGCCCGCCTTCCAGCTCGGCGTCGGCTCCGGCCAGCCCGGCCGCCAGGACAGGCTGCACAATGCCGACTACCAGCCCGACGAAGGCTGCATCCGCCACGGGGTCGTCGCGCTGTCGCTGGCGGCATCCCGGCTTCTTTCCTGACGGGGCCGCACTCATGGAAACGCCCCGTATCGGCCCGATCCTGCAGCGCGAGCGCAAGGCGCGCCGCCTGTCGCTGGAGCAGTTGTCGGCGCTTTCGGGCGTATCCCGCTCCATGCTGTCGCAGATCGAGCGCGGCAGCGCCAACCCCACCTTCGCCGTTCTCTGGAGCCTGACACGCGCGCTCAAGATCGATTTCTCCGATCTTGTCGGCGGGGCCCGCGCCGCACCGGTGGAGGAGCCGGCCGTCGAGGTGGTCTCTGCCTTCAACACGCCGGAAATCCGCAGTCCGGACGGTTCGTGCCGGCTGCGCATCCTCAGCCCGCCACGGCTGGCCGGCCTGACCGAATGGTACGAGGTGGAGATCGCGCCGCGCGGGCGGCTGGACAGTGCCCCGCATGCACCCGGCGCGTTCGAGCATCTCACCGCCCTGACCGAAGGCCTCAGCGTCACCAGCGGCGGGGTCACGCGCCCGTTGGCGCTGGGCGAAACCGCGCGCTACAAGGCCGACATCCCGCATGCCATCGACAATCTGTCCGACGCCCCGGCGCGCGCATTGATGGTACTGCATTACGGCTAGGGCGCATGCGAATTCAACCGATGCTGCCTTGTGATATTTCCGATATACTGTAATTTCCAATATCTTGGAATTCTAGGAGAAGCGATCATGGCAACCGGCTTCGAAGACCATCTGAGGGCAACGCTGGCCGAGATCGAGGCCGATGGCCTCACCAAGCGCGAGCGCCTGATCGCCAGCCCGCAAGGCGGACGCATCACCATCGAGGGCAAGGATGGCCCCCGCTCGGTCATCAACCTCTGCGCCAACAACTATCTGGGCCTTGCCGACCACCCGGACGTCATCGCCGCCGCCCATCAGGGGCTGGACGCGTTCGGCTTCGGCATGGCCTCGGTCCGGTTCATCTGCGGCGCACAGACCCTGCATCGTGAGCTGGAGCAATCCATCGCCCGATATCTCGGCAAGGACGACGCCATCCTGTTCGCCGCGTGCTTCGACGCCAATGGCGGCGTCTTCGAGCCGCTCCTCGGCGCCGAGGACGCGATCATCTCGGATTCGCTGAACCATGCGTCCATCATCGACGGCGTCCGCCTGTGCAAGGCGGCGCGCTATCGCTTTGCCAACGGCGACATGGACGAGCTGGAAACCCGCCTCAAGGAGGCCGATTCCGCCGGCGCGCGCTTCAAGCTCATCGTCACCGACGGCGTCTTCTCCATGGATGGCTATGTGGCCGACCTGCCGTCCATCTGCGCCCTCGCCGACCGCTATGGCGCCCTGGTGATGGTGGATGACTGCCATGCCACCGGCCATCTCGGAGCCGAGGGACGCGGCACGCCGACGCTGACGGGTGTCGGAGACAAGGTGGACATCATCACCGGCACGCTTGGCAAAAGCCTCGGCGGCGCCATGGGCGGGTTCGTCGCGGCCTCGCAGCCGGTGATCGACCTCCTGCGCCAGCGTGCGCGCCCCTATCTGTTTTCCAACAGCCTCGCACCGTCCGTTGCCGCCGGCTCGCTGAAGGCGATCGAGATCGCGCGGCAGGCGGACGACCGGCGGGCGCTGCTGGGCCAGCATACCGAACGCTTCCGCAACGGCATGGCCGAGGCCGGTTTCGAGCTTCTGCCCGGGTCCACGCCGATCATTCCGGTGATGCTGCACGACGCGCGCAAGGCGCAGGACATGGCCGCCGCCCTGGACGCGCGCGGCGTCTACGTTGCCGGCTTCTTCTTCCCCGTCGTGCCCAAGGGCAAGGCGCGCATCCGCACCCAGATGTCGGCGGCGCTGACGCCGGACGACGTCTCATTCGCCATCGACGCATTCAAGGATGCCGGCAAGTCGCTCGGCATCATCTGAGGTATCACCCATGAAAGCTCTCGTGAAATCCCGGCCCGAGCCGGGCCTCTGGCTGGAAGAGCAGCCGGTGCCGACCATCGGCCCCGACGAGGTTTTGATAAAGGTCAACAAGACCGGGATCTGCGGCACCGACATCCACATCTACGCATGGGACGACTGGGCCAGCCGGACCGTGCCGGTGCCCATGGTGGTCGGCCATGAATATGCCGGCGAGATCGTCGAAACGGGCGCCTCCGTCCGCAGTCTCAAGGTTGGACAACGCGTTTCCGGCGAGGGACATGTCATCGGCATGCAAAGCCGGGCAGCCCGTGGCGGCCGGTTCCATCTCGATCCCGAAACGCGTGGCATCGGCGTCAACATTCCGGGTGCCTTTGCGCAGTATCTCAAGCTGCCGGCCTTCAATGTGGTGCCGCTTCCCGACGATATCGACGACGAGCTGGGCGCGATCCTCGATCCGCTCGGCAACGCCGTGCATACCGCGCTGTCTTTCGACCTCGTCGGCGAAGACGTGCTCATTACCGGCGCCGGCCCCATCGGGATCATGAGCGCGGCGGTGGCCCGCCATGTCGGCGCGCGCCACGTCGTCATCACCGACATCAACCCGGCGCGGCTGGAACTGGCCGGGCGCGTTGCCGACGTGACGCCGGTCAACGTGGCGGAAGAGGATTTGCGCTCCGTCATGTCGCGGCTGGGCCTCAAGGAAGGGTTCGACGTAGGGCTGGAGATGAGCGGCTCGCCGGCCGCCTTCGACCAGATGGTCGACCAGTTGTTGATGGGCGGCAAGATCGCGATGCTCGGCATTCCGCCCCGCCCCGCCCCGGTGGACTGGACGAAGATCGTCTTCAAGATGCTGACGATCAAGGGCGTCTACGGGCGCGAGATGTTCGAGACATGGCACAAGATGCTGGCCATGCTGCAAAGCGGCCTCGATGTGCGGGGCGTCATCACCCATCGCATGGATGTCGCCGATTACGGCACGGCCTTCGACACCATGATGAAGGGCGAAAGCGGCAAGATCGTCCTCGACTGGACCAAAGCCTGACGCTGCACTATCGCCGATGGTCGCAGCGGCATCACCGCGGCCATCGCAATCCGGGTTGCGCATGGCCGCCGCGCAAAGCGCGGCCATGCACCCTCCATCGGCGGTCCATGGTTCAGTCCAGATGGTCGAAGCCGATGTCCAGGATCGCCGCCGAATGGGTGATCCACCCGCATGAGATCAGGTCCACCCCGCTGGCCGCGATGGCCGGGGCGGTTTGCGGCGTGATCCGCCCCGACGCTTCGCTGATCGCGCGCCCGGCGATGATGCTGACGCCTTCCGCCAGCATCTCCGGGCCCATATTGTCCAACAGCACCGCGTCGACGCCGATCTCCATGGCCTCGCGGAGCTGATCGAGGCTGTCGACCTCGAGCTCGATCTTTACCATATGGCCGGCATGGTTGCGGGCGCGCTGCAAGGCTGGGCGGATGCCGCCCGCAATGGCAACGTGATTGTCCTTGATCAGGATCGCGTCATCCAGTCCGAAGCGGTGGTTGCCGCCGCCGCCGGCACGCACCGCGTATTTTTCCAGCGCGCGCAGGCCGGGCGTCGTCTTGCGGGTGCAGACGATGCTGGCGCGGTGCCCCCTGACGGCGTCCACCAGCCCGGCCGTTGCCGTCGCGATGCCGGACAAGCGGCACAGAAGGTTGAGTGCCGTGCGCTCGGCCGTCAGCAGGCCGCGCGTTGGCCCGCTCAATGTTGCAATCGCCTCGCCGGCCCGGACAAGCGCGCCATCCGGCCGATGCACGATCATATCGATGTCCGGGTCCATGAGCCGGAAGGCGATGCGGGCAAGGTCGAGGCCGGCGACGACGCCGTCCTGCCGCGCGCCCAGGGCCAGGCGCGACCGGTGGTCCGGCGGCACGATAGCGTCGGTGGTGATGTCGCCGGCGCGTCCAAGGTCTTCCAGCAGCGTGGCGCGCACCACCGGTTCCAGCATGATGTCGGGCAAGGGTATCAGCATGGTCTCTACGGCGTTGTCAGGCAGTCAGAAGGAGCGGCTGGGCAACATGCTCGGCCGCTGTGCGGATGGCTGAAATGTCGAGGCACGTATGACGCGCCTGCGCTGCTTGTGCCGGATAGTCCGAGCGCCAGTGCCCGCCGCGGCTTTCGCGGCGCTCGAACGCACCGACGGCCATGGCAAGCCCCACAAGTGCAGGGTCGCTGGTTTCGGCAAGCGGCAGCAACTGGGTGACGGCGCGTGTCAGCCCGGCCTCGTCGCGGATCAGGGCAAGGTCGCGCCCCAGGATTCGGCGCACCTGCTCCAGTGCGGCATCCCCGGTATCGACGCTTGGTGCCGCGTCACCGACAGGGCTGTGGGCAGGCGCGCCGGCAACGCTGTCGGCGACGCGCGGCGCCATCACCGCCGCCTCCAGCAACGAATTGCTGGCCAGCCGGTTGGCGCCGTGCAGCCCTGTCGACGCCACCTCGCCCACCGCCCACAGGCCCGGAACCGTCGTGCGGCCGGACAGGTCCGTGGCCAGACCCCCCATATGGTAATGCACGGCCGGACGCACCGGGATCGGATCATGCGACGGGTCCACCCCAAAGGTGTGGCAGATCGCGGCGATGGCCGGGAAGCGCTCGGCGAAGGCCCCGTCGCAAAGCCCGCGCGCATCCAGATAGACCCTTCGTCCAAGGGCGATCTCGGCATGGATGGCGCGCGCCACGACGTCACGCGGGGCAAGCTCTGCGCCCGGCACATCGGCCATGAAGCGCCGCCCATCCTCGTCCACAAGGATGGCGCCCTCGCCCCGCACGGCTTCCGAAATGAGCGGCAGCGGAAAGCGCCCGCAATCGAGCGCGGTCGGATGAAACTGCACGAATTCCGGGTCGCGCACCTGCGCGCCGGCCCGCAGGCCGAGGGCAAGCCCGCCGCCTATGCTGCCCGCCGGGTTGGTCGTCGCCAGGAACAGCCCGCCGACGCCGCCCGTCGCAAGCACGACGCGGGCGGTCGGCACGAATGTATCGTCAAGCCAGAGGCCCACGATCCGCCCGTCCTCTGTCCGGAGCCGGCGCACCCGATGGCCTTCGGCAAGGCGGATATGCGGCGCTTGCCGCACCGCGGCGGCAAGCGCGCGGTGGATTTCCGCACCCGTGCCATCGCCGAAGGCATGCACGATACGGCGCCGCGCGTGGGCGGCCTCCAGGCCCAGCGCCGGCGCACCATCCGCGTCGCGGTCGAAGCGGACGCCGAGGCTGGCCAGACGCGCAATTGCCGCCGCCGCGCCGCCGAGGATCGATCCGGCGGCATCGGGCTGCACCAGCCCGTCGCCCGCCGCAAGCGTATCGGCCAGATGCAGCATGGCGTCGTCGCCCGCACCGATGGCTGCGGCGACACCGCCTTGCGCCAGCCCGGTCGACGACTGCGCCGCCGTCAGCGATGGGCAGACAAGGATGCAGGGCTCGTCCAGCGACAGCGCCGTCAGCATGCCGGCAAGCCCTGCCCCCACGATCACGGCAGGCTGGCGGGGGCCTGTCATATCGCCAGCATCCGCTCGACGGCGATGCGGGCCCGGTCGGCCACCGCCGGGTCCACCGTCACCTCGTGACGCCCGAACTCCAGCGCCTCGCGGATATTGGCCAGCGTGATCCGCTTCATATGCGGGCAGAGGTTGCAGGGGCGGATGAAATCCACTTTCGGATGGTGGACGGCGATATTGTCGCTCATGGAGCATTCGGTCAGAAGCACCACGCGTGCCGGCTGCTTTTCTTCCACATAATCCGACAGCATGGCCGTCGAGCCCGAAAAATCCGCCGCTTCGACCACTTCTGGCGGGCACTCCGGATGGGCCAGCACGATCACCCCGGGGTGGCTGGCGCGCAGTTCGGCGATATCGCCGGGCGTGAACTGCTCGTGCACCTCGCAATGGCCGGCCCAGGTGATCATCTCCACATGGGTCTCGCGGGCGATGTTCTGCGCCAGGTACTCGTCGGGCAGCATGATGACGCGCGGCACCCCGAGCGCCTCCACAACCTTGCGCGCATTGCCGGAGGTGCAGCAGATGTCGGACTCTGCCTTCACGTCGGCGCTGGTGTTGACGTAGGTCACCACCGGCACGCCCGGGTAACGCTGCCGCAGCAGGCGGATGTCCGCCGCCGTGATGCTGTCGGCCAGCGAGCAGCCCGCACCCATGTCCGGGATCAGAACCGTCTTGCCGGGGTTCAGCAGTTTCGCGGTTTCCGCCATGAAGTGAACGCCGGCCAGAACGATGATGTCGGCATCCACGTTCATGGCCTCACGCGCCAGGGCCAGGCTGTCGCCCACGACGTCCGCTACGCAATGGAAGATTTCCGGCGACTGGTAGTTGTGCGCCAGGATGATGGCGTTCTTCTCGCGTTTCAGCCGCAGGATCGCGTCCACGTCGCCCGCCATGGACGGCCACTCGATCTTCGGGATGACGCGGGACACGCGCTCATAGAGCGGCGCTGTGCGCTCGAGGACATCTGCGTTCAGGGCCATTATAATGCTCATAGTGAGTATATGTTCGTCATATGCTTACTATGAGTATAAGCGTTGTCAAGAGCGTGTGAGCGGCAGCTTCGTTCCTACGGCATCGCGCTCGGCAACCACCGCCCGTCGAAACCGGAACAGTTTCGCGGGCCGGCCACCCGTATCGCCGGCCATCGCGCCGGTTTCCTCGACCAGTTCCTGCTGCTCGATCAGCCGACGAAAATTCTGCTTGTGCACCAGCCGTCCCGACAGGGCCTCGACACTGCGCTGCAACTGCAGAAGCGTGAAGTCCGGCGGCATCAGCTCGAAAACCACCGGTCGGTATTTGATCTTGGCACGCAACCGCGCAATGCCCGTCGCCAGGATGCGACGATGGTCGGCATCCATGGCGCAGCCGGTTGCAAACGCCAATCTGCGGTTCTCGCCCCGGTCGCGCCATGCTTCGTCGACGAGGCCTGCCTCATACAGAAGCTCATAACGCTGCAGGGTCAGTTCCTCGTTCCAACCCTGCCCTTCCATGGCGAAGGCCGTTGCCGCCCGCTGGCGGAAGGCGTCGTCGGCCTGTGTATCGGCCAAGGCATGCCGGATACGGGCAAGGATTGCCGGCACACCGGTTCGATGATCCTCCCATGGGAAGTACCGATACCAGTCCGTCCAGCCGGCGCCGCCATCCAGCGTCGTGTTGCCCTGCCGCGTAAGGCCCAGATAGCTGATCGAGATGACCCGCCCGCCCGCAACATCGCGATCGCGGTCGGCGAAGGTGTAGAGCTGTTCGAGATAGCCGAGCGGATGGTGGGTCTGTTCTTCCACCCAGGCGCGCAGGCCAAGCTGCAGCGAGCGGTGCCCCGATTCGAATGGGCCCGAAGGAAGGGACCGGCCGTCATCCGTCGTCAGGACGGCGGGCGCACCATCGGTGACTGCGGCCAGCACGGCGATCAGATCCGCGGTAACGGCGTTGGATGCGGCCAGAGCTGGCGATTGAGGCATGCGCTTCCCGTCGGTGAACAGTGCCGCATGACATAGCGCACAAGCGCCGCCGAATGAACCGGCCATTGCGCCATGACCGCGGCCGGCGCATACAGGAGCAAAAATGGCAGCGCTGCCAAAACAGAATCAGTCCCTGGGAGATATCCAATGTCGTTGTCGCTTTTCGACCTTGCGGGCCGCCGCGCCCTGATCACCGGCTCCAGCCAGGGCATAGGCCTGGCATTGGCCGAGGGCCTTGCGGCTGCCGGTGCGGCCATCGTGCTCAACGGGCGCGATGCGGACCGCGTCGAGGCGGCGGCGCAGGCGATGCGCGGACGTGGCTTCGACGTGACGGCGGCCGCCTTCGACGTGACCGACCCCGGCGCGGTGCGGGCCGGCGTCGACCGGATCGAGGCGGACACCGGCCCGATCGACATTCTCGTCAACAATGCCGGTATCCAGCGCCGCGCCCCGCTGGAGGATTTCGCGGTCGATACATGGCGCGAGATCGTCAGCGCCAATCTGGACAGCGTCTTCTACGTTGGGCAGGCGGTGGCCCGCCACATGATCGCGCGCAAGCGCGGCAAGATCATCAACATCGCCAGCCTGCAAAGCGAGGCGGCCCGCTACTCGATCGCGCCGTATACAGCCACCAAGGGCGCGGTGAAGAACCTAACCAAGGGCATGTGCACCGACTGGGCGCGGCACGGACTGCAGGTCAATGCGATCGGCCCGGGCTATTTCGATACGCCGCTGAACAAGGCCCTGGTGGAAGACCCTAAATTCGACGCCTGGCTTCGCACCCGCACCCCGGCCGGCCGGTGGGGAGACGTGAAGGAGTTGCAGGGCGCGGCCATCTTCCTGGCTTCGTCGGCCTCCGACTTCGTCAACGGGCAGACCATCTATGTGGACGGCGGCGTGCTGGCGACGCTGTAACGCGCGCCGCCCCGTGCGGAGTTGAAGTCGGCACGCCTCTTTGTGTAGTAAAAGGCTCCAGTTTACGGGGGAGCGCTCTTGGCGGTGTTGCAGACGACCAGCGACGAAGCGGCGGCGATACCGGTATCGGTGGCCGGCCTGTCGCGCCGCATCGGCGCGCTGGACATCCTGTCCGATATCAATCTGGAGGTCGCCGCAGGGGAAATCCTCTGCCTTGTCGGCCATTCGGGTTGCGGAAAGTCCACGCTTCTGCGGCTGCTTGCGGGCATCGATGCACCCAGCGCCGGGCGCATCGCCTTCGGTGGCGAGGTCATGGCCGGCCCCGGCCGCTTCGTCGAGCCCGAGAAGCGCGGCGTCGGGCTGATGTTCCAGGACTATGCGCTGTTCCCGCATCTGACGGTGCAGCAGAACATCGCTTTCGGGCTGCGGGGCCGGGCCCGGGGCGATATCGCGGCACGCGTACAATCCACCCTGCAACGGCTGGGCATCGCGCATTTCGGTACGCGCTACCCGCATATGCTGTCCGGTGGCGAGCAGCAGCGCGTGGCTTTGGCCCGCGCCATCGCCCCGCGCCCCGGCGTCCTGCTGATGGACGAGCCCTTTTCCAATCTGGACAGCCGCCTGCGCGAGGCGGTCCGCATGGAGACGCTGGCCCTGGTACGTCAGGTCGGCGCGACCGTCGTCCTGGTGACGCACGATCCGCAGGAAGCCCTGATGGTCAGCGACAGGATCGCCCTCATGCACCAGGGGCGCATCATCCAGGCCGGTACCGGCCGTGACCTCTATTACAAGCCACAGACGCCTTTCGTGGCGCGCTTCTTCAGCGATTTCAACGAAGTGCGCGGCACGGTGCGCCATGGCGCCATCGATACGCCCTTTGGCCGCGTGGCGGCAGGCCATGGCGCCGCCGAGGGAAGCGAGATGCTGGTGCTCGTCCGTCCTGGCGGACTGCGCCCCGGCAATGGCGATGGCAGCATAGAAGCTCAAATTGTGCATCGCCGATTCTGCGGCGAAGTGGAACAACTCGAACTTAAGCTGGATGCACACCCGCAACTTGTAACCATTCGAAGAAACATCGGCGATTTTGCTTCGGACGCGGACCGTATCCGCATCGTGCTGGACCGTAAGGAAACCTTTGTATTTCCCGTTTCCTCGTGACAATTTCGAGAGGAGCGGATTTAAACTTGACTATGCAAGTCATGTTGGGTTTCTAGCGGGATCATCAAGGTCATCACTGGAGGCATGGTCATGCGCGTGGTCAATTCAACTCTCGGCAAGGCGCTTTTGTGCGGCGTCTGTCTTTCGGCGGGCGTCGGCTCGGCACTTGCAGCCGAGGTCAATCTGTACACCACCCGCGAGCCGGGGCTGATCCAACCGCTGATCGAAGCCTTCCAGACCGAGACGGGCAACACCGTCAACACCATCTTCCTCAAGGACGGCCTTGCGGAGCGTGTCGCGAGCGAGGGTGAAAGCTCCCCCGCCGACCTTCTGATGACGGTCGATTTCGGCAACCTCGTCGACCTCGTCGACAAGGGCCTGACGCAGCCGATCGAGTCCGAAGCGCTGGAAAGCGCCATCCCGGAAAATCTGCGCGATGCAAACGGCAACTGGTTCGGCCTCTCGGCCCGTGCCCGTGTGCTCTACGCCGCCAAGGACCTCGACATCGACAGCTTCACCTATGAACAACTGGCCGATCCCGAATGGCGCGGCAAGGTGTGCATCCGCTCGGGGCAGCACCCGTACAACACGGCGTTGTTCGCGGCCTACGATGCGCATCACGGCAGCGAAGCCACGCAGACCTGGCTCGAAGGCGTCAAGGCCAACCTTGCCCGCAAGGCCGGCGGCGGAGACAGGGACGTGGCGCGCGACATCATGGGCGGCATCTGCGACATCGGCATCGCCAATTCCTACTATGTCGGCCTGATGCGCAGCGGCGCCGGCGGGCCCGAGCAGGAAGAATGGGTCAAGGCCATCAAGGTTATCCTGCCCACCTTCGAAGGCGGCGGCACGCAGGTGAACATTTCTGGCGCGGCGGTTGCCGCGCATGCGCCGAACAAGGACGTCGCCGTCGACTTCCTGGAATTCCTGGTTTCGGAAGAGGCCCAGAAAATCTACGCCCGCGCCAACTATGAATACCCGGTGCGCGCCGGTGTCGAGGTCGATCCGATCATCGCCGAGTTCGGCACGCTTGAAATCGACCCGACGCCGCTGGCGACCATCGCCACGCGCCGCGCCGATGCGACGAGCCTTGCGGAAAAGGTCGGCTTCGACGATTAAGCGGGCTCAAACCCCCGCCGTCGCCGGATGGTTCCGGCGGCGGCGCGTATCCGCGCACTGGAAGCGAGCATGACGACGCCGACCTTTCCGGCACGGGCCATATCCGGCGCCCGCCCATGGCGTCGCGGCCGCGCCCTGTGGATTGCCGCCGCGGGCATCGTCGCCGCCCTGGCGATGATGCCGATCGTGGCCCTGACCGTGCTGGCGCTGGGCGGCTCGCTCGATGTCTGGCCGCACCTTTTGTCCAATGTCCTGCCGCGCGCAACGTGGAACACCCTTCTGCTGCTTGGCGGGGTCGGTACGATCACCGGCATCGTCGGTTGCGGAACCGCATGGCTGGTGACGGCGTACGACTTTCCGTTGCGGCGCCAGATGGAATGGGCGCTGCTGCTGCCGCTGGCGGTGCCGACCTACATCGTCGCCTATGCCTATCTGGATCTCCTGCATCCCGTCGGCACCATTCAATCCACGATCCGGCTGATCCTCGGCTATGACAGCCCGCGCGATTTCCGTCTGCCGGACGTGCGCTCCATGGCAGGCTGCATCCTGATCGTTTCCTCGGTCCTCTACCCTTACGTCTACATCACCACCCGCGCGATGTTCATGACGCAGGCCGCCAACCTGATCGACGTATCGCGCACGCTCGGCTGCAGCTACCGCGCCGCTTTCTTCCGGGTGGCGCTGCCGCAGGCGCGGCCCGCCATCGCCGTCGGCATCAGCCTGGCGCTGATGGAAACGCTCAACGACATCGGTGCTTCCGAGTTTCTGGGCATCCGCACGCTGACCGTTTCGATCTACTCGCAATGGGTCAACCGGACGGATCTTGCCGGCGCCGCGCAAATCGCGCTTGCGCTGCTGCTGCTCGTGGTTCTCGTCGTTGCGGCGGAGCGTTGGGCACGCCGGCACCAGGCCTTCGCCGCCTCGGCCCAGCGCCCACGCCGGCTGGAGCCGAAGCGCCTGCCGAGGGCCGCCGGCTTGCTGGCCCTGTTTGCCACGCTTGTTCCCGTGTCCTTCGGCTTCCTGCTTCCCGCGTCCTATCTGGCGGATGCCGCTGCCAGGCGCATCGCCTTCAGCGGCGTATCGCCGGCCATCCTCAACGAGGTCGTCAATACGGTGTCCATCGCCACGGCCGGAACTCTGGCGGCAATTATCTTCGGACTTGTCATCGCCTTCGCCGCGCGCCTTGCGCCGGGGGCCATGTCGCGCCTGTTCACGCGCGCCGCGCTGGTGGGCTACGCCATACCCGGCACGGTGCTGGCGATCGGCGTCCTCTATCCCGTCACGCTGGCGGATCGCTGGATGGACGGCCTCTGGCGGGGCTATTTCGGCACCGGTCTGGGCCTCGTTCTCCTCGGCTCCGGCAGCGCGCTGGTGCTGGCCTACACGCTGCGCTTCCTGGCCATCTCCACCGGCGGCATAGAGGCCGGCCTGTCGCGCATTCCGCCCTCGCTCGACGGTGCGGCGCGGACGCTGGGCGCGACGCCGCTCAGACTGCTCACCACCATCCACATCCCGCTGTCGCGCGCCGCCATCGCGGCGGCGGCCATCCTGATCTTCGTCGATTGCATGAAAGAGCTGCCGGCGACATTGCTGCTGCGGCCACTGAATTTCGAGACGCTTGCGACGCATCTGTATGGCGAGGCCGCACGCGGAACCTACGAGGATGCGTCGGTTGCCGCCCTGCTGATCGTGTTGGTGGGCATGATCCCTGTCGCCGTCCTTTCGCGGATCGGCCGCGAGCGCTAGCTGCATCAGGCCGCCGGCAGCGACACCACCTGCTCCAGCCCGCCGGACGGCCGGTTGGCGATCGTCAGCGTGCCGCCCTCCTGCTCGATGATCTCCCGCGCTATGGCAAGCCCGAGTCCGGCCCCGGGCGCCGATTTCCGGCGCGCCGGATCGACGCGGAAGAACGGCTCGAACACCCTGTCCAGCAATTCGGCCGGTATGCCAGGGCCTTCGTCGCCGATGATCACGCGCAGGCGCGGCCCGTCGGCCTGCACCGACACGGTCCCGCCGCCGCCATGGATGCAGGCGTTCTCGATAAGGTTGCGCAAAGCGCGCTTGATCGCCAGCGGACGCGCGTTCACCGCGGCATTCGCCATCTTGCCCTTTTGTGCGACTTTCATGCCGATTTCGTCCAGCTCGTCGACGATCTCGCCGGTCAACGCGGCAAGGTCGACACGCTCTCGGCCTTCCGGGCCCGCCACCTCCTCGCGCACCAGGCGGATGGCGCTGTCAGCGATCCTGTCGAGTTCCGAAAGGTCGCGCAGCCATACCTCGCGGTCCTCGTCGGGCAGGAATTCGGCGCGCAGGCGCATGCGCGTCATCGGCGTGCGCAGGTCGTGGCCGGCCGCGGCCACCAGCCGCATCCGGCTTTCCATGGCGTTGCGCAGCCGGGTAGACAGGCGGTTGAGGGCGGCGGCGGTTTCGCGCACCTCGGCCGGGCCGCGCTCCTCGACATGCGGAAGCAAGCCGTCCGGCCCGATGGCCCCGACGGCCTCGTCCAGCATGCGGAGCGGGCGGGTCATCATGGTTGCCGCGATCAGGGCGATGGCCAATGCACCCAGGATGACGAGGCCAAGATAGAACACCAGCGGCGCGCGCGCCGAGGGCGGCGGCGCCGGATAGGTCAGGTAGGCCCATTGTCCGGGCTCGTACTCCAGCGCAAGCCGGCGTGCCCCATCCGTATCCTGCAGGATCAGCACCTGCATCGGGTTTCCCTGGCGGGCCAGTATCTTCTGCACGCCGCGCGCCTCGCGCGCCAGCTCGCCATCGTCTTCCCCGCCGGGCGGCGGGCCGGTGCGTATGCCGTGGCGTGCTGCGGCGGACGGGTCCTGCCGCAGCACGCTGGCCACGATCCGCACTTCCTCGGCAAAGGTGGCGGCAAAGCTGCGGCGGTCGGGGCGCTCCAGCACACGCCAGCTTACCAGCGCCGCAAGCACGACGACGCCGACGATGGAGACCACCAGAAGAAGAGCCAGCCGGGAGCGGATCGAACCCATCAGGACAGTCTCTCCACCTGCGTCGAAAACTGATAGCCGCCGTTGCGGACAGTCTTGAACAGGCGGAACACGCCGCCATCCCCGAACTTGCGGCGCAGGCGGCTCATCGTCACGTCTATGGTGCGGTCGAACGGGTCGGTGAAGCTGCGCCCATGCAGGAGATCCAGAAGCGTATCGCGCGACAGGACCCGGCCCGGCCGATCCAGGAAGATCACCAGAAGGTCGAATTCGGCTCCTGTCAGATCGAGGTCCTGGCCGGCCTCGTCCGTTACGCGCCGCGCCGTCTTGTCGGCGGTAAAGCCCGAAAAACGGTAGACGCCGGTTTCGGGCTCGGTGGACGCGCGTTCGGCACCGCGCCGCATCACGGCGCGTATGCGCGCCGCCAGCTCGCGCGGGTTGAAAGGCTTGCCGAGATAATCGTCGGCCCCAAGTTCGAGCCCGACGATCCGGTCGACATCCTCCTTCAGCGCGGTCAACAGGATGATGGCCAGGTCCGGGCGGCGGTCCTTCAATTCGCGGCACAGGTCCAGCCCGGAGCCATCGGGCAGCATCACGTCGAGAACGACGAGGTCGATGCCTCCGGCCGCCACCTTCTGTTCCGCCTCCGAGCGGTTGGCCGCCAGATCCGTACTGAATCCCTGCCCTTCCAGGTAGCGACTCAAGAGATTGCGGATATCCGCATCGTCGTCGACCACCAGCACGCGGGTTCGACCGTCCATCACCGCTTCCTTCGATTACTGTCCAGTGCCTTCATTTAGGCGGCGGCGCACCGCTTTTCCTGCGGAAATTTGTTGCGAAACCTTGCAGCACGCTCGCGACCGTCCTTCCGGCCGGGCCAAGGGCGACACTTTACAACATATCGAAACACGCCGGGCGCGGTCCTGCCGCGGAGCGACCCTATATCGTCGTTCATCGCAAGCCAAAGGAGCGAAACGGATGAAGACATCGTCGAAACTACTGGCCGGCCTGTTGGCCACGGGCATCGCGCTTCCGGCACTGGCGCAGACGGCACAGCCGGCACCCCCGCCGCCGCCGCCGGCCGCCGTCGGACAGGACGCCAAGGGCCCGCCGCACGGCCCCGGCGGACCGGGCGGCCCGGGCCGCATGATGCGCGGCGAAAGACCCGACCGCCCGTCGATGCTGTGGGATGTCGCCTCGCGGCTGACCGCGGCGGAAACGGCGCTCGGAATAACCGCCGATCAGCAGGATAGCTGGAACGCCTTCACTCGCGCCGCAATCGGCTTCGTGGAAGCCGGGCGCCCGGCGCGCGGCGGCCCGGATGTGGCCGCGCAGGACGATGAAGACGAGGCCGGCCCGGCATCGGACGACGATGCCTCGACCGAGGCGGACGACGTCGAGGAGGCAGCTCCGACGCTACCCGACAGCCGCCCCTTCGCGCGGGTGGACAGGATGCTGGAACGCAGCATCACCCGTGGACAGGCAGCCGAGACGCTGCGCACCGCGATGGCGCAGCTTGCCGGCGAATTGACACCGGAGCAGACCGCAACGGCCGAGCGCCTTCTGCGTGAGCTTCCCCGCCCCGGCCGCCATGGCAAGGGCCCGCACCACCACCGCCCGCACGGGCCGGGCCAGGAGCGCGGCGACCGCCGATAGACGGTAAACACCAGCACGGGGCCGGGGCGCGACGCTCCGGCCTTGACGCTGCCCGGCCCGCCTGCGATGCCGGTCCTTGCACATCGGAAGGGACCGGGCATGGCAGGGCTGCAAGGCATACTCTTCGACAAGGATGGGACGCTTCTGGATTTCGACGCCACCTGGGCGCCGGCGACGATGCAGGTCCTGGATGCCTTGGCGGATGGCCGCCGGGACATCGCCGACCGCATGGCAGAGGCCTGCGGCCTCGACATTGCAGCAATGACCTTTCTTCCGGGCTCGCCGATCATCGCCGGCGACACGGCCGACTATGCCCCCGTCTGGGCCGAGCTCATCGGCATGCCCTTTGACAAGGCGTTCGAGAACCGGGTCAACGACCTGTACCGTAGCGCCAGCCTGTCGACGCTGCGCGGTTACGACGACGTGGCCAGGGGCATCGACCATCTGATCGCCAAGGGCTATCGCATCGGCCTTGCCACCAACGATGCCGAAGCGACGGCCCGTGCGCATCTGTCCGCACTCGGCGTCCTCGACCGGTTCGACTATGTCGCCGGGTACGATTCCGGCCATGGGGCCAAGCCCGGCCCCGGCATGGTCGAGGCCTTTGCAAGGGAGACCGGGCTCCATCCCGCAGCGGTGGCCCTGATCGGCGATTCCACTCACGACATGGATGCCGCAAAGGCGGCCGGCGCGCACCCTGTCGGCATCGCACGGACGCCGGCGGCGCAGGATGCGCTCGCCGGCCATGCTGAAGTGATCGTGACCGATCTTGCCGGCCTGATCGAATGGCTCGACAGCCGTGCCGCGCCTCAGGCCTGGGCGGACGACCGCACCGCGTAAGGACCATCGCCAAGCAGCGACTGCGCAACGAGGCCGGCGATCCACAGGCCGAGATATTCCCAGCCACCGCCTTCATTGGTGAAGAAGAAGCCGGCCGGGCCGTGTACCGTCACGATAGCCCCGAGAAGAATGGGAATGAGCGCGATAGCGGCGACCCTGGCCTTGAAACCCAGGATCAACGCGACGCCGCCAAGCACTTCCACCAGGATGACGACATAGGCGAGAAAGCCCGGAAGGCCGAGGCTTGCGAAGAACTGTGCCGTTCCCGCCGGCGTGAAGACAAAGATCTTCAGCCAGGCATGGGCCAGGAACAGGAGACCGAGGACAAGGCGGAGGATGAGCGCCGCGTAAGGTGCGGTTCTGGTATCGATCATGGTTTTTTGCTTCCGGGTGTTCGTGTCGTTGGAGGCGCATATTGCCTCTATCGAAAAATTGGAGAAGACTGCCCCGGAGGATATAGTCTCACACCCAGAGGAATAGATGCCCGATCAACTCCGCTCCATGGAGGTGTTCGCCCGCGTGGTCAGCGCCGGAAGCTTTTCCGCGGCCGGGCGGGCATTGGACATGTCGCAGACCATGGTGACCAAGCATGTCGCCGCGCTGGAGCGCCGTCTTGGCGTGCAGCTTCTGCGCCGCACGACGCAGCGCGTGACGCCGACGGAGGCCGGGCAGCGTTTTGCACAATCCGCAGAGCGCATCCTGGAGGAAATCCGCGAGGCGGAGGCGCTCGCCGCGGCCGAAACGGTTGAGCCGCAGGGCACCCTGCGGATCAGCGCGCCCTTGTCCTTCGGGCTGCGCGAATTCTCGCGCGTCGTGCCGGCCTATCTGGCGCGCCACGACAAGGTGCGCCTCGACGTCGATTTCAATGACCGGCTCGTGGATATCCTGTCGGAAGGTTTCGACATGGCCATCCGTATCGGGCGGCTGAAGGATTCCAGCCTGACGGCGCGGCGCCTGGCCCCTTGCAACATCCTCGTCTGCGCCGCACCTTCCTATATCGAGCGCCACGGGGCGCCCCGGTCCGTTGCACAATTGGCAGACCACAACTGCCTCGGCTACACGCTCTCCACCGTTACCCGCGCCGGGCTCTGGACCTTCGGCGAGGATGGCGACGTCTCCGTCAAGGTATCGGGAAACCTGACCGCCAGCAGCGGCGACGCCCTCGTGCTGGCGGCCATTGCGGGCCTCGGGCTCGTCTACGAGCCGAGCTTCATCGTGGGAGACGCGGTGCGCGAGGGAAAGCTTGTCCCGATCGCGCTCGACCATCCACCGGTCCGCCTCGGCGGCGTCCATGCCGTCTGGCCGGCGACACGGCACCCGTCCGCCAAGATGCGCGCCATGATCGACCATCTGGCCTCGGCCTGGAGCGGAACACCGCCCTGGGACCGGGACCTGCCGGTTTGATGCTTAATGGTGTGAGCGTTGATGCTTTTACGCCCAGTTGCTCACACGAGAGAGAATATCCATCTTCACGCCAACGCAGTTCGCAATCAGGACCGACCGCCATGGACATCGTAACGCATCCCTCCCTTGCCCCGCTTAGCATCGGCCGCGTCGCGCTGGCCGTCCGCGACCCGGAGGCGGTGGGCGCCTTCTATCGCGACGTCGTCGGGCTTGTGCCGCTGGGCCGGGGTGCGGAAGGCGCTTTGTACGGCACAGAGGAGACGGCGCTTCTCGAACTCGTCCACAGGCCCGACGCCCAGCCGGACGACCCGCGTGAAGCCGGGTTGTTTCATACGGCCTTCCTGCTGCCCGACCGGGAGTCGTTGGCCGAATGGGCTGCCGAAATGGGCGTGCGCCGGCAGGTGCCGCTGGAAGGCGCATCCGACCATATCGTCAGCGAGGCATTCTATCTGTCCGACCCGGAAGGAAACGGGGTGGAGATCTATGCCGACAAGCCGTCCTCGGCCTGGACGTGGCGCGACGGCGCGGTGGAAATGGCGACGAAGCCCTTGGACACCAACAGCCTGTTCGACGAGATCGACCTTTCGGAGCCAGGCTGGGACGGCGCGCCGGAGGGCACCACGGTCGGCCATATCCACCTGCGGGTCGGCGACCTGAAGGAAAGCGACGGCTTCTATCTGAGTGACGCCGGTTTCGAGCTTGCCACTACCTATCCCGGCGCGCATTTCCTGTCGACCGGCCACTATCACCATCATGTCGGCACCAATGTCTGGCGCAGTGCCGGGTCGGGCAAGCGCGGCAACCGGACGGGGCTACTGTGGTTCGAGGTACTGGACCGCCGCGCCGATGCTACGGCCCGCGTCCTGACAGACCCATGGGGCACCGAACTGCGCTACACGCCGGTTCCATGATGATGGAGGAAGCCACGATGCAGGAGGTCGAAGGAGGATGCCTGTGCGGGGCCGTCCGCCTGAAGGCGGCCGGGAAGCCTTATCGCGTCGGCATCTGTCACTGTCTGGATTGCCGCAAGCATCATGGCGCGCTGTTCCATGCTTCGGCGATCTTTCCGCAGGACGCGGTATCCATCACCGGTCCGACGCAGGACTATGCAGGACGCAGCTTCTGTCCGCGTTGCGGCTCGTCCGTCTTCGGCAGGTCCGGTGACGAGGTCGAAGTCAATCTGGGTGCGCTCGACCAGACCGACCGATTCGTCCCGACCTACGAATTATGGACAGTGCGTCGGGAAGGCTGGCTACCGGCGTTTCCGCTGACACGACATTATATCGGCGACCGTCCGGATGGGGACCGAACGGAAAGCTGATCACTCCGCAAAGACGCGGCCGTCCCGGATGGCGATGGCTCCGCGGTCGCCGGAATTGACAGTGACATCGGACCGGACGTCGAATTCCAGCATCTCGCCGCCATCGGTGGCCGCAACCAGCCGGCGGCTGTCGGGGCGGTCCAGCACCTGCCGCACCGTGACCGGCAGACCGCTGCCGGATGGGGCGTAGTCCACATCGCGCGGCCGCACGAAAAGCCAGGCCTTGCCGTCGCCTACGCCGGGCGCGGGGATGGCGATATCGCCCAGCCGGGCAACCCCGTCCCGCACATCCACCGTCAGCCGGTTCGAATCTCCCAGAAACTGCATCACGAAGGCATTGGCGGGCGCGCGCGTTACCTCGCGCGGGGTGCCCCGCTGCACGATACGCCCCTCGTTCAGGATCACGACCTCGTCGGCAAGGTCGAGCGCCTCTTCCTGGTCGTGCGTCACGAACAGCGTCGTAATGCCGAGTTCTCCGTGGATTTCCCGCAGCCAGCGCCTTAGATCGCGCCGCACGGCCGCGTCGAGTGCGCCGAAAGGCTCGTCCAGCAGAAGAACGCGCGGGTCCACCGCAAGCGCCCGGGCCAGCGCCACTCGCTGGCGCTGCCCGCCGGAGATCTGGTTCGGGAAGCGATCCTCCAGCCCGCTCAGCCGTACCAGGCCGAGAAGTTCGCTGACCCGCGCGCCGATCTCGGTTTTGGTGCGCTTGCGTCCCTTGCCGCCCTGCATGCCGAAGGCGACATTTTCGGCCACCGTCATGTGCGGAAACAGGGCGTAATGCTGAAAGACGAAGCCGACGCCCCGGTCCTGGATCGGGATGCCCGTCGCATCGTCGTCGCCGAACAGGATACGGCCCGAATCCGGATATTCGAGCCCGGCGACCATGCGCAGGATGGTCGTCTTGCCCGAGCCGGAGGGGCCCAGCAGCGCCACCAGCCGGCCGCTCTCGATGTCCAGCGATACGCCGTGCACCGCGCGGAACGTGCGAAACGTCTTGACGACGGTGTCGAGGCTGATCTTCATCGCGCAAATCCTCCGGGCGGGGCAATCATCGTCTGGGCAGCGGGGCGCTTGCGCCGCCCGGCGCCGCGTGCCTCCAGCGCAACCTTCACCGCCAGCGTCACCAATGCCAGGACGGTCAGGATCGATGCCGCGGCGAAGGCCCCGACCGTGTTGTAGTCGTGGTACAGAAGCTCGATATGCAGGGGCAGCGTGTTGGTCTGGCCCCGGATATTTCCGGAAACCACCGACACGGCGCCGAACTCGCCCATCACGCGGGCATTGCACAAGACGATCCCGTACAGCAGCGCCCACCGGATGTTGGGCAGCGTAACGCGCAGGAACGTGCGCAGACCGCCCGCGCCCAGCGATACGGCCGCTTCCTCCAGGTCGCGGCCCTGCGCCTGCATCAGCGGGATGAGTTCCCGCGCCACGAAGGGCGCCGTCACGAACATGGATGCCAGCACGATGCCCGGCAGCGCAAACAGGATCTGCAGGTTGGCATCCATCAGATAGCTGCCGAACATGCCCTGCAAGCCGTAGACGAAGAGGTAGGAGATGCCCGCGACAATAGGCGAGATCGAAAACGGAATCTCGATCAGCACGATGAGTGCGCGCCGTCCGGGAAAGTCGAACTTCGTGACCGCCCAGGCGGCGGCAATCCCGAATGCGGTGTTCAGCGGAACGGCGATCAGGGCGGTCGCCACCGTCAGGCCGATGGCGTGCAGCGTGTCGGCCTGGCGGATCGTTTCGGCGAAATAGGCAAAGCCCTGCGAAAAGGCCGCCGCGAAGATCATGCCGAGCGGCGCCACGATCAAACCCAACGCAGCGACCAGGACGAAGCCGATCAGGACGAGGCGGAAAAGGCGGCCCTCGCCTATGCGAGCCTTGCGCGTCTCCATGTCAGCCCCTTTCCGTATAGCGCAGCGCCCGCGCCTGCAGGACGTTCGTCACGGCCAGCATCACGAAGGCGGCGAACAGCATGACGGAGGCGATGGCGGCTGTGGCCGGGTAGTCGTATTCCTCCAGCCGGATGAAGGCCAACAGCGCCGTGATCTCGCTGTAGAAGGGCTGATTGCCGGCAATGAAGATGATGGCGCCGAACTCGCCCAGCGAGCGTGCGAACGATAAGGAGGTGCCGGCCAGCAGCGCGGGAGCCAGAAGCGGCAGGATCACCTTGCGGAAGATGCGCCCCTCGCCGGCGCCCAGCGACAGAGCCGCTTCTTCCAGCGCGGGGTCCAGATCCTCCAGCACCGGCTGCACGGTCCGCACCACGAAAGGCACGCTGGTAAAGGTCATGGCGACGATGATACCGAGCGGCGTGTAGACCACGTTGATGCCAAGATCGGCCAGCGCGCCGCCCAGCCAGCCATTGGCCGCGAAAAGCGTCGTCAGCGCGATGCCCGCCACCGCCGTCGGCAAGGCGAAGGGCAGGTCGACGATGGCATCCAGCAGCCTACGCCCCGGAAAGCGATAACGCGTCAGCACCCAGGCGAGCGCCAGCCCGAAGACGACGTTGAACGCCGTCGCCGCCAGCGCCGTCAGGATGGTTACCTGGTAGCTGGCAACGGCGCGCGGCGCGGATACGATCCGCCAATAGGCTTCCGGCCCAAGGCTGGCAGCCTTGAAGATGAGCGCCCCGAGCGGCAGGCACACGATGACCGTGATGTAGAACAGGGTGAAGCCGAGGCTCAGTCCGAACCCCGGCAGGACACGACGCGACACGTTTCGGGCGCCCCCTCAGGTCTTGGCGCAAACAGGAGAAAGCCGGCCCTGTGGCCGGCCTTCGGATGCACCCCTCTTAGCGGCTGCCGTAGAGTTGGTCGAGCGTCCCGCCCGAAGCGAAATGCTCTTCCTGCACCTTGTCCCAGCCACCGAAGACGTCGTCGACCGTCAGCAGGCGAACCTGCGGAAACTCTCCGGCGAACTTTGCCGCAACCGCTTCGTCATGCACCCGGTTGCCGTTTTCGGCCAGGATCTCCTGCCCGGCAGGCGTGTAGAGGAAATCGAGATAGGCTTTGGCAAGCTCCGCCGTTCCGTGCCGCTCTGCGACGCGATCCACAACCGCGACCGGAAACTCGGCCAGAAGGCTGACCGAAGGCACCACCGTATCGAAGCTGTCGGTGCCGAATTCCCGTTCGATCCCGCGTGTTTCCGCCTCGAAGGTAATCAGCACATCGCCGATCTGGCGCTCGACGAAAGTCGTCGTGGCGGCGCGGCCACCGGTATCGAATACGGGCACGTTGTCGAACAGCTTGGAGATGAACGCGCTTACCTTTTCCTGGTCGCCGTCGAAGGCTTCCAGCGCATAGGCCGTCGCCGCCAGATAGGTGTAGCGGGCGTTGCCGGAAGTCTTCGGGTTGGGGAAGATCACCTTGACGTCGTCGCGGACGAGATCGCTCCAGTCCTTGATGTTCTTCGGGTTGCCCTCGCGGACAAGGAAGGCCGGCAGGGAGTAGTAGGGCGACGCCTGGTTGGGGAATTCCTGCTGCCAGTCGGCGCTGACGAAGCCGTTGCCGGCCAGGATGTCCACGTCCGTCACCTGGTTGAAGGTGACGACATCGGCTTCCAGACCTTCCAGGATGGACCGGGCCTGCCGCGACGATCCGCCATGCGACTGATCGATCGTCACGTCGCGGCCGGTGTTTGCCTTGTAGTCGGCGATGAAGGCGGGGTTGATCGCTGCGAACAACTCGCGGGAGATATCGTAGGACGCGTTCAGAAGCTTGTTCGCCTCCTGCGCCTGAGCGCCTCCGGCTGTGGAAAGCGCAATCGCAAGGCTGAGCAGAAGGGTTTTCTTCATCGGGCGTCTCTCGGCATTTAGGGTCTGGATCGAAGACCCTTTATCCCCCGTCGCAGGCCGCGCGACGAGGTCCAAGCCGGTTGCATCGAGCGGCCGGGCGGAACCAATCTTCCGCAGCCGTGCCCATCCGTGGAAAATTCTTCGGCCGCTCAGCCGAGCTTCAACGCATCCAGGATCTTGCGTGTGTTGTTGCGGAACATGTCGAGGTAGGTCGGCGCCGGTCCGGACGCGTCCGAAAGCGCATCGGAATACAGCGTTCCGCCGACATGGGCGTCCGTCTCGCGCGCGATCTGCTCGATCAGCCGGCTGTTGGTGATGCTTTCGACGAAGACACCCGTGATGTTCTCGGCCTTGATCTGCGAAATGATCGCGGCAACGTCGGCGGCCGATGCCTCGGACTCGGTGGAGACGCCCTCCGGCGCAATGAACTCTACCCCATAGGCGCGGGCGAAGTAGCCGAATGCGTCATGCGAGGTGACCACCTTGCGGCGTTCCTGCGGGATCGTCGCAAGCTCGGTCTTAACCTCGGCGTCCAGTGCCTGCATCTGCGCGATGTAGGCCGCCGCCCGCTGCCGGTAGCCATCGGCATTGGCCGGGTCGGCCTCTGCCAGGCCATCGGCGATGTTGCGCGCATAGACCACGCCGTTCGACAGATCCTGCCAGGCGTGCGGGTCTATCGGGCCATGGTCGTGCCCTTCGTGGCCATGCTCGTGCTCGTGAGCGGCTTCATGCTCATGCGCCGCTTCGTGGTCATGCTCCTCGTGCTCCTCGCTCTTCAGCTCGGTCACGCCCGTCGATGCCACGACCGTCTTGCCGGTATAGCCGGATGCCTCGACGAGGCGCGGCATCCACCCCTCGAAGCCCAGGCCGTTCATGACGACGAGGTCGGCATCGGCCAGCTTGCGCGTATCGGCCGGCGATGGCTGGAACACATGCGCATCGCCGTCGGGGCCGACGAGCGGCTGAACCTCGACCGCGTCGCCGCCGATCTCGCGTGTCATGTCGGCCAGGATGGAGAAACTGGCAACGACTTTGACGGGCTCGGCCGCCGCCATGCCGGAAGCCGACAGAAGTGCGATGGCGGAGACGATACCGATGGAAAGAGACTTCAACATGCGAAAACCTCAGTGATGGATATGACGAAACTGGATGGTCCGGGCGAGCACGCTGTCGAAGCGCCCGGCGAGGACGGAGACCGCATAGACGGCCGAGGCCGACAGGATGATGGCCGGAGATGCCGGCGCGCCGTAGTGGTAGGATACCAGCAGGCCACACACCGAAGAGGCGAAACCGACGAGAATGGCGACGAGCATCTGGCCTGGCACGGTCTCCGCCCAGAAGCGGCTTGCGGCGGCCGGCAGCATCATGATGCCGACGACCATCAAGGTGCCGAGCGCCTGGAAGCCGCCGACGAGGTTCAAAACGACGAGGCTCATGAACAGCATATGCGCCAGCCCTCCCGCTCCGCCGACGGAGCGCAGGAAGCCCGGGTCGAGACACTCGGCCACGATGGCGCGATAGAAGACCGCCAGCAGCACGAGCGTCAGCGTGGCGATACAGGCCATCAGCAGGATCGCCGCATCGTCCAGCCCCAGCACCGTGCCGAACAGCACGTTGAGCAGGTCGATATTGGAGCCGTACAGCGAGACGATCAGAACGCCGAGCCCCAGCGAGGCAAGGTAGAATGCGGCGAAGCTCGCATCTTCGCGCAGGGCGGTGAACCGCGAGACGACCCCCGCCAGCAACGCCACGGCGAGGCCCGAGACGAGCCCCCCGACCGTCATGGCGACCAGCGAGAAGCCCGCCACCATGAAGCCGATGGCGGCGCCCGGCAGGATCGCGTGGCTCATCGCATCGCCGACAAGGCTCATGCGACGCAGCACCAGAAGCACGCCCAGCGGGCACGCCCCCAGCGAGAGGGCGAGACACCCCGTCAGCGCCCGCAGCATGAAACCATAATCGACGAAGGGGGACAGCAACGCGCTCATGCCGCCGATCTCGAATAGGGATCCTCGATCCAGTTTTCGCTCAAGGTCCGCGCTTCGCGCAGCTTTTCCGGGGTCAGCACCCGCGCCGTCGCGCCCCAGTCCACGATTTCGCGGGCGATCAGCAGCGTATCCGGAAAGTGTTCGCGCACCAGTTCCAGGTCGTGCAGAACCGCGATGATGGTTCGCCCCTCCCCGTGCCAGCGCCGTACGACGGCCAGAAGGTCGAGGGTGGTGCGCATGTCGATGGCGGTGAAAGGCTCGTCCAGCAATAGAACGCGCGCATCCTGCACCAGCATCCGCGCAAACAGCGCGCGCTGAAGCTGGCCGCCGGACAAAGTGTGGATGGCGCGGCGCTCGAAGCCGCGCAGGCCGACGGCGGCGATCGCATCGTCCACACGGGCAAGATCGCCCTGCGCGATGGCCCGGAACCAGCCGGACTTGCGCGATGCGCCCAAGGCCACAAGGTCTGCGACATCCATGGGGAAACTGCGGTCCAGATCACCGGCCTGCGGCAGGTAGGCGACGTCGTGGCGCTTCAGGCCGTTCAGCCGGATGCTGCCCGTGGACGGGTCTATCAGGCCCATGATGCCCTTGAGCAGGGTAGACTTGCCGGCGCCGTTGGGCCCGATGATCGCCGTCAGCGAACCCTCCGTGAAGGCCCCCGACGCATGATGCACGGCCGGCTGCCGACGATAGGCGAGCGTCAGGTCGTCGATCGTGATGACGGGCGCACCGGCACTCATCGCACCATCACCAGAAGCACGGCCGCCCACAGCAGCACCAGCGGCGCCGCAACGATGCCGAGACGCTGGATGGCCGACATCTGCATGACGGAGCGCGGTTTGCGACCCGCATCTGCCGATCGGGTTTGGCTGTCTGTATGCATCGGGCCGCCGGGGTGTTCCAGTTGCCGGCTTGTTATAACATTACAGCCCACTCGGCAAGGGGAACATGAGGAAGGACAGCGTTAACCATTCCGGCAAATTTGCGGCGAAAATCGATATTCGACCGCGCTGCACTGCAACCCAACCCCATTTGAATCGTTTAAACATGCTTCCAGGGGTCTAGGTGGTGCACGACGTCATGAGCATATTGCGAAGCAGATACGGCCAGATCGGCCTTCTCGGGGCAGCCGGGATTGCCGTCATGCAGTTGCCCGTCGACGAGGTCCAGGCATGGGCGACGCCCCACAGCCAGACATTCGTTTTCGACGCCGTCGCAACGGAGGCGCAGAGCCTTCCGCGGGAGGTCCTGCCCGGCGTGCGCCTGACGGATATCAGGCAGGAAGGCGACAAGGTCGTCTATGCCTTCGCCGCGGACGGGCCGGTAGACGCCCGCCGGGAAAAGTCGGCGATGGCAGGCCAACGCTGCGCCACCTGGAAGCCGGCCTTGCTGCGCGGAGAACTGGCGGCCGTCGAGCATCGCTATGAAGGCGACGGCCAGGTCCAGACCTTCTATATCCGCCGGGCGGATTGCCGATAAAGGCTGACGCTCAGGCGAGCCCCAGCCGCAATGCGGCGGCACGACGATGGCCTTCCAGGCCTTCGCGGGCGCTTTGGCGCACGGCATGGGGCGCAACGGCAGCCACGCCTTCGCCGTCGAGCCACTGGTGCGTCGCGACCTTCAGGTACGACCCCACCCACAGGCCGCCGGTGTAGCGCCCTGCCCCCATGGTCGGCAGCGTGTGGTTGGTACCGCAGCATTTGTCGGAATAGACGACGCTTGCCTTCGTGCCGATGAACAGGGACCCATAATTGGACAGGCGCTGCGCGAATGCTGCGGCGTCGCGCGTATGGACCTGCAAGTGCTCTGCGGCAATCTGGTCGGAATAGGCCACCATCGCATCCTCATCCGGCACGACGGCGATCTCGCCATAGGTCTTCCACGCCGCACCGGCCACCGCCGCCGTCGACAAAGTCGCCAGTTGCGCCTCGACTTCGGCCTGCACCGCGCGGCCAAGGGTCTCCGACGTCGTGATCAGGCCAACGCGCGTGCGGATGTCATGCTCGGCCTGGGCCAGAAGATCGGTGGCGATCATCCTGGCATCGCCGGTTTCGTCGGCCAGCACGTAGATTTCGCTCGGCCCGGCCAACTGGTCGATGCCGACCCGTCCGAACACCTGCCGCTTCGCTTCGTTGACATAGGCGTTGCCGGGTCCGACGATCTTGTCGACCGCCGGTACGCTGTCGGTGCCGTAGGCCATCGCCGCGATCGCCTGTGCGCCGCCGATCCGGAAGATGCGCGTCGCACCGGAAAGGTGGCAGCCGGCGATCATGGCAGGATGGGCATTGGGCGGCAGGCACGCGACGATTTCGGCGCAGCCGGCAACGACCGCCGGAACGATGGTCATGACCGGGGCGGACAACAGCGGATAGCGTCCGCCGGGCACATAAGCACCGACGCGGCGGATCGGGATGATCCGATGGCCCAGATGCAGCCCCGGCAGGGTCTCGATCTCCAGCGGCAACATGGTCTGCCGCTGCGCCTCGGCGAAATGGCGCACCTGCTCGATGGCGAACTGCATGTCCTCGAGCGCTTCCGGCTCCAGGGCGGCGACCGCCTCCTGCTTCTGCGCGTCGGAAACCTCGAATCGCTCCGGCGCCGTCCCGTCGAAGGCCTGGCTGTAATGGCGCACGGCCTCGTCGCCCTCCCGGGCAACGCGGCCCAGTATGTCGCGGACCGTCGATTCGATCTCCGTTCCGTCGATTTCGGCGCTGGCCGACGGCGCCTTGATATGGAACAGGCCGTGCGCGGCAGTCGGGGACGGCGTCGAAAGGGTCATCGGACATTCCTGCGGATATGAGTGGGGTCGATCTTTTCGCGCAGAAGCTCTCACCCGGCGCGGCCGCTGCCAATCCGGTCATTCAAGGGTGTTGAAAATACCAACCACTCGTAGGATGGTGGTGACTGAAAATTGTGCGGTGCGTTGACTGCCCGCCCGGACGGGATCACACGGGAGCATCGTATGCCTGCGATCGGACAGGGCCTGAGGGAGTTGCGCAGGCGACGCCAACTGTCGACCCGGCAACTGGCGGTTCGCTCCGGCATTTCCCACTCCACCATTTCGCTCATCGAGCGCGACAGGCTGAGCCCGTCTGTCGACACGCTGGGCGCCATACTGGAGGCCATGGGCTCCACCATGAGCGGCTTCTTTTCGCAGCTCGCGTCCAGTGCGCCCTACTCTCCCTTTTACCGCGCAGACGACCTGCCGGAAGCCGGCCGGCCATCCAGTATCTCCTATCGCATCGTCGGCATCGACCATCCCAACCGAACGCTTCTGATGCTGCACGAAACCTACGCGGCGGGGGCCGATACCGGGGAAGCGATATCGCATGCGGCGCAGGAGGCCGGCGTCGTGGTGGAGGGCTGCGTCGAGGTGACGGTCGGCGCCGAAGCGCGCGTGCTGGAAACGGGCGACGCCTATTATTTCGACAGCCAGATCCCCCACCGGTTCCGCAACCTTTCGGGGCAGCCGGCGCGCATCGTCAGCGCCATCACGCCGCCCACTTACTAAGCCTCGCAAGCCCGTTCGAGTGCAGCCGCGAAGGCTTTGCCGGACAGAATATTCAACACCCGCTTTTCCCTGCTGCGGACCATGGCGGGTTGTGTTTGACTTTCGCCAGACTTCCAGAGGAGACGATTTCAATGAAGAAACTTATTTCGACGACGGTGGGCCTGGTGGCATTGGGCATCGCCCTCTCCGCAGGCACGGCTTCGGCCCGCGACCTGACGGTGGTATCCTGGGGCGGAAACTACCAGGACGCGCAGCGTGAAATCTACTTCAAGCCCTTTGCCGAAAAGTCCGGCAAGCCCGTTCTGGAAGAGTCCTGGGATGGCGGCTACGGCGTCATCGCCGCCAAGATGGAAACCGTTCCCGCCAATTGGGACGTGGTCCAGGTGGAAGCCGAGGAACTCGCCCTCGGTTGCGCCGACGGCCTTTACGAGACGGTCGACTGGTCGGCCCTCGGCGGCGAAGACAAGTTCATCCCCTCTGCGGTCAGCGAATGCGGCGTCGGCGCCATCGTCTGGACGACCGGCCTCAGCTATGACGGCGACAAGCTGAAGGAAGCGCCCCAGAGCTGGGCCGACTTCTGGGACACCGAGAAGTTTCCGGGCAAGCGCGGCCTTCGCCGTGGCCCGAAATACGCGCTGGAATTCGCACTCATGGCCGACGGCGTGAAGCCCGAGGAAGTCTACGAGGTTCTCGGCACCGACGAGGGTGTCGACAGGGCCTTCGCCAAGCTCGACGCGCTGAAGTCCGATATCGTCTGGTGGGAAGCCGGCGCCCAGCCGATCCAGCTTCTGGCCTCGGGCGAAGTCGTCATGACGACGGCCTATAACGGCCGCCTGTCGGGCATCAACAAGACCGAGAACCGCAATCTGAAGATCGTCTGGCCGGGCAGCATCTATGCCGTGGATAGCTGGGTCGTGCTGAAGGATTCGCCCAACAAGGACGCCGCCTTCGAGTTCATCTCCTTTGCGAGCGCGCCGGAGAACCAGTCCAAGCTGCCGAACTACATCGCCTATGGTCTGCCCAACGTCGAGGCCGGCACGCTGGTGCCGGCGGCGGAAGCGGCCGAGCTCCCCACCTCTCCGGCAAACATGGAAGGCGCGATCTCGCTCGATACCGATTTCTGGATCGACCATATCGAGGAGCTCAGCGCGCGCTTCAACGCTTGGCTTGCCCAGTAAGGCTGTATCCGCATGAATGAACGCGCCTTCATCCACCTCAACGACGTGTCCAAAAGCTATGGGCCGATGCGCGTCGTGGAGGGCCTCAACCTCGAAGTGGCGAAAGGCGAGTTCCTGAGCCTGCTGGGGCCTTCGGGCTCCGGCAAGACGACCATCCTGATGATGCTGGCGGGCTTCGAGCGCGCCAGCGCCGGGACCATCTGGCTCGACGGGCAGAAACTCAACGATCTGCCCCCGCACAAGCGGGGCATGGGCGTCGTGTTCCAGAACTATGCGCTGTTCCCGCATATGACCGTCGCCGAAAACGTCGCCTTCCCGCTCGACATGCGGGGCGTGCGCAAAGCGGACTCGCGCAAGGCCGTGGCGGCCGCCCTCGACAGGGTGCGCCTTGGCCATCTTGCCGACCGCAAGCCTTCCCAACTGTCCGGTGGCCAGCAGCAGCGCGTGGCGCTGACGCGGGCGCTGGTGTTCGAGCCGAAGGTCATCCTGATGGACGAGCCGCTCGGCGCGCTCGACAAGCAGCTCCGCGAGGAGATGCAGCTCGAGATCCGCGCCCTGCATCGCCGGCTTGGCCTGACCATCGTCTTCGTCACGCACGACCAGTCCGAGGCGCTGACGATGTCGGACAGGATCGCCATCTTCGACAAGGGCCGGATCGCGCAGATCGGCTCTCCGGACGCGGTCTACGACCGGCCCGAAAACCGCTTCGTCGCGCAGTTCATCGGCGAGACGAACCTCATCGAATGCTCGCTGGCCGGCCGCCAGGGCGGTTTCGTCGCGGTGGATCTTCCCGGCGGGCATCGCGTCCTGGCCACCGCCCCGCAGGATGGGCCCGCATCCGGGGCCGCGACGCTGTCGATCCGGCCGGAGCGTCTGGCGCTCGACCGCACCCCGCCTTTGGCCAACAGCTTTTCCGTCACGGTGGATGACGCCGTCTACCAGGGCGACCATATTCGCCTGCACCTCAACGCCGGGGAACTGCCGTTCGTCGCCCGGCTGGAACGCAGCGCGCGCACGTTCAGCCCGGGCGAGCGGGTCAACATGTCCTTCGACCCCGCGGATTGCTCGGTATTCCCGGCATGACCGACGTCACCCTCTCCACCCGCCTGCGGGCCGGGCTGCTTGTCCTGCCGCTGGCACTGTTTCTGGCCGTCTTCTTCATCTGGCCGCTCTGGACCATGATTGCCGTGGCGGTGCGCGACGACGCCATGGCCGGGGCGCTGCCCGAGACGGCCGCCGTCATCGGCGGATGGGATGGCGAGGCTCCGCCCTCCATGGATATCCAGCAGGCCTTCATGAAGGACCTGCGCGAGGTGGACAATGCGAAGCTGGGCCCGGCGGTGCGGCGCCTCAACAGCGCCGCCTCCGGTTTCCGCACGCTGATGGGCAAAACCCAGCGCGCCGCGCGCGACATGGCCGACGGCGACCCGGTCGACATGGTGGCCATCGACGACCGCTGGGGCGATCCGACCTTCTGGACGGCCATACAGAACGCCGCCAGCCCCTATACCGACCGCAACCTTCTGGCCGCGGTCGACCTGGAGCGCAACGACGCCGGCGACATCGAGGCACGCCCGGCCGGCAGCTCGGCCAACCGGCTCATCATCTGGCGCACCTTCTCCATCGCCGCCGTCATAACGCTCTTCTGCATCGCCATCGGCCTGCCCTACGCCATGCTTGCGGCGTCCGTCACCGGCTGGAAGCGCAATATCCTGCTGCTCGCGGTGCTTTTGCCGCTGTGGACATCGCTGCTCGTGCGCACCGCGGCATGGTTCATCCTGCTGCAAGACCAGGGCCTCATCAACCGGACGCTGATGGATCTCGGCCTCATATCGGGGCCGCTGCCGCTGATCTTCAATCGGGCCGGCGTCATCGTCGCGATGACGCATGTGTTGCTGCCCTTCATGGTGCTGCCGATCTATTCGGTCATCACCGCCATCCCGAAAAACCTGATGCCGGCCGCGGCCTCGATGGGCGCATCGCCGCTGCGCGCCTTCTGGCGGGTGCTGCTGCCGCTCAGCCTGCCGGGTGTCCTGTCGGGCTCCCTGCTCGTCTTCATGGTCGCGATCGGCTATTACATCACGCCCGCGCTGGTGGGTGGCCCCAACGACCAGATGATCTCGTCCATCATCGCCTTCTACGCGTTGCAGACGGCCAATTGGGGCATGGCCGGTGCGCTGGGCATCATCCTGCTCGTCGTCACGACCCTGCTTTACGTCGTCTACAACAGGCTGTCGCGCAACGGCGCGCCGCTGGGGGCCTGACATGCGCGCGCTCAAGATCATCTTCGGCATCGCGGCAGTTGTGTTCCTGCTGCTTCCCATCGTCGCCATCCTGCCGCTGGCCTTTACGGATTCGGTGTTCCTGAACTACCCGATCCCCGGTGTCTCGCTGCGCTGGTTCGACGAGTTGGCCAGCGGGGCGTGGCAGCGCTCCATCATCAACAGCCTCATCATCGGCGGCGGGGCAACGCTGGTCTCCGTCGTTCTCGGAACGCTCGCGGCGCTGGGGCTGGCGGGAAGCGCCCTGCCCCTCGCCGGTCTGTTCCGCACGGTCTTCCTGCTGCCGATGGTCGTGCCGGCGGTGGTTCTCGGCGTCGGGCTGCAGATTTCGCTGGCGCGGATCGGCCTGTCCTCGACCTATCTCGGCGTCATCGTCTCGCACTCGGTGCTGTGCATCCCCTTCGTCATCGTCAGCGTGTCCACCGCGCTGGCCGGCATCGACCGCACATCGCTTCGGGCGGCAGCCAGCCTCGGCGCCAATCCATTCACCGTGTTCCGCCGTGTAACCATGCCTCTGGCCGCGCCCGGCATCGTGACCGGCGCGGTCTTCGCCTTCGCCACATCGCTGGACGAAGTGGTGCTGACGCTGTTCGTCGCCGGCCCCAACCAGCGTACGCTAGCCCGCCAGATGTTTTCCTCCATCCGCGAGAACATCAGCCCGGCGGTGGCCGCGGCCGCGTTCCTGCTGATCCTCGGAACGCTGCTCCTGGCCGGGCTTGCCGCCCTGCTTCGGTGGCGACAGGAAAGATCGCTGGCGGGCAAGGTCTGAAGCACCGTATGACGAAAGCATTTCCGTCAGCACACCCCAGGGTTTGACGGCTCCACAGGGAAAGGAACTTCCATCATGTCCGCGGCACTGCCGAATTCCGTTTATGCAAGGGATGTGGAGTATATCCTCCATCCCGTCACCAATGCCCGCAAGCATGAGGAGACCGGCCCCATCGTGATCGACCGAGGCGAAGGCATCTATGTCTTCGACGATCAGGGCAAGCAGTATATCGAGGCCATGGCCGGCCTGTGGAGCGTGGCCGTCGGCTTCGGCGAGAAGCGGATCGCGGATGCCGCCTACGCCCAGCTCCAGAAGCTGCCCTACTACCACACCTTCAGCCACAAGACGAACGAGCCGTCGGTGGACCTGGCCGAAACAGTGGTCAAAATGACCCCGGCCAGCGTCAACCGCGTCTTCTTCACCAATTCCGGCTCGGAAGCCAACGACACCGTCGTCAAGCTGATCTGGTATTACAACAATGCGCGCGGCCGCCCGGAAAAGAAGAAGTTCCTGTCGCGCCAGAATGCCTATCACGGCATCACGATGGTTTCCGGGTCGCTGACGGGGCTGCCCGTCAACCACCGCGATTTCGACCTGCCGATCATTCCCGTGCGGCACCTGACCTGCCCGCACTACTGGCGCTTCGGCCAGCCGGGCGAAACCGAAGCCCAGTTCACCGAGCGGCTTGCGCAGGAGCTGGAAGACACGATCGCGGCGGAAGGGGCGGACACCATCGCTGCCTTCATCGGCGAGCCGTTGATGGGTGCCGGCGGCGTGCTGCCTCCGCCGGAAGGCTATTGGGCGCGCGTCCAGGAAATCTGCCGCAAGCACGATATCCTGATCGTCGCGGACGAGGTCATCAACGGCTTCGGGCGTCTCGGTACCACCTTCGCCTGCGAGTATTACGACATCCAGCCCGACGTGCTGGTGACGTCCAAGCAGATCGCCTCATCCTACGCGCCCCTGGCGGCAGTGCTGATTTCCGACGCGATCTACCAGGGCATCGCCGACAACACGGCCAAGATCGGCACGCTCGGCCATGGCTTCACCACGACGGGGCATCCCGTGTCCTGCGCCATCGCCAACGAAAACCTCGCCATCATCCGCGAGCGTAATCTCGTCGAGAATGCCGCGCGCTCCGGTGCGGTCCTGCAGGAAGAGCTGAAGCGCTTCCAAAACCATCCTCTGGTCGGCGACGTGCGTGGCGTGGGCCTGATCGCGGCGGTGGAACTGGTCGCCGACAAGGCCACCAAGACGCGCTTCGATCCTGTAGGCAGGGCCGGCGGCACGCTCTTCGTGAAGGGGCACGAGCATGGCGTGATCATCCGCGCCATCGGCGACCAGATCGCCTTCTGCCCGCCGCTCATCATCACCGAAGACGAGGTACGCGAGATGGTCGCGCGCTTCGGCAAGGCACTCGACGACACCTATGCCGCCCTCAAGGCGGACGGCGTCGTCGCCTGATCCTCGATCGTCATCGACCACCAAAAAGGCCGGAGCATACGCTTCGGCCTTTTTTTGTAGCGTACCTGCCGGGATCAGCTATCGGCTGTCGTGCGCTGCGCCGGGCTCGCCTGCGCGGCCACCCCTGCGAATACGCCGGAGATCGCCCTTTCCAGCCCGCGCATGTCGTAGGGCTTGGACAGGATCGTCGTGCGTGCCGGGTCGAAAGCCTCGATGCCGTCCACATGCCGGTCGCCCGTGGCGAAGACGATGCCAAGGTCCGGGCGGAGTTCCAGCGCGCGGCGTGCAAGGTCCGGCCCGGAGATGCCGGGCAGGTTCACGTCCGTCACCAGCACTTTCACCGGCATGGTCTGGAGGGCGGTCGTCGCCTCTTCCGCACTGCCGGCCTCGACGACAAGATGCCCCATCTCCTTCAGGAGTTCGGCCGTGTTCATGCGGATCAGCACGTCGTCTTCGACCAGCATGACCGAAATGCCGACGACATTGGCTTTCTTGCCGTCGCTGTCGGCCGCCGGGGCATCGGCCACGGGCCGCGGCGCCGCGCCCGAATTGGCCTGCGCCTGGTTGGCCAGCACGTGGCGCACCTTCCGCGCCAGCGCCTCGCGCGTATAGGGCTTGGACAGAAGGTTTACCCCGGCATCCAGACGGCCGCCATGCACGATGGAATTTTCGGTGTAGCCCGAGGTGAACAGAACCGCGACGCCCGGTAGGCGCTCCCGCGTCTTGCGGGCCAGCTCCGGGCTTTTCAGGGCGCCGGGCATGACGACGTCGGTAAACAGAAGATCGATCGGGATGCCGCTTTCCACAACGCTCAGCGCGGAAGTCGCGTCCACCGCTTTCAGCACGCGGTAGCCGAGCTCGCCCAGCATCTCCACCACGGTGGCGCGCACCTCTTCGTCGTCCTCCACCACGAGCACGGTTTCCGTGCCGCCGGACACCGGCCCGGTGTCCACCTCGACTTCCACGTCTTCCGCCTCGACGGCGCGCGGCAGGTACAGGCGGATCGTGGTGCCGTGGCCGGGTTCCGAATAGATCTTCACATGGCCGCCCGACTGCTTGACGAACCCGTAGACCATCGACAGGCCGAGGCCCGAGCCTTTGCCTTCGCTCTTGGTGGAGAAGAAGGGCTCGAAGACGCGCTCCATCACCTCCGGCGTCATGCCGCAGCCGGTGTCCGACACCGCCAGCATCACGTACTGGCCGGGCGTCACCTCTTCGTGCAGGCGCGCATAGGCGTCGTCCAGGCTGGCATTGCCGAGTTCGATCGTCAGCCGCCCCTGCCCGTCCATCGCGTCGCGCGCGTTGATCGCAAGGTTCAACAGCGCATTCTCGATCTGCGTCGGGTCGATGAAGGTGTTCCACAGGCCGCCGCCGACCACGGTCTCGATCTCGATCCCTTCGCCGATGGCACGGCGCAGCATATCGTCCATGCCGCGCACGAAGCGCGTCACGTTGACCACCTTGGGCTCCAGCGCCTGCCGCCGTCCGAAGGCCAGAAGCTGTGCCGCCAGCTTCGACCCGCGCGATACGCCCGCCATGGCGTTGGCCACGCGGCGCTCTGCCCGTTCGTTGCCGGCGATATCGCTTGCCAGCAATTGCAGATTGCCGGACACCACCTGCAGCAGATTGTTGAAATCGTGCGCGACGCCGCCGGTCAGCTTGCCGATGCTCTCCATCTTCTGCGCCTGCGCCAGGGCGATCTCGGCCTGACGCCGTTCGGCGATGGCCTCGACGATGCGGGTTTCCAGCGTCTCGTTGAGATGGCGGAGCTGGTCTTCGGCACGCTGGCGATGGCGGATCTGCCGCTCGAGCTGCTCGGCATGCTCGCGCAGGGCGATCTCCTGCCGGTGCTTGTCGGTGACGTCGGTGTGGACGCCCACCCATTCGCGGATGCTGCCATCGTCGCTGAAGCTCGGAACGGCGCGGATGGAGAACCAGCGCCATTCGCCATCCTTGCGGCGTACGCGATGCTGGAACACGAACGTCTTGCGCTCGGCCACCGCCTCGTTCCAGGCGGCGACGCTTGCCGCGCGGTCATCCGGGTGCACGGCTTCGGCCCAGCCGAAGCCTTCGCATTCTTGCTGTGTCTGGCCGGTCAGCGCCTGCCAGCCCGGCTGCGGGCCGGACATGCGCCCCTCCGGGTCGTTGGTCCAGACGATGCCGTCCACAGCGGCCACGGCCGCTTCGAAGCGCCTCGTGCTGTGCATCAGCTCTCGCCGCATCCGGACACGGCCGGTATTCTCGACCACGGTGCACAGCACCCCGCCGACGGTGTCCTCGTCGATATAGATCGGGGTGTAGAAGAGGTCGAAATACACTTCCTCCATCGCACCGCTGCGGTTCAACACCATGAGCTGGTCATGGAAGGCCTGCACTTCGCCCCGCATGCCGGTTTCCAGCACCTGGCGATTGAAGTCCCAGATCTCGGGCCACACCTCGTCCACGCGTCCGCCGAAGGCATGCGGATGGTGGCGCCCTGCAATGGCGATATAGCCGTCATTGTAGATCATCCGGTGCTGCGGGCCCCACATAAGGACCTTCGGCACCGGGGAGTCGATCATCACATCGACCGTGACGCGCAGGTTCGGGCACCAGCTCTCGAGAGAGCCTAGCTCCGTATTATGCCAGTCATGGGCGCGCAGGAGCGCACCCGTGTCACCGCCGCGCGGGGGTTTTGAGCCGAAGGATATGGCCTGGTCGGTCATCTTGGTTCTCGATGCTGGAGCGCAGCCTGTATGGCTGTTTCTGCCCGAAAATCAAAACGAAATCTGCGGTTATCGCATCACATCCGCACGCCGCTCTGCCGCGGTCAATGTATTCTGCAACAGGAAGGCGATCGTCATGGGCCCGACGCCGCCGGGAACCGGCGTTATGGCGCCCGCCACCGCGACCGCTTCGTCGAAGGCGACGTCCCCGACAAGGCGCCCTTTGGCCTGCCCATCGGCCGGCGGCAGCCGGTTGATGCCCACGTCGATCACGGTTGCGCCGGGTTTGATCCAGTCGCCCCTGACCATTCCCGGGCGGCCGACGGCCGCAACCAGGATATCCGCGGTGCGGCACAGTCCGGCGAGGTCCTGTGTCCGCGAATGGGCCATCGTCACCGTTGCGTTGGCATTGAGCAGCAGTTGCGCCACGGGCTTGCCGACAAGATTGGAGCGTCCGATGACCACCGCATTGAGGCCGTCCATGCGCGGGCGCACGGTGCGCGCCAGGTGCATCGCCCCCATCGGCGTGCACGGAACGAGGCCGGGCAATCCGGCGACGAGCCGGCCGGCATTTTCCGGGTGGAGCCCGTCCACGTCCTTGGCCGGGTCGATCGCCAGGATAACCGGCCCCGCATCCAGCGGCGCCGGCAGCGGCAGTTGCACCAGGATGCCGTCCACGGCGTCATCCGCGTTCAGGCGACGCACCAGCGCCAGGAGATCGTCCTGCGCCGTATCGGCGGGCAGGCGATGCTCGAAGCTCTCCATGCCGGCTTCACGCGTCAGCCGCACCTTGGAGGCGACATAGACTTCGCTGGCGGGATCGTTGCCCACCAGCACCACGGCCAGGCCCGGCTTCCGGCCGTGGCGCGCGGAAAAGGCTGCGGCCCTTTCGGCAACCGCCGCGCGGACATTTGCGGCCTCGGCCTTGCCGTCGATCAGTTTCGCCTGCATGGACATTCCTCAATCCCGGAATACGACGGTCTTGGCACCGTTCGGTATGACGCGGCCTTCCAGATGCCAGGCAATCGCCCGCGCCAAAACGCGGCGCTCGATATCGCGTCCCTTGCGGACAAGGTCGTCCGGCGTGTCGTGGTGGGCGATCCGCTCCACGTCCTGCTCGATGATCGGCCCCTCGTCGAGGTCGGCCGTCACGTAGTGCGCCGTCGCGCCGATCAGCTTGACGCCGCGGCGATGCGCCTGGTGGTAGGGGCGTGCGCCCTTGAACCCCGGCAGGAAAGAGTGGTGGATGTTGATGCAGCGGCCGGCCAGTTTCGCGGCGAGCCCGTCCGACAGGATCTGCATGTAGCGCGCCAGCACGACAAGGTCTGCCCCCGTCTGCTGCACGACGCGCCAGACGTCCGCCTCCTGCTCCAGCTTGGTCTGCCGGGTCACCGGCAGATAATGGAACGGGATATCCGCAAGGTCGAGATGGGCGTAGGTCTCGCGCGGGTAGTTGGCGACGATGCCGACGATATCCATGGACAGCTCGCCGATGCGCCAGCGATACAAAAGGTCGGCGAGGCAATGGTCGAAGCGCGACACAAGGATCAGCACCTTCTGGCGCCGCGCCGCGCAATTGAGGCTCCAGTCCATGTCGTGGCGCTGCGCCACAGCGTCGAACGCGCTGCGCAGCGCTTCGCTGTCGCCGCCGGCCTCGACGAAATTGAAGCGCACCCGCATGAAGAAGCGGCCGGTTTCCTCGTCGTCGAACTGATGCGCCTCGCGGATGTCGGCGCCATGCTCGTAGAGATGGCGCGACACCGAGGCCACGATGCCCGGCTTGTTCGGGCACGACAGCGATAGGACGTACTGGTCGGGCATGGCGGCGACTCCATGAAAGGAATGTTGCACCGCCTATAAATCATCCCGGCCCGTGCGCAAACCGCGTTACGCTTCAACGGCGCTGGTTGTAGACATCGATGCAGACGGCCCCCAGCAGCACGATGCCCTTGATGACCTGCTGGTAATCGATGCCGATACCCAGGATGGACATGCCGTTGTTCATGACGCCCATGATGAAGGCGCCGATCACCGCGCCCACCACCTTGCCGACACCGCCATAGGCCGACGCGCCGCCGATGAAGCAGGCGGCGATGACGTCCAGCTCGAAGCCGAGACCGGCCTTCGGCGTCGCCGTGTTCAACCGCGCGGCGAAGATGAGGCCGGCCAGCGCCGCCAGGATACCCATGTTGACGAAGGTCAGGAAGGTCAGACGCTCGGTCATGACGCCCGAAAGCTTCGCCGCCTTCTCGTTGCCGCCGACGGCATAGATCTGCCGGCCGATGGTGGTGCGGTTGGCAAGGAAGGCATAGAGCGCGATCAGCGCCACCATGATGATCAGTACATTGGGAAGCCCGCGCAGCGATGCGAGAAGGTAGGTGAAATAGGTGACGACGGAAAAGAGCACGATGTTCTTCAGGACGAAGAAGCCATAGGGCTCCGTTTCGGTCTGGTGGCGCTGCTGGCGCGCCCTGTTGCGGAAGTTGAGGTAGACCAGCCCCAGCGCCAGCACGGTGCCGAGGATCAGCGATGTCAGCTTCAGGCCCGGCGTCGCGAAGACGTCGGGGATGAAGCCGGACGACAGGCGCTGGAAGGTGGTGGGAAACGGGCCAACCGATGCGCCGCCGAGAACGGCGAGGCTGAGCCCCTTGAACACCAGCATCCCCGCCAGCGTGACAATGAAGGACGGGATGCGCAGGTAGGCGACGAACCAGCCCTGCGCCGCCCCGATGGCGGCGCCGATGGCAAGGCAGATGGCGACGGCCGCGATGGCGGGCACGCCAAGCTTGACCATCAGCACGGCTGCCACCGCGCCGACGAAGCCGGCGACGGAGCCGACCGAAAGGTCGATATGGCCCGATACGATCACCAGAAGCATGCCGAGCGCCATGATGACGATGTAGCTGTTCTGCAGGATCAGGTTGGTCAGGTTCAGCGGCCGCATCAGCGTGCCGTCGGTCATGACCTGAAAGAAGATCATGATCGCCAGCAGCGACAGCAGCATTCCATATTCGCGCAGGTTGTTTTTCAGGAAACCGCTATAGCTGCGCGTTTCCCCGATGGTTGCCGGATTGTCGCTCATTTCAGGGTCTCCTTGCGCATGATGGCGCGCATGATCTTTTCCTGGCTGGCCTCTTCGCGGGTGAAGGCGCCGACGAAGCTGCCCTCGTTCATCACGAGGATGCGGTCGCAGATACCCAGCAGTTCCGGCATCTCGGACGAGATCACGATCACTCCCTTGCCGCTGTCGGCCAGGCTGTTGATGATGGAATAGATTTCATACTTTGCCCCGACGTCGATGCCGCGCGTCGGCTCGTCGAGGATGAGCACTTCCGGCTCCGAGAAGAGCCATTTCGACAGGACAACCTTCTGCTGGTTGCCGCCCGACAGCTTGCCGGTCTCCTGGTACACGCTGGAAGACCGGATACGCATCTTCTGGCGATAGGTATTGGCGACCTGCAGCTCCTGGATGTCGTCCAGCACGCCGCGGCGCGACACGCCGGCAAGATGGGCAAGCGAAATGTTCTTGCGGATATCCTCGTCCAGAAGCAGGCCAAGCTGCTTGCGGTCTTCCGTCACATAGGCAAGCCCGGCACGAATGGCGGCGGGCACGGTGGACAGGTCCACCGGCTTGCCGTGCATGGTGACGGTGCCCCGGATGTTGCGCCCCCACGAGCGGCCGAAGACGCTCATGGCGAATTCCGTGCGCCCTGCCCCCATCAGCCCCGCAATGCCGAGGATTTCGCCGGCGCGCAGGTCGAGGCTGAGGCTCTTCACGGCCTGCCGTCCCGGGTGGAGCGGGTCCTCCACCGACCAGTCGCGGATGGACAGGATTGTCTCGCCGATCTTCGGTTCGCGCTTGGGGAAGCGGCTTTCCAGGTCGCGATCCACCATCTTGCGGATGATCTCGTCTTCCTCGACCGGGCCGGCATGGCAATCCATGGTGGCGACGGTCTTGCCATCGCGCAGCACAGTGATGCGGTCGGCCACCTTGGAGATCTCGTTCAGCTTGTGCGAGATCAGGATCGAGGAGATGCCCTGGCGCCGGAACTCAGTCAGAAGCGCAAGCAGCGCATCGGAATCGGCTTCGTTGAGGCTGGCCGTCGGCTCGTCGAGGATGAGCAGCTTCACTTCCTTCGACAGCGCCTTGGCGATCTCCACCAATTGCTGCTTGCCGACGCCGAGATCGGCGATCTTCGTATCGGGATTCTCCTTCAGGCCAACCTTGCGCAGCAGCTCGCGGGAACGCTCGAAGACGGCCGACCGGTCGATGACGCCCATCCGCGTCGGCGCATTGCCGAGAAATATGTTTTCGGCAATCGACATCAGGGGGATGAGGGCAAGCTCCTGATGGATGATGATGATGCCGAGCGCCTCGGAATCGTTCACCGTGCGGAAGCTGCGCTCCTCGCCCTCGAAAAGGATCTGCCCATCGTAGCTGCCATGCGGATAGACGCCGGACAGCACCTTCATCAAGGTAGACTTGCCGGCGCCGTTTTCGCCGACGACGGCATGGATTTCGGCGGGCTGCACCGCAAGGTTCACTTCGGAAAGGGCCTTGACCCCGGTGAAGGACTTGGAGATGCCCCGCATTTCCAGAATGGCGTTCATGTGCGCCTCCAACGGCCGTGACGATACCGCAGACGAAGGGGCGCCGTCGCCGGCGCCCCATTCGGTCCTACTGGAGTTGGGCTTCGGTGTAGTAGCCGCTGTCGACCAGTATTTCCTTCCAGTTGTCCTTGGTCACCACGACCGGCTTCAACAGGTAGGACGGAACGACCTTGACGCCGTTATTGTAGGTCTCGGTATCGTTGACCTGCGGTTCGGTGCCGTTGATGACAGCATCCACCATGTCGGCCGTCACGCGGGCCAGTTCGCGCGTGTCCTTGAAGATGGTCGAGGTCTGTTCCCCGGCCAGGATCGACTTGATCGACTGCACCTCGGCATCCTGCCCGGTCACGACCGGCATCTTCATGTCGGCCGATCCGTAGCCGACGCCCTTCAGCGAAGACAGGATACCGATCGACAGGCCGTCATAGGGCGACAGCACGGCATCGACGCGCTTGTCGGGGTAGAAGGCGGACAGGATGTTGTCCATGCGGGCCTGCGCCACGGCCGGGTCCCAGCGCAGCGTGGAAACCTGGGCCATTCCCGTCTGGCCCGAGCCGACGACCAGCTTGCCGCTGTCGATATAGGGCTGCAGAACGCTCATGGCGCCGTCATAGAAGAAGTAGGCGTTGTTGTCGTCCGGCGAGCCGCCGAACAGCTCGATGTTGAACGGTCCCGCCTGGTTGGCGAGGTCCAGGCTGTCGACGATGGAAGTGGCCTGCAGGACGCCGACCTGGAAATTGTCGAACGTGGCGTAATAGTCGACATTGGGCGTATCGCGGATCAGCCGGTCGTAGGCGATCGTCTTCACGTCCATGTCGGCGGCCTGCTGCAGCACGTCGGAAAGCGTGGTGCCGTCGATCGACGCGATCACCAGCACCTTGGAGCCCTTCACCACCATGTTCTCGACCTGCGAGAGCTGGTTGGGGATGTCGTCCTCGGCGTATTGCAGGTCGGTCTCGTAACCGCGCTCCTGCAGGGTCTTCGACATGTTGTTGCCGTCGTCGATCCACCGTGCCGACGACTTCGTCGGCATGGCGATGCCGACGAGGCCCTTGTCCTGCGCGCTGGCCGGCAGCACCATCGCCGCCCCGAGGGCAAGCGCGGCGGCCCATTTCACGAAAGTCCTCATTGCGAAATCCTCCCCAGGCAGCCGCACCATGCGGACCGCTAGTCGTTCGGCATGGCTCCCTGCCATGTCAAATCATGCTGCATGGCTCCTCGCCATGCGAAGTCGTTCTGCATGGCTCCCCGCCATGCGGGCCCCGGCCTAGCCGGTGCCGAATACCGCGTCGTAGGCGGTTATGGCCGCCTTGGCCCGAGCCGCCACCTCGGCCGTCGACAGGCCGGGCTTGTAGAGGCTCGAGCCGAGGCCGAACGCCCTGATGCCGTAGCCGGCATAGGCCGAAAAATCGCCTTCCGAAACACCGCCGACCGCCCCCAGGACCGCCTCTTTCGGCAGCACCGCCGAAATCGCCGCGATACCGGCGGGGCCAAGCACGCTGGCCGGAAAGAACTTCAGCGCCACGGCCCCTGCATGCCAGGCTGCCAGGGCTTCGGTGGGCGTAAACACGCCCGGCATCGTCACCATTCCCTGCTCTGCCGCCCGTGCGATGACGGCCGGGTCCACATTGGGGCTGACCATCAGCCGCCCGCCCACATGCGCCAGCCTGTCGACATCCTCGACGCTCAGGACGGTGCCGGCGCCCACATAGTGGGTCTGCGGTGCAAGGCGCACCGCCGCCTCGATGGACCGGAACGGAGCCGGCGAATTCAACGGGATCTCGATGGCCTCGAAGCCGGCTTCCACGAGTGCGTCGACGACCGGCTCCACCTCGTCGATGGTGATGCCGCGCAGGATCGCCACCAGCGAACGTCGGAAGGAAGGCCAGGCAACGCGCTCGGAACCACTCATGACTGTATCTCCTGCAATAGGATATCGGCCGCCCGCGACAGCCCGGCACGCACGCAGCCATCGGCGTCCACCGGTGGCGCATGGGCGATGTCGAGTGCGGCCAGCGCATCCAGATAGGCCTGCGCACCGGGCCCGGCACCCAGCGGAACGACCCCGTCGAGGTCTCCGTACAGCGTCCGCGCACCGGCGATTTCGGCCCCGATCAGCAGCCCCGACAGGCGTGCAAGCCCATCCGCCGCGGGGGTGCCATCGATAAGCCAGCCGGCGCGCACGCCGAAGGCGGCATTGGCCAGCCGCTCGGGCGCCTCGAAGCCCATCCGCACGGCATCGGCGAATACCGGGCCGGATGTCTGCACAAGGGGCGCTTCGCCCACGGCCTGCCGCAGCACCGATGTCGGCGCGCCGCGTAAGTGCGCGAAGATCTCGCCCGTCATGAAGGTGGAAAACCCGGCCAGCAACCCGCCGTCCAGCCGCGCCCATTTGGTATGCGTGCCCGGCATGAGCACCAGCCCGTCATCGCGCCCGAGTCCGAGAAGCTTGGTCTCCTCGCCGCGCATGACATCCGGGGCAGGACGCCGTTGGCAGACACCGGGCAGTATGAAGACGGCGCGGCTGGCCTTCGTGACGCGGGTTGCGCGCCCCGCCACGTCGCTCAACGGCACCGGCGCATCGAGATAGGGCGCTTCAAGCCAGCCGTTGCGTGCACCTACCATGCCGCACAGGATGGCGGGCACGTCGCTGCCGACGCCCAGCGCGGTCGCGTGGGATTCCAGCACGGCATCGAAATCGCCGGCGCTGGTCAGGCCTTCGCCGCTGCGCCGCTCGCCCATGATGCCGTCGTCGGCGCCCACCGCCCAGAGGCGGAAGCTCGTCGTTCCCCAATCCACCAGAAGCTTTCGGACGCCCATCGCCTGCAACCTCACGCGAAGGGATTGGCGGCCGGCCATGGCAGGCCGCGCACACCCGGATCGAACAGGAACGTATTGCCATGGGCCGGTTCCGCGGCCTTCCGCGCATCGCCCATGCCCTGCCAGGCACTGGTGGCCACCATCCTGTCGAGATCGTCGCCGACGAAGCCCGGGCAGGAGATGTTGGTGGCCGGCAGCGACACCCGCTTTATGACGTCGCCGGCCGGGCTGTAGGCCTCTACGCAGGCACCGCCCCAATGGGCCACCCAGATCGCCCCGTCGGCATCCACCACCGCCCCGTCGAGTCCACCTTCGGCCTCATGACGCCGCAGAACGGTGGGCGCGCCCACCGGCAGGCCGGTATCCGGGTTGACGGCCACGCGCATCAGTTCGCCGACATCGCTGTCGACGAAATAGGCCGTGCCGCCATCCGGCGAAAAGCAGATGGCATTGGGTATGGTGATGTCCGCGAAAAGCCGTACCGCGCGTCCGCCGCCATACCAGTAGACGGAGCCGGCGCCTTTTTCGGCGTTGCGGCCCATCGTGCCGATCCACAACGCGCCGCTCTGGTGCACGCGGCCGTCATTGGAGCGATTGCCCGGCTTGTCGGCTTCCAGCGGCAGGAGCGCCTCGAAGGCGCCGTCCGCCGTGCGGACGAACAGTCCCTCGTCGGCGGCGACAAGCTGACGCTCGCCGTCGATCTCGGCGATCACCGAAGCCATGAAGGGAAGGCTGTGGCGGACCGTCTCTCCACTATCCAGCCGATGCTCGAAAAGCACCTTCTCGACGATGTCGAACCAGCAGACGCGCTGCGCCTGCGGCAGCCACGCCACCCCTTCTCCGAGATGGCAATGGACATCCGAGATGATGGTGACGCTCGCTTCCATGGACGGCCTTTCCGGTATGGGTCAGTGGTTGTCGCGCGGCAGCCCCTGGGTCTGCGCGATACGCTGGTAGCGTACGGCAGGCTCCAGCACCGCACCGCTTTCCATCTGGCCGACGATACCGCGCTGGATTTCCTGCCACGGCGTCTGATGGCCGGGGAAATGGAAACCGCCATCGGCGGCCAGCGCCTTGTACCGCTCGGCCAGCTCCGCATCGTCGATCAGGATGTCGGCCGTGCCCTTTTCAAGGTCGATACGCACGCGGTCGCCCGTCTTCAGCACCGCCAGGCCACCCCCCGCCGCCGCCTCGGGAGAGGCGTTCAGGATCGAAGGCGAACCGGACGTGCCCGACTGGCGCCCATCGCCGACGCAGGCAAGAGAGGTGATGCCCCGTTTGATCAGGTAGTCCGGAGCGCGCATGTTCACCACCTCGGCCGCGCCGGGATAGCCGATCGGCCCCGCCCCGCGCATGAACAGCACGGTGTGCTCGTCGATGCCAAGTGCCGGATCGTCGATGCGGTGGTGATAATCTTCCGGTCCGTCGAAGACGACCGCCCGCCCCTCGAAGGCATTCGGGTCGGTGGGGTCCGAAAGGTAGCGTTCGCGGAACTCAGGAGAGATGACGCTGGTCTTCATGATGGCCGAGGAGAACAGATTGCCCTTCAGCACGATGAAGCCGGCCTCCGCCTTCAGCGGCTGGCCGAAGGGGCGGATTACCTTCTCGTCCTCGATGATGGCGCCACGGCAATTGTCGCCGATGGTGCGCCCGTTGACCGTCATCGCATCCTCGTTGATGAGCCCCTGCTCCATCAGCTGATTGACGACCGCCGGCACGCCGCCGGCATGGTAATAATCTTCGCCGAGATACTCGCCGGCCGGCTGCAGGTTCACCAGCAGCGGGATTTCGTGGCCGTATGTCTGCCAGTCGTCGATGGTCAGTTCCACGCCCATGTGCCGCGCCAAGGCGTTCAGGTGGATCGGCGCGTTGGTCGAGCCGCCGATGGCCGAGTTGACCCGGATGGCGTTGATGAAGGCGTCGCGCGTCAGGATGTCGGACGGCTTCATGTCCTCGCGGACCATGTCCACGATGCGCAGGCCGGTGCGGTAGGAAACCTCCTGCCGATCGCGGTAGGGCGCCGGTATGGCCGCCGAGCCGGGAAGCTGCATGCCCAGCGCCTCGGCCAGCGAGTTCATGGTGGAGGCCGTGCCCATCGTGTTGCAGTAGCCCGTCGACGGGGCGGAGGACGCCACCAGCTTGACGAAGCCCTGATAGTCGATCTCGCCCTTCGCCATCAGTTCGCGGGCACGCCAGACGATGGTGCCGGAGCCGGTACGCTCGCCGCGGAACCAGCCGTTCAGCATCGGCCCGACCGACAGCGCTATGGCCGGAATGTTCACCGTCGCCGCCGCCATCAGGCAGGCCGGCGTGGTCTTGTCGCAGCCGATCGTCAGCACCACGCCGTCGAGCGGGTAGCCGTACAGGATCTCGACGAGGCCGAGATAGGCAAGGTTGCGGTCCAGGCCGGCGGTGGGGCGCTTGCCGGTTTCCTGGATGGGGTGCACCGGAAACTCGATGGCGATGCCGCCCGCCTCGCGGATGCCTTCGCGCACGCGCTGCGCCAGCTCGATATGGTGGCGGTTGCAGGGCGACAGGTCCGAGCCGGTCTGCGCGATCCCGATGATCGGCTTGCCGGACTGCAGCTCTTCCTGGCTCAGGCCGAAATTCATGTAGCGCTCCAGATAGAGCGCCGTCATGTCGGCATTCATCGGGTTGTCGAACCAGGCACGCGAGCGCAGCTTGTTCGGGTCGGAGGGCGTCAGTTCCTTGCTCATCTCGTGTCCAGCTTTTCGTTCTTCTGTTCTGTCACTGTACGCCGAAGGCGTAGCGGATCGTATGTCGGTATGTGGCGCCGGCGGGCAGCATCACCCCCGGGAAGCCGGCATGGTTGGGGCTGTCCGGCCAGGATTGCGGCTCCAGGCATAGCCCGGCATTGCGGCCGTAGCGCGCCCCGCCCTTGCCGTGCGCACTGCCGTCCAGAAACTGCCCGGTATAGAATTGCAGGCCCGGGGCATCGGAATAGATCGACAGCGTCCGCCCGCTGGTCGGCGCGTGGAGCTGCGCCAGCAGCCGGGACTCGCCCGTGTCGGAAAAGCAGAAATTATGGTCGTAGCCGCCCGTCAGCGCGATCTGCGGATCGGCAATGTCCATCTTCTCGCCGATCACGCCGCCGCCGTGGAAATCGAAGACGGTGCCCGCGACGTCCACCGGCGCGCCCAGCGGTATCGATGCCTCGTCGATGGGCAGCACCGTTTCGGCGCCGACGCGCAGGACATGACCGAGGATCGTATCGGAGCTCCCCGCGCCGGCAAGGTTGAAGTAGCTGTGTCCGCTCAGGTTGACCGGCGATGGCTGGGACACCGTCGCGGACAGGTCCAGCACCAGTTCGCCGGCGGCCGGTATCGAGTAGCGGGCCCGTGCGGACACCGCGCCGGGGAAGCCGTCGAGGCCATCGCCGAGGTCGAGCGCCAGTTCGACGAAGGGGCCGCCATCCTCGCCGAATTCGGCAAGCGACCAGACATGCGTATCGAATCCGGCCGGTCCGCCATGCAGGCAGTTCTGCCCGTCATTCTGCGGCAGAGCCACGAAGGCGCCGGACGCATCGGCGTAGCCCTTGTGGATGCGGTTGGCGTAGCGCCCCACGACCGCGCCGAAGAAGCGGCGCTCGTCCAGATAGGCGTCGATCGTGTCGCCGCCCAGCACCACATCGTCCAAAGTGCCGTCGCGGCCGGGCGCAAACAGCGATTGCAGCGCCGCGCCGTAGGAGATGACCGCAGCCGACAGGCCTATTCCCTCCAGCACGAAGCGCTCCACCATACGCCCGTCGGGCATAGGCCCGAAATCTTCGCGGCGGACGCTCACGCCGCGTCCTCGAAAGGCTCGACTTCAATTCGCCGCCCCAGCATGAAGGCGTCCGCCACATGGACCAAAGGCGACAGGTCGACCTCGCTTTCGCCCGCTTCGATCAACTCGGCGAAACGTGCGTAGATGCCGGCATATTCGGCATCCTCGTCGGCAAGAAGCGGCTGCCCGTCCAGCGACAGGGTCTTGCCGCCCTCGCCCAGCAACAGCCGCCCTTTATCGGTGTCGACGTCGATATCCCAACTTTGCGGGCCCGTCTGCCGCCAGTCGAGGTCGAAGCGCACAGGAACGCCCGCACCATCGGCGAAGTCCAGCTCCGCCGCGATGGGGGCGGCCCGGTTGGCCGGGAAGGACAGGCTTGCCTGCGTCAGAAAGAAAGGCTGCGGAAGTATGCGCGTCACGATGGACAAGGCATTGATGCCCGGATCGAACACGCCGAGCCCGCCCGGCTCCCATATCCATTGCTGGCCGGGATGCCAGTGGCGCACATCCTCTTTCCACGTCACCTGCACCGAGCGTATCCGTGCGTCCGCAAGAAAGGCGCGGGCCGGCTCCACCGCCGCCGCGAAACGCGAATGCCAGGTCGCGAACAGCGTGACGCCGTTCTGCCGGGCGAGATCGATGAGCGGCCCGATCTCGGCCACGGTTGCGCCGGGCGGTTTCTCCAAGAGCACGTGCCGGCCTGCGGCAAGTGCGGCACGCGCCTGCGCCTGCCGCCCCTGCGGCGGCGTACATAGCGAGACGGCCGCGATATCGGGCGCGTTGCGAAGCATCTCGCCGATGTCGGTGAAATGGCGTAAGGATGGTAGCGACGCGTTCCGGCTGGCCACCCCGGCCAGCTCGAATGCCGGATTGCCCTCTATGGCGGGAATATGCTGGTCGCGCGCGATCTTGCCGAGGCCGACAATGGCGACGCTGATAGGGTGCGCGGGCATTTTTGACCGTTTCCAATCCTTATTACGTGTGACTAATACTCTTGCAGATTCCAGCGTCAAGCCCCAAGGAAGGCGAGAGCCACGCCGCTTTTGCGGCTATAAATAATACAAATCAATGTTATAGTAGCGTCAGCGGGCGCCTTTGCGGTTTGGAGACACCACACAATGAGTCTGTTGCAATCGACCATCGCGGGCCGGTCTCTGCGCACCAGCCATGCCCAGGTCGTCATGGTTCTCGGCCGCGAAATCGTCACCGGCGCCCGGCCCGAGGGCTCCCTCCTGCCGGGCGACGCCGAGCTGAGCGCGCGTTTCGGCGTATCGCGCACCGTCCTGCGTGAAGCGATGAAGACGCTGGCCGCCAAACGGCTCGTCGAGCCCAAGGCCAAGGTGGGAACGCGGGTGCTCAACCGGTCGCAATGGAATTTCTTCGATGCGGACGTTCTGGGCTGGCGCTTCGAGTCTGGCGTCGACGACACGCTGATCGCCGATCTGGCCGAGATGCGGCTGGCGCTCGAGCCCGCCGCCGCCGCCATGGCCGCACGGCGTGCGAGCGCCGAGGAGATCGTTGAACTTTACGAGATCGCCGGCCGGCTGGATAACCCGGCCCACACGCGCGAAAGCATCGCCAAGGTGGATCTGGAATTCCACCTTGCGGTGGCGCGCGTGTCGCGCAATCCGTTCATGCGCTCGATCAGCGCGCTGATAGAAGCCGCGCTGGCGGCTTCCTTCCAGCTATCCTCGCCGGCGTCGAGCACCGAGAAGATCGCCGAATGCGCGGGAAACCACCTGCGCATCGTGCGTGCCATCGCCGCCCGCGACGAGTCAGCCGCCCGGCTTGCCATGGAGAACGTCATCCATGTCGGGGTCGATCGCACGATGACCGCCCTGCACGCGGATATGCCGCTGACGAACGCTCAGTCATAACAATTCCCTATCCCGTGCGTGGACCTCGCTGCTGGACAAGGCGCTGCGATTCGTGATGGATGAACGAATCGTGGCCCTACAGGCCCTGCTGCTCACGCATTCGGGAGGATTGCATGAAACTCAGCCTCGCGGCATTTGCCGTATCCGCCGCGCTCGCCTTCACGGCACCGATGGCCGCCATGGCGCAGACCGACTATCCCACCCAGCCGGTCACGATCATCGTGCCCTTCTCGGCCGGTGGGCCGACGGATACCGTTGCCCGGCTGGTCGCCCAAGTCATGTCGAAGGAACTGGGGCAGCAGGTGCTGATCCAGAATGTCGGCGGGGCCGGCGGCACGCTCGGCGCCGGACAGGTGGCCAATGCATCGAATGACGGCTACACGCTGCTGCTGCACCATATCGGCATGTCCACCGCGCCGACCCTTTACCGCAATCTCGGCTTCGATCCCCTCACCGATTTCACGCCCGTCGGGCTCATCACGTCGGTTCCCATGACGATCGTCGCCCGCAAGGATTTCGAGCCGACCGACATGGCGGGCCTTGTCTCCTACCTCAAGGAAAACGGCGAGGACGTCACCTACGCCAATGCCGGCATCGGCTCGGCATCGCACCTGTGCGGCATGCTGCTGATGGATTCCCTGGAAGTCCAGATGATCACCGTGCCCTACCAGGGCGCCGGCCCGGCGATGACGGACATCGTCGGCGGACAGGTCGACATGATCTGCGACCAGACCACCAATACCACCAACCAGATCAAGGCCGGCGAAGTGAAGGCCTATGCCGTCACCTCGCCCGCGCGCGTCGACTCCCTCCCGGACCTGCCGACGACGGCCGAATCCAACCTGCCGCGCCTGCAGATCGGCGTCTGGCACGGCCTCTATGGCCCGAAGGACATGGACCCCGCCATCGTCGAAAAGCTGGAAGCCGCGCTGCAGACGGCGCTGCAGGACCAGACGGTCATCCAGCGCTTCGCCGAACTCGGCACCGCGCCCGTATCGCAGGATCAGGCGACACCCGCCGCCCTGACCCAGGAACTCACCTCGCAGATCGCCCTGTGGAAACCGATCATCGAGGAAGCCGGCGTCTACGCCGACTGATGTGCGTTCGAAAGCCGGCCGCGGCATACGCGGCCGGCTTTTCCGTTACGGGGGAAACATGACGGACATTACACGCTCTCGAGCCTGGCGCGACGTTTTCGCAGGTCTCATCTTCATCGCCATCGCCGCCGGCTTCGCGGTCGAGGCGATGAACTACCAGATGGGGACGGCGCTGCGCATGGGGCCCGGCTTCATGCCGCTGTTCCTGGCCTGTCTTCTGGCCGGGTTCGGCATTCTGATCGCGGTGCAGGGCTTCGGCCGGCATCAGGAAGTCCAGGCAGAGCCCATCGCCTGGCGGGGCATCTTCCTGGTCTGCCTGTCGCTGGCGATCTTCGGCTATGCCGCACGCTCGCTCGGTCTGGTGCCCATCGTGGCGCTGTGCACCTTCCTGTCCGCGATGGCCTCGCGGAACAACAACATCGTATCGGCGCTCATCATGGCCGCCTGCATGTCGGCGCTCTGCTACCTGATCTTCAAGGTCGGACTCGGCATCACCCTGCCCACCTTCGGGCCGGCCCTCTCGTTCTGACGCGCGGAGACGATTCATGGACCTTATCGCGAATCTGGCGCTCGGCTTCGAAACGGCGCTCACGCCCATCAACATCTTCTGGTGCTTCATTGGCGTGCTCCTCGGCACCCTGGTCGGCGTGCTGCCCGGCATCGGGCCCACGGCAACCATCGCCATGCTCTTGCCGATCACCTTCACCTTCTCGCCGGTCACGGCGCTCATCATGCTGTCGGGCATCTATTACGGCGCGCAGTACGGCGGCTCCACCACGGCCATCCTGATCAACCTGCCGGGCGAAAGCTCGTCTGCTGTCACAGCCATCGACGGCTACCAGATGGCCAAGAAAGGCAGGGCGGGCGCGGCGCTCGCCACGGCGGCGCTCGGCTCCTTCTTCGCCGGCTCCGTGGCGACGCTGCTACTGGCCATCGCCGCGCCGCCGCTGGCGCGCATCGCGCTCAATTTCGGCGCGCCGGAATATTTCGCGCTCATCGTACTCGGCTTGCTGGTGTCCATCTCGCTCGCCCACGGCTCCGTCACCAAGGCGCTCGGGATGATCATCCTGGGCCTGCTTCTGGGCACGGTCGGGCAGGACATCTACACCGGCACGCCGCGCTTCACCTTCGGCTTCCTGGAGCTTTATCAAGGCCTCAACTTCGTCTCGGTGGCGGTCGGCGTGTTCGGCGTCGCGGAAATCTTCCGCAACCTCGAAAACGAGCGCAGCCGCGAGGTCATGGTCAAGAAGGTCACCAGCCTCTGGCTGACGAAAGACGAGTTCAAGCGCATCATCGCGCCCGTCATACGCGGCACGGTGCTGGGCTCGCTTCTCGGCGTCCTGCCGGGCGGCGGACACGTCCTGTCTTCCTTTGCCTCCTATTCGGCCGAAAAGAACCTGTCGAAGCACAAGGAAGAGTTCGGCCACGGCGCCATCGAGGGTGTCGCCGGGCCCGAAAGCGCCAACAATGCAGCGGCGCAGACCTCCTTCATCCCGCTGCTGACGCTCGGCATTCCGGCCCATCCGGTGATGGCGCTCATCGTCGGCGCGTTCATCCTGCAGGGCATCACCCCCGGTCCGAACGTCATCAACTCGCAGCCGGCATTGTTCTGGGGCATCATCGCCTCGATGTGGATCGGCAACATCCTCCTCGTCATCCTCAACCTGCCGCTCATCGGCCTGTGGGTGAAGATGCTGACCATCCCCTACCGGGTCCTGTTTCCGGCCATTGTGCTGTTCGCCTCCATCGGCTGCTATTCGATCAACAACAACCCGTTCGACGTCTATGCCATCATTCTGTTCGGCGTCCTCGGTTACGTGCTGATCCGGCTGGGCTGCGAGCCGGCGCCGCTGCTGCTGGGCTTCGTGCTCGGCCCACTCCTGGAAGAGCATCTGCGCCGGGCCATGATCATCTCGCGCGGCGATCCGATGATCTTCCTGGAGCGGCCCATCTCCGCAACGCTGCTGGCGATCGGCCTTGCCTGCGTGATCTTCGCGGTGCTGCCCTCGATCCGCAACAAGCGCAAGGAAGTCTTCGTCGAGGACGATTGATACGCAGACGCGGGGCCGCTATCACGGCCCCGCGTCATAGTTTCAGGGCCATGCGATGCGCAAATCGGACAAACCGGCACGTTCCGGCGCTTCGGCGCATCGTCCGCCAAAGCCCGGCGGCGTCAGCCTGAACCGCGTCTTTTCCAAGCTCGGCATCGCCTCACGCGGGGCGGCGGACGACTTCATCCGGGCGGGGCGCGTCTCCGTCGACGGCAGGATCGTGCAGCAGCCGGATATGCGCATCGACATGGACAGGGCGAAAATTCTGCTCGACGGCCAGCCGGTTGCCGCCCAGGCGCCCATCTACCTCATGGTCAACAAGCCGCGCGGACTGGTAACCACCCTGTCCGATCCGGAAGGCCGTGACACGATCTATCGTTGCCTGGACGGCCTTGGCCTGCCGCATGTCTCGCCCGTCGGCCGGCTCGACAAGGCCAGCGAAGGCCTGATCCTCATGACCAACGACACGCGGTTTTCGCAATGGCTGCTCGATCCCGGGACAGGCCCGGAGAAGACCTATCATGTCCAGGTCGATCGGCTGCCGGACGCCGGCCTGTGCCAGCGCCTTTCAGAAGGCATCGTCGACAAGGGCGAGTTGCTGCGCGCCACGGGTGCAAGGCTTCTACGAAGCGGCACCCGCAACGCCTGGCTGGAGATCGTGCTGGACGAAGGACGCAACCGGCATATACGCCGGCTTCTGGCCGCGCTGGACATGGAAGTCCTTCGGCTGGTGCGCGTGGCAATCGGGCCCCTGGCGCTGGGCGATCTTCCCAAGGGCACGGCGCGCCCTCTGACGCCGGAGGAGTTGTCGACGCTCACGAGCGGCAATTCGTCCCACCTGCCGCAGGAACCAGCAAAACGGGCATTTGGTTAACACTCCGATCAAAAACATGGCATCGATCGGAGGATTTGAGATGCTCAAGACACTTCTAGCAGCCGCACTCGTTGCCGGCGCCGTTGGCGGAGCCGCACTGCCTGCCCAGGCACAGGGTATCATGATCGGCCCCGACGGGGTCCGGGTCGTCAACCCCAACGAAAGCGAAGGCCGCCAGCGCGACCGCGACATGCCGCGCGGAGAGATCAGCGAGCGGGAAGCCGTCCGCATCGCCCGTGGCGAAGGCCTCCGTGAGGTCGACGATGTCAGCCGCACACGGTCCGCCTATCGGGTGGAAGGCATCGACAGACGTGGCGACGACATTCGGGTCGATGTCGACCGGCGCGACGGATCGGTGATCGCTGTCCGCTAAAGAGCGGCGGCCCTTAGCCTGAAAAGATTAAATTTCGGAGAACACCTTCAACTTCCGATTGACTTTCACGAAATATATCAAACATTAATGTCAGTCGATGGGAGGCCCAGATGTACGAACTCAACTGTGCAGGTGTCATACCCGGATGTAATCGCGTCATACGGGCTGAGAGCCAGGCGGAAGTGATCCGCCGGGCGGTGGTGCAAGCCAAGCAGCTCGGCGTCGACACGATCACGCCAATCATGATGGACGCTTTCCGCACGAACGTGCACGAAATGCCCGTCCACTGATCGGCCTGGAGCTTCGGCTCAAGGTCCACGGACCCAGATGAAAGTCGAAACGGGCCCTCGCGGCCCGTTTTTTATTGATCGGCCCCCTCTCCGCGCGGGGCCTCCTGCCTCAGATCCCGCAGAAGGGTTTCGCGGTCGGCCGTCAGGCCGCTGTCCAGCCATCGTTGACGCAGCCGCGCCAGCGCCTGCCCCACGGCCTTGCCGGCCGGCACGCCGGCGGCCTGCACATCGTCGCCATCGATCGGAAACTCTGCCGGCTCGAAGGTTTCCAACGCATGTAGCAATCGCAGCCGTGCGGCCGCGACGTCCCCGGAGGGCTCCCGGCTTGCCACCGCGATGTCCAGGCGCAGCCGGTCGGCCAGCGCCCGCCGGTCGCCGTCCTGCAGCGTCGCCCGCCAGGTGCCGTCCGGCATATCGGCCGCCACCGTGGCGGTCATCGCGAAGGCCTGAAGGCGCTTGCGCTCCGCATTGGACAGGCGCAGCCGCCGCGCCATCTCGGTTACGCGGGCGCCGTCCGGCGGTATCATGGCCATCAGCCGCAGCATCGGGTCGGCATCCCAGACATTGTCGCGCTCGGCCTGCACCAGCGGGTGGATCGTATCGATGCCCCACTTTTCCGTTTCCGGCAGCACGGCCGTCAGCACGCCGGCCTGCCGCATCCACAGCAAAGCGCGGGATGGATCGGGCGCCGACAGGAGCTTCTTCATCTCACCCCAGACACGCTCCGCCGATAGGGTCTTCAGCCCGTCACGCAACCGCGCGGTTGCGCGCAAGGCCTCGGCATCCGGCCGGCCCTTGCCGTACCAGGCGAAAAACCGGAAAAACCGCAGGCTGCGCAGATAATCTTCCCGGATCCGCAGTTCCGCGTCGCCGATGAAGCGCAGCGATTGGGCTTCCAGGTCGGCAAGGCCGCCGACGTAATCGTAGACCTTACCGTCCGCATCCGCGTAGAGCGCGTTTATGGTGAAGTCCCGCCGCTCGGCATCGACCTTCCAGTCGCGTCCGAAGGCAACCTTGGCGTGGCGGCCGTCGCTTTCGGTATCGCGGCGCAGCGTCGTCACCTCGAAGGCGCGCCCGCCCTGGACCAGGGTCACGGTGCCATGGTCGACGCCTGTCGGCACCGCCTTGAAGCCGGCCTCCGCGCCAAGGCGCATCGTCTCGCGCGGGAGCGTCGTGGTGGCGATGTCGACATCCGTGATCGGATATCCGAGATAGTGGTTTCGGATCGCGCCCCCCACCACGCGGGCCTCCTCCTCTCCCTGCCCAAGAGCACGCAACAGGGTCTGGACGGCAACATCCTGCAGCCAGGCGGCGTCGGTCAGGCTCGTCATGCATAGTACCTTTCATAGAGCGACCGGAGGATACCCGCCGTCACGCCCCAAATGTATCGATCCCCGAAGGGCATGGTGTAGAAGGTGCGCGCCACCCCGCGCCACTCGCGGCTTTCCAGCCGATGGTTGGCGGCATCCATCAGGAATGCCAGCGGCACCTCGAAGGCGTCGTCCACCTCATCCGGATTGAGCTTCAGGCCGAAGCCCGGCCTGACGATGGAAAGCACCGGTACGATGCGATAACCGGTACTGGACAGATAGGACGGCAGGCGGCCGAGCGTTTCCACATGATCCGCCGTCAGCCCGATCTCTTCCTCGGCTTCGCGCAGCGCCGCGGCCTCGGCGGATTGATCACCCGGGTCCACCGCGCCGCCCGGAAAGGCGATCTGCCCCGAATGCTTCCGCAAGGCGGCCGAGCGCGTCGTCAAAAGGATGCTCGCCTCTTCCGCCCGTGCGACAATCGGCACCAGGACGGCGGCTTCACGCGTGGCGGCAGCGCCGATCATCGCTTCGGTCCCGGGGTTCAGCACGTGATCTCCCTGAAGGGATGGCGCATCGCCGGTCGCACCACGGGCGGCCACACGCCGACGGAAATCATCGGCGGTCAAAGGGTGGCATTGCGCTGCGCCTCTCACGCTGCCGCCGGCGCAGGCTGGAAACGGACACCGCCCGACATCAGATAGGGGCCTGTCTCGTCCTCTTGCAGCATCCCCGCCAGCTCGAACGCCACCGGCCGCGTCAACCGCGCTTCCAGCCGGCCGCGCACGGTGACATAGGGAACGAAGCCGTCCGCCCCAGCGCCGAAGCGGATCGGATGCGCGTTTCCGGCGCGCACGACGTCGCCCATATTGGTGCGGAACGTCAGGACCGGGCCCCCATCGGCGTCTTCGACCGCCATTTCCACCGCCAGGAAAGGCGCGTCCTCGACCGTTATGCGCAGGCGCTCGGCAGGGGTGACCAGATAGGTCTCGCCATCCGCGTCCTTGCGCAAGACGGTCGAGAACAGGCGCACCAGCTCCGGCCGGCCGATCACCGTGCCTTCATGGACCCAGCTTCCATCGGCGCGGATCACGATGTCGATATCGCCGCAATGCGCCGGATGCCACCGCTCGACGGGCGCCGGCGAGGCGTCCGCCCGCTCTGCGCGGGCCATCAGCGCCGCAAGTCCTGCCATCGCTCCTGAACCGTCGTCGCCCACTCCGCCTCCTCGATCATGCCAGTTCGGCCCCGTCTTATTTTGGCCGGGCTTGCCCGTCACCACATAGTTCCGAAGCGCCGGGCTTGCCAGATGGCGCGCAGCCCGTTTTCATGGGCTGGTCGACCCCCGCAACGGAGACTGTCCGATGACCCTTCTGGAGCCGCAGAACCCCGTTGCCGACATGAAGGCGGTCGAGGCCATGGCCGAATCGGCGCTTGCCGACATCGCCGGCATCCGCGCCTCGGTCGGGCGGGCGATCTTCGGCCAGGAGCAGGTGGTCGAGCAGACATTGGTGGCGATCCTGGCGGGGGGCCACGCGCTGCTGGTCGGCGTTCCGGGCCTTGCCAAGACGAAGCTGGTCGAAACACTGGGCGTCGCGCTAGGCCTCGACGGCAAGCGAATCCAGTTCACGCCCGATCTGATGCCGTCCGACATCGTCGGCTCCGAAGTGCTGGATCAGGACGATATGGGGCGCCGCAGCTTCCGCTTCATTCGCGGGCCGGTCTTTGCCCAGTTGCTGATGGCCGACGAAATCAACCGTGCCAGCCCCCGCACGCAATCGGCGCTGCTGCAGGCCATGCAGGAATATCACGTCACCGTTGCGGGCGAGCGGCACGACCTGCCCTCTCCGTTCCACGTGCTTGCCACCCAGAACCCGCTGGAGCAGGAAGGCACCTATCCGCTGCCGGAAGCCCAGTTGGACCGGTTCCTGATGCAGGTGGACGTGCTGTATCCCGACCTTGCCGCCGAGCGGCGGATTCTTCTGGCCACAACGGGCGTCAGCGAAGACAGGGCCGAGCCGGTGATCGCCGCCGAGCGCCTGCGCGAAATCCAGAGGCTGGTGCGCCAGATGCCGGTGCCGGAAAGCGTCGTCGAGGCCATCCTGTCGCTGGTGCGCTCCGCGCGCCCCGGCCACGGAAGCGCCGAAGCCGACTCGCATATCGCCTGGGGCCCCGGCCCCCGCGCCAGCCAGGCACTGATGACCTGCGTGCGCGCCCGTGCGCTGTACGAAGGCCGCTTCGCACCCTCGATCGACGATGTGCGGGCGCTGGCCGAGCCCATCCTGCAGCATCGCATGGCGCTGAACTTCGCCGCCCGCGCCGAAGGGATGGGCGTCAAGGACGTCATCGTGGCGCTCAAGCGCAGCATCGCCTGATCGGGCGTCCCGCAACCGTTTCGAAAGGCAGCGCATGGCGGCCATCGGCAAAGCGCACCCTCTGACGGACAGCCAGTCTGCGCTGCTGCGCGCCCGCCAGCGCGCCGCGCTGATGCCGGACCTGTTGGTGGAGGCGCGCCGCATCGTTGCCACCGTCACCGCCGGCTGGCACGGGCGCCGGCGCCGTGGCGCGGGCGAAAACTTCTGGCAGTTCCGCCCCTTCGTAGAGGGCGAGCCGGTATCGCGCATCGATTGGCGCCGCTCTGCGCGCGACGATCATGTCTATCTGCGGGACCGGGAATGGGAAGCCGCGCACACCGTCTGGCTGTGGGCCGATCCATCCCCGTCGATGATGTACCAGTCGCGCACGGCCGCCGTTTCCAAGGAGTCGCGCGCACTCGTGCTCGTGCTCGCGCTGGCCGAGCTTCTGGCCCGCGCCGGCGAGCGGATCGGCTATCCGGGCGTGTTGCAGCCTGTATCGGCACGCAACGCCGCAGAGCGGATCGCGGCGGCCCTGATGACGCATCGCCCGCATGACAGCTTTCCGGACGCCCATTTCCGGCGCTTCAGCGAGATCGTCATCGCCAGTGATTTCCTGGACCCGCTCCCGGACGTCATGGAGCGGATCGACATTCTGGCGCGGCGCGGCATGCGCGGACATCTGATCGAGATCTACGATCCGGCGGAAGAAGACTTCCCCTATGCCGGCCGCACCGAGTTCCGCGATCCCGAAAGCGGCCAACGCCTGACGGCGGGGCGCGCGGAAGCCCTGAAGGAAGAGTATGGGCGGCTGTACACGGCCCGCCGCAGCACCCTGTCCGACCATTGCCGCCGCCTTGGCTGGAGCTTCGTTTCGCACCGCACCGACAGGCTTGCCTCGGAGGCGCTGGTGGCTATCCACGGCCGTCTCGGCGGTCTGCCGCAGACCCAACGATCGGCAGTCTAGATGGGCGGTCTCGCACTCTCATTCGGCGCCCCCCTCGTGCTGTTCGGCCTGGTCGCACTGCCGATCATCTGGTGGCTGCTGCGGCTGACGCCGCCGCAACCGGAAACCGAAGCCTTTCCGCCGTTCCGCATCCTGCAGCGCGTTCTCAAGACCGAGGAGACACCGGCGCGCAGCCCGTGGTGGCTGACCCTCCTGCGGCTGCTGCTGGCGGGGCTCGTCATTCTGGCGCTGGCCGCCCCGGTGCTGAACCCCCGCGAGGCGCTGCTGCGCGGCGAAGGGCCCCTGGGCGTCATGCTCGACAATGGCTGGGCCAGCGCCACCCGCTTCGATGCCATGCGCGACAACGCCGCCGCGCTGGTGCGGGAGGCCGGAGAGGCCGGCCGCCCCGTCTCGCTGGTCCTGACCGCCGAGGACACCTCCGACGACGCGGCCCCGATGGAGGCGGCGACGGCGCTTGAACGCCTTGCGGCCGCCGAAGCGCGCCCTGTTCCTGTGCAACGGCTGGCGGCAGCACAACGCCTGGCAACCGCGCTGCAGGGACAGCCCGGCGTGACGCTGGCGCTCCTGACCGACGGACTCGAAAGCGCGGATCGGGCAGACGCGATGGCGGCGCTGTCCGGCATCGGTGCGGCGCAGGTGCTTGCGTTCCAGGCCGAAACGGGTGGCCTCGTAGGCCTTACGGCAGCCGATAACGCCACCGACGCGCTGACGGTCACGGCCGTCCGCCCGACGGGCGATGCCGTGCCCACCCGCACGCTCCGGGCACTGGATCGCCAATCGCGGGAGATCGGGCGCGCGCCGCTGTCCTTCGATGCCGGCGCAACCGGCACCGTCGCCCGCTTCAATATACCGGTTGAGCTTCGCAACGACGTGGCCCGCATCGAACTGGCCGGAACCATCGATGCCGGCTCGGTCCGGCTGGTGGACGACAGTTTCCAGCGGCGGCGCGTGGGCCTGATATCCGGCGAGCCGCTCGACCTCGCCCAACCGCTTCTGTCGCCGCTCTACTACATAACACGGGCACTCGAGCCCTTTGCCGATCTGGTGCAGGCCGAGAGCGCCGATCTGGCCACCTCGGTGCCGGCCATGGTGCGCGGCAACCCTTCCGTCATCGTGCTGGCCGATATCGGGGTGCTGCCCGCCGCCGCCGAAACGGCGTTGACATCCTATGTCGAGGCCGGGGGAACGCTGCTGCGCTTCGCGGGCCCGCGGCTTGCCGCCTCCACCGCGGACGACCAGCTCGTTCCGGTGCGCCTGCGCGGCGGCGAGCGCCAGTTGGGCGGGGCGCTGTCCTGGTCGGAGCCGCAGGCATTGGCCCCCATGGCGGACGACAGCCCCTTCTCCGACATCGCCATTCCCGACGATGTCACGGTGACGCGGCAGATCCTGGCGGAGCCCTCGGTGGAACTGGCCGACCGCACCTGGGCCAGCCTTGCCGACGGCACGCCCATCGTCACCGCCGCCACGCGTGGCGCGGGACGCATCATCCTGTTCCACACGACGGCCGAGGCCACCTGGTCCAACCTGCCCATATCGGGCGCTTTCGTCGATATGCTCCGCCGCATCGTGATGCTGTCGCGCGCCGGCACGGCGGCGGCCGCCTCCGATGCCCGCGCAGCCTCCTATCCCCCTTATCTCATGCTGGATGCAGACGGCCTTCTGGTGCCGCCGGACAACACCGCCCGCCCGCTGACCGTGTCCGCCGAGGGGCTGCCTGCCGTCACGCGGGAGCATCCGCCCGGGCTCTACGGCTCCGAAGAAGGCTATGTCGCGTTGAACCTCCTCCCGCGTGAGGCGACGCTATCGCCGATCGGCGACCTTGCCGCCGCCGGCCCTGTCGAGGCGCGCGCCTATGGCGGCGCCGACAGCACCAGCCTCACGCCATGGCTGTTCGCCGCGGCGCTGCTTCTGTTCGCGCTGGATGCGCTGGCGCTGATATGGCTGCAGGGCGGCTTGCGCCGCCTGTTCGCGCCCGGGCGCTGGCGCCGCCAGGCGACGTTGCCGCTTATCCTTGCTGCGGCAGTCCTGCTGCTGCCCGCGGTCGGCCACGCACAGCAGGCCGATGATCCGGCACGCGCCGGGCTCGATAGCTACGACGCCGAGGCCGCCATCGCCGCCACGGCCACGACCCACCTTGCCTATGTGCGCACCGGCGATGCGGCGCAGGACGAGATATCGCGGCAAGGCCTGTTCGGCCTTTCGCAGTTCATCGCCGCCAAGACGGCGCTGGAGCCGGGCGAGCCGGTCGAGGTGGATATCGCGACCGACGAGCTCTCTTTCTATCCCATCCTGTACTGGCCGATTTCCGCTTCGGCGCCCATGCCGGCAGAGGAAGCGATCAGCCGGGTCGACGCCTATATGAAGCAGGGCGGCACAGTGCTTTTCGATGTCGAGGACAGCGGCATGAGCGGCCTGTCCGGCACGGCCGTCTCCGACGGGCAGCGCCGCCTGCGCGCCATTCTGGCAGACCTGGACATACCGCCGCTGGAGCCTGTCCCGGCCGACCATGTGCTGACCAAGTCCTTCTACATCATGGACCAGTTCCCCGGCCGTTACACCGCGTCCGACTTGTGGGTGGAAGCGCTGGCGCGCTCTGCCGACGCCGAGACGCGCCCCGCCACGGCCGGCGATGGCGTCTCGTCCATCATGATCACGTCCAACGATTTCGCCAGCGCCTGGGCGGTGGATGATACCGGCCTGTTCGTCTATCCGACCGACACGCCCGACCCGGCGCAGCGCGACTATGCCTACAGGGCCGGCGTCAACATCGTCATGTATGTGCTGACCGGCAACTACAAGGCCGACCAGGTTCATGTGCCGGCGCTTCTGGAAAGGCTCGGACAATGACCTGGGCCCTGAGCTTCTCGCCCTTCTTTTCCTGGACCGTGCTGGCGCTGATCGCGGCGCCGGCCGTGCTGATTGCCCTGCTGCTCATCGCCGGGCGGCTGCGCGGGGCGCTTCTTCGTGTCGCCGCCATCGCGGCGCTGTTGCTGGCGCTCGCCAACCCGGTGCTGCTGCGCGAGGAGCGCGAGCCCCTGCAAAGCGTCGTATCGCTGGTGGTGGATCGCAGCCAGAGCCAATCGATCGGCACGCGCACGCGCGAAACCGACGAAGCCGTTGCGCAACTGCGCGCTCGGCTGGCCGAGTATCCCGAGTTCGATGTGCGTGTCGTAGAGGCCAGCCGCACGGCGGAAAGCAACCAGGATGCCACGACGGCGCTGTTTTCGGCGCTGTCCTCCAGCCTTGCCGACGTTTCGCCCGGGCGGGTCGCCGGCGCCATCATGGTGACCGACGGGCAGGTTCACGACATTCCGGCCAATGCCGGGCAGCTTGGTTTCGACGCCCCGGTGCACGGCCTTGTCACGGGCCGGCCGGACGAGTTCGACCGCCGTATCGAGATCGTCTCGGCGCCGCGCTTCGGCATCGTCGAGCAGCAGCAGACGCTGACCTATCGCGTCGTCGAAGAGGGCGAGAACGCGCCGAGCGCGCCCGTCGACGTGCGCGCCTATCTCAACGGCGATCTGGTCGCCCGCCAGAACGCGGTGCCCGGCCAGGAAACGCAACTGCCGTTCCAGCTACCGCGCGCCGGCCATAATATCGTGGAGCTGGTCGCCGCAGAGCGGCCGGGCGAGATAACCCCCATCAACAACAAGGCCATCGCCGTTGTGGATGGTATCCGCGAAAACCTGCGTGTGCTTCTCGTCTCCGGCGAGCCGCATGCCGGCGAGCGCACATGGCGCAACCTCCTGAAGTCCGATGCGGCGGTGGACCTCGTCCATTTCACCATCCTGCGTCCTCCGGAAAAGCAGGATGGAACGCCCATCGACGAGCTGTCGCTGATCGCCTTCCCGACGCGCGAGCTTTTCGTGGAGCGGATCGACGATTTCGATCTCATCATCTTCGACCGCTACCAGCGGCGCGGCGTCCTGCCGACGCTCTACTACGATTACATCGCGCAATATGTGCGCAACGGCGGCGCCATGCTGATCGCCTCCGGCCCGGAATATGCCGGCCTCGATTCCATCGCCAACTCGCCGCTGGCCAGCGTCCTGCCGGCGCTGCCGGAGGGCTCGGTCGAAACCGAGGCGTTCCGCCCTGTCCTGTCCGAGCTCGGCCGCAAGCACCCCGTCACGCGGGACCTGCCGGGAGCCGCCCAGACGCCCCCGGCCTGGAGCCCCTGGTTCCGCATCGTCGATGTGGGCGAGGTATCGGGCGAAACGGTCATGAACGGTCCGGAGGGCAAGCCGCTGCTGGTGCTCGACCGTGTGGGCGAAGGGCGCGTCGCGCTGCTCCTGTCCGACCAGGGCTGGCTATGGTCGCGCGGGTTCGAGGGCGGTGGCCCGCATGTGCCGCTCTTCCGCAGGCTGGCGCATTGGCTGATGAAGGAGCCGGAGCTGGAAGAAGAGTCGCTCGACGCCGTCGCGCAAGGCAGCACGCTGACCATCACGCGCAACACGATCGGCGACGATCCGGGCCCGGCAACCCTGATCACGCCGTCGGGCGAAGCACGGGCGCTGACGCTTGCGCAGACGGGCGATGGCATCTGGACGGCCGATGTACCGGTAGAGGATCTCGGCCTGTACCAGGTGGCGAACGGCGATCTGCGCGCGCTCGTCAATGTCGGCCCCGCCAATCCGCGCGAGTTCCGCGAGGCCATCTCCACCACCGCCAAGCTGCAGCCTCTGGCCGAAGCCTCGCGCGGGGGCGTCCGGCGGATAGCCGACGCGGATGGCAATGTGACGGTGCCGCGCATCGTTCCGATCACCGGGCGGGCCGATGGCGACGGGCGGGACTGGATCGGCCTGAAAACCACCGATGAAACGGTGCTGCGCGGCGTGGAGCGCACACCGCTCTTCGCCGGGTTCCTGGGGCTCGCCGTCCTGCTTATGGCGCTGTCCGCAACATGGTATCGTGAAGGACGCTAGCCGGTCCGCCCCCGTAACGGGAGAACGCAAGCCATGGTCGACGCTTCTTCCCTCCCTATTTCGCTGGCGCTCCAGGGCGGCGGCGCGCATGGGGCCTTCACCTGGGGCGTACTGGACCATCTGCTGGAAGACGGGCGTTTTCGCTTCAGCGCCGTCAGCGGCACCAGCGCCGGCGCGTTGAATGCGGCCAGCCTCGTTACCGGCCTTGCCGTTGGCGGCGCGCAAGCGGCGCGCGGCAATCTCGAAGCGCTCTGGAAAAGCGTATCGGGCTCGTCGCCGCTCGGCGCGGTGGAGCGGTCCATGCCCTTCCTGCCGCTGCCGACCACCATGGTGCACGGCATGCTGGAACGGGTAAAGGTGCTGGGGCAGATGGTTTCGCCCTACGATCCGACCATGCCGAGCGGCAATCCGCTGCGCCCGGTGCTGGAGCGCACCATCGACTTTCCGCTGCTGCAGGGCCCCGAAATCATCCCCACCTTCGTTTCGGCAACGCGCGTGGACACCGGCTCGGCGCGTGTCTTCACCGGGGCTGAACTGACGGTCGACGCGCTGCTCGCCTCGGCCTGCCTGCCCAACCTGTTCCGCGCTGTCGAAATCGACGGCATCTCCTATTGGGATGGCGGCTATATGGGAAACCCGACGCTGACGCCGCTGTTTTCGGAAGCGTTCGCGGCCGACATCCTGATCGTGCAGGTCACCCCGTTCCAGCGGCAGGAGGTGCCGCAGGGGGTGGCCGACATCCTGTCGCGCGTGACGGAGATCACCTTCAACTCCAGCCTGCTGCGGGACCTGCGGACGCTGACCGAAATCCAGAAGCTGCTGCGCGGCGCAGAGGAGACCAACCCGGCCCTGCGTCGCATCGCGCGTTTGCGGCTGCACATGATCGCCGCCAGTCAGGACGTTGCCGAACGGTCGACCGCCGCCAAGCTGGATACGCGCTGGTCCGAACTGTCGGCATTGGCCGAGGCCGGCAGGCGGGCCGCCGGCGAGTGGCTGGCCGCGCATGGCGACGACATCGGACATCGGTCCACCGTGGGGCCGATGCTGGAGCCCTTCATCTGAAGCGGGCCGTCACCTTGCCTTCGAGCGTGCCCACCGCCCCGCCATCGAGCGGCAGGACCAGCACCCGCATGGGGTCGACAGGCCCCGGCATGACAATGCTGCCGGGCCTGGTCGGCTCGTAGCCGAGCGGCATGTAATAGCCCCTGTCGCCCACCAGGAATATGAACGCCTCGCCGGCATTGCGGGCGGCATCCGCCGCCATATGCATCAAGGACTTGCCGACGCCCATGCCCTTGTATGCCGGGCGGACGGCAAGCGGGCCGAGCATGAGGGCCGGCGTCGTGCCGACCAGCACCGGCGTCTGACGGACCGATCCGATGACCTGCCCGTGCAGGCAAGCGACGAAGGAAAGCTCAGGGGCGTGGGACGCCATCTCCCGCACGCGCGCGGCGGCGCGGGCAAAGCGCCCGGGGCCGAAGGCTTCAGCGGAAATGTCCTCTATGCAGGCGGCATGCAGGGGAAGCTCGTTGCCGAACGTCAGCCCGGTGGAAGAAAGACGGGAAAGCATGGTGATCCAAAACATCTGGCGTGGCCGTGCACGCCAGAGGCCAAAGCCTGCCGGCGCGGTCAGTGTGCGGTCTTGGCCGCTTCCAGGCTTCGTCGTCGCAGCAAACGGAACACCAATTGTCTGTCGTTCGGTTGACGGTGCTTATCATGGTGCCGGGACTGGCGTCTACCGCATTCCTGCTCATATCCCTGTCCTGAACAGGGGAGCGCGCACGCATGGGCATGCTGGTTGACGGCGTCTGGCAGGACGTCTGGTACGACACCAAGAAAACGGGTGGAAGCTTCAAGCGGGAGGCCAGCGTCTTCCGCGACTGGATCACGCCCGATGGCGGGCCGGGTCCACAGGGCCAGCGCGGCTTCCCCGCGGAATCCGGGCGATACCATCTGTATGTATCGCTTGCCTGCCCGTGGGCGCATCGCACACTGATCTTCCGCAAGCTGAAGAAGCTCGACGACGTCATATCTCTGTCCGTCCTCGACTGGCTGATGGCCGAGAACGGTTGGGAGTTTTCGCAAAGGCCGAGCGCCATACCGGACGCCGTCAACGGGGCCGACAAGCTCTATCAGGTCTATCTGAAAGCCGATCCGCAGTTTACCGGCCGCGTCACAGTGCCCGTCCTGTGGGACAAGCAGACGGAAACGATCGTCAGCAACGAATCGTCCGAGATCATCCGGATGTTCAACGACAGCTTCGACGCCTTCGGCGATGCCGGGCTGGATTTCTATCCGCCGGCCCTGCGGGCCGAAATCGATGCCACCAACGATCTTGTCTACGAATCCGTCAATAACGGCGTCTACAAATGCGGCTTCGCGACGACGCAGGAGGCCTATGAGCTTCCCTTCCGGAAATTGTTCGAGGTGCTGGACGCGTTGGAAGACCGCCTCGGACAGCAGCGCTATCTTGTCGGCGACCGGCCGACAGAGGCGGACTGGCGGCTTTTCACGACGCTGATCCGCTTCGATCCCGTCTATGTCGGGCACTTCAAGTGCAATCGCCGGCGCATCGCCGACTATCCCAATCTCTACAACTACATGCTCGAGCTCTATCAATGGCCCGGCGTCGCCGAGACGGTCGATTTCCGGCACATCAAGGGCCACTATTACGAGAGCCACAAGACCATCAACCCGACCGGCATCGTGCCGCTTGGGCCCGAGCAGCATCTCGACACCCCGCATGATCGGGGCCGGCTTGCGGGCGTTTCACCAGTACGGGGCTGAAGGCGCGGCCCCGGCAAGCTCCGCCAGGCGCGCCCGCGTCGCGGGCGTGACGCCGTCGGGTAAGGCCGACAGGGCAAAGAAGCCGCTTTCGGCGATCTCGCGGTCGGCGGCGCGCGGCGCCGTCTGCCGCACGCCATCCGCACGGTAGAAGGCGACATGATCCCTGCGCGAGGCGCGGCGATTGAAGTGCAGCGACACGAGGCGCACCCCGTGCGGGCAATCGATGTTGCCTTCCTCGGCAAGTTCGCGGCGCGCCGCGGCCTCGCAGGTTTCGCCCGGGTCGACGCCCCCGCCGGGAAGATGCCAGCCGGCAACATAGGTATGCCGCACAAGGAAGACGCGCCCCTCTTCATCGAAAGCCGCAACCCGTGTGCCCAGCGTCATCGGCCGCCGCAGCAGGAAAAACAGATGGAACAGCCGTTCGCGAAGTCTCAAGCGCCCGTTACCTCGCGGCTCTTTCCAAAACCGGCTGCCGGTTTACATTGCCGCTGATGTTTCGACTCGCCCATCTTTCCGACATCCATCTCGGCCCCCTGCCCGAAGTCTCGTATCGCGAGCTCGCGTCCAAGCGCATTACCGGTTACATCAACTGGCAGCGCAACCGAAAGCGCGCCATGTTCGGCGATACGCTGCTGAACCTCGTTGCCGACTTGCGCCAGCAGAAGCCCGATCATGTGGCCGTGACCGGCGATCTCGTCAATCTTGCGACCAAGACCGAAGTCGACGGCGCCCGCCTCTGGCTGGAGGATCTGGGCAAGCCCGACTGGGTTTCGCTGGTGCCGGGCAATCACGATGCCTACGTGCCGGGCGCACTCAACCGTGCCTGCCGCGAGTGGGACGGCTACATGACCGGCGATGACGGCCTGTCATTCGACGACCGGCGTTTTCCCTACATGCGGGTGCGCGGCCCCGTCGCCATCATCGGCACATCCAGCGCCGAGGCGACCGCCCCCTTCTTCGCCACCGGCAGTTTCAAGCGCCGGCAGGCATTGCAGACCGCCCGCCTGCTGACGCAAGCCCATGGCCTGGGATTGTTCCGGGTCGTGCTGATCCATCATCCGCCGGTTCCGGGCGCGGCCGCGTGGTCGAAGCGGCTGATCGGCAAGCAATTCTTCTCGCGCGTGATCCACGATGCCGGGGCCGAGCTCGTCCTGCACGGGCACACGCATCTGGATACGCTCTACTGGCTCACCGGTCCGGGCGGGGTGAAGGTTCCGGTCTGCGGTGTTCCGTCGGCAAGCCAAAGCGCCGGCCACGACAAGCCCGCCGCCCGCTACAGCCTGTTCGAGATCGATGGTGGCCCGGGCGAATGGTCGCTCACGCAGCGCGAGCGCGGCTACGGGCAGCACGGCGAGGCCATCGGATGGGTGCGGCAGCGCCGCCTGCTGGGCGATGGCACGACGGCAGAGGCACAGGCAGAAGCGGTCGGCACCGCGCCGTAACCGCGGGGACGGTTTTTCGTTGCGGCGTCCGGTAATGCCGTTCTATGAAGGTTACAGCATCAATATCCGAGGCTGGCGCCGGGCATGCATACCCAATCCGCAAACAAGATCCTGCCGCTGGCCGCCGGGCTTCTGACGGCCGTCATCGCCTTTTCGTCCAGCTTTTCGGTCATCGTCCAGGGGCTGCGCGGCGTCGGCGCCTCACCGGCGCAGGCAGCCTCCGGACTGCTTGCCCTGTCGGTCGTCATGGGGCTGTGCAGCATCGTCTATTCCTGGCGCACGCGCATGCCGATTTCCATCGCCTGGTCGACGCCGGGCGCTGCCTTCCTGGCCATCGCCGGAGTGCCGGAAGGCGGGTTTGCAACGGCCGTCGGCGCTTTCCTCGTTACCGGCGCGCTCATCGTCCTCACCGGGCTCGTGCGCCCCCTCGGCCGCTGGATCACCGCGATTCCCCGCTCGCTGGCCAGCGCCATGCTGGCGGGCATCCTGTTCGATCTGTGCGTCGCTCCGGTTCGCGCCCTGGCCGGAATGCCCGTCCAGACCGGCCTCATCATCGCAACATTCATCCTGGTCGGCCTTTGGCGCCGGATCGCGGCGGTGCCCATCGCGGCGCTGGTGACGATCCTTCTGGTCGTTCTCGGGCCGGGAGCGGCAAGCCTGCCCGGCGGCGCGGACATCGCCGGGGCGGTCTTCACCATCCCGCAGTTTCATCTTTCGGCGGTCATCGGCATCGCCCTGCCGCTTTACGTCATCACCATGGCATCCCAGAACGTGCCCGGCCTCGCGATCATCAAGCTCAACGGCTACGATCCCGCACCCGGGCCCATCTTCGTCACCACCGGTGTGGCAACCATGGTGACAGCGCCATTCGGCGGCTGCGCCATCAATCTGGCGGCGATCACCGCCGCCTTGTGCGCCGGGCCGGAGGCAGGGCCCGACAAGGCGTTGCGGTATCTGTCCGGCATTTCCTCGGGCCTTGCCTATATCGTCTTCGGCCTCGCGGCAGGGTGGATCGTCGCCTTTGCCGAGCATGCCCCTTTGCTGATCGGCGCGATTGCCGGGCTGGCGCTCCTGGGCGCCTTCGCGGCCTCCGTCCAGGGGGCGATGGAAGATGCGGGCGAGCGGGAAGCCGCCGCCATCTGCTTTGTGGTCGCGGCGTCGGGCAGCGCCTTCTTCGGCGTCAGTGCCGCCTTCTGGGGCCTCGTCGCCGGGGCAGCGATCCTGCTGATGAAGCGCGCCGTCTCCGGCGCGGCCGGTTACAGCACCGGCGCGGACAGATAGGTCGACAGTCCCACAAGCGCGCCTGCACCCAGCACGGAACCGATCAGCAGCCAGGCAGCGGCCATCATCAGCCCGGTGCGGTCCTTGGCGGCCGGCGTCGCCATGTCATCCTGCAGATCCGATGCGGCGATGACCAGCTTTCCGCCCTCGCCGCGCGTGGCGACCCTGTCGGAAAGCGCCATGGCGCGATCCCGCTCGACCATGCGCTCGGCTACATATTCGGTGACCGCATCCACCATGCGCTGCACATCGGTGGATTCGGCCAGCGTCACCCGGCCCAGCCGCGTTTCCCGCATGAAGCGATAGGTGACGCGGTCGCGCGCCATGGAAATATGCGCGGTACCGTCCACCCAGTAGCGGGGCTGCGGCCCTTCCGAAAGGGTGAAGTCGAAGAGGTCGTCCGTCGGCGGCACCGCGTCGGCCACTTCGCGCATTTCGTCGGCCAGGCTGCCGAGCCGCGCCTTCTCGGCCTCGCGGATATCGACGACGATGTCCGACCGCTGCGCGGCGGCGATCTTCGCCGCGCGTACGGCGTCCGCCAGTCTGCGCGAGCCCTTGGCAACCGCGATATCGTGTTTCAACTCGGCCATGTCGCAACTCCGATGCATTCCGCATTTCGGAGGGCATTAGACACCGACGCTCGTTAAAAAAGTGCGACGGCGGGCCAGGCAAGCCCGCCGTCGCGATGCCGATCAGGCCGCCTTCGCAGCCTTGAGCGCGACGATGGCGCGGTTGGCGGCGGCCACAATGGCCTTCAACGACGCGGCCACGATGTTGTGGTCGATGCCGGCGCCGAAGACGCGTCCGCCGGGATACTCGATTTCCATGTAGGAGATCGCCGTCGCGTTGGAGCCGCGCTGCAGCGAGTGCTCCGAATAGTCGGCAACCGACATGTCGATGCCCGTATGGCGCGACAGGGCGTCGATGAAGCCGTCGATAGGCCCCGTGCCCCGCCCCTCGATGCGCACTTCCTCAGTGCCGTCGCGGATCACCGCCTCCACCAGCCGGTCGGTGCGCGAGCCGCCATCCGACCGGGTCATGTGCTCGATGAAGGACAGGGGTGCGTCGGGCTGGTCGACATAGGTCTCCAGGAACTGCTCGTAGATGCGGCGCACGGGCAGTTCCTTGCCCTCGATATCCGTGATGCGCTGGATTTCCTCACGGAACTCGATCTGCAGGTTGCGCGGCAGGTTGAGGCCGTAGTCCGCCTGCAGGACATAGGCGATGCCGCCCTTGCCCGACTGGCTGTTGATCCGGATGATGGCCTCGTAGCTGCGGCCGACATCCTTGGGATCGATCGGCAGATAGGGCACTTCCCACAGCGGCGTGTTGGCTGCCTTCGCCGCCTTCATGCCCTTGTTGATGGCGTCCTGGTGCGAGCCGGAGAACGCCGTGTAGACCAGTTCGCCCACATAGGGGTGCCGCTCGGGAATGCGCAGCTGGTTGCAGTATTCGTAGACATCCTTGATGCGGTTGATGTCCGATACGTCCAGCTCCGGGTCCACGCCCTGCGTGAACATGTTGAGCGCCAGCGTGACGATGTCCACGTTGCCGGTGCGCTCGCCATTGCCGAACAGGGTTCCCTCGACGCGGTCCGCACCGGCCATCAGGCCCAGCTCGGTGGCGGCGATGGCGGTGCCCCGATCATTGTGCGGATGCAGCGACAGGATGATCGCCTCGCGATTGTCGAGGTTCCGGCTCATCCATTCGATCTGGTCGGCATGGATGTTGGGCGTCGACATTTCCACCGTTGCCGGCAGATTGAGGATCAACCGGTTCTCGGGCGTCGGCTGCAGAACCTCGGTGACGGCGTTGCAGATCTCCAGCGCGAACTCCAGCTCCGTCCCGGTGAAGCTTTCCGGCGAGTACTGGAAGCGGAAGCCGCCGCCGGCCTTGTCCGCCATCTCGGCGATCATCTTGGCGGCGTCCACGGCGATCTGCTTGATGCCGACCCGGTCCTTCTGGAACACGACGCGGCGCTGCAACTCGCTGGTGGAGTTGTAGAAATGAACGATCGGACGACGCGCGCCCTCGAGCGACTCGAAGGTACGGGCGATCAGTTCGGGCCGGCATTGCACCAGCACCTGCAAGGATACGTCGTCGGCCACGCCGCCCTCTTCCACCGCCCAGCGGGTGAAGTCGAAGTCGGTTTGCGACGCGGACGGGAAACCGATCTCGATTTCCTTGAAGTTCATGTCCTTGAGCAGCGCGAACATGCGCGCCTTGCGGTCGTGGCCCATCGGGTCGACGAGCGCCTGGTTGCCATCGCGCAGGTCCACCGAGCACCAGATGGGCGCGGTCTCGATGCGCCGCGACGGCCATTGCCGGTCGCTCAGGTCGACATGCGGATAGGGCTGATATTTCTCGGCGGCACGGGTCATGACTGGCCGGCTCGTGCGGGCGGTATGTGACATGTTTCTTGCCTCTTCAATGGCTGCCGGGCCGGCGATCCTCCGTGCCGGCGGGAGCCTGTCGGATTGATGTTCCAGATTTTTCCGAGGGGGACGTTTACGTCCATCGAACGCCGGCTCCGACCGCCGGGCGTCCCTCTCAACGGGCCCGACGACCGCCGCTAAGGAGAAGAAGAAGGCCACGACCGGCAGACGCGAAAATGCCTGCGTTGCCGCCAGACCTTTCCATTCCGTGTGCCGTGTGAATCGTCATGGCTGCAAATTGCTTCGCCTCAGGCGCAAAAGCAAGCCCCTTGTGGTTATGGTTCACAGGACCGGCACCCCGGTCTGCTTGGCCTCTTCCTCGGGCTCCACATGGATCAGCACGCGCGCCGCCGGAAAGCCTTCCTGCAGGGCGTCCTCGATCCGGTCGCAGATCGCGTGGGATGCGCCCACCGTCATCGTGCTGGGCACCACCATGTGGAATTCGATGAAGAAGGCAGGGCCGGCATGGCGCGTCTTGAGGTCGTGCACCTCCAGGGCGCCGTCGGCCTGCTGCGAGATGATATCGCGCACCAGGTCCAGTTCCTGCGGGTCCATGGCCTGGTCCATCAGGCCCGACAGCGACGAGGTAACGACCTTCACCCCTTCGCGCAGGATGTTCAACGCCACCAGCGCGGCCATCAGCGGATCGAGGATGTGCCAGCCCGTCGTCACCGCCAGCAGAAGGCCCGCGAGTACGCCGACCGAGGTGAACACGTCGGCCATGATGTGCCGCCCGTCGGCCAGAAGCGCCGGCGAGCGGCGCGCCTTTCCCTGCCGCAGCAGGAACAGGGCCCAGAAAGCGTTGATCGCCGTCGCGACCGCGTTGATGGCCATGCCCTTGAAGGGCGTGTCCAGCGTACGCGGCTCCAGATAGGCGCCCCATGCCTCGCGCAGGATAAGAAGCGCGGCGACGGTAATCAGAACGCCCTCGAGGACGGCCGAGAAATACTCTGCCTTGTGGTGTCCGAAGGGGTGGTCGGCATCGGCCGGGCGGGCGGAGACGTTGATGGCCCACAGCGCCGCCAGGCTGGCGACCACGTTGACGACGGATTCCAGCGCATCCGAATACAGCGCGACGGAGCCGGTCGCCAGGAAGGCGATGTATTTCAGCCCCAGCACCACCACGGCGACGACGATCGTCGCCATGGCGATGTGGTTGGCGGTCCTCAATTGCACCACGCCGACGCCCTCCCGCCTACGCAGCCTTGACCCTGGCCTTGCGTGGCAGGTTGGCGACGATGTTTTCGATCATGCGCATCCCGGCCTCGCCGCCGAGACTCATGATGCTTTCGGGGTGGAACTGCACCGCCGCCACCGGCTCGCTGCGATGCTCGAACGCCATGACGACGCCGTCGTCCGTTTCGGCCGTCACGTCGAAATCGCGCGACAGACGCACCGGGTCCGCGAAGATCGAGTGATAGCGCCCCACCGTCACTTCCGACGGCAACCCTTCGAAGATCACGCCCGGCCGGTTGACGCGGATACGCGAGGGCTTGCCATGGACGGGGACATGCAGGGTGCGCAGCGTACCGCCATAGGCCTCCGCCAGGGCCTGCAGGCCAAGGCATACGCCGAAGATCGGCAGGCTGCGCCGGCGCGATGCGTCGATCGTGGCGCGGCAATCGAAATCGTCCGGGTTGCCCGGCCCGGGCGAAAGCACCACGAGGTCGGGTTGCACCCGGTCGAAGATCTCGGCGGGCACGGGCGTGCGCACCGTCGTCACCTCCGCGCCGGTCTGCCTGATGTAGTTTGCCAGCGTGTGCACGAAGCTGTCCTCGTGGTCCACCAGAAGGACGCGCACGCCCTTCCCCACCGGTACGCGTGCAGCCTTTTCGGGGTGGACCGCGTCGGTCCCCGCCTCGCGGATCGCTGCCAGGAAGGCGGATGCCTTCAACTCGGTCTCGGCCTCTTCTTCTTCCGGGTTGGAATCGTAGAGAAGCGTGGCTCCGGCGCGCACCTCGGCGATGCCGTTGCGCAGGCGGATGGTGCGCAGCGTCAGCCCGGTGTTCATGTCGCCGTTGAAGTGCATCATGCCCACCGCGCCGCCATACCAGGCGCGCGGGCTCTTCTCGTGGCTTTCGATGAAGCGCATGGCCCACAGCTTGGGCGCGCCCGTCACGGTCACGGCCCAGGCATGCGACAGGAACGCGTCCATCGCGTCCATGCCGTCGCGCAGGCGCCCTTCGATGTGGTCCACCGTATGGATCAGCCGCGAATACATCTCGATCTGACGGCGCCCGATAACGCGCACCGAGCCCGGCTCGCAGACGCGGCTCTTGTCGTTGCGGTCGACATCGGAACACATGGTGAGTTCCGACTCGTCCTTGCGCGAGTTCAAGAGCTTGAGGATCTGCTCGGAATCGGAGATCGCATCCTCGCCGCGGCGGATCGTGCCGGAGATCGGGCAGGTTTCCACCCGGCGGCCGCTGACGCGCACGAACATTTCCGGGCTTGCGCCGATCAGAAACTCGTTGTCGCCGAGATTGATGAAGAACGAATAGGGCGACGGGTTGATCGACTTCAGCCGGCGCGACACGGCGGACGGCGCCGTCTTGCACTCTTCGTAGAAGGTCTGCCCCGGCACGACCTCGAAGAGGTCGCCGCGCATGAACTTTTCCTTGGCGCGGCGCACCAGCCGCGCATACTCGCCGGGCTCGTGGTCGCCGCGCGCGGGCGCTGCATCCGCCGCGCGGTAGGGCGCCTCGGGGCCGCCGCCGGGCAAGCCTTCCGTGGTCAGGCCGTCCCTGGAGAACTCGAAACTGTCGATATAGGCCGTCGCGGAATAGTGGTCGGCCGTGTGGACCTCGTCCGGCAGGAACAGGACAAGGTCGCGCTGGTCGTCCGGCCGGGCCAGATGCTGCGTCACGGGGTCGAACTGGAAAGCAAGATCGTAGCCGAAGGCGCCGTAGAGGCCGAGGTCGCCGTTTTCGTGCGACTTGAAAAGCTGCACGATCAGCCGCAGCACCGAAAAGACGGTCGGCATGCGCGAGCGCTCTTCCTCGGTGAAGGCGCGGTCGGGCTCCTTGACCGTCAGATCTATACGGCCGCCCTCGCGCGTCATGGCGGCGATATCGGCATTGCCGTCGATTGCCTGGTGGATCAGGCTTACCAGCACCTCGCCGCGCGGGTTCAGCGCCTCGATCCGCATCTGGCGGCCGCTGGCCGTGATGACGACCGGCGGGTCCACGATCGCCGTATCCCAGCGCGTATAGCGGCCGGGATACTCGTAGTTGGACGAGAAGACCGCCCCGCGCCGCGTATCCAGCCGGTCGATCACCGGGTCGATCGCGCCGGCATACTCGATCGGCCGGCGCCGGCGGGTAATGGTGACGCCGCCTTCCGTCACGTAGCTTTCCGTACCGTCGGACTGACTATCCAGGCTCATTCTCGCCTTCCCTTCGCAATAAGCCTCGGCGGCGGCACAAACGAAAAAGGCCGCCGGTTTCCCGTGGCGGCCCATCTGATCGAACACACGAATGGTCGTCGGCCGCCGTTAGCGAGCCTGCCACCAAAGCCTGTCGTTCGTGCACATCATATTCATGGGCAAAGCGTTAGCGCCTGCCGGGCCGGTGCGCAAACGAAAAACGATGCCGGCCCGAACTTGCCTTTGCTTTGCAACTCCAGGTCTTCAGGAGAGGCCTTCGATAAGGCCGTCCAGACCCAGCGAGATATGTTCGGCCGCCGGGGTGCGCGGCAGCCCCGGCATGGTCAGGATATCGCCGCAGATGACGACGACGAAGCCTGCGCCGGCCGACAGCCGCACATCGCGGATATGCACGATATGCCCCTCCGGTGCGCCGATCAGCGCGGGGTCGGTCGAGAAGGAGTAAGGCGTCTTGGCAAGGCAGACCGGCAGATGGCCGAAGCCCGCCGCTTCGAACCGCTCCAGCTCCTTCATCACCTGCGGCTCGGCCGTCACCGCCTTGCCGCGATAGATACGGCGCACGACGGTCTCGACCTTGCCGATGAGGCTGAGGTCGTCGGCATAGATGGGCGCGAAATCGGCCGTGCCGCCATCGGCCAGCGCCGCCACCTTTTGCGCCAGTTCCAGTATGCCGGAAGACCCTTCGGCCCAATGCCGGCAGACGACGGCCTCCACCCCCATCCGCGCCACATAGGCCTTGAGGGCATCGAGCTCGGCCGCGGTGTCCGTTGCGAAATGGTTGATCGCCACGATGACGGGCACGCCGAAGCCGCGCACATTCTCGATGTGCCGGCCCAGATTGGCGGCGCCCTTGCGTAGCGCCTCGACATTCTCGCTCGCCAGTGCCGACCGGGCGACGCCGCCATTCATCTTGAGGGCGCGCACCGTCGCCACGATCACCGTCGCGTCGGGGCGCAGGCCCGCCATGCGGCACTTGATATCGAAGAACTTCTCGGCGCCGAGATCGGCGCCGAAGCCGGCCTCGGTGACGACATAGTCGGCCAGCTTCAGCGCCGCCTTCGTGGCCACCACCGAGTTGCAGCCATGGGCGATATTGGCAAAGGGGCCGCCATGCACGAAGGCCGGGTTGTTTTCCAGCGTCTGCACGAGGTTGGGCAGCATCGCATCGCGCAGCAGCGCGGCCATCGCCCCCGTCGCCTTCAGGTCGGCGGCCGTGACGGCGCTCCGGTCCTGGCGGTAGCCCACCACGATGCGGCCCAGCCGCGCCTCCAGGTCCGCGATGTCGGACGCCAGGCACACGATGGCCATGACTTCCGATGCGACGGTGATGTCGAAGCCGGTTTCGCGCGGCATGCCGTTGGACGGCCCCCCGAGCGATACGACGATGTCGCGCAGCGCACGGTCGTTCATGTCCACCACGCGCCGCCAGACGACCCGGCGCGGATCGAGCCCCAGCGCATTGCCCCAGTGGATGTGATTGTCCACCATGGCCGCCAGAAGATTGTGCGCCGAGGTGATGGCGTGGAAATCGCCGGTGAAATGCAGGTTGATGTCTTCCATCGGCACCACCTGCGCACGTCCACCGCCCGCCGCGCCGCCCTTCTGGCCGAAGCAGGGCCCGAGCGATGGTTCGCGCAGGCAGATGGCGGCTCTGCGGCCGATGGCATTGAGCCCGTCGCCAAGGCCGACCGTCGTCGTGGTCTTGCCCTCTCCGGCCGGGGTGGGGTTGATCGCCGTCACCAGTATCAGCTTGCCGTCGGGGCGGCCCGACAGGCCGTCCAGAAACGCGCGCTCGACCTTGGCCTTGTCGCGTCCGTAGGGCACCAGCGCCTCGTCAGGTATGTCCAGGCGCGCCGCCACCTCGGCGATCGGCAGCTTGGAAGCCGCCCGCGATATGTCGATATCGGATGGAAATGCGGTCACGTCGAATCCCCTTGAAGGTCGGGCCCTGTCGCTTTGCGGCGCACCATAATGGCCGGGCGCCGCCGCGCCAACCGCTGGACAAAAAACCTGTCTGCCGTAGGTTCGTCACATTCCAGAATGCAACAGAGAGGTCAAAGACCCCGTGGAATGGATCACCAGTCACAAGATCCCCATCGGCCGCTACGGCGAAGACGGGTTCGATTGGCTCATCGGAAACTTCCTGCCCTTCTTCGACGCGCTCAGCGCCGGCCTTTCGGCGATCATCGGCTGGATCACCTACGCACTCGAGACGCCGCCGCCCATCGCCGTCGTCGCCGCCTTCGCGCTGTTCGCCTTCGTCATGCGGCGCACCATCGTCGCGCCTGTCCTGACCGCGCTTGGCCTGCTGCTCATCATCAATCTCGGCTATTGGCGCGAGACGACACAGACATTGGCGCTGGTTCTGTCCGCCACGGCCGTCTGCATGGCCATCGGCGTGCCGCTGGGCATCCTGGCGGCGCGGCGGCAGTGGATCTACAATGTCATGCGGCCGGTGCTGGATCTGATGCAGACCATTCCGACCTTCGTCTACCTCATTCCGGCGCTGATCCTGTTCGGCCTCGGCACGGTGCCGGGCCTGGTCGCCACCGTCATCTTCGCCCTGCCCGCCTCCATCCGCCTGACGCGGCTGGGCATCGTATCGACCCCGGCGCAACTGCGCGAAGCCGGCGACGCCTTCGGCGCCACGGGCCTGCAGCGCCTGTTCAGCATCGAGATTCCCAACGCGCTTCCGCAGATCATGGCCGGGCTGACGCAGACGATCATGCTGTCCCTGTCCATGGTGGTCATCGCCGCGCTGGTTGGCGCACCGGGCCTCGGCGTGCCGGTGCTGCGCGCGCTCAACACGGTGGATATCGCACGCGGGCTGGAGGCAGGATTGGCCATCGTCATCCTGGCCATCATCCTCGACCGGTTCTTCCGCATCGACGAAGGAGGCAGCCGATGAAGCCCATCGTCTCGTTCCAGAACGTGTGCATCGTCTTCGGCGACGGCGAAAAACGCGCCCTCGAAATGATGGACCAGAACAAGTCCCGCGCCGAGATCCGCGAGGCGACCGGTGCGACGCTCGGCGTCGCCAACGCCACGCTGGATATCCATGAGGGCGAGATCGCCGTGCTGATGGGCCTGTCCGGATCGGGCAAGTCGACGCTGATCCGCGCCGTCAACGGCCTTGCGCCCGTCTCGCGCGGGCGGGTTGTGGTGGATACCGGCAAGGGCGCCGTCGACATCCAGTCGGCAGGCTCGCGCAGGCTACGCGAATTGCGTCGCCACGAAGTGGCGATGGTGTTCCAGCAGTTCGCGCTGCTGCCATGGCGCAGCGTGGTGGACAACGTCGCGCTGGGGTTGCAGTTCGCCGGCGTCTCCAAGGCCGAGCGCCGCCGCCACGCAATGGAGAAGCTGGAGATCGTCGGCCTGCAGGATTGGGCGCACAGCCGCGTCGGCGAATTGTCGGGCGGCATGCAGCAGCGCGTCGGACTGGCCCGGGCCTTTGCCACCGACGCGCCGGTCCTGTTGATGGACGAGCCTTTTTCGGCGCTCGACCCGCTCATCCGCGCCAAGCTGCAGGACGAGCTCCTCGAAAGCCAGGCACGCTTCAAGAAGACGATCATCTTCGTCAGCCACGATCTGGACGAGGCGTTCAAGCTGGGCAACCGCATCGCCATCATGGAAGGCGGACACATCGTGCAGGTCGGCACCGCAAGCGAGATCGTCCGCAATCCGGCCGGCGCCTACGTGGCCGACTTCGTCGCCCATGTGAACCCGATGAACGTTCTGACGGCGGAAGACGCCATGGTGTCGATGATGGGGGCCTCGCTGGAGACGCCCCTTGCCTCGGCAGTCAGCCGCGAAACGCCTCTGCGCCGCGTCATGGAAACGCTGCACAGGCGCGGCGGCGAGGTTCTGGTGTCCGACAAGGGCCATGTCGTCGGCCGCGTCGGCCCCGCCGAGGTGGTTGCCGCCCTGGTGCGCGAGCGCGCTTCAACCAATGGCGAGGCGGCGGCGTGAGGTGACGGGCGATCCCTTCGCCGCGGCCCGCGCCTCGGCCTCCGCCAAAGGCTCCGATGCCACCATCATGTGATGGGCGTTGGCGTGCAGCAGCGTTTTTGCGTCCCGCATGATGCCGACATGCCCTTTCCAGAAGATCAGGTCGCCGCGCCGCAACGCCTCTCCTGAGGCAAGCGGCGCTCCGGCTTCCACCTCCTGCATGTCGGTGTCGCGCGGAAGCGCAAGACCGGCCATGCCCGCCGCCAGTTGCACGAGGCCCGAGCAGTCGATGCCGAGGGCAGACTTGCCGCCCCACAGATAGGGCACGTTCATCAAGCCCTCGGCGATGCCGGTGAAGTCCTCGTCAGCGGCGGCGGCCACCGGCCGGCAATGACGGGAGACGATGGCGCCGAAGGGCTGCACGAGCACATAGGTCGCGTTGACGTCCTCTGCCGTGCCCGTGGCGACGATGCCTGCGCCCATCGTCAGGCCGCCGAGCGGCGGCCGCTTGATGTCGGGCCCCGGAAACACCAGTGTGCGCGGCACGCGGACGATATGCGTCGGCGCGGCGGCGTCGAAGGCGACGGCTTCCGACGGCATCCATCCGACATAGCCGTCCGACGCCAGTTGCACCCACATCCAGCCTTCGCCCGCGTCCTCGAAGACCGTCAGCGCCTCGCCGCAAAGGGCCTCCGTTTCCAGGGGCGCATCCGATGCCGGACGCCGCCGCAGCGACGCCAGCGGCGCGGCGACGCGGGCCGGGCGGCCGTCGACGAACCGCTCCGCCTCGACCTGCCCTTTCAGGCGCGCATCGGCCAAATCGGGGCGCACGGCGTTGCGGCGCCGGTCGATGGTCATTGCCCGTACCGGTCCAGGATGATGGACGACAAGGCGCGGATGCACTGCGCCTCGCCGCCGACGCCGCCCCATGCAACGGCCTTCGGCCGCCAGCCGAACACGTCGAAATGCACCCAGGACCGTGCCCGCTCGACGAAGCCCTGCAGAAACAGCGCCGCCGTCACGGAACCGGCAAACCCATCGCTGGTGACGTTGTTGATGTCGGCCACCCGCGACGACAAATTGGCGGCATAGGGTGTCCACAGCGGCATGCGCCACATCGGATCGGCAAGCACGGCCGCGGCGCGGGCCAGCTCGGCGGCCAGCTCCTCGTCGTCGGTATAGAAGGGAGGCAGATCCGGCCCGAGCGCTACCCGCGCCGCGCCCGTCAGCGTGGCCATGTCGACCAGCAGTTCCGGGGTCTCCTCGTCGGCCAGGGTCAGCGCATCGGCCAGCACCAGACGCCCTTCCGCATCGGTATTGCCGATTTCCACGGTGCGGCCCTTGCGGCTGGCAAGCACGTCGCCCGGCCGGAAGGCATCTCCGGAGATGGAATTTTCCACGGCCGGGATCAGGACGCGCAGGGCGATGTCGGCGCGCCCGGCCATCAGCATGCGCGCCAGGCCCAGCACATTGGCCGCCCCGCCCATATCCTTCTTCATCAGCAGCATGCCGGATGCCGGCTTGATGTCGAGCCCGCCCGTATCGAAAGCCACGCCCTTGCCCACCAGCGTGATGCGCGGCGCATCGTGCCGGCCGAAGCGCATGTCGATCAGCCTCGGCGCCCGCTGGCTGGCCCGCCCCACGGCGTGGATCATGGGCAGGTTCGCCGCCAGCAACGCATCGCCGGTCGTCACCTCCACGGCAGCGCCGAACTCGGCGGCAAGATCGCGGGTGGCGCGTTCGATGGCGTCGGGGCCCATGTCGTTGGCCGGCGTGTTGATAAGGTCGCGCACCAGCGCGATACCCTCGTAGAGCCGGATTTCATGGCCTCCCGATCCCACCACGTCGAGTTGCGGGCCGTCAGCCGCCGCCTGACCATTCCGGCGGTAGCGATCGAAGCGATATCCACCCAGCCGGAAGCCCAGCGCAGCAAGATCGGGGTCCAGCTCGCAGTCCAGCCGCCAGCGCCCCGCCGGCAGGGCCGTCGCCAGCGCGCCGGTGAGCAGCGATGTCGAGGCGGATGCGTCCTTGCGTGCCCCGAGGCCCAGCACGGCGGCCGCCAGGCCGCCATCCGCCCCCGGTACCAGCAGCACTTCGCCGGGCTTGGCCGCAAATTGCGTAGCGCGCGCCCAGCCGCGAGCGGGCTCGGGCAGCCCGTCCTTGTCTTCGGCATGAACGGCGTGGACAGAGCGAATCGCATTCTGATCGGACATGATGGCTTCCAGACGTGTCAGTTCGGTGCGGGCACCCGGCCCGTGATCACATGGGTCATCCGCGCAAGGCTTCGCGTCAAGGGGTGGTCCGGCGCGGCCTCCGCCAGCATCCTTCCACGGGCGGATGCGCCCGCAAACAGCGACGGCGCGTAGGGAAGCGCCGCCAGAAGGTTCAGCCGCCCCGGCTCGGCGAAATCGGCTATGGGGATTTCGTGCGCCTTGGCCGCCCCGACCTGGTTGATCACCAGCCAGGGGCGCGGCAATGCCGGCTCCAGCGTTTCCAGCGCGTCGACAAGCCCCGCCACGTTGCGCAGGCCGGCAAGATCCGGCGTCGTCGTCACCACCACGGCATCGGCGGACTTCAGGTGGCTGCGTATGGTGGCGTTCCAGCCATGCGGCACGTCCATCATCACGATGCCGGCAGCACGGCGCGCCGCATCCAGAGACTGCGAAAGCGCCCGCCCGGATGGATCGGCGCGCCAGTCATGCGGCAGCGCAAGCAGCGACAGGCGCTCGCTGCAGGCGATCAACCCGGCGTCCTGCGGCGACAGGTCGAAGTTCAGCGCCGCGGTGCCGAAAGCCGGGTCCAGATCGGCCAGCACGACCTTGTCCTTGAACAGGCGTGCCGACAGGAAGGCAAGATTCTGTGCCAGCATCGAGGAGCCCGCCCCGCCCCGCGCACCGATGAAGGCGATGCTGCGCGGATGGCCGGCCGCCGGCTCTGCCGGTTCTATGCGGGCCAGCGCACCGACGATGTCGGCAACATCCACCGGCTGCGACAGGTAACCCGATATGCCCCGGCGCATCAGCTCGCGGTAGAGGTCGACGTTGGAGGCGTTGCCGATCACCAGCACCCGCGTCTCGGGGTCGCAGACTTCGGCCAGATGGTCCAGCCTGTGGAGCAGGTCCTCCGGCGCGTCGTCCGACTGCAGGACCATAAGATGCGGCGTGGGACGCCCGGCATAGAAGTGTTCGGCGGCCTCGATGCCGCCCATGCGCACGCGCACCGTCAACTGCGACAGCACCGGCGCCTCCGCCGCACGGCGCAGGCACGCGGCCACCCGCTCATCCGCGCAGAAGGCGTGGAGCAGCAATGGCGGAAGCCTGGGCACGACCCCGCCTCTCGCGGCGGTGTGCGCCTCTCCCGATGTGCCGGTGGAGTGCATGTGCGGCAGAGCGTCCCCGTGCTACGCGATACGATACGGGCGGTAAAAGCCGCCGGGCGCCATCCTGCCGCCCAACCGATAAAGGGTGCATTAACGCGGCGGCCCCATCTCGCTATGAAGGGCCGAAAAGAGCTTACGGAGTTTACCCGCATGGGGCGCGCGCTTCTTCTCGTCATGGATTCGTTCGGCATCGGCCAGGCGCCGGATGCCGGCGCCTATGGCGATCTCGGCGCGGACACCTACGGACATATCGCGCAGGCCGCCGCCCATGGCGAGGCCGACAGGCCAGGCCTTCGACAAGGCCCCCTGCGGCTGCCCAACCTCTGCGCGCTCGGGCTGGATGCCGCCGCAGGCCGCGGCGCGCCGGCATCGCTGCGGGGTCGCTACGGGTCGGCATCAGAGGTTTCACGCGGCAAGGATACGCCCTCCGGCCACTGGGAAATCGCCGGCGTGCCCGTATCGTTCGACTGGGGCTACTTTCCGCGCAGCGTTCCGGCGCTGCCGGCCGCGCTGACGGCCGCCCTCGTGCAGGAGGCCGGCCTTCCCGGCTTTCTCGGTAACAGGCACGCCTCCGGAACAGAAATCGTCGCCGAGCTCGGGGCCGACAGCGTCGCCAGCGGCAAGCCGATCGTCTACACATCCGCCGACAGCGTTCTGCAGATCGCGGCGCATGAGGCGCATTTCGGGCTGGAGCGGCTCTATGGCCTGTGCACCATCGCGCGCCGGCAGGTCGACGCGCTCCGCATCGGGCGCGTCATCGCACGGCCGTTCACAGATACGCCGTCCGGCGGCTTCACCCGCACGGCAAACCGCCGCGATTACTCCGTTCCACCGCCGGAACCCACCTTGGCCGACAGGGTCGTGGCGGCAGGCGGAAAGGTCATCGGCATCGGCAAGATCGGCGATATCTTCGCCCATCGCGGCATAAGCGAAACGCGAAAAGGGGCGGGCAACATGGCGCTGTTCGATGCGATGCTGGGGGCGATGGACGATGCCCGGGACGGCGACCTGATCTTTGCCAATTTCGTGGAATTCGACTCCCTTTTCGGGCATCGGCGCGATGTGGTGGGCTATGCCGCCGCGCTGGAGGCGTTCGATGCCCGCCTGCCCGAGCTCTTCGCACGGCTGCGCCCCGGCGATCTTGCCGTCATCACGGCGGATCACGGCTGCGACCCGACATTTGCCGGCACCGACCATACGCGCGAGAACGTGCCGATCCTGATGTTCGGCCCCGGCATCCAGCCCGGCGCCATCGGCCATCGCGACAGTTTCGCCGATATCGGCGAAAGCGTCGCCGCGCATCTTGGCCTTGCGCCGGGACGCCACGGACACAGCTTCCTGTGAAACCGCGCAAGCGTCGGCTTGGCGTGGAGGCCGCCAGGCTTTAGAGCGTGGTAATGATCAGGACAGACAGACCGAACCACCCGCGCGAGGTTTCATGACAGGCGTCACCGTAGTCGACCATCCGCTCGTCCAGCACAAGCTGACGTTGATGCGAAAGAAGGAAACCTCGACGGCCAGCTTCCGCCGCCTGCTGCGGGAGATTTCCACGCTGCTCTGCTACGAGGTGACGCGCAATCTCGATCTGACGACGACGCGCATCCAGACGCCCATGATGGAGATGGAATCGCCCATCCTGGAAGGCAAGAAGCTTGTCTTCGCCTCCATCCTGCGTGCCGGAAACGGCCTTCTGGAAGGCATGCTCGATCTGGTGCCGGCGGCGCGCGTGGCGCATGTGGGCCTCTATCGGGACCACGATACGCTGGAAGCGGTGGAATACTACTTCAAGGCGCCGGAAGACCTCGGCAGCCGGCTCGTGATCGTGGTGGACCCGATGCTGGCCACGGCCAACTCCGCCATCATGGCCATCGACAAGCTGAAAGAGCGCGGGGCCCGCAACATCCGCTTCCTGTGCCTTCTGGCGGCCCCCGAAGGTATCGAGCGCTTCCGCGCCGCGCATCCCGATGTCAGCGTGTTTACCGCCTCCATCGACGACGGCCTGAACGAAAAGGGCTACATCATGCCCGGCCTCGGCGATGCCGGCGACCGGATGTACGGCACCAAATAGCCGCCGTCAGATCATGCGCGCCAGCACCGGCGCGCTTGCCGCGCCTTCTTCGCCCAGACGATAAGCGGCCCTCAGCCGCGTTGCGGCCTCGGCCGCATCGGCCTCGCTGCGCGCATGCACCACGGCAAGCGGCTGTCCGCGCTCCAGCCTGTCGCCAAGGCCGGCCAGCTCCGTCAGGCCCACGGCATGGTCGACGGCATCCTGCGGGCGCGTGCGCCCGCCACCCAGCGCCACCACGGCAAGGCCCACCGCCCGCGTGTCGATGGCGGCCACCGCTCCGGGCCGATCCGCCGTCACCGCCAGCCGCACCGGCGCGGACGGAAGATGGCTGTCCATGCGCTCGATGAAATCGACGGGCCCGCCCAATGCGGCGACCATCCGGGCAAAACGCTCGGCCGCCATGCCGCCATCCAGCGCCTTGCGGGCCATGGCCGCGCCATCCACCGGGCCTTCGGCCAATCCGGCCAGGTCCAGCATCTCGCCGGCCAGCGCCAGCGTGACCGCTTCCAGCCGGGCATCGCGCCGCGTGCCCGTCAGGAAATGCACCGCATTGCGCACCTCGACCGCATTGCCGGCATCGCGCGCCAGGGGCTCGTCCATGCCCGTCAGTAAGGCGCGCGTCGGCATGCCAGCGCCGTTGGCGACGTCCACCAGGCTTCGCGCCAGCAATTCGGCATCGTCGCTTGCCGTCATGAATGCGCCCGAGCCGCATTTGACGTCGAGAACAAGTCCCTGCAGGCCGGCCGCAAGCTTTTTCGACAGGATCGAGGCGGTGATCAGCGGCACCGATTCCACCGTCGCCGTCACATCGCGGATGGCGTAGAGCCGTTTGTCGGCCGGGGCCAGGCGCCCGGTCTGGCCGATGATGGCGCAGCCATGTTCGGCCACGACGCGGCGGAACGTCGAATTGTCCGGCGCGACATCGTAGCCGGGTATCGCCTCCATCTTGTCCAGCGTGCCGCCGGTATGCCCGAGTCCCCGCCCGGAGATCATCGGCACGGCCGCCCCGCAGGCCGCCACGATGGGCGCAAGCATCAGCGAGACATTGTCGCCGACGCCGCCCGTCGAATGCTTGTCGACGATGGGCCTGTCGATGCCGCTCCAGTCGAGTACGTCGCCGGAATCGCGCATGCTCGTCGTCAGGGCCACGGTCTCGTCGCGGTCGAGCCCGTTGAAGAAGACCGCCATGGCGAATGCGGCGGCCTGCCCTTCCGTCACCCTTTCATCGGCAAAACCTGCGATGAAATTCCGGATATCGTCGGCGCACAGCACGCCGCCATCGCGCTTGCGGCGGATGGTTTCCTGCGGCAGTTCCGCCATCAATACCCCTCCCGGCCTTCGGCAGCGGGCTTTCCCTCGGCCACCGCCAGAAGATCAGTCAGCAGGCTCGACGCACCCAGGCGGAACGTTCCGGGCTCGACCCAGCCCGTGCCCATCGCGGCCTCCGCCATATCGAAATAGCGCCGCGCATTCGCAAAGCCGCGGATGCCGCCGGATGGCTTGATGCCGGCCGCACGGCCGGACCGGCGCAGTACATCCAGCATCACGGCCACCGCCTCGGGTGTCGCGCCCGTCGGCGTCTTGCCGGTGGATGTCTTGATGAAATCCGCGCCGCCTTCAAGCGCCACCTCTGCCACACGGGCAATGGCGGCTGCGCCCTCGCGCTCGCCGGTTTCCAGTATGATCTTCAGGGTCCGGCCCTGGCAGGCATCGCGCATGGCGGACACCTCCGCCACGGTCCCTGCCCGGCTCAGCACATAGTCGATTTCGTCGGCGCCGTCGGCAATGGCCTGCGCCGCCTCTTCCACCGAAGCATCGACATCCGCCGTCCCGGACGGAAAGTTCACCACGGTGGCGATGCGGATACCGTCCCCGGCAAGCCTGCGTGCATAAGCCACGAAGCGCGGCCATATGCAGATCGCCGCAACCGGCCCCACCTGCATCTGCGCGCGGGCAATGAGGGCGGCGATATCGTCCTGCGTGCAGTTGTCGTTCAGATCCGTCAGGTCGAGGCACCCCACGAGCCGGCGGGCGAGATCCTGATCTTGCATGGGGTCACATCTCCGGCACGGCTTTTTGCAGGATCGCGGCCAGTTTCGCCCCACCGATCGGGGCGGCCTGCTGCGTTTGGGCGTGGGATAGCGGCGTATCGCCCAGCCCGGCGCCAAGATTGGTGATCACCGAGGCAGCAACGACCTTCAGGCCCAGATAGCGGCACAGGATGGTTTCCGGCACGGTCGACATGCCGACGGCATCGGCCCCCAGGCGCCGCGCCATGCGGATTTCGGCCGGGGTTTCGAAGGAGGGGCCCGCAAACCACGCATAGACACCGGCATGGAGGGCGATGCCAAGGGCCTCGGCCGCATCCAGCAGCCGCGCGCCGAGGGCCGGGTCGTAGGCGTTCGTCATGTCCACGAAGCGGCGGTCGCTTAAGGTCCCCGTCAGGGGGTTGGCGCCTGCAAGGTTGATATGATCCTCGATCAGCATGACGTCGCCCGGCTCCATCGCCGGGTTCACTGCGCCGGCGGCGTTGGTCTGGATCACCGTGTCGATCCCGGCGTCGCGCAGGGCTTCCAGCGCGGGGCGCATGGCGGCTGCATTGCCGGTTTCATAGAAATGCGCCCGGCCGGACAAAAGGCACACCGGTACGCCGGCCAGCGTGCCCGAAATGACTTCGCCCGCATGGCCCGAAACGCCGGCAGCGGGAAATCCGTCCAGATCGGCATAGGCGATCCTGCTTTCCACCGTGACCAGGCTTTCCAGCGGAGCCAATCCGGAGCCGAGAATCAGCGCGATGCGCGGACGGTTGGCAAGGCGGGCGCGGAGCGTCATAGGGCGTCCGCCGAAAAGCCGCGCGGAAACAGGTCTTCCATAAGGAGTGTCTCGACGACACCCTCCACCGGATCGCAAAGATAGACGCGCGTATCCGGCGCGCCGAATTCGGCGATCCGCTGCCGGCAACCGCCGCAAGGCGTGCAGGCCCGCAGCCGCTCGGCCACGATGGCGATCTCGTCGATCCGGCCGCCGCCATCCATCACCATATGCGCGATGGCGCTGGTTTCGGCGCACCAGCCTTCGGGAAAGCTGACCACCTCGACATTGCAGCCGGCAAAGATACGGCCGTCCGTCGTGCGCAGCGCAGCACCCACGGGAAAGCGCGAATAGGGTGCATGCGCCTTGCGCATTGCAGACCGGGCCAGGCCGAAGAGATCCGCGCTCATGCCATCCTTTCGCTGTTGGGGCGCCGGGGCGCCGTCGCCACGAAGACTTACAGCATCGTTGCGGCTTGCTCTATACAGGCATGCGAACAGGGAGTTCACGATGTCGCAGTCACAGGTGCCCGGCCGCTCGCGCCGGAACGACTATGCCCATTTCATAGAGGTGCCCACCCGCTGGTCGGACAATGACAGCTACGGCCATCTCAACAACGCCGTCTACTATTCCTATTTCGACACCGCGGTTACGCGCTTCCTCATGGAAATCGCGCCGCGCGTGGATGGCCCCTTCCCCATGTTCTTCGTGGTGGAAACGGGATGCCGCTATCTCGCCGAGGCGGCCTATCCGGACATCCTCACGCTCGGCATCCGCATCGGCAAGCTTGGAACCTCGTCGGTGCGCTACGAGCTTGGCGTATTCAGGCAGAATGGCGAGGAAGCCGTGGCGGAGGGGCTCTTCGTGCACGTGCACATAGACCCGCAGGCGCGCCGACCGGCTCCGCTGAGCCCGGAGCTTCGCACACTTCTGGAGACATATGTTCGATGACGGACAGGATTGCCGAACTGGAAATGGCTCTCGCCCATCAGGCCCGCATGGTGGAGGAACTGTCGGGAGAGCTGGCACGCGCCTTCACGCAGATCGAACGGCATGAAAAGGCGTTGAAGGAGCTGGCCGAGCGGTTTCTGGCGCTGGAAGACGTTGCGACGCCGCGGCCGGAGATCACCCGGCCGCCGCATTATTGATCGCAAGTCGTTACTCTGCGGCAACCGCTCCAAGGCCGATCGGGCACGAGACGCCCGTGCCGCCCAGGCCGCAATATCCGTTCGGGTTCTTCGCCAGATATTGCTGGTGGTACGCCTCGGCGTAGAAGAACTCAGGCGCATCGACGATCTCGGTCGTGATCTTCGCCGTGACGCCGGCATGGGTCAGCGCCGTCTGGTAGGCGGCAAGGGCACGTTCGGCGGCCTGCCGCTGTTCCGGCCCGTCCACATAGATGCCGGAGCGGTATTGCGTGCCCACATCATTGCCCTGCCGCATCCCCTGCGTGGGGTTGTGGCTCTCGAAGAACAGCTTCAGCAGTTGCTCGAAGCTGATCCTGGCTGGATCGTAGGTCACGAGAACGACTTCGTTGTGGCCGGTACGCCCGCTGCACACTTCCTCATAGGTCGGGTTGGGCGTGTATCCGCCGGCATAGCCGACGGCCGTGCCGAGGACGCCATCCGCCTGCCAGAAGCGGCGCTCCGCGCCCCAGAAGCACCCAAGCCCGAACAAGGCGGTCCGCGCCCCCTGCGGCCAGGAGCCCTTGAGGCTTTCGCCGGTGACGTAGTGCTTCTCCGCGGTGGCGGCCGGCGTGTCGCGGCCTGGCAGCGCCGCGCCCTTTTCGGGCATTTCGGACTTGCGCAGGAGACGGTCGAGAATGGACATGCGACCCTCGCTTCTTTTCGTTTGGTGAGGGCCCCAATGTGGGATGCGCCGGGCCGGCCGGCAAGGCCGTCAGTGCCGCAGGGCCGCTCGCCGGCGGATGGCGGACGGGCGGGCGGTGGCTCCGAACAGGAACAGCGCCAGCACGGCCAGCGTCGGCGCAGCCGGCAGATGCGCGGTCTGCGCCCACAACCATGCGAGGATGTCGGCGCCGGTTCCGCTGGGGGCCGGCAGGCCGACAGGCATGTGCGGCGCGGCCAGCCTGGCCGCTTCGGCAAGCTCCATCAACCGCAAGTCCGATGCGGCAAGGGATCGCGCGACATCGCCGACGCCCAGCACACAGGCTGCGGCCAGAACGAAGAAGGCGACGAATCGAAGCGCGAAGCGGATCATGAGTAGAGGCCTGTTCCCGCCTGTTTTTCGAGCCCGCCGGGCGACGCCCGCGGCCGGCACAACCTATCGTAGCGATGGTTACGGCGAGATTACCCGGTTGCGGCGGCGTGCGCCAAAAGAAAGTTCGCGCAGCGCTTCGCGGAGACTTGAACGCGAAGCGGTTCTGGCTATAGTCCGCGCCGACCGGTTCGGATGCATCTTCCCTTTACAGGCTGGATGGCACGCCCGCCTCTTCGGAGGCGGTGCCGACGCGAACCGACGGAGGGGTGGCCGAGTGGTTGAAGGCGCACGCCTGGAAAGTGTGTATACGGGAGACCGTATCGGGGGTTCGAATCCCCCTCCCTCCGCCAAACACCGCCGATTGCCCTCTATAGTGCGATATTGCCGCCGATCACCGCATACCACCGGGTGAGATATCAAGCCGCCGATCACCGCCGTTTTCACGCCAAAGTCGCCCACTGTCCCCAAGGCTGCGGACTACTTTACTCGCCGCCGACCGTGTTGGGGCCGTAACCGGACTGTCAGGTCTTGACGGCAGTCGTGCAGATAGCTGTCGTTCTGGTGCCGACTCAAAAAATGGTGGCTACAATGTTCATCACAATTGCCTAAAAGCCGCTGCTTGTTCATACAGCTTGGGCGCGTCTTAGTCTGCCCGGACCCAACGCTTGCGGAACGCCTGTATCTCACGTTCATGATAGGCAAGGATCGCGCGAATGTCCCTTTCCAGGCGCTCGTCGCCCCGCACCCGATCCAAGCTACGCTGCCAATGCCTTGCTGCGTCGATGAGCCTATCAAGGATGCGGCGAGGAGCATCCTCGAGAGTTGTCCTTAATCCCTGCGGATAGACGCCCGTGACGACATAGGGACGGCGGTTACTTTTTGTACCGTAGGTCGCGTTCTGTGCCGACCAAACAGCATGACATAAGGGTTTGCCGAAATGCTTGTCGAGTAACCGCACGACAATCGCCTCGGCCTCAAGATCAGCGACAGGCATAAGCGTACCGATATACGCGCGCGCATTGGTGAACATGAAGCGTCCGGCGAGTTCGTGCCAAGAAACGCATGCATTATTGACAATTATGGGGCTACCCTCGCAAGCGAGTGAACGCGGCATAGCGATGTAATTGTTATCCGCCATCGCCATAGCAGCCGACCCGATGACGCGCGGAATCTCCTCTCTGTGGACAGGTTCCCAATTAGGATCATCGCGTTCTCGGTTCGTATAATCTATAATTGCAGTGCCGACATAGAGGTCCTTCTTGGCGATCGGGTCGTTCCAGTCGACACCATCAAGCGAAACAAACCGCACGTACTGCATTACCTGCAGCATCTCGGGATCGTTGGTACTTGCGACGCCGATGGCGATCTCGACAACGAGAGTCCGGTCGATGCCTTCGCTGTCTTTGTACTGGTAGGTCCAGCGCCAACCGTCGGCGTCGCCACAATGGGTTGCAAAGATCAGGAGATCATAAGGAAAGTGATCGACCATCTCGGTGACGTTGCGGACGGTGGCACCGTTGCCGCTGTAGCCGCGTACGAATATCCCGCGCGGAGGTAAGACTTTGGCTGCGGCTTCCATCTCGGGGGCTCGTACCTTTCCTGGGTCGACTAGGACAGCCACGTTTGTGCCGCGCGTGCCTCGTTGCTCCGCTGCAAAACCGTTAACAATGGAGATACCGAGATCGGGATATACAAAGAGATGGGTCGAAGGCAGTTCGGGGAACGCGACCCCAAAAGGAAGCCACCTAGTGATAAAGGTTAGCGAACCACGGACTGGCAGATCGAACTTGCCGCAAAGCCCGCGCAGCCGTTCTTGCAGGCGGCTGCGCACGGCCTCCTGATCGACGCCCGGCTCGTAGATACCATAGTAGGACTCCAGAAGATCTTTGCATTCTGCTTCGTCTGTTTCACTGATGAGGTGCAGGCCAGCCCCCATCGAGTAGGCATAGTTCGCGGCAATCACTTCGGAGAGCGGTTCGCTCACTTCGCAGATAACGAGATGATCTGAGTGGGGTTTGACGGAATTAGTCGGTGAGGGATGGTCGCCAAATTCGATTATGCGGCGCTCGTAAAGAGCCCGAAGCAGTCCTAGACCGATCGCCTCCTTGCCCCACTGCAGGGGGGCGTTGTCGCGGATTTTGCGGTCGACGATCAAAGCTGCAACATCTTCATCGACCACGACTTCTGTATGATCGCGGGGTAGCGCGGCCATCATTGACTTACGGCCCTCGTTGGGCAGGCCAGCAAGGAGCGTACGATCGGGTTGAACACGGGCAATAGCATTGTTTCGTCGCGTCACTTCAGATGCATGATCTGGTCGGGTCATGCGCGGTCCATCGAGGACAGTAAGGTAGGTCTTACTTCGCGACAGGGCGCATGACAGCCGAGCGGCCAGAAATGGATCGTCGGCAATGACGACAGTCGGCTGAATTGGAGGGCATGTCGGCATACTATGCTTCGTCGAACGTAGTCCGCGCGGCAATAGGTGGTCGTGGTCTTGCCGTTGTTCCCTCGGCTGCAGCCTTGGAATGTTTATGCCTGATGCGATGAGCCCGATCCCGGATATCCTGTTCGCTATCACTCACCAGCGCTGACGCGTGGGCTATTATGTCTTCTGTCGCGAGATAGGTTTCGAGAAGAACGCCCATTGCGGCATACCGCATTTCAGCATTGGGATCGTTCAGCAAGCTGCGAATACGGGTCAATTGCGCGCCGGAGAAAGGGACATTCTCGCGAAGCGCAGCGGTAAGAAATCTTGGCTTTACACCAGCGCGCTCAAGACCACCCAGAAAGTCAGTGCGAACTTCATCCGCTATGGCCATGCGGCCGATGAGCCATTTTTCAGCAAGGTCGCGAACGTCGGAGCGATCATCTGCGATAAGTTCGAATAGCTTACTGTCTGAAACCGGCTCTGTCTTTTGTATAGCCTGGAGCAAGGTTGGCCTTGGGCTGCGAGGAACAGTGCCGCCACCCTTTGGATAAGGCTCCTCGTGTTCAAGCCAGAATTCATAAGCAGACGACAGAACAGCCATGAGGTCGTCACCTGCCGTATCCGACAATCGCAATGCGGCTTTCGCAGCCTCAACAGCCACGGACACATCATCAGCCATCAAACAATGACGGAGGAGGTCGTATGCCTCGTTGCCGGCAGCGAGGTCGTCTTCTAGCGCCGACATCACGTATTCGCATCCGCTACACAACGGTTGGCGCAAGCGCTCGCCTAGAATTTCAACGCGGCTCCCGACTTCCAAACTTTCTGCAATGGCTGCTGCCGCCCACAGCGTAATCCCCCTGCCGTTCTTTAGAACTCTCTCGACAATACCCCGGCGCGCCGCACTGTCAGCTTTCCGGATCAACAGGTTCACCGCGACCTGAATGGTCCACTCGCAACGATGGTACAGCGCGGCTTCCAGTTTTCTAAGGTCAAGGATAGCCGCATCCACCTTCGTGTAGTCGATCTCCCAAACATCGACAGTCGGTAGATGACCGAAGGCGGTTATTCTACCAGTACCTCTCTCAGCCAATGGCTGCGCCGCCGTAAACCGGCTGGCATCGCGTGCGATCAAGTCTTCAGGCACGCCGCTGCATTTCAAAGCTCCGGCAACGACCTCCCTGACAGCATCTCGGTCGAATTCCCGAGCCCAAGCCCAAACATTGCTCGCGGGCAACTCCCAAAACGATGTCATCTGCAAGAATGCGCTGACATAAGGAAGATCCTCTAAATCCCTCACAGGCGTCACGTCCGTCGCCTTGCCGGCTTCACCGATAATCATGAACAGATGGTGGAAAAAGGCGTCCCACGCCTCATTGTATCCCTCGGTGTTCCAACCCAGCCCTTGCGAGAACGCTGAGCGGCTTCCTCCGATATCGTAATCTTTCCCGAACTCCCGTAAGAGAGGCTCGATCCGCTGGTAAAAGCCAAGCGTGTGGAGATCCTTGGCCGATAGAATTTCAGGTACGATCCGATCGCTTTCCTCCGGGGAGCAGCGCTCCAGAACGATACGGCAACCTGCCAGGATCAACGACGCAAGCAATTCATGACCGTCGTCCTTTACCAGCCTGAATCCGCCGAGCGAATTCCACGATTGCAGTTCCACCGATTTCGGCAACTGAAGCAAGGCATCGGTCAGGGCGTTAAAGTCGATGGCATCGCTTCCGCAATTGACAAGACACGCCCATGCCACCAAACGCGTCCAGGGCCGGCTTGCGTTGATAAAGGAGCTTGCCGTGTCCCGTACTGCCTCCGGATACCGTCTGCTTGTTCGTTCCAACAGCGACCCGACCGCGTGCGCCTGGTCTCGCCGTTCTCCCTTGACGTGATCAAATCCACGATCGACCAGAAGCTTTAGTCGGCTATGCGAAACTTCTGCATCCGAATCCGCTGCAAGCGAGAGCGCCCGTTTTAGCGACTCTATGTTCGCGAGATCGCATGCATCAATGATCTCGTTTACTAGCCCGCCGGAGGCGGCGAAGTTCAAAACCTCTTGCCATGGCGGCTGATCGATCTTGCACCCGATTTCCCTCGTACATTCCGCTTTGGGGAGGGTGCCTAAAAAACCGGCCGCCGCAAACTCGGCAAATGACCTGTGAATGAACGTGATGGTCTCGGCGCTGGCGTGCGATACCAGTTCAAGCAGGCCGACCTGTTGCCAATAGGTTAGGCAATCCGCTGCGGTCGACTTCGCTTTCAATGACGAGCATTGCAATTCCGACATCAGCACGGCCGCCGCCGCATCAATCACCGCGGAACTGGACGGCAGCGTCTCCGTCAGGATCGTCCAGGCGGCGGCTTGGAGAAATCTATCGAGCACGGGACGTGTGACGGTGGCGTTGGCCGGCTTTCGAGCCGAGGCCGTGTCGATCAGTTCAAAGAAACTTTGATAGAGGCGCGATTTTGTTGTGCCGATCGATGTGCCGTTTGCAGCGAGAGTCGCAATCATGCTCAGGAGCAGAGGACTCCTGGCGACTAGTTTGGCCGTATCATTGTTTTCAATCTGGCTGCGCGCGAACTTGATGGCAGGATCGGCCTTTTGCTTATCGCCGCTAAACAGGCCAGAAATCAAAGTAGCTAGGTGCTCAGGCACAAAATTCGTTTCAAGCGGGAGCAGCTCGTAGTGTCGCCATTTGCCCAGCAATGACCGGCGATAGCCGACTGGACGGGTCGCTACGACTATCTTGCATCCAGGATTGCTGGCCGCAAATTTGAGCAGCCCGTCGGTCACGATCTCCTGGTCATGGCCGCATTCATCGAGGCTATCGCATATCAGGACCCAGTTCTGTCCTCTGCGTTCCAAGCCCGCCACCGACAGTCCGGAATTGTCGAGCCCCAGAGAGAACAGGCCCTCCTCGAATCCACTGCCATGGTGCTTCATACGAGCATACAAAGCCGGAAGACTGATCCTCAAAACGGGGTGAGATCTCTTTGCGTATTCGCGTGCGAGGCGCTTCAGCAAGAGACTCTTGCCCATGCCGGGCCCGCCAACGATCACGCAATGAGGATAGAATAATCCCAGCGTATCTGGCTCGATCAGTGACCGTCTGTTTCCGGGTGGGTCCTTTTCATACCAAGCATGGTACTCTTCGAGAGCCTTGGCCAAATCCCGATCACTCGCAACCTCTTTGTCAGAAACCTGTACGCTGACTTTTATCCAGTCTGTGTCGAGCGAAAGCGAGGTATCGGAGCCGACCACGAAGAATTCACCCGTCGTCGAAAGAAGCCACTTCGTTAATGCCTCGATTTCTGTGACCGGACCTGCTTTTGACGGGCTTGCAACCTCGATTGCCGCTGATCGCAGAACCTGCAACACTGATACTGCGGTTCTCCGGCCTCTCATTTCAATCAGGGAATGAGCGTCCCGGTACAATCGATCCCATGATTGTTGAACCTGGTCTTTGCGGGCGCAGATATGAGCGAGTTCCGCCTGCGCGGCTTTGACGGAAGCGTCGTCGTTTCTCAGGCAATGCATTCGGACGATACGAAGCCGCTTGCATACCGTCTGAGCGTCGAGGCTGTTCTCTCTAAGCTTGGCAACAAATTTGGCTCCCGTCTGTGAAAGACGGTCGCTGGCGCCGGAGCCCAGCCTGACAATATCCTGCGCGAGTTGGGTCCCTACGGTCTGACTGCTTACCGGGCAGACGACCAGCACGCCGAAGCTGATTTCATTGGCGGATATTGCCCGTGAGAGCGCAATGAGCGGCTCCCACAATCGGCTGCCAACTGACAATCCCCGCTTAATCTGTGCCTCTACGATCTCGCCGCCGATGCATTCGATCTGGATATCGTCACCTGCGCCAGCCGTCTCAGCCAGAACCGCAACAGGAACATCGTTCGCCAATCCATCCAGCCAGCCAACCGGCGTGCCACGGGCCAGGTGGATGACCGCAACGGCAGTGACGGCGGCCTGAAAATTCATGCCTGAAGCCGTCGCTGCTCCGCCGGCTCGCGTTTCAGCTTTTGCTGAATCCAGCGGGGCCGTTTCTTTATTTTCCTTCTTCGCGTTTTTCATGGATTATCTTAGAAAATCATCCAGTGACTGGAATACGCCCGCGCTCTTCCATAGCGACCGGTTGCCGATGACATAGACGGATTCTTTCGCGCGCGTCACGGCGACGTTCAGAAGGTTCGGCCGCCCTCCGGCCCAGCAGCGTGCTCCGCGCTGCTCGGCGCTTGGCGCCCCGAGAAGGAAGAACACCGCTTCGGCCTCGCGGCCCTGTACCGTATGGACGGTGCCCACGCGCTCATAGACCCAGGCGAAGGGGTTTTCGACCCAGCCATCCAGCAGGCCGCTGGTACGCAACATTTCCCGCATCCGGTCCTGCACGACCACAAATGGTGTCACGATGTAGAAGTCCGGAGCGATTTCTTTGTCCCGAAGCTGCCACAGCAGCCCCAGCAGCGCTTCGCCTTCCTGCTGGCACCACTTTTCCTGCCCGCGCCCTTCGACGTCGATCCAGCGCGACGGACCGAGAATATCCCGGATAGCTGAGGCTTTGGCCATCTTCGCCTGCACCATGAGGTTTTCATAGGCGATCATGTTCGAAATCGAGAACATCGGATCATCGCAACGCCGGTGAACCAGGAGCGGAACACCGACTTCCCGGGTGCCGAACTTCGTTTCGAAAGTGCCGAAATATTCGGTCGCGCTGTCCGCCAGGGTCTGCGCCGATGCGCCGGGCGGATTGTAGATCAATGGATCGATCCCGAATTGATGACACATCGCTTCCGTCAACTGATCGGGCAGGACAACCACGGGCTCGATCTGGATCGGATCGCCCACCACGACGGCGCGCCTCGTTCTCATGAGAGCCCCGACGGCCGCCTGCGGCAAAGCCTGCCCGGCCTCATCGACGAGGAGCCAGCCGAACTCCTCAGGGTCGATCCTGCCGAACATGCGGGAGACGGACGCGAAGGTCGTGGATACTACGGGCACCAGAAGGAACAGGGTCGACCATAGATGCGGGATCAGCGCATCCCGTTCGGCGTTCCCGAGCGAGCGGACGCCGAACCCGTCCATCAGGGCATTCAGATTGTGCCGTACAGGTCTCGCCGCGGCATCGATAAAGGCGCGATGCAATTCCATCGCGGCCTCGAACACGTCGTGACGCAGCCTTGCCGTCTTCTCATCAAGCCACGGCGCCGCCTTTTGCTTGTCGGCGTGCCGTTTTTCGAAAAACTCTTCCCAAATGTAAATGCCGGAATATTGCTTCGAGAGCGAGGCATAGCGCGCCTGATCGCGCTCAAGCGTTGCGAGCAAACCCGATCTTATTTTCTGCATATCGTCGGCCACTGCCTTTAGCCGGGAATATGCGGCCGCGGTGGCATCGGCGTCAGCCTTCAACGAGGTTAAGCGGGTCTTCGCCTCCTTGAGCCTTGCGAGCAATACGCCGTGCTCGGCCTGCCAGGCGCGAAAGGCCGACGTCTCGAAAAGGCGGCTCCAGAATCCGGGCCTGGAATGCATTGCGCTGGAGGCATTCTGATTCAGCGCCAGAACCAGTTTTTCCTGGTCCTCCTGGAGCGAGGCGGCATCATGGGCCGTCTGCTCTGCCTGCGTCAGCGCAGGCTGGCGCGAGGCAATCTCAGCGTCGATCCTGACGATGCCTGCCTGGGTTTTCGCGATCGCGATCAACAGGTCACGGATGGCTTGCAGATTGGCGAGCGCGGTTTTCGCTTCGGCCAATGTCTTCGTAAATCTCTGCCGCGCCTTGCGCCAACGTTTCAGCGCTTCGTCATGGTCTTCCGGCGCGTTCTCCTGTTCGACGATGACAGGAGGGCGTTGCCGTGTTCCGTTTTCGGTTTTCTCGGTGATCAATTGCGGATTGCCGCTCGCCTGCTGCAAATAGCGCTGGAAGCCGACATCATCGTCCCACCAGAATGTCTGGCGGAAATCGCTCCGGTTTCTGGCATTGCCGAGCACCGCCGCGATCACGCCCCAGCTATCGCGCTCCAGAAGCGCGTCCGAAACCGTTTTGAAGTAACGCAGGCCCGTCGCATCGTCCGCGATGGCACCCATGCCGGGCAGTTCCGCGCTGACATTCTCGACGGCCTTGTTGTTCGACGAGGCGACGATGATTTCGTGGCCGCGCAGTCTTTCATCCAGCTTGTAGAGATGGATGAAGGCGTTGCCCCGTTTCAGCTTCTGGCCCGACGGCACGAAAGCGTCTTCCGGGTCGTCGAACTTGCAAAGAAGCTCCGCGCGCTTCGTGACGATCGCCGCCACGATGTCACGCAAGAGCGTCGTCTTGCCGGTTCCGGGAGGTCCGTTGACGGCCAGTATGCCGTCCGATGTCAGGTCCTTCATGGCAAGATTGATGGCGCATTGCTGGAGCATGACCAGCGGGTGGCGTCCGCTGCCGGGCCACGCGCCAAGCGGGAATTTTCCAGGCTCCAGTGCTTCCGCGAGGGCCTGATTGTCCTTCATCAGATTCCGCCGCGTCTTGGGTTTTGTCGTGCCGAGATAGCGGTTGAGGTTCACCGTGCTCTTGCCGTTGCCGGTCAGGGCGGCGGCACTGGCAAGGTCCTCAAGGAAGAACGAGTTCAGCAGGATCGATTCAGGCGGGTCTTGGAGTTTGAAATACTGGTAGGAGCGGACCGCGAAGATGGGCTGTTTTGCAAAATGCGCATCGAGCCCGAGTGTTTCCACCAGCCACCGATAGGCGGCATCGATCGCCTTTGCCGTCAGCGGTAACGGCTTGCCGTCCTTGTCTTCGGAAACGATCTTTTTTTCGAGCTGCTCGACCAGCCGCTGTTCCGCCTGCGACCAGGTTCCAAGATCGCGCAGCTTCCCGGTCAACGACACGGGAACACCCCAGCCGAAGCTGGAGATCGCGACAGCATCGGTCTCCACCGGCCTACCCTCACGGTCGACCATTATCGTAGCCAGCACGGCTTCTCCCCGTGCCGAAGGTTTTTCGATCCGGCTGTCGGCATAAACCTGGAGCAGCGATGAGACCGCCGTCTCCATGTCGATGGTGCCAAGAACGATCTGGTAATAGAGCTTCTGGTTGGGGCGGCTCCGCTCGCCGTCGCCCTCCCAGGGCAGCTTACCCTTGTCCAGCGGCGCGATACGGGAGCGGTCTCCGCCGGCCAGGTCTTCGGGCTTGCGAAATGATGGGGGTGACAACACCTCCATCGCCGTCCACGCGCCAAGAATATCCGTCGCCTTATTTGTGACAGGCGGTGGCTCCGGGGCTGGGCGAACCGGCTCCCGGATCGGCGGTTCCTTGATGGGCTCGGCCGGGCGAACAGGCGGTTCGGGCAGAGATGTGGCGGTCGCCGGCGAAAATGCCGCGACCCGCATGCGCGGCTCGCGCACGGCATGGCTTTCTGCTTCTGCTTTGGGTGGTTCGCGACGGACGGACGCGGCCTGAAGCGCCCTTCGTTCCAAATCTTTCGCCCTCGGCACCGTCCGTTCGGACAATTCGGCGATCAGCGTTTTCAGAAACTGCGGATCATCGCGGTTCTGATCGAAGAGCTTTTCGAGCTCGGCTATCCCTTTTTGTAACAATGGCCGGGAGGACATACGCACGCTTGTTTCGTTTCGTTTCGTGAAAGTCTGGCACAAAATTCGTCAGCAAATCAAACAATTAAGTAGTTGGCTATTTGCCGCGCATCCGGTCGATCTGTTCTTCCACATGCGCATCCAGCGCGGCCGTGGATTCCCCGATCCAGTCGCGAAGCTGTGCGGTCTGATCCATGAAACTTTGGTATTTTTTCAGGGCGCTATGGGCATCCCGTTCGCGGCGGACTGCCTCTAGCCGTTTCCGCCAGGATGGCACCGGATCTGTCCGAATGAGGTTCGGATATTGCGCACCGACCCATTGCACGATTCCATGAATGTTCTTTTCAGGCGGCGGATTTGACCGGACAAAAGCCTTGCCGTCGTCGCTGAACGTGATCGGCCACGCCTGACACTCGACCAGTATCTCATTGCGGGTCGGTTGCTTGTCCCGCGGGTAGCCGCCCTTTAGGTATTCGATGTATCCGTCGGTTTCGTCGATCACGCGCTCCATATGGCCGGCAAGGGCCGTAACCAGCAAGCCGTGCCCGTTGGCAACCTGATCCTTCAGCCTGCGGCAGGCTTCGTAATACTCTTCCCGCGTACCGGGCATGAAACGGTCTTTCCCGGAGAAATACTTCTTTGCCCGCTCGGGGAGTTTTTGATTGGAGCTCCAGCCGATGCCCATCGGCTTGAAACTGGCCAGCACATCGCATGCGACCGAGAAGTAAAACCGGCTGAGCGCCGGCAGGATTTCCTCATGTTCGAGACCGACATGATAAACTTCGTTCCGATAACCGTGGACGGTCGTGACGGTTTCGCTAACGGCGCCGGGCAGATGACCGAGCAGCCTGGCCAGTTTCACCTTGGCATCAAAGTGGCGCCCGAGAGCGGCGTTCAATTCGCGCTCGAACTCAAGCTTGCTATCGCGCATCCAGCTCTGCCGCCGGCCGGAATACTGAAGGGCGATCTGGTGTAGTGTCAGTTCGACCGCGTTATCTGTCAGCATCAGCGCAAATCGCGCGTTGTTCGCATCCCCATTCGAGAGATGTTCGAGGGCGAGATCGAGTTGTTCCAGATTATCGGCCAGTCGCTTCAGCATAGGCGAATGTTAGCAGACCGCATCCGGGAGCCCAGCAAGAAATCAGCTAAGTCGCCTCCTTATGCGCCGGCCCTACGGCTTTCCTCCGGGACGGCTCATGCTGTTGATGCCATTCGATATGGTCCGCTTTCAGGTTACCATCGGTAACCCTCCAATGTCCGATTAGCGGGCGCTGAGCAGCCGTGTGCATCTGACATGTGAGATACCTATTGTCTCGCACGCACAATCTGCACTTTTCCCGCCTCAGTAACGATCTGCTTTGCTAAGACGGACACGTAGCTGCGACGAAAACCATGCCCCCGCTCCAGCAGGCGTTGCTCTGCTGCCTTGATGATCCTGCGTAGCAATGAGGGTGAAATGGCCAGAGTGCTAGTGTGATTCAGCTCAGCCTGAAGGCTTCTGATTTCTTTCGCCGTTCGGGTTTGCAAGGCTCGAAGATATGCCAAGCGCTCCTGCAACGCTGGTTCGCCGAGGTTGAGCGCCCCCATCTCAATCGCCTTAAGAAGGCGTTTCAGGCGCAGACGCACTTCCTCACCACGCCGGGTCAATTCGTCCAGCCGGTCATTTCCGTCACGCTCTAGCTGTTCCCAACGGCGTTGGAGGATTTGCATCAGGATGATCTTGAGGCGCTTTCGGTCCAGCAGCCGTGCTGTCATATGCTCGGCGATCAGCGTATCGAGCGCATCCATCGGAATTGCGATACCGCTGCATCTGGACGTATCTGTCCGCGCCTTCTTCTGACAGACATAATAGCGATAGCGCCCCGCCTTGCCGGTGCGCATGACCATGGGACCTCCGCATTGCGCGCAGTGCATCAGGCCGGTCAGCATGTTCGGGCTGTTGACGAGACGTGGTGCAAGGGCTTTTGGGTTGCGGGCGCGCAGATGCGCCTGAACCGCATCGAAAGTGGCTTGTTCGATCAACGGCGGCACGGCCACTGTGATCACCTCATCGTCCGATTTGCGCGTCTTGCCCTTGCCATGCATGTTGAACCGGTGTCGGCCAACATAGGTCGTGCGTGTCAATATCTTGTGGGTTTGGCCGATGCCCCAGCGACCACCATCGCGGGTGCATATCCTCCGGTCGTTGAGATATTCGACAATCGCCTTCACGCCCATCGGCCCGGTGGTTCCATCTCCTGATAGCGCCAGGCGATAGATCAGGCGTACCGTATCGGCATGCATGGGATCGATGGCCAATGTCTTCTTGACCTTGGCCCCACGTCGTTCGGCCTCGACAATGCGGTATCCGATCGGCGGCAACGAGCCGTTCCAGAAGCCCTGGCGGGCGTTCTCTTTCATGGCGCGGAGCGTATGCTTGCCGTTCTCCCTCGACTGGTACTCATCGAACAGGGTCATGACCCTTCGCATCATGACCTGCATGGGGTCGTCACCGACCTCCTGGGTGATCGAGATCAGCTTCACACCATTGCGCGCCAGCTTCCGGATATGGAACTCCAGCTCGAAATGGTCGCGGAAGAAGCGGCTGAAGGAATGGACGAGGATAATGTCGAATGGGGCTGGCCGTTCGCTCGCCGCTTCGATCAGACGCTGGAACTCGGGCCGGCGGTCGCTGGTTGCCGAGACGCCAGCATCCGCGAAAGTCTCGACAAGCTCATAGCCATGCGTGGCGCACCAGGCTTCGCCCTGTCTGTGCTGATCGGGAATGGAGACATGGTGCTCAGCTTGCCGAGCCGTGGAAACGCGCAGATAAAGCGCGGCTCGCAGAGGCTCACCGCTGCTTGCAACGGTCATGGCTTCGACCTGTCGATAGAATCGATCGAACCGAAAAGCTCATCGAAGACATCACCGAAGTAGCGCTCGAATATCTCGATTTCCGCTTCGGTAATCGGCACCTTTTCGGGCCAGTCGTCAGTAACCGTCCAGGTGGACACATCGTGCTTCGGGCGGCGGCGCTTTGGGCTTGAAACCGCTTGGCTGGGGTTGGTGAACGAGGCGGATCGGGATTTATGCGGAGGTTTTGACATTCACAGCGTATCGCTGGAATGGCAGAGAATGGAAACACACCGAGGCCGCTAATACATTGATCGGGCGGATTATTCCCAAGTTTCTGAACAGCGCTACAGCATCGTTGGCCAGTGCGCTGCGAAGCATCCACGTAAAAACCAGAGCCACGCATGCAGCAACGTCTCAAGCCCCACTACCCATCGGAATCGGTATTAAGGAGGGCTATAGCGTAGGTGTAGTTCTCGCCTTCTTCGTTTCCCTCCCGCCAGCTCACACCACTTCAGTAAGGCTCTAGGCACGCCAATTACAGCCGGTTTCCGCACTTGAAGCCGAATGGCGGAAACGCGCCCTGGGCGTGGTTCCGGCGCAGCCGAAAGCGCGGCCCGTTGCGCAACGCCATGACCGCCAATAGACCCACACCGCCGTATTGACATTGTGGATACACTCCACCATTTTCTTGGCCATGATAAAGGCTCGCGCATCCTCTCCGGACCATATGCGTCCTGCGACCGTGGCGGTTGCGGAGCGTCCTTTGTCGCCCGAAGCCAAGGGCAGCATCAATCTGCGCATCGAGTCTCATACGCGCCAGCTCATCGACGATGCTGCGGCGATCCTTGGCAAGACTCGCACCGAGTTCATGATCGACAGCGCCCGATCTCTGGCGATCGACGTGTTGCTGGATCAGCGCCTGTTCGTGCTGGATTCGGATAGGTATGACGCTTTCATCCATGCGCTCGACAATCCCCCGGCGCCCGGACCCAAGCTGCGCGCGCTGTTGCGCCGAGTTCCGGCTTGGGAAACGTAACCCCCGATCCCGCGCGTTCGCAAACGAAGCTCTCGGCCCCGGCTCCCCTGACAGCGAACCATGACCTGACGGCTTTCGATTGCGGTGAGCCGGTTCTGAACGAGTGGCTGAAGCATCGGGCGCTGAAGAACGAAAGCCGATTTTCACGTACCTATGTCGTCTGCGACGGCAATGCGGTGGCCGCCTATTTCTGCATAGCCGCCGGATCGGTGGAACGGGCGGCCGCGCCGGGCAAGGTTCGGCGCAATGCGCCTGATGTCATTCCTGTCTCGGTGATCGGACGCCTCGCGGTCAGCCGCGCTTATGCGGGTCATGGCCTCGGTGCGGACATCCTGTCAGATGCCCTGCGCCGCATTGCGGTTGCGTCCCAAAGCATCGGCATCGGCGCAGTACTGGTTCAAGCCAAGGACGACAACGCGAAGCGCTTCTACATGGCTTGCGCGGAGTTCACCGAATGTCCGGCGGACAGCAGAACGCTGTTTATGCCGATTGAAACCGTGATCGCGGCCTTCGGCTAGAGTGGGAGAAAGTCGCGATGGGTGAAGCCAAGCGACCCCCGGCAACGAAACGGGCTTGAGCGCGATCGGGATAGAGGTCATCGAGCGGTTGATGATGGAAGCGCTGAGCGCGGCGTTTCATGTCGTGTCCCGGTGCATACGCCCACGGGCACGCGTCAGGTAGCGAGCCGGATCAAGGCGAAACCCGCCAGAACGGCCAGCACGCCAAGCGTGAAGACCATCACGAGACGCTTCTCGATGAAGGCCCGGACGGGCGGACCGAAGCGATAGATCAGGGCAGCAACGATGTAGAAGCGTGTGCCCCTCGCCACGATGCTCGACAGAACGAAGAGACCGATGTCGAGCCCCGTCGCGCCGCTTGCGATAGTGACGACCTTGAACGGGATGGGCGTAAGCCCCCCGGCGATGAGAACGATCCAGGCGCCCCAAGCGTTGTACGTTTCTGCGAAGTCCGCGAATTTGCCGGCGTAGCCGTAGAAGGCCAGCAGCGGTTCAGCGACCTCCTCGAAAAGGAACGCGCCGATCAAATAGCCGAGAAGCGCGCCCAGAACGGACGTAACGGTGCACAGGAGCGCCAACGACCAGGCCCGGCGACGGTCCGCGATCACCATGGGGACCAGCAGCGCATCCGGAGGAATGGGGAAAACCGAGCTTTCCGCGAACGAGACTGCTCCCAGCGCGTAGGCAGCCTTTGGTTTGGCGGACAGCGTCATCGTCCAATCGTAGATGGATCGTAGCATCAGGCCTCAATTCGTGGTTCGTCAGCCCGCCTTAACATGATGCAGAGGTCAAACTCCAACCGCGGCCTTGTTCTGCATCCGCCGAGGCGCTGTCAGAGGAGGCGGAGGCCAACGGTGGCGGCAGCGATGCAACGAGGTTCCGGATAGGGTAAGGCTGTGCCGACTGGCGCTTCCGTCCGTTCACTCAGCGGCCGAAGCGTGACACGGTAAACGGCCGAAGCTCGGTTTCGCCTCCACGGGTGACTTCCCGTGCGACGGTTTCGCCGATACCGGCAGAGTGCTTGAACCCATGTCCGGAGCAGGCCGAGACCACGAAGACGTCCTTCATCCGCGGATGCCAATCCAGAATGAAGCCGCGATCGGGCGTCATTGTGTAAAGGCACGCCGCCGCCTTCACCACCCGTGGGCCGACACCCGCAACCCGCCGCGCGATATGCGTTCGGAAGAATTCCGCCGATTCTGCGGGCAGTACCTGACGATCGATCGCGTCGGCGGTGGTCGTCTCGCGATAGGTCTCGGTCGCGAATTTCTGCGCGCCCTCTCCCGGCAGCGGTGGGAAGCCGTAGAAGTAATCGCTGTCGCCGGCGCCGTGCATCCAGATGATGACAGGTTCGCTGGCGCTTTCGGGACGTTCGAGCTCGAACCAGTGGAGCACCTGCCGGTTGACTGAAAGAAGGTCGTCGAAGGGCGCACCGAGCAGCGCCGCATTCCAGGCGCCGGCGCAGACGACCACGCGCCGCGCGCGGATCGCAGCCCCATCCGTCTCTATCCGCACGCCGCCGTCGATCGCCTCGATCGCCAGCACCGTCGTGTCGGTCTTCAGATGGGCGCCATGCCTGCGTGCCTCCCCGAGCTGCGTTTCGATGCACAGTTCCGGACGCACGAAGCCGCCGCCCGGCTCGAAGTAGGCGATGGCGTCGTTGGTAATCCCCGAAAGATGGGGGAAGCGTGCTCGGATCTGGCCGGCCTCCAGCCGCTCATGCGGAATTGCGAAGCGCTCGGCCGCCGCAAAGGTCCGCGCCAAAAAGTCGGGTTTGCCGTGGTGCGAACTTTTCAGATCGCCCGGCGCGACGATGAGCGCTCCGCATTCGTTCAGGAGCGAATTGCCGGTAGCCGCCTCCAGCTCTTTCCAGATCGCATGAGAGCGCACAACGAAGGGAACGTAATCCTCGCCCTCGCCGACCGCCATCCGCGTGATGCGCGTGTCGCCATGGCTCGATCCCTGCACATGCGGCGGCGCGAAGCGATCGATGCCGAGAGCATCCACCCCGGCCTTCGCAAGTTGATACAGGACGGCGCTTCCCATTGCGCCGAGCCCGATGACGGCGACTTCATGATCGAACATTCGAGTGGATCTCCGGCCAGTCTGCTTAGCGGCTTGGGTTGTCGAAGCGGCGATCGACCGCATCCAGCGCCCGATACCAGCCGGCGACAACCGGGAGAAAATAGGGCCGGCCGTCATAGGCCGGGATCGCGTCGAGCGGCAGTCCGTCGAAGGCCGCCGGCCGGTTTTGACGGCGCAGCAGCTTGAGGGCGGTCTGATGGCCGAGATACGTCATCAGCGCGACGCCGTTGCCGTTGCAACCGGCCGCGAACACGCCGTTGTCGAGAGTGCCCATGCGGGCGACCTTGTCGCGCGTCATCGCCACGAAGCCACTCCACGCATGCGTGATCCTGCGGCCCTCAAGCTGCGGCCAGATCTCGACCATCCGCTTGTAGAGGCCCAATGCCGCCTCGCGGTCGGGCCTGTCCAGAATGCCGGGACGCGAGCCGAAAAGCAGGCGCGTGCCATCGGGCGATGGGCGCGTATAGATGATGTCGCGCCGCGTGTCCGACACCATGCGTGCGCCGGGGATCAGCTCGGCAAGCAGTTCCGGCGGCAGGGGTTCGGTCGCGATCTGATAGGATTTGACCGGCACGAGCCGCCTTGCAAGCTCCGGTGTCGCCTTGCGGTCGGTGTAGCCATTGGTGGTGATGACGACTTCGCCCGCCTTGATGTCTCCCCGGGCGGTCCTCACCGTCTTGCCCGTTCCGCTATCGTCGATACCAAGAACGCGCGCATGAGACCGCAGGATCGCACCGCGCCGGCGTGCCAGATCGCGGAGCGCCCGGTTGTACTTACCCGGATGCAGGCCGCCATAATCGTCGATAACGATGCCGCCATGGTAATAGTCCGAGCCGATGGCGCTGTGCTGATCCTGGCGGGCGACGGAGTGCACGGTCGCTCCGGTCATGGTGCGCAGCGCATGGCCCATATCGTCAAGGCGCTTCTTCGCCCTAGTGCCATGCGCGCCGAAGAAGCGGCCGGTGATCTTGAGGTCGGCGTCCAGCCCCTCCCCGTCGACCAGGGCCTTCAGATGCTCGAACGAGCCGATCGAGTCTTCGATCAACCGCGCGAACAACGCCTGATCGACGCCCTTCATCGCGCCGCCGACGACGAGCTTCTGGCCGCTCGAAACCATCCCGCCCGAGCGCGTGCTGGCGCCGGCCCCGAGCGCGTCGGCATCCAGCACCACCACCGAGCGCCCCGCGCGGGCAAGTTCGGCGGCAGCGGACAGCCCGGCATAGCCCGAGCCGACGATGGCGACATCCACGGCGGCCGGAAGGGCGTTGAGGTCTTCTTCGGGCGGCGCGGCGTCCCACCAGTAGGGACGTTCGGCAAAGTCGGTCGCGAAGATGTCAGAGGGTGTGGAGGCGCTCATAGCTGCGGCGTTCCTGAGAATCTGGCGGTCATAGGATCTGCGCGAGGAACTCGCGGGTCCGTTCTTCTTTCGGGCTGTCGAACAGCTCCGCCGGCGGTGCGCTCTCGACGATCAGCCCCCTGTCGGTGAAACAGACCCTGTCGGCGACCTCGCGGGCAAAACGCATCTCGTGGGTCACGAGAATGCAGGTCAGGCCGTCTTCGACCAGATCGCGGATCGCGGTCAAAACGTCCTTGACCGTTTCGGGGTCGAGCGCTGCCGTCACCTCGTCGAAGAGGATGATTTCGGGCTGCATGGCCAGCGCCCGCGCGATTGCCACGCGCTGCTGCTGCCCGCCCGACAACTCGCCCGGATAGTGGTCCTCCTTACCCGAGAGGCGCACCTTGGCAAGGTTGGCAAGCGCCCGGGCACGGACCTCCTCGCGGTCGTGGCCCAGCACCTGGATCGGCGCCATCATGACGTTCTCGAGCGCGGTCTTATGCGGGAAGAGGTTGTACTGCTGGAACACCATGGCAACCTGCCGGCGCAGAGGCCGCATCGCGCGTTCGCTGTGCAATCGCTCGACATGATGGTCGCCGACGCGGATCTGGCCGCTGTCGATCGTCGTCAACCCGTTTATGCAACGCAGGATGGTCGACTTTCCCGAGCCGGATGGCCCGATGATGCAGACCGCCTCCCCCTTCGTCACGTCGAGCGAGATACCTTTCAGAACCTCGATCCTCCCGAACGACTTGTGGATATCGCGGATCTGGATGAGAGGCGCCGGCTGCGGGCTCATAGCGCGTCTCCCTTCATGGACGTCTCGAACCGCCGTGCGAGCCAGGCGATCGGATAGCAATAGGCAAGGAACATCAGGAGCACCGTGACGTAGAAGTAGACAAGGGTGGTCGGGCTTTCCATCGAGAGTGTGGTGCGGAGCAGCGTGACCACCTCCTGCGTGCCGGTAACCGTGGCGAGCGCGGTTGCGATCATCAGCATGGCGTACAGGTTCATCCAGCCGGGGATCATCCGGCGCAGGGCCTGCGGAAAGATCACGCGCCGGTAGATCTGCCCGGTGGAGTAACCGAGCGAGCGTGCCGATTCCCATTGGCCGGCATGGATCGACTGCACCGCTCCGCGCACGATCTCGGCGAAGTTGGCGGCAACAGGCAGGCTAAGGCCGATGATGGCCTTGGCGGCGGCCGGAAACTCTATCTGTATGCCGAAAAGGTTCATGCGGAACGGCAGCAGATAAAGCATCGCGAACAGAAGGACGATCCAGGGCGAGTTGCGCAGGAAGTTCATGACGAAGAATGCGGGCAAGCGCAGTTTCGCCGTCTGGGCGAGCATCCCGAGGGCCAGGATCGTGCCGAGGATCGAGGCGACGAGCATGGCGACGATGCTGATGAACACGTTCAGCAGGAAGCCGCCCGTCACGGGCCATCCGCCACTTTGCCCCGTCAGAAGAAGCGGGAGCCGTGCGAAGACGCGCTGCCAGCTTTGCGATCCGCCCGTCATCGCGTCCTGGATGACGAAGCCGATCAGGAGGACAAAGAGGATCGCCTGCGTCAGGCGCTTCTTTTCGTTGTAGGTCAGGCTCATCATCTACGAACCCTTTCCGTAACCGGGAAAGGCCAACGCCCGCTCCAGAAGGTTCATCGCGCCCGCCAGGATGCTGACGAGGACGACGTAGATCACCAGCACAAAGGTCATCACCTCCAGTGTGCGGAAGGTGTCGTTGTAGATCTGGCCGGCGTAATACATGAGTTCGGGCACCGCGATCACCGAGGCCTGCGACGTGGTCTTGAACAGGTTGGTCAGGACGTTGGCCAGCGAGGGAAGCGCGATGCGTGTGGCGATCGGCAACTCGACGTTCGCAAACAGTTTCCAGCGTCCATAGCCGAGCGAGCGGGCCGCCTCGCGCGTCGCCTTGGGGACAGCTTCCAGACCGGAGCGGAAAACCTCGATGCAAAGCGCCGCGCCGAACAGGCTCAGCGATATTGCCGCGCAGGCAAAGGCGCTGAACAAGGGCACCGTCAACCCGGTCACGGGGTCTTCGACCCGGAAGCCCAGTTGCGTCAGCGTGAAGTAGAAGAACAGCATCTGCAGCAGCGGCGGCGTGTTGCGAAAGAGCTCGACGAAGGGCTCCAGCACGGCATCGATCCACCAGATGCGCAGCGAAAGAACGAGGGCCCCTAGGAAGCCTGCGATGACCGCGACGGCCGATGACAGGGCGGCAAGCTCAAGGGTCGTCACGATGCCGCGAAGCAGCCACCGCTGGTAGACAGGATCCAGAAGCCAGGAATAATCGAGTCCAAACAACGGTAGCCGCTCCGCTTTCTATCAGTTGGCTGCAGCGCGAGCGGCCTCGGCGCGCTCGACCAAATAGTCGGATTGCGGCATGTCGAATTCGGTCTCCCACTCGATCAGCTTGCCCTCGCCCTCGGCCTTGACGATCGCCGCGTTGACCGCTTCGGAGAATGCCGCGTCGTTCTTGCGCAGCCCGCCGGCAATCGGCAGGTACTCATAGGTTTCGACGGCGATCTTGTAGTCGGCCCATTCGCTTTGCTTGAGCGCCTGGCGCAGCGTCATGTCGTCGAAGACGAAGCCGACGCAGCGATTGTCCATAAGGGCGCGGTACGCTTCGGGCTGCGAGGTGAAGTTGACGAGCTGGATACCGAACGCATCCGTCAGATGACGGTTGAAGTAAGAGCCCTGGATTCCGCACAGGCTTTGGCCGCGCAGTTGCTCCCACTCGGTAAACTTCGCTTCCTTGCGGGCAAACACCGAAGGTCCGGGCGAGTTCACATATTCGACCGTATAGTCGATGACCTTCTTGCGCTCGTCGGTAACGCCGAGCGTGGCGAAGATCACGTCGATACGGCCGGAATTCAGAAACTCGATGCGGTTCGAGGCGACAACCGGCACCAGTTCGATCTTGTCCGGAGATCCGAGCAGCTCATTGGCGACATACTTGGCCAGTTCGACCTCGAAGCCGACGATCTCTCCATTCTCGTTGAGAAAGCCGTAGGGCGGATAGTCGTTCTTGATACCCACCGACAGGGTGCCGCGCGATTTGATGTCGGCCAGCGTGTCCGCGAGCGACGGTGTCGTCAGCACAGCCATGGAGATGGCGGTCGCCGACAGAAGTCCGATGCACGTCCTCATTGCGTATGCTCCTTCGTTGCTTGCGGGGAAGATTTCGATCCGATGGGAAGGGTGAGCCGCATCGCGTCGTACATCGATGCGTGGACGTCGCGGCTGGCGACCGCATCGCCGATGCGGAACAGGCTGAACCCGTTGGCGGGTGTGGGCTGGGGGCGCAGGGCAACATAGGCGTCCCAGTCGAGCGCGCCGCCATTGCCCGACACGGCGCGCAGCGCCTCGAACAAATCGTCATTCGGCAACGTGCCCGTTTCGACGACGACCTGATCGAAGATCAGCGTCTCCTGATCATGGGTCATCTCGTTGCGAAGCGTCGCTGCGAGCCTGTTGGAAGCCGCATGCCGTTCAAGGCGGACAAGACGCGTATCCGGGCGGATGGTCCCGCCCTTGCCATAGATGTTGCGCAGGTGGATGGCGTAGTTCGAGGCCGTCATTTCGGCGCCGAGCGCACGTTCCGGCGTAGCGATGAGAAGCTTTGCTCCAGAGCCGAGGATCGCTTCGGCGGCGGACAGCCCCTGATTGTACCCGTTGTCGTCGAACAACAGCACGTCCTGTGCCGGTTCGACGTGGCCGGCAAGGATAGCCGAGGCCGTCACGGCAAGTTCAGTGCCTTCGAAGTCGCCCGGGTTGGCATGCCCGCCTGTCGCCACGATGACGACGTCCGGCGCCAGTGCCAGTATGGCATTCGCATCGGCCTTCATGCCCAACCGCACATCGACACCCAGGGCCTTCACGCGCGCCGCGAGCCAGTCTGCGATCACGCCCATCTGGGCACGCCACGGCGCCCGTTCGGCGATCCGCAACTGGCCACCCAACCGGTCACTAGCCTCCAGCAGAACCACGTCGTGTCCGCGTTCGGCGCTGACGCGCGCCGCCTCCAGCCCGGCGGGCCCGCCGCCGGCGATGACCACGCGCAGGGGTGTTTCGGCGGGGGCGCTTATGGCCTGCGGGATCGTCCGCTCGCGGCCTGTCGCAACATTATGGATGCAAAGCGACATGCCACCGAGATGCAGGCGCTCGACGCAGTAATTGGCGCCGATGCAGGGGCGGATCTCCGCTTGGCGCCCGTCCAGCGCCTTGCGCACCAGATGCGGGTCGGCGATATGCGCTCGCGTCATCCCGACCATGTCGAGATGCCCCGCGGCAATCGCCGCATCGGCCTGATCAAGATCGAGAACGCGTCCGGCATGAAAGACCGGAAGCCCGGTCTCGCGTTTCACATCGCCGGCCAGAGCGACATAGGGATGCGGCGTCTGCCACATGCCAGGAATGGATCGTGCCAGACCGAGCGAAGAGGCGTTCGTCGCGGTGGAGACGGTCAGAAAGTCCACCACCCCGCTGTTCGCGAAAGCGGCTGCGATCTCGAGACACTCTTGATGGTTCAGCGCCTCGGGCGACATCTCGTCGGAGGAAAGGCGCAAACCGACGGCAAAATCGTCGCCGACCGCGCGGCGAACCGCCTCGAGTACTTCGATGCCGAAGCGCACGCGGTTCCGGACCGATCCGCCATAGCCGTCGGTGCGCCGGTTGGTGTGCGGCGAGAAGAACTGGCCGATGAGATGCGCGCCCGACGCGATAAGCTCCACACCGTCGAGGCCGCCGTCGCGGCAGCGCCGCACAGCCTCGGCGAAGTCCGCCTGCACGCGGGCGATATCGTCCCTGTCCATCTGGCGGGGAAACGACCGGTGCGCCGGCTCTCGAACAGGCGACGGCGCAATCGGCGCCAGCCAGTTTTCCGCGTCGTAGCGCGAGCGATGACCGAGATGGCTGACCTGGCACATCAGCGCCGTGTCATGGCGATGGATGCGTTCGGCGAACGCCTGGAAGACCGGAATGATACTATCGTCGGCCAGCGAAATCTGCCGCCACTGCGCGGCGGGCGAGTCGATCGAGACGGACGAGGACCCGCCGAAGCTCGTCAGCGCCAGGCCGCCTTTCGCCTTCTCCTCGTGATAGGCGATGTACTGCTCCAGCGGCTTGCCTGCCACGGCGTAGCCCGGCGCATGGCTGGTGCTCATGACACGGTTCTTCAGCCGCAGGCTCTTGACCTGAAATGGGGTGAACAACGCCGGCCAGCGGGGGCCTGCTGCTGCCTCCACGGCGGAATTTGCAAGACCCATCAAAGACATCCCGATGAAGAGCACAAATTAGGCATGCCCATAGACTGGACAGCCAGCTCCCGAAGTGTCAATTCTGTTTTCACGATAAGAGAATGAAACGCAGTAATTATCACATTATGGAAAATCCATGAGCGATAGACTGGGAACACAGTTGCTCGACCGGGCGGTGGCGCTTCTGGATGTCGTTGCCGACGGTGGCAGCGATGGACTGTCGCTCAAGGAGATCGCCGAGCGCTCAGGCCTCAACACGGCGACCGCGCATCGCATCCTGACCAGCCTGGTGGGTCACCGGCTTCTGTCGCGTCCCGCAGGCGGACGACGCTATCGGCTGGGCACGAAGCTGATGGTCTTCGGCGCCAAGGCAGCGGTGGGGCCCGGCCTGCGAAGCCAGTGCCAGCCGGCACTTCAGCGCCTGCGTCGCCGGACCGGCGAGATGGTGGCCGTCATGGCGCGGCACAATCATGATTCCGTCTGCATCGACCGCCGCGACGGCGACACGGTCGTGCAGACGCTGACCGGCGCCATCGGCGGCTCGGTTCCGCTCGGCGTTGCGTCGGGCAGCATGGCGATGCTCGCCTTCATGCCGGAGGACGAGCGCGAGTTCATTCTGAAGGCCAATGGCCAGCGATATGGGGCATATTCGGGCCTGACGGTGGAGCGGGTCCGCGAAACGATCGCCGAGGTCCGCGAAAAGGGCTATGCGCTCGATCCGGGCGAATTCCTGGTCGGTATCGCCGGCATCGCCGTCCCCATCGTCGCGATGGAGACAGGCCCGGTCGCCTCCCTCGGGCTGACGTTCCTGACAGCCAAGCTGACGCCGGAGCTTGTCGCGGCCTACGCCGCGCTGCTGCGGGAAGAGGTCGAGCTGATCGAACCCCTGCTGAACCCGCTCGATACACGGCTTCGCTCGCCCGACCGCATCATGGCGGACGGATCGCGCTGATGCACCGCGCCGTCCCGCAAACTGCCCTCCCCAACCACGACTGAGGATTTACGATGGGACCGACCGTCGAGCCCGTACCCTCTTCTCCCGATATCCCGAAAGAGGTCGACATTGCCGTGATCGGGGGCGGCATCATCGGGGTCATGACCGCGCTGACGCTTGCCGAGCGCGGGCACCGTGTCGCGCTTTTCGAGAAAGGCACGATTGCCGCCGAGCAATCCAGCCGCAACTGGGGCTGGTGCCGCAGGACGGGGCGCGACCTGCGCGAGCTGCCGCTGATCGTCGACAGCATGGCGCAGTGGGAAGACATGAACCGCCGGACCGGGCGGGAGACGGGCTTCCGAAAGGCCGGCATCATCTACGCATCGCGCACGGAGCGCGACGTCGAACGCCATCGGAGCTGGGCCGCTCATGCCCGCGAACACGGCATCGATAGCCGCATCCTGTCGCCTGCGGAATTCACCTCGCATCTGCCAGGCTATGGCGTGCCGGTCGCCGGCGCGCTGTCGACGCAGGAAGACGGGCGGGCCGAACCGCAAATGGCTGCTCCCGCCATGGCGCTGGCCGCGCTCGACGCCGGCGCGACGATCCATCAGGGCGTGGCGGTGCGCACCATCGAGCGTGCTGCGGGCCGGGTCGTTGCTGTCGTCACGGAAAAGGGGCGCGTTCGCTGCTCCACCGTGGTCGTCGCGGGCGGGGCATGGTCCCGCCTTCTCCTCAAGGGGCTCGGCGTCGAGCTTCCGCAGCTCAAGGTCCGCTCCAACGTTCTGCGGACCCGTCCGACGAGCTACCCGCTGACATCAGCGATCAGCGTCGCGCGCTTCGCCCTGCGCAAACGCCTCGATGGTGGGCTGACCATCGCCACCTCGGCGTCCAGTCAGGTGGACCTGACACCGGATTCCTTGCGCTTTGCGCGGCTGTTCCTGCCGGCGTTCCGGGTGGAGCATAAAAACCTTCAGCTGAAACTGAACCGGCGCTTTCTGGAAGAAGCGGTCCAGTGGCGTCCGGGCGAGGCCGACCGGCCATCCGTTTTCGAAGCGGTGCGCATCCTGGACCCGGAGCCGGACGCTGCAACCATCCGCCGCATCGTCGCCGATGTCAGGGCCTCGATCCCCGGACTGGAAGGGATCGAGGTCGCGCAAAGCTGGGCCGGCATGATCGACACGATGCCGGATGCGATCCCGGTCATCTCGCCGGTCGACGCGATACCGGGCCTCTTCATCGGCACAGGCTTCTCCGGCCATGGCTTCGGCATCGGGCCGGGCGCCGGGCGGCTCCTGGCCGATCTTGCGACCGGCTCCAGCCCGGCGGTCGATCCTCGGCCCTTCCGCATTGACCGGTTCGCGAAGCCCGGCGAGGTTCGCGCCCAGCATTGGCTTTAGGGATGCAACGCTTGTTGGCCTTTGTCACCGCTTCGCAGGCGAGACGTTCTCCAGGCGCTTACGTGCCGCCTGGTCGGACGCGGCCTTGCGAAGCGCTTCCCAATCGTCAGGCGGGTTGCCGCGCTCCAGCATTCCTTTGAAGACCCTGTAGGCATCGGTCTTCGCGTCATAGGTCCGCAACGTGGTTTCATCATTCACCCAGGCGAAGATGACGATCTTCGCCGTCGTGTCATAGCGGAAGAACAGGCGGAATCGACCATTGGCGAACTTCGCGCGGAACCAGTGCTTATGCGCCGCGCCAAGCGTGGACCCCTGCCGATAGACGGTCGCGGTGGGATCGGCAGGAATTGTCTGGAATATCAGCTTGTTCAGCGCGGCCAGAAGCTTCGTGCTGGCGTTCTTTCGGTATTCTTCGGGCTTCCTCTCCTTCAACGCCTCGACGGCGTCGGTCAGCTTTTCGAGCTGATCGAGAAAGAGCGGATGTGCCAGAATGGTCCAGCCATCGATCGTCAGCACTAGAGCGCGACATCCCCGTCGATCTCGGCATCGAGGTCAACCTCCATGTCGCCGACAAGCGCGGCCACGCGGTCGCGCAGGCTGGCGGGCAGCGCAGCGACGGATGTGCCGGGGTGCGTGATCATGTCTTGAGCCAGAAATTCAAGGAAACGATCCACGACCGGATCGCTCGCCTCCTCCGTTACCTTCTCGACATAGATCCGGCGCTGCTCGTCCACGAGGAAGGCGATGCGCCCACCGTAGTCCACATTCAACGCCTGCCGGACGCTTTTGGGAACAGTCGTCTGGCCCTTGGCAGTGATCGTGCTTTCTTCTCTCAGCAGCGCGCCCATCATCGGCCCCCATGACAACTCCTGCTTTAGGTAAGAAATTTTCCTTACTTCGTCAAGCGCGAGCCCGGCTTACAGCATTCTGGCGATATGTTCGCCCAATGCCTTCGCCGCCGTGGAGGGCCTGTCTTCGGAGTAGGCGACCGTGATGCCGATGGCCGGCAGTGGCGGCAGGCCGTCGGCAACGATGGACAGTTCCGGCGGTACAGCCATGCGGGTCAGCACGCTGATCGCATGGCCGGACCGGGCAAAGGCGACCAGGCCCGCAAGGCTGTTGCTGGCGAAAGCCACGCGGTAGCGGCGCCCATTGGCTTCCATCGCGTCGCAAGCGGCCCTGTAATCCGCGGTCGACGGCGCCGACAAGGCCAGCGGCAGGAACTCCTGATCCAGGATCGCGGGCCGCTCTTCGCTGGCGACCCATACGAAATCCTCGCGCCGGATTGCCTCCTCGCTGCCGGGCGGCACCGAGACGAGCGCAACATCCACCTGCCGCCGGTGCAGCATCGGCCGCAGCTCGATGGTGGGGGCGCAAACGAGGCGCAACGCAACATCGGGGTGCATGGTGCAGAAACCGCGCAGCAGATCCGGCACCAGCGCAATGGAGTAATCCTCGGGGCATCCAAGGGTCACCAACCCTTTAAGCGATGTGCCGGCAAGGTCGGCCATCACCTCGTCGTGCCGCGCAAGCAGCGATTGGGCATGTGCCAGCAGCGTCTCGCCGGCCGCGGTAAGGCGCACACCGGACCCGCCGCGATGCAGGAGCCGTTGCCCGATCGCCTCCTCCAGCCGATGCATCTGCATGCTCAGCGCCGATTGCGTCCGGCCCACTTCCAGCGCGGCCTGGCTGATCGAGCCGGCGCGGGCGACGACCGTGAGGTTGTAGAGGGATGTCAGATCCAGATGACGCACGGCCAGCCTATCGATTTTGTCGATATCCCAAACGCATACTATCAATTTGCCTGAGATCGCAATCGGCCCTAACCCTTGTTGCAACGCAAAAGGAAAGGCGCCTGCCATGTCCCTGAACTCCGATGCCGCCTTCTGGGCCAGCGCCGACAAGCATCTGACGCGATACGGACCGAGCTTCGAAAGCCTCATCGTGGAAAGCGCCGAAGGCAGCTTCGTGCACGATGCAGACGGGCGCCGGATCCTGGACTTCACATCCGGCCAGATGAGTGCGGTCCTTGGCCATACCCATCCGGACATCGTCGCGACCGTCGACCGGCAGATGCGCCGCGTTGCGCACCTCTTCAGCGGGATGCTGTCGCGCCCCGTGGTCCAGCTGGCCGAGCGGCTGGCCGCGCTTGCACCGGGGCTGGAGCGCGTGCAGCTTCTGACGACGGGTGCGGAATCCAACGAAGCCGCGATCCGCATGGCAAAGCTGGTGACGGGCGGGCACGAGATCGTCGCTTTTGCGCAGAGCTGGCACGGCATGACGGGCGCCGCGGCGTCCGCGACCTACAGTGCCGGGCGCAAGGGCTACGGACCGGCGTCCGCCGGCTCGTTCCTCATCCCTGCCCCCAACAGCTACCGCCCGCGCTTCGCCCATGCCGACGGCAGCCTCGACTGGCAGCGCGAGCTGGACGATGCCTTCGAGCTGGTCGACCGGCAGTCCACCGGCAATCTCGCGGCATTCATCGCCGAGCCGATCCTGTCCAGCGGCGGTATCCTGGAGCTTCCGCCCGGATATCTCGCCGCGCTGAAGCGCAAATGCGAGGAGCGCGGCATGCTGCTGATCCTCGACGAGGCGCAAACCGGCGTCGGACGCACGGGCGATATGTTCGCCTACCAGCGCGACGGCGTAACGCCGGATATCATGACGCTGTCCAAGACGCTGGGAGCCGGCCTGCCGCTGGCGGCCGTATTGACGCGGCCCGAGATCGAGCAGGCAGCCTTCGAGCGCGGTTTCCTGTTCTACACGACCCACGTATCCGACCCGCTCCCCGCCGCTGTCGGTGTAACGGTGCTGGACGTCGTCGCCCGTGACGGGCTGGTGGAGCAGGCACGCAAGCGCGGTGCGCAACTGGAAGCCGGCCTTCGGTCGCTGCAGCAGCGCTTCGAATGCGTTGGCGACGTGCGCGGACGCGGCCTGCTGCTGGGCCTGGAGATCGTCACCGACCGGCATAGCCGGGCACCCGGTTACGAGCTTGGCGCGGCGATCATGGACGAGGCGATGCGGCGCGGCCTCAGCATGAACATCGTCAAGCTGCCGGGCATGGGCGGCGTGTTCCGGATCGCACCGCCGCTGACCGTTTCGGAAGAAGAGATCGACCTCGGCATCGAGATCATGTCGAAGGCCATCGGCGCCGTCACCGGCAATGCCGGCGCGTAAGGGCGGAGGGCTCCCGGCGCTGCCTAGCCATAGACCGCGTTCCTGATCTCGGCAGGAAACGCGCCCGACATGCCCTCGAAGGCGGTGTTGGTCAGGGCCACGACGGTCAGGCGGTTGGCCCGGTCGACAAACCAGCTATGGCCATAGGCGCCACCCCATTGCAGGGTGCCGGGCGCTTGCGGCGTGCCGGTTGGCGCGGGGTCCACCAGCACCGCCCATCCGTAGCCGAAGCCCCACCCCGGCCCCTGTGTCCCGGCGGCCATGCCGACATGATCGGTGGCCATCGTCTCCACCGTTCCGGCGCCGAGGATCGGTGCGCCGCCGGCGCGGATCGCTTCCAGAAAGCGCAGGACATCTCCGGCCGTCCCCGCCATGCCGGCGCCACCCGAGGGGTACGACCGAGGATCGAGTATCCGGGATGGGGCAAAGAACGCGGCCATGTCGAAAAGCGACACCTGCATTCCGTCGGCCATCGGCACCGGCTCGGGGTTGCCGTCGGCGTAGGCTTCGGTCAGCCGGCTCGTATCGCTCACGAAAAAACCGGTATCCGCTAGGCCAAGAGGGGTCGTCACCGTATCGCGAACGATGTCCGCAAGGCTTCGACCGCCCAACCGCTCCAGAATGCCGCCCAGAACGTCGAGCCCCACGGAATATTGCCAGCCGGCGCCGGGGGCGAAGGCCAGCGGCGCCGCGCCGATACGCGACAGGTTTTCCCGCAGCGACAAGCCCGGCTGGTCGAGGCCATCCGAAACGTTAAGCCTCTGATACGGTCCATCGGACGGCTGGAGAAATCCATAGCCGAGGCCGGATGTGTGGGTGAGCAACTGGTGGATCGTGATTGGCGGCCGCGTGCCGTCCGGCAGGGCCGGGCGAAACTCCGGCAGCCATGTCGTAACGGGAGCGTGGAGGTCCAGCCGCCCGTCTTCCACCAGGCGCATGGCGGCGGCCGTCACGATGGGCTTGGTCACCGAGGCAAGCCGGAAGATCGCATTCTCGCGCATCGGGGTCAGGGTTTCGCGATTGGCGTAGCCGGCAGCGCGACGGTGGATGACGATGCCGTCATGCGCGGCAAGAACGACAGCTCCGACAATGCGCTTTTCGGCCAGCGCCTTTTCGATCGCGGCGTCCAGGCGGGCGGATGCCTTGGAAAATTCCGGAAGACTCATCTGGCTTCGGCCTATATAATCACAATGACCGTTCCTGAATAATCCATCCGCGAGATAATATCCATAGTGATCGATGTGAAAAATACAGACAGCCCGCCGCGTCGCCGTGGACGTCCACCCGCCTTCGACCGCAACGACGTGCTGCAGAAGGCTGCGGAAGCCTTCTGGCAGCTCGGCTACGAGGGCGCATCCATCACCGATCTCACGGCGGCGATGGGGATCACGCCGCAGAGCCTTTATGCCGCTTTCACGTCGAAGGCCGATCTCTATCGCGAGGCGCTGGCGTGGTACCAGGCCCATATCGGAGCCTCTACGGCGCAGGCCCTTCAGGAAGCGGACGTGGTGACGGCTCTGGCGCGTGTGCTGCGTGAATCCGCACATGAATTCACCCGCCCCGGCCGCCCCCATGGCTGCATGGTTTCGACGGCCGTGCTGGGCTGCGCGGTAGAGAACGATCCGGTGGCGCGCCACGTTTCGGGGCTGCGCAACGAGACGCTGGATGCCGTCAGGGCGCGCATCGAGCTTGGCATCGCCGAGCGGCAGTTACAGCAAGCCTGCGATGCGCCGGCCCTCGCCCGCTTCGTCGGCGCGATGATCCAGGGCATGTCGGTTCAGGCGCGGGACGGCGCATCCGAAGCCGCGCTTTCGGCCATGACGGATCTGGCGGTTGCGGAAATCGAGCGCCATCGCGCCTGAGGTGATCGTGCCGCAAAGAGGCCGCGTGACATTGCCGAGGTGCGGTAGAGGCAGGCCGCAGCGGCATCAGCCGGTGACGGCGGCACGCATGACGGGCTCGGGCTCCATAAGCGGGGGCGATGCCGCGATCAGAAGGTCCAGTGTCTTCAGAAGGTCGGTCTCGTCGACGCGGTAGCCGCCGGGCCCGCGCGGTGCGATCAACAGGCCGAAGCGCATGCCGGCGGCACGCGCATAGCCGACATTGGTGGCGGTGAACCGGTCTGCCGGAATGAACGACAGGATAGCGGTGCCGGGGTTGGCGGCAGTGTAGATATGGTTGAGATGGCTGCCGTCCATGCTGACGACGATGGACGCATCGCGCAGCTTGCCATGCAAGGACGCAGCGCTTGTGCCATCCAGGTCGACGATTTCGAATCCGCGTCGGGCCAGCAGCTCGCCGATAGCCTGATCGTTTTCGATCACGCGCGCCGTCCCGGTGGCGCCGCGCCGCAGATAGACGGCCGATGGGCCCTGGCCGGATGCAGGCAAGGCATCGCGCAGCATAGCCCGCATGCGCTGGTAGCGCTCTCGCTTGGATGAGCCCTGCCCATGGTCCTGATAGACTGTCAGTTCTCCCACCCGAAGGCTGGGCGCCACGGCTGGTCGGAACCCGAATGCCGAAAGGTACTCGCCGGCATGGGGCCAGTCGGGACGATCGTCCAGCGCCAGCGCATCCTCTCCGTGGCGCAGCAGGGCCGTTGCACAGGCGTCCTGAAGCCAGTGGCCGAAATAGCGTCGGGAAACGGCACTCATGCAATACAGCGCCGTATCGTAGCGCGCGGCGCCCTTCGTGCGGATCAGAGGCAGCTTTCCGGACTCGGCGCGGAAGGCATGCCCCTGCGCATCGTATCCGCCCGCGTGGACGATCGCATCGCGCAACGTGTAGCGCACAACCGCCGCATGGGTGACAAGGCCCGGCAGGCAGGCGGCAAGCTCTCCGGCAAGGCTGCCATGCCCCTCCACGCCCGCCGTTGCGTGCTCGAGTTGACCCGGCAGGTACACGGCCGGACAGGCGCTCCACTCCGTTTCCACGGGTTGGACGATGTCGGCCCGCGCGGCCGCGGCCTCCAGCGTGCGGCCTTTGGCCAGCCGTCTGCGTACATAATTGGCAATTGGGCGCTGATAGTACACAGCCACCTCCAGCAGGGGCTTGGTGTCTCGATTGCAGCAACGTTACGCTGCGGGGGCCTCAGCGGCAATGCACCGTTAAGGTTTGCTCATCGCCCATCCGGATAGGCATGTTGCAATGCATCATCCAAAAGAGGCCGGACTCCCTATCCGCGCGGTGCGAAATAGATGACAGCCGCCCCGGCAAGCGCCATCGTCCCGCCCATGAGATCGAAACGGTCGGGGCGAAACCCTTCCGCAAACCAGAGCCACGCCAGCGATGCGGCGATATAGACGCCGCCATAGGCAGCATAGGCACGGCCGGCGGCCTCGGTTTCCGCAAGTGTCAGCAACCAGGCGAAGGCTGCCAGACAGACAAGCCCGACCGGAACCCAGAGGATGCTTTTGCCCAGCCGCAGCCAGGCCCAGAAGGCGAAGCATCCGCCGATCTCGGCCAAGGCCGCCCCTATGTAGATGGGCAGGACGGTCACGAGAACTCCTTTGCTGCCAACCCGCGCCGCGTGGCGCAACGACGCACAAACCGAATGGCGTTGACATCCATGGCGGAAAGGCGGCCAAATCGCGACAGGCGCATGCACAAGGGGGATGTCATGGCCATACAGCAGACTTTGTTCACCAGCCTGGTTCTTGCCGCTGCATTGTTGGGCTTCGGCATGATCTAGGGAACGGCGATCCGGTTGCAACTAGCCCGGACGCTCCAGCGCTGCCGGATCGCCTTTCGACAGATATCCGATGACGCTCTCCGCCAGTTCCACGCAATAGCGAAGCACGTCGAGCGGCTCGACGCTGAGGCGACCTCGCTCCACGGCCAGGATCAACGCCTGAAGCAGGTCCGACTGCCATGCCAGAAGCGTTTCGGCATCGCCGTTTGTTTCCACGCGCGCGGCCAGCAGCGCATCGAAGATGCCGCCGAGTTCGTCGGTCTCCGCAGAGGTGAGATTTTTCAGATCCCGGCTTTCGACGAACGCATTGAGAAGCCCTGCGACCTTCTCGGCTCTCATGGATGCCGCTCCGGAAACGCGCTCACGCAAACCGCCTGAAAAAGCTGCTTCCGCGCGTTCTCGACTTCAAGCTGCAGACGTCAGCAGGCATTCACTCCTTGTCCTCGACGGGAGCGTCCGCGACATGCTTCTTTATGGATTCGACCGCGCGGTGCGCGCCGGATTTCGACGAGTACCCCTCCGTCGAGAAAATGACCTCGGAATTGTACTTGAACCGGACGCGAAACTCGCCCTTGCTGTCCTTGTACACTTCGAACTTGTGCGCCATGTCCGCCCCCGCGTTACAACCACAGGGGGATTTTCGACCCGCGATCCTGCATTGTCAACGCGCCTGTAAGCCCGTGGCCTATCGTGGTTTCATTGGACAAGCGCACCACCGATCCGTCATGTCTGATCTGGCGATTCCAATGCGAGGCTACATGTCGACATCCACTGCTCCTGTCGAACAACGACGCCTGTATCAGCAGGTCGCCGACCAGATCCGCAGCCTGATCGCTGAAAAGGGAATTCGGGAAGGCGGCCGCTTGCCACCCGAGCGGGACCTGGCCCAGCAGCTCGGCGTATCGCGCCCGTCCTTGCGTGAGGCGCTGATCGCGCTGGAGATCGAAGGTACGGTCGATATCCGGATGGGATCGGGCATCTATTATCTCGGCGCGCCCGAAACGCCCACGAAGCAGCATGGCGACAGCCCGAACGACTTGATGGAAGCCCGCATCGCCGTCGAGACGGCCGCCGTGTCCATGGCGTGCGCACGCGCGCAACCGCAGGACTTCGAACGGCTCCGCAATCTGCTTCATGCAATGAAAGTCGATATCGACGCCAATCGTCATCCGCTGGATAACGACCGCATCTTCCATATCGAAATTGCAAGCTTGTCGGGAAACAGTGTGCTGAGCCGGCTAGTGGGCGACATGTTCGACGCGCGCTTCAGCCCGATCTTCACGCAGTACCGAGAGCATTTCGACAATCGGCAGAGCTGGCTGTCCGCCTATGAAGAGCATGTCGTGATCGTGGACGCCATGGAAGCGCGCGACAGCCTGCGCGCGTCCGGGCACATGGCCGCCCACCTTCTGGCGTCGCTGCGCCGCTGGGAACGGGAAACCTGATCGGCGGGGCCTACCGGCTCAGGCCAGCGGAATGCTGGCAAGCGCAGCCAGCAGGGCTTCGCGCTCGGCCCGAAACAGCCGCTCCACGGCATCGGTCAGCGCCATGGTGGAAACCGAACTGGACAGGAGTTCGCCGACGCCCCGCTCGATCGCATCCGCGGCCACACTGGCCCCCGGCAGACAGGCGAGATCGGCGTAATCCGGAACCCAGTTCAAAATTGCGCGGCCGTCGAAAGGCCGACCCGAAAGAGAGTGAACCATATAACACCTGCACGTTAGATGAATTGTCAATTTTCAATTGACATACTTCATATGATGACAACTGCAGAATGTGACATCTCGCCTCATCCCCCGAAGAGGTAGCCGACTTCTGGCCGAGGGATGATCGCCCATCATCGTCCGGGG